>JAXDAY010000028.1:0-340887 GCA_034679345.1 Candidatus Eiseniibacteriota bacterium
GCCTCGCTCCTGCGCGTGGCGATCGCAGCGGCGATGAGCTCATGGGCGATCGATTCGAGATCGGCGAGCTCGGTTCGAGCTTCTTGGGGCAAAGCGACCGGCAATGCGAGCCTCCCTGACAAGCGCATAGGTCCCGGGTCGGGGTAAGCAAGAAAGAGACCCATGGCGCGATCGAGCCAGTCAATAGAGAGGACATCGCATCGAAGCGCTCTTCGCCGCTCCTCACGCGAATCGACTCACGCCTCACGCCGTCATGCGACGATGAGAAGCGCCCGATCCTCGACGGTCCCGTCGAATGCTCGACACCCACACGCACACCCAGCGCATCCGCGCTCGAAGAAGCTCTGCGTCCGGGCTCTCGCCTGCGCGGCCTATCCCTCGTACGCGCGCTGCAGCTCGGCGATGTCGAGCTTCTTCATCTTGAGCATCGCAGTCATCGCCCGTTCCGACTTCGCCTTGTCGGAGCTCTGGAGAAGAGAGCCGATGATTGAGGGAACGACCTGCCAGGAGAGGCCGAATCGATCCTTGAGCCAGCCGCAGGCCTGGGCGCTGGGATCGCCGCCTGCGGAGAGCTTGTCCCAGTAGTAGTCCACTTCCTCCTGCGTGTCGCAGTTGACCTGAAGCGAGATCGCCTCGGTGAACTTGAACTGAGGGCCGCCGTTCAGAGCGGTGAGGCGCTGCCCGTCGAGCTCGAAGAGGACGGTGAGCACCTTGCCGGCTCGGTCGCCGTGGATCTCGGAGCCCGCCTCGCCGTAACGGCTGACCCCGAGGATGCGGGAGTTCGGGAAGATCGAGGTGTAGAAGCGGGCGGCGTCCTCGCCCTCTCCGTCGAACCAAAGGCATGGGGTGATTCTATGGAGCTTCGCCATTCGCTTTCTCCTGGTCGGCCGGGTGAGGGATGCGCGGCTTCGGCGTCTTGGATCGGGCGACAGGCCTACTGGCGGACGCCCGTGTACTCCATCACCTTCATCTCGGGCGCGCCGCCGGGCGGCAGCATATACATCGTAAGGGTGAACTTGTTGTCGCCGTCGCGGCGCATCTCCTCGCGAACCTTGAGATCGGCGCCGGTCGAAGGGTCGAGCATGGCGCCGACCAGGTCGATTCCCCTGCCGTCCGCCGAAGGCTGGCCCGCCAGGTGCATGGAACCGGTGGAGAGGTTGTCGAACCAGTAGGAGACATACTGCCTCTTGACGTTGTCGTAGCCGTCAATGCTCATGCCCTCGAAGGGCATCCCTCGATACGAACTGCGGTGGTGCCCGACGAGGAAGCGCCCGCCTAGAACGATCTCGAAGGTCGCGGTGCCCTCGCCCGTGATCGGTTCGGCGCCGCCCTCCCAGAGCTTGGTCGTCGTCTTCCAGGTGCCGCCGGCGGCCTTGGCCAGATCTGCATGGAGCGGGCCGGGGCTGCCAAGCGCCATCATCTGCTTCATCTCCTCATCGGTCATCTCCATGCCGCCTGCCCCCGGCTCCTCCGCGGCGAGAGCGGGGGTGAGAGCAGCGGCGATGGCGACGAGGCTGATGCAGGCGACCAGCGCGAAGGCCAGCCGGGTTCGGCGCGCGGGGCGGGAAAGTCTAGCGTGCGACATGTTCTTGCCTCCGGGAATGGGGTGGATCGCGTCGTTGAGCGGGGATCCCATGGCGCGGCCGCAACGGGGGAGTCTAGGGGCTGGGACGGGTGGTGGGCAATGGGGCGGGAAGCGACAGGGGCCCGGCCATTCCCCCTGATTGAACTCCTGGACTTCCGATGCCGTGGGGTATCGTACGGGCATGCACGAGCTGCCCCTGATCACGACCATCGCGGCCGCCTTTTCCGTCGCCTGGCTGTTCGGCCTGATCACGCAGCGCCTCCGGCTGTCGCCGATCGTGGGCTACCTGCTGGCGGGCGTCCTGATCGGGCCGAACACGCCGGGGTTCGTCGGCGACGTCTACTTCGCGCAGCAGATGGCCGAGGTGGGCGTCATCCTCCTGATGTTCGGCGTCGGCCTGCACTTCCGACTGAAAGACCTCCTCGCGGTCAAGGCGGTGGCCATCCCGGGCGCGGCCGGCCAGAGCCTGGTGGCCACGATCCTTTCCATAGTCGTCTTCTCGTGGCTCGGCCTGCCCCTCGCAACCGGCGCGGTCATCGGGATGGCCCTGTCCGTGGCGAGCACAGTGGTCCTGATGCGCGTTCTGATGGACGCCGACAGCCTCGACTCCCCCCAGGGACACGTGGCGGTTGGATGGCTGCTCGTCGAGGACATCTTCACGGTCGTCCTGCTTGTGCTGATCCCAGTGCTCGGCCGGGGCGCGCTGCCAGGATCCGAGGCGCACGTCGTAAGTCAAGCGCAGCCGTTTCTCCCCACCCTGGGAATCGCGCTGCTCAAGCTCGCCGCCTTGATCGCCATCGTTCTGCTCGCGCTGTCGCGGATCGTCCCGCGCATCCTGATGCATGTCGCCAGGCTTCGCTCGCGGGAGCTCTTCACCCTGACGGTCCTGACCATGTCCATCGCGATCGCGGCAGGCTCCTACATGTTCTTCGGAGCCTCGGTCGCTCTCGGCGCGTTCCTCGCCGGGATCGTCGCCGCCCAGTCGCCCGTCGGCCACCAGGCGGCCGACGAGATCCTGCCGATGCGCGATGCCTTCGCCGTGCTGTTCTTCGTCTCAGTCGGGATGCTGTTCAATCCCGCCTTCCTGGTCGAGCAGCCTCTGATGATCGCCGCGGCGCTGGGCATCATCCTGCTGGCCAAGCCGCTGACCGCGCTCGCGATCGTGGCCCTCCTCGGCCACTCGGTACGGACGTCTCTCACCGTGGCATTCGGTCTGGCGCAGGTCGGCGAGTTCTCATTCATCCTATCGGAGCTTGCCCGGCAGCACGGCCTCATGAGCGACGCCGGCCACAGCGCTGTGGTGGCGTCCGCGATTCTCTCGATCAGCCTCAATCCAATGCTCTTCCGCCAGATACCGAGGGTGGAGGCATCCTTGAGAAGCCATCGGCGACTCTGGCGCCTCTTGAACGGACGGGCCGAGCGGAGGGCGATGGCGGTCAACGTCGGCCCCGCCGCCGCCGGTGTGACGCCTCGCGCGTCCTCAAGCGAATCCCTGGCGATCGTCGTCGGCTATGGACCGGTCGGGCGTTTCGCGCACCGCCTGCTACAGGACGCCGGCTTCCCGACCGTGATCATCGATTTCAACCTGGACACCGTCCTATCGCTGAAGAGCCAGGGACAGAGCGCCGTCTTCGGGGATGTGTCCAACGAGAGCGTTCTGGAGGAAGCGGGCGTCCGGCGAGCCTCGCACGTGATCCTCGCCTTGCCGCGCGCGTCGAACCGCGCCGCCATCGTCACCCAGGTCCGGAACCTCAATCCGAAGGTACGGATCCTGGTTCGAGCGCACTACCTCTCGGAGCGCGAGGGCCTGGAACGCGCGGGGGCGACCGCCGCGGCGTTCGAGGAAGCCGAAGCCGCGGTCGCCCTTGCGCGCCTTGTGCTTGCTGACACCGGCGTGCAGCGTGCGGCCGCCGAGAGGAAGATCGGGGATCTCAGGCTCCAGCTCATCATGGAGAACATCTCAAGCATCCGCGAGCAGCGCGTGGGGAGCGTGATGGTCCCCTGGGCGCGCGTCCGGTGGCTGCCGACGAGCGCGACGAAGGAGGAAGTGCTGGTCCAGGCGGCGGGAGAGCGCTTCTCGCGCTGGCCGGTGGTCTCGGCGGAGACAGGCCAGGCGGTCGGTTACCTGCTCACGAAGGACTTGATCGCCCACGCCTCTGAAACCGACTGGTTGCGGCTGGTCCGGCCTCTCGGAGAGATCTCGCCGGATGCCAACGTGGAGTCGGCGCTCGCGAGGCTGCAGGAGGAGGGCGCGAACGTCTATATAGTTCAAGAGGAAGGCAGGCCGATCGGCTTCATCACGATCGAGGACATCATCGAAATGATCTTCGGCCGCCTCGCTGATGAATACCCCCGTGAAGCGGAAGTATCTCTCTGGCGGGCGGTGGGGATCGGTGGGATCGTCTCGCGGCTCGAAGCGACCTCTCACGACGAAGCGATTCGAGAACTCGTCGCAGCGATTCCGCAACACCGGCTTCCACCGGGGACGAGCCGCGATGCGATCGCGAGTCTGGCGCTGGAGCGGGAAGCGGAGATCTCGACGGATCTTGGCAACGGCGTCGCCATCCCGCACGCCCGCTGTCCGAAGCTCGCCTCGCCTCTCGCCGTCTTCGGCCGATCGGAGGAGGGGATCCTCTTCTCCCCTGAGGGGCGGGAACCGGTTCACCTCCTCTTCCTGTTCGTCACTCCAGCGGAGCGGCCCGAACTCCAGATCACGTTGCTCGGTCAGCTTGCCGGCATCGTCAGGGATCCGTCCTGTCGGGACGCGCTACGCTTGGCCACATCGCCCTCGGAGGTGCTGGAGATTCTGGCAGCCGGCATGAAAGGCGAGGCTGCGCGGGCTCGCGACTGGCCTTCGGGCTTCGAGGAGGAAGCGGCATCTTAGGCGGATGCTTGAAGCTCTCGACTGGAACGATTCCGCGGCCGACTCTCCTACTCCAACCCCCTCGCCTCCAGCTCGTCCTCCTCGAGCCCGATATAGTGCCCCAGCTCGTGGTAGAGGGTCAGGTAGATCTCATGCACCAGCTCCTCCCGCGTGGGGCACTGGCGCTCGAGGTTGCGCTGGTAGATGAAGATCGTCGGCGGCAGGTCCGGCGGCGCGTAGACCGACTGCTCGCGCAGATTGCGCCCCACGAACAGGCCCAGCACCGACGGCGTGATCGGCTCTCCCGCCTCCTCGACCAGCACGTCCTTCTCCGGCAGATCCTGCACCACGATCGGCACCTGCTTCAGGTGCGCCTGCAGCTCGGGGGGCAAGGACTGCGCGGCCTCCCAGACGACCTTCTCGAAGGCCTCGCGCTGCATGCGCGTGGGCAAGGGGTAACACTCGGCGTCATCGCAGCGCGCTTCGTCGTACATCTCCTCGGCCTCGGCGTAGCGACCGAGGTGCTCGAGCACTTGCGCGAGACCGTAGAGAACAGGCGCGCGATCCTGCTCGGTTTCGAGGACCTTGCGGAAGAGAGCCTCCGATTCGTCGAAGCGGGCCATCTCGTAGAGGGCCGAGGCGAGGTAGTAGCCGTGGACATTGGGATTGTCGACCTTGCCCTCGGCCGCCTCGAGGTGCTCGAGCCCCTCGGCGGCAAAGCCGCTCTCGAGCAGCGCGGCGCCCAGCAGGAAGCGCACCTCGGGATGCCCCGAAGTCTCCTCCATCAGGTGCTCCGCCTCCGCCCCGGCAACGTCGAGATCACCCTTCTCGAGGGAATCCCACGCGGCATCGATCCGATCGATCGTCTCGTCCGATAGGGGGGGGACGCGGCCTCGATCGTGCTTCTTCTTCGGCATTCAGGTCCTCGCCTTCCGTCAGATGACACCTTAGGATACTTCTCGGGCGCCGGTTGCGGGAACGCCAATCTTGGCGACGGCGGTCCGCCGCGCCCAACTCATAGGAGGATCGACCGATGCGGCGACAATCTCCTCCGTCCCCCCGGATCATCGCCCTGCTGGTCCTGGCGTGTTTCCTGCTCCCTCGCCCCGGAGCGGCGGCGGGCCCGGCGACCGCCTGCGCCGCCCTCGGCCCCGCCGACGAGGAGCAACAACTGCGCCTGAGCCACTTCGGGTCCGAGGCGGGAACGGAGCGCTATCGCATCTCTCGCTCCGCCGGCGGCGACTCCCTGATCGTCACCTCCGAGTCGGCGGGCAGCCTTCCGGGCCGCCCCTTCACCACCCGGATGCGCCTCGCGGTCGATCCGGTCGACTTCTCCCTCCTTCGCTACCGCCTCGACGCGATCGCCGCGGGCGAGACGCAGGTGATCCAGGCCTGGCGTACGGCCGACTCGGTCATCGTCGACATTCAGACGCCGCGCGGCGGCCTGCGGCGCGGCTTCGCCGAACCCGGCCGCGTCTACATCGCCGATAACCTGATCGCAAGCCACCTCGTCCTGCTCGCCTGCCGCGCGCCCTCGCCGCCGGGCCTCTCCGAGACCGTGCGCGTGGTGATCCCGCAGGTGGGCGCTGTCCTGCCGGCGGTCCTCACATCGGCCGCTCCGGCCCCCGACGGCTCGCGCGCAATCGACTTCACGATCGCCGCCGTCCGCCAGACGATCTCTCTCGATCCCGCAGGCGCGGTGCAGGCGATCGACATTCCCTCCCAGTCGCTGCGCTACTTCTCGCCGCGTCTCTCCGACGCGCGCCAGAAGATGCCGATCGCCGACGGTCCGCGCCGCCCGCCGGTCGAGATGGTGCCGGAGGCGCAGGCCCTCCCGACGCGCGTCCTCTTCGAGGAAGAGGTCGTGCGCTTCGTTTCGGGCGCGGTGGAGCTTTCGGGCATCGTGACCCTCCCGCGCGGGGGGCAACCGATCCCCTACCCCACGGTCGTCTTCCTCCCCGGCTCGGGCCATCAGGACCGGGACAACGCGATCGGCCCGAACCGTCCCTTCTTCGACATCGCCCGCGGTCTTGCCGTCCAAGGGATCGCGAGCTTCCGCTTCGACAAGCGGAGCGTGGCCGATCCCAAGTCGATCGACATGCCGCGCGCGACGGTCGAGCAGGACCTCATCATCGACGCCCTCGCCGCGATCGAGTTCATCCGCTCGCGCGGGGACGTGGATGGGAATCGCATGGTGCTCCTGGGCTATGAGCTCGGCGGCGCCCTCGCCGCTGAGATCGCCAACGACTCGGGACGGGTCGCGGGGATCGTCGTCTTCTCCTCCTCCCCGCGCCCGCTCGATGAGCGGATGCGCGACGAGGTGCTGCTCATGAAGAGCGAAGGACGCGCCGATGCCGCAGGGATGTCCGATCGCTTCCTGCGCCAGCTCGACAGCCTCATCGCCGGGACGCTGCCCGCCGAACGGCAGCTCATGGGAATCCGCGCGGGGTATCTCGCAGATCTGCGCACGCGCGATCTCGCGGGCGAGTTCGAGCGCTTCGGCGGACCGATCCTCGTCGTGCGAGGCGGGAAGAATCACCTCGAGTTCGCCTCCGACGCGAAGCTCTGGAGCGATCTCGCCGCCCGCCGCGGCAAGCGAACAACGGAGATCCGCGACTATCCCGCGCTGGGCCCGCTCCTGATCCCGATCCGCGGAGAGACCGGTCCCGCGGCGTTCTTCGAGGCCGGCACGGTCGATCCGAGCGTGATCGACGGCATCGCAAGCTTCATCCTGCGGATCCGCTGATCCGCCCTCCCAGAGGTCTGCTACAATACCCGGTCCCGGGAGCGCTCCCGGCAGGAGGGAGGACGGTCGTGAGAGTCTTCACTGTCAGGGAAGCGAATCGAATCCTGCCTCAAGTCGAGCAGGCCATCCGCTCCCTCCGCGCCCGGGCCCGTGAGATCATCGGGTGGCAGGATCGTCTCGGCGTGCTCTCGCTGATCGGCGCGGAGGATTCCAGAAGCCCCGAGCACGCGGAGCTGGGCGTCGTCCAGAAGGAGCTCGAGGACTCGGTCAACGGATACAACGAGCATCTCGAGGAATTGCAGCGGATCGGCTGCGTCGTGAAGGATCTGAACCACGGCCTGGTGGACTTCTACGGCCGCAGCGGCGATCGCCTGGTCTTCCTTTGCTGGCGATTGGGCGAAAAGAAGATCGCCTTCTGGCACGAGCTGCAGGGCGGGTTCAGCGGACGCCGGCCGATCAAGGAGCTGGAAGGCGCCGAGGAGGAGACGGGGGACTAGCATTGGGGAGGGGGTCGGACTTGGGAACGGGACTGGGGCCCGGGAAGAGAATGCAGCCTGCTCGCGTCGAGGATCTGCCGATCCGCAGGGACGTGCGCAAGCACTTCGAGTCGATGGTCGAGCTGCGCCGCGACCTGCACAAGTATCCCGAGACGGCGTTCAACGAGGCGCGGACGGCGGCAAAGGTGGGCGGCGGGCTGCGCGATCTCTATTCGGATCTCAAGACCGGCATCGCGAAGACCGGGGTGTCGATGGTGCTGCGTCCCGAAGTCGCGGCGAAGGGCCGCGCGATCCTCTTCCGCGCCGACATGGACGCGCTGCCGATCCAGGAAGAGAGCGCCGCTCCCTACGCGTCGAAGAACGCAGGGGCGATGCACGCTTGCGGCCATGACGGCCACATCTCGATCCTCCTGCACACGGCGAGGATCGCCCATGGGATGACCGCGCAGCTCGGCGGGCCGGTGCGCTTCGTCTTCCAGCCTGCCGAGGAAGGTCCCGGCGGAGCGAAGCCGATGATCGAGGAGGGGATCCTGCGCGATCCTCCGATCGAGGCGGCATTCGGGCTGCATCTCTGGAGCGGACTTCCCACGGGAACGGTCGCAGTGACGCCGGGACCGATGATGGCGGCGGCCGACGAGTTCGAGATCCTCGTCAAGGGCAAGGGCGGCCACGGCGCCTATCCCCACGAGACGGTCGACGCGGTCGTCGTCGGCAGCCACCTGGTCGTAGCCCTCCAGACCCTCGTCTCGCGAAACGTCGATCCGAACCACACCGCGGTCGTCTCGGTGGGGCAGTTCAATGCGGGGCAGAACTTCAACATCATCGCCGAGACGGCGCGGTTGCGCGGCACGCTGCGCACCTTTCGCACCGACGTGCGCGACCGGCTGATCCGCCGCCTCAAGGAGGTGGCCGAGGGAGTCTGCGGTTCACTCGGGGCGGGTTGCGAGTTCACCTTCCGGGACCACTATCCCCCGGTCGTGAACGATCCGGTCATCTCCGACTTCGTCGCCGGGGTCGCCGCATCCGTCGTGGGAGAGGAAAACGTCCTGCGCGATCTCGTCTCCATGGGAGGCGAGGACATGAGCTACTTCCTGAAGGAGGTGCCGGGCGCGTATCTCTTCCTGGGATCGAGGAACGAGGAGAAGGGGATCGTCGAGTCGCACCACAACCCGCGCTTCGACATCGACGAGCCGGCGATGATGATCGGCGCGGAGATCTTTCTGCGGATCATGGAACGGTACTGGACCGCCTTCCCGGCGCCGCCCGCTCGGACTCAGGTCGACTGATGCATCTCGTCATCATCCGCCACGCGCAGGCGGAGCACGCGGGGCCCGCGCATTCCGATTTCGATCGCGCCCTCACGAGGCGCGGAGTGAAGGACGCGGGCCGCAGCGCGAATGCGATCGCCTCCTTCGATCTTCCGCGCCCGGTATCGGTCGTCACGAGCCCCAAGGTTCGCGCGCTCGAGACGGCGCGGATCGTCGCGGCGCGCCTCGATGCAGGCGAGCCGAGGACGCTTGCGATCCTCAAGGGGGATCACGATCCCGATTCCATCCTGCGCGAGCTCGCGGCGCAGGACGGCGTGGCGAGCCTGATCGTCGTGGGGCACATGCCCGATCTGGGCTATGTCCTCGCGCGACTCTTGCGCCCCGGCGCGAACGGCGGCGTGGCCCTTGCGACCGGCGGGTACGTGTGGGTCGAGGTGGATGCGATCCCGCCGACCGAGCCGGCGCTCGTGCGCAGGCTTGGGGGGGCGGGGAACTGAGGCCGATCGCCGACTTCCCCGGTGCGCTTCGGCCCTACGATCGGGACTTCCGGCCAGGAGCGTCGACTTCTCCTGTTTCGAGAATCTCAAGGAGGATGACATGGTCGAAATCGATCGGTCCCACGCCCGGTACTTCTTTGACGGCATCACGACCGGAGTCATGCCGGAGAACGTCGTAGCGGCCGTCCGTTCCTTCCTCGCGACGGAGAATCTCTACATGTCCGCCGTGCGCGAGATCGCCACCAAGCTCGAGAACCTGAACGACGAGTTCCAGTGCACGAAGGATCGCAATCCGATCCATCTGATCACCACGCGGGTCAAAACGCCGAAGAGCATCATGGACAAGTTGCTCCGCCGTGGATTCCCCTTGAGCGTGGAGTCGGCCAGGGAGAATCTGAACGACATCGCGGGGATCCGCGTCATCTGCTCCTACATCCGAGACATCTACATGATCGCCGATCTGCTCGTCTCCCAGAGCGACATCGATCTCGTCCGAACGCGGGACTATATCGAGAACCCGAAGCCGAACGGCTATCGGAGCCTCCATCTCGTGGTGACGGTTCCCGTCTTCCTCTCCGATCGCACCGAGCTGGTCAAGGCGGAGATCCAGATCCGCACGATCGCGATGGACTTCTGGGCATCGCTGGAGCACGAGCTGGCCTACAAGCTGGCCGGGCGGACGGACGAGACCGTCGCCCTCGAGCTCAAGGCGTGCGCGGATGTGATCGCCGATACCGATCTGCGGATGCAGGCCCTGCACGAGACCACGACGGGCTCGGTCGAGGGTTTGCCCCAGCCGCGCGGGAAGGGCGGTCTCGCCTGACGCGCCGGCGCGCCCTCGTCGCATAAGCAGCCGGGAGAGCCGGCGGCGAGAACCGCGCCCCGACCCTCCCGGCGTTTCATTCGACCCACGGCGCCTGCGAGCGCCGTCGATGAGGCGAGCCGGTTACGCGCCTTTCTTCTCTCCCGCGAAGCCTCGGTAGACGAAGCCCGCGAGAATCGCGCCGATGATCGGCGCTACCCAGAACATCCAGAGCTGCGAGAGCGCCCAACCGCCGGCGAAGATCGCCGGGCCGGTGCTCCGCGCGGGGTTCACGGACGTGTTCGTCACCGGAATGCTGATCAGGTGGATCAGCGTCAAGCAGAGGCCGATGGCGATCGGCGCGAATCCTGCCGGCGCCCGCCGATCGGTCGAGCCGAGGATGACGATGAGGAACATGAAGGTCATCACGATCTCGCAGATGAGGGCGGCTCCCATCGAGTACTTGCCCGGCGAGTGTTCGCCGTATCCGTTGGAGGCGAAGCCTGCCTTCACGTCGAATCCGGCCTGGCCGCTCGCGATGAGGTAAAGGATCGCGCCCGCGACGATCGCGCCCAGGACCTGCGCGATGATGTAGGGAACCAGCTCCGAGGCCTTGAACCTCCCGCCCGCCATCAGCCCGAACGAGACCGCGGGATTCAGATGGCAGCCGGAGATGTGGCCGATAGCGTAGGCCATGGTGAGGACCGTCAAGCCGAATGCGAGGGCGACCCCGACGAATCCGATCCCCAGACCTGGAAATGCGGCGGCGAGAACCGCGCTCCCGCACCCCCCGAGGACGAGCCAGAAGGTCCCGATGAACTCGGCGAACGCCCGGTTCTTGAGTGGCATGTCGACTCCTTTCGGTTTCATGTCCTCCGTGACGCCGAGGCCGGGTGTTCGGGCCGCAAAGCGATCCCGCGCTGGAGGAGTTCAAGGCGATGCCCCGACCTCGCCGCGAGGATCCTAACGCCGGGGCGAAGCCCGTCAAGTCCGGCGTGCCGCCGCCCCCCGCTCGCCGTCGGCGGCGAGTTGCGTGCTAATCTCCTTGGATCGAGGAGGATGAACAATGCTACGCAAAGACCAGGCGGTTCTTGTGGTCGTTGATGTGCAGAATCGGCTCGTTCCGGTGATCCACGAAGCCGACGCGACGGTGCGGCAGATGGTCCGCCTCATCCAGGGCTTCCGGATCGTCGGGGCCCCGGTCCTCGTGACCGAGCAGTACCCCCAGGGACTGGGCGCGACCGATGAGCGAATCCGCAAGGCGTTCGAAGCGATCGATCCCATCCACAAGGTTGCCCACCACTTCGAGCCGTACGTGAAGATGTCCTTTTCCTGCATGCTGGACGACCCGTTCCGCCACGCCCTGGCTACAACGGGCCGCCGACAGGTCGTGCTCTGCGGAGTCGAGGCGCATGTCTGCGTCTATCAGACCGCGCTGCACTTGCTGGAGCACACCTACCACGTCGAAGTGGCCGCGGATGCCATCTCATCGAGGGCCCCGGGCAATCGGGACCTCGCGATCGCGCGACTGCGCGACGAAGGGGTGAAGATCACCTGCGTCGAGAGCGCAGTCTTCGAGATGATCGAGCACTGCGGATCCGATCCATTCAAGGCATGGGTCAAGGTGATAAAATAGAGGTTGGGTCTGGGTCGTCGAGGGGCAGGAATCATCCGGTCGCGCTGGGAGGCTCCATGAAAGCGCTTCGGCTCCTCACGCTTCTCATCATCCTCACCGCAGCCAGGGCTGCAGCCGACCCGTGGAATCCAGCAGGCGCCGAGAGCCTCAACGTGACGATCCTGGGCCAGTACCAAGTGACCTCCCCATCGCGAATCTGGGATCTCGCCGGCTACGTCGACAACAACGGCCGGGAGTACGCCGTCCTCGGAGCCGACTCGCTCTACATCGTCGACATCACCGATCCGACGCGGCCGCAGCGCGCGGCGACGATCCCTCCGGCACTTCCGCCGTTCGAGGAGTTCTACTACGTCGACGTTGCGATCCGCGGGAGGTTCGCCTACGCCGCGGGACGGCACGGTCCGATCAAGGTGATCGACCTGCTGAACCCCTATCAGCCGATCGTGCGCGGCGAGATCCCGCAGAGCGAGTTCTGCGCTTGCTCGTGCGGGCATCCGTGCAACGACCCGAACAACGCGGAGATCGAGACGCTCTTCATCGACGAGCGCGGCTATCTGTTCGTCACCGGAATCAACTGCGGGGAGGGCGAGCACATCTACGACCTCGGTTTCAATCCGGTCGATCCGCCGTGGGCCTGCCACGAGCATACCCATCCGGTCGCCCAATCGAGCTTCTACGTCCACGACGTCCATGTCCGTGACGGCAAGATGTACGTCTCGCGCTCGCGCTCCTGGGCGGTCCTGCCACCGCGCTGGGACATCCTCGACGCCGACCCGATCTGCCCTCAGAATCCAGGACCCTGCGGAGACAATCAGACACCGGGCATGATCTCGACCTTCTACCATGACGGACCGGAGCTGCACGCCCACTCGGCGTGGTTGCACGACGATCCCAACTACATCTCCACCTGCGACGAGAAGCGGGACGGGCACGTGCGGATCTGGGATCTCACCGATATCGAGCGCCCGGTCCAGATCTCGGAGTACCGGCCCGACGCGACCTGCCACTCCGTGCACAATGTCTACATCAGCGGCATCTATGCCTTCGTCGCCTGGTACAACAAGGGCCTCCAGATCTACAACGTCAGCGATCCCTTCCATCCCTACCGCGTCGGATACTACGAGCACCCCACCCGCTGGCACGATCTGCCGTCGGATCGTTGTTGCGATCCCACGGAGAGCATCGAGGCGCGCTGCTACGGGATCATGTTCCTCGATCCGTTCCTGCCTTCGGGCAACTTCATCGCGACCGAGATGGTGCACGGGCTGCTCGTCGGGCGCTTCGATCGCGACGCCTCCGGGGTCGCCGAGGGCGGCGGGGGCAACGCTCGAGACGCTATCCGCGTCACGCCCCTCGACGGAGGACGGGGTTTCCGGATCGTGTGGGAGGGGGCCACGGCGGGCGCCCCCATCGATCTGCTCGATGCGGCGGGGCGGCGTGTCGCGCGCGTGGAGATCACCAGCCGGGGAGCCGGCTGGTGCTCCTACGAATGGGGCGGGCAAGACGAGTCGGGCCGCGATCTCCCGGCCGGGATCTACTTCGTCCGGCCGAGCGCGGGCGGGATGGGCGCCTCGGGCCGGATCGTCCTTCTGGGTCTCTAGGAGTCCTTCTTCGTGTCCTTGTCGAGCGCGAACTTGACGGGGATTCTCACCTCGCACTCGACCGCCTTGCCGTCCTTCTCGCCGGGCTCGAAGCGCCACTGGCCGACGGCCTTCATCGAGGCCTCGGTGAATGCAGGGTGGCCCTCCACCTCCTGGACCGGCTTCACCGCTCCCACCGAGCCATCCTTCCGGATGACGACGCTCAGGAGCACCATTCCCTCGATCCCGTCCTTGCGCTCCTGTTCCGGATACGCGGGCTGGACATAGCTCTTCGGGATCATCACCGGCATCTTGTCGAGCTCGATCTGAGCTTGTTCCTGCGCCGACTTGGTCGGGGCGACTCCTTCGCTCTCGCCGGCGATGATCGGGCTCGGGATCAGTGCCGTGACGGCGAAGAGAACGAGAACGCCTGCGAGAATGAGCGTGTGTCGTGTCATGTTCGGGAACCTCCCCGGATCCAAGATCCGGTCGAATCTCGCGCGGAGCTTGACGCCTCCGCGCGCCCCGGCAGCGGACGGTTGAGCGATCGGGAAGAGACCCATCCGGATGGTCTTCGCGAGCGCGCGGCCGTAGACGCGCGAATCGACCCCAGCGCGCAAGACCCGCTCGTCGCAGAGCCATTCCGTGGCCTCGTGGAGAGAGCGCAGGACGACCTGCACTGGTGGGTAGAAGAAGAAACCGATCGAGACGAGCCTGCAGAAGAGGGCCCGCGCCGGGTCGCGCCGGCGCCGGTGGGTCTCCTCGTGGATCAGGACGGCGCGAAGCTCATCGCCGTCCAGGCGCGCGATGATCGAGACAGGAATGCGGATCGTGGGTCGCACGAGGCCCCCAACGTGAGGGATGCAGTCGCAGCGCAGCACGCGCAGCCGCTCTCGCGGGATGCAGGCCGCCTGGCGGGCGGCTTCGATCCGGTCGCGAAGCGGCGGCGGGAGCGTTTCGACCCCGACCGAGCGCACGGGCGTGCGGGCGCCCCGCGCCAGACGCGCGAGCCCGTAGAAGACCCCCGCGATCCAGAGGATCGACAGCGCGGCGGCGACTGACCCGCCAAGGTCGAATCGGGCGAGGGATTGGGGGTGGAGCACCGAGTAGACCGTCGCCAGGGTCGCAGCCGTCGCGTCGGTCGCGCCCGACCCGCCATCGGCGGATAGGCCGATGCCGATCGCGCGAAGCAGCGCCGTCACGGCCGCGAAGGGCACGATCGTCTTCGCCAGCGCAATCGACCAGAGCCAGTGCAGGCTGCGCGCGGGCGCCCGGCGCATCGTCCGGGCCAAGAGCAGGATCGGCAGCAGGACCAGGCTCGTCTGCCAGAGGTGAACGAGCAGGAAGATCCAGGCTCGACCAAGAATCAACGGGAGCTCAGCCATTGCTCCTCCGGGCGCGGTCCTTCGATCGCTTTCCCGCGTCCTCGAGCAGGTGCGACTCGATCGTGCGTAGATCATCGAGCGTGATCTCATCGGTGTCCGCAAGGTGCGCGACCAGGGACGCGCCCTCCCCCGCGAAGAGCCCGTCGAGAAGGCGACGGACCTCGCGGCGGATCACCGCCGGCGGGGAGACCGCGGGCCGGTAGATGCACGCCCGGCCGTCCAGCCGGACCCGTTCGACCGCCCCCTTCTGCTCCAGCCGCTCGAAGATCTTGCGCACGGTGGAGTAGGTTGGGCTCCCCCCGAGATCCTCGTGGATCTCCCGCATCGAGGCCTCGCCCCTCGTCCAGAGCAGGCGCAGGCACTGAAGCTCGAAGCGCGAGAGATCGGGAACCGTCCTGGGCATCTTTCCTCCTGCCGGCGCGCGCCCCTCGGATCGGGATTGCGACGCCTGTCGCACTCAGAGCATGCGACATCTGTCGCACATACTTCAAGGGCTTTTTTGGCGGCTCCGGGCGCCCTAGGCGGCCGGCGCCTCCCCGGCTATTCTGGAGAGGCATGAAACCCAAGCCGTACTTCAGCTTCGAGACCTACCGCTTCCTCCGGGAACTGGCCCTCAACAACCGCCGCGAGTGGTTCACGGCGAACAAGGAGCGTTACGAGGAGACGGTTCGCCTACCCGCGCAGCGATTCATCGTCGATTTCGGTCCCGTGCTGAGGAAGATCTCCTCCCACTTCACGGCCGATCCGCGCCCCGTGGGCGGTTCGCTCTTTCGCATCTACCGCGATGTGCGTTTCGGGAGAGACAAGAGGCCCTACAAGACCCATCTGGGGATCCAGTTCCGGCACGAATCGGCAAAGGATGCCCACACGCCCGGCTTCTACCTGCACATCGAGCCGGCCGGATCGTTCCTGGCTGCCGGGATCTGGCACCCGGACGCTCCCACGCTCGCGCGCATCCGTCAGGCGATCGACGCCGATCCGAAGTCCTGGAAGAAGGCGCGCGACGACCAGCGATTCCGCTCTCTCTTCGAACTCTCGGGAGACTCGCTCTTGCGCATCCCCCGCGGCTACGATGCCGAGCATCCTTTCGCCGAGGACCTGATGCGGAAGGATTTCATCGCCTCCCTCTCGCTCACGGAGCGAGAGGTGACCGCATCGAGCTTCCTGGCCTACTTCGCAGCGGCGTGCGCCGCGGTCTCGCCCTTCGTGCGCTACCTCTGCCGGGCGACCGGCCTGCCGTTCTAGGGCGACTCCGCTCCGGCGCCGTTCCGGGACTCCGGCGCGTCCGCGAAGAGACCCGCCCGCACGGCGTCGAACGCGTCCTTGCCGCAGGCAAGCGCGAGTAGGGCGGGGACGCGCGCCCGCGCCTGTTCCACGACTCGCGCGCAGATCGCGCGAATGTCCCACTGCGCATGGCGATCGAGGCGCAGACGGGCGACATGGTAGATCTCTCGCATGTTGAGCGTCCAGAGGACGCGCCGGCGGTGGGCGTTCAGGAGGGCGTAGGCGGCGACGGTGGGCGTCGTCCTCTCGAGAATGCGGCGGTAGAGGGCCTCGGTCTCGAGACGGAGCGCCTCGAAGTCCGCGATGAGCCCGGCCGCGGCGAACGAGGGCGGCGTCGTGACCCCCAGATCGACGTCGTACTCCTGCGTGGTGAGCGTGGCCATCCGGTGTCGCTTGAGCTGGCCGAAGCATGCGGCGGAGACGACCAGCTCGAAGCTCGCCGCGACATGCTCGAACTCGCGCAGGACAGGATCGTGCGGTCCGATGTGGCGCAGCGCCGCACGGAGGATCTCGGCGCGGCCGGCAGGTCCCAGCGAGTCGGCGTGTCGCCTGCAGCCGACCGCATCTCCCCGCCCATAGCTGTGGAGGATCGCCGCGACGATCCGCTCCTCCGCATCCTCGGGGAGATCGAGGAGGACCACATCCTCCGCCGGCACGCTTACACCCGGACGATCGCCTCCGACCGCCGCGCGCAACGTCTCCGGGGTCCGCGTCCGATACTCCGTGGGCGCGGTGTAGCGCACCACCGACGGGGCGAGCCCCGCCACCGCCTCGAACACGCAGCGCGAGAGCTGCCGCACCTCCTCCAGGGGGTGCGAAGCGGTCCGGCTGATCAACGCCTCCAGGTTCCGCGCGTTCAACGTCTCGCCGAGCTGGACGGTCGTCGCCAGCGAGAGTCCGTACCGCGCGTCCTCCTTCGCGAGCCCTTCGAGCATCCGGTGGTTCTTCTTCGACGCGGCGGCCTCGGGATTCCATTCGAAGACCAGCGGCAGAAGCCGATCGTGGGCCGCGCGGTAGAAGGCGTTCTGCCGAGCGAGCAGGGCGCGGAACTCATCGGCGAGGCCGGCGGCGGCGATCTCCTCGGGAACGACGAAATCCTCGTCGAGCAGGATGTAACGTTGCGACTTCTCGGTGAAGGAGCAGAGACGCATCCGCTCGATCTCCTCCACCGCGAGGCGCGAGACGCCGAGGATGTCGAGATTCACCACGGCATGCTCCGCCACGGATGCATGACCGAGGCCGAAGATGATCGTCTCGTTCGAGCGGCGGGCCGCGTCGATCTCGTCGCGGGCGATGGCGCGCAGATCCGTCACGGGACGCGGGTCGCGGCTGATCCGCGCGTAGGCGGCCGAGAGGGTTTCGGGCGTCCAGTTGTCCTTGCCGACGATGCGCGCGGCCTGGGCGCGGACGGCGTCGGTCGGAGAGGAGAGGCCTTCGGGCAATCCCGCCGCGGCGAGGAGGAGAGTCCGGATCTCGCGCAGGACCTCCCGGTCGAGATTGTGCCCCGCCAGGTGGACTTGCAAGACGCAACCTCCTAAGGCTTGAAGAGGTCGAGAAGGCTTCCGATCACGCTCGCGCGGCGCACCGTCGCTCCGGCGATCGCCGAGCACTCGGCGGCGACGCTGTCTCCGAGCATCACCTGGACCTTGCCCATCGCCCATCCCTCGCCGACAGGGGCGCGCGTACTCGACGGCGCGTCGACGGCGACGCGGATCTCCGCCGTGCGACGCGCGGGAATGAGCACGTGGAGATCGGAGCCCGCGACCAGGTGGACGGAATCGGCCATCCCCTGGCGCACGACGAGCTCCTCGCCGAGATCGTCGCCCTTGGCCAGGACCTGGACCTTCTTCCAGCCGGAGAAGGCCTGGGTCAGCAGCTCGGATGACTCGGTGAATCGTCTCGAGTTCGATCGGGCTCCCAGCAGGACTGAGATCAGGCGCATGCCCTCCCGTTCCGCGGTCGATACGAGGCAGTAGCCCGCCCGCGAGGTGTAGCCGGTCTTCAGACCATCCGCGCCGGGGAAGCGCCCTACCAGACGATTCGTCGTGTGGATCGTCTGGTTGTGATCGCGGATCGTCGTCTCGATGGTGCTGCTGAGCTCGAGCACCTCGGGTAGCCCGAGCATGTGCCGGGCGAGGATCGCAAGATCCCAGGCGGTCGTCGCGTTTCCCGGCTCGCCGCTGCGGTCCAGCCCGTGGACGTTCTCGTAGCGGGTCTCGAGCATCCCGAGCTCGCGCGCGCGACGGTTCATCCGCTTCACGCATTCATCGGTCGAGCCCGCCAGATGGATCGCGAGCGCGGTCGCCGCGTCGTTTGCCGAAGCGATCGCCGTCGCCGCGAGAAGATCCCGGACGGTCACTGTCTCGCCCACTCGGAGACGCACCCGCGTGCCACGGATCTTCTTCACATCGGCCGTCACCACCACCGGATCGTAGAGCGAGATCTCGCCGGCGCGGATCGCTTCCAGGGCCAGCAGCTCGAGCATCATCTTCGCTAGACTCGCCGGGGCGCGCGAGGCATGAGGGTTCTTCTGGAAGAGGACCTGTCCCGTCTCGGCGTCGATGATGAGGGCCGATTGAAACGTGGGACCCTTGGGCACGGCGAGCCTGCGGCGCGTCGATCGCCGGCTCGAGCGCTTCTTCTTCGCGGCGAAGGCCTCCGTCACGATCCCGCCGAGCAAGAGAAGAGCGAGGGCCGAGGCGATCATCCTCGTCGCGCGCGGGCGAATCCTCACGATCTACCTCCTCCGAACAGCCGGCCGATCCAGTCAAAGATCGTCGCCTTCTTCATCTCCACCGCCGCGACCGCGGGGGCGCGAATCACTTCTCCTTCGGCCAGCCGCAGCTCGATCGTGCCGATGGAATCGCCCTTCGCGACCGGGGCCTTGAGCCCCCGCCGGGGAACCAGGATCGGTGCGGGCGGCTCCGACTTGCGGGGTAGCAAGACGTATACCGGCGCGCCCGCCATCGCGGGCAGCCGGAGCTTGCGGCCCCCGGCGATCGGCACGCCTCCCGGAATCGGGTCCCCTTCGGCATAGATCGTGATCTTCGTCGCCTGGCCGAACCCCGAAGAGAGCAGGCGCGCGGTCTCCTCGAAGCGTGCCCGATTCGTCTCCGCGCCCAGCACGACGGAAACGAGACGCATTCCCTTGCGCTCAGCGGTTGCGCAGAGGCAGAAGCCCGCCTTCCGCGTGTAGCCGGTCTTGAGACCGTCGAGCCCGGTGAACCGACCGAGGAGCTTGTTCGTGTTCTGGAGGAGGAACTCGCCGTTTCGAAACGGCATCTCCTCGATGCTCGACCACTCGAGCACGTGCGGCATCGCCACGAGGAGCGCGGCGATGCGCGCGATGTCGCGGGCGGTGGTGACGTTGCCCGCGCCCGGCTCGTCGTCGAGACCATGGACATTGATGTAGCGCGTGCGATCGAGGCCGATCTCGCGCGCCTTCAGATTCATCAGATCGATGAACCCTTCCGCCGATCCGGCGATATGCTCGGCCACCGCGACGCAGGCGTCGTTCGCCGAATGGATGACGATCGCCCTCAGGAGGTCCTCAAGCGGAAAGACTTCGCCCTCGGCGAGGTAGACCTGGGAGCCGCCGATCTTGCTCGCCCATGCCGAGACCCGCACCGAATCGGCGAGGCTGATCTCGCCGTCTTGGATCTTCTCGAGGACGACGAGCTCGAGCATCAGCTTGGCGATGCTCGCCGGCGCGCGCTCGAGATCCGCGCCCTTCTCATAGAGGATCTGGCCCGTCGCGGGCTCCATGAGGACGACGGATGCCGCTTCGATCGGCGTGATCTCGATCTGCCAAGCGGCAGCGCCGGCGGGGACGAGCAGGGCCAGGAGCAGGGAAGAAAGCGGGCAAAGGAGGGAAAGGAGCGGGAGTGGGAGGCCGCGCGGAGACCTCAGCATGCGATCCATCCCACCTCCATGTCGGGACGCTCCAAATCGGACCGGACCTCTGCGGCCCCAATCGACCAAATAATAACGAGTTAGGACGATTCCGGCGCCAGTGCGCGGATCGTACCATCGGTCCTCCCAACGGTCAACCCACGGCTGGGGCGTCGCCAGGAGGAAGTCGATCCAGAGCATTGTGTTCCGTGCTTTTTTCGGTAGAGTTCGTGCGTTCTGCAGCAGATTTATGCGGTGTTCATGTCGAAATTTTCGGTGGCCGGGTTGGCGAGGTCTAATAGGTAACCATTCCGCAGGCTGTTACAGCCACAGATCCCCCCGAACAAACGCGTTCTCTGGATGGCGTCGATCTTGCCGATCGATAGAGGAGCACCTTCGGCCCACCTTGGGTCGCCATCGCTGGAATCACCGGAGGAATGAATGCCCGTTCGAGCCGTTTGGTGCGCTCTCCTGCTCGCCCTCCTTGTCAGCGCAAGCCCGGCCGCCGTCCAACATCATCTATTCGGCTTGGAGCCGACCTCGACCTACGACGTCGAGCAGAATGGAAGCGACATCGCCGTCGATCTCGAGCCCGGGCCGGTGGGCGATCTGAGATTCGACGCGCCGGCCGTCTCAACGACGATCGTGATCCCGAGCGGCCAGATCAGCGATCTCGTCCCGCCGGCCGACGTCACGACGCTCGCCGCGACCTCCTCGACGCAGAGCAGCGTCACCCTCACATGGACCGCGGTGGGTGACGATGGCATGACCGGCAGGGCAAGCTTCTACGACGCGCGTTTCTCGACCGCGCCGATCCATGCGGGGAACTGGGGCGCGGCTTCGCAAGCCGACGGCGAGCCGGCGCCGAAGTGGGCCGGCCAGTTCGAGAGCTTCACGGTGACCGGGCTCGCGCCGGGCACGGTCTACTACTTCGCGATCAAGGTCGGAGACGAGGTCGGCAACTGGAGCGGCCTTTCGAATCTCGTCCAGCGAGAGACGCAGATTCCGAGCGGCGACACGGTCCCGCCGGCCGCCGTGAACGACCTCGCCGTGGACGCCGTGGCGCCGACGAGCTTGACCCTGGTCTGGACGGCGGTCGGCGACGACGGCAGCTCCGGCCAGGCATCGCTCTACGATCTGCGCTATTCCACGACCGAGATCACGCCGGGAACCTGGGCGGCCGCAACCCAGGTCTCGGGCGAACCCGCGCCGAAGCCGCCTGGCCAGCATGAGAGCTTCGCCGTCGCCGATCTGCTCCCCGGCACTCGCTACTACTTCGCCCTGAAGGTCGGAGATGAGGTTCCCAACTGGAGTCCTCTCTCAAACGTTCCGAATGGAACGACCGCGCCATCGGGGGGCGACGTGATCGCTCCCGCCCAGGTGACCGATCTGGGCGCCTCCGTCATCCAAATGACCTCGATCACGCTCCATTGGACCGCGGTCGGCGACGACGGCGTGACCGGGCAGGCGTCCGGATATGACGTCCGATACGCCAGGAGCGCGCTCGACGAGGCAAACTGGGCGACGGCGACGCAGGCGACCGGCGAGCCGCTTCCGAAGGCCGCAGGGGAGAGCGAGAGCTTTACGCTCGAGGGGCTCGAACCAGGGACGGTCTACTACGTCGCCATGAAGGTCTGCGACGAGGTTCCCAACTGGAGCGCGCTCTCGGACGACTATGGGTTCCAGACCAAGCAAGGCCAGGACACGGTCGCTCCGGCCCGTGTGACGACTCTCGCGATCCAGACGCTGAACACGACTTCGGCGACGCTCGCCTGGACGGCGGTCGGAGATGACGGCATGGCCGGGCAGGCGGCGAGCTACGACCTGCGCTACGCGACCTTCCCGATCTTCTCGGCAAGCTGGGCGCGGGCGACGCAGGTCGTCGGAGAACCGAGCCCCAAGGCGTCGGGCCAGCCCGAGCAGTTTCGCGTGAGCGGGCTCACCCCGGGGACGCGCTACTACTTCGCCTTGCGGGTGGCGGACGAGGTGCCCAACACGAGCGAGATCTCCAACGTCCCGTACGGGAGCACTCCGGAGACTCCGCCGCCGGATCCGGTGCCCCCCGCCCCAGTCACCGATCTCGCGGCGGTCCACGCGACAGAGAACGCGGTGACTCTCTCGTGGACCGCCGTCGGGGACGACGGGCTCACCGGCCGCGCCGACTCCTACGATCTCCGCTACTCGATGGCCCCGATCACGCCCCAGAACTGGCTCGCGGCGAGCCAGGCCGCTGGAGAGCCGGAGCCCGCGCTACCGGGGCAGCAGGAGAGCTTCAGCGTCGTCGGGCTCGATCCGGGCACGACATACTACTTCGTCTTGCAGGTGGGCGATGAGGCGCTGAACTGGAGCGGTCTCTCGAACCTCGCCTCGCGGACGACGGAAACGCCTCCACCCCCGGACACGATCCCGCCCGCCGAGGTCGACGACCTTGCAGGCGAGGGGGTCTCGACCGAGCGGATCCATCTCACCTGGACGGCGGTGGGCGACGATGGGATGCAGGGCCGAGCCTCCGTCTACGATCTGCGCTATTCCGACTCCCCCATCGATGAGACGACATGGAGCGGGGCGGCGCGGATCGGCGGGCTCCCCGTGCCACAAGCTGCGGGTCAGATGGAGCGGTTCGACGTCGACGGCCTCGATCCGGCCACGCTCTACTACTTCGCCCTCGCCGTCTCGGACGAGGCGGAGAACTGGAGCGCGCCATCGAATCTCGCGAGCGCCGCGACCTTCGAGGAAGCCCCGCCGGATTCGATCCCGCCCTCGCCTCTCTCCGACCTCGCCGCTGCAAGCACGGGGCAGACGACGGTGACCCTTACCTGGACCGCCGTCGGGGATGACGGTCTTGAGGGGCGGGCGAGCCAGTACGACTTCCGCCGCTCCGAGGCGCCGATCGACGAGACGGGATGGGACGACGCCACGCCGGTTCTCGACGAGCCGCTTCCGGGGCAGTCGGGCGATGCGGAGACGATGACGATCCAGGGGCTCGAGCCGCGCACGACGTACTACTTCGCCGCGCGTGTGGCGGATGAGGCCGGCAACTTGAGCGGGCTCTCCAACTCCGTCAAGGCGGCGACCGTTCCCCTGCACGACTTCGACCCGCCCGCCGCGATCCTCCAGATCGAGGGCGAAGCGCGTGGACATCGAGCGGTCCGGCTTCGCTGGACGGCGCCCGCCGACTCCGACACCATCCGCTGCTTGCGCTACGAGGGTCGGTTCCTCGAAGGGGGAATCGATGCGGAGAGCTGGGCGGCGGCGCATCCGATTCCCGGCCTCCCCGTTCCGTCACGTCCCGGCGAACGCGATTCGGTCGTCGTCGCCGGCCTCGAGCCCGGAGCGGCGTATGGCTTCGCGATCCGGGCCAGGGACGAGGCGGAGAACCTGGGCCCGCTCGGCGCGCCTCTGATCTTCACGACGACCTCGGCGCCCGACACGCTCGGACCCGAGCCGATTCTGGATCTCTCGATCGCCGCCGTCGCCGCTCGCTCGGCGACCTTGAGGTGGACGGCTACGGCCGACCGCGTTCCCGAGGATTGCCTCGAGGAGGCAAGGGTCGAAAGCCTCGAGATCCGCGTCTCCAGAAACTCCCTTGAAGGGGAAGGGTGGGATGCGGGAACGATCCATCCTGCCCCGCCGCCGGCGCTCGCGGGCACGCAGCAGGAGTGGACCCTCGTGGGACTCGACCCCGAGACCACCTATCACTTCGGGATCCGATCGCGTGACGCAGGCGGCCTCTGGTCGGGACCCTCCAATCTCCCGACGGCGACGACGACGCAGGAGTCGGCCGACTCGATTCCTCCGGGTCCGATTGTCGGGCTCGAGGTCGTCGGCGCGGGGATCGACCATCTCGATCTCTCCTGGATCGCGCCCGGCGACGACGGAGATCTCGGCCAGGCCGAGCGTTACGAGGTGCGCTACTCGACCGAGCCGATCCTCGAGGCCGATTGGGATCGCGCGGTGCGCGTGCAGCCCGATCCTGCTTGCGCCGAGGCGGGAACCGAGGAGTGGTTGCGCGTCGAAGGGCTCCTCCCGTCGACTCCCTACCATTTCACCCTGCGGGCCATCGACGCTTCCGGAAACCTCGGTCCGATCTGTCCGTGTGTTCGCGGCGTCACCAAGACGCCGGATGCCGTGCCTCCCTCGCCGATCGCCGATCTCGCGGCGATCGATGCCGACACGGTCTCCTGCGAGCTCCGCTGGTCCGCTCCGGCGGACGACCGGGGACGGTGCGCCTCCTACGACCTGCGGCGGTCGACCGAACCGATCGATTCGGAGAGCTGGGAGCGCGCCGAACCGATCGCGCCCGTTCCCCCGCCCCTCGATCCGGGCCTGACCCAGATCCAGCGCGTCGCGGGTCTGCTGCCGGGAACGCGCTATCACTTCGCGATCGTCGCGGTCGATTCCTCCGGCAATCGCTCCGCCCTCTCGAATGTGGCGGAGATCAAGACCGACTCCTCCGGCCAGGGACCCGACGGCGAGGATCTGCAGGCCCCGGCGCGAATCGACGATCTGTTCGCCGTCGCCCTCGGAGCGACCACGGTCCGGCTGACCTGGACCGCCGTCGGAGATGACGGACGGATCGGACGCGCGGACGCCTACGAGATCCGCCGCTCCCATCAGACGATCGCCCCGGAGGACTGGGACGCGGCGATCCTTGTGGATGTGGCCATCGCACCCGCTCCCGCCGGTGAGACCGAGACGATTCTTGTCACGGATCTCGCTCCGGAGACGATCCATCACTTCGCCGTGCGCGCCAGCGACGAGGCCGGCAATCGATCGGAGGTCTCGGTGGATGCCGTCGCCGAGACGCCTCCGCGGATCGACACCAGCCCGCCCGCGGTCCCCGCGGGCTTGAGCGCCGAGGTGGCCTCGGATCGGATCGCGGTCGCGTGGGAGGAGTCCCCCGATCCCGACGTGGTCGATTATCGGCTCACCCGCTGGGACGGCGGAGCGGCCGAGCCCTCCCGCGTCATCGAGGGACTCCTCACGGCGGCGTATGTCGATTCGACGATCCTTCCCGAGGTCGAGTACCGCTACGCGGTGGCCGCCCGCGACGCATCCGGGAACCTCTCGACGATGTGCGCTCCGGTGGCTCGCAGAGCCGCCATCGAAGGCTTCCTGCCGCTGGTGCTGGAGCTTCGCCCCGTCGTATCGGTCGATTCGCTCGAGACCGGCGAGCTGGGTCGCGTCGTCCTCCGATGGACCGCAGTCCCGGTGGCGCGCTTCGCGCGCTTCGCTGTGGATCGCACGGATGACTCCGGCGCGAGCTGGCAGCGCGTCTGCGATGCGGCGCAGACCGAGCAGGCCGCATACCGGTTCGAGCAGGAGATCGACCCCGGACGCTTCCATTACAGGATCGTGGCCGTCTCGCCGCGCGGCTACGAGCGCGGCTACGATTCGATCCCCGTCGTCTGGGGGCTCGGGGTGGAGCGTCTCGCGCTGCGCGGGCCCTACCCCAACCCGTGCGCCGGCAGCGTGGCGCTGGAGCTCGATCTCCCGCAGGCAGCCACCGTGGGCTGGTCGCTCTACGACGCGCGGGGACGACGGGTCGGCGGCGAGCCGCAACGCGTCCTCGAGTCCGGGACGCGCTCGATCCTGTGGGATCTCTCCACGCTCGAAGAGGAGCTTGCCTCGGGGATCTACTTCATCCGAGTCGAGGTGGGATCGACCGGCATCGCGCGCAAGCTCGTACTCCGTCGCTAAACCGCGTCACGGGACGGCGCGCGCGCGACGCCGGGCACGGTAGAGATCCATGAAGACTCCCCGGATCTCCGCCTCCATGAGCGCGCCCGAGAAGCGGCCCGACGGCCCGCGCGCGAGCGCCTCTCCGATCCCGATCCGCGGGATCGCGAAGGGATCGTCGGAGGGCCCCGCGATGCCCAGGAGCGTCGTCGTCGCGCTACGGTAGCCCGCCTCGGAGACGAGCCGCCGGCTCGTCTCGTCGTTTCCCCCGCCGGGATAGCAGAAGTCGAGGACGGGCGCGCGGATCGCCTCCTCGAGCATCCGCTTCGCCTCGAAGAGCTCGTGGCGCTGGCGCTCCCGGCTCTCCGCGGGAAGGTACGCATGGCTGACCGTGTGCGAGCCGATCCGGAAGCGGGAGGAGAGGGCGCGGAGATCGTCGGCCGAGAGGACGGGCGGCGTGTGAGCGCGGGCTTCGGCGATCGACACGCTGAAGGCGTCGGCGAGGCGGACCAGCGCCTTGTCGATCGTCGCGAGCGGGGAGCGTCGCAGGCGCGCGATCAGGGCGTGGCAGCTCTCGAAGCGCCGCGCCTCGTCCTGAGTCGAGAGATCCAGCGCCCCGCCCTGCAGATCGACGCGGGCGCTCCGGGGCGGAGCCATCCGCAGAATCGAGGCGAGCGTCTCGGGCCAGAACGGCATCCGCTCCGTCATGCAGGCGGCGGTGACATAGAAGGTCGCCGGCAGGCGCGCGTCCTCCAGGATCGCGGCCGCGTGGGTGAGGTTGTCGCGGTAGCCGTCATCGAAGGTGATCACCACCAGATCGTCGTCGGGCGTCTTTCCGGAGGCCGCCCAGGACAGGTACTCCTCCAGATCGACCACGCGCATGTGCTCCGCGATCCAGCCGATCTGTTCGCGGAAGAGATCCTCGTCGATGCCCATCCTGTAGTCGGAGGGCGGCTCCTCCCGAGGGATGACCCGGTGATAGCGGAGGACGATCCCCCATCGGCCGCCGAGACGCCGCGCCCGCGACCGCGCCCTGACAACTCCCGCGGCGCGCAGGAGGCCCGCCGCCGTCCAGCGTCCGAAGTGGATCGCGCGGGGGCTCATCGCTGGAGCAGCTCCACATAGAGCGCGGCGTAGCGATCCACCATGCGCTCGACCGAGAAGTCGCGCGCGACGCGCGTGCGCCCCGCCTCGCCCAGCCGCCTGGCGAGGCCGTCGTTCGATCCCAGGGAGATCAAGCGCTCGACGGCCGCTTCACGGTCGCCGCGCGCGAGCACGAATCCATCCACGCCATCGCGTATCATCTCGCGCGCGCCCCCGGCGTCGGTGGCCACGACCGGCAGGCCGCACGCCATCGCCTCCATCAGCGCGTTGCTCATCCCCTCCCAGTCGGAGAGACTCAGGACCGCGTCAGCCGCGGCGTAGAGGGATCGGCTGTCGGCCACGACGCCGAGCGTCCGGACGCGTCCGGAGTTTCCCGAGGCGGCCACCGCGTCGCGGAAGGCCGCCGAGTGGCGCCGGTACTCGGAGTTGCTGTCGGTGTCCCCCGCGAGCAGGAAGGAGGCGGAGGGGATCCTCCGGCAGACCCCATCGATCACCTCGGGGAGGTGCGAGTGACCCTTGCCCCCGCGGAAATGCGCCATATAGAGGATCGTGAACGCTCCCTCCTCGCAACCGTAACGCCGGCGGGCCTCCGCGCGTTCCTCCTCGCCGATCGGTTCCGGGAGATCGATGCCGTTGGGAATCACGCGCAGTCGCCCGCCGGGGTCCCCCTCCATCCGGCGAACGCTCTCGGCGACCGCCTGCGAGTTGGCCACGATCGCGTCGGCCCATCGATTCGTCGTCTTCAGGAAGCCGAGGATCCTGCGTGGGAGCTGCTCATCGACGTTGCGGCGGCTCGTGATGACGCGCGATCCGCGAACCAGGGGGCGTAGCGCCGGGACGAGGACATCGAAGGTCGGCAGGAAGCTCTGCAGGATCTCGATTCGATTCCGCCGGGCGACGCGGCGCATCTCTCCGAGCAGCCGAAGGGGCCAGAGGTTTCCGGAAGGATGGGTGAGCCGGTCGATCGCCACGCCCGCAGCAAGGATTCGTTCGAGGTCCTCCTGCCGTCCGCCGAAGCACGCTAGGCGCATCGCCGCCTTCTCCATCGGCATCCGGATCAGCAGTCGCATCGCCTGCTGTTCCGCGCCTCCCGGACCGATGCTTCCGATGAGAACGAGAACGCGGGGCGTCCCGGCCGGGGTCGATCCCTCCATGCGATCCTCACTCCATCCGAAGGGCGCGCTTCAACCGTTCGGCGCGCTCGGGTCCCAGGAGCCTCCGCGTCGCGGCCACGGTCGACCGCCGTCCGCGCGCCTTCCAGTGCGCGAGTCGATCCGGCAGGGTCCATCGATGGACGATGAGATCGTGGCCTCGTCTCAGCTCCGTGGCGAGGTGGGACTTGTAGGCGCCGGCGCCCCGGAGGAAGTCCATCTCATCCTTGCCGCGCTCGATCGCGTGTCGGATCGCCATCGCGACCATGATCGATCCGACGCCGTGCTTGTGGAGGGAGCCTTCGTGGCCCATCTGATAGCCGTGGAAGGCCCTGCGCGACGCGAATCCCAGGCTCACCGCGGCATCGACATCGCCGGCGCGAAGGAGCAGAAGCCAGAGGGTGCCAGAGCGGAAGGCGCGCCGCGCGTGGATGCGGTGGAATCGGCGATAGCGGGGATCAACGAAGACACCCGCCTTGCCCCGCGCACGCCAGCCCTGGGTGTGTAGCTCCTCGAGGCGCACCATGAGCCGATCGACTTCCTCGATCGTCCGGGGTTCGTCGAGTGCTACGGAGAAGTCGCGGTTCAGCCGGCCGATCCGGTAGCGGATCGAATCTCGGGTCTTGGCGCTCACGCCTTTCAGGTACTCCTCCCAGCTTGGAGGCAGCGTGATGTAGGGGCAGTAGGTGCGTTCCTGGATCACCGGGGAGCCGCCGGACTCCCGGATCGCGGCCGCAAGCGCCTTCCACGCGGGATGTTCTCCGTAGAGATCGATCAGCTCGACGCGATCCCACTCGCTCTCGCGCGCGCGAAGCTCGTTCCATAGCGCTTCGGCGCAAAGGCGTTCCGAGCCGGGGCGGGTCGGCAGGACGAGGTGATCCGGGCAGAGGCGTCCGCTGCCGAGGATTCTCACGGAGCGCAGGACGGGGCCGTGAGGAAGGACCCTCTCGCGCGCGATCATCAGGGGCGCCATGCCGATCGCATCGTCGCCGTCGAGGACGACGCCGACGAGGAGCCTCTCACGGCGTCGATAGGCCCGCAGCCAGACCCGGATCCAATCCCAGCGAAGGAAGGGGCAGTCGACGCCCCACGCGCCGAGACGCTCGTCCCACCCCTCGCGCAGACGGAGGACGGATGAGAGATCCTCGAACCACTGCACGCGAGCCTCGCTCAATACCCCCCTCCCCGCGGAGACTGGATGCGGCCCGGAGGACGCGCGACCGGACCGGATCACAGCCCGATCCGGTCCGTCCTGCAAAAGCCCAACGGATCGTATCGCGCGTCCGGCGCCGGCGGAAGGAAATCGCAGTCCGGGGAAGCCTGCGCCTAGTAGCGGACCTCCTGCAGCCCCTCGCCGCGCTGGAAGGCGACGACGAGCGTGTCGCCCGGAGCGCGCGTGATGGCCACACCCTCGGCCGTGGGAGTGTCGATCAAGCGCGCGGGGAGCTGGGGCTCGTTCCGCGGACCCACCTTGATGAAGGTGACGAAACTCACGTCGGTTCCTGTGGAGGCCGCTTCGATCTCGATCCGCCAATCGCCGGACTCGTTCGCGGGAGAGTCGTTGCGAGTGGCGATCTCCCCTTCGCTGCACAGCAGGCCACAGGAGATCCAGTTGCGATCCTGCACCCAGAACTCGTAAGAGCTGGAGGCATCAAACGTGTTCGTGTCGATCGCGTCCCAGCTTTGCCTCCAGGCGCGGCCGCTCGAGTTCGCGCCGCCGACCATCCGCAGCAATCCGGCCCCCGCATCCGGCTTCATGAACCGAATTCGCGCCTGGCTCGTCCCGCGCGCGACGAGCGCTTCCCGTGCGGGCGCGCACTCGAACACTCCTCCAGTCGAGAGATTCCCATGCACGACGGAGAACGTGCCGTTCACCGTCGGGCGATCGACCATGTGGAAGACCGCCTTCGTCTTGTAGGCGGGGCTCCTCCTGCGGACCAGGTCACGAATCACGAAGATGTCGGGACGGACATAGACGAACTCGCGAGTGACCCTCGTCGCCTTCGTCGTGGAGTAGCTGGCGGACATGTCGCTGCGCGCATAGAGGTAATCGCCGTTATCCACGAAGCGATCGATCTCGCCTCTGTATCCGTATGTGCACTCCGCCGCGGGGTACTTAACGCAACCCAGATCGCGGTCGCTCTCCTGTTGACCCCCGTCGTTGGGGATGTCGAAGGTCTCGTTGTAGTAGTTCGTGAAGGTTCCGAAGTCCTCGAGAGGCTCGACGACGAGCAACGTATTGTGGGCGATCGCTCGGATGTAGTAGGGCATGTAGTGGTTGTCGACGTCGTGCTGGTACGTGCCGCTGTCGATGAGGAGATTGTCCGCTCCGCGGGCGATCACGAAATGCCCCTGGGCGCGGGTACGCACAAGGTCGGGACCGCAGAAGAACCCGGAGTGGATCGCCCGGGACGCGGGCCCGACGTCCCAGGTGTCGCGCATGAAGACCATGCCGGAGCCGGTGCATCTGTAGGAGAGCGCAGCGGGGGGCCAGTCACTGGGGATGCTTGGATCGTACCAGAGAATCAGCTGCCATGCGCTCGTGGGATCCCAAGCTTCCGGGTCTTCCCTGTAGCGATTCGCGAGCGCCTGCCAGTTGGGATTGCGGAAGGTGCCGGCGAAATAAGCGTAGTACTCCGTCATGTTCGTGTTCGCCAGATTGTACTTCCCCGGTACCCGGAGCAGTCGAAGGTCTCCCCGCAGGCGGTGCATCCAGAACTCGCCCGAGTTCTGGATAAACGATGATTGCGCCGTCCAGTCTTCGTTCAGGGCGCTGCGGAACATCTCCGCCATGACGTACATGATCTGAGTCCGCTCTCCCCCGTAGCCGTCGACGCCCCCCCCGGTGCCGACTTCGTTCAGCGCGGGAAGGAATCGCTCGGTGTAGCGGCGATAGGAGATATCGAGACCCTCCGCGGCATCCGCGTCGGCGACCCCTTCGCCGCAGATGGCAAGGGCGTATGAATAGTAGACATCGTATGGAAGCCAGGCGGCCGCGCCGTTGTATGTGGGCTTGTGATCGCGGACATAGGGGACGAATGCGCGCTCGATCGTGTCCCGCTGCGCCGGCGTGAGGTCGTTGTAGAGCCAGTCGTAGGCCAGCACGATGCTCGATACGCGACCCAGGGCGCTTCCCTCGCCGCCCACCTCGGTGTTGCGCTTCGCATTGTAGAGGGTGGCCTCGATGGCCCAGTCACGATGCGCCGGATCTTGAGTCATCAAGTACAGGAACGCGTAGTCGTCGCAGAAGGAGCAGTTCTTCATCCCCATCCGGATCTGGTTGTCGGCCCAGTCTCGCAGGCGGCCGAGGATGTCGGCGTGCGTCGTTTGCGCTCTGGCGCGGAGCAATGGGACTCGCTGCGGCGTCAGCAAGAGACGCGGATGCTCCGGACGGACGGTGTACGCGCCGACCGCGGTGGGAAGCGCCACCGCGAGCAGGCCAGCCAAGAGGAGAAGTCTGAAGCGAAGGTTGCCTCTCATCGATGTGGACCCCAATCTGTCAGTGCGGCGTGCGATTTCGACGCGGCTCCTCCTCCCTGAGGCGTCAGGGAGGCTCCCCGGATCCTACCACTCCCTTATCGGCTCAGACCGTCGGCATCTGAATGGGAAGCAATCAATTGCCCCCGTTGCCCGGCTTGGCGCGGGCCGAGTACGCGGCCTCGATGCGATCCGCGCAAGCCCGGAGGGAGTAACGCTCTGCCGCCTGGCGATGAGCCCGCTCCCCGAGGCGCCGGCAGGCTCCAGGGTCCGAGAGCAGGGCGGCCAGCGCCTCGGCGAGGGCGGATGCGTCGCCGGCGGGCACCAGGACCCCCGCATCTCCATGAGCCAGCGCCTGGGGGATTCCCCCCACGGATGGCGCGACGCAGGCGAGGCCCGCCGACATGGCCTCCAGCAGGGAAAGCGGCAAGCCCTCGCGGTGCGATGACATCACGAAGACGGAGGCCTTCCAGAGGAATGGGCGGACATCCGCCGTCAATCCGGCGAATGTGATGGATTGCCCGATCCCTCGCGCGTGGGCCTTTCCGTGCAGATCCCCTCGAAGCGCTCCATCCCCGACCAGGGTCAGTCGGGCTTCCGGGATGCGCTCGATCACCTCGCTCCACGCATCGATGAGCATCGCGTGGTTCTTCACCGGAGTGAGGCTTGCGACGCACACGGCTTCGTGGCGATTCCGCTCGACGGATGCCGGTGGTTCGTAGCGTTCGACCTCGATCCCGTTCGGCAGAACGTGCAGGATGCGTTCCTCGATGCCGATCCGGTCCCGCATGAGTTCGCGCAGCTCTTCGTTGACGCAGAAGACCGCGGCGCATCGGCGATACAGGAGGCGGTCCAGCCAATCGCGATTTCGTTTCTGGCGGCCCTTCAAGCCGCTGTGTTCATGGCAGACGATCCGGATACGGGGAAAGAGCAAGCCCATGCTTCGGGCCCACGTGTTCGCTTCGAAGTTGTGCGAGTGGATCACTTCCGGACGGAATCTCACGATCGAGGACGTGAGAAACCGGATGATCCGCGGGTCGCGGCGGCTCGTCCGGTCCAGGGCGGAGACCTCGAGTCCGGGAGGGCGCGGAAGCTCGAAGAGCGGACCGTTGGCTCGGTTGCTCAGCAGGAGCACCTCATGGCCCCGGCGGACCAGCTCGCAGGAAAGATTGAGGGCAAAGGTCTCAGCGCCACCGATCGCAGTCTGCGAGATGAGCTGTAGGATCCGCAATATCGCCTTCTCTCCGGGGGCTTTTCCTGCCGCGCGCGCCTGCCCGGACTTCGCGCCTCCGGCCGCAGACTACGCGCATGTATGCTACTTCATTCGAGGGACGCCGCGTCAACCCGGCGATCGCTCGCGCGGGCCGCGCTTCGGGACTTTCGGCAACGCCAAGAGCCAAAACATGCTAGAGTGCCGTCTCGGTTGCCGATGCTTCAATGTGGCGAAACGCGCTTCGAGGGACCGGGGCGTGGAGCCCAAGCCGCGGGCACAAAACGACGCTCAGGACGTCAAAGGGAAGGACAGCCGTCGATGTGTGGAATCGCAGGGTTTGTTGGCATCGATGATCCAGACCTCCTCCGATCCATGACGCGCCTGCTCACCTATCGCGGCCCTGATGAAGAAGGTTACTTCGAAGACGCGGGAGTGGGACTCGGCCACCGCCGCTTGAGCATCATCGATCTCTCCTCGGGCCAACAGCCGATGCGATCCTTCAACGGCGAAGCCGTGATCACCTACAATGGGGAGATCTACAACTTCCCGCAACTCCGCGCAGAGATGGAGTCGGCTGGCATCCGTTTTCAGACCCAATCGGACACTGAAATCATCGTCAATCTCTACGCGCTCCACGGCGACGACTTCGTGGGCATGCTGAATGGGATCTTCGCCTTCGCTATCTGGGACATTCCCCGCAGACGACTGCTCTTGGCTCGAGATCACCTCGGGGTGAAGCCCCTGGTCTACCATGCCCGCGACGGCGCGTTGCTCTTCGCGTCGGAGGCGAAGTCGATCCTTCTTTGGAGCGAGTACCACCCGGCCGTGTCGCCCGACGCGCTGCGGCAGTCGCTCGTCTACAGCTTCATCCCCGGCGACGAAACGCTGTTCCAGGGGATCTCGAAGCTCCCCCCGGGTCACATCCTGATTCACGAGAACGGCCGCTGCGAGATGCGCCGCTACTGGTCTCATGCGGTGCCGATCGAAGAGGACCGCGGAGAGCAGTACTACTCCGAGAAGTTGCTCGATCTCCTGAGGGATTCCATCCGAGGGCAGATGATCAGCGACGTCCCCCTCGGCGCGTTGCTCTCCGGCGGCCTCGACTCGAGCATGGTCGTCGCATTGATGAGCCAGCTCAGCTCCAGGCCAGTGAAAACGTTCAGTCTCGGCCTCGGCGGCCCGAAGGACGAGCTCCGCTATGCGCGCCTCGTGGCTGAGAGATACAAGACCGATCATCACGAGTTCGGCTGGGACCCGATGCAGTACACCGAGGTCCTGCCGCGCGTGATCTGGCACCTCGAAGAACCGATGCTCTCCGCGACCCTTCCGACGTACTACCTCGCCCAGGCGGCGCGCCGCGAGGTCACAGTGGTCCTGATCGGCGAAGGCTCCGACGAGATTTTCGGCGGCTATCGCAGGTACCGGCTTTCGGCCCCAGGGCCCATGCGGATGGTGCCGCGATCCATCGACCGCGGCGTCTATTTCTGGCACTTCAGCTCCATCGGTGGATCAATCCATGATGGCATCTTCGCCGATACGTTCGCGGAACGGTTCGTCGACGCGGATCCCGTCGGGAGCTTTTATGGCAAGTTCGCTCGCAACAGCGGGGAACGTCTCCACAATCTGCTCCTGTACGAGCAGCAGTACCAACTGCCAGACTTCCAGCTTCTCCGCGTCGATCGTCTCACGATGGCCCACTCGGTCGAGGCTCGGGTCCCGTACCTGGATCCACGGCTCGTCCACTTCGCGAACTCGATGCCCTCCCGCTACAAGATCCACGAAGGCACGGAGAAGCGCATTCTCCGCCGTGCGGCGCGGGAGCTCGTCCCCGCGGAGATCCTTGGCCGTCGCAAGCAAGGCCTCGGCACTCCTCTCCGCGCCTGGTTCGAGCGCGGGCTCTATGACATCGCGGCGGACCTCTTGTCCCCCCAGAACCTCCGTTCTCGCGGTTACTTCAATCCCCCCGCTGTGGCGCGGCTGTTCCGTACGAGTCACAGTCGTACCGTCCACCGAAGCGACATCGGGAAGCTGTTCAAGCTGGTCATGTTCGAGATCTGGTGCAGGCAGTTCTTGGATCGGCAGCCCGGGGCATTCGAAGCGTTGAATCTCAAACCGGATCAGGAAGGCAAGTAGCTTCATTGCGACTGGCGTTCTTCAGCAACTCGAATAGCGTCCACCTGAAGGAATGGGCCGAGTACATGGCGATCGAGCTCGGCCACGACGTGACCGTGATCACGATTCCTCGCAACACGTTCGAGTACTCTTCGGTCCGGGTGATCGACGTCGGGAACTCCTTCACCGCCAGGAAGCCAGGGTGGTTCACGATCCTGCCGCATCTGCGACAGACCTTGAAACGGGTCGATCCCGACCTTCTCATCGCGTACCGGGTCGTGAGCTATGGGTTCTTGGCCACGTTCACGGGGTTTCGTCCCCTGGCGATGGCGGCCCAGGGCGGGGACCTGGTCTGGCCCCCGGGTTCGAGGATCGGGGAGTTCTGCGTACGGCACGCGATTCGTCGCGGCGATCAGTTCCACGCCTGGTCGCGCAACATCCATGATGAGCTCGTGCGCTATGGGGCCGATCCCGAGAAGATCCTCACCTGCTCGCGCGGGATCGACCTGAGCCTCTTCCCATCGCTGCCGACGAAGCGCGCCGGCGAGCTGCGGATCGTCATGACCCGATCGCTGCTGCCGTCCTACAACGTGATCCAGCTCATCGAGGCGATGCCGCATGTCGTGCGTGAATGCCCCAATGCGATCTGCGAGATCGCTGGGGACGGTCTCTCGAGGAAGGATCTCGAGTCGCGCGCACGCGAGCTGGGTCTCGGTTCCCACGTGGTCTTCCACGGCAGAATGAGCCGAGACGAAATCGTCCGGCTCCTCCAGGACGCTCACATCTATGTCTCCACAACCCTGACGGACGGCCTGCCCCTTTCGCACTTCGAGGCGATGGCCTCCGGAGCGTTTCCGATCTGTACGGACATTCCCGCCAATCGCCTCTGGATCCGATCGGGCGAGAACGGTTTCCTGGTTCCGATCGGGGATGCCGAGGCGCTGGCGGCTCGCATCGTGCAGGTCGCCGGCGGAGACCGTCTCCGAGCCGAGGCGATCGAGGCGAATCGGCGCATGGTCGAGGCCGAGTTCGATCGAGAGATCAACATGCGGCGGATCGAATCCAGCTGGGAGCAGTTGATCCGGCGATGGAGACGATGAGTCCGGCCCCGCTGCATCTCTGCCTCGTCACCTACCGCTTCCCCCCGCAGGCGGGAGGGGGGGTCATCCGGCCCCTCAAGTTCGCGAAGTTCCTGTCGCGCGAGGGAATCCGCGTGACGGTCCTCACCGTGGCCGACCCGTCGCTTCGAGGCGAGGATTCGAGCCTGACGCGCGATGTCCCCGCGGACGTCCGCGTCCACCGCGTGCGGGAGCGCGGGGCCCTCGCGGCGATCGGGCGCGCGCGACGCGTCGCCGCCCGCCCCGCGGGTCCGCTCGATCGTCTCCGGGTCGCCGCGCGGTGGTGGCTTCACCAATGGACCGTCCCGGATGCACAGGCCGGCTTCATCGCCTCCGCCGAACGCGCCGCCTCCAGATCCCCGGTCGCCGACGCGGATGTCGTTCTCGCCACGGGAGGGCCCTGGTCCTCCTTCGTGGCGGGGGCGCGGATCGCCCGCAAGCTGGGCGCGCCCCTCGTCCTCGACTATCGGGATCCCTGGACGACGGCTCCCGCGGGCTGGCCTTACCATCCCGGGGCCCGGGCGCGGCGATTGAATCCGGGAATCGAGCGCCGCCTCCTGCAGACGGCATCCGCGGTCACGCTCGCTCACGAGAGCCTCGTCGATCTCTTGAGCTCCAAGCTCGGGATCGCGGATCTGTCGCGGAAGTGCCACTGGATCCCGAACGGATACGATCCGGAGGACTTCGAGGGGCTCGCCGCCGAGCCCAGCGATCGCTTCGTCCTGACCTATGTCGGCTCGCTCTACGGCGGGCGCACCCTGCGGCCGATCGTCGAGGCGATCGAGACGCTTCATCGCGAGGATCCCACGGTCGCGGCGGGCATTGGGCTTCGAATCGTTGGACCTGAGGGACCGCGGTTCCTCGCCGAGATCGGATCCTCGCCGATCGCCGATCGCATCGAGGCGGTCGGCCACGAGCCCCACCACCGCGCCTTGATCCGCTTGCTTTCGAGCACGATCAACGTCCTGACGGAGATCGAGTACGCGGGGGCGAATCTCCATACGGCCGGAAAGGTCTACGAGTACCTGCGCGCGGGACGCCCCATCCTCGCCGTGACCGGCGAGGGGGTGACTGGCGATCTCATCCGCAAGTGCGGCGCCGGGTGGGTCGTCGCCCCTTCGGACCCGCGCGCCATCCGCGATACGATCGCGCGCGCCTTCTCCGACTGGCGGGACGGCCGGCCCCTGCCCGCCCCCGATCCCGAAGAGGTCCGCCGCTACGACCGGTCCATCTCGGTGGCGCGGCTGGCCTCGGTCCTGCGATCGGTCTGGAGAGGCTGATGGGTTCGCCCTCGTTCCTCAGGACCTTCGCCGTCTACGGCCTCGGGACGATGGGACGCCGTGTGGCGGGCGTTCTGCTCGTGCCGATCTACACCCGCTATCTGACGCCCGAGGACTATGGCGTGCTGAACCTCGTGGGCGTCTTCGCCCGCGTCGTCATGGCGGTCGTGGGCCTCGGGATTCCGACCAGCGTGCTTCGCTTCTACTTGAGGGAGACGAGCGAAGGGGCGAAGCGCGAGATCCTCGGCGCCTGCCTCGGTCTTCTCAGTCTCATGCTCGTGCCCGGCATCCTCCTCTCGACCGCATCGCGCCCCATTGCGGGGATGCTCGTCGACGACCCGGGCCTCTGGCTGTTCCTCGTCCTGAGCCTCATCTCGACCTATGGCGATCTCTTCAACAAGGTCCCGCTCGCGCCGATCCGCGCCCGCCAGCAGTCGGGCCTCTTCGTGACGATCACGAGCATCTTCTGGATCTCCACCCTCACCCTCTCGATCTTCTTCGTCGTCGTCCTGCGGCTCGGGGTTCTCGGCATCCTCGCCGCGCAGGCGCTCGTCGACGGCATCGGCGCCATGGTTCTCTTGATTCGTCTCCTGCGCGAAGGGGTCGCCCGGCCGCGGCCCGGCCTCGTTGGATCGATGCTGCGCTTCGGCCTGCCGCTCGTCCCCGCCTCGCTGAGCGAGTTCGCGCTGCAGCTCGCCGACCGCTACATCCTGAAGCTGTATCGCCCGATGGCGGAGGTCGGCATCTACTCGATCGGCTATCGCATCGCCGAGGGGGTGACCCTCGCGGCCTCGGCGTTCACTCTCGCGTGGGTTCCCTTCGCATTCGGCGAGGCGGACGCCCCGGATGGGCGGCGGCGCATCGCCTCGGTCGGCACGAGCTGGTTCGGCGTGATGCTGCTTGCCTCGGCGGGGCTGGCCGCCTTCGCTCCCGAGGCTCTCTGGATCCTCACGCCCCCGAGCTATCACTCGGCCGCGGTCGTCGTGCCCCCCATCCTGATCGGCGTCGGGCTCGCCTCGGTCTACCCGATCGCCTCCATCGGCCTGCAGATCGCGAACCGGACCGTCCCGATCGCGATCCTGACCGGATTCGTCGCGGCGGTGAACATCACGTTGAACTTCCTCTGGGTTCCTGATCACGGAATCCTCGGAGCGGCATGGGCCACGGCCGCCGCCTACGCGCTCCAGTTCGCGGGGACCTTCTACCTCGGTCAGCGGCTCTTCAAACTGCCGATTCCCTTCGTCCGCTGGGGAATCGGCGGCGCGCTGACCATCGCCGCCGGCTGGCTCTGCGTCCTCGCCGGGAGACTCGACCGCCTGCCCGCCGTCGGAGTGAAGATTGCAGTCCTCGGCGGCCTTTTCCTCATCCTGATCCGCCTCGGTCTAGCCCATCCCGGGCATATCCGAAGGATCCTCGGCTGGCTGCGAAGCGCAACCGGGAGAAAGCAGTAGATCCAACGCCGATCTGCCGATTGGTTCCTAGAGCCCCCAGGGGCCGATTGACCCTTGGCCGTATGTGACTTAGCGTTCCGAGGGGCCGGTGGAAAGCCGGACCTCGTTGCGGCATGGTGGGAGGAGCGCGTGAGCGAACCGATTCAAATCGCCGTCGTCGGGACCGGAGATTGGGGAGCCAATCTCGTCCGCAACTTCGCCAACCTCCCCGGCGCCCGACTGGCCGCGCTCTGCGACACGGACGAGTCGCGGCTGCAAAAGCTGGCGAAGCAGTACCCCGCGGCGCGGCGATGCGGCGATGTGGCCCAGGTCGCGGCCGATCCGGCGATTCAGGCGGCGGTCGTCGCCGCATCGGCGGTGAATCACTACTCCCTCGCCCGCACCCTTCTCGAGACGGGCAAGGACGTCTATGTGGAGAAGCCGCTCACCCTGGAGACGCGCCACGCGGAGGAGCTCGTTCGACTCGCCCGGGAGAAGGGGCGCATCCTCATGGTCGGCCACCTGCTCCTCTACCATCCCGGCGTGCGCTACCTGCGCGATCTCGTGATGCGCGGAGACCTCGGCGAGGTCTACTACATCTACTCGCAGCGCGTGAACCTGGGCAAAGTCCGCAAGGACGAGAACGCGCTCTGGTCGTTCGCGCCACACGATATCTCCGTCGTCCTCCACCTCATCGAGGACGACCCGACCGACGTGGTGGCCCGCGGCTCGGCGTTCCTTCAGCCCAACGTCGAGGACGTCGTCTTCCTCGACATCCGCTTCGCTGGAGGTCGCACGGCCCATGTCCATGTCTCGTGGCTCGATCCCCACAAGATCCGCAAGTTCACCGTCGTGGGATCGCAGAAGATGGCGGTCTTCGACGACATGGAGCCGAGCGAAAAGATCCGGATCTACGACAAAGGCGTCGACCGAGCGGGCGAGATCGTCTCGTACGGGGATTCTCTCACCGTGCGCAGCGGGGACATCCTGATTCCCAAGATCTCCCTGCAGGAGCCTCTGAGGATCGAGTGCCAGCATTTCGTCGATTGCGTCCGCGACCGCAAGGAGCCGCTCACGCGCGGAGAGGACGGCCTGCGGGTCGTCCGCGTTCTGGCCGCCGCGCAGGAGTCGCTCGACGCCGGCGGCCAGCCCGTCCCGGTCCGGTCCCGCTGAACTGGAGGAGGAGTATGTCGAACGCGATCCATCCGACCGCTAACATCGGCCCGGACACCCAGATCGGCGAGGGGTGCGTCATCGGCGCGGATGTCCGCGTCGGCGCCGGCTGCCGCATCGGCAACCTCGTCGTCATCCACCCGGGGACCACAATCGGCGACTCGGTGCGGATCGACGATCATGCGTGCCTCGGCAAGCTGCCGATGAAGGCGGCCAACTCCGCGACGACGAAGGACCAGGAGCTGCCGCCGCTCACGATCGGCGAGCTCTGCATCGTCGGCACCGGCGTCGTCCTCTACCGGGGCGCCACGATCGGGGCGAAAGTGCTCATGGCCGATCTCTGCAGCATCCGGGAGAACGTGACGATCGGCCGCGGAACGATCGTCGGGCGGGGCGTGACGGTGGAGAACGTCTGCGCGATCGGACGCTACTGCAAGCTCGAGAGCGAGTCTTACATCACGGCCTACTCGACCCTGGAGGACCGCGTCTTCGTGGCGCCGGGGGTGATCACCTCGAACGACAACTTCATCGGGCGGACCGAGGAGCGATTCAAGCACTTCAAGGGGGTCACCGTGAAGCGGGGCGGCCGCATCGGAGCCGGAGTGGTGATCCTGCCCGGAATCACGATCGGAGAGGATGCGCTGATCGCCGCCGGATCGGTGGTGACTCGGGACGCCCCTGCCCGCATGATCTCGATGGGCAAGCCGGCGAAGCCCTGGCGGCCGGTCCCCGAGGAGCAGCTGCTCGAGAATCAGGGCTGGGTCGACGCCTAGGCGCAACCGCAGGAAAGGGAGGCAACGGATGGCTTCGAGTTCCGCGGGATCGAAGATGACGGTCCCATTGCTCGATCTGAAGGCGCAGTACGCATCGATCCGTCCCGAGGTCGACCAGGCCGTGAAGTCCGTGATCGACAGCGCCCGCTTCATCGGCGGCCCGGAGATCACCGCCCTCGAGGAGGAGATCGCGCGCTACAGCCAGTGCGCCCACGCGATCGGAGTCGCCTCCGGCACCGACGCGCTCATCCTCGCCATCCGCGCGCTGGGAGTCGGATACGGCGATGAGGTGATCGTCCCGACCTACTCCTTCATCGCGACGGCGGGAGCGGTCGCCAACTGCGGCGCGAAGCCGATCTTCGTCGACATCGATCCCGCGACCTACAATATCGATCCCCAGGCGATCGAGAAGGCCGTGACCCCGCGCACGAAGGCCGTCATCATCGTCCACCTCTACGGGCAGTGCTGCGACATGGACGCGGTCCTGGAGGTCTGCGGCCGCCACGGAATCCCCGTCATCGAGGACGCCGCGCAGGCGATCGGCTCCGAATGGAAGGGGAGGCGCGCCGGGTCGATGGGGACATTGGGATGCTTCTCCTTCTTCCCGTCGAAGAACCTCGGCGCGATGGGCGACGGCGGCATGGTCACCTCCCAGGATCCCGCACTCGCCGACCGGGTGCGGCTCTTGAAGGAGCACGGCGGGCGCCCGAAGTACTATCACGCGATCATCGGCACGAACTCCCGTCTGGATGCGCTGCATGCCGCGGTCCTGCGGGTGAAGCTGCGCCACCTCGACTCGTGGAGCGAGGGGCGCGCGCGAAACGCGGCGATCTACAACCGTCTCTTCGAGGGCTCGCGGGTCGTCACTCCGCGCCACGACCCGCGCACGCGCCACATCTACAATCAGTACGTGATCCGCGTGGCCGACCGCGACAAGGTGCGCAAGGAGCTCACCGAGCGGGGCATCGGGACCGAGATCTACTACCCCGTGCCCTTCCACCTCCAGAAGTGCTTCGCCGGCCACGGCCACTCGGAGGGCGACTTCCCGCACGCGGAGGCCGCGGCCCGCGATACGCTCGCGCTGCCGATCTACCCGGAGCTGACGCAGGAGCAGATCGAGTACGTCGCAACCAGCGTCCGCGAACGGGTCGACGGCCGCTAGCCCGGCGGGAATCGCGGGGCCCTGGCGGGCGGCGATGCGCATCCTCTACTTCGTCCAGTACTTCAATCTCCCGGATGAAGCCGGCGGCTCGCGCGCCTACCAGTTCGCGCGCGCCTGGGCCGCCGATGGACACCAGGTGACGGTCGTGACAGGCGCGGTGAACTACAAGACGATGTCGATCCCTGAGAAGTACCGCGGCCGCCTCATCAGTGAAGAGACCGTCGACGGCGTGCGGCTGCTGCGCGTCTGGGCCTACCCCGAGGTGCGCGGCTCGCTCAAGAAGCGCTACGTCAACTTCCTCTCCTACGCGCTCATGGCGATGGTCGCCTCGATCTTCCGCGCTGGGCGAGCCGATCTCGTCTACGCGTCCTCCACGCCGCTCTCGGTCGGCGCCCCGGGGTTCTTCGCCGCCTGGACGCGGCGCGTCCCCTTCGTCTTCGAGGTCCGCGATCTCTGGCCCCAGTCTGCCGTCGTGGCGGGCGCGTTGCGTCCCGATGCGCGGATCGTGCGGCTGGCCGCCTCCTTCGCGCGCTTCCTCTATCGCCGTGCATCGCGCGTCGTCGCAGTCACGCGCGGAATCGTTCGAGGCCTCCTGGCCGAGGGAGTCGATGAATCGAGGATCCTCCTCGCTCCGAACGGCGTCGATGATTGGATGCTCGCGATAGAGCCCGATCCGGGGAGCGTTCCGACCGATCGATTCGAGATCGTCTATGCCGGGGCGCACGGCCCCTGGAACGGCCTCATGCAGATCCTGGATGCAGCGAGCCTCCTGCGGTACCATCCGGAGATCCGATTCGCCTTCATCGGCGACGGAGATCAGCGCGACGCGCTTGTCGCGCGCGCCCGCGAAGAGGGGCTATCCTGCGTCGCATTCGAAGGGACCCTCTCGAAGAGAGAAGCGTTCCAAAGGCTGCAGACCGCCTCAGCATCGATCGTCGTCGCATGGGACCATCCCTTCCAGAGGATGATCCTCGCCAACAAGATCTTCGACTACCTCGCCGCCGGCCGGCCGATCCTCGTCGCCGCTCACGGGGAGATGGCCGAGCTGGTGGAGGAGGCGGAGGCGGGAATCGTCGTGGCTCCCGAGAGGCCGGATCTCCTCGCGGATGCGATCCGCCGCATGGCCGCCCTGCCCCCGGAGAAGCTTGCCGCCATGGGTCTGCGGGGCCGGAGGCATGTCATCGCGCGCTATCAGCGCCCCATGATCGCGCGTCTCCTCTCATCGGCCTTCGTGGAATTGAAGGGCGGCGGAACGGACCGCTGAGTCCGTCCCGCCGCCGTCGCAAGGCAGGGCCGAGTCTCTACTTCACCAGCATCAGTTTCCGCTGGATCGACTTGTCCGCCCACTTGACGTTGCAGTAGTACATTCCCGATCCCACGGGGTGGCCCTGCCCGTCCCGGCCGTCCCATACGATCGAGTGATAGCCGGCTTGCCGGACGCCATCGAAGAGCGTCGCGACCCGCCGTCCGGAGGTGTCGATGATGTCCACCTTGGTGCGCTCCGCGGAAGGAATCCCGAAGCGGATCGAGGTCATCGGGTTGAACGGATTCGGCCGCCCGGGATCGACGAAGAAGCGCAGCGGCGCCGCTTCGCCGTCAGCCACGTCGGTCGGGCAGGCGTTGACGCGGATGATCACGTCGTCGATCGCCGCCTCGGCGCAGGTCGTCGCCGTGTTGATGTCCTCCATCTGGAAGCGGACGCGCATGTTCTCGGTGAAGGCGAGCTCATCCGTTCCGACATAGACCTTGTAGTAGGTCCACTCGTTCTTGTTCATGCCCTCGATCTTCACGAGATCCTTCCAGCTCACGCCATCGTCGTTACTGATGGCGCAGCGAAGCGTGTCGTCGACCGGCGTGTAGTCGAAGAAGAAGCCCCAGAAGCTGATCGAGGCGATCGCATCCGTGCTGTCGCCCGGAGCGAACGACTGCCGCCAGTCCATTTGAGGAGAGACGACCGAGGTCTTGCCGCCGTCGACGTCGTAGGAAGACCAGGCGCCGCCGGTCGCATCCGTGACGAAGCACATCGTGCCGGCCGCCGAGTGGTCGTCCTCAGGCTGCGTGTAGCCCCAGGTGTCGCTCCACTTTCCACCCGGATCGTCCCGTTCCCACATGCCCTGGGTCGCGGTGTCGCCCGTCCAGCCGAGCGTCCAGCCCCCCTCCGCCTCGAGGTCGTCGTCGATCTTGACCTCGTAGGGGCCGGTCATGAACTCGTAGGCCTGACGGTAGGGAGCGTTCTCCGGAGCGGTCGCGTACTCACCGGTGAGCTTCTGCGCGCGGACGTAGTAACGCACGAAGCTGCCGCAAGCCTGCTGGGGGATCGTCCCCTCGTATTCGTTCGGAACGCCGGTCGCGGTCATCGTGACCGACTGCCAATCCTCGCGTCCGCCGGGATCGGCCACGTAGAAGAGCTGCACTCCGTTGGGGTCGATCGAGCCGCCGCCGACCGCGACTGCGACGGCGGTGACGAGGTAGCCGCCGCTGTCCTGCGGCTGGTCGTCGAGCTCGGTCGCGGTCACGGTGACGTAGTTCGTGAGCGCCGGGCAGGGGAGATTGTGCATCGCGAATCCATCGCAGATCTCGTCCCAGTTCGGGGTGCCGTTGTTGAGGTTCGCATCAGTGTCATCGGCCATCAGAAGCCTGGTCAGGTAGGTCGGGAAGCTCGTCGGCTTGGTTCGCAGCGCCTCGATGTGGATCTGACTCAGGATCGGATAAGCCCCCTCATCGCCGTAGCGCATATTAAAGAACTCGCGAGTCTTCCACATCGCGCCGGCCAGGATCTCGCTCAAGCAGTAGATCTCGCCGCCGCACTCTGTCCCTGGATACTGCCGCAGGTTTTCCGCGTTGCGGAGGCATCCGCCGCCCACCTGGAAGTACCGGGCGAGGCACGGATCGTTGTTGATCATCTCCGAGGCGATATCGGAGTACGCCTCTCCCAGGCTCCCCGGAACGCCGTTCGGCGAGTAAAGCTTCTGCGAGATCGCGTGCCCGTACTCGTGGTAGACCACATCGGAAATGCGGGCCATGTTGTTGCAGCCGCCGCCCTCCCTGTAGAAGTTGATCGAGGAGCCGTTCCAGTAGGCGTTGCAGGTGCCCGTCGTGACGTTGACGTTCGTGCTCAAGGCGTAGTCGAGCTGAGTTGCGGTCGGATCCGCCATCTTGAGCCAGTCGTGGACGGTGTTGACGTAGTAATAGGCATCCCGCTCGGAAGGCTGGGAGTTCGACGCATCGAAGTAGAAGTTGATCGGGGCCGAGGGGGTCCCGTTCTCCGTCAGGACCGCGCTGGCGCCATCGTATCGATTCACGTTGCAGTAGCGGCCGAAGTGCTCCGTCACCACGCTGTAGACGACGTTGTTGGGAACCTCGATCGTCCAATCGCCGACCTCGTCGGTGTATCCGTTGTAGCTCCCGCTCGCCTGGAGCCTCTCGTCCTCAAGGCCGACCTCGGTGAAGCCCCCGTTGACCTCGCCCAGCTCGACATCGGCGTGGACGTAGCCGTAGAGCGTGTAGAACGAGTAAAGCCCGGTCCTCCAGAGGAGATCGCCGCTCACGGCATCGACGTAGGTCCGCCAGATATTCTCCGGCTCATGAGTCTTCAGGTCGATCTCCCAGGCGAGGCGATACTCGGGCGCGCCTTCGCGAAAGAGGGGAAGGACGACGAGATTCGCCGGCCCCTGGGGGGCGTCCTCGGGGCTCGAGGGAATCCCGAGGTGAGCAGTCGCGACGGCGACTCCTTCTCCGATCGCGGGATAGGCGCCAATCCCGATGTCGTTGTAGAACTCAGAGCCCACCAGCACGACCGTGCCGTCGCGCAATGCGACGTCGATGCGGCCGAAGACGACGGGGCGGCCCTGGTAGATCTGGTCGAAGATCACATAGGTCAGCCCGTTGGGCATCTCGATGATGTCGTGGAGCCGCAGGTCACGGGTCTCGCAACGCAGGAGACTCGCGTTGCGCGAGACGAAGGCCTCGACCGCGGCCTGGATGGTCTCTCGAGAGGCTCCGGGACTCACAAGGGAGATGCCGGGGCCCACGAGCGTCGCGGGCGCGTTGAGCTCGGGACTCCACTGCCAGATCGCCCATCCCGCTCCTTCCCCGGAGCGGAAGTCGGCAAGCGCCGGCAGCAGCTGGGCCGATCGCGCCTCATCGGGAGTCTCGAAGGTCCTGGTCACTTGCGCTTCCGGCAACGGGACCTCGTACTCGGCCATCCCTGACTCCACCACGGCAGCCACCGGGTGAGCGAGAGCAAGTCCCAAGGCAACCAAGACAATGCATCGCTTCCACAGCATGGATATTTCCTCCGACTTCTCCCGGAACCGACGTGGGATCGGCCCAGGCGGCCTGATGAACGGGCGTCGTGCCCGCGCTCTCCTCGAGTGAACTCCCGGGAGGGCAATCATATGAAGGATCCCGAGGTCCGAAGTCAGAACGATTCCAGATTGGGCGCGGACCTCTGGATCGATCGCACCGGCGACGCGTTCACCGTCGCCGAATGGCCCCTTAACTATACAGGAATGACGAGGCGATTTCAGCCGGCTTCACTGTCCCTGAGGGCACGATGAGACAAAAACCGGCGACTCGGGATCAAAAAGCGAGGGCTTCGGGGTCGAACTCCCCTTCGATCAAGTGATCGTCGGCCGCCCACGGATCGCCCGGCGGTATTTCCCAGAGGGATGAGGCCTCCTCCTGCTGCTTTGCCGCATCGAGGCCCGCTTTGAACGCATAACCAATTGCGATGCCGATCATAAGCAGAAGTGCCTTGTTCATCGATCCCTCCGTCGCAGAACGAGACTCGGACATCCGATCCCCCCTCGTCAAGAGGATCCATGGAGATGCCGCGACATCCGCGCGGATGAGGATGGCCGCGCCGGCGCCAGGGCTCACAGATCGAAGCGCGCATCCTCGAGCTCGCTCATCACGAGGCGCACCTTTCCCTGCTTGGAGCGCTCGATCGCATCGGACAGCCGGATCTCGAAGTCGACTCCGGGACCCAGGAAGGGCTGCATCGTCGCTCGAATCGAGGCGGCATCTCTCTCGCCGAATCCCGGCTCGGGAACGAGGTCGAGCCGGATCTTCTCCCGTGTAGACTGCCGGAACTGGCATTCCCGTGTGCGCGGGAAGACTTCGACAATGCTCGCGATCTGGGTCAGCACGCGTCCGTCGGGCAGAACGAGCCGGTCGTGGATGCGACCGTCGATCGAGAGATACTGACGAAACGCCCTCCCGCAGGGGCACCGCCCCGCGTCGAGGGCGGTCGCGGCATCGCCGGTGCGGTAACGGATCAGCGGCATCGTCCGATTGATGAAGCCGGTGATCACGATCTCGCCGGGCTCGCCGACCGGCGCCGGCCTTCCTTGGCTGTCCAGAAGCTCGATGATTCCGCTCTCCGGATGCTCGTGATAGCGGCCCTTCTCGCAGTTCGAGATCACCGGGCCCATTTCCCCGCCGGCGCTGTACTGATCCGAGACCCTGCATTCGAACCGGCTCTCGATGACCTGGCGCTGAAAGGGAAAGAGCGTCTCCGCGCTGGAGATGATCGCTTTCAGATGGAAGACGGGCGGGTCGTCCTCGGGCCAGAGCCGGGCCAGCAGGCTCAGCGCGGAGGGATAACCGATCAGCTCCTCGGGGCGGAACGCGTTCATCCGGCGGGCATAGTCGCGGACGCTCCAGGGCGCCAGGTTGTGGATCGCGAAGAGGATCTTGTTCTCGATCCAGTCGTGCCGCCAGTAAGGGGGCTTTCGCCTGTCGAGAGCAACGGCCGGGACCGCGGACATCGTCGCCCGGCGGAGTCCGACGCGAGAGCCCGCCCAGTGGCGCATCCGATCGGCGAAGGCCCAGTATCGCTGGGCCTCGGTCCGGTTGCAGATGAAGATCATCGGCGTGCCGGTCGTCCCCGAGGTTCCCTTCGAGAGCGTCGTCCAGCGGCGCACCCCTTCAGTCGTGAAGGATTTGGGCGCCGCGCGGACGGTGGACTTCTCCAGCAACGGCAGGCGGCTCAAGACATCCGGCGCGGCGAGGTCTCGCTCGTCGAGCCCCAGGCGCGCGAACAGGTCGCGATAGTAGGGAACGCGCCGCGCGCAGTGGAGCAGGAGCGCCGTCAGCTCCGATCGCTGGTAGGCTTCGATCTCCTGCGCGCTCCAGCCTTCCGATTCGGCGAGGAATCGGCGCATCTTGCGGAAGTCCGCCCCGTAGCGCATCCAGTGCTGCCACGCTCCATAGAGGCTCACGTTCAGGTTCTGGATCGGATGGGGAAGCTTGCGATTCAGCGCGAGCGCCTTTCCGATCGTCGTGCGCAGGATCGTGATCATGGACGGCCGAGCGCGGCGAGCCCGCCGCGACGCGTCATTCCTGGTGCGTCATTTCGCATGGCGCCCGGGATCGTAACACGCGGATCGGCGGGGGGGCAGGGGGAAGGGCGCAAGCGCCCGCGCGCCCGGAAGGTAGTGGCTGGCTCCCTTCCTGCTACCGGTCCGCTCGTGGGAATCGAACAGGCTCCATTCCGATCGGCCGACCCAGTCCCTCCGGACCTCACGCCCGCGGGCGGCGGAGGTGAACGGATCTCGAAGATCCGCTCCTTCACGCTCTCGGGCGTCGAGGCGCGACCGGTCACCGTCGAAGTCGCGGTCACGAACGGCTATCCGCGGATCGCGATTGTCGGTTTGCCCGATCTATCCGTCCGCGAGAGCCGGGAGCGAGTCGAGGGGGCGCTCAAGGCGAGCGGGCTTCCCTTCCCCGACCGGCGGATCACGATCAACCTCTCTCCCGCTGAGATTCCCAAGGAAGGCGCCAACTTCGACCTGCCCGTCGCCATCGCGATCCTCGCCGAGCAGAGGGGCCTGCCGCGCGACTCCTTCGCCGGCTGGGCGATCGCGGGCGAGCTCTCCCTCGACGGCGTCGTGAAGCCCGTGCGGGGCGTTCTCGCGATGGCGATGTGCGTCGCCCAGGACCAGGGTCCGCGACGGCGGCTCATGATCCCGGTCGCGAACGCGGCGGAGGCTGCGTGCGTCGATGGGGTCGATGTCGTCGCCGTCGCAACCCTCCACGAAGCGATCGACGCGATCCGCGGGCGTCCACCCGCGCACGCGATCCCCGTCGCGGCGCCGACGCCAGCGGCCGATACGACCGGGGAGACCGCCGATCTCTCCGACATTCGAGGGCAGGCGTTCGCGCGGCGGGCGATCGAGGTCGCGGTCGCCGGAGGCCACAACATCCTGCTCGTGGGTCCGCCGGGCACCGGGAAGTCGCTCCTCGCCCACAGGCTTCCGGGGATCCTGCCGCCCATGACGGCGCGGGAGAGTCTCGAGACCACTCTGATCTACAGCGCGAATGGGTCGGTGCCCGAGGGATCGGGGCTCCTGACTCGGCGGCCCTTCCGCGCGCCGCACACCTCGATCAGCGGAGCGGGGTTGATCGGCGGGGGACGGGGCCCGCGGCCCGGCGAGGTGAGCCTTGCTCACAACGGCGTGCTCTTCCTCGACGAGTTGCCGGAGTTCTCGCCGGCCACGCTGAACTTGCTGCGCCAGCCGCTCGAGGAGGGGCGCGTGACGATCGTGCGCGCGCACGGAGCGGCGAGCTTCCCGGCGAGAGTGATCCTCGCGGCCACCATGAATCCGTGGAGTTGCGTTGCCTTTCCGTCACCGCTTCGGAACGAGAAGGGAGGTAGGAGAGATGGATCTCGACGTCCCCTTTCCCGATGACGATCGATTCGACGATGTGCTCGACGATCTGCCGCTGGTCCTCCGGGGAGAGGGTCTTCCAGCGGGAGTAGAGGTCCCGGGCCTCCGTCAGGATTTCGTCGCGGGAGAGGAGCTGGATCTTGAGGAAGTCGACCTCGCCCTGGAGGCGTGGGAGCTCTTCCTCGATCTGCTTGAGCCGCTCATCGAGGGGGCGGTTCGTCCGGCCGAAGCCCTGGACGGAGATCTCGTCGGCGATGTAGGCGCGGTAGACCTTCTGCATCTCCTGGGAGACCCGGTCGCGCTCCGCCTCGAGCGCGCGGAGCGCCTCCTCCTTCGCCTGAATCGCCTCGTCAGCCTGGCCGAGGTGCTTCGCGACGTCCTCCGGGGAGAGGACGAAGCCTTGGAGCTGCTCGGCGAAGACGGCTTCGAGGTCCTCGACGGGGATCTTGTTGCGGCACTTGTAGCAGACGTACTTCGGGCTGTTCGACGGGACGTACATCTTCTGGCCGCAGTGGCATTCGACGAGGCCGGTGAAGAGATGGACCGGCTTCTTCGCCGGGCGCTTGCCGTTCCGCCGCCGCTCCTCGAGGATCGCGTTCGCGGCGTTCCAGACCTCTTCGGGGACGATCGCTTCGACGGGGGTTAGGACCCACTCGTCCTCGGGCTTCATCCTCCAGTGCTTCTTCTCCCCGAGGGACTTCGTGTAGTTCGCCCGGCGGACCCCCTTCGCGGTCGGGTCCCGGAGGAGCCGGTCGACGGTCGTGTCCGTGAACTTCGAGCCGTTCCGGGTGCGGTACCCCCTCTCATTGAGGAGCCGGGCGACCGCCTTCTTCCGGCGGTGCTCGATGAAGAGCTCGTACATGAGCTTCCGGACGGGGGCCTCCTTGGGATCCGGGACAAGCTCCCGATTCTCCCACTGGTAGCCGAAGGGGGCAGCCCCTCCGAGGGGTTTGCCGAGCTTGGCCCGGACCGGGACGGAGGCCGCGACCCGGTCGGCGATCTCCTCCCGCTCCCACTGGGCCATGGCCGCGACCACCGTGAAAAAGAGCCGCCCCGCCGGCGTCGAGGTGTCGATGGCCTCGGAAAGGGAGACGAGGTCGGCGTCGTGGTCACGGAAGATGTCGGCGAACTCGAGAAGCTCTCGGGTGTTCCGGGCAAGCCGCGCGAGCTTCGAGAAGATCAGTGCACTGATGTGGCCCGCGCGGACGTGCCCGAGCATCCGCTCGGTCTCTGGGAGTCCCATGACCGACTTCCCGGAGATCGCTTCCAGGTGGTACACCTCCCGCACGCGCCAGCCCTTCGCCTCGGCGTACATCCGGGCGCGCTGCTCGTGGTGCTCCGGGCTCTCCCCCCTCGCCTGGTCCTCGGTCGAGACGCGAATCCAGATGCCGACTTGCTTCTCCGAATCGTCCGACCTCTTCTTGGACGGCTTTCGTTCCATGATGCCAACAGACCCCTACGGTTGCAGCCAGTCTCGATCGGGGCGAGCGAGCAGACGCGCGTTGTTGTACGCCATCTCCAGGGTCAGACAGGTCGCGGCACGATAGAAGTCGCAGTAGTTCGCAATCACCAACGCGAGATCCGCACGCCGCGCTGAAGTCAGGCATAGGGGTAGCAGGAGCTGGACGCTGCCCTGGTGGTACTGCGGGATCGCGGTCTTGTAGTTCCTTCTGACTCTCACCAGTGATCCGTCGATCGCACGGCGAAGGACGTTCTGGACCGCGTAGTTATCCATGCTCTTGAACGGTTCGGGAAACCGCTCTTTATTGTCTTCGATGATGTGCTCGTAGTTGACGCGCAACTCCTTCTGCACGTCGTAGACGAGATCGGCAGCGTTCTCATAGTAGCTGGCCATTCCCGGCAGGCGTGGGAATCGTGATAGGTCATGTTCGCCGGCTCGACAGAATCGTCGGAAGTGCCAATACGGCTTGTCAGGCATGTTGTTCTTGACGAAGAGCGCGAAGATCTCTTCCTGGTTCTCGGTCACTAGTCCGGTATTGAAGCACGCCGACTCCTCGTCCTCGGACACAAGGATCTTTCTTTCCGTGAGAACCCTGCTCTCCTCCGCGAGCCGGGCGTACGTGTAGCGGATGTAGCTGTGGAGAATCGGCATGTCACGCTCTTCGCTATCCGCTTGTGCGGAATGGTAGCTCCAATCCTCAGGTTCGGCCTCACCTCGCAACTCAGCCAGAATCTCCGCGAATCGAGGAGTCATGGCGAAATCGAAGAGACGTTCCGGCAGGTCGTGCGCTTCAGTGGTCGGCATGAGCACCTCTCAAGTGATCAATCCTGACTTCCTCGCGATCTTTCATCAACTGTGAGCCCCTCATCCGGCCGCGGCCGGTCGCTCCGCAATCGGCTCGCTGGGCATCTCGTCCCACGTCCGACCATCGAGCACCCGGCCGTTCTTCGACTTCTGGACACCGCCCCATTGTTTGAAGAAGAACGGCGCGCGAGCCGCGACGCACTGATCCCGGATCTCTCGGACCCACGCGGGATCCATGCGCCGTGCCCGCGGTCCCGACTCGCCACCGACGATCACCCAGTCGATGCCAGAGAGGTCGAGCGCCGGGAGCGGACCGAGAAGGGGCTCGAGCGAAAGGAACTTTACCGCGGCGCCCGTCCGACGGAGGTCGTCGACACGTGCGTCGTACGCCGCGCTCTCGACGCTCACGCCCATCCAGATATTCTCTCGCCAGGGGAGGCGATAGCTCACATCCGCGAGCCGGCTGCTCCGCTTGGTGAGCACCTGGAAGGTGTGCCACTCGGCTTCTGCCATCACCGAGAACACGCGCTCGATGAACGCGACCGGCACCCGCTGGTGGAATAGGTCGCTCATTGAGTTCACGAAGATGACCTGCGGCTTCTTCCACCGGAGCGGCATCTCGAGGACGTGCTCATGGAGGGTAAGCTCGAAGCCGTTCGCGTAGTTCGGCTGGCCCATCGCGCGAAGGCGGACAGCCATCCGCTCGGCGTAGCAGTGCTTGCAGCCGGGGCTCACTTTCGTGCACCCCGTGACCGGGTTCCAGGTGGACTCGGTCCACTCGATCGATGATCGGAGTCCCATCTATTTCTTCCTTTTCTTGAAGGCAACCCGCACCGTGTCAGCGACGGTCACCAGTCCATTCCTCTTCAGTCGCTTCGCAGCCGGCGGGTCGATCCCCACGGCACCGCTCTCCTCCATCTTCCGGAGCGCGTCCTTGTAGTTCCGTTTTATGAACCGCCGTCCGACATGATGGCCCTCATACACCTGCTGCATGGTCAGGGTCTGGCCCGCGTACTCCTCGGCGAGCATCGCCTCGAGCTCATCGAGCGGGCGGGCAAGCTCGAAGAGAAGCGGGTAGTTCTTGTCCGCGGGGTTGTACTCGAACGACGGGACGCCCTGCTCCGTCTTGCTGCTCTCTCCGGCCATGATCTCCTTCATGATTTCATACCCGCGGACGTGCTTGCTCACGAAGATGAGGTGGTGCTTCGTCCGGGAACCCGACTCGTTCCGGAAGCGGAACGGGAGGACGTACTTACCGCCCATGTCACGGAGCGCCGTTGCCAGCTCTTCGATGATCGCTGTCTCGCGTTCGTCGGGCGAAAGCAACTCCAGCCGAGCGCGCAGGGCCGCGCCCCGCTCCTCTCCGAAGAGCGCGTCGATGTGCTCCTTCACGAACTCGTTGCCGAGCCCCATGTTGATGCGGGTGTAGTTGAAGAAGAAGATGCAGTCGCAGCCCCAATCCTTGAGCACGGAGTTCACGAGCCGCAGCGACAGCCCCCTATACCCCCAAGGGTCCACGAAGAAGAGGGTCGGGATGAGCGTCGATTCCTCGAACATCTTCACGATCCGCTCGCCGACCTCCTCGTTGTGGACCTGCGGGGCGTGCTTCAGCCGCTTGATACCGGGGATCGCCGCAATCGCTTGGTCGAGAGACCGGCAATGTGCCTCGTCCTTGTCGTTGAACATGGACACGAGCATCTTCGTCAGATCCGGATTCGCGAGCGCGGTTTCGAGCACCATGATCGGGGTCGACTTCGTGCCGTCGTCATATCGCCCTGGTCCGGCAAAGAGATCGATGTAGGCGACGCGCTTCGCGCCCTTCTTGGCCCACGGGATGACGACCCTCGCCCAGGCGGAGAAGTATTTCGCGACGATCGCCGCCTTGACCCTCGACTGCTCAAGCGACTCCTCGAAGAACCCTTCCGTACTCAACCGTTCCTCCTGAACCGCCGATCCGGATGCCAAGCATCCGCTTGCTGCTCAGTCGCCCTTCATGCGCTTCATCGCCCGCGCGATGACGCCCGACACCGCCTGCCGTTTCGCCGTCTTTTCCTGCTCCGCGATGGCCCGGTACTTCACCTTGACCGTGTATCCGCGCACGGTGGCGGTGCCGCCCGCGGCTTCCGCCTCGATCCCCTCGAGCTCCGTGAACGCTTCCTCGGGAGAGCCGAAACGCACGCGGGCGAGCTCCTCCTCCGCGAACTCCCGTGCGGCTCGCTGCCGCACGGCGTTGAGCGTCTTCTTCTCCGGCGAGACGACGAGGACGTGCCCGAAGCCCGCCGCGAGGCACTTCTTGATATTGCCGACCTCGTGGTCGGGGGCGGTCGTGACCGCGATCTCGCAGGCGACCGAGCGGTCCCCCTTGCGGAGGGCGACGTCGACGTTGCCGAGACCGTCGAGGATCGCCTCTTCGACCGCCGCCCGCCAGTCGTGCGCCTCCGCCCATCGCTTGAAGAGCTCCTGGAGGTAGCGGTGCTGCGCGCCACCGCGGCCCGTCGTCGGGACGAGCGTGAGGGACGGAGCGGCCGCGGTCGGAGTCGGTGCTGCCGGTGCCTCCTTCGCCTTCTTCGGTCGCTTCGCTTCCGCCGCGACCTTCTTCGGCTCCGGCTGCACGACCTCTTCCTGCGGCTCGGTCGGTACTTCTGAAGGGACCGGTGCGGCCACGGGGCGCGCCAACCTCTCCACCTCCTCGCGGCTCCGCGCGTAGCGTGCGCGGGATCTCGAGACCGCCTCATGGCGGGTCGCTGCCGCATTGTCTGAATCGACGTCCGCGAGCATCGGCGTGTCGAGGTTGAAGTCGTACTCGGCCCGCTCGATCCGGGCGATCGCCTGGCCGATTCCGAGGTTCTGGAGGTCCTGCGCTTCGAAGGAGCCGAAGCCCTTCACGAGCGCCTTCGCGTCCTGCTCGCCGACGCGGAAGCAGACCCGGGTGTGGCAGTTCGAGATGACCGAGGAGAGGACGTCCGCGTCCTGGCCGGCGACCTGCTGGAGGTCCTGGTGGGCGAGGACGAGGCCCAAGCGGTACTTCCGCGCGCCGGAGAGGATTTGGGCCATGGACGGCGTGATGAAGTGCTGGAACTCGTCGATGTAGAGGTAGAAGGGGCGGCGCTCGGCCGCGGCCATCTCCTGCCGGCCCATCGCCGTCTGCTGGAGCCGCGCGACGAGGAAGGTGCCGAGGAGGTGCGCGTTCTCCTCCCCGATCGTCCCCTGCGCGAGCTTCGCGAGGAAGATCCGACCCCGGTTCATGATCTCGGCGAAGTCGAGCCGGTCGTCGCGCTGCGCGACCATGTTCCGGATGAGCTTCGGCCGGAGGAAGCCGTCGAGGCGGGAGAGGATCGGCGACTGCGGCCGGCCCGAGAGGAGCGGGAACTCCTTCTGCCAGTAGTAGGCGATGTCGGGGTCCGTCACCGTCGCGAGGATCCCCGTGCGGAACGCGGGATCGACGAGGAAGCGGCGGAGGTCCTGGAGCGTCCCGCCGCGCGGGCTCTCGAGGAAGGCGGCGATCGCGTTCGCGAAGACCGCGTTCATCTGGTCGCCCCAGGTCTCGGACATCCTGCGGAAGATGGCGACGAGGTCCGAGGAGAGGAGCGTCTTCTCGAGCTCCGTGTGCGCGGAGAGGATGTTGAACCCGACCGGCCAGTCCGCGTCCGACGGATCGAAGAGGACGACGTCGTCGAGCCGCTCCGGCGGGATGCGCGCGAGGACCGCCTCGACGAGGTCGCCGTGCGGATCGAGCACGCCGACGCCGTCCCCGTTCGCGAGGTCCTGGAGGGTCATGGTGAGGAGGAGCGTCGACTTCCCCGTCCCGGACGCGCCGATGAGGTGCATGTGCCGCGAGCGCTGCTCGGGCGAGACCGTGACGAGCGTCTCGTTCGCGCCGTGGACGTTCCTGCCGAGGACGAGGCGGTTGCCGTGCGCGATCTTCGGCGCGGCCTTCGTCTTCCTCACCCAGCGTTCGAGCTGCTCGATGACGACGGAGGAGGAGGGCGGGTGGACGAGCATGGCGAGCTCCTCGCTCGAGAGGATCATGCCGCTCCTTCTGGAGACCCGGTCGAGGAGGTCGTACTCGTGCGCGTCGTCGGGGTAGCCGTCGTTCGCGAGCGGGATGAGCTCGTTGCCGGCCGGGTCCGCGACGATCCGGATCCCCAGGCCGAGGGAGCGCGCGATCTCCCAGGCCCGCTCGTCCCCGGGGGCGCGCGCCCCGACCCGGAGCACGACCGCGAAGAGGGGCCGGCCGCACTTGCGCTCGGTGAGCGTCGTGAACTCGCGCGGGGCGTCGAGGAGGAAGGGCTCGCCGTCGGCGCCCACGACCGCGCGCCGCAGCCCTTCCCCCCATGAGCCCGCCACGGGCTGGAAGAGGACCTGCACGACGCCGACCTCGCCGGGACCGAGGGACCCGAGTGCGGCGAGGAAGCCGAGGAGCGGGTCCACGTTGAAGTTCCAGTACGTCCGCAGGGGAAGCATCGTCTCGCGCGAGAGCCCGAAGTCGACGACCGCCGCGGGGCCGAGCGCGCCCCGCCACGCGCGGGCGAGCCTTCCGTCCTCGCGCCGTCCCACGATCTCCGGGAAGTACGCCGCGAGCCGCGCGGCCGTCTGCGCGTCCGCGCCTCGGGCCGCGAGCTGGATCGTGATCGCCGCCTCCGTGCCGATGAGTTCGAAGGCGGCGGGACTCCCCGGCCGTCCGGACGCGAGGAGCCACTGCTCCGCCGCCTCGGGCGTGACGAGGAGGTCCTGCGGGACGGCGAGCTGGGTCTCCGCGGCGGGCGAGAGGTCGAGGGACGGCTCCGGTTCGGGGAACGGGAACTCGTCCGGGTCGGGTTCGTCGAGGGACGGGGATCGCGGCGCCTTCCGGGCGAAGAGGCCGCGCAGGCCGTCCGCCATCGCGCTCAGCGCGGTCGGCTTCCGCCCGTCGTCGATGACGGGAGCACCGTCCGAGGACGGCAGCGTCGGCTGGAACGGGAGGAAGGGCGGTTCGAGGTCGACGGGCTCGTCCCACACGCTCCAGCCCCGCCCGCGCTGCTCCCACGCGGAGAACTGCCGGGTCAGGTGCTCGACGAGGCTCATGGCGACGCCCTCCCGCGGGGTGGACGACCCCCTTGACCGAGGGGGTGCCGGAGGCCCATCCTCGATGACGCGCGGACCGGCTGGCGCCCGCTTCGGTGTCGGCACCCGGTCCCTTCGGTCGCGAGATAGGCCGGGAGCGTTAGCCCATGATCAGTAACCGATACGACCATGAGACGACGACTGATGGGGACGTTCCTTTGGCTCCTCTTCGTGCCGCTCGCCGGAACGGCGCGGCTCGTCTGGAGGTTCCTCCGCACGCTCGCGTGGCTGCGGTACCCGGCGCCGATCGCGCTCGTGGGCCTCTTCGTGGTGCTCCGCACGCCGAACCCCCTGACCGCACAGGTCTCGAACGAAGGAGTCGCGGCCCTTGGGTCCGCCATCCTTCCGTGGGCCGTGCTCGGTCTCGGATCGGTCATCGGAGCGCTCGGAGTCCGGTCCCGGACGTGCCGACGCCTCCGCCGCCGACTCGAACGCCGCGGGTGGTTCCTCGGGGCTTCGTCGCCCGAGTGGCGTCCGTGAGGGGAGACGCGGAGCGGACGTACCTGTAGTCCACCGTCCGAGGCCCTTCGGGGCGATCGGGCGCTGGCGCGTCCCGGCCTACACCTTCCCATCCTTCGCGAACGCGCATGCGCATGGCATCCCTCAGCCGTTGAGGAAGCCCCGCATGATCGGCTTCTTCTCGTCCTCGGTGAGCGCGCGGAGCCCCTTCGCCGTCGTGACGCCGTCGATCGCCTCGTTGACCGCGGCGCGGACCACGTCCTGGAACATGAGCATCGTGTCGACGCGGTAGTACGTGAGCGGATTCGCGAGGGCGCGGTAGATCGGGCCGACGAGCGGCACCGCGAGGATCGCATCCTCGGGATCCGCGCCGATCAATCGCGCGAGCTGCTTGAAGACGACGACGACGAGCAGGACCATGCCCACGACCACGATGGGCCAGGTGAGCCCGAAGAAGTACGGGATCGGAACGTGCGCGAGCGCTCTCCAGATGCCGCCGAAGATCGCCCGGAACGGACGGCTGCGTATGAAGAGAAACGCCAGCACGAGGACGCCGAGGAAGAGGAGCGCCACCCAGCGGGACGGCTTCTTCTCGCCGAGCCACCACGAGAAGAAGTAGCCGGTGCCGAAGGGCGCGGCGCAGAGGTCGAAGGTGAGCTTCTGGCGCGTGACGCGGAGGTACTCGCGTTTCGCGGAGACCGCGCCGCCCTCGTGGAAGTCGACGCGCGAGATGGAGAGATCCGGGATCTTGCGGTTCCCGATCGCGGCCTCGACGGCGGCGTAGAAGTCGAGCGTGGAGGTCTGGAACCCGTCGAACGACTTGTGCCAATGGGTAAACACATTGGCCAGCAGCGGCTTAGCCATGCACCCCCCCTTTCGAAATCGATTCCGACGAAGGACGAGGATATCTCGCCTGACAAGGCAACGCAACGGGGTTCATGGCGCGCGGGTGCCGGCCGACGCGACGACAAAGGCTCGACCCTGACTAGGCACGACGGCGGTACTTCGACACGGGGAGCCGCTACGCGGCGGCGGACCGATCCCCATCCCCCGGGGGCTCTTCGGGAGCGCTCGCGGGACCCGTTCCCTCCTGCGGCGACGGATGCGGCACCGTGTCCGCGATCTCTTGAGCCGCCGTCGTGCCTCCCGATGTCCTCCTCTCGAGCGAGCGGTCGAGCGCCTCCTTCATGAGTTCAGCGTGGAACCAGACCGCCAGTATGTCCATCGCGCGACGGGTGAAGGTCGGGAGGTCCGCGTTCCGAAAGCTCTCGTCGTATCGCAGCGCGTCGTAGAGTCCTTTGCGGGATCCCACGAGGAGTTCGGCCAGCTTCCCGGAGGCATCGACGAGATGGTTGAACTGCGCCTCCTCCGGAGCTTTGCCGGCGCGCATGTTTGGATCGAGTTGCAGGAGGCCGTGGAGCGTGGCAAGCCCGGCTCGCACTTCGCGCTCGAGCTTCAGTGCCGCCTCCTGGCCCTCGCGGTCCTCGTCCTCCGCAGCCTCCGTCTCTGGATTCTCCTCGGCTCTATCGACTTCATCAGCATCGACCACCCTAGTTTCGGTCGTCGGTGGAGTTACGATCGTCGTATCAGAGGCGACCGGGGGTTCGGCGGCTTCCTCGGGACGATGGCTCTCTGGCGACTGCTCGGGCACGTCCGCCGGGGGGTGCCAATCACGCGCTTCTGGTGGTGGGCCGAATTCGCTCTCTGGCATGGGATGGGTGGGTCAATGGCATGGCTTGCTCGCGGGACGCGACGCGCTCCGCGGCTCTTCCCATTGTATAAGGACGCGACGGATCTGGCCAGGTTGGACGAGCGGGGCGCTTCGCCGTGGATCCATGCGGCCGATCACTGATGTCGCGCGTCTATTCCTTTCTGCCTGTCACGCGGAAGTCCAGCACTTCGAGGATCGCCGCGCCCGGAACGTACCGGTAGCCGCCCCCGGGGCTCGAGTCGTACCACTCGCCGCAGGCAGCCTTCGCGTCGAGGTCGATCTCGACCGTGGCCTCGTGGAAGCCGAGAGCGTTTTCGAGCGAGACGTCGATCGGTGTCTCCGTCGTGTCAGACACGCTCGCGTAGTCACGTCGAACGACGTAGGTGAGGTCCGGGGTCCCGGGGACGTTCGAGCGGACGTGGACGTACAGGTGCGCCTGATCGTTCCGCAGTCCCCTCAGGCCGCCACTGTGGTACGGGAACGGGTCGCCGCTGCCGCCAGCCCGGATGAGACAGCGGAGGCGCGCGGTTGAGTATCGGGTGAAGTCCACCGGGATGGAGCGGAGATTGGCGTACGTCCCTCTGGGTCCGCAGGACTGCCCACAGCCGATCGAGACTCCACGGAAGCCGATGACTCCGTTCGACAGCGCTCGTCCGATGTCCGAGGAATCCCGTACCTGGTAGTCGCATGCGTACTGTGGGTCATCCGCCCCCTCCATCGTCGTGACCGCGACCGCCGTCCAGGACGCGGGGTCCGTGCCGAGGATGAGCGTGTCCGCGGTGCCGTTCGGGTTCGTCCCCTTGTCCCCGCCACCGCAGCCGGCGGCGAGGCAGAGGAGGAGCGAGAGAAGACCGACGAGGAGCCTCGGAGCCCTCGGAAAGACGCCGAACTGCAGATGCATCGAAATGCCTCCTCTCCCGCGACATGCGGGATTCGTTCCGGTGACGGTCCCGAACGGGCCGGGGCTCAGGTGAACAATCTGCCCGGACATGGACATGCCGGAATGGTCACCGCTCCTTCCCCGTGACGCGAAGGTCCCGGACCTCGACGAAGCCCGTGCCTTCGCCGTAGCTGTACCAGTCCGGCGGTCCATAGTGACGTAGCACGCTGCAATCGGCCTTGGCATCCAGCGTGATCACAACGGTCGCCTCACGGAGTCCGAGTGCGTTCTCGAGCGAGACGTCGATTGCGGTTTCCGTCGTGTCGTTCGATTGGAATTCCCGGTAGACGACGCGCAGGTCCGGCGTCCCCGGCACGTTCGAGGCGATGTCGACGTACACGTGGGCGAAGGTCGCACGGCCACGGAGGCCTCCGCCCTCATAGCCCCGTCGCCCGGCTCCTCCGGATCGAAGGACGCAGCGGAGCCGCGCTTCGGAGTAGCGCGTGAAGTCGATCCGGCCTGACGACAGGACCGCATCGACGCCTTGAGGGGCACAGCTTCGCGATTCGTTGCCGCAACCGCCGGCAGTCCCATGAAAGCCGAAGACGGCACCCGAGAGGACGAGTCCAAGGTCCGAGGAGTCCTTGTAGTCGTAGATGCAGTCGTTCGTGTAGAGGCGCTCGACGAGCTGGAGCCGCGTGGGCGTCCACGATCCCGGGCTGGCGTCCAGGATCGTGGTCTCCCCGGGCGTCCCTGGGTCGGTGACCTTGTCCCCTCCTCCGCCGCAGCCCGCGAGGAAGCAGACGCAGAGGACGAGGAAGCCGACAGGGCGGAGCGCGACCGGGTGAAGGGCACGAAGACTCGGGTTCATGGCGATGCCTCCCCGCCCGCGAGACGCGGGCGCTTCTCCGGCACGGTCTCCCCGGTCGGCCGGACGATCCAGGGGGAGGTCTCGAGCCGGCGGAAGAGCGCGACGCGGTGGTGGTCGGTGATGCGGGCGTAGATCGACGTGGAACGGATGCTCTGGTGGCCCAGGTGGTCCTGCACGAACTCCAGGCTCACGCCGGCATCGAGGAGATGGGTCGCGATCGAGTGGCGGAGCGCGTGCGCCGTCACGGACCGGGGGAGGCCCGCGCGATCCCGGTACCGCGCGAAGAGGGACTGGATCTGCCGCTTGCGGAGGGGACCGCCGTTGCCGGGGAAGAGCGGAGCGTCGGGACGGACGCCTCTCAATTCTCGCACGTGCGCTTCGAGGAGCTCCCGCGCCCACGAGAAGAGCGGACGCTCGGCCCACGCGCCGCCCTTGAGGCGCTTCACGACGATGCGGGAGCGGTCGAGGTCCACGTCCCCGCGGGCGAGCAAGGCTACCTCGCCAACTCGGAGGCCGTAGAGGTAGACGAGACCGAAGAGGGCGCGGTCCCGAAGATCGTGAATCACCCCGAAGAAGCTGCGGACTTCCTCCTGGGTGAGGTAGCGCGGAAGACGCTGGGTCGGGAGATCGAAGGGCATGAGGTTGAGCGACGCCGAGGTAGGCGAGGGACTGCACCTTTTGGCGAAAGGGCGCAGTGCCTTGGGATCGGCTGGAAAACGAAGGGGTTAGCGATGGCCCGCGAGGATGGCAGGCGGATCGCCAGATCGCATCGGCGCGTTGCCGATGCCCGTATTGATCAAGGTCCGACGGGCTTCGGTGCTTCGGGCAAGGGAGAGGGGAGCGGACTGCGCGGAATCGCCAAAGGGTGCAGTCCGAGACACGGCCAGTCTACGAAAGGACTCACCCCGCGTCAAGCACCACGCTTCTCAAGCAGGTCCCGGAAGTCGAAGTAGCCGCGCGCGCCAAGTCTATGGACCACGTCCACAGCGGCGGCGTGGGCCGCCTCTGAGTTTCCCTTGAGGACTGAGCCAACAATGTCTCTAATCTCCTCGCGCCAACTCATCACCCGCCATCCATCGGTATCCCCCTCGATTAGAAGCGCAAGGCACTCCACGACCAGCGCAGGAAATGCCTTACAGTCAGATTGGAGCCTCTCGATCACCCAGTGATCCGGCTCAGCCTTTCGACTGATTCGCACAGCCCGTAGGAGTTGTGCGATCGCCCATGCTGGATCGAAGCGGCCTGATGCGTACCACCCCCCAAAGGAGCTGAGTTCCTCTCGGAATCCAGTCGCGGAGTGTGCTTCCGCAGTCCCAATCCGCCATTCCCACAGCACCTGCAATCGATCCAAGACCTCCTTCGGGACCTCGACCCCTTCCTCACGGAGGGAGCGTCCGATGAAATCCAGAGCTTCCCCGCGCAGAGCATCCGACCCCCGATAGAAGAAAAGTGGGACCAAACCATCTGGATCTTCAATCGGTGCCTTGCCTCGCCAGTAAAAGGACATAAGATGTTGCGCTAAGTGCAGTCGCCGATCCCCGAGGGATGTCGACTGTGGATCGGTCGGGCTCAACGTCATTACAGCCGCCCGGTACTCACCCCGCAGCAACTCGAACACGTCGTTGAACGGATGACTGAAACCTATGTACGCATCCCATGCGGCATCGCGCAGCCGAGCACCGGCGGGATCCTCCGGGAATATCCGATTCAACCGGCTCTCGACCCATGACCGATCGAGGGCCACCAGATTGGGGAGCCAGAAGCCGTAGATGGAGCGAATCGCCATGGTCGGCTCGATCGCTGGATCAAGATGCCGGTCGAGTACCTCCCGCACCTCAGGGACACGATCGAAGGTCCACGGCGTCGCGTCATCCTTTTTCTGCCGCCATACCCATATCACGTATCGGATCAGGGTGTTCATTGCCACGCCGCGCGTTGAATTGATTGACGTGGTCACAGCGTCCCGCGCGCTTCCCTCTCGCTCCTCATCCTCCAACTTCGGATCAGTGTCATCTGTCAGCCCGGCTAGGATGCGCCAGGCAGTTTCTCGAAGGTCGAATGGAACCGCTCCATCACCGGTTGTCTCGAATCCTTCAGCAAGAAGGCGAGCGATTTCGGTTCGCGTCCATGCCCAGCTCGGATCCATGTCGACGTCATTGGTGTTGGGGGTGTCGCCTGAATCCGCCTGCTCCAGAACCCACTCGCAGAGCGCAAACACCTCACGCCATGGGAAAGCGCGCCCTTGCTTGAGAGCCTGCTCAAGGCCGGATAGAAGCGAGCGCACGTAGGTAGGGTGCAGCCCCTGGAAGCTCGTGGCGACCGCCGCGAAACGAACGGGGTCTCTCTGGACGTCGGCCGAAAGGACCAGCCCGAGTCCGTCAGGCGTTGGTCGTTGGTGCCCAATGGGCGGATCCCACGTGCGGAGATAGTTGATGAGAGCCGTGACTTCCATCCTTCGCACTTCCTCGTCGGTAAGTGGGCTTGTGGGGCCGACCCACATAGCGCGGTGGTATGAGAGGAACTCCGGATGTTCCGCCGGCCCGACGATCGCCAGCCATTCGTCGAACTGCGTCTTCCACGCCGTTGGCAAGAACTCCGCGATAGGGGTGAGTCGCTGGACATAGTAGGTCGCGACCCGCCGCTGCTCCTCCTCCTGGGTCGGCAGGTGCCCCAGATGTTGTGTGGCTCGTTCGCGCCACTCTTCGATGCGCAGCGCGTCCCGAATCTCCGACAGAATGGCTTCCCGCTCAGATTCTGTCATACGCGGGAACCATTGGCTGAGAAGGAGTACATACTCGTGATGGAGTCGCGCGTTGCGATCGCCAAGAAGTCGCTCTTTCGCGAGCGCCTCCCCGGATGGTCCCGCCACACGGATGGCGTGAAGCGCCAGGCGCCTGAAGACCTCCCACCTCCTCGACTCCAAGTGGCCAACTACCTCCCCAAGAACCACTGCATCGTTGGCGATCAGTCGCTCCGAGAGGTCCCGGATGGCACTCACCAGGTAGTCCCGTCTTCCGGACATCAAGTTCTGCTGATGATCCTCGATCGCCGGTCTCCAGATGTACGAGTGATCGACGGGCGGTTTAGATCCCGGTTCGCGTCGCAGAACCCCGCCGAGAGCATCACACAGCACGCGGTGAAGTGTCATCTGCAGAGAGCGAGGGCATTTCTCGACGAGTCTTTTCAGCGCCTCTGTGAAATCCCACTCTGCACCTCCCCCGTTCTCGGAATCAAAGGACAACAGCTTCTGAACAACTACGATCGCGGCATCATCTTCGCCGCCCGAGGCGAGGTGAAGTGCGAGGTCCGCAAGGCGCTCTGGAAAGAGAAGTCCCTGGGCTTCGGGTGCCCATCTCCTTACACGTGGGGCGAGCTGAGCGCTTACCTGCGGCGGCATCGCAAGCGCCGCAGTAATGTAGTCCTCGAGAATCCGTGGATTCGTCGTATCCGGGATCGCGAGAATCACGTCCATGACAAGAGATGGAGCCCTCGGAGCCATGCGGGTGAGGTACTGCGATTCCGGCCACGTCGGGACGCGAATTAGGTCCCCCGTTCGTTGGATCGGTTCTGGATGGCGGAAGTACTGTTTCTTCCGCAACGGTTCAATCCAGTCCGGCGAGTTGAGCCTCCCGAAGAAGTACTCATAATCAGCCCTGGTGCGCAGTAGGCTGAGCGCCGTTGTGACCTTTGCTTCCTCGATCATGACTTCTCTGCCTCGTCGATTATGCTGTCGAGTACCGCTTGGTTCTCGAACGTTCGCGGCTTCAGTCGGTCGAGGAGGACGCCCTCAATCCACGTGAGGTGTACCTCGAACTCCTGGATGGTCGCGGGTCTATGGTGATGTGAGGTGCCCGAAAAGAAATCGTATGCCGCTCGCCACCTGTTGCGCATGTCTGCCTGTAACTGCTCCGGCAAGGGTTGCCCGGATGGGTCGAGCAGCATGAGATCGCGATCAGTGCGCTCATTCTTAGTCTGAAGCTCTGGGTCCGCAAAAAAGCGGCGGAGGGCTCTGTGGAACTTCAGGGGAAGAGTGATCTCCCCGGCGTCCGAAGTGGACTTATCCCCGCGATTGATATTCAGAGCATTCCACTGCTGCCGGAGCTCCTGCGCCTGGGCTATGATATTCTGCGCACGCCTCGGCCGTCGGCCGGTCATGAGGAAGTCACCATACCTTGGAACGATATCCATGAGCTCGCGCATTGCGTGACCGGCGAGACAGAGATGGTCAGGCACGCGATCCCCCGCCAACAGGAGCACAGCTGCCCAGTACGTCCGCGCGAGTTGACCGGTTGGATCCCGCCGTCCAAGGACATCCATAAGGCTTGCGCGCGCCCCGGTCGGCTTGTTCGGCACCCAGGAAGTCGCATCAGCTGCTGGACCAGAGTGAGTAGATTCAGTCATTTCCTTGTCGTCCGAATAGTCCGCAGTACCCCCTTGGGCCGACCACGACTCGAATGGTCTCCCGACGCCTTCGACCGACCCCTGAGGCTGGCAACCCGCTCCAACAGCTCCTCAGCTGGCTCGTAGCTTCGGCCCTCAGCGGCCGCCAGTTCCGCCTCGGTCGGCACCAGCTCACCCCTGAACGCTCGCGAGAACACGGCTTGCACCGTCCGTTCCGATCTCTTTGCCGCGCCTCGCACGGACCGCTGGATAGATGACTCGAGCGAAAGCAGCTCGTCTACACGCCGGACAATTTCCTCCTGCTCGCCTCGAGGAGGGAGAGGAACCGGCAGGCCGGCGATCTTCCCCGTGCTAAGGGAGTAGAGCCCACTCGATGTCACGGCACTCATTGCGACGTGGCGCCGTCCGAGGGAAGAATTCCAGTAGTAATCGAGGAAGCGGGACGAGGCCAATCGGGGTCGGACGCGGATGATGTGGTTCTGATGCACACAATCCTGGATCTCTCCTCCCCAGACGGCACTGCGGCCGATCTCTGTCAAGCTGCCATTGCCTTCAACGATGAGAAGATCCCCGGGTTGGAGCCTGTAAGTATCGAGTTCACCATCGAATAGCTCCATCCTCGCAATCTCGTCGAGGTCGAGCCCTCCACGACGGACATTGGCGACGCGCAGGAACGGAAAAGCGTTCCTTCGAGGGGTGCGCTTGGGTTGCTTCTGAATACCCCCTCTGATGTCTGAGACATCTCCCATGCGCGCCCATGACCAGGACTCTGGGATGTCCGGGAGATCAAATTGATCCACAAGACCGGGCACGACTTCGGCAGGGGGCGTGTGATTGGAGCCGGTTCGCTGCCGCCATTCCTCTGTCAGTCTCCCCGAGCACGCCGCGGCAAGCACAGTCTGCCGAAACCTACCCAGAATCCCAGGAACCCTCTCCATCCGATCCCGACAGGAGTCGAGCTTCGCGAGGAGTTGCTCGAGAAGATCAACGATTCGTTCCTGCTCAGCGAGTGGTGGCAAGGGAAAGGGCAGCTCCCCAAGTGCAGAGAAGCTGATCCGCGGCAACTGGGTACCAGACGAGCGGTGGCTCGCGAACTCGGAGACGTGGGGCTGGCTCAGGAAGCGCACAAGGTACCGGGAATCAATGGGGGGCGTCTTTGGGAATACGAGGATGTCGGTCGAAGCCACGCCATCGAAAGGTGCGATGCAGACCTTGCCGAGGTATGGGCGCAGCTTTCCGTAAAGGACATCGCCCATTCGGAAGACCGCTTTCGTGCTTCGCACGTCGTGAGCCGTCCCATGGCCGAGCAAGCGAGTCGTGTGAGCTTCAATGTGTTCCAGCCCAATGTACGGTTGGTCGGCGACTTTCGCTGGATCGGTCTTCTCCTTCGAGGGGGCAACTGCGGCAGAGAGAGACACCATTGCCCATCCCTCGGGGACGCCGTTCACCGCTGGCATTTGCGCCGTCTCCTGCGGTCCGGCTCGCTGTGATCTCTTAGTCGCCATCAGCCGTCGCCTTACTTCCCGAGCCATTCTCCAGAAGCGCGAGCACCTCATTGAGCTCCGAGACCGCCTGCTCAAGCTCCGTGATCGCTTCCGCTGCGAGCTCCTCCGGTTCGGGCAGCTCGTCTGCATCCTCAAGCGACTCCTCCTTGAGCCACTTGAAGCCGTCGAGTTTGAAGTCCTTGGTTGCGACCTCCTTGATTCCGAACTTCCTCCAGCGACCCTCCTTCGAGTCGGCCTCCTTGCGCTTCCCGAGACCGTTCGGATCGTTCCCGTAGCACTGCTCGAATTCCGCGAAGTGTGCAGACGCAAGCGGTCGGCCCTTCTTCGTGATCCCGGGCACGTTCGTCCGGGCGTCGTAGATCCAGACGATGTCGGTGGGCTGGCCCTTCGTGAAAAAGACGACGTTCGCCTTCACGCCCTGGCTGTAGGGAGTGAAAGTGCCGCGGGGGAGGCGGAGCACGGTATGGAGTCGGCAATCCTCGGTGAGGATCTTGAAGACCTCGCCCGCCTGGTCGGCGAACAGGCAGTTGTCCGGCAGTACGACCGCTGCGCGGCCGCCCTTCTTGAGGACCGTCAGGATGTGCTGGAGGAAGTTGAGCTGCTTGTTCGAAGTCGAAACGGTGAAGTCGTCTCGGTCCGGCGCCTGGTTCGCTCCCTTCGTGCCGAACGGCGGGTTCGTCAGGATGCAGTCGAAGCGGGTGCTCGGCGGCGGGGTGTAGATGGTGTCGCCGAGGGTGATCCCGTCTTCAATGCCGTGGAGGTAGAGGTTCATCAAGGCGAGCCGTCGGGGGCGGGCAACGAGTTCGTTTCCGGAGTAGACATCGGTGCGAAGCCGCCTTGCGACGGTCCGGTCGACGACCTCGTTCGTCTCGTGCATGAGCCACTCGTACGCTGCAACGAGGAAGCCTCCGGTTCCGGCAGCGGGGTCGTGGATCCGGAACTCCTTGGCGACCCGAGGATCGGGCTTCATCGAACGGACGATCGCATCGATGAGGATGCGGGGCGTGAAGAACTGCCCGGCGCCCTTCTTGCCTTCGGACGCCGACTTCTCGAGGAGTCCTTCATATGCGCTTGCCTTGACGTCGACTCCGAGGCTCGTCCAGTTCGTCTCGTCGATGAGCGCGATGAGGCGATGGAGATTGACGGGGTTGTTGAACCTCGAGAGCGCCCCGGCGAAGATGTCGCCGAGGATGCCCCGTTCCTTCCCGAGCGTCCGCAGCGTCTCGACGTAGTGGTCCGCGAGGTCCGTACCGGACTTCTCCCGGATCACTTGCCAATCATATCCCTTCGGAATCGCGATGCCCTTCTCGTCGGCCATCTTGAGGAAGAGCAGGTAGGTGAGCTGCTCGATGTAGTCGCCGTAGTCGATGCCGTCGTGTCGGAGCGTGTGGCAGAAGCCCCACAGTTTTTGGACGATGTCGCTCATGCCGCCATTGCCTCATTTAGTTGAAGGAGGAGCTCCGCGAGCTTTCCGGAGAACACTCGATCTGCCGCCCCCCAGGATCCAGCCCGCGTGAAGACAGGAATAACCTCAAAGTCCTCGCGGTCGATCGCAAGATTGACCGTGAGGTGATCCTTGATGAGCTGAAGCCACCGCTCCTGGTCTGGGGTGAAGTGCTTGCCGGCGGTCACCCGAGCAACCGCCCGTTCCACACGCTCCTGCGCGGAGAGGAGCACGTCACCACGGCCGGCGTGCTTGATGATCGAGATGATGTCCGCTAGCTCGTGATGGTACGCGCGGCGAAGGCTGTCTTCGGTGAAACGCTCGGGGCGGATCGCGAGCTTCTGCCGAAGCTCGGTCAGCGCGTCTGTACTCCAACCGGCAGGGCGTTCTAGGAGGATCCGGATTGCATCGACGTGCTCTGGGTTTTCGCGGACGAAGTGTTCGAACGCGAGAAGGTAGTCTTCCGGCTTCAGGGCACGGCCGTCGGTCGTCCGGAACAGGTAGTCAGAGGAGACGGCGTCCTCGCTCTCGTACGCGACGAGGAAGCCGCGCTTCGCGCGCGGGTAGTTGAGTAGGAGGTTCTGAAAGTCGGGGTTGCGGAGGACGTCCATGACCCCGTGGAAGTCCTCATCGAGCCGTGACGGGAGGTGCTTCGCGAATACCCCGAGATCCCCGCCCGGGACGTATGCCTCGAGCATCTCGCGACCCTCCGCGCTCACTTCCTTCGCGACTCGCTGCAAGCGCTTCACCGCGCAGCGGACGTTGTACGCTCGATCCTGATTGTGGTAGATCGCCTCCACGATCTCGGCGAAGGTCCGGACGGGCTTGAGGGGAGGGTCGCCAGTGAAGGCAGTCGCCTGCCGGAAGTACTCGAGGAGTGTCCCGCCGAAGCAGTCGAAGACGGTGAAATGCGACTTATCGATTTCCGGGCAGAGACGCGTGCCGCGCCCGAGCATCTGCTCGAAGAGGATCCGGGACTTCACAGGTCGAAGGAAGACGATGAACTCGAGCGCCGGGATGTCGACTCCGGTGGAGAGCATGTCGACGGTGACGACGACGGCGGGATTCGGGCGGTTCCGGAACTCCCGGATCCGCTGGAGCGGTCGATCGGTCACTGTGCCGGTGATCTTCTGGACGAAGGCGTCTCCGCGACCGAAGGTCCTTCGGCAGAGATCGACGAGTTGCTCGGCGTGGGAGCGGTGCGGGAGGTCATTCACTGCAAAGACGAGGGTCTTCGGGAAGTGCCCCGTCAACTTCTCGTGCTCGGCTGCGTACCGGGCGACCTCTTCGACGATCTTCTTGTTGCTGTCGGGCGAGGTGACGTCCCGCTCGATGCTCCCGGAGTCGAACTCCCGCTCATCCTCGAGGGCATCGAGCACTTCACGACCGGTCTCGGGATCGATGATGCCTACCTGCTCCCCTTCCTTGAGGAAGAGACCGTTCAGGCGTATGCCGGAAGAGATCTTCACGGCGTCGTAATCGACGAGGACGCCTTCGCGCACGGCGCGCTCGTACTCGTAGCGGAAGACGACGTCGTTGAAGTATGCCTTCGTGTGCGCTGCTGGCGTCGCGGTGAGGCCGATCTTCACCGCGTCGAAGTGGTCGAGCACTTCGCGCCACTTGCTGATCTCCGCCGCGGTGTATCCGCGATGGCACTCATCGGCGATGACGACGTCGAAGGCGTGAATGGGGATGTCGAGCTCAGCAGCATCGGCCTCGTCCTCGGGCTCTGAAGCGGTCGTCTCGAAAGCGCTCTTCCATCCGAAGAGGTTCACGCGCATGCGCTGGATCGTGCAGACGTAGACGAAAGTGTGGGACGCCTTGGGGTCCGTCAGGAACTCGGTTGGGAGCACCTTCGGATCAAACTTGTCCTTCTCATCGAAGTCCTCTCGCTGGAAGCGCTGACTGAAGACGGGGTAGATCTGATCGAACTTGAGGCCGGGCTCAGGCTCGTACGATGCGAGCTCGCGGACGGCCTGCGCAGCAAGCGCTCGCCGGTCGACGAGGAAGAGGATCCGCTTGGCGGAGCCGGACTTCAGAAGGCGGTAGATCTCCGAGGCGATGGTGAAGGTCTTGCCGGTCCCCGTTGCCATGGCCACGAGCATCTGCCGCTTGCCGTCCCGGATCGCGTGCTCGATCGCCTCCGTCGCTTCCCGCTGATACGGTCGGAGCCGAGGATGGTCGTTTGGGTGATGGGCGAGCCAGTCTGCGGCCTGGCCGTCGTCCCGCTTGAGATACTCCGCCAGAGCCGCGGGAGTATGGAAACGGGAGACACGCCGTGAGTACGAATCAGGCCGGCGGAGGTCCTGGAAGTAGATCTGCTCGCCGTTCGTGGAATAGCCGAAAGGCACCCGGATCCCGTCGAAGTCGAACGGACTGGACTCGAGCCCTTGCGCGTACCGTATTGCCTGGGTCAGCGCATTCCGTGGGCCGAGCGAGACCTTCTTGGCCTCGACAACCGCGAGGGGTAGCCCACCGTCGGCGAGCAAGTAGTCGGCGGGACCGTTTGCGGTCTCGTACTCCTCAATGGCCGCCCGTGAATACCCACTGAGGGGACGTCCTTCGTGGAAGCGTGTCGGAGGCCACCCGCTCTGTTCGAGTCGGCGGTCGATCCGCGTCTTCCGTGTCCGCCATTCGCTTTCCGTCATGTGACTCGCCCGTTAGGTAACGACACCCACGACCGCGCGCTCCTTGGGCAGGTCGGCGAGATCGCCCTGCGACGAGGTGCCGCCTGGCGACCCCTATTCTATTGGATGCCAATAGGTTGAACGCCGTTCAGCGTACGAGTTTCCGGGCTTCCCGTCAAGCCGTCATTCCCCTTCCCGACGTGGAAGCGGGGAAGCCGCGAGGGTGCCGATAGAGGCAGAGACAGAGGGGGAACCCCGCTCTGTTCTCGAAGTCGTTGTCGCGCTACGATTCCTCCCGGTTCGAGCGAGCATTTGTCGCTGATCCGAAAGGCCACGACCATGGTCCACGTCACCCGCAATACCTTCTACGCCCTCCGCTGCCCGAAGCCGTGCCAGAACCGGCTTCGATTGATCGAGGCCGGGATCCCGCAGGCCAAGCCCGGGCCGCTCGAGGAGATCGTCATCGAGCTGGGTCTTCGCCACGAGGAGTGGCACATCGCGTCGCTACCCGACGTCCTCCGGCTCAAGGAGATCCCTCGGGAGGAGCGCGAGCGCAGGACCCTCGAGGAGTTGCGCGAGAGGAGACGGATCCTCGCTCATGGCTTGCTTCGCTCTACCTTCGCGGTTGACGGGGAGGATGTGGTCCTCCTCGGCGAACCCGATCTCCTACTCCCCTCGGCGGAGGGATGGACCGTGCGGGACGTGAAGCTCACACGCCGGCTCGAGGAGCATCCGGAGATCAAGGATCAGCTCAACCTCTACGGCGCTCTCGTCGAACTCGTGACCGGCGCTCCGCCCGTCGCGCTCGAGGTCGTGCTCGGCAATAGCTCCATCGCCACTCTGGAGTATGCCGGTCTCGCGGGCGTCCGTGCGTCGATCGCGAGCGTCCTCGAGGCGCTTCAGCAGACAAACGCGTACGAACCGATCGGCTGGAGCAAGTGCCACGGCTGCGGCTACTTCGATCGGTGCTGGAAGGAGGCGGAAGAACGGAGCGACGTCGCGCTCCTGCCGGATGTCGACCAAGGACTCGCCCGAGAGCTCCACGGCCGTGGCATCGCGACGATCGCAGACCTCTCCGCACGGATGAGCGTCGAGGAGCTCCAGGATCTCCAGCGGCCGTGGGGAGAGGCACGCACCCAGCGCGTCGGCAAAAGGGCCGGGACGATCCTCGTCGAAGCACAGTGCTTCCTCGATGGAGTGCCTCGCCTCCTCGGAGACACCGCGCTGCCGTCTGGTTCCACATTTCTCATCCTCGACCTCGAAGGCATCCCGCCCTTCCTCGACGGCCCGGAGGAGATCTTCCTCTGGGGCATGAAGGCATACGGGGAGCAGTCTTCTCCGTACACTGCCGCGTACACGATTCCGGGGGAGACGGACGACCGGGCCACGTGGTTCGGCTTCCTCGAGAAGGCCGAAGCCATCTTCGCGACGTACGGCGACGTGCCGATCCTCCACTGGGCACCGTATGAGCGCGTGAAGCTCCACCTGTATCGCGAGCGCTACGGCGATCCCGACGGAACCGCCGCGCGGATTGAGCAGTGCCTGTGTGATCTTCTGACGGTCTACTCCAAGGGTATCTCCGTTCCCCTCCCGAGCCGCAGCCTCAAGGTCGTCGAGAAGTACGTCGGGTACGAGCGGTCGCTCGCCGGCAGCGGTGACTGGGCGGTCGCGCAGTACATCCGAGCGGTGGAGACGGAGGATCGAGAGGACGCCATGAGTCGCGTCCGTGACGTCCTCCGCTACAACGAGGAGGATCTCGACGCGACCTGGGCCGTGTTCCAGTGGTTACGGGGGCAGTTGTCGCGACCGTAGCGGCGCGCCGCAATCTCCTCGACGCCCCTTGCGGTGTGCTACCATGAGCCCGACGCGCACTATCCGCCATCGACGCCTTCTCACACCCGTCCACCATGACACCCCCGACACATCTTCGCTGGTCGCGAATCGCGATCGTCACGACCTTCATCATCTTCGCGGGCGCCGCCGCCGCGTACCTCCGGTACCTCCCGCCCGCGACCTCGTTTGACCGGCGGGTCGTGACGCCCCGTGCCGGCTTCACGTACCACGACCCTCTGACCTGCACGATTCTCTTCGCCACCCACAGGGCCGGTCCCGCACTCAGGCTTCCATGGCTCGAGGTGCCATCGTTCACCCTCACAGGTTTGGGAACCGATCGGCCAACCATGACGACGAGCTACTACCCGAACGGGATCGTCATGCGAAAGGTCTACGATTCCACAGAATACGTCGTCCTGGAATACGCCGATCAGCAGTGGGACACCATGACGATCGGCATCTTGAAGACCGCGGGCACCTTCGTGCAGACCGCGAGCGGCATTCAGGCAGGCGACGCTCGCTTCCAATACGCCACAGCGATGAAGGGAACGTGCCGGTAGCCAATGGTCTTGCACCTGTAGACTTATCTCGATGGCTCGTTGACGCTGCTCCGCAGAGCGTTAGACTTGTACTGTACTGCGAGTCTTGTGCCGATCGGCGCAGATCTCTACAACCGTCGCCATGAGGTGGGGTCGACCGGTGCGAATGCCAACGATGCGACGCATCCTTCCAATCAACTATCTGACTCACTAACCAACACGCATATGCGTCCAAGAAACCCGAGGCTTCTCTATGCATCGTTAGTCGCCCTCGTCGTGCTTTTCGCGATCGGGGGATCCGCTGCGGCGGCCACCTTCTTTCAGTCCATCACCGTCGGGAAGAACGACAAGAGCAGTAAGATCTACCTTCAGGGTCCTATCTCGAATCCTGGCAAGTACCCCGATGGATCAAGTCTACCCATCAACGTGGACGATAATCTCGCCGTGACCGGAACATCCTCCTTCAAGAAGGCGGCGTCCTTTTCAAAGGATGTGACGATCAAAGGGGATGTTGTACTCGGCACACGGTCCGTCTTTCGGTCACCAAGTGCGATGGTGTCGGTTGATGACGATCTTAACGTGACCGGCGAAAGCTACTTGGCTGACACCAACATCACAGGTGCGCTCAATGTCACCGGAACCACAACGCTCACCAACCTCAACGTGACTGGTGGGATGAGCTCGGGTAGCGTCGACGTGTTCCGTCGGCTCAATGACAACCAAACTGCCACGAATGCGCTCTACAAGTACATCGACTGTACCCAGCAGTTTGCGGCCATCGACGGCTATCTAGAGTACAACGACATGGCCTTCTGTTGGAACATCTGGATTGCTGGCAGGGTTTCAGATCCGGCAGTACCATGATCAGCTCCAGTGACAAGAAGGATCGTTCGACGATCGTCTTTGGTGCGATTGCGATTGGGCTTGTCGGCGCCATCTTCTATTGGCTGGCATTCCGGCCTGGGCAGGTCCGGATCGGATGCCAAGCTCTGGTCGACCGTGCGCTTGCGAGCCGTCTCGAGCGCAATGGGTTCAAGCTGAGTCTGGACGGGAGATGGGTGAGGTGGGATGAGCAGTGCGTGGACGATCAAGGCAAAGGCATCTTCGCAAGGATGATGGCTGGCGAAACATGTGCGAGGATGGAACGGCGCGAGGTTGAGCCTGACCCCGAGGATCTGGAGAGAGACAGGTCTGCGGCTAGCGAGCTGTACGGTCCATGCCTTCGCCGTCACGGTCTCCGAGAGTGAAACAATCGGATGCCTCCGGAATGGCATTCCAATCTTGGTAGACCATGACGCAGAAGTTACTGCCGTCGGTCAACCCGAGAACGAATACGTTCCCTATTGTCACTGAGAAAACCGCCCACTCCTGGTGGGCGGTCTGGATAAGGTGGTCAGAGCGCGAGCGCGCTCCGGAAGGTGCTGCTGAGCCGGAGCCCCGACTCCATCTGGACCCGCGGGCTGCGCGACTTCCCGACCTCGGTGAAGGCGTTGTAGAGCGACCAGGCGGTCCGGGGAGCGAACTCCTCGTGCCGCGGCCTCTCCCACGCCTCGATCACCTTCGGCAGATTCGACGCCGGCAGGACGTTCCGCCGGACAGCCTCGACCAACAGATGGTCGGCTGACTCGGGCGAGAGCTCCCGCGCCTTCATCGCGGCGATCTCCTCGTGGATCCGGCTCTGCATGGAAGAGACCTTCGAGAGCATGCGGTAGATGAGGTCCGGGAGATCCCGGAAGACGTTGACCGTGTGCTTTCGGCTCGTGCCGACCTCCCCCGAGAACGCGAGGTTGTCGCAGCAGAAGACCCGGCTACCCGCGACGATCCCGACCGCGAGGGAGCGGTCGTAGCTCGAGCGCAGGCCGAGGGCGAGCGCGTAGTCGGCGTGGTCGCCGCCATTCCGGCAGGTGAGCACCCCGAACATCTGGAGCCCGTCGCGCGCGAGCGCGTAACGTGCATCGGTGATCGTGAGGCCGAAGCGTGGGACGTGGAGTTCGACCTCCTCGACGAAACGGCCGTATGGGACCGGGACGTACGAGTCGGTCTCCTCGGGAACGGGGACGGCGGCGAGGTCGGCCTTCGTGGCCTCCCAGCCGCCGCGATGCAGGACGAGCTGACCGGGCATGGCCGGAATCCTCCTTTCGGATCAGATCGTGGATGGGTCGAGCAGGCCCCTCTCGCGGAAGGAGAGGTACGCGGAATCCCCCGCGACGATGACGTGGTCGAGCACGTCGATGCCGAGGAGCTTCCCGGCGTCGGCGAGGCGGTTCGTGATCTCCATGTCGTCGTCCGAGGGCGCGACGTCCCCCGAGGGGTGGTTGTGGGCGAGGATGATCGCGGCCGCGGCGGCGTTGATCGCGGGACGGAACACTTCTCTGGGATGGACGATGGAGGCGTTCAAGCTCCCCACCGACACGGTCTCGATGCCGAGGACGACGTGGCGGGTGGTGAGCAGGAGGACGAAGAAGTGCTCGCGCTTCGGATCCGACACGGACTTGCGGACGAGCCGCGCGACCTGCTCTGGGCGCGTGACGGCCGGCGGCTTCCGGCCCCGGTACTTGCGCGTCTTCAGCTCCGCGACGTACATGCGGACACCTCCTGGTTGCGACGGGAGGAAGAGAAGCGGGGCCTCCGGGAATCTCCCGAAGGCCCCTGACGATACGGACGGAAGAACACGGGCTACTCCCCCCGCCACGACTGGCAGTGCGCGAAGTACTCGCACTCCGTGCACCGCCAGGAGGGATTCGGGAAGAAGCAGCCGTGACCGATGGCCTGGCCGACGCCGTGGAGGAGTCGGGCGGTCCAGGAGAGATCCTCGACCGTGCGGCTGGTCTCGTGGCGCTCAAGCCGGGGCGCCTTCGTCTTCAGGAGCATGTCGAGCCGGAGCCGAGGGAGCCTGTGGTAGGAGAGGTAGAAGACGAGGGCGTAGGTCGAGAGCTGGAAGTGCCGGTCGAGGCCGCCCGCTTCGAGCGTCCGCGCCGCGGTCTTCAGCTCCACGAGCACGTCCCCTTCCTCGATGAGGTCGATGACCCCACGGAGGCGCGTGTCGAGGATCTCGCCCGTGAGCGGATCGACGAGGTCGATCTCGAAGCGCTGTTCGATGAGCTTGGGGCGCGTCCCGTCGGTCTCCTCGACGTAGAGGGCGAGCATCTCCCGGCCCTTCTCCGCGAGCGACTCCTTCGAGTCCTTCTCGCTGAAGACGATCGGGGCGAGGTTCGCCGCGTACCAGTCGGCCGCGAAGATGTCGATCACCTTCTCCGGCGTCGGCATACGGCCGGCGAGGCGTTCCCGCTGGAACCACTCCACGGCGGCGTGGACGGAGGAGCCGAAGGCGAGGGCGGCGGCGCGCCACGGGAGCGGGATGCGGTCGACGTACTGGAAACGGTACTTGAGCGGGCAGACGAGGTAGCACTGGACCTGGCTAACGCTGAGCGGCTCCATCGGGCACCTCCTGCAGGAGCCGGTCGATCGCCTGGGTCGCCTGCTGTTTCGTCACCTCCCTGAGCGAGGTCACGCCCAGGAAATCCTGCAGGTACTCGTGGGCGGCGTCGCCCTGGAGTCCCTGCCCGGCGAGGATGCGGAAGAGGTAGCGGCGCTGCGCCTCGGTCATGAGCGCGCCGTTGCCGCTGGCCCGAGGCGCGGGGCGGGGTCCTTCGGGGAGCGGGCGCTCGGGCGGGAGCGGTGCACCCGACCCGAGGTCGTGACCATTCGAGGCGAGGCCGTCGCCGTCCAGCTCCTCGAAGGAGACGATGCCGATGTTCACGGCATCTCGGAGGGCGCGAGCCTTCGCCCGGGTCTCGGCCATGCGGATCAGGTGCGGGGCGATGAAAGTCGAGACGTTCTCGGGACTCGCGTCTCCGATCGCCTCGAACCTCCCCTTCGTCGTCTCGATCAGGGCCTTCGCGATCGCGGTGCGGCCGTTCTCGTCAGAGGGGATCTGGAGGAGCTTCGTCGCCACGCGCTGGAGTCCCTCCTCGTGGGCCTTCGAGAGGAGCCCCGGATAGGTGACGACGTCCTTCGTGCCGACGACGCGGCCGGTGCGGTCCTTGATCTCGATCGTGCGGATCAGGGCGTTCTGGTTCACGGCGGAACCTCCTTCGGTTGGTGGGGAAGATGGGTTGGCAAGGAACGAGCGGATCGTTCCCCTTCACCGTACGGAGGGAGCGGATGCTTGCGTACGCGGCGGAGGTGCGGTCGGTCTCACGGGCTGTGGATACCAAAGACGCGATCGACCTTGTGTGCTATTGTGACGGCCGGCTTGGCCATGAAGGAAACGCGGCCGGCTGGAAGCAGATTGTCCGTAGGTCGAGATGGCACAGATAACGAGATCAGCGAGACTGCTCAAGAAGGCCGAGGCGGCGCTCATCAGCGCCATCGAGGTTTATAACAAACCCGCGTTCAGGTACCGAGAGGAGACGTTCGCGATACTCATGCTGAATGCGTGGGAACTCCTCCTCAAGGCGAAGCTCCTGCGGGAGAACAACAACGACCAGCGGTGCCTTTATGTGTACGAGAAGCGCAAGACGAAGACGGGACGGGTCTCCCAAAAGTCGGTGCCGAAAAAGAACCGGAGCGGCGGCACCCAGACCAAGGGTCTTGGGCAGGTCATCGTGGAACTCGACGCGGATGGCCGCACACGGCTCGCGAATCCGATCCGCGTGAACCTCGAGGCCATGACTGAGATTCGAGACAATGCCGTCCACTACTTCAATGCGAGCCCGCAGCTCGCCAAGCAAGTGCTCGAGATCGGTACCGCCTCGATCAGGAACTTCATCGAGCTCGCTCGCCGATGGTTCTCGATTGACCTTTCATCGTACGGTCTGTACCTCATGCCCATCGGATTCGTCGCTGCACCGGCGACGGTAACAGCGATCCCCGTATCTCCCGACGAGCGGAAGCTCGTTCAGTATCTCGCCGGGGTCATCGGGTCGTCACGCAGTGACCAAGATCGGGAGTTCAACGTCGCCCTGGAGGTGGGACTCTCGTTCCGTCGTGCTCCGGCCGGTGCGGTCGCTGCCGTCGCGGTGACGAACGACCCGAACGCGCCACGAGTCAGGATCTCGGAAGACGACGTCTGGAAGTCCTACCCCTGGGATTACGTGGAAATGGTACGACGCCTGCGTACCCGCTACTCGGACTTCAAGACCACTTCGAAATTCCACGCCATCCGCCGGCCGCTTATGGCCGACCCACGATATGTCCGCACGCGCTACCTCGATCCGGCGAAGCCGCGGAGCGGGAAGAAACACTTCTACAACAGCAACATTCTCACGGAGTTCGACAAGCACTACACCCTTCGGAAGTAGCTCGTCCCTCGACACCCGTGGAGGCGCTCCGCACCGACGCAAACGTGCGCTTCGTACCGCCCGCTCCACGCTCCATGGCCAATGCCACCGCCAGCGCGTCGAACATGTGGAGCCAGTAGCGCTCCCCCGGCCTGTATCCCAGCGTCGGATGCGGCGGACCTTTCGGCAACAGGCGACGGAGATCCTCGAACCCCGCCCGGATGATGGCCTGAGCCACATCGTATTTGCGCGCGTGCGGATTCCCGACGAGGCGCCGCCGGACCTCCTGCGGGGAGAGTTCCACGACGCGTAACCCGAGCTCGCGCGAGCGGGCATGGAGCTCTTGGGTGATGACCGAGACGAGCGCGACCCGTTTCGTCGGGCGGTGGATCGGCTCCTCGATGGCCACGATCTCGGGACCATGGCGTTCGATGTAGGCGAAGATGACTTGGCGGGCCTGGTCGATGAGGTCGCGCGGCCGGCCGCCGTTGCGGAGCGTATGGACGCCGAAGCCGAGGAGGCGCGGACCGTGGATGACGGCCGCGCCCATCTCGCGCGTTCCCGGGTCGATGCCGAGGATGGTCGGTGTCATGGCGTCGGGCCTTTCGGTGCCCTCCCGAGATGACCGCGCGGCGTGCCCCGTCTTGCTCGGGATGCACGGCCGTCGCGGCGGCAGTCCGCAAGGAGATCTGCCTTTGGAGCCCGGCCTCAGGAGAGGCCGCGGGAGGGCGGTGCTTGCTCAGGCGTGCTCGCCCTGGTGGTGGAGGGCGAGAGCGACCGCGTCGAAGAGGTTGAGGAAGTAGCATTCCTTCCAGCGCCGGTCCTGCGTCAGGTGGACGCGCAGTTGCGGGAAGCGGGTCGCGACGGCGAGGGCCGTCTCCCGCTTCGTCGCGCGTCCGCTCCCGACGATCGCCTTGCGCACCGTCTGCGGCGCGTACTCGGCGATCTCGATGCGCGCGGTCCGCGCGATGCGGCGCGACGCACGGGCCAGGCAGTGGAGCGCCGCGAAGCCAGGCACGGGGTGGCGGTAGGTCGCTTCGAGGACGAGGACCCGGGGCCGGTAGGCACGAATCCAGTCGGCGACGAGCCGTCGGGCTTCTGCATGGCGGCGGCTGCGCGGGAGGAGTCGCAAGGGTCGGACGCCCGCGGCAACGAGGCGCGGACCCCGGAGGACCGCGAACCCGAGATCGCGGAGCCCCGGATCAAGGGCGAGGATCGTTCGATTCTTGTTCATGGGCGTGGCGTTTGAGGAGATAGAGGAAGAGCGCGGTACGCGAGCGGCGGATCGCCGTCGCTGGGACCGCGAGGGCGCCGGCGAGAGCGCGCTGCACGACCGCGTCGGGATGCGCATCGAGGGCCGCTTCCAGGAGATCTCGGTGGTCGGATTCGCCGAGCGCACGCTCGACCTTCGCGATCGTGAAGAAACGCTGGGGCTCGGCTGGCGCATCGGGAACGGGATCCGGAATGGAGGCGCGACGGATCCGGATGCGCGTCGCTCCGTCGAGCCGCGTCGCGTCGATGTACCGCGCGGCCCGGAGATGCCCGAGCCAGCTGCGGATCGTGCCTTCGGGGAGACCCATCGCGGTGGCGACCTCGGCCGGGCGGATCTCGAGCTCGGTCGCCCCGGCGGGGAGGCGCGCGAGGAGATCAAGGTAGAGCCAGACCGAGGCCCGCATACGCCGGAGGTGGAACGCGCGCGGGTGTTCGAGGAGGCGGCGGTCAAGCGTGATCGTGAACTCGTGGGGATGGGACATGGGGTTCGTGGGAGAACTTCTCGAGGAGGAAGCGGAGGAGCGCGGACTTCGACGCGCGGATCCGCGACCGAGGCGTGAGGCGGACGCGCCGTACCGCGCGCCGCGCGACGGGTACCGGGTAGCGGGCGAGGAGGGCCGGAAGGTCGTCTCCGGCCTCGCGGCCGAGCGCCTCACGGGCTTCGGCGAGGAGCGCCGCCCCTTCCCCCGCTCCCCCTTCCCCGCATGCAGCAGCAACTCCAGGAGTTGCTGCTGCTGCAAGCAGCTTGCTGACAGGTACAACTCTCATCGAGGAGCCGCTCGCAGAGCCGGATTCCGGGGCTTTCGGCGCGGGAGACGAGGATGCACCGGGCCAGAATCGCAGTCGGATGACAAGGTACGGGGAGGGAGACGTGATCGCGATGAGACCGGAGCGGGTGAGTCGGGCGAGACCTTCATCGATCGCCGAGGCGGAAGCGGAGAGCTCGCTCGCGAGGCGGTCGCGGGTGCGGATGACCCTGCCCCGATCGTTCGCCGCCAGCGCGAGGGCGATGTAGAGCGCGAGGGTACGATCCACCCCGCCCTCCGGTATGCGTGCGCGTAGCGCCGCCGCGAGCACGGAGCGAAGACCGGCGAGGGACGGGTCCGTCATGCGTCCGTCGTCTTCGTCTCGCGCCGCCCACGCGGGTACGGGCAGTAGAGGCCCGCATAGAGAGCCTCGGTGAGCGTGTCGAGCGCCTTCGCGAGCAGGAAGAGGTTCGGCACCGTGGGGAGCACGCGACCGCGCTCCCAGCTCGACACCACGCTCCGATCGTGACCGACGAGTTCCCCGAGCCTCCGCTGGGTGAGACCCGCGCGGATCCGGTAGTACCGGATCGCATTCGGGAACCGCTCGGGCACCGTCGATCGCCTGAGGGTGTACTCGACCGTCATGGCCCCACCCTAGCGGATACCAGGGAAACCGGAAGAGGGGTGGAGGTGAGACCTCTCTCACCCCCCTGTGGATAGGAGATTTGCCCACAGGGAGGTGATATCCCCTTCACCTCCGCCGCCTACGACGTCCTCACGCGGCGCGGCATGCTGGGGTCGCCATGCTCACGCAGAAGGCCATCGACGACCTCAAGGCGATCTGGCTCCGGAAGTACGGGGAGCAGCTCACGGACGCGGAGGCGTGGGAGATGGGCAACCGCCTTCTCCGCGTCTTCGCCGTCCTCCTGCGTGCCCCCATGCCGAAGCGGGACGAGAAGGTTCGAACCGCGTCCACGAGCCTGTATTGACGTGCTGCGGAACTTAATTCTACGATTCCTCCCTCGAGCATTGATCCCACGCCCGTGCCCCGCTACTTCCTCTACGCCCGCAAGTCGTCCGAATCCGAAGACCGCCAGGTCCTCTCGATCGACTCCCAGATCCGAGAGCTGACGGCGTACGCACACGCGCAGGGATTCGACATCGCGTCGGTCCTCTCGGAGTCGCGATCCGCGAAGGCGCCGGGGCGACCAGTCTTCGGGGAGATGATGACCGCGATCGCGCGCGGGAAGGCAGACGCGGTCCTCTGCTGGAAGCTCGACCGCCTCGCGCGCAACCCGGTCGACGGCGCCGCGCTCATCTGGGCCGTCGACGAGGGCAAGCTCAAGCAGATCGCGACGCGCGACCGGGCCTTCGCGAACACCGGGAACGACAAGTTCTGGATGCAGCTCGAGTTCGGCATGGCGAAGAAGTACGTCGACGACCTCTCCGACAACGTGAAGCGCGGCAATCGGGCGAAACTCGAGCAGGGGTGGCTCCCCGGCGTGCCGCCGCTCGGGTACGTGAACGACCTGGCCACGAAGACGATCGTCAAGGACCCCGCGCGCTTCGACCTCGTCCGGCAGATGTGGGACCTCGTCCTCAAGGGCTGGTCGCCACCCGACGTCCTCCTCGTCGCGAACGAGGACTGGGGCTTCCGCACGCGGCAGTACCGCAAGAAGGGCGGCGGCCGGCTGCAGCGGAGCTACTTCTACCACATGCTCGCCGATCCCTTCTACTACGGCCTCATCCACCGCAGCGGCGAGACGTACCCCGGGGCGCATCCTCCGATGGTCTCGAAGGACGAGTTCGATCAGGTCCAGGAGATGCTCGGCCGGCCGAACCGCAGCCCGAAGCCCCAGCGCACCTTCGCCTTCACGGGCCTCATTCGCTGCGGGGAGTGCGGCGCCGCGATCACAGCGGAGGAGAAGGTCAACCGCCGCTACGGCTATCGCTACTGCTACTACCACTGCACGCGGCGCAAGCACGGAACGACCTGCCGTCAGGACGCCATCCGCGTCGACCGGCTCGAGACGCAGATCCGGTGCGAACTCCGGCGCATCGCGATCGATGACGACGTCCGCGACTGGGCCATCGCGAACCTGCGGAGCGTCCATGAGCAGGAGACGCGCTCCCGCCAGGCGACGGATGTCTCGCTCGACGCCGCCCTACGGGATGCGCAGAAGCGGCGCGACGCCCTCGTCGACCTGCGGCTGCGGGGCCTCCTCACGGATGCGGAGTTCCTGCCGAAGAAGCAGGCATTGGTGGAAGAGGAGCTCCGTCTCCGGGAGCGTCTGACCGACTCCGACGGACGCGGCACCCACTGGTTAGAACTAGCCGAACGGGCCTTTCTCTTCGCGAATCAGGCCTTGAAACGCTTCAATACGGGGTCGCTCGAAGAGAAGCGCGAGATCCTCGTCGCGCTCGGTTCGAACTTTCTCCTCGAGGGCGGAAACCTGCGAATTCAGCTGCAAAAACCCTTCCACCTGATCGCGGAGGGGTCTCGAAATTCAAGTTGGCTCGGCATCGTGGACGGAGTTAGAACCTTCTTCGCTAACCATCCACGTTTCATTCGATGGCCGTCGTTCTGTCTGCCGATCGCTGCGTGATGTCATCATGCCACCAGCATACGATTCCGGTATGCGGGTGCGTAGGTGGCGGAGGTAAGGGGTGTCTCACCTCCCTGTGGATTCTCGGGCTAGTCCCGCACGAGAGACTGTAAGATGGCCCTGGTGAATCTGCAGGCGCTGATCGTGCCCGCAATCTCAGTCTGGCAAGACGCCTTTACGGGGCCTCATTGGAGCCCTGGTCATCTCAGAGATTCCACAATTGCGCGAAACGACTGCGCCAGCTCAGGAGCGCCGTCGAGCCAGGCCATTACGAGAATCGGGTTACCAGACGTACGGGGTATGCACACTGTCTCATAGGTATACGCGTAGTCTGCCGTCGTCACCCCCGGCTTGGTATGCAGTGTGAGGTGGGAGCTAGCAATGCCGCCAATATCCCATACTGATGAGGAGGTCACTTCGTAGTTTGGATTGTGGGCTGTGAAGAATCTGCTACAGTTCTCCATAGTTGAAAAGTCAAAGGTCGTCGCACTTGCATCAATGACGATTACGCGACCCGCGCCATGATAGTCTTCAAGCCCAGACACATGAGTGCCACCGATATCCCACGCAATACTGAAGTTAGGCGGGTATCGGAAAGTGAAGTCTTGTTTCGAATCGGTGTACGTGAGCCAGTCGCCCGGAACCGTCGACGTGTTCGTTGCTGAGACCTTCAGGGATGCAAGGATGCTCTGGACGATACGGTGCATGCCGTCCGCCTGGGCAGCGGGGAGGCCGCCGTCAGCAGCGACGATTTCGTCGACAACATCGCCCACCACGAGGCTTCCTCCCTCTGGGAGATCGAGAAGGTACGAGACGCCGATCAACGGCGGGTTAGCACGAAGACGCGTGAAGGTGTTGTGCCCAATAGTCACCGTCGACAGACGGTCGCTCGCAACATCCCTGAGGTAGTCCTCGACACCATCGTCCCGAAGAACGAGGGAGACTGGGGACACAGGCGAACCTTCAAATGCGTAGGTCGCGCCCCTGGGCTGCAGATGAATCACGGTGACATATCCAGACGCCTCGACGAGATCCCAATCTTGCGGGTATCGAAACGAGAATCCGCGCGCATCCGTATGGATCTGCCAATCGTTCGTGAGGGCTTCGACGGCGCCCGCATCGGTGAACGATTGCAGAATGCCCTCAAAGGCATCTAGCTTCTCCTTCGTGCTGGTCAGTCCGACGTACGCCGCGCAGGCGTCCTTTACGGTCATGTCACCCGTCGCGATGGCATCGATCGGTGGGCCTTCATCGGTGAACGCGATGGTGAACCGATACTCCGGCGTCAGTGTGATGAACGAGACCGCGTAGCGCGGCCCACCCTCGCTGCCACCGCAGTCCTCACTTCGGTAGCCGCGGACACCTTGGGACGTGGTCATCCGTGACACCGTCGCACTGGGGTATGTGAGCCAGGATGGGATGTCTCCGCCGTCAATGTACGCCTCCTCCTGTACAACGCTGGTCTTCGTGACATGGGGTGCTAGTTCTGGCAATGAGGCCCGATCCTCGACGGTGATCTGATACCGTACCGGACCACGCTCGACCAAGAACGGGTGGTAGGAGTCGTGGTACTCACTGAGTGCCCACGTCGCATCGTACGTCACCGCGAAGCCATAGTTGAGGTTGGTCAGACGCGTCAGTCCCGTGCCTTGCAGTGGGGCGATGATATACTGCACAGTGGAATCGGCTTCCGGCTCTGCCAAGGGCGGTGTCACGACGCCTATATTGGTGTCAGTGTTGGTATTATCACCCGTCGTGTTCTCCTGATGCTCCTGGAAATACCAGGCGCCAACGCCAACAAGCACCAGCGCGAGAGCAGCGGCGAGGTGTTGGAAAGTAATGATCCTCTGACAGCTAAGCGAGTTCCTCATAATGTCACTTCGCAACGTTGCGTCTACACTGTATCAGGGACAGCGCCACGATGTGCTACTCAACCCACCCGAGGTAAGTCGTGAACGCTGTTTCCACGGGGGAACGGTAGACAATTGCGCCTGTGTGCACATCAACTAGATAGAAGCGTCTCGTACCATCTGCCAACTGGGTACATGGCACCATGAGGTATCCATCGGGTGTCATTGCAAGCACATCATACTCCTCGGCATTAGCAGGCAGTACTGCTAACTCGGCTTGCTGACCCTGTAGCGTTCGTGTGATGAGGTGGAGTTGATTGTCGTCTTGCATAGTCGCAACGACGACGGCATCATCTGACACAAAGGTGGCGGTTAGGAGCGAGCCTGGCACGCTAAAGGTGTCCTCGGTCGTAGCGTCCACGTCGGCTACAGACACGGAGCGCTCATGATCATTCGGGTATTGCGGAGATGATATGTACAGAATATGCCGCATATCAGGGCTGATCGCAGCTTGCAGGTATTGGCGAGCATCATCGTGTACGAGCGGATGGACTAGGTAGGGATCGGCTGGTGCGGAGAGCCAAACGCCGGGTTCGGAGTATCCTCCGGGATTGGCGACCACATATTCATCAGTACTTGGTGACCAAGAAAGCCGATTCGTCCCCCCGCCGATGCTAAGCCTTTTGAACCCTGCGGGATGGTTTGGCTCCATGATGGCATAGTAACCACCCTCATAGTAGCCTAGCGAGAGATTGATGTACTTACCGGATGGGGACCACCCAGGATTCGCGAGGGAATAGACCCCGTCGAGACCGTCCAGCGACCATTGTGGCGCCATCTCGGTATCCCCAGGAGGTCGACTCGTGATATCAAACAATCGCCGGGTGGTACCCGTCACACGATCCCATATCGCCACCCCATCCTGTTCGACAAAGAGCAGATCGGAACCGTTTGGTGCGAGAGCGATGCTAGGCGGTCTCATGCTCCAATAGTTAGAATTCATTTCGGCTGGCAACGACTCATCATACGTAAAGAGCGTTGTTGCACTGGCGTTGCTCGTGTTGAGTATCCACACGGTGACCTGCGTTCCAGACTTCGTTGCATAGAGCATCCTAGCATGGCTCATCACAGCCACATTGTCGACCGGTGGCAACAACGTGAAGCTCTCCCGCAGCGTCTCTAGGCGCAATGCACACATTTCCTGGTAGTCCGGCATCGTAGCTGACGCGAGTGAAACGAGATACAGAGAGTCGGTTATCTGGGTTGATTCTACTATCTGGGAAGTATTGTCGCGTGATCGCCAGATGCTTACTTCACGCGTTGCCCCGGCAATATCCTCCGTACGACTGCCATCCTGATCAAAGGTTGCCAGGAACGTAGTTGGTTCTACCGTGTATACACGCAATTCGCACGGCAAACCACCAGTGAAGAACACCGCATAGTCCTTGTTGCTGAGATCCATATACTCGCCGAGTACGCTCCAATCGAAATAACTATAGCCAATCGAATATCCAAGAAGATCATTCGTGAAGCGGCGTGTGAGGAGGAAGTCAGACTTACGTGGATGGAGGCTTTGCGTCTCGTTCGTCGAGGGCACCGGCACGGTTGTATTGTAGGTTGTGGCAGCCATGTTTGTGTCGCCCTGATCACGGGTCACGAAGTAGTACGCACCCGTAACGAGGAGCGTCAGGACAAGGACGAAGGCCAGAACAGGTAGGGTGGTGATGCTGTTGAGGTTGGATGGGGTCTTAGACATGGGTAGCGGGATGCTCTCCAATGTGGCACAGAGACCGGTGATGTCAAGGTAGGGGGAACGACCCCCGGATGGGAACCAAAGAAAAATCCCCAAGGAGGCTTGGGGATCGGCGGGCTACCGCACGATGACGATGCGCCGGGTCGGTGCGGTCGCCTGCGGGAGCCGGTAGAAGTAGACGCCAGAGGAGAGCTGCGGGAGCGAGCGCTTGAGCGCACCTGCCGTGAGCTGCTCCGGCTTGAGGTCGAGGGTGGTGACGAGCCTGCCGGCGACGTCGTAGACGCGGATGGGCACGGTCCCCTCCTTCGTCCGGCTGAGGACGATCGTCGGGTCGTCGACCGGCGGTTCGGGAGGCGGGACCTTCCAGCTCGGGTGGCCCCCATCGCAAGCATCCCAGGAGCCGTAGCCGTTCGATTGGCGGTCGAAGCACTGGTAACCAGTCGATGCGATGTAGACCGCGAAGTCCATCCGGCCATCGCCATCGTAATCACCGACGCGAACCGGGTCGGAGGTGCTGCCGTAACCGCCGAACGGAGGATCTGTCCAGCTTCCGAACCCACCGCCATCCGCATGATAGTCCACATGCCAAACATGGTTGGCATCCCGGACCGCGATGTCGCAGTAGCCGTCACCATCGTAGTCGGCGGGGCACGGTGTGTCCGGGTAGCCGCCGTAGCCACCGAGGTTCGTGACATCCCAGGTTCCAGAACTGCCGAAGGCGTTACTCAAGGACGTTCCCGGATCGAAGTAGTTGATGAGGAACTTCCGGTCCGAGTTGCGGAGGAGAGCGATGTCCACGTACCCGTCGCCGTTGAAGTCACCAGCGCAGGGGCTGTCGTAGATCGTCCCGCCGTCGTGGGTCGCATCCCACCCGGTGAAGCCATTGCTCGAGAAGTCGAAACGCCAGTACCCGTTCGTGTCGCGGACGGAGATATCGGCCTTCCCATCGCCGTCGAAGTCTGCCCCGACGGGCGCGTCGCCGTAGCCGCCGTAGCCGCCGAGGTTCGTGACGTCGTACCCACCGAGGTTGTTGCACGCGTAGTCGATGAGGAACTTCCGATCAGAGTTTCGAAGGACGGCGATGTCGCAGATGCCGTCGCCGTCGTAGTCGGCCGGGCAGGGCGTATCCTGGGTGCCACCGTAGCCCTGGCCGACCCAGGCGTCCCACCCGCTCATGCCATCCGCGTCACCGCAGAAGTCGATGTGGAAGAGGCCGTCCGAGGTGCGGTCCCAGGCATCGGAGAGGCCGTCGCCGTCGAAGTCGTACGGCGTGTGGTGAGCTACGTCGACGTGCACCGAGAAGTGCGTCTGTCCCCAGCCTCCGATGATCTCGGTGTCGAAGCAGGGGCCGAAGTAGACGTCGTACGTGCCGTGGGCGATCGGCCGGATCCTGCCGACGAAGTTGAAGGTCGCGACCCCGTTCGTTGCGACGCTCGTTTCCTCGAAGGTGCAGGGCGACGGACAGCTGTTCCAGTCGTAGGGAGCTGGAGCGGTACAGGGGTAGTTGAAGAAGCTCTCCCCGATGGTTGCGGATTCGTTGCACGACGCGAGCTCGACGTACCCTTCCGGGTGTTGCTGGGCATTGCTGTACCACGTCGCCGACCCCGTGTTCCGGAACTTCACCTGGCAGGTGACGTAGTCGTACATGTGGTACGGGCCAGAGGGACTGATGGACTTCGAGACGAAGGTGCAGGCGAGTGTTGGCTGGGGCGGCGGAGGAGGCGTGTCGTTGCCATAGAGGATTGGATCGGTGAACAGGCCGCCATCGTACGTGTAGGGGTCGACTGCCGTCCAGGCGCTGTTGATCCACGCGCGAGTCTCCAGATGAAGATGGTACCCGCCTCCGTAACCGCATTCAGGGACCCCGTCGTGATCCACATCCGAGGCCGTGTACCCCGAGTTACTTGACTTCCCGATGTACTGCCCAGCAACGACAGTCTGCCCACCATAGACCACAACAGTTCCGGCGAGCATGTGAGCCTCGATCACCTGTAGGTGGTACTGATCGTTCTGGATCTTGACGTAGTTGCCGTAATTTGGCGGGTCGCATACCTGCCCGGCAACATCACCGATTGCAGTGATCACGGTGCCACCGATCGCTGCGTAGACATTCGTGCCCTGTGGACACCGGTAGTCCACACCAGGATGCCCATCGTAGCAGGCATCGCCGAACGGACACGTCACATTCCGAGCGCCGTCGAATGGGAACCAGAGCACCTTGGCGCCGAAAGCGACACCCGTGACCAGGGACATGAAAAGCACCAGAAGAACAAGAGCCCGCATGTCGTACCTCCTTTGGGAAACACCAGTATGTTGTGAAGGGGCAAGCCGAGAGCTACCGAACAAGCGCGAACGTGGGAAGAACGGTGCCACAGACATTGTCGAAGCACGAAAGAACGAGAGTCTTCTGCCTCCAGGTGAGAACGTAGTAGACAAGGCTGGTATCACGCCCGTATTGTGCTACACCCTGTTTGGCGGGCACTCCAGCAAGTTGCGTGTCGGTCCAGACAGGGACACCGTCCAGCGTGGACAGGTATGCGGTAACTGCAGGCTGAGCGTCATCGACGATATCGACGGTGACATAGGTGGAGCCACCTTCGTAGGGCACGGTGATATCACTGAGAAGGTGACCGTCGTAGGCTGCGCTGTTTATGGTGGTGTTGTCGGTAACATGGAGTGTGTCGTAATACCGGAATGCGTAGCCCCATGGATCGCTTGTATATGTAATCAATGATGATGGCGTATTGACATTCGATATGGTGTCTGTGTTGCTAAGGGTATTGAGATTCTGATCGCCAGGGGTTGTGTTGAGAGTATTGGCGACAGAGTGTGTGTTGTTCAGGTTGCTGGTATTGGTGGTCACGACGATGCTCGTGTTCCTCCGGTCACGGTTCGGAAAATACACCGCGCCTGCGACGATAACTGCCAGGACGAGGACGATGGCCAAGACGGGAAGTGAGGCGATGCCGCGAGGACTAGGGTGCTTCGGCATAGGTGGGAGGGTTACTACTGAGAGCACGGATCAGGTGGCCCCGATTCGATGCTGGCACGGGCAGAGACGGACTTGCCGCGGGTGGAAGCCCAGCTACTATCAGCCTGACAGAATGACGGGAGGTGTCAAGACGATGGCATCGCCCTTCACGGCGTCGTCAACTCCCAAGGGGGGATGGGGGGTACTCGATGGTTTCCGCAGTGCCGAGCAGACGCTCCGCGTAACGGTTGCCCGCCTCACGGACCCACCTCTCGCGGACGACGATTGCCCAGACAGCGATGAGGAACAGGTTGACGATTCCGGCAAGAAGCACGCTGACCTCAAGCGCTCTCCCTTCCGCAACCAGGTACCAGACCCGGAGGCCGCAGGCGACGATGCTGAACCCACAGAGAAGGATCCCCAGTACCTTGAGTGCCCAGAGGTTTCGCCGCGTGCCGTAATTTACATTCTCCTCGAACACGAGGGGGAACAGTGCATGATCGCGGGTCCGCTCCCGCAGGTAGTCCACGCAGCTGTCGTACGCCGTCCCAGCAGCCCCGAGGTCTCGGGTTTCCTCTTCCGGGGTCAGCGGGATCGCGATGTGCGGGAGGATCGCAGCGAGCTTGTGGTGGTGGCGGTCCAGCGACGCCGGGTTGAGCCAACTGGTCTGGTAGGAGAGTGCATTCGTCGTCGGTTTGCCCCCCGTCCGGAAGAGGGACCGCTCCCGTCGCCGGCCTGCGTCCCGCCCGATCTGCGAAAAAACGAGAGCGAGCACGATCATCGAAGCCGCCACGGCGGGGAGGGACCAGAGGTCCTTCTCTGCCGGAAACCAGGAGATGACAGCGAGCCCCACGGGGAGCAAGGTGACGAACCACGGGCCGATTCGCGCCTTGAGCGTATATGGGTCGAAGAAGCCCGCTGCGTTCATGGTGTCATCTCCTGCATGTTAGTCCTCCTCCTCATCGTGGGTCGCAGCAAAGGCGATCGCTGTTGCCGGGCTCCAGTTCTCCCGCACGCGCAAGTCGGAGCTGTGGTGGTACAGAGCGGTCCCTTGTGTCTTGAAAGTCCGCGCGCCGCGCCGGACGAGGGCGTTCGTCACCCGCTTCGACGGGTGGGTCGGCTCCCCCTTCGCCGCGACGGAAATGGAGCAGACCTTCCCGTTGGTTTCACCCTCCCTGACAATCGGGCCAATGAGTCTGTTGAGCAGCATCGGGCCGACATTCCGCTTGCTCCCATGGTGAGGAACCTGGATGTGCATAAGATTCCGGAGGTCCACGCCGGTCATCCCCGCGAAATCGAGGGCTCGCGAGATCGCATCGACACCCGCGTCCCCCGTGAAGAGAAAGGCCCGCTCGCCGAAGTCCACCCGCAGGACAACGGAGGAGTTGTTCTCGGCGGTGACGCAGTCCGGATCCGGCTCCAGAAGCGCATCCTCATTCCACGTCTCGTGGATGGTCTTGAAGAACTTCCGAACCGCGGCAATGAACGACTTGCCAGTGACCGGCTCCTTGAAGGAGAGGAGGAGTTCTCGGTAGTACGTCTCGGTCGGGCCAAGCACGCGAAGGATGCCGTCCGCTGTCGCGACTCCCGCGAAGGGTTCCACGATCCGGACCCCCTTCCTCCCCGCGAGGTCCTCGAGGTCGCTCGCAGCGGCCAGTGACCTCTCCAAAGCTGTCGGTGCCGCTGGTGCACGCGTCCCGATGGCCCTCCTGAGCGCCTTGATCTGCTCGGCGTGCTCCCACGGCCTGTGCATGAGGAGCGTGCCGACAGATAGTTCCTCGAGGATGACCCGAAGACCCGACACATGGTCGTTATCCGGATGCGTAGAGAACACATAGTCGACGTGGCTCGTCCCGTACACATCGCGGATGTGCCGAACGAGGTCCTCGCCGGACTTCTGGAAACCTCCGTCGACCACGACCACCGTCTGCGTCCTAGAACTGCTCAGGTCGCCGTATCGGAACGCGATCGCATCGCCGCTGGCCGATTCATCCCCTACCGGCCGGTAATCAACCTCGTAACTCATGGAATATCCCTTTCCGTCTTCGGTGCGGAGTGTGACCGCTTTCCGAGAGTGTTACTGATCGGATCTCCTGGGCTCATCGCGCGGAGGAGCCCTAACACGTGGCACTGTAAGCGGTTTTTTGTGAACAGTCAAGCAACGAAAAAGCGCCGCTCATTCCTCCATCTGCAACCGCATCTGGTCCAAGGAGTTCGGGAGTGCACCGAGCTCCTGGAGCCGGTGATTCACGACCTGCATGCTGACGTCGAACATCCGCATGATCTCGCGGACGATCGTCTCCAACATCCTGTCGCCAGCTGCATCGAGTAGGGAGGTGAATCCCCGATCATCGAGCAACGAACGGACTGCATCAAGGGTCTCTCGCTTCGGCAGAAGGAGGCTCGCCATTCCACGATTGGCCTGGTACTCCCACCACTTTCCATCGTACCCGCTTCCCGAATCACGGAAACGCCAGAGGGAATCCCCTCGGCACATGATCTTCGGTTCGTCAGGCGGCGGGTCACCGAAGAGCGACTGCGTGGCTGTGTCGACGAGGTAGAGCTGGGTGTGCATGACGACGTGGGCGCATTCATGCGCCAGCGTGCTCCGGAAACGACGCCGGGCGACGTCATCGTGTTCAGCGGCTTCGGAGAGTTCCCGGCTGATGAATACCTCACAGCGCCCGTCGCCGTGGAAGTGCGTCTTGCCGAGGATCCCTTCGGGGAGCGGGATGTAGTCGGGAACGATGTTGTGGGCCCTTTCGAGGACCGCCTCGACATCGACCCCACGACCCGCAGTGAAATGCGGGACATCGGCACGTTGCCGGGATTCATCCATGATGAGATCGAACTCATGGCTCTCGAACCAGATCGTCTGCCCCCAGGGGCTTGCTGGGTCTCGCCGTGTCCTCATTTTCCTTTCTTCTTCTTCCGCTGCTCTTCTTCCTCCAGCCTCCGTAGAATCTCCCGGGGGTCCTTTCCCGTGTCCCGCATGCGACGGAGCATGTCCCTCACGCCTGGTGTCGCGTCAGCCCACGCCCGAACATCGGGGTCGATCCGTGTATCGAGCTTGGAAAGCTCCGGCAACGACGCCCCGACCTCTTTCAGCGCGTCCACCATCCGCTTCAGTAGAGGTGGAGGTGGCCTACGCCGGTCGTGCTCGATGTCCGACTGGTACGCTGCGGAGATCTCCATCGTCTCTGCGAATTTGCGAAGCGTGATGCCGGCTTCTGTGCGTAAACGTCTGATTTCCTGCCCCAGAGTTGGACCCATGACCTTATGTTAGCTTACGATTGTGAACAAGTCAATCCCTGTCACTCAGAAGACTACCTACCGATTTGAAGGGCTCAGTCGGCATCACCTTCTGATTCTTCCTTGAGGAACCGCCCAATGAGGTCCCTACAGGTCCTGGTCGGCCGGTGCCTCCCCTTCTCCCAGTCGAGCACCGAGCTCGGGTCGACCCCTAGTCGCAGGGCGAGGTCGGCGTGGGAGAGCCCGAACCGGCGACGGGTCGCCCGAAGCCGTTCTCCGAGCGTGGACCCGGTCTCGGTCGGGTCGTAGCCGAGGAACCGTAGCACCCCCGGGAGCGCCCGGAGGTTCGGTGAGGCGGTTCCCGCCTCCCAGTTGAAGACCGTGGTCGGATCGACTCCGATACGCAACGCAACCTCGCGCTGCAGGAGGCCGAGGTCCAGGCGGCGCTTGCGGACGTGGTCGCCCAGAGAGCGGAGTTCCGTAGGGTATTCCGGCGCAAGGGGTTTCGGGCATCGGAGTTCCAAGTGGCAGAATGGCAACGCAGGGATGTCCCTGCGGATTCCTCGGCGACCCGAGGCGCGCCTGCCAATGCAGCCCCACGCGAATCCAGCAGTACCGTGGCCGTGTGAGCGGGCCGCTCATGGACCGGATCGACCTCCACATCGAGGTGGCGCGCGTCCCGATCGAGGCGCTCGACAGCGATCAGCCGGGCGAGTCTTCGGCAAACGTCCGCCGCCGCGTGATCGCCGCGCGCGAGATCCAGCAGCGTCGCTTCGTGCAGGCGCCGGGCATCCACACGAATGCCCAGATGTCGATCCGTCACCTGTTCGAGCACGCGCAACCCGACGGGCGCGGGCGCGCGCTGCTCAAGATGGCGGGGGAGCGGATGGGGTTCTCGGGGCGGGCGTTTCACCGCGTCATGCGCGTCGCGCGCACGATCGCGGATCTCGACGGATGCGAGACGGTGGGAGAGAAGCAGATCGCCGAGGCGATCGGATACCGGGTGCTGGATCGGCAGAGCCCCGACTCGTAGCGAGGATCGCGGGCTCTACCGGAACAGCCAGCGCATCTTGCCCCAGCTCACCGCCTCGACCGCCGTATCGATGCATCCGAGGCCACGCGCGCCGATCACGCCGCACTGCACGCCTCCATGCTCACCCGGAAGACAGGGCGAGCTCTCGAGCAGCCCCACGTCACCGCTGTCCGGATCGCAGAAGAGGGGATCCTCCGAGAAGTTCCCATGCGACGGCAGATTGTCGCACCACCAGCCCCGGTAGTCCCCGAGCTCGTTTCCCCATACGTCGCAGCACTCCAACGACTTGACGTTGAAGTCACATTCCACGCCATAGCCGTTGATCGTCTCCGCGATGATGCAGTGGGACACGGCACCTGCCCAATCACCCATATTGTCTGCCAGAGTACTCCCGAACCCACTGCGAACCTCGTTCCGGAACAGCGTACAGCGATGCATGCTGTGAACGATCGTCGCCGATACAGCCGCCCCATCATCCGACTTGTTCCCGATGAAGATGCATTCCTCCATTGTGAGGTTTCCCGCGTCCACTGCCCCTCCCAAGCGACCCGACTCATTGTCGATGAAGACGCATCTCCGTATCTCTGTCGGGTCTGCCCCCGACTTGATCGCTCCACCGGTGTTCGACTCGTAGCTTGGATCCGTCGACTTGTTGTTGTAGAAGGTGCAATCCTCGACGATAAGCGACCCGTACCCACGGATCGCTCCTCCACCGCTCAAGACGCTCTCATTGCTGTCGAATGTACAATTCCTAACAACGAGCTCTCCACCTCCGAATAGAAGTGGGGATCCTTCATTGAAGATCCGTAGATTCTCGACCATCGCATCGATGTGATCAAACAACATGCTGATCCGCAATGCGGTCTCTTCAGGACGGGAACCAGCGCCACGGATCGTTAATGGTCCTTGAGTCAACCGGTTGTCGAATACATCGAGGCCATCGTATTCATCGTACGTTCCTGGCTCGATGAGGACTGAGTCCCCTCCGCTCGCTGCTAGAACTGCCTCCCGCACGAGCATGAAGTCCCCCCCTCCCCCCTGATCGACGATCCAGGTACGCGCGAGAACCGGAGCGGCAATCAGTACCAAGGCGACCGTGACGATGACACGCATGACGAAGACTCCTTGCCCGGAAGGGCAGCCCGAAGGCCGCCCCTCCGCTCTCCCGCTACCGCAGGACGGTTACGCGACGGCTTTCTGCTCCGGAGCCCCATGTAAGGCGATACCAGTATACGCCGCTTGCCACGGGCCGCCCTCCCGGGTTGGGACCGATTCCTAGCCTAAATACGCAACTCCCGCTGGATCAGGAAACGGGATCGGGTCAGCCCGTCGCCGAGAACCCTCAGGGGCTTCTCCCACATGAAGATCTCAGGATCCGTTGGATCGTCATGCCCTTCTTCTCGATACACTCCAGGCCGGATCAGGACGGAGTCCCCTGCGGAAGCTGCCTCACACGGGGCGGCTACGGAGGCGAAGTCCCCGGTGCCGTCCTGCGCGACGATCCAGGTGCGGGCCAGACTCGGACGGGCGGCAGCGACGAGCCACAGCCACCCGATAGCGAGAAAACACGATGATATCAATGATGGTTGAATAGTCCCCAGAAGTGGCGGTTGGGACATCCTGAGTGTCCGGGAGAGGTTGAAGAGGCAGGCAAGAGAACGTCGGCGTCGTCACAGCCGAGGACTACCCCCAGAGAAGGAGAAACTGATCCGCCCGTCGTCGTTTCGCGAAGTCTGTGTCTATTCCGAGCCTGATGTGTCCCATTTCAGTCGACTCCGCCTCACTGCAAAGTCCGTCCTCCGTTTCCAGGTGCCGCTCCCGCATGCGCGAATGGACGAGCGCCCGCCCGACGGCGCCGACGGCCCGCCGGAGCGGAGCGCTCATCCTATGTCGGGGAGCTGCTCCGGAAACGCCTCGCCGGGACCGTTATTCAAGCCGGATCATCCTCACCGTCTCGGAGGCGTCGCCCACGCGCAGCATGGAGTAGTAGACGCCACTGGCAAGCTTGCCTCCATTCAGCTCGCGCTCGTAGTCGCCCGCGGGAAGCGCGCCCTCCACGAGGACGGCAATCTCCTTGCCCTGTAGATCGTAAACGGCGAGCCGCACGGGTACCGGGGATCGGCCCTCAGACATCGGAATCCTGAAGCGGATCGTGGTCAGTGGCCTGAACGGATTCGGCTCACTCCGGAGCTGGAGGGCAGCACGAGTCCCAATCGGAACTCCGGCCCCCGGCGCCGCCGCCGGAGTCTGCGAGTATTTGATCGTCGCGAGATCGAGGCCCGTGCCGTCGCCGCCGCTCTGGCCCGACACGTAGACTCCGCCAAAGGCATCCACGTCGATCGCGTGCGGGGTATCGTAGAAATTCCCCGGACCGTTGTACCTCTCGACCCAGCGGGTCGTACCCGATGGATCGTAGGCGATGGTGGCGTAGTCATAGAGGGTCACATCATCGCCGTAGCTGATCCCGGTGACGTATGCGTTCCCCTGATCGTCCACCGCGATCGCGTTTGCATTTTCGGAAGTCTCCGCGGACCCGTACCTCTGGACCCAGATCTCGTTGCCTGCGGCGTCGTACTTCACGGTCGCGAAATCATCCGCGCTGTTCCCCGCCACGAAGACGTTTCCGGACGGGTCAATCGCCAATGAAGAAGCGTAGTCATAATCCACTCGAAACTCGGTCGAGGGACCGTCGTATCGTCCCACCCACAGGTCCGTTCCGCCCGGGTCGTACTTGATCGTGGCATAGTCGAAGTTCGTGCCCGCACCAACGCTCATGCCGGTAACATAGATGTTACCCGCGGCGTCGACCTTGACCTCGCTGGCTGAATCGGTGGAGTTGCCGGGACCGTCGTAGCTCCGGACCCATTGCTCAACGCCTTCGAAGTCGTACATGATCGTCGTGTAATCAGAGTCGCTTCGTCCCGTCACCACGATGCCGGATGCAGTCACAGCAATGGACGCGGCGACATCCTCGCCGGCGCCGCTGTCAAATCGCCGGACCCACACCTCCTCGCCGATCGGGCTGTATTTGATCGTGGCGTAGTCGAGGCTCGTGCCGTCTCCTGTGCTGTAGCCCGTGACATACACGTTCCCATCCGGATCGACTGCAATTGAGGTGGCGACGTCCTCTTCGAAGACCGGTCCTTCGTAAATTCGGATCCATTGCTGCTCGCCCAATGAGTCGTACTTGATCGTCAAGTAGTCGGCGCCAAAGCCTTGGCTTGATCCTGTGACATAGACGTTGCCGAGGTCATCGAGCGCGATGTCGAAGCCGACATCATGGGAGCTTCCGTCGAAAGTCCGTACCCATTGCTCGTTGCCCGCTGTGTCGTACTTGATCGTCACGCAGTCCGTGCCGAAATCCGCGGAGATGGTCCCGGTGACATATACGTTGCCCGACGCGTCGGCTTTCAAGTCGTAGGCGACGTCATTGAAGCTCGCGGGACCGTCATATCGTGCGACCCATTCCTGTTGGACCTGAGCGGAGGCGGCCGAGAGGACTGAGAGGAGGAGCAACGTCAAAGCAAGCATTCTCATGCTGAAGCCCTTCCCAAATCCCGCGGCCGGGACGTTGAATCAACATTCCGGCATTCCAGACCGGGCCGCTTGATGAGCGCACCGGTCGAGTTCCCATAACCCATCGATGCTACGCGGGCTTCCGAGGTGGGTCGAGCCCCTCGACCTCATAAGGCTTCCTCCTCATGGCGCGGCCATCGGGACCGCCGGAAGTGGGGTCGAGCGCGTGGACACGAAAGCGCATCCACGCGGCGCAGGATCTACGGTAGGGAATCCTTCGGTGGCTCGCCCGCAAGCTCCCCTGACGGCGCATCTTGCGGCGACGGCGGACCGCATCGGGTCGGCCGGCCTGGACCGGCGCCCGCCGCGAGCCTAGAATTGCCCTGCTCCTGCAATTGGGGAAGGAGGGAGCGATTATGGGCCGCCTGTCGTCCCGGTTGTCGATCCTCTTGGTTCTCGTCTTCGCGATCTCTTCGAACGCCCCCGCGACTCCACCCGATGCCCCGAGCTTTCTCTCCTCGACGCTGTGGAGCAATCCAAACTCGGTGCGCATCCACGACGACACGGCCTATGTCGTCTATCCGAACGGTCTCGCCGTCTTCGACGTCTCGGACCCAACGACTCCGGCTCTGCTCGGACGCGCCTACTCGCCTGGTTGGCTGTCACGGCTGGAGCTGATGTGGCCGTACGCCTTCGTCGGCTCGACCGACCGCATCCGGATCTTCGACGTCTCCGATCCGACGTCCCCGCGCGAGATCAGCTCCTACGCGGCATCGGGGGAGCTGGGCGACTTCGCGTTCGCCAAGAACCTCGCATACATCGAAGCTGGCGACTACGAGCGGACGCTCGAGATCGTCGACTTCAGCGATCCGACCGCTCCGGTCCTGCTCGGTTCCTGCGTTGCCCCAGGGATGAGCGTCGCGGTCTCCGGGGAGTACGTCTATTTGCCGTCGTACCACGAGGGTGTCTTCATCGTCGACGTGTCCGACCCTCATCAGCCATATGTGGCCGGTCATTGGGACATGGGGATCTTCTTCACGATTCGCGTTCACGGGGACCGCGCCTACTGCATCTGGAACAGCGGCGAGGAAGAGCAGGGGGAGAACGGTGAGGATCTGCGCGACGATAGCGGCGTGATCGTCTATGACATTTCCGAACCGTTCGAGCCGGTCTACCTCGGGGAATACCGGGCGCAGTTCGGTGCGGAGTGGGTGAGCGAAATCTACTTCGATGGCGGCCTCGCCTACCTCACCCCCGGCCCTGGAACCGCCCTGATCCTGGACTTCTCCGATCCTTCGAATCCGGTCGTTGTCGGCAACCTCGTCACCGACGGCGACTTCCGGGATCTCGATTTCCAGGGCGATGTGATGTACATCGCCGACGGGCGCAACGGCCTGGTCAGTGCGGACGTGAGCGACCCGGCCGAGCCGTCCGTCCTCGGGAGTTGGTGGGAGGCTTCGTACCCTTCGGGAGTCGCCGTCGACGATCGGGCCGCATTCATCGCCGACGGGGTTTTCGGCCTGCACGTCCTTGACGTCCACGATCCCCTCCATCCCGTCGTGATCTCGCGGCTTCCGATGATCGATCCTCCGGACAACCTGGACGTGGCCGGCGAGTATGCGATTGGCTGGGACTCTCAGACCGGAATCGACGTCATCGATGTCGCCGCGCTCGGTCAACCGGAGCGGGTCGCGCACCTGGACGTTCCGGCCAGCGGGCTCGCCGTCGCAGGCGACGTCGCGTATGTCGTCCGAAGCGCCCAGTTCACCTCGATCGATCTCTCCGATCCGCGCCATCCCATGGTCCTCGGCGGCTGCGCAATTCCTGAGTACGCGGGTTACGATGTCTGCGCGCACGGTGGCCTCGCCTACGTTGCCAACGGGGACGCGGGCCTCGTCATCGTCGACGTCTCGGATCCGGCGAATCCGTTCCGGCGCGGATCCTGCGACCTCTACGACCGGCCTTACAACGTCGTGACCGACGGTTCGGTCGTCTACGCGGGCCTCTCGCACTACAAGCTCGGCGTCTTCGACGTCACAAACCCGGACCAGCCATACTTCGTGCGCGAGATCGTGCTCCCCGGAGGGCTGGGGATGATGCAGATCGTCGAGGATCGCCTCTTCGTCGACGCGACGCCCGGGATCCGCGTCTACGATATCTCGGATCCTCGAGATCCCGTCGAGGTCGGTAGCGCGGACGTGATTGCCGGGAGGTTCGACATCCACGGGCCGTTCCTCTACTTCGTCGGCGGCTCGTTCCTCGTCCTCGGGCCGGCAGCGGCGGACGTCAATGCGGAGATCGTGAGCCTCGAAGATCATCTTCGCGTCGTGGCGGCCGACCCCGTGTGCGCCGAGGCGAGGATTCGTGTGCACCTGGGCCGGGCAGGAGATCTGACCGTCTCGGTCTTCGACCTGGCCGGCCGGCTCGTCGCGACGCTCTACGATGGCGCCGCGGAAGCGGGGGAGCACTCCCTTCGCTGGGAGCCGGGCCCCGCCCCAGCGGGGGTCTACTTCGTACGGGCCGAGTCTCAGGGACGATTGGCGAGCCGGATGATGCACCGCATCCGGTAGACCATCCTTCGTCGGGGAACCGAGAAAGCGGCATCGAGCGGCGGGCAGTTCACCGTGTCACTTCACCGGGTGCAGCACTCGCTTGTACGCCCTCTTCAGCGTGCCGTAGAGGAGCGATTCGTGATCCAGTGTCTCGAAAAAGCACTGCTCCGTCCCGAGCCGGCGCTTGTAATCTTCCACGCCCCTCAGGCCGCTGCTCCTGGTCAGGTCGAAGTATCGGTAGCCGCGCTCCTTCGCAAACTCGATCATCCTCTTCATGCAGAGCTGACTGACCCCGAAGGTGAAGAACTCCCCGTCCGTCGCCCCGTGCCATGGGACGGTGTGCCGCTGGTGATAGAACGACAGGTATCCGGCTGCCACCCTCCCTTCGGCGACGGCGAGCCAGAGCCGCATCGAAGGGGTCCCGGCCAAGGTCCGCCAGATCCGTTCGAAGAGCGATAGAGGGTAGCGCGTCGTGGCTCGGCTCCCCCAGCGCGACAGCGACTTCTCGTAGACCTTGTAGTACTCCATCAGTTCATCGAGTGTGGTCGCCTGCTTGATGACGACCCCCTTCTTCATGGCGACCCGGATCCGCCTTCGCTCGCCCGCTTCCCATGTCGCGGTGACATCGGACGGATCGAGGGATGCAAGATCGATGCGCTGGATGAAGGTGTTGGCCGTTCCGCTCAAGGGAAGCTCATTCTCTGCGAAGGGCGACGGCACGAGCGATATGTTCAGCCTCCTGAGGAAGGCGCTGATCGCCTGGAGCTGGTGCAGAGGGAGGTGCCGATCCGAAAGCACCCCGGAATAGGTTCCCAGGGGAGAGACATAGTGGTCGAACGCGAAGCGGTGGATCCTGCAAAGAGGAACGACCGCGTCGACGAGTCCGTTGTCGGCGTCATCGAAGCGGAACCAGAGCGGGTAGGGATCCCCTTTCAGGTACGGCGATATGAGCGCGTACCACTGGGGCGTCTGGTAGAAAGTCGAGGAGGTGTCGAGAGCGCACAACTCACGCCACCGTTCCTCGGGACAGCGAATCACTGGGTGCATGGTGAACGGCCTCATTGCGACTCCCATCGTTGTCTTACAGATTCGATCCGGAGGGGCGGAGGGATGGGATCGAAGCTGAGAGGCTCCGCGCCTCTAGGCGCCTTCGGAAGCGTGGACGCTTCGAGCCCGTGTCCGGCAGGGGGCGTTCCCGGAGGGCCGGATCGCACGCGGAACAGCGCGAAATCCCAGTCCAACGAGAGCCGCGGCCCGTGGGGCTTGGACACGCCCGGCGAGACATCCGCCGCGAGGATAACTGCATCTGCGGAACGGCCTTGCCTGCGGGCTTCATGAATGCCCGTCCGCCGTAGGCCGGGCACACGGCCAGCTTCATAGCACATCAATTGTATAGGACGCGATCGATCGATGTCAACCGCCGCGGGTTACCTTCTTAGATGGCGTGACAGGCCGCCTGGTCTTCAGGCCTCGTGGCCGCCAGGGCGCGTCACCATTGCTGAGGAGGGACCGCTCAACATCTCTCCCGCGACCCCCAACTGAAATTGCTGGACCAGGCCGTACCCCTCCCCCGCCGACTATCCGGGGAAGTACGGTCGGTCATCGCCGCGCTTGCGGCAGCGCACCATCGCCGCCCGAGGGATCCAGACCCCGCCGGCACGAGGAGGGACGGAGCGTGCACACGAATGCTCTGATCCTCGGACCGCCCGGCCTAAGCGGTGATTGCGGGGCTCCCGACCCGCTTGGGTGCACGTGTATCAAATCTCCTCCACCAGCGACCTATGGAGTTCCGCCCCTCGAGCGCGCCGGCGGGCATGCGGTCCTCTCGGGACGGTGGAGATAGGAGGAACCCTGGCCATGAAGCCGCAGACCGTCTTTTTCGTCCTGGTGCTGTCCGTGTTCGTTTCCGGCGCCGCCGTCTCCCTCGACTTCGGGGCACCGTCGATGGTCACCTTGGTTCAGTCGATCCCGCAGGAGATCGTGGCGGGCGACTTCGATGGGGACGGCCACCTCGACTTCGCCGTCCAGCACTATATCCCGCCCGGCGCGGGGGACGACATGACCGTGGGGATCCTGATCGGCGATGGCGCTGGCGGCTTCGCCGACGACTTCGCCTTCGGCACCTCCGGCATGACCACTGACCTCGTCGCCGCCGATTTCGACGAGGACGGCATCGTCGACCTCCTCGTCACCGACGAGGGCAGCGGTCTCGGGGACCCCTGCGACGGCGCCGACGCCTTCCCGCTCTTCCTCGGCCTCGGGGATGGAACATTCGAGTACAGCGGCACCTGCCTGGCGACCACCACGGGGACCGACACGGTCGTCCGCTCCGCCGTCGGCGCCGACTTCAACGGAGACGGACACCAGGATGTCGCCGTCACCCGCTCCGGAAACCTCGGGGCGAACTTCGTCGCCTGCTTCCTCGGCCGTGGGGACGCCACCTTCGAGGCGCCGCTCTACTGCTCCGTCGGATGGCCGATGGATCTCTCCGCCGCGGATCTCGACGGAGACAGCCATCCCGACCTCTTGGTCACGACCTACGACGGCCCGCGCGTGCTCCTCGGTCTGGGTGACGGCACCTTCGCGCCGGGTGGCGGCTTGGGAATCCCGGGAAGCCTTCCCCTCGGTCTCGCGGTCGCGACCTTCGGCCGTCTCGACGGAGACGAGCACATCGACGCGGTCGCGACGGAGTACTACGGCAACGTCCTCTACACATTCCACGGCCGCGGCGATGGCGCCTTCGACCTCGGGGTCCCGTATGCGGTCGGCGGAGACCCGCGCGACATCCTGGTCGAGGACATCGATCGGGACGGCCACCCCGACATCGTCACGGCGAACCAGGCCAGCGGCAGCGTCACCATCCTCCGAGGACGTGGCGACGGAACCTTCCTTGGGGCGCAGGGATATCCTGCCGGCGCGCAGCCGACGGAGCTCGTGGCCGCTGACTGGAACGAGGACGGCTCTCTGGACCTCGCGGCCACCGACCGCAACTGGGGCGACACTGGGCTCGCGGCGATCCTGCTGCAGCTCTCCACGCCGGCCGGCGCACAGGACGGCCCTCTCCCCTTTGCCACGCTCGTCCGCGTAGCGCCGAACCCGTTTCGCGGATCGACGGAGATCCGGGCCGCCGCTCCCCTGGAGGTCGAGATTTTCGATCCCGTGGGTCGCCTCGTCCGCCGTCTGAAGGGAGCGTCCGACCTTCTGTGGGATGGCGCCGATGAGGGGGGCCGCGTCTCACCGCCCGGTGTTTACCTCTACCGCGCCCGCACGCGCGACGGCGCCGTCACCGGCCGGTTGACCCTGCTCCCCTGAGCCAGCCTCTGACCTCGCGCACCAACAAGACGACAGAGATCAGTGGCGGAGATGATCTGCCCTGCGTTCGTTGGACTTCATTCATACGCGACGCGAGCGTCCGAAGCGTCCGGCTCCGGCCTAGCGAGCGGACGCCCGGACCAGCTCCTCGCCGAGGACATCCGGCGAGGCTCCGGCGAAGTACAAGCGCGCCCAGATCTCCAATCCCACGAGGCTGAAGAGGAAGTAAGAGTCGCGGCTCAGGTGCTCGCGAACCACGGCGGTCTCCCTCTCGCCCCAGCGGAAGAAGTCGCGAACCATGCCGCCATCGAGAAGGCTTCCGCTGCGGGCCCACATCGCCTGAGGCAACTCGAAGCCGATCTTGGGCGCGCTCACGATTTCCCGCGGGAGGCGTCTGCGGGCTAGAATCCTGGAGATCTTCTTGCCCGTCCGCCCATCGAACTTGTAGCGCGGCGGCAAGTGGAGAGCGAAGTCGATCAGATCGTTCTCCAGGTAGGGGACCCGCATCTCGATCGATGCCGCGAAACCCATCTTGTTGCGGCTCGCCAGCAACGTCCCCAGGTGGATGTGGAAATCGTCGTAGCAACGGGCGAGGTAAGCCCCCTCGTCGTCCGGGACGACTTCGCGCAAGCGATCGAAGAACGCAGCTTGACGGACCAGGCGCCGGCCCCCGTCGAGGAGGAAAGCGGCCCGAATCTCCCGCCGCGGGGTGGACGGATCATCCACGCGGCGGAACGGTTGGCGGGCAAGCTCCGCCAGATCGAGCGGCGCGAGGCGGCGAGCCGCCCTCCCCAGAAGTCTCAGCGGGGCTATGTTGGGCCAGAGCGCCGAGTGCCATCGGCGCCTCCGCCACATCCGGTGAGTGGCGGCATGCCATGAATAGCCGCCGAAGATCTCATCGGCGCCCTCGCCGGCAAGCAGCGTCTTGAATCCATCCTGCCGGGCGGCCCGAGCGATCATGAGGTAGGGAATGTCATTTGCGAAGTAGAGCGGCTGATCGTTGTGGAGCACCGCGAGGGGCCAGAGGCGGAGGCAATCCTCGAAGCTCACCGGCACGGGGCGAAGCTCGACGCTCAGGTGGCGGCAGACCGCCGTCGCCCGCGCTCTTTCCCGGCCGCCCACGCCTTCCACATCCGCGACATATCCCACGAGGTCCGGCTTCCTCTCGCGCGCGAGGGAGGCGATCAGCCCGGAGTCGACCCCTCCGCTGCAGGTCGTCGCCAGAGGGGCGTCGCTGCGGAGGTGAAGCTCCACGCTCCGCGATAGGAGGGTCTCGAGGTCGGAGGCCATGGCCGCCGGCGTGCGCGTCTCGCGGCGGCGCAAGCGGCGCGTGTCGAGATCGCGGAGGAGATCGAAGTAGGTGATCGTCTCCGTCCGCCCCTGCTCAATGCGAAGGACCGTCCCGGGCGGGACCGCCTCGATCCCGTCGAAGAGCGTCCGAGGTCCGTCGAGGCGCTCGTGGTATGCCTGCGCGGCCAGCGACAGCATGTCCGGACGGACGGCGATCCGCGGGTGGACCAGCAGGGCCTTCGCTTCGGAGGCGAAGGCGATCACGCCGTTCGCGCGCGCGACATAGAGCGGGACGATGCCCGCCCGGTCGCGAGCCAGATAGAGCGCGCCGGCGGAGCGATCGAAGTAGGCGACAGCGAACATTCCGTCAAGACGCGGGACGGCCGCCACGGGCCCCCAGGCCCGGAGGGCGTTAAAGGTCACCTCCGCGTCGGATCCGCCGCGAAAGCGGAATCCCTCGGCCTCGAGCGGCGCTCGAAGCTCGAGATGGTTGTACACTTCGCCGCTCTGGCAGAGAACCGCCTCGCCGTTCTCGCTCACGAATGGCTGATGGCCCGCCGGGGACAGGTCCAGGATGCTGAGGCGGCAATGACCCAGAGCCACGGGCCCATCGAGCCACGCCCCCTCGTCATCGGGGCCTCGGTGGCGCAATCTCGCCAACATCGCTTCCAGAATCGTCCGATCGGCCGGTTCCCCATCGAAGTTCCAGAATCCGGCGATTCCGCACATCTTGGACTCCTTCGAAACATTCCGCGCGCAGATCGTTCGAAATCGCGCAGTATCGGCAGATTCCGCAACGCATGCTTCGACGCGATAGACAATAGGCTTGAGCCGCGGTCGTCGGAAGAGATAGAATTGATCGGCTTGCGGAACACATAGGTTGGATGTCGTCTCGATCCGATCGCATGAGCGCGAATGGGCCGCCGGCTCCCAATCCGGCGATTGTGCTCGATCTCGGGGTGAACGGGCTCGGAGTCGTCCGGAGCCTTGGTCGCAAGGGGGTTCGAGTACTCGGAACGCCGTTCATCGAGCGAGGGGCGGCGCTGCATTCGCGCTACTGCGAGATCGTCGAGTTGCCGAGCGCCGACGAGGACGAGTTCCTGTCGCGCCTTCTGGCGCTCTGCCGCAGTCTTCCGGCTCCTCCGGTTCTCTATCCGACGAGCGACGAGTCTCTGTCTCTCATCTCGAAGCACGAGGAGCAACTCGCTGAGACGGCGCTCTTCGTCCTCTCCGAGCGAAAGACGATGCTGGATGTCCTGAACAAGGACACGACCTGGAAGCTCGCTGTGGACTGCGGCATGCGCATCCCTGCGACTTATGTCGCCGGGTCGTTCAGTCAACTGCGCGAGATTGCCGGCGCGATGCCCTATCCGGTCCTCTTCAAGCCGATGAACCACTACTCCTTCTACCTGCCGGGCCGCGCCAAGAACCTCGTCTTCCGCAATCCCGACGAGATGACGGCGTACTTCAACGAGCGGCCGGAAGTGGCGTCCAAGGGGGTGTTCCAGGAGATCATCGTCGGCGGCGACGGCAACATCCTGGTGTGCGCGGCCTACTTCGACAGGGACTCGAAGCCGCTCGCGATCTACACGGGACGCAAGAACCGCCAGCTCCAGCCCGATTTCGGCGTCACCTGCTACGGGATCAGCGAGCGTCTCCCCGAGATCGCGGAGCGGACCGTCTGCTGCCTCGAGGGGATTCGCTATAGAGGGCTTGTCGCGGTCGAATACGTTCGCGAGCTGAGCACGGGACAGATCTACTTTCTCGAGATCAATGGTCGCTCGTACTACCACAACGAGCTCTTCCGCGCGTGCGGCGTCGACCTCTCGTGGATCGCATACCTGGACGCCGTCCGGAGTCCGATGCTGGCGCGGGAAATCCACCCCCAGCAGCGGTACGGTCTCAGGTGGCTCGACTTCGCCCGGGACGCGCGGTCGTTTCGCCAGAAGCATCGGGCCGGGCAGCTCGGCTGGGGGAGCTGGCTCTGGTCGCTCACAAAAGCCCGCTCATTCGCCGTATTCGCGATGGACGACCTGCGGCCCTTCTGGAACGGCGCCCGGAAACTCGCCTGGCGGCAGGTGGTGAAGGCGGCGAGGCGGGGCCGGGCCAGCCTGCCCGGCGGAAGAAGCGTCAGCGTGAGACCCGGCTGATCGCGTACCGGTACTTTCCCGACGGCTCCGCCGAGATCTCGTCCCGCACCTGGACCTCGACCGCGCAATCCTCGCCCATGGCCCGGCGGATCTTTTCGGCGAGGTCGCGTGCGCGCTCGTGGAATTCGCCGCTCTGCGGCGTGAGCGGAGGTTCCAGGACCAGGTGGATCACGACTCGCGACACTTCCTCCTGGATCAGCTGGATCTTCCGGATCCACCCCGCCTTCAAGACGACGCCGACCAGGTGGATGAAGAAGAGGCCCGAGACCAATCCGCCGTCGGAACGCAGGAAGGTGTCGGTGACGCGGCCGGTGACCTGCTCGAGGATGGGCCAACCGTTGCGCGAAGCGGGGCAGCTCGCAAAGCGGGCGAGGTCTCCGATGCGGTACCGGATGAGGGGCATGGCGTAGTTCGTCAGGGAGGTGATGACGACCTCGCCTTCTTCCATCGGCGCCGCGGATGAGCCGTCGCGGCGCAGGATCTCCACCCATCGAAGGGGAGCGGCCACGACCAATCCCGCCTGCTCCCGGTCCTCGCCTGCGATTCCGCCGAACTCCCTCGCGGCGTAGCGGTTGAACACCGGGGCGCCGAGGGCGCGTTCGATTGTTTCGCGATGGTGCGGGAGGAGCGAACCCGAGGAGCTCATGATGGAGTCGGGCGCATGGATCGACAGCTTGGCGCCCGCGACGAAGCAGGAGAATTCGTAGAGGCTGTCGGCGTAGCCGAGAATGTGGCGAGGACGCCACCGGTTGATTCGTTCGCCATATTCCGCCATCTGCGCGGTCGTCATACGGAAGGAGTTCAGGACGAGCTCGTTCCGGCGCCATCGGTAGAGACGCCGTCTGAGCGGTTCGCGCCCGCCGAGGGTGTCGCGCTCCGATCCCCAGAGCTTGGCGCGCCGGATGCCCGGGTATGCGCCGATCCACTCGTCGAAGAGACGCTCGATCGCCACCCGCCAGTATCCTTCATCGCGATCCTGGATGAACTTCACGGGCACGCCGGTCGATCCGCCCGTCGCGTTCAAGATCCAGGATCGCTCGGCGAGATCGTCGGATTGAAGCCGCTCGAACTCCCGGCGCAGGGTTTCACGTTCCAGGCAGGGGATGTCCGTGATGGACCGGACGCGAACGCGGCCGTCGTCCAGTAAGCCCTGCGCTCGAAACAGGTCGCGGTAGTAGGGAACATGCCGCGCGGCGTGGTCCAGCAGTCGCTGGAGCATCTCCTCTCTGAGCAGGCGCGAGCCCGCTTCGCCAAGGGTCTGCCAACTCTGCAGCATCTTCAGGTGTCGCTTCCAGATGCGGCGGAGGCCGAGACTCGAATCGAAGAGGAATCTCCGGATCGCCGGGGCTTTGGATTCCGATGAGTTCATCTCGATTCGTCCCCTCATCAGAGTCGACGGATTTGATCCGCCGATCCCCCGTGCCGGTGATGCAACCGCTCGGCGTGAGCCGGCCTCGCGGCGCCGATCGAGCGCGGGCGCCGCTTCCGACCGCGCGCCATGGTATCACGATCTCGACGCGTCCTGCGTTTTGGGTCCAGTCCAAATTGGATCGTTTCGAGTGCGCCACATCGCCGGCTTCGCTGGTGCGGCGCCCCCGGTTGCGCTAGAATCGTTCCGGCCGAGACGACCGCTCTCGTCGCGATCGAGTTGTGAAGCGCGTGGGATCATCCCGAGTGAGACGGAGGTACCCTCCATGAAATCGCACTGCCTCGCCCTTGGTCTCTTGCCAATCCTGAGCCTGCTTGCTGCCGCTCCGGGGCTGGCCGACTGCGTTGACTATGAGGACCACTTTCATCTCGAGGCGTCGCTCGAACTGCCTGGCGCGGCGTTTGGGATCGCAGTGTCGGAGCACTACGCGTATGTGGCCCAGTCCTCCTGCCTCGGCGGGCAGTCCTGTCTGGACATCGTGGACATCGAGAACCCTGCCGATCCGCGGGGGATCGGACACATCCAGCTTCCGACCTGGGGGGTGCGAGTCGCCGTCTCCGGAGGATATGCCTACGTCTCCGAGGAGGGGTATCAACAGGAGACGCCCGCTCTCCAGGTGATCGATGTCTCCGACCCTCAGTCGCCCAAGACCGTCGGAGCCATCGGCCTGCCGCCGGGCGTAGGTGGAATCGCCGTTTCCGGTTCGCATGCGTTTGTAGCGAACGGCGCGCACGGACTCCAGATCATCGATGTATCCGATCCGACGCATCCGCGGCGAAGGGCCCGCCTCGAGACCGATGGTTCCGCGTGCGCCGTTGCCTTCCAGCCTGGCGTGCCCGGATCGAGACCAAGGTATGCCTATGTCGCCGACGGCTACGAGGGGCTGTTGGTGATCGATCTCGCCAGTCTGAGATTCCCCCGGATCGTCGGCCGCGCGGCCCTCGGCGAATGGGTCTCTGCCTTGGACCTCGTCGTGTTGGGCGACTATGCTTATGTCGCGGGGGATTGTTCCGGGCTCTTCGTGGTCGACATCTCGGTCCCCGATCGACCCGAGGTCGTCGGTCAGGTGGACACACCCGGCTGCGCTTACGGGATCGCTGTGGAAGGCTCGCGTGTCTTCATTGCGGACGACGGGTTCGGCTTTCAAGTGATCGACGTTTCAGATCCCGTGAACCCGCGCATCGCGGGGAGCGTGAACTGCGCATATATGTACGGCTGCACCGTGGTTGGCGACCATGCATTCATTGCGGCCTATGAGCGTGGATTGCAGGTCATCGATGTCGCCGGCGAGGAGAGTGTCCAGCCGATCGGCAGTCTGAGGACGATCGGTCAAGCCCAAGGCCTGACGGTCTCGGGAAGTCACGCCTTTCTCGCCTGCGGAGAACAAGGACTTCAGGTGGTCGATGTCGCCGAGCCAGAACAACCCGCGCTCGTGGGAGGATTGGACACGCCAGGATGGGCGAGCCGTCCGACCCTCCTGGGAGACTATGTCTGCTTCCCGGATGGGGGGTCGGTGGTGCGAGTGATCGACATCTCGGACCCGACCTTGCCGGAGCAAGTCGCGCGGATCGATACCCACAGGGCAGCGGCGGCGGTGGCTGCGAACGAGAGGCACCTGTTTGTGGCCGAGGACTATTACTTCCAGATCTTCGACCTCCTCCAACCGTGGCTCCCGGTCCTGGTGGGGAATCTGCCGGAGGTCAATGCCGGTCCGATCACGGTCGGGGGTGACTATGTTTATGTCGCGGGGTGGAACGAGCTACAGGTCATTGATGTCTCGGACCCCAGCAATCCAGTGCAGGTCGCCGAGATCGCGATGTTCGGGACCACCGGTCTCGCTGCCTCCGGGTCCTATCTCTTCGTGGCGGTAAACTATATGCCCCGGCTCTGCATCGTGGACATCTCGACCCCTTGCGCGCCTCAGATCGTGAGCAGCGTCGATTCCTCTTATTGGGTGACGGATGTCACCGTCGCCGGGGACATGGTCTATCTGGCCTCGTACGAGGGCGTCCAAGTCGTCGATGTCGAAGACTGCCTGAATCCTCATACCCTGGGCGGAGGGGACACTGTTGACCTCGCGAACGGCGTGGTGATCGCGAACGGCGTCGCGTATCTCACTTTGTTCGGTCATGGGACCTTCTCCGGTCTCGTGATCCTTCCGAGTCAGTGCGCGGGTGGAAACCATCTGGAGACATCCGGTGCATCGGATTCGATGCCGGCGGGCGCTGCCTTCCTGCACGTCGAACCCAACCCGGTCCGACGGGGCGACCCAGTCCGCTTCACGCTCCCGATAGATGGCTTCGAGCAGGCAAGAATCCACGATGCGACCGGACGGCTGGTAAGACGTCTGGCGCTCACTCCAATGTCTCTTGCCTCCCAGCGACTCGAGTGGGATGGGAGTGACGAGCATCGTCGCCCTGTCCCCGCAGGGATCTACTTCATCCGGGTGGACAATCCCCGATGCAGGATGACATCGCGCGTGGTTGTCCTGGACTGACGGGGTGGTGGAGCTGAGGCGACCAGGCGATCACCTTGGGGTCTCTCATCTGCGCGGGGTCGAACGCGCCGATCAGCGATAGAGGACGCGGATCTCGCCCCAGGTCGCATCCTTCATCGCCGTGGGGACGCATGGATTTGGCGTGCAGTCCATCCATGGCGCCTGCGGCTCTCCCCCTTCGGCCTCGCAATCGACCATGTTCATGATCCGACACTCTCCGTCCGCAAGACAGCAGGCCAGGACCGGCGTGTGGCAGGGATTCGGATCGCATGAGGATCCCGGTCCCATCCACTCGAACGAATCGGACGCATGGCGGCAGTCGAGAAAGCTCAAAGCCCGGCAGGTTCCATCGAGGAAGCAGCAGGCCCCCGGATAGGTGTCGCAGCGGTCCGGCTCACACGCGTAGCCGTTGGGAAAACCTCCGGCCGCGAGGCACTCCGCAGTCGTGTCGTAGAAGGAGCAGGTCCCGTCCTCGAAGCAGCATGCATGGTCGCACCCGGAGTTCGGGCAGGGATTCGGGTCGCAGCTGTCCTCCCCCTCCAACCAGAAGCAGTAGTCGGGATGCGCGATGCAGTCTTCCTCCGGGAGCAGAAGACAGACCGCGGTGCCGAGGCAGCACGCATAGAAGGGCCCGGGGCAGGGATTCGGGTCGCAGAGACCGCCGGCGGGCCAACCTCCATGGGCGAAGCACCACTCATCCTCGCAGGCGATCTCTACGCAAGACCCATCGGGAAAGCAGCAGCCGACCGGCTGCGGGCAGGGGTTGGGGTCTCAGTCGGCTCCCGGGATGAACGCGCAGCCTCCGGCCTCGAAGCACGCCTCTTCCCCGTCGATCATGATGCAGCTTCCGTCGGGAAAGCAGCAGATCCCGGGCTCCGCCCGTGTAGCGCATGGGACGGCAAAAGCCAAAAAGAGCAGACCCGAGAGCACGAGACGGGACATGACGGCCACCTCCTTGAAGCAGGCTGGGCATGCCGCGCCCATTCGAGCGAGCGTCCGAATCTTACGCGCTTCCGGACAGAAGGGCAACCGAGCTGGATTGCCGGTGAAACAAACCGGTCGCACATCCATTTCGGTTCGCGCCACGCGCCCCCAAGGCTTGGGCATGTACCACTCCTTGAGATGTTGGACTCCGCAGTGGCGGTAGGGACCAGACACCCTCCCCTCCCGTGCCCTCTCGCCGGCGCGGCCTCGTTCTCCGCCTATTGCGCGGCGCCGAGGAGACGATCGCCACCCGCTCTACGATACTCCGCAAGCGCGCTGCGGCGGCCGTCCTCCGCCCTCAGCAGCAGCGTCCTGAAACGCGCGTCCTCACGAATGGGATCGAGCCATGGATCCGCGAAGGCGGCCTCGATGCACCAGAAGCCGCCATCGACGACTCCCGTGAGGCACTCGATCGCCTCCTCGAGGGCGCCGACGCGGGCGAGATTCCGGCCGATGCCGTAGATCCCCTCCGGGTCGCGGAACTTCGACGCGCGGAACTCACCATACGCGGACACGCACGACGCACGGTCCCCGGCGATCGCCGCGCGCACCATCCGCGAGTGGGTCGCGATCGCCCCCTCCATTCCGCGCCGCTCGAGCTCCAGATGCAGCGCCGTCGCCTCCTCCAGCCGGCCGAGCATCGCGGGCGCTATGGCGCGAAGGAGAGGAGGCTCGTCATTGTCCGCGGATATGGCGCTCTCGAAGTCTCCCATCATCCAGTAGGTGTAGTGCACGCTCGTGCCGATCCCCGGATCGAGCCGCCGCGCCCTCTGGTCCGCGGCCAACGAAGCCTTCAGAAGACCGCAGAAGCGGCACGCGGGCACCAGCCCGGCGAAAAGCCCTGGATCCGCGCTCCGCTTGTGGGCTCGCTCGATCAGACGGACCATCGCCTCGAGCGCTCGACCCTCCTCGATTTGCAGGTAGGTGTAGTAGTTGTGGGCGATCGATAGCTCGGGGTCCAGTCGCATCGCCCTGGAGAACGACTGGGCGGCCAGCTCGTAGTTCGCATCGGAATCGTCGTGGCCGTACTTGGCGATCATCCTGTAGACGCGGCCCAGACGCGCCCACCCGGGCGCGAAGAGCGGATCGTCCTCGACGCACTTGCGGTACAGATCCCTGACGTGGATCAGCGTCGAGGCGTACGCGCGGGAGAGGGTGAGCTGGTTCGCCCGGAGGTAGATCTCGTAAGCCTTCGGCGTCGTTGGCGTCTCCCGCCGGAGGAGGCTCCTCTCCCCTCCCGCGAGCGGCAGGGCGAGAGAGTCGCTGATCTCGTTCAAGAGGGAGTCCTGAAGCGCAAACAGGTCTCCCAGAGTTCCCTGCGCGGTCTGGGTCCAGCGAATCGTCCCGGAGCTGCCCTCGGTCAGCTGCGCCGTGACGCGGATCCGATCCCCCGCGCGCAGCAGGGTCCCGCTGAGGATGAGATCGACGTCCACTTCGCGGGCGAGAGCCTTCAGATCGATCGCATGGACGTCGCGCCCCTGCAGGGCCATCGTCGAGCGGACGACGACCGAATCGAGCCTCGATAGCGACCCGGCGATCGCGTCCGGCAAACTGAACGCAAGGAAGTCGGTCTCCGGATCCGGCCGGAGGATCCGGAATGGGAGGGCGATCAGCCGTGTGGTCTGCCGGATCGGGACGCTTTCCCCCCGATCGAGGATCGCCATGACGTCACGGATGGCATCGGCCATCGCCGCCGCCGAGGGGAATCGATCGGATGGCCGCTTCTCCATCGCACGCTGGATGATTCGGTCGGCAGCGACGACCGCGGCTCCCCCGCTCAGCGCCGGAGGTTGGTGGTGGGCGATCGCATCGCAGACCTCGTAGACGCTCTCTCCCTTGAACGCCTGCCTCCCGCTGATCATCTCATAGAGAATCGTTCCGATCGCGAAGATGTCGGCCCCGATTCCCACCGGCTGGCTGCTCCACTGCTCGGGAGCCATGTACTGGGGTGTGCCCATCGTCACGCCGGGCTGGGTGAGATGGATGGGGGCGGTCGCCTCGTCGGGACCGATGCGCCGCACGAGACCGAAGTCGAGAATCTTCACGCCATGAGGCGTGAGCTGGACATTCGACGGCTTCAGATCTCGATGGATATAGCCGTGGCGGTGGATCTCATCGAGCCCTGTGAGCAACTGCAGGGTGATCTCGAGCGCCTCCTCGAGCGGCAGCGCCCCTCGCGAGAGCCGCGCGCTGAGGGTCTCTCCTTCCAGGAGCTCCATGGCGATGTAGGATCGCCCGGCATCTTCACCGACTTCGTAGATCTGGCAGATGTTGGGATGGGTCACGCTCGCCGCGGCCTTGGCCTCGAGGAGAAACCGCTGCTGCCCGGAACTGTCCACCTGGTCGAGGAGCACCTTGATCGCGGCCTTGCGATCGAGGGCGGGATCGTGCCCGACGTAGACCGCTCCCATCCCGCCCTGCTCGAGCTTTCCGAGTATCGTGAACTTGCCGATCGTCTCGTCCATGCTCTCCACTCGCGATCCCCGGGGAATCGGCCCCCGGTCCAGGGTTTCCTGCGAAACGGAAGATTCTACCCCGTGCGGCCGCCGTTTCCCAACAGCCCTCTGACCCGCCCCACGCGGTTGGTCAATTGCCGACCTCCACGCTGCGGGCGTCCTCCACGAGCTCCGCGATGACCGGGCTGGTCAGACCCTCGAGAAACGCGACGATCGCGTCGACCTCGGCTTGGGTCAGATCCAGTGGTCGAAGGAGCGGATCCAGGCCTTCGTGCGGGACCCCACCCCGGACGTAGTGCAAAACGACGTCGCGTAGGCTCCGCAGGGAGCCGTCGTGCATGTAGGGAGCGGTAAGGGCGACATTCCGGAGGCTCGGCGTCTTGTAGCTCCAGCGATCCTGCGGATCTCCGGTCGCCTCGAAGCGACCCCGATCCTCCTGCGGGGGATCGCCGATGCTCCGAAGCGTCTCCCGTGAGACCGACACCTGGATTCCGGACGCGATCTCCACAGGGACTCGGGCGGTGTCCCGGGACACCGCCTCGGCGCCCATGTATCCGATCCCCGTGTCGTGGAAAAGGTCATCCGTCAGCAGCGCATGGTCCTCACCGACACGATGGCAGGAGGCGCACCCCGCCCTTCCGGTGAAGAGCTCGAAACCCCGGACCTGCTCCACCGTGAGGGCTCTCTTCTCCCCTCGGTAGCGCCATCGATCGAACGGCGAGTCTCCCGCTACAAGCGTTCGCTCCCAGCTCGCCAGGGCCTGCGCGAGCCTCTCGGGCGACGCCCTCCCGCCGAAGGCGCGCTCAAAGAGACCGTCGTAATCAGGCAGCTCGGCGATCCGCGCGATGACGGAGTTCAAGTCGGGATTCGCCATCTCCCGGTAATCGACGAGCGGGTCCAGCGCCTGCGCTTCCAGGGTGGGACGTCGACCGTCATGGAAGGCATGCGGGATGTAGGCTGCGTTCAAAAGCGTCGGGGCATTGCGCCGCAGACTTCGCCCTCCCACCCCGAGCGGACGGGCCAGCTCGTTGTTCGTGAAGCCCTGCTCTGGGATGTGGCACATCGCGCACGACATCGTGCTGTTGACTGACATCCTCCGATCGAAGAAGAGCTTGCGGCCCAAGGCGACCTTCTCCGGTGTCGGCGGATTCGCCGCAGGGACGGGCACAGGAGGGAGGCCGATCGGAGGCGTCTCGATCCGTTCGATGGCCCGCCGGTCGCGCGCCGTCGAGTCAACCGAGTCATCGGCCGTTCCATTGTCGGGGACGATGGCCACCGCGAATACGGCAAGAACGCCCGCGAACGCGGCCCAACCACATACGCACGGCCACCGGCTCATCCACACGGAGGGACTACTGAAGCGAGGCGCTGCTCCTTTCGAGGAGCAGCGTCCGCACGTCAGCCAGGAGAAGCCGCGGGTCCATCATCCCGAAGCTGTAGATGTTGCGAATCGTGCGATTCGAGTCGATGAGGTAGACGCGCAGGACGTGATAGTAAGGACCCAGCGGATCGTCGGCGTTCTTCTTCGCGTCCACAACTTGCCCGTACCCGTCGAGGATCGGCGCGAGCGCTTCGCGGCTCTCCGTCGTGAGGAACTGCCAGTCCGCGCCTGAATCCTCGCTCCGGAGCCCCTCTCCGTAGTCGGCCATGACCTGAGGCGTGTCGTGTTCGGGGTCGAAACTGAACGTGAGAAGCTGCAGGTTCTCTGCCAGGAGCCGGTCCTGCGTGCTGATGCGGTGGATCTCGTGGAGCGTCCCCGTGGCATGGGGACAGGCCCTGGGATCGGCGCACCGGGTGTAAACGAAGCTCAGGATCGTAATCCGGCCGTCGAGTAGCTCGCTCAGCTCACGCGGCGAGCCATCCGGTCCCAGGATTCTCCCGCTCGCTGCCGCGCGAATCCGCGGCAGGCTGTAGGTTCCCGGGACCGGAGCGTCGTAGTCGTAGTCACTCGTGCGGCCCAGGGCTTGTTCGGGAAGCTCGCGCATCGCCTCCCGATGCCCCCCCTCGTTCCTCACGCAACCAGGAAGAACCAGAAGGACGACGACGTACGCGACGGCGAGAGTCCGAAGCATGGCCATAGCGTTCCTGCTAATTGTAGAGGCTCGCGGAACCGAAGCGCATGAGATGAGGGCGTCCCAGCTTCTCCGCGGTGAAGTCGACCGCAAAGCGATCCGTGAGGCTCTTCCCGTCCCAGTCGTAGGCCTTCACGAACTGCTCGTTGTCGTCCCCCTTCTTGTCCCAGTTGGCGAGGAGCGAACTGCTGCAATACACCCGCTTCCCGTCCCAGCTCTGCGAGACCATGTTGAGCTGCCTTCCCACGACCATCTCATACGTCTGCACTGGGTGATGCGGGTCAGAGATGTCGAAGGCGCGGATCTTGCCGTCCATGAAGGTGGTGGCGAAGAGGGTCTTGTCGTCCGCGCTGATGCTGATGTCGACGGGAAGCGGGATGTCCGCCGGATTCCCGATGTCGGCAACGGCCTCGGCCTTCCATTGGCCGTTCTCGGCCTCGTAGATCAGCCAGAGCTTGGAGGTCAGGGCGGCGGCGGTGAAGGCGTAGGTGTGCTCCTCTCCCCATGCCCAGCGGATCTCGAGAGGCGCGCCCGGGACCTCGAAGGCTTGCAGTGGCTGGCGGGTGTGCAGGTTCCAGAGCACCACGCTGTGGCCGAAGCGCTTCATCGCTTCCTCGTCCTGCAGCATCTGGCCGAAGTCCATCATGTAGTTGGACCATCCACTGAAGGAGGAGGTCAGCATCACGTTCTTCCGCGGTAGCGCCCGGAGGTCATAGCCGTATCCGTCCGCGACCTGCGCGTTGACGCAGTTCTGCGGATCGCTGGCGGTCGGCATCCAATAGGTGGAGACGTAGTTGCCGTCGCTCGTGTACTCGACTAGCGCGGTGCGTCCGCCGTGGTCCTTGTCGTTCGAGAGCGCGGCGATCATCATCCGACCAGGGAGCGCGTAGTGCCCGTGGGGGCCGACCACGCCTCCGCTCGCCTTCGTGAAGTCGGAGATCGTCTTCACGAGCTTCGGCATGCCGGGATCCGTGTGCACGTCGAACACGAAGATCTGGCTATCGTCGAGGCCGCCGCCCCAGAAGTAGCGCCTGTCGTCGGTGAAGCCGCCGTGATGCGCCTCGTGCCGCCCCCCGACCGACGCTACATGGAGCACCTTTCCGTATGTCCTCGAGTTGGGACGCACGTCGATCGTCACCAGCTTGTCGGACCCATCCCCCAGCCCCTCGACACCGAGCGTCCAGGCATAGAGGAACTCCTCCTGGCCCGAGATCTTGGGCATATAGGGAGACTGGCAGGTCTCGTCGGCGCGCACGTTTGCGGGCGATCCAGCGAGCAGGAGGAAACCCAATCCAAAAGCCAGCCGGACAACAGAACATCGCATCGATCTTGTGTGGGGAACCTGAAACATTCTTCACTACCTCATTGAGATTCAAAAGGGTGGATGCCATTTGCGGACTGTGGAGCATACCAGGCCGGAGCCTGGTAGCGTCGTGAGTTATTCACATACGAATCAAGCCCTCGCGTCCGGTTTTCTTATGCCTGGGGAAGCGGAACCAAGTCCGGTCGACGTGGACCCCATCAGACACGGACGAGGCGAACCAGGGGGATTCCCAACTGCCCGCATGTTCGCTATCCTTGATGGGCGCGCAAGCAGCCCATACCGGCTGTCGCCCTGGATCCACGCGTGGAGGGAAGATGCCATGAGACGGATCGGTGAGCCATCGCGCCGTAGTTTGCGAACTCGGACAGGGGTGCTCGTCGCCTGTGTCGCCGTCATGCTCTCGGCCCAGACCGCGTGGTCGCAATCGAGCGAGCGCGGTCTCTTCGTGGCGAACAACGGGAACCTCGAAGGGAGCGTCACGGCCTTCCGCGTGAACGCCGACGGGACCCTCGCGCTATTGAACCGGATCGTCACGGGGACGCGTCCGACGATCAACGATCCGTGCCCCGGCTGCAATCCCTACGAGATCTCGATATCTCCAAACGGCCGCTACCTCGCCACGGGCCATGCGGCAAGCAACGATCCGATCCAGCAGATCTCCGTCTTCGAGATCGCGTCCGACGGGACGATCGATCAGATCGGCGCTTTCCAGGTCGGCGGAACTCCGATGGACCTGGTCTGGCCAAGTGACGAGCTGTTGGCCGCGCTGAGGACGAACCCGAGCCCCGATCAGGTCGTCGTCTACCGATTCGATCCCATGGGGCCGAGCCTCAGCGAGATCGAGTTCGAAAGCGTCGGCACCTTCTGCAGCTACCTCGCGATCCACCCGATCCAACCGGTGCTCTACGTGAACGACTCTGGAAGCGCTCGCCTGATTCGCGTCTTCGCCGTGGCTCCCGACGGAACCCTCACCCTGATCGACAGCGAGCCGACGGGGACGTACTACGGCCTCGAGCTCGCCCTCTCAAACGACGGGACGAAGCTCTACGCCGCGGGCGGCATCACGGAGGTCGTCCTCGGCTACGAGGTTGCGCCGGATGGGTCGCTGAGCCCCTTGGCTGACTCGCCCTTCCCCGAGTCGGGAGACTCCCCCTCGAACCTCTATTGCAGCCCGGACGACCGCTATCTCCTGGTCGGCCACGGCACCGACGCCACCCTGCGCAGCGCCGCGATTGACCCGTCGACCGGCGATCTTGCTTACACCGGCGCCGTCTTCGACGTGGGGCTTCAGGGCACCCTGGGGGATGTCTCGGCGATGGACGACCTCGTCTTCGTCACCGACAATTCGAGCGCGATCGACGGCCTCATGGGCGTCTATTCGCTCACGCTGACTTCGGAGGGGTCGTTCATCCAAAACGGCATGATCCAATCGACTGGAGGCATCGCCCCGCGATCGACCGCCGCATGGAAGCCGAGCGCGGCCGGCGTCGAGTCCGCCTCGCTTCCCGGCGCGATGGCGCGCCCGCGCGTCTTCCCGAATCCTTCCATGCGCGGAGTGACGATCGCCTACAGCCTCGAGCGCCCGGCGCTCATCCGGATCGAGATCCTGGATGTCGGCGGCCGGGTCGTGCGCCATCTCGGCGAACGCGCGGCGGCCGCGGGCGATTTCGGGATCGACTGGGACGGCGCCGACGACACGGGCGAGCGCGTGGCCTCCGGAGTCTACTTCGTTCGGATCCGCTCGGGACACGGGCAGGATAGAGAGCGAATCGTCCTGACACGCTGAGCGCCTCAAGGCCGTTGCGCCGCCTCGAGCGACTGATATACTGCCGGCCATGTCGAGCCTGCGACGGTACCTGCCGGCGATCAACACCCCCGCCTACTATATCCTCCTCGGCGCGATCGCGATTCTGATCCTCGGACCGCTCGGTGGGATCACCGCCGCCTATATGAACTTCTCCCTCGGCTTCTTCATCGGGGGGCAAGTCCTCGCCGGGATCCTCGGAAGCGTGGTCACCTACGGATACGGCGCCGAAGGAAAGCATGGCGCGAACTACATGCAGACGATGGCCGCCTCGGTCGCCGGCCTCTCCGGGATGGCGGTCCTCGTCCAGGCCATGACCTGGCTCGGGCTTCCCGAACCCCCCGTATGGCAGATGATCATCTACTTCCTCTGCATCGGAATGTTCGGCGTGGGCGTGGGGATGCTCTACACGCCGATCCTGGTCGACAAGATGCAGCTCGCCTACCCTTCCGGCTTCGCCGTGGCGAACATCCTGCGCGCCCTGACCGACATCCGGATCCTCAAGACCTCGATCACGAAACTCGGGGGCGGCGCGCTGGGAGGATTCGTCGGAGGGCTCGCCGCAAGCCTCACGGCTTCGATCGCCGCGACCGGCTTCTCCGCCTCGACGCTCGGCGCGGGGATGATCGTCGGCGCGCGCATCGGGCTTCCCGCTCTCTTCGTGGGAACGATCGGGCTCGCTCTGACTCCATGGCTTCGCGCGAACGGTTGGCTTGGTCCGAACGACCCGTTCCGCAAGATCGGCTTCATCGTCGCGCTCGGGATGATCCTGGGCGCCGCGATCGTCGACATGAGCCTGCTCGCGATCTCAGCCGTCCGCGCCTTCAAGCAGGCGAAGGGAGCCGTCGCCCCGCCCACGGAGGACTGGAAGAAGACCGACAAACGGTTCCTCTGGATCTGGGTCGTCGTCTGGGCCGCCATGATCGTCGTGACGGCGACTCTCGTGCTCCATCTTCCGATCCTCTTCGTGCTCGTCGCGATCGGGCTCGCCTTCGTCTTCCTCATGGTCAACGGGATCTCGCTCGGCATCTCGGACAGCAATCCGATCTCGAGCGCGTTCGTCATCTCGGTCTTCATCCTGGCCGGAATCGGACTCAAGAGCCCGATCATCGGGCTCATGTGCGCTTCGATCCTCCTGATCTCCACCTCCGTCGGGTGTGATATGCAGCAGGACCGCTCCACCGGATGGCGCCTCGGCACCAACCGCTCGATCCAGTTCCGCTACCAGGTGATCGGTGTCACGATGGGCGCCCTGATGGCAGTACTCCTCGCGCGGCTCTTCATGAAGGCCTACCCCATCCTGAACGTGAACCAGTACGCCCAGCCCGATTACCCGGGGATCGAGAAGTGGCAATCGGCGATGACATTCAAGTTCGTCGGCGCGCTCGACGGGCTCACCCACCCGAATCCCAGGATCATGACCGCTTTGGCCCTGGGGATCGCCCTCGGTCTCGTGATCGAGGCGATCCGGCGGTTCCTGAAGTCGAGGGCATCGTACAAGATGTGGGTGAAGGGATCGCGGCAGGGCTACGTCACGGATCTCGTCCTGGACTGCACGATCCTGGGGAGCCCCTACGCATCTTCGTTCGGTGGCTTCGTCGACTACCCCATCGTCTCCTGGTTCGCCGGCGGCAGCGTCGTGAGCTCCCTCGCGCAGACAGTCGCGTCCAGGAGGGCGCGCCGGCCTGAGCGGGCCGATCTGCCCGAGGACATGAGCACCGCCTCGCTCGTGGGCGGAGGACTGATCGCCGGAGACTCGCTGGCCGCGCTCGCCCTCGGGATCTGGGGGCTCTTGAGCACGGTGACCTGATTCGCGCGGCCGGGCTGATCGATCCGGCCTCGACCCGGTTCAGCCCCCTCGTCGCATGAGGAGCATCGTCGCGTCGTCGGCCAGCGATTCTTCGCCGATGAAGCTCCGGAGGTCCTGGACCAATCCTTCGGCGATCTGATCGAGGGGTTCCGAGAATCGGCGCCGGATCGATTCGAGGAGTCGATGATCCTCGAAGAGGGCATCGCCGCTCTGCGCCTCGGTGATCCCGTCGGAGACGCAGCAGAAGAGCGCCTCTGGCGGGAGCTCGATCGCCCTGACCTCGTAGGAGGCCCCTTCGAAGAGACCCGCGGGCATACCCGTCACTTCAAGCGCGCGTGGGATCCGACTCTCGCCGATCAGAAGCGGCGGGCAGTGCCCCGCATTCACGTATTCGAGTCGATGCCTCTCGGGGTCGAGCAAGCCGAGGAAGAGGGTCACGAATCTCCGCCCGTCGGAGGACCGCAGGAGGTTTCGATGGATCTGTCCCATCAACACCGCCGGATTCGTGAAGTGCTCGTAGAGCGCGCGCATCGATGCGATGACGTTCGACATCAGGAGGGCCGCTCCCAATCCCTTGCCGGTCACGTCTCCGACTGCGATCGCGATCCGTCCGTCCCTCAGCCGCGTGATATCGTATAGGTCTCCGCCCACCTCATAGCAGGGAATCTGCCGCGCGACGATCTCGTAGCCCGCGACCTCCGGCATGTCGGTGGATAGAAGCGATCGCTGCACCTGGGCCGCGACCATCAGCTCCTGACGCATCCGCTCTCCCTCGCGTTGGACCTCCTGGAGCCTCGCGTGGGTCACCGCGGCGGCCGTCAGATTTCCCAGGAGCGTGAAGAGGGTCAAGTCGTGGTGATCGTACTTGTAGTACGGGCTGTCGGTGTAGGCATAGAGGAGGCCCAGGAGCTCCTCGTCCTGGAAGAGTGGAGCGACCATCGCGGAGTGGATTCCGAGCGAGGCGATGCTCTGCTGATTGCTGAACCGCGCATCCGTCGTCGGGTCGGTCAGCAGAAGGGTCGTCCTCTCCCTCAGGGCGAGTCGAAGGATGCTCCTGCTGAGGACGGGGGTGTCGGCCGTCCCTCCGAGCATCGGACGGGCCGCAACGAGGGAGAGCCTCTGCGTGACGCCGCTTTCGCCCGGCTCATCCTCGAGCCCGGAATCCGGCATCGGCGGCGACGACCTCTCGTTCCTCAGCAGGAAGATCCTGCGCGCCCGGACGACTTGGGCAATGCAGTCCATCAGGCGTTCGATGGTTTCCTGCGGACTGCGGGGCCGTACGACGAGATTCGCCGCGTCCGCGATCGCCTTGAAGTGCTTCGGATCGATCTGGGTAGAGATCGCGAGACTCGCGAACGTGCTTCCCGCGCCGACGCGCATCTCTCCGGGCGCCCCCTCGATCGTCGACACGAGTCCCGAGGTCGCCGGCGCGGCCGCGCTCGGCTCCGTGGTGGATCGGAGAATGAAGTCGAGGCGGCCGAATCGAACCGGGGATCCGGGCTTTAGACGGGTCGGCTGAGAGATCCTCGTTCCCTCGACCCAGGTGCCGTTCTTGCTACCAAGGTCGCTGACGCGAACCTCCGTCTCGGCGACCGAGATCTCCGCGTGCTCCCGGGAGACTGAAGGATCCTCCAGCCGAAGGTCGTTCCCATGGCTTCGGCCCACTCGCTGGATGCCGGTGTGCAGGGGAAGCGGACCCCGATAGCCTTCCGCCTGACCCTCGAGAAAGTACGCCATCGTCCCTCGATCTCTCGGACTGCGTCCGGGTCCTGTCCGATCGGACGGCCCCAGGGTACACCCGCCCCCTGCGCGGCGCACAGACTCCTACCCCGACTCCTCGTCGATCCAGATTTCTCGGCGGATCTGACGGACATCTAATCTATTGAAATATAATCAGTTATGTCGGCTCGTCAGGCTTGACGAACCGAATCCCCTCCCCCGGAGAGGCAGCCCGCGGCCACGAGAATATAACTCGTTCTGTCGCATCATGTTACATCACTTCTCGAATGGGCACGATCCCTGCGATCGGAGGGTGGACATGCGGCCTCGCATCCATCGGCCGCAACTTGGCCCAGGAAGGGGATCCCGCTTGGCGGCGCCCCTTCGAACCGGAAGGAGAAACGAGATGAAGCGGTTGAGTCGGACGTCGTGTCTGTTGGCCATCGCCCTGTCGCTCGTCGCAGGGGCCCTCCCCGCCGTCGGCCAGGGGAATCTTGCGGCTCCCGGGGCCCGCGCGGTGCGGTTCGGGGGCGAGTTGTTCCCGCTCATCCCCCGGGCCGATCGGGTGGCCATCGCCTTCGAAGAGGACGCTGACGCGGCGCTGCGCGATGCCGCGATCGCCCGCCACCCGATCCTGGCCAGTGCCCGCGAGATCGAATCGCTTCCCGCGCCCCAGATCCGGATCTACGAAATCGCGCCCTCTGATCCGATCGGCCTGCAGTCGGCCTCGCTCGCGCTCGCGGCCGATCCAGCCATCCGCCAAGCGACCGGCGTCTACATGCTCGGCGAGATCGAGGTGATCCCGACCGATCGCCTCTTCGTCCAGCTCCGCGCGGGTGTCGACGAGACGCTGATCGAGGAGATCGCATCGCGTCTCGGTCTTGCGATCGTCGAGAAGACCGCTTGGCGCGATGGGAACTTCGTCTTGAGCGCGGCGCGCCATCCGCAGCTTGACGCGATCGGCGCCGCGGAGGCGGTCCTCGCCGATCCCGCGGTCGAGTTCTCCCACCCCGATTTCATCCGTCGCGTGCCCACCCTGGCGGCCGTTCCGGACCCCCTGTTCCCGCAACAGTGGAATCTCGAGAACCTCGTGCGGCGCCGTCCGATCTGGGCGATCGACGGCGACACGGACGCGCGGGAGGGCTGGGCGATCCAATCGGGCTGCAACGGCGCCACCATCGCGATCCTCGACGAGGGGGTCGACATGGGCCACCCCGACTACCAGGCGAATCTCGATGCGGCCAACGCGTGGGACTTCTGCTTCAACGACAACGATCCGAGCCCCCGGTCGTACGACGCCCACGGCACCGCCTGCGCCGGCATCGCCGCTGCGATCTCGAACGGCATCGGAATCGCAGGGGTTGCCCCGGGAGCCCGGATCCTGCCGATCCGGATCGCCTACCACGCGCAGCAAGGAGATCGATTCTGGGTGACGACCGACGATTGGCTCTCGGATGGGATCGCCTGGGCCTACCAGCATGGGGCCGACGTCCTGAGCAACTCCTGGGGATCGGGGGGACCGTCGGATCAGATCCACGCGGCGATCCGCGATGCCGTGACGCACGGCCGGGGCGGGCTCGGCGCCGTCGTCGTCTTCGCCGCCGGGAACTCCTACAACCCCTCCCCTGCCTATCCCGCGATCTATCCCGAGACGATCTGCGTCGCGGCTACCACTCCATGCGACTCGCTCAAGGCCCCATGCGATTCGACGCAGGCGGCTACGAGCTGCGACGGGGAATGGTGGTGGGGCAGCAACCATGGCCCTGGGACCGATCTCGCCGCTCCCGGAGTCCTGATCCCCGCGACCGACATCCGCGGGGCCGACGGCTATGCCCCGGGCGATTACAATACGAGCTTCAACGGCACCTCCTCGGCCACGCCCCAGGTCGCGGGTCTCGCCGCGCTTCTGATCTGCAAGTTCCCGCACTGGGAAGGCGCCGAGATCCGCTCGCGGATCGAGCAGACCTGCGACAAGGTGGGAGGCTACGCCTATGACGCCGCGACCGGGATCAGCGAGGAGCTGGGCCATGGCCGGATCAACATCTATCGCGCTCTCTCCGGCAAGCCGCAGGTCGAGTGGGGCCCGCGCCCCGATCACCCGAGCGTTTACCGCGACGAGGGCGACGCCGAATCTCCGTATCCTCCAGCCTCCCACGAGTCGGCGGCCTTCGAATGGCTGGGCGATGAGTTCAGCCCGGAGGCAGGTCCCGACGCCGCCGAGGATCCGGACGGGATCGGCAACCGCTCGGGACGCGACGCGTTCGACGACGGCGTGCGCTTCTTTCCGCCGTATGTCCCGGGACAACCCGGACAGATCGAGGTGACCGTCTCGGTCGAGGACCCGAACGCCCCGCGCTACCTGCCGGGCCCGGACTCGCTTCGCATCGATGTCTGGTTCGACTGGGAGAGCGACGGGTCCTGGTCGCAGCCGCACGACTGGGTCGTGCAGAACTTCCGCGTGAATCCTCCCTCCTGGGGCGGCGCGCGCGAGCGGACGTTCACGCTTCACTTCATGGTCCCCGATGCGCCGATCGGCTGGCATATCCAGGATGGCCAGGCGGGAAAGTTCCTGAACGTCCGCGCGCGCCTCACCTACCGAGAGACCGTCTCCGCGTCGGACCAGGCGCTCGACGCCGGGGAGGTGGAAGATCATCGGTTCGTGAACTTCGTGGAGATGTTCGATCCCGGCGCGGGGCACATGACCACTGTCCCGCAAGGATGCGACCCCTGGGAGTGGGTCAACGGAATCGCTCCCTGGCAGCCCCAGCCCTGCCCCGCGCCGTTCCTGCCGGATGGGGGATCGAACGGCTACATGACCGCCGCGATCTACAACCCGATCTACCAGGGCGATGCCAACGACGGGCTGCGGACCCCCTCGTTCGACCTGACCGAGATGACCGAGGCGTTCCTGCGCTTCGAGCACTCGGCGGTGGAGCTGATCACCGGCCGCGTCGCCGTCTACGTGGACGGCCTGCTCGACTCGGTCGTCGCGACCTATGTGAACATCCCGACGACGCCGCCCGCCTGCGGTCTCGCCTTCACGGAGACGGTCGATCTCTCACCGTTCTGCGGCGACGGCTTCGACGATGTCTCGATCGCCTTCGAGGTCTACCACGACGAGCCGTGCGGCATCGCCTTCCCGTCGTACCAGGACTGGTTCATCGACAATGTCGTCGTCTGGGCGCAGGATCGGATCGCCCCCTCCGCCGTCGCCGTCGATGTGACCCCCACGGCGACGGAAAGCGCCGATCTCGGCTGGGACGCGCCGGGGGATGACGGAATGCTGCGCCGGGCTCAGCTCTACAACATCCGCTACGCTCCGGAGGCGATCGACGCCTCCAGCTGGCGTCACGCGATGTGGCTGCGCCCCGACATGGCCTCCTTGCCGCTCCCCCAGCCCCCCGGAACTCGCGAGAGCGTGAACGTGCGCCGGCTCTCCCCGGGACTCCACCACTTCGCGGTCCGCACGCTCGATGAGGTGACGAACATCGCCTCGATCGCCGATGGAGGAGATAACCGCCCGCCCGACCAGACCGTGCCGGGCACCCAGACAATCGTCGAAGGCGACACCGTACGCTTCACGGTGACGGCGACCGATCCCGACCATGATCCCCTCCTCCTCTATTCCGTCCAGCGTCCGTCCGGCTCGACTTATGCCGACAGCGGCAATGGCACGGCCGGCTTCGAATGGATCAGCCGTTCGAGCGATGTCGGCGAGCACGAGGTGATCCTCGTCGCGCGCGACCCCAACGGCGCGATCGATCGCGACACGGTCGCGGTGCGAGTCCTGCCGTTTGTGGCGCCCGACTTCGCCGACCACGACGCGGGCAACTGGCAGGCCTCGATGACCGATCAGGGGATCTTCGGATTCCTGGACGGGACGCACAGCGCCGGATCGGGATTCGTCTATCCGAAGAACGGCGGCGCGAACCACCTCTACATCGGAGGTCTCTGGGCCGCGCAGAACGCCTCCTTCATCGCCAGTCGCGACTACGAAGCCGACCCGGCAAAGGAATGGCGCGTATCGGTCGATCCGCCCGGGAGCATTCAGGTCGGACCGAACTACCACTCCGATCAGGACATCCGCTCGATCTACACCGACGCCGGCGGATCGACCCCGATGGGAGTCCGGGTGAGCCAGGAGTCCTGGGCGTATTCCGCGCCCGATCTCGACGACTTCATCAGCACGCGGACCTGCATGACGAACACCGGCCAGCAGGATCTTCAAGGGGTCTACGTCGGGCTCTTCATGGATTTCGACCTTGGCGGCGACGGTATTGACGATCGTGGATCGACCGACCCGGGCCGCGAGATGATCTACCTCACCGATCCTTCCGGGATCCACATCGGCGTGCGCCGTCTGCGCGCCGGAGGGGCGGAACCGCAAACCGCCAATATCACGTTCGTTCACAACCCGACCTTCGTCTACCCGAACCTGTACATTTCCGACGCCGACAAGTTCGCGTTCCTGAGCGCCGCCGACGGCGCCCACGCGGTATCGACCGCCGCTTCCCCCAACGACTACAGCGTGCTCGTCAGCATCGGGCCATTCGATCTCGCGAGCGGCGAGACGATCGAGACCGCCTTCGCCATCGTCGGAGGGACGAGTCTCTCGGAACTGCAGCAGAACGCGGATCGGGCGCAGTTCGCGTACGCGGCGGAAGTGGCGGAGACGGCCGAGCCTGAGGCGGGGATCGCCCTCACGAGGCTCCTGCCGAATCTGCCGAATCCCTTCCGGACCGAAACGGCGGTCCGCTTCGAGCTGGCGCAGACCGGCCCCGTGGCGGTCGATGTCTACGATGTCGCCGGACGGCGGGTGCGGAACCTCGTCTCCGGAACACGCGCCGCCGGCGCCCACGCGGTCGTCTGGGACCGCCGCGACGGCTCGGACCGCGAGGTCGGAAGCGGGGTGTACTTCCTTCGTCTGCGATCCATGGGGCGCACCGAATCGCGCCGGATCGTTCTCATGCGTTAGGGCGAGATCGATTCTTCGCTGCGCGCATGCGCGCCGTCCGCGGCATCTGCGGGCGGCGCGCCCGTCTGATCTTCCCGCTTCCGCAGTCCATCCTCCGGTGCGACCATTCGGTCGAGCCCCGTGAGCCGGGCAGGAGAACCCAAATGGCGAAGCGTCACATCGCATCGATCATCCTTCCATGCATCCTCCTCGCTTCGCAGGCGGTCGCGCAGCCGGCGCATCGCGCCGACGGAGCTTCATCGCCCCCCAAGGGCCTCTACCTGGGAGTCGATCTGGGAGTCGTGCTGCTCGACGACAGATCCGGAATCGGGCTCGACGGCGGCGGCCCGGAGCGGATCGACGCCTACATGCGCGCGATCCCGGGGCGATTCGAGGCGCTCTCGGAGAGACTGGGCGGGGCGTTCACCATTGACGGCGATGCCGGAGGCTACGCCGTCGATGCCGCCGTCACATTCGGGCTGGCCGCCGGCTACCAGTTCCGCCCGGGCTGGTTGGCGCGCGTCGACATCGCCTCTTATCTCGCGGAGGTGACCGCCGCCTTCCCGTTGACCGTGCAGACCGATCAAGGGCCGCAGCAGGCATCCGGAGTCGTCTCGACGGACGTCCGGGGCATCCTCGCCGACCTCTCGATCCGAAAGCAGTGGAGGATTCGCCTCTACCGCCCGGAGATCGGCGCCGGAATCCGCCTTCATCGCGTATCTCCGGAGGAGACGCTTGCCGAGATCGCGGGGATCGGCTTCTTCGTCGATCGAGCCGACGCGCAGAACGACTTCTCGCCAATGGCGCAGGTGGGGCTCAGCCGCGCGTTCGGCGAACGGATCCGCGTCGGCGTCGAGGGGATCTTTGCGGGGCGTTCGCTCCGAGAGACCGGCGGAGGAGAGCGCTGGGCCCTTGAGCCCGAGATCCGGCTGACCGGGAGCTTCTCCCTCGACGGCCCGAAGGAGCCGGGCCCCCCGAAGAGCCCGAGCCGGCCCGGCGGGGCCCCGGACGGTTCCTCGGACTAGAACTCCGCGCTCTTCGGCGCGCGCGGGAAGGGGATCACGTCGCGGATGTTGCCGATTCCCGTCGCGTAGACCAGCGCTCGATCGAAACCGAGACCGAAGCCCGCGTGCGGAACGGTGCCGTAGCGCCGCAGGTCGCGGTACCACCAGTAGCTTTCCTTGTTGAGCTTCATCTCATCGATCCGGCGGTCGAGCACGTCGAGACGCTCCTCGCGCTGGCTTCCCCCGACGATCTCCCCGATTCCGGGGGCGAGAACATCCATCGCGGCGACGGTTCTGCCGTCGTCGTTCTGGCGCATGTAGAACGCCTTGATCTCTCTGGGATAGTTCATCACGACGACCGGACGGCCCACCAGCTCCTCGGTCAGATAGCGCTCGTGCTCGGACTGGAGATCGACTCCCCAGCGCACGGGGTACTCGAATGACCTGCCCGACTTCTCGAGCGCCTCGATCGCCGCGCCGTATTCCATTCGTTCGAAGCTTGCCGCGATGAACCTCTCGAGACGGCCGATGCAGTCCTTGTCGATCCGCTCGGCGAAAAAAGCCATGTCGTCGGATCTCTCCTCGAGGACGGCGCGGAAAACGAAGCGCAGGAACTCCTCCGCCAGGGTCGCGAGATCGTCGAGATCCGCGAAGGCGATCTCGGGCTCGACCATCCAGAACTCGGCCAGGTGGCGGCTCGTATTCGAGTTCTCCGCGCGGAACGTCGGGCCAAACGTGTAGACGCGCGTGAGCGCGAGGCAGTAGGCCTCCACGTTCAGCTGCCCCGAGACGGTGAGAAACGACTGCCGGCCGAAGAAGTCCTGCGAGTGGTCGATCGCGCCCTCCGGCGTCCGGGGAAGATTCGCCAGATCGAGGGTGGAGACGCGGAAGAGCTCGCCGGCTCCCTCCGCATCGCTCGCCGTGATGATCGGCGTATGGATCCAGTAGAAGCCGCGCTCGTGGAAGAAGCGATGGATCGCCATCGCCATGCAGTGCCGCACCCGCGCCATCGCCCCGAATGTGTTGGTCCGCGGACGCAGATGCGCCACCTCGCGGAGGTATTCGAAGGTATGCGGCTTCGGCGTGATCGGGTATCTGTCGGGATCGTCGACCCACCCCACGACGCGAAGCGAGGAGACGGCGATCTCGACGCTCTGGCCCGCGCCGGCGGAGGCGACAAGCTCCCCCTCGGCGACGATCGCGCAGCCGCTCGTCAGCTTCTGGATCTCGCTCTCATAGTTCCCGAGCGCGCCGGGCGCGACGAGCTGGATCGGCGCGAAACAGCTCCCGTCGCTCAGGTGGATGAAGGAAACGCCCGACTTCGAATCGCGGCGTGTCCGCACCCATCCCTTGACCGTGACCCGGCTCCCGACCTGGATCTTCCCGGAGAGCAATGCGGCGACCGTCGCATCCATCGTGCGCTTCCCCCTTTTCGCGGAGATGAGGCCGGAGCGGATCGAGGCCGCCCGGCCGAGGCATGTCGCGGGATTCTACACGCGCCCACCGAGGGGCTTCAACCCGCCGGAGCCCTCCGCGTCGCCTCCCTCCGGAAGCGATCCACCTCCTCCAGGCTTCTCGGAATCGCCTCTCGCCCGCCCAGCGCGCGACACTTCATGGCCGCCACGGCGTTCGAGAAGTCGATCGTCTCGCGCAACTCCATTCCCTGGAGGCAGCCGATGACGAAGGCGCCGTGGAAGACATCGCCCGCCCCCGTCGTGTCGACCACCTCGACGCGATAGCCCGGGAAGCGCTCGACGCGTCCATCAATCCGGGCGACGGCTCCCGCCGCCCCCTGGGTGACGACGATCCACGCCCCGCGCGAGCGCTCCTCTAGAATTCGCATCCCCTCCGCGAGATCCGTCGACCCCGTCGCAAGCCGGGGGAAGCCGGCCCCCGTGATGGCGACATCGATCATGGGGAGCAGCTCATCGAAGCCGGCGCGCGTGGCTTCCAGATCCGCGATCACCGGCATGCCCATCTCCTTCGCCGCTCGGGCCGCGGGCGCCGAGGCGAGTGGGTTCTGCGCATCAGTGTAGAAGATCCGCGCGGAGGAGACGATCGATCGGTCGACCTCGTTGGCCTCGAGCGGCATCCCTTCGCTTCGTCCCCAGACGATCGTCCTCTCCCCACTTCCCTCCTCCACGAGGATGAAGGCCCGCTGCGTCAATCCGCCTCGCCGCACGCAGCATCCGGCCGTGTCGACTCCTTCGGCGCGCAGCCCATCGAGGATGATCTCCCCTTCCGGATCGTCCCCGAGCCCTCCCATGTAGCGCGCTCTGCGTCCCAATCGCGCGATCGTCACCATCGCCGTCGCCGTCCGGCCTCCACCCTGCCGGGAGTACTCCGTGAACTTGACCTTCTCCCCGGGCGATGGATGGCGCGGGATCCGCGCAAGATGATCGATCGCGTTGCCGCCGAGTCCGACAACGTCGTAGAGTCGATCCAGGGGTAGATCGAGCGGGAACTTCGTGGATCCCATCGCGGTTCACCTCATCCCGCCGAGCCGCGGAGATGGCGGCCGGCGCGCTCCCGGATCCTACCCGATCCGTCTTCGCGGCCGCACGCCCCCTTGCGTCCTCGGGCCGCGCGCCTCAGAATCCGCTCTCCGGAATCGCGTTCCTCTGCCGGCGCGCGGAAGGGAAGGATGATGGGGACGATTCGGCTCTGGCCGCCGGGCCTGCCGGCCCTCCTCTCGGCGGTCATGATCTGCGGGGCGGGTTGCGGGGATGACTCGACGCGCCCCGAGCCCTCGTTTGACTCGATCCCGCCCGCGGCCGTGACCGACCTGACAGTCACCGCGGCAGGACCGCTCGCCGTGAGCCTGCGATGGACCGCCCCGGGCGACGACGGGATGGAGGGAAGAGCGGCGGTCGCCGATCTCCGCTACTCGCTCGAGACGATCGGCGAGGCGAGCTGGTCCGCCGCCACACGTGTCGCGGGCGTGCCCGCGCCAAGCGTCGCCGGATCGATCGACTCCTTCACGGTCGCCGGCCTCATCCCGGACACCCTGTACCACTTCGCCGTGAAGATTCTCGACGATGAGTCGAACGCATCGCCCCTCTCGAATCCGGTCAGCGCGCGCACCGATCCGGCGAATCCGGACGGTCGCTGGAGCGGCCGCTTCGGGGAGCCGCCAGGCGGAGAAGGGATGAACGGCAGCGTCCTGGACCTCATCGGCTTCGGGAACGAGGTCATCGCCGGCGGCGGGTTCACAGCGGCGGGCGGGAACGGCGCCAGCCGCATCGCGGCCTGGAACGGCTCGAGCTGGCGGGCGCTCGGAAGCGGCGTCAGCGCCGATCCGGTGCCCGGAATCCTCGTCCTCGCCCTCTTCGAGGGCGATCTGATCGTGGGCGGTCGATTCCAGGACGCGGGGGGCGTCGCCAGCTCGCGCATCGCGCGCTGGGACGGCTCCGCCTGGGATGCCTTGGGCATGGGCGTCAACGGTCCCGTCACCGCGCTCGTCGTCTTCGAAGGAGATCTCATCGTGGCAGGCGCCTTCAGCGAGGCGGGCGGCGTGGCGGCGAATCGGCTGGCTCGCTGGGACGGCGCGTCCTGGAGTCCCTTCGGAGCGGGAGCGAACGGAAACATCCACTCGTTCTTGGTCGATGACGGAGCCCTCATCGCAGGCGGCGCGTTCACGCAGATCGGCGGCGCGACCGCGAACAGGATCGCACGCTGGGACGGCGTCTCCTGGTCTTCCCTCGGCGGCGGAACCGACGGCACCGTCTGGGCGATCGCCTCGTACGAGGGAGATCTCGTGATCGCCGGGGAGTTCGAATCGGCCGGCTCGATTGCGGCGGGTCACATCGCCCGATGGAACGGCTCGAGCTGGTCGCCTCTCGGATCGGGCCCCCAAGGTCCGGTCTTCGCGCTCGAGTCCTACCACGGGGACCTGATCGCCGGGGGCCGGTTCGAGGCCGCGGGTGGAGTCCCCGCTTCGGGAATCGCCCGCTGGAACGGTAGTTCCTGGAGCGCCATGGGGTCGGGGGTGAATGGCGACGTGCACACTCTCTCGGCCCGGGGGGACACGCTCTGGGTCGGCGGCGCCTTCAGGCGGGCGGGCGATGGGGCATCGCTTCACATCGCGTCCTGGTCGGATTGATCTCTCGCCCGCTCAAGGAAGCATTCCGTGCGATCGGTACCAGTCGAGCGCCGCGCGCACGGCCTGGCGCACCCGAGTGCGCGGCATGCCGAGCTCCTTCGCCGCGAGACTGCCGTCCACCGGTTGCGAGTATCGAAGCATCCTGAGACCGTGTGCGGGGAAGGCGGCCCATCGAGCGCGCGCGAGCCAGGCGACGAGCTCGGTGGCGATCGACACAGTCTCGGCCATGGCCATCGGAATTGCGATCCGCGGAGGAGATTGCCCCGCCTCCCGCGCGATCATGGCCAGGAACTCACGGACCTCCATCTCCTCACCGCGAAGAATGTAACGCTGGGCTGTTCTTCCCCTCTCGGCGGCCCTCACGTGCCCCTCACCGAGATCAGTCGCGGCGATCGCATCCATCCGGCCGGGCAGAAAGAAGGGCATCCTTCCCTGGGCCACGGGGATCATCAGCCGGCCCGTCGTGCGATGGGCGTCGCCCGCGCCGACCACCATTGTCGGGTTCAGGATAACGACCGGCAGTCCCTCGTTCGCCGCCCGCACGACGGCCGCCTCCATCCTGCGCTTGCACTCGAAGTAGGGAGAGGGATCCGGGGCGAGGTCGTAGCGGTCCGTCTCCCGGGCGAGGCCGTCGGCCCGGGCCCCCGGCTCGCTGCCGCGCGGCCGTCCGATCGTCGTCACGCTGCTCGTGTAGACGATCCGCCTGAGTCCGGCGAGCCTGCGGCACTCCTCCAGCGAGGGGTGAAGAGACGCGTTGAGCCTTCCCTCCCGCGCGAGCTGCGCCAGGACCGGATTCGCAAGGCGCGCGCGGATCTCCTCGGCCCGTTCCGGCTGGCTGCGCGAGACGTGGGCGGCCATCTCGGCCTGCTCGATCGCGACGAGATCGGCGCGCTTGACACGAAACTCGAGGAGCTCCTTCGGAACGCGCTCGCGGCAGATCGCGAGCAACGCCTCGGTCTGCGCCTCCGCGCGGCGGACGAAGCCGCCCATCCCGAAGTGCCGCGAGGGATACGGGGCGGCGGCGTGGAAGAGCAGATCCACACCCTCGAGCGCCGATCGGACCGAGTCGGGCTCCTCGATTCGTCCGACGCGAATCTCCGAATCGACCCCCTCGAGGGCCGGATGGGGCCCGGGACTGCGCGAGAGGACGCGGACGGAGCAGCCGCGCGCGAGGAGCGAGCGGACGATGTGCGATCCGATCAGGCCCGTCCCGCCGAGGACGAGAGCGCGCATCCCGCTCAAGAGCTCCGGCATCCGTTCGCCTCCTCACCGGTCGCGGACCGGTCGCGCGGGCCCTCCAATCGCCTGGACTCGCGCACGCGCGATTATGGCCCGTCGCGGAGGATCTCGAAAGGGTCCTCGCTCCCGACTGGCGGCGCGCCGATCCCGGGGGTAGAGTCCCCCCGTGCCTCGTTTCTCGCGGCCCAAGGCCGCGAGAGCGTGTCTGAAGGAGGTGCCCGATGCCCCGAGTGAAGCCGGTCCAGGCCGAAGACATCTACCGGATCCAGCGTCCCGTCGAGTGCCGCGTCGCGCCCGACGGAACCCGCGTCGCGGTGGTCGTCAGCAAGGCGGACAAGGAGAGCCTCAAATACCAGAGCCACATATGGCTCGTGCCCACGAGGGGGGGAACTCCGATCCAGTTCACGCAGGGAAAGCACCAGGACAGCCATCCCCGCTTCTCTCCCGACGGCAAGACCATCGCGTTTCTCTCCGACCGTTCCGGGAGCGCCGAGATCTGGACGATCGCGGTCGATGGGGGCGAGGCGAGACAGCTCACGCACCTCGGAGGCGGCGTCGGCGAATTCGCCTTCCACCCTCGCGGGGGCTCCCTGGTGATCGCCTTCACGCCGAAGGATGCCGAGGTGAAGGAACGCGAGGAGCGAAAGAAGCGCGGAGAATCCGGGGTCGAATCGCCCCGCGTTCGAACGATCGACCGCTTGAGCTACAAGCTCGACGGCGCGGGATTCCTTCCCAAGAACCGGCAGCACCTGTGGCTCGTCAATGCCCATACGGGAAAGGCGCGTCGGCTCACCGAGGACGAGCGCTACGCCGAGTCCTCGCCTTGCTTCTCCCCCGATGGGAAGTGGATCTACTTCAACAGCAACCGGTCCGCGAATCCCGACTTCGATCTCATGCGGGTCGGCATCTGGCGGATGCCCTCGCGCGGTGGCCCGATCGAGCGCGTGAAAACCTTTGAGGGGCCCTCGACCAGCTTCTCGTTGAGTCCCGACGGCAGGTGGATCGCATTCCTCGGGACGCGCGATCCGGACGCTCCATGGGGAACCAGGCACACGAAGCTCTGGCTCGCCCCGGCCACCGGGGGCCGCCCCGTGGAGCTCACAGCGCGACTCGACCGCGAGTGCGACCACTCCACCATCAGCGACACCCGCGGCCCCGGCGGCACGAGCAATCCCATCTGGTCGCCTGACAGCCAGTGGGTCGCCTTCGTGGTCACCAATGAGGGAAACGGCGAGATCTGGGCCGTGCACATCCGGAAGCGCCGTCCGGAGCCCGTCCTCAATCGCGCGGGGGCCGTGATCGACTTCGACTACCACTTCCCCTCGCGGGCGATCTACGCCACCTTCACCGACCTGCGCAATCCCGGCGAGCTCTATCGCTTCTCCCGCGTGGGCAAGCCGACCGCCGAGCGGATGACCGACTGGAACGGCTGGCTGCGCGAGCGCCAGGTCACCGCGCCCGAGGAGTTCTGGTTCCAGGGGAGGGGACGGCACCGGCTGCAGGGGTGGATTCTTCGCTCGCCCAGGAGGCGCGCCCGCAAGGCCCCGGGACTTCTCTACATCCACGGCGGTCCGGGCACGCAGTACGGCCGGGTCTTCTTCCACGAGTTCCAGTTCCTCGCGGGGCGCGGCTACACGGTGTTCTACTCCAACCCGCGCGGTGGGACCGGCTACTCCGAGAAGCATCTCGCCGCGATCCACGACGCGTGGGGAACGATCGACTACGACGATCTGATGTCCTTCACCGACGAGGCGCTCCGTCGCAGCCCGGAGCTGGATCGCCGGCGCCTGGGCGTCGCGGGGGGCAGCTACGGCGGGTACATGACGAACTGGATCATCACGCACACCGACCGGTTCGCCGCGGCGATCACCCAGCGCAGCGTCGTCAACCTCATGAGCTTCGCCGGATCGAGCGACTTCGGTTACGCCTGGTTCCGGGTCTTCGGCGGCCACTTCGCATGGCGCGAGCCCGCGCACTATCTCGCCATGTCGCCGATCACCTATGTCGACTCGGTCAAGACGCCCACTCTGATCGAGCATCAGGAGAACGACCATCGTTGCCCGATTGAACAGGCGGAGCAGCTCTACGCCGCGTTGAAGGCGAGGAAGGTGCCCGTGGAGTTCCACCGCTATCCGGACGAGCCGCACGGGATGAGCCGCGGGGGGCGGCCGGATCGCAGGATCGAGCGCCTTCACCGGATCGCCGGCTGGCTGGATCGCTGGCTCGGGAAGCCTCGGAACGCGCGGTAGGGCTCCGGGGTAGAGACGGCGGGAGCGCCGCCGGGTGGGGCCCGAGCGGCTTCTGGTATCCTGAGTGCTGGTTCGGGTCTTTGCCGGCCCGGCCGGAGGAGGTCAGTTGAAAAGCCGCCGTCAGGCCGTCCCGCGCTCTGCAGCCGCGATCCTGCTCGTTCTGGTAGTCCTTCTCTCCTCCCCGTCCCATGCCGGCTCGGGAGAGTCGTGGCTCTGCCCCATCTGTCAGACGACGGTCATCGACCGACCGGATGCCGCGGCGCCGCTCTCCTGCCCGAACTGCGATCTCACGCTCCGGCATGAGGACTTGATTCTGCCGACGGCGTACATCGCTGTCCGGACCCGGCCGGCGCGCGTCGTGTGGCATGTGTTTCCCGAGTGCGGCAGCTTCCGTGAGGAGGGCCTCGCCGCCCTCCAGGAAAACCTGCGGATCTGGGTGCCCTGGAGCGCGATCGACTACTATATCCCGCGCCAGAGGATCCTGCGGCTCACATCCGGCCGCGAGCTCCGCACGCCCTATGCGCGGGACAATGTGGACTGCCCGAATCCTCCGGTCATCGTCGCATCCATCGCCGACAGTGTCGGCGACTTCGTCAAGGGTTACACCGTTCGGACGACGATCAAGGAGGAAGCGCTCTCAGCAATCTATTTCGTCGCGCGAAGTCCCGTCTCCAGGGATTCCGCGCGCGCGCGGTTCATTCGCGAGGTCGAGGCGGGCATGCACCCGCGTCTACCCCGAACCAATCCGACGATCCGCTCCGTGGCGAGGCCTTCCCTCCCCTCCTCGGTCGCCGTCGACTCCGCCGAAGTCGTTCTCGAGGTCCGGGTCTCCGAGCAGGGAGGAATCATGAAGATCCTGCCGATCAAGAGGAGCGGCCGACTCGAGGTGGACCGGGCGGCTCTGCTCGCCGCCTACCGAAGCTCGATCGTCGTCGGCGGGGAGATGGGCATCGGAGTGCCCTCATCGGCGATCCTGACCTTTCGCTTCAAGGAAGGGATCGCGACTGGAACCGGCGAGCCGGCGCAGCCGCCGATGTGGCGCGAGTGGTTCGAGGCGCCATAGTCGATCCCGCGGGCGGGCGGCTCTAGTTCGCGGGCGGTTCGGTCTCGACGCGCGTGGCGCGGTGATGTTCCACGGCCAGTTCGACCAGCCGCGTGATGAGGTCGCGATACGAGATCCCCGAGGCCTGCCACAGCGATGGGTACATGCTGATCGGCGTGAATCCGGGGATCGTGTTCACCTCGTTGAAATAGAGCGAGCCGTTCGCGCGATCCAGCAGGAAATCGACGCGCGCCATCCCGGCCAGGTCGAGCGCGCGGAAGGCGCGGATCGCCATCCCGCGCGCCGTCTCCGCCGTTTCCCGTGAGATCTCCGCGGGGATCACCGCGCGACTTCCCTCCTCGAGGTACTTGTCTCGGTAGTCGTAGAACTCGCGGCCCGGGACGATCTCGCCGACGACGGATGCCTGGGGCTCGTCGTTGCCAAGCACGGCCACCTCGAGCTCGCGCGCGTCGATCCCCTTCTCGATGAGGATTCGGTAGTCGTAGCGGGCGGCATCGAGAACCGCGGCCTCGAGACCGGCGAAGTCGGAGAGCTTGGTGATGCCGACCGAAGAGCCGGCTCCCGAGGGTTTCACGAAGACCGGCGGCGGAGTCTTTCCCTCGATTTCCGCGCGGATCTCTTCCTTCGACCGCTCCCACTCGGCACGGGTGAACTCGATGAACGGGACGATCGGCAGCCCATGCGTGGCCGCGATGCGCTTCATCGAGATCTTGTCCATTCCGAGGGCGCTACCGAGGATGCCCGCGCCGACGCATGGGAGGTCGGCGAGACGAGCGAGGCCCTGGACGCTCCCGTCCTCGCCGCCAAAACCGTGGATCGCCGGAAACAGAAGGTCGATCGGCGCCTCGTCCTCTGGCCGGGGGCCGTCCACCGTCACAAGCTCGCCGCGCGAGGCGCCGCTCAGGAGGACCTCCTTGAGCGGAAGTCCGCGAACCTCGCGCTCTCCGAGGAGGCGACCCGCCATCGCGGCCAGCGCCGCGCTGCCGGTGATTCGCAGCCATCGCCCTTCGCGGGTGATCCAGATCGGAACGACCTCGATTCGATCGGGATCGGCTTCCTTGGCGATCGATGCCGCCGTCGTGATCGAGATCTCGTGCTCGGGCGAGCGCCCGCCGAAGAGAAGCCCGACGCGAAGGCGCCTCCGCTCACCCAAGCCGCTTCTCCAGCTCCGCGAGCTCCTGCGAGAGCCCCTTCGGGAGCCGATCGCCGAAGCGCGCGAAGTGCTCTCGGATCAACGGGACCTCTTCCCGCCAGTTCGCGACATCAACGGTGAGCAGAGTCTTCATCGCATCCGGATCGACCTTGAGCCCCTGCACGTCGAGCGCGCCCGGCGCTGGGAGGTTTCCGACGGGGGAGTCGACCGCGGCTGCCTTGCCGTCGCAACGCTCGAAGATCCACTTCAATACCCGGCTGTTCTCGCCGTATCCCGGCCAGAGGAAGTGGCCGTCGGAATCCTTGCGGAACCAGTTGACCAGATAGACCTTCGGCATCTTCGCCCCGCTGCGTTCGCCGACCTTGAGCCAGTGCGCGAAGTAGTCGCCCATGTGGTAGCCGCAGAATGGGAGCATCGCCATCGGGTCGCGGCGCAGAGCGCCGATCTTCCCCACCGCGGCCGCGGTCGTCTCGGAAGCCATGATGGAGCCCAGGAAGGTGCCGTGCTGCCAGGTGCGGGCTTCGATGACGAGGGGCACATTCGTCGCGCGCCGTCCACCGAAGAGGATCGCGCTGATCGGCACGCCCTTGGGATCCTCCCATTCGGGGGCGATCACGGGGCACTGCCGCGCGGGGGCGGTGAAGCGCGCGTTGGGATGGGCGGCCGTCCGCCCGCAACCGGGGCTCCAGCGGCGGCGGATCCAATCGGTGAGGACCGCAGGCTCTTCCTCGAGCATCTGCTCCCAGTAGATGTCGCCGTCGTCGGTCAGCGCGACGTTCGTGAAGATGCAGTTCGCATAGAGGGTCTTCATCGCGTTCAGGTTGCTCTGTTCCGAGGTGCCGGGCGCGACGCCGAAGAAACCCGCCTCCGGGTTGATGGCGTAAAGCCTCCCGTCGGAGCCGAACTTCATCCAGGCGATGTCGTCTCCCACCGTCTCTGCCTTCCACCCCGGGATCGAGGGTGTGAGCATCGCGAGGTTCGTCTTGCCGCACGCCGACGGGAACGCACCGGTGATGTACTTCACCTCGCCCTGAGGGTTGGTGAGCTTCAAGATCAGCATATGCTCGGCGAGCCACCCCTCGTCTCGCGCCTGCACGGACGCGATCCGCAGGGCGTGGCACTTCTTGCCCAGAAGCGCGTTCCCGCCGTAGCCGGATCCGTAGGACCAGATCTCGCGAGTCTCCGGGAAATGCACGATGTACTTGTTGGTGGCATCGCACGGCCAGGGGACGTCCGGCTTCTTTGGATCGTCCAACGGATAGCCGACCGAGTGGATGCCCCGGACGAAGTCCTCGCTTGCGCCCAGCGTCTCGAGGACCTTCGTCCCGACGCGCGTCATCGTGTGCATGTTGGCGACGACGTACGGAGAGTCGGTGACCATGACGCCGATCTTCGCGATGGGGGAGCCGATCGGGCCCATCGAGTAGGGGATCACGTACATCGTCCGGCCCCTCATCGAGCCGGTGTAGTGTCCCCGAAGCTTCTGCTTCATCTCGGCCGGGCCGGCCCAGTGGTTGGTCGGCCCGGCATCCGCCTCCTTCTGTGAGCAGATGAAGGTCCGATCCTCGACCCGCGCGACATCGCCTGGATCCGAACGCACATAGACGCTGTTCGCCCGTTTCTCGGCATCGAGCCACTGTGCGGTGCCGGTTGCGACCATGAGATGGAGCATCTCCTGATACTCGGCCTTGGAGCCGTCGCACCAGCGCAAACCGGATGGCTGGAGCATCGCCGCCAGCTCGTCGATCCAGGCGGTGAGCTTGGCGTTGGCGGTTGGGACCCATCCGGAGACTTGCGGACCTGACATGACACACCCCCTCCTCACAGCAGCGACCTGCGATCGATTGCGGCAGGCTCAGCCGTATCGGCGAGCCGCGACGGCATTCCGAAGAGGGAGTCTACCGCAAAAACCGCGCTGGGACACGGTTGCGGATCTCGGAGGCGAATCGCGAAAACGAGAGCGGCGCCGGGCCCTTTGCGGGGACCGGCGCCGTTCTGTGTTCCATCGCCGGGAGAAGAGCTGCCGGCGAAGCGCCTCGCTACGCCTGCTTCCGGCGCCGCGCCGCGGCGGCTCCCAGAAGGCCCGCCCCGAGCAGAATCATGCTGGCGGGCTCCGGAACCGGACGCGCAACGGCGTCGATCTCGGCATCATCGCTCGCGAAGCCCGTCTCCCAGTTGCCGGCCTCGAGGCCGACATAGCGGAACGCGCCCGTTCCGCCCCAGTCCCAGCGTGAGGTGTAATCGTCGTAGATCGTTCCGGCGTTGTAGCCCTGCGCCCAGGTCTTCTGGAAGATGGCCGGGGTCCAGCTTGCCAGATCGTTCGATCCGAAGACGCGGAACTCCGTGCCCTCCTGAAGGGCGGTCTCAGGGGGGTCCACGTGGTCGATGAATGGGAAGACATCGACGACATCGGTGGGCGAGCCGAAGTCCCAGATCGTGCCCACGCCATTCCAGATATTGTCGTGGTATCCGTAGGGCCCGTCGGTTTCATGCAGCCATGAACCGTCGAGGGCCGCACCATTCACCGTGTCATAGATCGTCTCCCCCGCGAGGTAGCCGATCGTGCTCGGCGTGGAGTAGCCGTATCCCGCGCCGGTCCAATCCCCATTGCCATCCGCGCCTCGCAGGTAGTTTGCGAAGATGTGGTTCACGCTGATCAGACCACCATCGATGACGAAGGCGGAGGCGGCCGAGGTGAGAACGAGAACGAGGCCCGCCGCGGCCATCAGTGCCCAAGCTATCCGTTTCATATGTCTGGGTACCCCTCAATTCAATCCATGGAGTGATCGAGCCGCTCGGCCCGAGGATGGGCCTGTAGCTGAGGAGCAAGGTAATTTGTATTGATGCTAGTGTCAAGAATAATCGATAGCTCTGAGTCACTCCCACCAAAGAAGGTGCGCTGTCAATTCATTTGGCAATAATAAGTTATGTCTATTTCCGCTCGGCGAGTGTCGCCTCGATCTCGACCTCGGCGCCCTCGCGAAGGAGGCTCAACCGCACGCGATCCCCCGGATTCCTGGCCCGGAGCATGGCGGTGTAGTCCTCCAGAGTGGCCACCCGCTCCCCATCGAATCCGACGAGAACATCTCCCTTGCGGATCCCTGCCTGCTCCGCAGGCGAGCCCGGGAGGACCCCGTCCACGCGCACACCGTCGCCCTGCCACGCGAAGTCGGGGACCGTGCCAAGGCTGACCCTCCGGCTCGTTCGCATCGGTTGGGACGGCGGCGGGGCCTCGGCATGCGTCCCGCCCCGAAAAGCGATCCCTCGATCCCGGTCCGCCAGGAATCGGACGGCCTCAGCAGAATACGAGGCGATCTCCCTCAGTCCGTCGAGATCGAGCTTGTCCATGGTGTCGCCGATTCGGTGGTAGTCGGCGTTCGGCCCGGTGAAGAGATGAATCCCTGGGACGCCCTTCTCGATGAACGCGGAATGGTCGGATCCGAACGGACCCTTCTCGGGAACGGCGAGATCGAACGCGAAGCCAAGGTTGACGCCGCGGGCCATCTCCGCCAATCCCTCTCCTGTCTCGGTGGAGAGGACGAAGAGCCGCCGGTTCTCCAATCGTCCGACCGTGTCCAGATTGACCATCGCGATCGTCGGGGCGAGCGGTCGGATGGGATGCTCCACATACCAGGTCGATCCAAGGAGCCCCCACTCCTCCCCGCTGAAGGCGACGAAGAGGATGGCCCGCCTTCGTGCCGGTTCGCGGGCCAGCTCGGCGGCGATCTCGCAGAGCGCCGCGACCCCCGACGCGTTGTCGTCGGCGCCGGGATAGGGACGTCCCTCCGCGTCGAGGCCAAGGTGGTCGTAATGCGCCCCCACGATCACGGTCCCATCGCCGGTTCCGGGGAGCAGCCCGACCACGTTCTTGAGCGTGATCTTCCCCCACTCGACCCCCTCGGGGAGTCGGGCGGCATCCGCGATTCTGGACCCGGCCGGGGTGAAAGACTGAAACCACCCGCCGCCGTCGCCGGCCGGCTGCAGCCCCGCGTCACCGAACCAGGAGGCGATCCGCTCGGCCGCCGCGTCGAGCGCAGGGCTTCCCGCGCCCCGCCCCTGCATCTCGGGCGCCGTCAGGACCGCGATCCGCTCCTCGAGCCGGCTCGTCGCATCCTGGGCGGGATCCGCGTCCGAGCCGACCGCGCAAAGAAGCGTCGCAAGGGCCATCCACGCCGTCGACCGCATCCTCATTGATCCCCCTTGAGCTCAGCCCGCAATGGGCTTGCCAGCACATTCCAGGAACCTTTCGCCACATTGGTCGTGCCGTCGAAGACGAGGTAGCCGTACTTTCCGTAGTGAGGAATCTTTCGGCCGATCCCCGCGATCGACTCCGGCCCGGAGGCGGCAACGACCGTCCAGCACCCGGGGGGAGCCCCTCCCGCAAGCACAGCCCCCTGGCTGCGCGGGTAGTCGGCACCGCCAATCCGCCAGATGCCATCGCCTCCGGCGGGGGCAAGGACTCCTTGCTCCCGGAGCGTGGCGAGGCGCGAGCGGGCCATCGGTCCCAGACCGAGATACCAGACGGCGATCCCCTCGGCCGCTTTGCCGGCGAGCTCGCCCTCGGAGAGGACGGCCATCCGCGCCCCTTGCGCCCACTCACTGGCGAGTTTCTCGAACGCCGCGCGATCCGCCTCCGCGAGACCCGATGCGATCACCGCGATCGACGTGTCGGCGCCGAGCGTGCGACTCAGCGCGGGGGGAATCTCGGCGGGGTCGATCCTTCGCAAGCACTCGAAGTCGGGATCGACCGCCACCCAGTCGGGCGGCTCCTCCACAACGAAGCGGCAGATCGCTTCGGCTCCCGACAGCGGGACGACCTGCGTGCTCTCGCGGCCGGCTTCCTTCCAGCCGATGCGGACCGGGACCCCGATGTCGAATGGCTCGGGCTGGGCCTGGCCGATCCGCGCGACGACGGCGTAGCCGCCATCGCCTGTCGCCTCGAGGGACGCCTCCTTCAGGACGATCGATGGCGCTCCGGTCCGATCGAGCCACTGGAGCTTCCAGGTCTCGAGATCCCGGCCCGCCTCCGCCGAGAAGGCGTCGAAGAGATCGTCCCAGGAGGCGCGCTCGAATCTGTTGCCACGAAAGAACGATTGCAGTGCGCGACGGAAACGATCCTCCCCGATCAGGCGACGGATTTGATGGAAAACCATCATCGACTTGCCATAACCGATCGCCTGCGTGGCGAAGTCCTCGCGCTCCCGGAAGAGGCGCAGGGGAGTATCCTCGTTGCCGCTGACATAGTCGATGTATCCCTGCAAGGTCGTCCTGCGATAGTCGCGCGCTTCGTCGCCGCTCTGCATCTCCTTGTAGAGATAGTCGGCGCCGTAGGTCGTGAGCCCCTCGCACCAGTTGCCGGTCTCGTAGTCGACGAAGACCCCGTTCCCCCACCAGTTGTGCAGGATTTCGTGCCCGTAGGATGTGTCGAGAATAAACGGCAGGCGGATCACGGCATCGCCGAGCAGCGTGAAGGAGGGCATCCCGAAACCGGTTTGCCAGAAGTTCTCCACGAGGGCGAACTTCGGGAAAGGATAAGGTCCGATCATCTCTCCATAGAGGCGAAGGTAGCGCTCCGTGCCGTCGATGTAGCGCTTGCACAGCGCCTCGTCCGTGTTGGCGTAGGTGAAGGTCATGACATCGACTCCCGCCCGCTCCTCACGCCTCATGGTGTATGGCCCCGCAACGAGGTAGATCTCCTCCATCTGCGCGGCGCAATCCCAGATGTTCACCCAGCGATCCCCGTGCGCGTCGGAGCCGACGAGATCGCCCTGCGAGATCGCGCGCCAATCGCCAGGAGTCTCCAGCTCGCAGCGAAAGGTGAACCGCTCCTCGGGCCGCGAAGGGATCCAGAAGGTGGCGAAGCTGAGAAAGGCGCCCCGTGGATCGATGAGACCGCTCGTCGACTCGAAGCCGCGCGCGTATGCCGCCTTCGGAGCGCGCAGCGAATCGTAGACCGTGCCCGCGTAGGTCAGTACGACCCGCGCTCGCTCGGGCCACGCGCGGCCGTTCGCAGGCTGGATGGCGATCGTATGCGCGCGCTCGTAGCCGCTCAGCTCGTCGTAGGGGGGATCTTCCCAGTAGTCCCGCGGGCGCAGGCGTTCCTCCCGGAAGCTCACGGGGAGATCGATGCCTACCACCGATTCGATCGCCAGCGCCTTGGAGAGCAGCATGGGGAACGCTCGAGCGGTCTCGGTGCCCGATTCGTGGATGACGGTCACCGTGTCGGTCACGGCGAGCCGCGCGGTGGCGGGCTCGATCGACGCGCGAAGCGCGTGGTGGACGATCTTCCCCCCCCCGGAGGGACTGTCTGCGCCCAGCGACGCGCCGCAGAAGCTCACGACTCCCAGGACGGCCCAAACGACTGTCTTCAACTCGTCCCTCCCCGGCGGAGCGTAGCGGCCCGCCTGGATCTACTATACGGCCCGGCGCGGAGCCGCCAAGCATGCGAAACCCCGGGCGCGCGCCCCGGGGTCCCGCTTCCGAAGAGATGGGGAGGAACGGCTTACTTCAAGATCACCATCCGCCTGGCCGAGCTGAACTCGCCCGACTTCATCTGGACCCAGTAGACTCCCGAACCCGCTCTGCGGCCCGCGTCGTTCGTCCCATCCCAGACGGCCGCTTGCGGCCCGGCCTCGCGCACCCCATCCACGAGCTCTCGCACCAAGCGCCCGGTGACGTCGTAGATCATGATCTCCACCCTCGCCCTGCGCGCCAGGCTGAATCGAATCGTCGTCCGCGGATTGAACGGATTCGGCTCGTTCGCGTAGAGGCGCGTGACGGCAGGAGAGCCTCCCGCCACATCGCTCGGCAGATTCCAGGTGCCCTGGCAATCGGCGAGGAACTCCGCTCCCGTGAGCTTCGGGACTCCAGAGAAACTGGGGACCCCGAATCCCCACTTGAGCGCCGCGCCGATTTCGGCCGTCGCTCCCCCGACGATCGATGGGAAGTCGCGTGGACAGCGATCCTGCCCCGATCCGCCAGCGTCACGCGCCGTCATGTGAACCCAGCTCACGCCGTCGATCACGGCTCTCCAGTTCGCCTCAGTGGAGAGATCCTCGTTGGCGATCTGGGCGTACTGCCCCGTCTTGCTCCCGTCTTCGGCGTCGTAGAAGCGGTTACCGACCCCCGTCCCCGCCGGTTCGTACAGGTTGAAGCTATACATCGTTGGGCAGAAGCTCCCGTAAGCGTCCACGTCGAGATCCGTGCCGAACGCTCCTCCAACCGCCGGGAGATACCGCACGCAGTACGATTGCGAAGGGGGCGCGCAGTCGGGATCCGATGAGTCGCCGTTGAACGCATCGCAGGTGAGCGTCGCGCCGAGCACATTGGCGAGGAATGCCTGCATGTTCGGATTCTGTTCCTGGCTCAGGATCTCCCCGCAGTTGTCCCCGTTCATCAGGAAGACCTGCCGATCGAGATTGCCGTTGCACGCCGACGCGTGAAGCCAGTCGTCGAAGAGCGCATAGTCAGGATCCTCCGTCGCGCCCTCCGAGAAATCCCCGACGCTGAAGAGAATCGCCTTGTACCCCAGGAGCTGACTCAGGGTCATCCCGTTGTTGCTCCCCGCGATCGACCCTCGGGCGAAGGGGCAGTTCCAGCTCGAGGCGGTGTCGAGATAGTCGTAGCGATCCCACCGCCGATCGACAGGGACCCGGCATCCTTCGATGTCCTCGCACGGCGACTCTCCGTTCAGAATCGTCGCCAGCGCGTTCTCGATCGCGAGCTGGGACTTCCCGCGGTTGTAGGCGTCGACATAGAGGATCGCCGGCTGGTAGACGCAGTAATCGAAGCCGTTGCCGCCGCAGTCGGGAACGTGGGCCGTCATGAGGCCCGGGAGGATCTCGAACTCCAGGAAGCTCCCGCCAGTCGTATCGGGCAGGAAGAAGAGGTTCCCTGGAGTGTTGGAATAGCTCGAGGTGATGAAATACTCGATTCTCGTCCCCGGCCGGAAGATGTCGTCCCAGAGCATCTCGTTCTCGGGGTTTCCTTCGGCGACGAAGTCGTCGTCATCCTCCCGGAAAGACGAGAGAAACTTGTTTTTGTAGACGTTGGTGCCGAGCTGGGTCGAATCCATCCATCCCCATGTGAACTCGGGGCGATCAGGACGATCGATCAACTTCCCGTCCGCGACGCGGTCCTTCCACACCTTGTAGCGTGTGGGGATTCCACCTTCCCTGTCCGCCTGGAATGGCGCACGCTTCGCCACGCGCCACCAGAGACGCGCCTCCCAGCGGGTGTTGGGATCGTTCGACAAGGGCTGCGGCCCGACGATGACCAGCGAGTCGCCGCGATACTCGGGTCTGCCCGGCGTGCTGAGGTACTTGTCGAAGGTGATGTTCGCGGGGCCCGGCATCCGGGGGTCGAAGAGGGCCGAGCCGCCCGGATCGCCCACGAGGTAGCTCCCAACATCATGGAAGAGCCCCCCCACCTCCAAGCTGACGCTCGGCGCGAGCCGCCCCGCGGTCACGCCGACGACGAGATTATCGAGTAGCGGTGTGAAGTTCGTCTCTCCCGAGCACGGATCGATCGTGAGGGCCTCGCAATCCGAGAGGATCTCGACGATGAAGCGGACCATCCGGGCGGTCGGGGGAACCGGCGTGCCTCCCCCCACCTCGAGCGTGGTGGCCCCCGTGCGGAGAGTGCCGCAGAATGGATCCGCCCCGACGTAAGACCAGGAATCGGTCCCGACCCGGGGCGACCATCGCGGCATTCCATCGAGAGGGCAGGTCCAGGGGTAGTACCGCCATCCCGGACGAAGGAGGACTCCGTTCTCCAGCGGCATCTCGGCGTACATGTCGTAGTCGGCGAAGATCGTCTTGGGGGCATCGCTCCCGAGATCGCAGATCGGGCTCTCCACCCACTCGTGCTGCCCATCGGGATGAGTTCCGGCCTCGCATTCCCCTTCGTGCAGCTCCAGCACGTTTCCGGCGAGTCTGCACTGGCAAGGATCGAGGATGGGGTAACACTCGATGTCGGCGATCCCCGCATAGGAGCCGACCTGCTCGCAGATGGCCGGCGTCCATCCCTGGAGTCCGGTCTCGAAGTCGTAACTCAAGTCTTGACCGCCCCCGGCGATGCTGATCTCGTCCACTCCGAGAGGACCGTAGGTGGTGCAGTACCCCCCGTCCTGATCGGAGAAACCGGCATCGCTGGCGAACTCGATCACGATCGAATAGCGAGGTGTGCCTTCCAGCTCCTCCTCCGTGATGTCCCGGATGTATGTGGCGGGGGCGGCATAGTTTCCGATGGAATCCGTGAATCCTCCTTCGAAAAGCGGGTTGTCCTCGCACGATCCGGGTGGTCGGGGGTTCAGGAGGAGCTCGGTGCCGTCATCTCGAAGAAGGTAGACCTGGCTGCCGTCGTAGCAGGGCTCCGAGTTGTTGAAATAGAGGAAGCTCAAGGTCACCGCTCCCGAGCCGGAATAGTCGAGCTGCGGCGATGTGACTCTCTGGCACCAATCGTTCGCGTAGCCGGGTCCGCACTCCCAACAGAACGCCTCGCTCTCCGCAGTGTCCCCGCCGATCCAGAGCGACCGGGTCCCCCGGATGATCGGGGAAGGCACGCCTGGCCCGAGATCGAGGCTCGCGTCGATCACTCGGGAATACTCGGCGAGGTTCTGTGTGAGGTCCTGATTGCTCCAGCCGGCTCCGTTCGGAATGAAGGGCGGTGGCGGATCGAACGGACCGTTCCCGCGATCAAAGGTCCACGCGACCTCCATCTTCGTCGCGGCGCTTCGGGCGTAGTACTCCCCGCCGATCACCTCATAGTCGCCGTACCAGGTCGTGTCCGCTCGCTCTCCAGCCTGGGTTCCTTGGGATGGGGCGTCCCACGGCAGAAGCGCGCGGTCATACCGCGGACGATCTTCATGGGTCACTCCGCCTGCGGGACAAGCCTGAAGCGCCATTGCAGCCGCAATGAGAATCAACGCCGAGGAACGCATGAGAGTGGGCCTCCTATTCCGGACTTGGAAAGCCATCGACCCGCCGGAGGCGAAGGAGCAGCGCACATGAGCGGTTGGCGGAAGCCTCCGTATCATCCGGAGGGGGGACCCGGGTGCGACGCGACGACCGACTCCGCCGAATGACCACGCTGGTCGGCATTCTTTGGTCTCCGCGGCCACGCAGTCTCGTTTCTTGCTCGTACATTGTACCTGAGTCGAGTCGGCCCTACAATATCATCCGTCCGTCGTGACCGGGCGCGCCGAAGCGCCATTTCGGAGGAGGTGTCTGGACAATGTCAAAAGCCCGGATCGAGATCCTGAGGCTGATCGCGGAAGGAAAGATCTCGCCGGAGGAGGGCGAGCGCATGCTTGCCGCTCTGGAGGAGCCGACCGACGCTCCAGAGCGGGGAGCCGCGCCGCGTTTCGGCGAGGCGATGGGGCAGGTGCTGCAGGAGATGGGCGAGACGGTTCGCAAGGCGGTCGATGATGCGATCGGCTCCGCCTCACGACCGTTCGAAGAGCTTCGCAAGGGAACTGAAAGCGTTGATGTGGGGGCCGGCGGCTTCGAGATCGAGTCGGGCGGGAAGCTGCGGATCCAGCAGGCGATGCGCATGAGCTTCGGTGGCGCGTCGAGGGGAGGCGGGTTGATCGCGCGGGCGAGTCAGGGAAACCGGATCCGGATCGTCCGCGGCGAAGCGATCGAGGTGCACAAGAGCGTCGACGGGCATGTCCTCACCTGGGCGAAGGGAAACCTCGAGGTCGAGATCCCGCGCGATCTCTCAGGCCTCGAGGTTCGATCAATGGGGGGCGATGTGGAGATCATCTCCTTCCCCGGCCCAATGGCCCTCGATTCGATGGGGGGAGAGCAGCGGATCCGATCCCCGCGCTCGGCGTTTCGCTGCCGCAGTCTCGGTGGCCGGGTGCGGATCGCCGACCTCGAGATGAGCGACGGCGTCTCGACGATCAGCACCGCTGGAGGCGATGTCGACATCGACGCGGCGCCAGGCTCATCGCTCACCGTCCGGATCTCCACTCTTGGCGGTGAGATCGAGATCCCACCCGGCACCGAGCGCGAGAGCCAGGGGAAGACGAGAAGGAGGACGACGTGCGTCTTGGGGTCGGGCGCGGGCGAGCTCTCGATCCGAAGCCTGGGGGGATCGGTCCGACTTCGTATCGCCGGGACATGAGCCGCCTCGCCGGCTACGGCGGAAAACAGAAACCCCCGCGGCGCGCGATCCGCGGGGGTTTCAATCTGTTTGCTCGGATCTCGCGATCCGACGGGGACTACCGGAAGTTGGCCTTCACCGCGCCCCAGGTCGTGTTCTCGGTGGCCGTCGGCTCGCCGGAACAGGTGACCAGGTAGAGACGGCGGGCGAACTCGAGCGTGTTGGGATCGGCGAGGTGGTTGCAGGGATCCGAAAGCACATTCGAGTCGCCGATCCCGACGATGCACGGAACATCAGTGCCGTTGCTGACGACAAACGGCAAGATGGTGTTCTCGACCGGGTAGGAGACCGGCGTGCCGAGGTCCCAGACCGAGGTCGCCGCCTTGCAGAGGCCGCTCAGCCCGTCGACGAGCGGATCGGAAGTGTTCGTGGCGGCGCACTGATAGGCGTAGCACCCGTTGTCGTAGACGCCCGGCGAGAACGAAAGGACGCCGCCGAGATCCGCCGCCAGCTGCTCGAGAACCTGCTGGCCCTGCCCATAGAAGCCGTCCCACTCGCCGATCAGAACGACCCGGTGAGCGTCATCCGCGAGGAACGCGTTCAGCTGGGCGACTTCGCCCGCGCCGAAGTAGTCGTTCGGGTCGCTCCAGCCGGGGACGCTGATCAGGATGAGCTGGTAGGGGCTCAAGTCAGCGGGAAGGGTAGGGCTGCTGTCGGTGACGAAGTTTGCGCCGAGGCCGTTCATGATCGCGCCGAATTGGGTATGAGTATCGGCGTAACCCGAGTGGCCTGAGTAGAAGAGCACATCGGTCTGCGCGGCCGCAGGACCGGCGAGGATGCCCGCGATCGCGAGGGCACCCAGAAGAGCAAGAATCTTCTTCATGGTTCGATTGCCTCCTCGATCGGGGTTAGTTCTTCTCGATTGTGATCAGATCCTGGCCTGCCAGGAACACACCTTCGACCATGACGCCGTCGAGCTTCACGCGGATGTAACTACCTTCCGTGGAAGCGTTGACGAGGCCCAGATCGTTTGTGACGTGTTGCGTGGAGCCCGCGGCACTCAGGATCTCGACTTGGACAGCGTTCACTGGCTGGCCGTCGTGGACGACCTTTATGTTCACGACGTTCGCGGCGAGAGCGGAGCCACCCACAGCAATCAGGCTGCAGAAGACCGCGATCGCAGCAAGCGTCCGAAGCGCTCGGTGCATGAAGACCTCCTATTAGTGGACAGATGTCTCATTGGAATTCATGGTTCACATGCGACGTCGCTCTGCGACCGAGAGCGTTCAAAGGACTCTCCATCACTACGCCTAATATTGTCAATGCAAATATATGGACTCACGACGAGATTCAGGAGGCTAACCGCGCGGTCTGGGTAGGCCAATCCCAAGCAAATAAACCGAATAGAGAAGGAGCCCCCGATGCCGGGGGCCCCCCTGCGCGACTCGCGGCTCGTGCGATCTACACCCAGTTCCAGAGACCGGGGTGCCGCCGGACCCGAGTATGCCGTCGCGTCACCGTCCCCTGGGAGATGAACGAGAGGAGATACCAGATCCCCCCAGCCTTGAAGTTTGTGCCGCTCGCCCCGTCCCCGCCGAAGGGCTGCTGGTCGACGACCGCGCCTGTCGTCTTGCGATTGACATAGAAGTTGCCCGCGAACTCGCTCAGAACCGGCAGCCATCGGGCGAGAAAGCCTTCGTCGCTCGACCAGACCGACCCCGTCAGCCTGTAGGTGTTGTTCCGGATGAGATCCACCGCCTGCTCGATCCGGTCATAGACCTTCACGGCCACCACCGGACCGAAGATCTCGGTGCTCAGGAGCTCGTGACGATCGGCCTCGACCTCCAAGATGGTCGGCTGGATGAAGAAGCCCCTCTCATCGGAGAAATCGCCGCCCCAGATGAGCTTCACGCTTGAGTCGGCCTTCGCCCTCTTGATGAAGCCGGTGATCGACTCGTAGGCCCCCCGGTTGATCACCGGACCCATATGGGTCGTCCGCTCCAATGGGTTTCCGGTCTTGAACGAGCCCATCTGCTCCACGATCGCCGCCTTGATCTCCGGCCAGACTTTACGGTCGGCGAGAACGAGGGAGTTCGCCGAGCATTTCTGCCCGCTCCGGCCGAATGCGCCGCTGATGACGCAAGCGGCGACATCCCACGGATCGCAAGCTTTGTCCGCGACGAGAAAGTCCTTCCCGCCGGTCTCGGCGACGAATCGGGGGAAGTGTGGCCTGGGCGTCTCCTTGGCGAAGAGCTCATCGGCGATCATCCGGGCCGTGTCGTAGCCGCCGGTGAAGTTGACGCAGTTGATCTCCGGGTGCTTCAGGACCGGCGGCATCGTCGACGACCCCGGACCGGTGATCATGTTGATCACTCCCGGCGGGAACCCGGCGTCCTGGATCGCGCGCATGAGCATCCACGAGGTCATCGGCGCGTCGCTCGATGGCTTCCATACCACCGTGTTCCCGCAGAGCGCCATGACCGTCGGGAGGTTGTAGCCGATCGCGATCGGGAAGTTGAACGGAGTGATCGCGCAGGTGAAGCCCTTCAGGGCGCGAAGCCGCAGGGTGTTCGTCTCCCGGTCGCCGTCTCCGAGATCGGTGCGGAGAAGCTGGAAGAGGTACCATGGGTTGAAGCGGATGAAGTCCATCATCTCGGCCCACCCCCCGCTCGTCTCCGGCGCGATGTAGCCGCACTCCTGGGCGGTCACGGCGCAGATCTCGTGACGCCGATCGTAGAGGATGGCTTCCAGGTCGCGGAACTTCTGGATGCGATACTCCGCCGGAAGCCCCGCCCAGGACTCCTTCGCGCGCAGAGCCGCCTCGATGGCCGCCTTCGAGTGATCGGCCGTTGCCTTTTGCGCCGTGCAGAACACCTCGCCCGTGGAGGGATCGATCGATTCGATTCGATCCCTCGATCGGACCTCCTCCCCACCGATGATCATCGGCACGTCCATCCCCTTGGGCGTACGGGTCACCGCCTCCTGGAACGCCTTCCACGCGGTGTCATCGGTGGCGTAGGGAATCAACGGCTCGTTGTGCGGCTTCTTGAGCGAGAGATTCATTTCCTCGATCTCCTTCTGCACGGGGCCGGTCGGACCCCGAGAAATCTGGGAGCCTGGGGAACGCAAGCGGAAGGATACGGGGGCGGGGACGAAACGGCAACCGGACGGCCCGTCACGGCGCCGGAGACTGCCGGGCGCCCCGATTGTCGCGCCGGGGGAGCGGCTCTCGCCCGCGAATCTGGCCGCGCCAACCGCGATCGGCTATTCTCTCGGCGAGATGTCCTCCGCCCCTCCGCTCGTCCTTGCATCGACCTCTCCATACAGGAGGGCGCTCCTGGCGCGCCTTCGACTGCCCTTCGAGGTCGTGGCCCCCGCTTGCGAGGAGGTTCGTCTCGCCGATCCTGTCGAAACGGTACGAACGAACGCCTTGCTCAAGGCGCGGGCCGTCGCGCTCCTGCGTCCCGACGCGGTCGTGCTCGCAAGCGACCAGGTCGCCTTCCGCGCCGGCCGGTTGCTCGAGAAGCCCGGCACTTTCGAGCGCGCCTGCGGGCAACTGAACTGGCTCTCCGGCCAAGAACACGCGCTTCATACCTGTGTCGCGCTACGTGAGCCCGGGGGCCGGGAAGCGAGCGAGGCGATCGTCGTCCGCATCCGCATGCGCGCGCTCTCGCCGGCTCAGATCGAATCGTATGTTCGACTCGAATCGCCGCTCGATTGCGCCGGCGCGTACAAGAGCGAGGGGCTGGGGATCGCTCTGTTCGAATCCGTCATGTGTGACGATCCCACAGCGATCGAGGGGCTCCCGTTGATCGCCACCCGGCGACTCCTCGAAGCGGCCGGATACGCGATCCTCGGCGCCGGGGGGATGCCATGAGCAACGCCTTCGCCGCCGATCGCGAGTTCGCGCGGGAGATGCTACCCCTCGTCTCACGGACCTTCGCGCCCACGATCGAGATCCTGCCCGGCGGACTCGTCGATGTCGTGCGAACCGCCTACCTTCTCTGTCGCGTCGCGGACACGATCGAGGACGCCGGCGCGATTGAACCGAGGATTCGACGCGAATGGCTTCTCCGATTCGCGCGGGCGGTCGCCGTGGGAGACGCCGGATCCCTGCCGGCGGAGATCTCCGCTCCGCTGCCGCCGGATGCGGCGGAGACCCGATTGGCCGCCGGCCTGCCGATCCTGCTCCGGCTTCTGGGGCGGGAGGATCCCCATCGGATCGCCGCCGTCTCGCGGTGGGTGCGCGAGATGAGCTTGGGCATGGCCCGCTTCGTTCAGATGGAGGAGGGCGCCGACGGATGGGTTTCCCTCGCTACCTACCTGGATCTCGAAGCCTACGAGTACTACGTCGCCGGAACCGTGGGCTGCATGCTCCACGAGCTGATCGCCCTCCATCTCGACTCCTCCGATCCGTATGGCGTCGCCGCCCGGGCGTCTCGGGCGGTGCCGTTCGGCCTCGGTCTCCAAGGAACCAACATCCTGCAAGATCTCTCGATCGACCGGGAGCGCGGCTGGTCCTATCTCCCCGAGGAGATCGCCCGTCGACACGGCCTCTCCACCGCCGATCTCCACCTCCCGAGCAACCGGGCCGCCGCCATGGCGGCGATTCGCGAGGTCGCGGCGAGAACCGCCTCGAACCTCGATTCCGGGCTGGAGTTCATCCTGGCGCTTCCGCGGAGGGCGCCACGCATCCGCGTCTTCTGCCTGTGGCCGCTCCTGCTCGCGGTCCGCACGCTGAGCCGGGTGGCCGGCGACGCCATGGTCCCGGTCCGTAGGACTCGCATCACGCGGGCCGAGGTCGGCTCGCTCTCTCGCGCCGCCGTTGCCGCCTCCTTCTCCAGCGCGCGGATCCAAGGCCTCTACCAGCGTGAGCGCGATCTTCTGAGCGCCGCGTTGCGCTCCGAGCTTCCCGCGGAGGCTGCGCGATGATCTCCCTCGAGGGGAGAGTGGCGCTGGTCACCGGAGGATCGAGGGGCATCGGGGCCGCTTGCTGCCGGCTGCTTGCGGAAGCCGGATGCGATGTCGCGGTGAACTACCGCCGGCGCGCCGATCGCGCGATGGAGGTCGTTTCGTGGGCCCGCGATCTCGGCAGGCGCGCCCTCGAGGTTGCCGCCGACGTGATGAATCCCCTGGCCGTGCAGGCAATGGTCGATTCGGTGCGCGCCGAGCTTGGTGGAATCGACATCCTTGTCAACAACGCAGGGATCTGGACCGCCGGAGAGATCGAGGCGATGACGGACGCGGACTGGGCAAGGATGATCGGCGTCAACCTGACCGGGGCGTTTCATCTCTGCCGCGCCGTCGTTCCATCGATGAAGGAGCGCGGCGGCGGGGCGATCGTCAACGTCGTCTCGACCGCGGGGCAGCGGGGCGAGGCTGCGCACTCCCATTACGCCGCATCCAAGGGCGGCGTGATCGCCATGACGAAGTCCCTGGCCGTCGAGCTCGCGCCGTTTTCGATCCGCGTGAACGCCGTCTCCCCCGGCTGGATTCGGACGGACATGACTGCCCCCTTTCTGACTCCGGAGCGGATCGGCGAGAGCCTCAAGGAGCCGATTCCCCTCGGCCACCCGGGCAGTCCGGAGGACGTGGCCGGTCCTGTCGTATTCTTGTGTTCTCCCCTCGCCCGGCACATCACCGGAGCGGTCTTGAATGTCAACGGAGGGGCCGTGCTCACATGAGCCGCCTGCAGGGAGGTCGTGGATGGTCACCGCAATCGTCTTGATCCAGTCCGAACCGGGGCTCGTGGGATCGGCAGCCGAGGAGCTGTCCCGCCTGCCGGGAGTCTCGGAGGTCTACTCGGTCGCCGGCGAGTGGGATCTCGTCGCCATGGTGCGCGTCCAGAGCAACGAGGAGCTGGCCGATCTGATCACGAGCCGCCTCTCCAAGGTCGACGGGATCTCCTCGACCGAGACTCTGATCGCGTTTCGCGCCTACTCGCGATTCGACCTGGAGAGAATGTTCTCGATCGGGATGGATTCGTAGATGGACCGGCGGCGCCCGCCGGCGCCGCGGAGAACTGGCCGACGATAGGAGAGGTTGTCCCATGGTCGAACCCATCGCCCGCCACCCGTTGACCGAGGAGATCCCCGCGCACCTGCGCCGCTATCTATCGAAGCAGGACTACTCCCTCTACACCCCGATCGACCAGGCGTGCTGGCGGTTCATCATGAAGGTGGGCCGCGCCTTCTTCCGGACCCATGCGCACCGAAAGTACCTCGACGGCCTCGAGGAGACCGGGATCTCGGCGGAGTCGATTCCCCGGATCGAAGAGATGGACGCCAAGCTGCGCCGGTTCAACTGGCGGGCCGTTCCGGTGATCGGCTTCATTCCTCCAGCGGCCTTCCTCGAGTTCCAGTCCCACGGCCTGCTGCCGATCGCGTGCGACATGAGGAAGCTCGAGAACATCGAGTACACGCCGGCCCCCGACATCGTGCACGAGGCCGCCGGGCACGCGCCGATCATCGCCGATCCCGCCTTCGCCGCTTACCTGCGCAGCTACGGCGAGGTCTCGCGCCGGGCGATCTTCTCGAGGGAGAACATGAATGTCTACTATGCGGTGCGCACCCTCTCCGACACCAAGGAGCGTCCCGACGCGACGGCGGAGGAGATCGCCTCCGCCGAGGCGGAGCTCACCCGTCGCCTCGAGGAGGTGAGCTACGACAGCGAGGTCGACTGGGTAACCCGGCTGGGTTGGTGGACGACCGAATACGGTCTGGTCGGCGACCTCTCGAATCCTCAGATCTACGGAGCCGGTTTGCTCTCCTCGATCGGCGAGAGCTATCACTGCCTCTCCGACCGAGTGAAGAAGATCCCGCTGACGATCGACTGCATCCATCAGCCGTTCAACATCACCGAGCCGCAGCCACAGCTCTTCGTCACGCCGGACTTCGCATACCTGGCCGTCATTCTCGAGGAGCTCGCCGAGCGGATGGCATTCCGTCGGGGCGGAGTCGATGGTTTGCGCGCCGCCCAGCGCGGCGGGACGGTCTGCACGGTCGAGCTCGACTCGGGCCTCCAAATGAGCGGCGTGCTCGCCGACTTCGTCGTCGGGCCTCACGGTCGCGCCGAGTTCCTGCGATTCGGCGGGCCGGTTCAACTCGCTTTCGCCGATCTCCAGCTTGACGGCCACGACCCGACGCGCCACGCCGGCGGCTACGTCACCCCGATCGGTGAGATCCGCGGCGTGAAGAAGAGCCCGGCCGACGTCTCGCCGGCCGATCTGGACCGCCTCGGCTTTCGCGGCGAGGAGCGGGGACGCCTCGAGCTCGAGAGCGGAATCGTCCTGGAAGGAATCCTCCAGGGTAGGATGCGGGATTCGGAACGCTATCTCGTCCTCACATTCCGGGACTGCAGCATCCGCGACGGCGACACCGTGCTCCACCGACCGGAACAGGGCCCCTTCGACCTCGGCTGCGGCGCCCGGGTGACGAGCGTCTTTGGAGGAGCCGCCGATCGAAACGCCTACCAGCTGGCGACGGAAAGCGAGCGCTATGAGCCCGGGATCCACAAGACGAACCTCACCGCGGGCAATCGCTCGCTGAACGAGCTCTACCGACACGTGCGGGAGATCCGCGAAGAGGGGCGGGCCGACGAGCGGCGGGGGGAGATCGCGGAGATCCTCGCCCAGCTCGATGCCGACTTCCCCGAGGACTGGCTGCTGCGATGGGAGCTCTTGGAGATCGACTCCGAGCAGAAACTCGCCTCTCCCTGGGCGCGAGCGGTGCGGGAGAGGCTGGAATCGGTGCGCGACCGGGGCGCTCCCGGATCGGAGAGCATCGACCGGGGCCTCGCGCTCCTCACCTGAGGCCTCCTCGCAGAGGATCCTCATCTGCTACCATCTTCCTGGATCAGATCAGCCTCGGATTGGCTGGGGGGAGGGGACGATGGAAAACAAGCGCGAGGTTCGCCCGGAGACGCTCACCATCCACGCGGGACCGGAGCCCGATCCCTTGTACGGCGGGGTATCGGTGCCGATCTATCAATCATCCACGTTCGCCTTCCATGACACCGACGAGGGGGCCGCGCGCTTCGCCGGGACCGATCCCGGGTACAAGTACACGCGCCTTGGCAATCCGACCACCCGCGCACTGGAGAAGTGCGTTGCCGCCCTGGAAGGCGGCCACGCCGCGCTGGCGACATCGAGCGGAATGGCCGCCATTTCCACCGTTTTCCTCGGCCTGCTGAGCGCCGGGGACCACATCGTCGGAACCGACGCGGTCTACGGCGCCACGCGCGTACTCGCCGACAAGCACCTCGCGCGATTCGGTATCGAGTCCTCCTGGGTTCGGACGGAGTTGATCGAGGAGGTCCGCACCGCGATCCGACCGAACACGAAGATGCTCTACATCGAGACGCCCGCGAACCCCACGATCAAGATCACCGATCTGGAGGCATGCGGGCGGATCGCGAGGGAGATCGGCGCTCTCCTCGTCGTCGACAACACCTTCTCCTCGCCCGTTCTCCAGAAGCCGTTCCGTTTCGGCGCCGACGTCGTCCTCCACAGCATGACGAAGTACCTGAACGGCCACAGCGACGTCGTGGCCGGGATCATTGTGGCCAGGACCGCGGAGCTCCACACCCGCCTCGCCTCGGCGCTCTACCACTTCGGCGGCACCCCTGACCCGCACCAGGCGTGGCTGGTCCTCCGCGGAATTCGCTCGCTCTCCCTGCGCATGGAGAAGGCGCAGGAGAACGCATCGCGTCTCGCCGCGTGGCTATCGACCCATCCCAAGGTTTCGTGGATCGCCTATCCCGGGCTCCCGTCCCATCCGCAGCACGATCTGGCGAAACGGCAGATGGCCGGACCTGGGGCGATGCTCTCCTTCGGGGTGAAAGGCGGGTTCGAAGGGGCGAAACGGATGATCAACTCGGTGCGGCTGGCCGTGTTGGCCGTCTCCTTGGGCGGCCTCGAGTCTCTGATCGAGCACCCCGCCTCGATGACCCACGCGGGGGTCCCCGCGACCGAGCGCGAGGCCGCCTGCATCACCGACGATCTGATTCGGCTCTCCGTGGGCTGCGAGGCCTTCGAGGATTTGCAGGCGGATCTGGAGCAGGCGCTGGCGCAAGTCCCGGAGTACGCATCGGCGAGGTAGACGTGGGGCGCCGGCGAACCGCCCGACCGACATGATCGAGGGCCCCGCGGGTTGCGACCCATCTTCCCCGGCGGGTCGCAGCGCCCACGGAGCCCCGGATTCCGACGCGGCCGTCTTCCCCGCGGCTGAAGCCTTCGCTTTCTAGTAGTCCTCGATCGCCACCCGGGACTTCATCACATCCGCGGAGATCTCGCCGCTTGCGAAGGCGCGCAGGTCTCCCACCTTCGCCTGCAGGAGGAGCCGCGAGATCTTCTGCTCCCGGAAGTAGTCGTCGTCCTTCAGGAATGCCGCCAGGATGATCGAGCTGTCATTGGTCAGGGAGGTCATCGTCTCGCCGTAATCGAGGAGGGCCTGGACCAGCTCCGCCTTGCCGTCCTGATAGAGCTTCGCCCGGTCCTTCATCTTCTCTTCGGGGCTCTTCTCCGCCTGGTCGGACTTCTCCTTCGATTCCTTCTCGCTCTTTGCATCCTTCTTGATCATGAAGATCTGGTTTCCGTTCTCGTCGGTCTTCATCTCGAATCGATCTCCAAGCGAGAGCAGCTTCTCCATCCCGTACCACTCGTTGACCAAGGAGGCATCGAACGTGAAGACGACTCCGAAGCCGTCGATATAAAGGCCGCGCGCGTTGTCTCCCCGCTGCACGAGGAAGTTCGGACTGTCGACAAGCACCTTGTCGATGATCTTCTCCATCACCCCAATCTGGCGGATCACCTTCTCCGGAGCCGCGGCGCCCACGATACCCGCGGATCCTAGCAGGATCGCCGTGATGACGGTCGCCACCGCTCCGAGACGGATCGACTTCCCCGCCGTCAACCGGATGCGCATCATGTTGATCATTTCTCCTCTCCTTTCGTCTCGGTCTCCGGCGAGTCGCTCACCGGCAGCTCGATTCCACTTCGGTTCTGATTCATCAGGTAGTCCACCTGCTCACCTTGTCGGTACTGCTCGCCGCCGAGACCGAGACGGATCGCCTCGATGCGGCCGCGCAGATCGTCGTAGTCCTGTCCGTGCTTCGCCGCCATCTCGCCGAACGCGACGGTCAACACGCCCGCGATCTCCTGTTCCTGCTGCCGGCCATACTCGTTGAGCAGCCCGATGATCGTTCTGGCTACGCCCTCGTTGTAGACCTCGAACTCCTCGCGGGTCAGGTAGGGGGCGCTGGCCTGCAGGATCCTCGGATCGCCACTCCCGCCTCTGTCGATCGAAGGCTCCATCGGCACCGCCTCGAGGGGCACCCCCTGGGGCTCCGAGGAGAGAACCGGCTCACTTGACGCGACCGGCTCGGACGCCGCGCCGAAACGGAAGGTGAGACCTCCGTCCTGCCGCACGATCCGGAAATCGTTCACCGCGAGAACCGCCACGACCAGAGCCGCCGCGGCCACAGCCCAGCCGGAGCCCAGGAGCATTCCGCGCAGGCGGGCGCGCCATGGCATCGCGGGACGAACGACCCTCGTCTCCGCGGATCTCGATTCCTCCTCTTGGAGAAAGACGAACTGCGGCGGCGCGTCCTCGTTTTCCCACGCCTGCATCATGCGCCGCGTCCCGCCGAGGGCTTCCCACTCCGCGCGCAGGGCAGGATCGGACTCGATCTGCAGCCTCAGCAGGCGCTCCTCCTCGGCCGGGAGTTCCCCGTAGAGGAGAGCGACCAGCTTTTCCATTCGGGGATCCAAAGGGTTTTCCGTCATGGCTCGACTCCTCGCCTATGAGTGCATCGGAACTTCGATCCCGCGTTCGGTCAGCATCCGGCGCACGGATCGAAGGCCGTAGAAGATCCGGGTCCGCACCGTCGCGGCGGGGACCCCGACGATCTCCGCGATCTCCTCGGATGTGAATCCGTGGTACTCCCGCAGGAGGATCGCGGAGCGTTGCTCGATGGGGAGCTTCCCCATCACGTCTTCGAGCAGGCGGGAGAGGCCGACCTTCTCAGCCTTCTGCTCGATTCCTTCCTTGCGGGCCCGCGTCATCGCGACGCGCGTCTCCTGGATCCCGTCCTCCTCGAAGGACTGCGTTTCCGCGCGCGCCCCCGCCGAGCGGAACCGATCGCGACAGAGATTCAGCACGATGTGATGGGTCCAGGACTTGAACTTGGATCCCTCGCGGAGCTTCTGGATATTCAGGTACGCCTTCATCAGCGCGTCCTGACATACATCCCGGGCGTCTTCCCTGTTTCCGACGAGCCGGAGCGCGAATCGAAAGAGGCTCGCTTCCCATCTCGCCGTCAACCGATTGAAGGCGTGGAGGTTGCCTTCCTGGGTCAGGGCCACGAGCTGCTCGTCGCTCAAGGAATCCACCAGATCCTCCGTTTCGGTTTGCGTCGCCTCCGAGCCCTAGGACGGGAGAGGCCGCTCCAGCGTTCAGCGAATTGTGAGCAGGACGATCCCGCCGATGGTCAAGCCCATGCCGATCAAACCCTTAGCAGTGACTGGCTCCCCACCCAAGAGGATCCCCATCAGGGCGCCGAAGAGGGGGGAAGTGAAGGCAATTGGCATGACCCGGCCGAGAGGGGCGCCCTTCAGGGCGACGTAGAAGCAGAGCATGCCGCAGGCGCCGGCGAGGACGCCGCCCCCGACCACCATATAGAGGAGCGCTTTGGGCCCGGCCAGCGGGATGGTCTTCCAGTAGGGAGCGCTCACCGCCCCGAGGATCACGAACGCGACGGCGGTACGGATGGCAATCCCCATCTGAGGCTGGAGATGTCCCAGGTGAAGCCCCTTCTTCTCGAAGAATCCGCCGACGCCCCAGAGGACAGCCGTCAGCAGTGCAAACCACTCTGCGCGCATTAATTCCCCCCCTCCCGCGCGGTTGCTCCGCGCCCGTCCGAGCGACCGATCGATTGATGCCGCGGAGATCATACGGAGGGCGCGACCCCCGGGCAAACGGAAGCGGCGCCCTTGAGGAAGGTGGGGAGGGGGGAGGGGGGGGGCGGTGAGGCCGCCCTCCCCCCGGCCGCTCAGGTGCGGCGAGCGGAGCCCAGGAGAACCTCCTCTTGGGTCTCCTTGGCGAACTGGTTCGTGTACAGCCGCCAGTACCGACCGCGCCTCCGAAGGAGGCCCTCGTGGTCACCCTCCTCGACCAACCGCCCCTTGTCGATCACCAGGATTCGGTCGGCCGATCGGATCGTCGAGAGACGATGCGCAATCACGAAGCTGATCCTCCCGGTGAGGACCCGCTCGATGGCGTGCTGGATGAGGCCCTCCGTCTCGGTGTCGACCGAGGAGGTCGCTTCGTCCATCACGAAGATCTCCGGATCGGCGAGGACCGCCCGCGCGAGAGCGATCAGCTGTTTCTGCCCGGTCGAGAGGCGGTTACCCCCCTCCCCGACCTCCGCGGCGTAGCCGCCGTCCAACCCTCGAATGAAGGACTCGGCGTTGACGAGCCGCGCGGCTTCCTCCACCTCCGCATCCGTCGCATCGAGTCGGCCATAGCGGATGTTCTCCCGAATCGTCCCGCTGAAGAGGTGCGGCGTCTGCAGCACGATCCCGAGCCGCGACTGCAGCCATCGGAGGGTCCGCCGCCGGTAGTCGACCCCGTTGATCAGGATCTCGCCGCTCGTCGGCTCGTAGAAGCGGCAGAGCAGGCTCACGATGGTCGTCTTCCCGCTGCCGGTCGCTCCCACGAGGGCGATCGTCTCGCCCGGACCGACGCCAAAATCGAACTTGTCCAGCACATGTTCCCCCTCCTTGTAGGAGAAGGAGACCTCTCGGAACTCGATCGCGGCGATCTCCTCGGTCGGATCGTCGTGCGCGCCCGGCTCGTCGCGAATCTCGGGCTCGGTGTCGAGCAGCCCCTGCAGCCGCTCCGCCGACGCTTGCGCCGCCTGTAGCTGCGTGAACCGCTCCGCCATCTCCTGCACAGGAATGTAGAAGAAGGCGGCGTACTGCATGAACGCCACGAGTGTGCCGATGGTGAGATCTCCACCGAGAATCAGTCCTCCCCGCCACAACGCCAGGCCGACTCCCACGCTCCCCATGCTGATGACGATCGGCAGATAGACCGCCGAGAGCAGCGCGTTGCGCATCGAGTGGCCGTACATCTGGCTCGAGATCTCCCGGAACTCGCCGAGGTTCGCCTCCTCGCGCACGAGGGTCTTCGTCGTCCGCACCCCCATGATCGCTTCGTTGAAGCTCGCCGTGAGCAGCGAGTTCGTCCGCCGCACGGCCCGCTGGCTCCTCAGCAGCCGTCGCTGGAAGAAGACGCTCACCACCGCGAGCGGCGGCAGGATCGCCATCACCAGGAGGGCCAGCGTGACATGCAAGCGCAGCATCATGATGCTGATCCCGGCGATGAGCGAGACCCCCCAGACCAGGTCGAGGAGGAACCAGGGGAGGATCCCCGAGACCCGATCGGCGTCCGAAGTGAGCCGCGCCATCAGCCATCCCACCGGCCGCTTGTCGTAGAAGGAGAACGACAACTCCTGCAGCCGTGCGAAGGCCGAGCGGCGCAGGTCATACGCGAATCCGGTCGCAGCCCGCCCGGCGGCCACGATGAAGAACCAGACCATGAAGGCCATCCCCGCCACGAGCCCCAGGTAGTAGAGGCTGTAGCGAAGGACTTCGCCTCCCCCGGCTGCGGCCGAGTCGATGACAAGTCCCGTCATCCGCGGCAGAAGCGCGTCGATCCCGGCTACGACGAGCCCCGACACCGCCATCGCCGCAAGGGGGGCGCGATAGGGGCGCGCGTGAGCGAGGATCCGTTTCCACAGCCCGGCGTCCAGTCGCCGGGTCGCATCCTGTTCTTGTAGCAGCTCGTCGGTCACATCCACCTCTTCTATGAGCCCCAGGTGCCCGTCGGGCTCTGGCTGTTTACTACACGGTTCTCCTGGAGGTCATCCTCGAGCTCCTCTTCGATCGCGCTCTGGATCTGCCAGAGACGCCGGTAGAGCCCATCTTCGTCCAGAAGTTCGGCATGCGTCCCCTGCTGCACCACGCGCCCCCTCTCGAGGACGAGGACTCGATCGGCGTGCATCAAGGTCGAGAGGCGATGGGCGATGACGATCGTCGTCGGCCGTCCCACGCGCCGCCGCAGGGCGTTGATGATCATCGTCTCGGTCTCGGTGTCGACGGCGCTCAGGGCGTCGTCGAGGATCAGCACGGCCGGCTGCTCCAGAAGCGCCCGCGCCAGCGCCACCCGCTGGCGCTGCCCGCCGGAGAGGGTCACGCCGCGCTCTCCAACCAGCGTGTCGTATCCCTTCTCGAACTCCTGGATCGAATCGTGGACGCACGCCACCGTCGCCGCTTCCGTGATCTCGCTCTCCTGCGCCGCGGGCCGGCCCAAGCCGATGTTCTCACGCACCGTCTTCGAGTAGAGGAACGGCTCCTGCATCACGACGCTGATCATCGACCGGACCGACTTACGCTCGAGCGTGCCGATGTCGACGCCGTCGATGCGGATCGCGCCCGCCTTCGGGTCGTAGAAGCGGAGCAGCAGGTTCACGATCGTCGACTTCCCCGACCCCGAAGGACCGAGCACGGCCAGCGTCTCCCCCTCCTCGATCGTGAAGGTGACATCATCCAGCACATTCGCCTCGCCGTTGTGCGTGAACGAAACGCGGTCGAACTCGATTCGCCCGCGCGGTTTCGTGATCGCCGCCGGAGCGGAGGGATTCGTCTCGCGCTTCTGATCGAGGATCTCCCCGATGCGGCCGATCGCGACCAGGGCCTTCCCCAGCTCCGTCAGGATCCTCCCCATCATCCGCACCGGCCAGATGAACATGTTCACCACGGCGAGAAAGAAGTAGAAGGTCCCGACCTGGATGTCGCCGCGCGCGAGGAAGATCCCTCCCGCCGCCAGGACCAGCGCCTTCTGCCCCATGCAGAGCATGTCGGATGTGGACCAGTACCAGCCCATGAGCCTATAGAGCCGGTAGTCCAGATCCCGATGGGTCCGGTTCCGCTCGTCGAACCGATCCTTCTCGTAATCCTGCCGGGCGAACGCCCGCACGACGCGGATCCCCGTCAGGTTCTCCTGGAGCCGGCTCGTCATCTTCCCTTCGGCCTCGTCGACCTTCTGGAAGGAAGCCCGCACCCGCCGGAAGAAGACGATCGAGAAGACGACGATGGGCGGGACGACGATCACGGAGATCAGGGTCATCCGCACATCGAGCGCCAGCATGAGCGGGATCGGGACGATCATCATGACCACGGCGCGTCCGATCTCCACCACCTGGCTCGCGAGGAACTGCCGCAGCGTCTCCACATCCGAGGTGCATCGCTGCACCTGATCGCCCGTCTCGGCGCGATCGTGGTAGCCGCAGGGCAGGTGCTGGAGGTGGTCATAGAGACCGTCCCGCACGCGGCGCACGATCCCTTCGCAGGCGCCGGCGGCGAGCCGGCCGCGCGCGTAGGTGAAGACCCCCGCGATCGCCGTGAGCACGAGCACGAGGAGGCCGGGGATCCAGAGATGGCTGCGGAGGAACTCGCGCCCACCCCCGATCTCCACTCCCCACCGCACCATCGAGGAGGCCTTCTCCGGCGTGCCGGACAGGACCCCGTCCATGACGACCTGCGGAACGAGCGGCACCAGGTACATGAAGCACGAGCCGAGCACCAGCGCCAGGATCGCGCCCCCGTACTGGAGACGGCGGCCTTCCATCAGATTCCAGATCATTCGGTACTTCGAAGTCATTGTGCCTACCCAACCAGAACGAACTTACGGTTTTCGGTTGCCGGGTGTTTCTGGGAGTCGCGGCGCCTTGCGCGCGGGCGGGAGAGAGACTCAAGAAGAAGGAATCAAAAACCCGCTCGCTGGATCGGAGCGGGTTCAGAGAAGCGGCCTACTCCTCAGCTTCTATGCACCCACCCCCTCGGCGACCCCGACCGGGAGCCGCCGCTTGGACGCCGTATGGCAGTAGAAGCCGATTTTCATTCGAGGACCCTCCTCAAGATTGCCGCGTGGCCGGAATGATATCTGTCATCCCGCGAAGACCGCAAGAGGAAAATCACATCGGGAAGATCGCCGCCTTGACGTTCACCGCCGGCCACGAACTTGGCCGACGCCCGCCGCCCCCCGCTCAATGGAGACCGGCTTGTAGAAACGCGCATACGGGCCTTCCCGGCTTCCCACCTCTTCCTCACGGGGCCAGTCACGGACAGGGTTGAGGATGAACCCGATCTCCAGGTCGCCGGTCCAGGCGGCGCCCATGGGATCGCTGCCATACCTGGCGAGGGGCGTCTCGATCCTCCTCATGACCGTGTTGACCCCGTTCGCCTCGTTCGCGTGCTGGGCGGGGTGGAAGAAGAGGCTGCGCGGGAATGGCCGGCGTGCGATCCCAGCAGGAGGCAGAGCAGCAGGAGCGTCTTGCGGCCGGAATCCTCGGATGCATCGAGTCCCCCCGGGTGCGACTCTACGGAAGTCGACTCTGGTCGCTTCAGCGATCCCGGCCCTAGACCATTCTTGCCGCTGAGGCTGTTGTCCATGCAAGGAGGCTGCCCATGTCGCGTCGATCGATTCTCTTCACCTTCGTCCTGATGCTGGGAATGGCGTCCGCGTCGCCGACGCAGTCCCGTCCGGAGGAGTTCCGCGACGTCGTCGACCCGCCGGGCGGGATCCTCGGCGAGCGGATCCGGGCGTTGATCGCGGCGTTGAACGCCGCCGATCTCGCCTCCGTCGACTCGTTCTTCGAAGCCCATGTCGCCGCGGAGTTCCGGGAAATGTTCCCCATGGAGGAGCATCGCGCGATGTTTCGGGAGTTCTCCAGGGCTACGGGCGGGATCGAGTTCTACTCCCTGCGGACCTACACCCCTCCCCGCCCCCAGACGGTCCTTATCGTGCGAGACCGCCTTTTCGAAGGTTGGCACGGCATCTCGTTCCGCCCCGCTGATCCGGATCAGAGGATCACGGAGATCAACTTCAGCCCCGCCCGCCCCCCGGTAGGCGACGACGCGAATCAAGCGCCCCTTTCCGAGAGCGATCTCATCCGAACGCTCGAGGAAAAGATCGAGCGGCTCTGCAGGGAGGATCGATTCTCCGGAGCGATCCTGATCGCCCGAGGGGATCGCGTGATCTGGGAACGCGCCTGCGGGGAGGCTACCAAGGCCTGGCACATCCCCAATCGGATCGACACCAAGTTCAACTTGGGATCGATGAACAAGATGTTCACGGCGACCGCGGCGATGCAGCTCGTCGAGAAGGGCAAGCTCAAGCTGGATGATCCGATCTCCAAGTATGTGGACGAGAGCTGGCTCCCGCGGGAGATCACCGATCGAGTGAGGGTGCAGCATCTTCTCACCCACACCTCGGGCCTCGGGAGCTACTTCAACAGGACTTACATGGAGAGCTCCCGCGATCTCTTCCGGCAGCTCGACGACTACAAGCGGCTCGTTCAGGGTGACACCCTCGCTTTCGAGCCGGGAGCTCAGTTCAAATACAGCAACACGGGGATGCTCCTGCTGGGCGTGGTGGTCGAGAAGGCGGCCGGACAGAACTACTTCGACTACATCAAGGAGCACATCTATGAGCCCGCCGGCATGACCGGCAGCGACTCCTACGAGCTCGACCGGCCGACGGAGAATCTCGCCGAGGGGTACTTCCGGGACGCGGCGGGCGGCTGGAAGAACAACATCTTCCTCCATGTGCTGAAGGGCGGCCCGGCGGGAGGCGGGTACTCCACGGTGGGCGATCTCCATCGATTCGCCCGGGCGCTGCAGGGCGCGAAGCTGGCTTCGCGGGCATCGCTCGATGAGATGTGGCGGGATCGCGCCGGCGCCGGGTACGGCTTCGGATTCGGCCTCTTCGAGACACCCGCAGGGAAGATCGTCGGGCACGGCGGAGGATTCACCGGTCTCAACAGCAACTTGGACATCTTCTTGGATAAGGACCTGGTGGCCGTCGTGATGTCGAACTACGACATGGGAGCCGAACCCTTGAAGGAGTACATCCGGCGGCTGGCGGCAAGGTTGAAGGCCTGACGGAGCAGGCCCCCTACGTATCGACGATCCGGCGGCTTTCTGATGCGTCTGTGGGGCACAGCGGCATCCCGTGGACGCCGCCATTCTCGCCCCGCAACCTTCTTTCGCTCGCCGGGCTATCCTCTCGAGTGGCCCACTCCACCCTGGTGGCGGCCGCATGCGGTGCCGGGCGTCACCGGGGGCAGCGTCCCGGCTCGAAACGCGGCGAGCATCTTGTTCAAGGCGCCCATTCCGATCCCGCCCACCACGACTCCGTCGATGTTCTCTTCACGAAGCATTCCGACGGGCAAGCACATTCCGTGGCCGTGGTGCTCATTCTGGTTCGCGATGGCGCGGCACGCCCCGGTCTCGGCACGACTCCACCCCCCACCCATGGACCGGGCGAGAGCGCATCTCTCGCTCGAGCCCGAGAGGATAATCCTGGACAACCTGACTCCCAGACACTAGATTACGAACATAGGTTCATTACTGTCAATCGAGGACCGTTGAACGGGCTCTCGCGGAAGGGACGGAACTCGAGGGTCCGATCGGTTCGGGAGGGATCGCCTTGACAGGGAAGCATCCGCGATCAGATCGCCGGGCAGCCGATCGAATCGTTCTCGAGCCGATCGGGGTCATCCACTCACCCTACCGCCGCGTCGAGGGGATGCCGATCCAGCCGCGCGGAGCCCTCGGTATCGAGGGGATCGTGGAAGTCTCCCCTGCGTTCCGCGAGGGATTGGCGGATCTCGAAGGCTTCTCTCATCTGATCCTGCTCTTTCACTTTCACCGCGCCTCGGCTCCGAAGCTGCGCGCGCTCCCCTTTCTCGACACAAAGGAGAGAGGCGTCTTCGCAACTCGATCTCCGGCTCGGCCGAACGGTCTCGGCCTCAGCGTGGTCCGACTCCGATCCGTCCTCGACGGGAAGCTCGATGTGGAGAATGTCGATATCCTCGACGGCACCCCTCTCCTCGACATCAAGCCGTACGTTCCGGACTTCGATTCATTCGATGATGCGTCGGTCGGTTGGCTTGCCGCGACCCGCGTGGGCGACCCGGGACGGCTTCGCGGCCAACGCTCCGACGGCCGGTTCCGAGGCGTGGAAACCGCGATGGGCGCCCCACCCGCAGGACCGCCCGCGGACCCGAGGAACGATGCGCAAGGCGACGACTAGATCGAAGAGGCGCGCCGCTTCTGCCCTCTCGACGAAGACCGACGCGGTCCTCGAGAGCATTTCCGACGGAGTCTTCACAATCGATCTCAACTGGAGAATCCGGACCTTCAACCGCGCCGCCGAGGAGATCACAGGCATCTCCAGACTAGACGCCATCGGTCGGCTTTGTTCGGAGGTCTTTCGCTGCAGTCTATGCGAGTCGGAATGCGCTCTCCGAAAAACCCTGAGGACGGGAAAGGCGATCGTCGGTCGATCGGGCTACATCGTCGACTCCGAGGGCGCCGCCGTTCCCATCAGCGTGTCCACCGCTGTCCTCCGCGACTCCGCCGGTCGGGTCGTTGGCGGCGCCGAGACTTTTCGAGACCTGAGCGAGGTCGAAGCCCTCCGACAGGAACTCGAGGGGCGCCGCCGCATCGGAGACCTTGTGAGCGCGAGCCCTCTCATGCAAAGGGTCTTCGACGCCCTGCCCGCGATCGCCGCAAGCCCAAGCACAGTGCTGATCCTTGGCGAAACGGGCACGGGCAAGGAGATGATCGCACGGACGATCCACTCGCTGAGCACCCGCTCCGCGAGTCCATTCCTTGCCGTGAATTGCGCCGCCCTCCCCGAAACCCTCCTCGAGGCGGAGCTCTTTGGCTACAAGGCCGGAGCCTTCACAGGGGCTCACAAGGACAAGCCGGGGCGATTCGGCTTGGCGAAGGGGGGAACTCTCCTGCTCGACGAGATCGGAGAGGTGAGCCCCTCGGTTCAGATCCGTCTACTGCGAGTCCTTCAAGAGCGTTCCTACGAGCCGCTGGGCGGGACACGCTCCGAGACCACCGACGCCCGGATCATTGTCGCGACGAATCGCGATCTCGCGGAGAGAGTCCGCGCCGGGGCATTCCGCGAGGACCTCTACTACAGAGTCAACGTCGTCCGGGTGGAACTCCCGCCCCTCCGCCAGAGGAAGGAAGATATTCCGCTGCTCGTCGACGAGTTCATCGTGCGCTTCAACAGGATCCAGCGTCGAGCCGTTCGGGGCATCTCCTTGGAGGCGATCTCCTTGCTCATGGCCCACGACTGGCCGGGGAATGTGCGGGAGCTGGAGAACGCCGTCGAGCGCGCGTTCGTCGTCTGCGGCGACGGGCCGATCGACATCCGGCATCTGCCCACGGAGTTGATCTCCCGCGGTGGGGCGGCCGCGGCCTCCTCCTCCGACATCCGCGCCGCCCACGATTCGCTCGATGTCCGGGCGATCCAGGCAGCGCTGGATCGGCACGGCCAGAATCGGGCTGCCGCAGCCCTCGATCTCGGAATCCATAGAAGCACTCTCCACCGGAAGGCGAAGAGGCTCGGTCTTCCACTTCCGGAACGGGACGGCCGCTCTCAAACGCCCCCCTGACCCTGCCCGCGCCCCATGTCGTCGCAGGATCGCGACTTCACTTGAGGAGCAGAGTCGCATTACGGCAACACTGGCGGGATCGACGCCTGCTGGGCCGCCGCCGCGATTGCAGTCCACGCATGGACCTGCGCGGTTTCGGGGATGCCGTCCTGTTTCGGGCACGAACCCTGCACTACCCGACATGGAGCGGAGAGCGGGAACGACGGAGGATCGCTGTGGGGAGTCAATCGCGATGAGAGTGGCGCTCGCAACATGGCAAGGCAGGATCGCGCCTGTCTTCGACGTCGTCGGCCAGGTCCGGTTGCTCGGCATCCAGTCGGGTCAAGTGGAGTCCGAGACTCAGGAGCCGCTCGAAGGGCTCACACCCCAGCAGCGGGCGCTTCGCCTGGCCGAGGTTGGCGTCGACCTGCTCGTCTGCGGCGCGATCTCCCGGCCGATACACGCGATCCTTGAGGCATACGGGATTCGAGTCGTCCCCTTCGTGACGGGCGAGACGAAGAGCGTCATCGATGCGCTTCTCCAGGGGCGCCTGGGGGATCGTTCGTTTTCGATGCCGGGCGTCCAGGCTGCCCGCCGGCGGGCCCGCAGTTGGGATGTAGGCCATCGAACGGAGGAACTGATGGAAGAAGCACGCAATCAGATGGGCCGCGGGCGCCGGCGAAGGGGTACGGGGCGCGGCGGAGGGAGCGGGAATCCACAGGGCCGCCCGGGGAGAGGAGGTGCGATGGGCGCGGGGGGATCGTGCGTATGCCCCTCTTGTGGTTACGAAGAAGCTCACGAGCGGGGTGTGCCTTGCACGCAGAAGCGTTGCCCGCATTGTTCATCGGCTCTGATCCGTCGTTGACGGATCCACGGAGCCGCGGCCGAGACTGAATCGATCGAATTGGAGGTTTCGCCATGCCGGGAGGTGATCGCACAGGACCGATGGGGATGGGACCCCGAACCGGAAGGGCCGCAGGTTACTGCGGCGGCTTCGGGATGCCCGGGAGTCAGAATCTAGCCCTTGGCCGCTGGGGGGCTGGAGATTGGGGCTGGGGCTACGGACCGCGAGGAGGTAGGGGCGGAGGACGGGGCTGGCGTCACTGGTACCGAGCGACGGGATTGCCGGGTTGGCTGCGCGGCGTCGCGGCACCCTTCGGGTTGGACGCCGGTATGGAGAAGGAGTTCCTCTCGCGCCAGGCCCGCGCCCTCCAAGCGGAGTTGAAAGCGCTCAACGATCGAATCGGTGAGACCGAATCCGGCGAACCGCCGAGACCGTGAGCTAGCCCTTCGATTTCGCAGACGCCCCTGATTGTTCGCAAATCGGGGAGGGGAGGGATGTGTGGAATGAAGATCGCGTTTTCTACCTCGGGCAGCGACATCGAGGCGCCGCTCGACGAACGGTTCGGAAGAGCAGCCGGGTTCTTGATCTATGACGACGACGGCGACCGCGTCGAGTGGATCGAGAATGGCCAAAGCGCCGATGCCGCCCAGGGCGCGGGGATTCGGGCCGCGCAAGCGATCGTCCGCGCCGGCGCCAATGCGGTCGTGACGGGCCACTGCGGACCCAAAGCCTTCCGCGTGCTCGCGGCCGCAGGCGTACCCGTCTACTTGACAGACGCCGCGACTGTCTCCAAAGCCCTCGAGGCATTTCGAGCGGGTAGTCTCGAAAGGGCCGCGACCGGCGATGTGGAGAGCCACTGGTCTTGAGCCGCCAGGCTCGTGGCGTCTCGGAAGTGCCGCTGCGCGGACGCGCCCCGGAAGGCACTCATCAATGACTATCGCCATCGCGTCGGGGAAGGGCGGCACCGGCAAGACAACCGTTTCCGTGAATCTCGCCCGAGTCGCACCTGGGCCGACGCAGTTGCTCGATTGCGATGTTGAGGAGCCGAACGATCATCTCTTCTTTCGAGGGACGCCGCACCTGCTGGAAACGGTCTCCTTGCCGGTGCCGGAAATCGACCCCGATCTCTGCAACGGTTGCGGGGCTTGCACGCGGTTTTGCGCCTATAACGCCATTGTAGGACTGGAGAACACGCCGCTCGTCTTCGCGGACTTGTGCCATGGATGCGGCGGCTGCGTCCGCGTTTGCCCGACGGGAGCCATTCGGGAGGTCGAGCGGCCCATTGGCGTCGTGGAGACGGTCGATGCCGGCGACCTCAGTCTCGTCTTTGGTCGACTGCACATCGGCGTCCCCAGCGCGCCGCCTGTCATTCGGCGGGTGAGGGCCTATCGGCGAGCCGACGCGCTCGTGCTCATCGATGCCCCCCCCGGAGTGACCTGTCCCGTGATCGCCGCCGCACGCGATGCGGACTTCCTGCTACTTGTCGCCGAACCGACTCCCTTCGGAATCAACGATCTGGGCCTCGCGATCGCACTGGCGCGAGAACTGGAGCTTCCATTCGGCGTGGTCGTGAACAGGATGGGAATCGGGGACGACGCGATCAGGGGCTTTTGCAGAGGCCACGGGATCCCAATCCTTCTGGAGATCCCCGAGGATCGCAGGATCGCCAGGGTCTGCTCCAAGGGCCAGCTGGTCGTGGAAGAACTCCCCGAGTACCGAGGGATGTTCCTCGAACTCCTCGAAAGGTTGCGGAAGTACGCGGGGAGGAGCGGGGTCCAATGGACCTTCTCATAGTCATACTCATCTTCACCCTTCTCGGCTCCGTGATATCCGCGGGGATCGCGGCGGTCATTCTCTTTGTGCCCGCGGACCGCCGGGAACCGTGGATAGGAATCCTCATTCCCTACGCCATCGGCACGCTGCTCGGGGCCGCGTTCCTCGGAATGATCCCCGATACGCTGCTCCGCTTACCGGCGTCCACCGCGCTGAGCGCGATTCTGGCGGGAATCATCCTTTTCTTCGCGATGGAGAAACTGGCGATCTGGCGTCACTGCCACCGGCACCACTGCGAGATCCACTCCCGGTCCGGTCCCCTCATTCTCATCGGCGATTCGTTGCACAACTTTGTCGATGGCATCGCAATCGCAGCAGCGTTCTCGACGTCCACATCCTTAGGCATCGCCACCTCCGTCGCCGTCATCGCTCACGAAGTCCCTCAGGAGGTTGGCGATTTCGCCATTCTCTTATCCGATGGCTACTCGAGGGGCCGTGCTTTCCTATACAATCTCCTGTCGAGCATGGCAGCCATCTTGGGGGCCGTCCTCATGTATGCCTTTCTGGCTCCCATTCAAGGCGCGCTCCCTTACTTTTTGGCTCTGTCCGCGGCTAGCTTCGTGTACATCGCTCTGGCGGATTTGGTCCCGGGCCGTCGGGATTCATTCAGCCTGCTCGGTTTGGTCTGGGAGATACTCCTCATCGCGGCTGGGATCGCGACGATTCGGATGCTTCAGTTGGCAAGCGGCGCGCTTCGAGTCTCTTAAAGGAGTCGTCTAGGGTGGCTGAAAGACTGCGAGAGCTGGTCGTCGTGAGCGGCAAGGGGGGCACGGGCAAGACGAGCGTGACCGCATCCTTCGCATCTCTCTCCGATAGCGCGGTCATCGCCGATTGCGATGTGGACGCCGCCGATCTTCACGTTGTCCTGTCCCCCCGAGTCCTGAGCCATCACGAGTTCTACAGCGGCATGGAAGCGCGGATTCGGCCCGAATCGTGCCTGGGCTGCGGAGTCTGCGTGGATGCCTGTCGATTCGAGGCGATCTCAGCCGCGGACGATGAGCCGAGCCTCGCCCACGGCCACCATCCCCAAGCCCCCTCCCACTTCGCATCGATGGCGCGCATGGAGATCGATCCGTTCGCGTGCGAGGGATGCGGAGTCTGTCGACTCGTCTGTCCCAACGGGGCGATCGATCTCGCAGAGTGCCGCTGCGGATCCTGGATGATCTCGGAGACTCGTTGCGGCCCTATGGTTCACGCGCGTCTGAGCATCGGAGGGGAGAATTCCGGCAAACTCGTCTCCATCGTGCGGCGGGAGGCCCGCCGCGTCGCGAGGGAGTCCGGAAGGGACACCGTATTGGTCGACGGGCCGCCCGGCATCGGATGTCCGGCAATTGCCTCGATCACGGGAGCCTCGAGCCTCCTGGCGGTCACGGAGCCGACCGTCTCAGGCGCGCACGATCTCTTGAGGGTCCTCTCACTCGCCCGACACTTCGGAACGCGCGCGTTCGTCTGCGTCAACCGATGGGATGTGAACCCGGGAATGTCGGAATCGATCGAGGCCGAAGCTGCCCGTGCGGGAGCCGCCGTGACCAGCCGTATCCGATACGACCCCTCGGTCGCCCGCGCTCAACTTGAGGCCAAAACTGTTGTGGAGATGAAAGCTCCGGCGGCGGACGATATCCGCCGGGTCTGGGAAGATCTGAATGGCTATGAGAGAACGAATGCATACGGAGGAGGCAGGACGGTTCACCCCGACGACTCTCGATCATGCGGCGCGTCCGCGCAACTTCGGCCCCATGGAGGACCCGGATGGCCATGCCATCCTGACCGGTCCTTGTGGAGAGACGGTGGAGTTCTGGCTCAGAGTGCGCGACGGCCGAGTCCAGAGGGTGCACTTCATGACGGATGGATGCGGCTCGGCCCGGGCCTGCGGGAGCATCCTGACCACCCTGGTCGAGGGGCGAAGCCTAGAAAACGCCGCCTGCGGGCAATCCGAGATCCTCCAGGCCCTCGGCGGTCTTCCGGCCGAGTCCGCTCACTGCGCGCTCTTGGCGTCCAGTGCCTTGGCGAGAGCGTGCGCGGACGCCCGAGAGAGGACGAGATCCCGCACGCGACGGGGCAGCCCCACGGAAGAGCAGCGAGACTCCACGCAATCTTCCCTTGGTGCGAGGGGAACCGGCGCGTGCGCGCAGCAGCCGATCACCCTGAGCGTTCGGCACGGGCACGCGCACTGCATCCTCTGCGGCCAGAATAATCCATCCTCCTGGGGGGTCCGATTCGACGCGGGCGAGGGCAACTCGGTTCACGGACGCATGAGGCCCAACGCCGACTTCCAGGGATACGACGGGATCCTCCACGGCGGGGTCATCGCCGCGCTCCTCGACGCCGCAATGACGCATTGCCTCTTCCACATCGATGTTCAGGCCGTGACCGGCGACCTCCACGTGCGATTCCTGCAACCAGTCTCCGCCTCCGCAACGATCGATGTGCGGGCGCATGTGGTCTCGGCGACGTCGCGCCTCTTCTACCTCCGAGCGGAGCTCTGCGACGGGGATCGGCTCATGGCCTGGGGGGAAGGTACGTTCGTTCGCCGCAACAACGGGAATGGACAGACCTAGGACGGAAGGCGTCGATGAGGGTCTCCTATGAAACTTCATCGCCGCCGAGCGCGCTTCGGCGAGCAATCGAAGAGGCAGAATTCTCTAGTTCTGAGTTTTCATTTGACGGGGAAGCTCACGGTTCGACAAGTCCCCGAAACCCGGCTCTGAGGGCACCCCAGGTGGACGGTCGTAAAGCGGACGTGGTTTCGCTGCCGGGTCGCATGATTCCGGAGGTGAAGACCATGTGTCCTCGTAGCCATCCCAACCGGGGCACTCGCCCCACTGGAACTCCTCGAACGGGATGGACTCCTCTGGGTGATTCACGGTTCCGACTTCTGTTGCGTAGTGAATGAATCGGCGTGTCTCGTTGCGGAAGCGCCCAATTCCTTACCGTATTCATCCGTGCCGATGCTCTCACCGTAGTCAATCCGGTAGTCGACGGGCAGGCAGAGGGAGAAGTACCCGGCCGGGACGGTGACATCCTCCCACACGGCGACGTCCTCATCGGAGTTCCGGTATGCGGCCTCACCGATGAGGATTCGATGGAATCCCGCTGGGTCACGTGCTGACGCCGCAGCACCGGCGCTGACACTAATCGAACCTGGACCTATTCTGAGGTCGGTGAGATCGCCGGTCTCTACCTCAAGACTACCAGCCGCATCGCGCTGGTCTTTCCTCCGAGGTACGCCGCTTTGTAGAGGTAGATGCCGGAGACCGCCTGGCGGCCGTCGTTGCCACGTCCGTCCCAGAGGACTTGATGCGCACCTGGAGAAAGGTCCCCGACCGGGAGCTCTCTCACCTCACGGCCGGCCACGTCATAGATCGAAACCTGGACATCTCGGAGGCTCGCACCACTTCGCAAAAGAAGTGCGGTAGAGCCGGCCGTCGGATTCGGTGCGCTTCCCAGCGACAACGCGGGCCCAGCTCCAACTAGCACCGGCTTGCTCTCCACGCCCGAGGCTTCCGGGTACCAGTACACCATATCATCCAGGCAATAGTGTTGTTGGTTGGTGCCCCATCCTCCTACCACTCTGACGGAGGAGAAGGCCGTGTCAGAAACAAAGCCCCAGAAATCGCCATTGAAGCTGTTGGGAATGGACCCCACATAGAGGGAATCATCGGCAATGTAGACGAGCAAGTTATTCCCGGAGCCACCAGGCCCGCCCAGAGCCCAGTCTCCACCGTATGCGGCTATTTGGGGCACGAAGGTCCAGACCGTCATGGGCTCGTTCTGGCTTTGGGAAGCCAGAACATCCTGGTAGCACTCGAGCGTCGGATTGATGTGGCCGGACTCAGTAGAGACATAACTAACACCATCGTTGAGTAGAGTGTCAGCAAAGTCCTCAGTGAGGTGCTGCCCGTCCAACGCGTTCTGCCACTCCAACTTATCGGTGTAAATCGTGATCGTCGTGGCACCGCCAATGGCAGTCCAACAGGCAATCGCCGCCATTGCGGCGGCCAACAACACCACTTTGCGCATGGCATCCCTCCATTGGCAGCGCCCCAGATCTGCCGTGAACCGATGAATCCCCATTCGTCTTTGCCCGAACGGGCTGACCTCTTGGCGGAAGGTCAGTCCGAGCAGGATCAATGATAGCGCAGGCACAGAAGTCTGGGAAGCGTCGCTCCCGCTACCCGACCCGGGACGGATCCGGTAACTAACTCGCCCACCTATAGGGAATTCCAATCCCCCCGACACGTATCGACGCCCCCTCCGGTCGCGCGACAACGAGTATAGTGGCGCTCCAGCAGAGGCTTCCAGATCCTTCGCACCTCGCGATCCGCTCCCGAGCCGATCAGGCTCCCCCCGGAATGCCGAACATCCCCTCCCGCGACCCGCTCCTCCCCCGCCGACCCCCCCGTCAGGGCCAGTCTTGTCCCCTCCGACCCGCGCGGGCGCTAGGGTGCGCGAGGCGGCAGCCCCAGGTGCTCCAGGATCCTCGCGACCCCGCATCCTTGCCGTCGACTTGCTCGGGCGCCATGTAGGCGGGTCCCGGTCAACGCCCGGGCGCCGAAGGGCCGCCGGCGCTAGAACGGCCGGGCAAGGCTGAAGTCTAAGTTTTCTGCTCGGGCCCGAGGTCATGCATGCGGCAGATGCTGCGGTGGGAGATCGTCCGCGCGAGCTTCAGCTCGTGAGGAAAGCGCTCGATGGAGGCCGCATCGCGGGCAATCTCGGGCCTGATGAGCTTCAGGGCGAGTTTCTCGCGCACCTCGGTGTCGAAGACCTTGTAGACCCGACCCACGCCGTCCTTGCCCAGGTCCTCGATCACCTGGCACCGGCCTGCGAAAGTTGTGCCGACCGTCAACTCGCGCACCGGAGACGAGGGGAGGACTTCGGTCTCGCGGCCCGGGGGCGCTTCGGGCCCGGACAGCGAAGCGCCGCAGTCGCTGCAGAATCGTGCGTCTGGAAGGTCGTCGGATGAGCAGTTGGGACAGCGCACGGGATCCTAGATCCCCATCCAGCGTGTGCCTCGGCCGGGCCGGTTTCGATGCCGTCACCCGCCTTTGCCCGGGCCCCGCGCGGGTGTACGCTGGGTCTGCGCTGGTTCCTTCAGGCGCAGAAGAGAGTCGCGATGGTGGGAGGGAGCTGATGCTGACGCCCGGCACATCCCTCGGTCCCTACCGCATTCTTGCACCCATCGGCGCGGGGGGCATGGGCGAGGTCTATCGCGCCCGAGACGCGCGACTCGATCGAGACGTCGCCATCAAAGTGCTTCCTGTGGACGTGTCGCGGGACCCGGATCGCCTGACCCGCTTCGAGCGGGAGGCGAAAGCACTGGCCGCACTTTCCCATCCCAACATCCTGATCATCCACGACTTCGGCCGCGAGGGCGAGGTCGCCTACGCGGTGACGGAGGTCCTGGACGGCGTGAACCTCCGCCGCCGGATCGAGGAGGGCGTCCTGCCCTGGCGCGAGGCGGTCAAGATCGGGGCCGAGATCGCGGACGGCCTGAGCGCTGCCCACGCAGCGGGGATCGTGCACCGGGATCTCAAGCCCGAGAACGTGATCATCACGCGCGACGGCAGGGTGAAAGTACTCGACTTCGGCCTGGCGAAGGCGCAGCGGGGGCCTCTTGCGGAGATCGAGACGGTGACCTCGGTGCCGCCGGGGACCGCGGCAGGGACGGTCCTCGGCACCGTCGGCTACATGGCGCCCGAGCAGGTGCGGGGCGAGTCCGCGGATCATCGGAGCGACATCTTCGCTTTCGGTTGTGTCCTCTACGAGATGCTCACGGGGCGCAGGGCGTTTCGCGGAAGCACGGCGGTCGACACCCTGGGCGCGATCCTGAAAGACCAGCCGCCCGAGGTCGCGCTCACGCATCCCGAGGTCATTCCAGAGCTGGACCTGCTGGTTTCACACTGCCTGGAGAAGGCTCCGGAGCGCCGGTTCCAGTCGGCCCACGGTCTCGCGTTCGATCTGCGCTCGCTGCTCACGAGCAGCGTCGTGACACGACCCGCGCCGGCCCGGCCGCGGTACCGGCGGTGGTGGATGGGCGCCGGAATCGCGCTCGGCGCATTGGTGCTCGCGGTCGCCGTCGCGCGCTGGGCGCCGTGGCGCGCGCTCCGGCCGGCGCCAGTCCTCGACCTCGCGAAGGTCGTTGTGGTGCCGTTCGAGAACCACACCGGCGATCCGTCGCTGGACAGCTTCGGCGCGCAGATCCCGGACGCGGTCGCGCGGGGCGCGGCTCAGGTGAGTGACATGACCGTGATGCCCGTGAACACCCCTGTGGGCGAAGTCGGGGGGCGATCGAGCGCAGCCGAGCTGACCGCGCTGTCGCGCGCGAACGGGGCCGGGCTGGTGGCGTCCGGGGCCTACTACCTGACGGGCGACGATCTGCAAATCCAGGCCAAGCTCTTCGACGCGGTGAAGGGAAGGGTGGTCCTTACCTTCCAACCGATCACCGGAAGCATCCGGGAACGCGCGTTCCTGCTGGAGCCCTTACGCCAGCGGGTTCTCGGCGCGGTCGCCTGGTACGGCTTGGGCATCGATCCTGGACTCGTGCACGCCCCGACCCTCGATGCGCATGCCGCGTACATGCTGGGCCGTGAGTCCTTCGGGCTCGATTACACGCGGGCCGTGGAGCACTTCAATCGGGCCCTGGCGCTGGACCCCGACTTCGCCATGGTCTGGCCCTGGATCTGGGCCTCGTACTCGAACCTGGGCCGCTGTGAGGAAGCCGCCCGGGCGCTCGCCGATATGGAGGCCCGCCGGGAGCGATTGACCGCCCTGGAGCGGCTGTGGGTCTCCGCCACGCGGGCCCTGCACGAGGATCGGCAAGCTGAGGCGATGGACATCTTGCGGCAGATAGGAAGCGCGGCATCCGGGCGGATGCTGTACCTGGTCAGCTACCTCGAAGGCCTCTCGGAGCTGAAGCGGAACCATCCGCGGGCGGCCGTGGCCTGCTTGACCCAGGCGACGGATCTGCCGCCGTCGCACCGGGAGATCAGTCAATTGTGGTGGCGCACCGTCCTCGCTTCCGCATACCACATGTTGGGGGAGTATGAGACGGAGCTGAAGGTCGCCAGCGAGGGTGCGCGCGAGTTCCCCGACATCCTCGGGTTCTACAGCCGTCAGGCGGCGGCGCTGGCGGCGCTCGGTAGGGTGGCCGAGCTCGACCGCCTGGTGGACGAGACCCTCGCGCTCCGGGCCAGAACCGGTTCAGCGGGGGCGGTGATGCGAATCGCGGCCACTGAGTTGCGCGCCCACGGATACCGCGAGGCCGGACTCGAGATGGCGCAGCGGGCGGTCGCCTGGTATCGAGAGCGTCCGGCCGCAGAAGCCGCGGGCCTCGAGGGATCGTTGCTGTATGCGCTGATCTGCGCTGAGCGGTGGACGGAGGCGAAGGCCATTGCGGATGCGCAGCTGGCGAAGAGCCCGAACGACGTCGATGCGCTGGGCTGCGTCGGCACGCTCGCGGCCCGTCTCGACGACCCGGCCCGAGCGCGCCAGGTCGCGGCCCAGCTGCGCGACCGGGAGCCGGATTGCCGTGGCGGGGATGCCGTCTACTGGCGTGCCTGCATCGTCGTCCAGCTCGGCGACGCGCGAGAGGGGATGGCCCTGCTGAAGGAAGCGATGGCGCGGGGATTCGCGTTTAACTCGGGGGTCCACAGTGACCCGGATCTCGAGCCGCTCTGGGGTGATCCGGAGTTCAAGGAGTTCATTCGACCGAAGGAGTGACCACCCACGACGCGCAACAGGTGAAGACCGCAAGAGGAAGGCGTCTGACAAACCGACATCACTCCAGGATTGATGCCGAATCCCCCATGTCTGGTCGCGCCTAGACCTGCGACGATCGTAGTCTGGAACACATCCTTCCGACCTTGCGGATCTGATGTAGGTTGTTGGGCAACTCGCGTGTCTTCAAGCCTGGGCGCGGCGGATCTCCATTCAGAAGACGATTTCAGCGCGGCATCAACACCAGGCGCCGGTGGACGACGAAGGGGCGGTCGGCATCGATCCCGATCGCGCGCGCGAAGTAGACTCCCGGCGGCAGGTCGCCGGGATCCCACGAGAGAGAGTGCGTGTGCATCGCGGATGCATCCTCGGGGTCGATCCTTCCCACCTGCCGGCCGTTCGTGTCGAAGATCGCGATCCGATCCACCACGCACCCCGCTCCGGCATCGATCCGCATCCGCACGACTCCGCGCGCCGGGTTGGGTGTCGTCATCATTCGCACCTGGCCGCGCGCCGGCAGATCGCTGAGATTCTCGTAGACCCCCGCCGGCACTCCCGTGTTCACGAAGACCATGATCGGGCCGTTGGCCACCCCCATCGCGAGGTCGGGGCACCCGTCGCCGTTCAGATCGCCGAAGGCGATCGCCGTCCCGCTCGACGCGGCATCGTACTGCCAGTCGGCCACCGCGGAGAGGACGCCGTCGTTGTTGAGATGGACCCGCGCGTGCCCCGTGGAGAAATGGACCGTGGCGAGATCGGAGTCGCCGTCGCCGTCGATGTCGACCCACGCCAGCTCCTGCGTGCCGTGGTAGGAGTCGGCGGATGCCCAGATCGGCTCCGCCCCGAGCATCCCCCCTTCGTTCTCGAAGAGCCATCCCGGCGCGCCGTTGCCTCCCACGGCGAGATCGGCGTCCAGGTCGCCGTCGACATCAGCCCAGCCAATCCCCTTGTCGGTCCGCTCCGGGTGCCCCGTCGTCCAGGCGAACGTCGTCTCGAGCGAGCCGTGCGTGTTCGAGAAGACGCCGCTCTGCCAGTTGACCCATCCCGCGACGGCCAGATCGAGCCAGCCATCCCCATCCATGTCGCCCCAGTCGGCGCTGTTGGTGATCCCCACCTGCTGGGATTGCCACGACGGAGCCGTCTCAAGACCGGCGCCGGTGTTCCGGAAGAGATAGGTGGGGCGGTACGGGTTCCCCGAGTTCCCCTGGTTCGCCGTCGCGCAGTCGAGATCGCCGTCCCGATCGAAGTCGGCCAAAGAGCAGCCGACCGTCCAGCAGTTGTCGCTCGAGTTCCACCCCGCGGTCGTCGGAAGCATCCCGCTCGTCCCGTAGAAGACCTGGCTCGGCTGCAGCGACTCTCCCCCGTTCCCGAAGAAGAAGTCGAGGTAGCCGTCGGCGTTGATCCGCCCCGCCTTCACATCGGTCGTGTGCTTCTGATCCGACGAGATCCAGGACGGATCCGCCTCCAGCACGCCGCCGTTGTTGATGTAGGCGAAGTTGTAATAGTCGACGAGAGGCGGGTACTGATTCGCCCAGTAGGTGCCCACGACAAGGTCCTGATCCTGATCGCCGTCGATGTCCCCCCAGCAGAGCCCGCCGGCGGCGCGCACGCGCGTCCCGACCCAATCGGGCACGAGCGGGAGCGGCACATCGCCGCGGTTGAACGCCTCGCGCGGATCGTCCTGCATCCAGCCGTCAGGGCTCACCGACGGATCGGCACGCTCCACCTCCGTCGCGGGGCGGCAGGTGCACGGCGCCGTCTCACGCCCGTTGGGCGCGGTGTGCAAGTGGGACGCCTTGGCGGGGGCGAGAGAGAAGGAGAGAAGCAGGAAGATCGCCGGGGAGATGCGTTGCATGCGGGTCATGGTGCCTCCGATCGTTTCCGCCGGCCGGTCGACTAACGGGCGCCTTCGATTATCCCACAGACGGCGCCCCGGCTAACAGACGCATCCCGCCTCACGCCCGGCGAGGGCCTTGGCGCTCTCTGCGTGGATCAGACTTGGAGCGCCAATCCGATTCCGCTGTTCGCAGTCCCGCACGGCCGCCAGCGCCACGGTCCGATCCGCGGCGCCCACGAGATCGAGGCGGATCACCAGCACGGCAAGAGACGAGATGGTCCGTCGGCCCGACCGGAGCCGACACATCGTCGCGTGGGGTACAACTCCAGAGGATGACTCCTACATTCCACCGGAGAACAGGCGCCGGAACTTGAGTGTCGCGTTACTGCGGGAATCCGGACGCCGCTTGAAGGTTGTCGCGACCCGATCGCGCCTCGTGATCGAGAAGGCCCTGAGCGCGTCCTGACGGAATCCTCTGAACGCTAGGCCCCGCCCCTCCGTCTAGTCGTAGTGCGGGCCCCAAACGCGCCCGGGGACGGCCCGCGAGGGGGAATCATGGAAGACCGGTCACTCGAACGAAACTCCGCCTACCAGCCAGCAAGCGCCTGGAGTTGCGCTTGCGCAGTTATTCTCATGATCGCGGCCGTCTCAGGGTTTGCCTCTCCCGCCGCCGCCTCGTTCGCCTCCTTCGTCCCAACCTATGGCGGAACGGAGGAGTCCGCCCCTGCCGCGACGATCAGCGAACTCCCCTCGATCCAGGCTTATCCCATCAACGGAGACGGCCCCGTGCAGATTGACGGCCGGCTGGACGATCCCGCGTGGGAGCGCGCCGAGAGCGGATCCTCCTTCCGGGTGTTCGACCCGAATCGCGGCGCCACGCCCTCGGAGCCGACCGTCTTCAAGGTGGCTTACGACGACGACGCCCTCTACTTCGCCGTCGCCTGCTATGAAGATGATCCCTCGCGCATCTCGAAGAAGCTCTCGCGCCGCGACCGAGAGAGCGACTCCGACCTCGTGAGCGTCTACATCGATCCGTACGGCGATCGCACCACCGGCTACAACTTCCGTGTCAATCCTCTGGGCGTCCAGCAGGACATCTACATCTACGACGACGGCGAGATGGACTCCGACTGGGACGCCGTCTGGCAGGCGGAGACGTATCAGGATCGCGAAGGCTGGTACGCCGAGTTCCGCATCCCCTTCTCCTCGATTCGCTATCGCCCCGACCTCACGAGCTGGGGGTTGCAGGTCTACCGGTACATGCACGGCCGCGGCGAGGACACCGCCTGGGTCGTTTGGGACCGCGAGACTCCCGGATTCGTAAGTCGATTCGGCCGGCTCGAGGGGATCCGCAATGTCCCGGCGCCACGACAGCTCGAGCTGCTCCCCTACGGAGTGGTCCGCGCCACCGACCCGTCGACCACCGGGGAAGAGGACGTCGATCGGTTCCAGAACATCGGCGCCGACATCCGCTACGGCATCACCGCGAACCTCACCCTGAACGCCACGATCCAGCCCGACTTCGGGCAGGTCGAAGCCGACCCCGCGACGCTGAACCTCTCCCCGTTTGAGACCTTTTTCGAGGAGAAGCGACCCTTCTTCGTCGAGGGAAGCCGTTTCTTCCAGCACCCGAACTTCAATCTCTTCTACTCGCGCCGGATCGGGACGGGGGAGGAGACCTCGCGGATCCGCTATGCGGCGAAGTTGACCGGCAAGACCGCCGGCGGGATCACGTTGGCCTCCCTCATGGCGAGCACCGATGTTACCGGCGAGGGGCAGACGCACAATCTCTTCAAGTCGGGGAAGCGCGCATCCCGCTACCTCGTCACGCGCCTCGGCAAGGAGTTCAACGGCGGAGCGCACCGCGTGAACCTGATGCAGACGGCGGTCTGGAACGCGGCAGACCGCGACGTCTACGGGGATCGCGGTTCGCGCGAGGCGTACACCACCGGTCTCGACTTCTCCATGCTCTTCGACGATCGGCACTATCAAGTGGCCGGCTCGATGGTCGGTTCGATCATCGATCCGGAGCCGATCCACGCCGACCCGTCGTACCGCCCGGAGAAGTCGTACGGCACCGGCGGTACGCTCGCGTTTTCCAGGATCGGCGGGACGATTCGCGGCGGAGTCAACGGACGCTGGGAGACCAACCGCCTCGACCTGAATGATGTGGGCTTCCTGACCGCCCCCGACGAGATCTCCAGTTACGCCTGGATCCGGTACAACTACAACCCGGACGGCAATGGAGGGATCTTCAACCGCGGCAATGTGGAGCTGAATGGATTCGGCCACTGGATGTACGCGGGCCGGGAGGGGTTCGATCTCCGCAGCGGGGAGCGTGTCTGGTCGTACGGGAGGGGACACATCCAGAATCCGTCGACGCATCTCAGCGGCTGGCTCCAGTTCCGCAACTTTGCCGAGGTCTGGATGGGCGCCACCTTCAATCCCCTTGGGACGCAGAGATACGACACGCGCAACAACGTCATCCTCGAGGACGGCAGCCAGGCCTCGATCCCCGGCGGCGGCCCCCTCATCTCCGAGCCGCGCACCTACGGTGGATGGCTCGGCGGTTCCACCGACACCCGCAAGGACCTGGTCTTCCAGCTCGAGTCGAACTGGTTCAACGACGACGCCCGCAATGCGTCTCTCAGTGTCGATCCATCGCTGCGCTGGAACCAGAGCAGCGCCGTCCATCACGAGGTCCACTTCGGTTACAACCAGCGCAAGGACGACACGCAGCACCTCGCCAACTACGAGAACCCCGGCGGCGGGATCGGCGGGGTGAGCTACGTCTACGGCGACCTCCGCCAGAAGACCGTGAGCCTCACGCTGCGCACTTCGTTCCTCTTCGACCGCAGCCAGTCCCTGGAGATCTACGCGCAGCCCTACCTCACCGTGGGCGACTATCTCCGCGCCCGGGAACTGATGCGCGCTGATTCCTACGATCTGCGCGCCTACAGCGCCGATGGGTTCGACATCCAGGATTGGGACTTCCGCTACGCCGCGGTCAACCTGAACGCCGTTTACCGGTGGGAGTACCGCCCCGGGAGCGCGCTCTTCCTCGTCTGGACCCAGAGCCGCAATGGCTACGAGCAACGCGGATTCTTCCCGGAAGCCGGGCGATTCGCTCCGGAGCTCGATTCCGAGATGCTGTTCAGGAACGAGCCGGAGAACGTCTTCCTGGCGAAGATGACCTACTGGTTCCCGATCTAGGAGTCTCGCGGGGGAGATCCATCCAGCGATGGTCGCGTTTCCTTCGCGCAACGCGGTGGATGTTCAGGAGGCGCGGGACCGTGATGTTGTCGGTGGTGATGTTCCCCGCCCGGTTCCGCGGTCATGAGGACGCTTCGCTCGCGCACTCCGAGTCCGTGCCGGCTCGCCCAGTTCGCCGGGAGTCCGGTTGACGTGACAGGCGGCCGATCAGAGGGGACATCCCTGTGCTGCCATTCTGCAATCTCTTCTTTCGAATGACGGAATCCCTTGATAGAGAGTGCCATGCGGAGCTCCGGACGATCGGCGATCATGTCTCGAAACGCCGCCTGAACCTCGGTCCCTGGGGCTGCCGAGCTTCGTGCGCGCCGATCGCTCCGATATGTCGAACAGACCCTCGGTTCCCTCGACCTGATCAGATCCTCCAGACCCTCGATCGCGGCGAACGTTTGCCGCAGCGTCCCCCGGCCATGCTCACTCGCCTCCGGGTCGAGGGGCACATGCCGCCCCGGCCGCGCCTCGATCCCACGCTCCCGCTCGATCCTCGACCGCGGCGACGTCGGAACCAACCCCCCCTCACTTCCTCCGCCTCGCCGAGCGAGGCGAGCTGCGACGCTTGGACGCGGACACGCACCACCTGGCGCTCGCGCGTGGCGCGGGCGGCGATCTGTTCGACGGCCAACTCCTGGAGCGCAGCGGTTTCGCTCAGCTCCGACTCCTGTCGAGTCGCGTCGTACTTGATCCCTTGCGCAATCGTGCGAAGCCGTCCCCCCAAACAACGAGTTCTCATCGGTATGGCATCGTGCACACGGAGGGATAGATAGCCAGAGATGTTCCAGACAACCGATCGTATCAGTGAGCTTGATCGATCGAAGAACTCGCGCCATCGTCCCGGAACGCAAACGAACTCAACGTCTGGTCAATCGCAGATGCCGCGCCTGCCCTCAACCTATCTCATCCACACGCTCTCGAAACACTCGCGAGCGTCAGACATTCGACGCCCCAGGCGTCGCAACTCCGACACACCCCGTCGCGGGCTCGACGCCCCAAAGTCAATCTTCGGTCAATGCCGCACATTCCAGCGAACGCCGTCTAGGCGAATCCCTCGACGATCAATCCATGAGCAGTTCGCAATGCCTGCCTCGATGCTCATGGTCAGAAGAGTGGCGGCGAGATGATCGACACGAGGCGGGACTTCTCGCGCAGACACCTCGCGCCGGAATCCGCCCCTGGCGCTCCCCACCTCCTCACACCGTCCCCTCCCCGCTTGACATCTTCTCCCCACCGGGCGCATCATTGTTGCGCGTCGAAGACGGTCCGCTCTCTGCCCCGAGTGGCCACGCGATTTGGACGCCGGCCGCCTCATCCACCGTGGAACCGTCTCCAGCTTCTCGATCGGCACTTCGCTCCGAAATCGTCGCCCACTCGCGCTTCAACTCCTGGCAGGACCGCGGAGTCCGGCCACACAGGAATCCGTCTCCAGGCGATCCCCTCTCCCGCTGCGGCAGGTCGTTCGGGGACCGCCCGAGGAGGTGATACCGCATGGGATCTCGAGTCCACATGCCGCCAATCGGCATCCTCGTCTCCCTCGCGCTTGCAGTCGCCACCGCTCTGGGAGTCCTCCCTCCGCCCGCCCGCGCCATCCTTCCCGGCAGCGGCGCTTCGGGCTTTGCCTGGACGCTCAACAACCGCCACTACAGCTGGCTGGTCGGGAGCATGAAGAACGATTCACCCCACATGCTCTGCCACGTCGAGAAGATCGTCGATGGATCGCCATGGGGAGGATACGGGGGAGCGCAGGTCCAGTGGTTTCCCGACGGGGCCTGGTGGGAGCTGCGCGTCTGCCAGTACGTCGACGGCGCGGTCAATGTGCGCGCGAACAGCTGGAGCAAACTCGTTCTCCGCGATCCCGCCTTCGTTCCGCGCGAGGACGAGCCCAATGATTGCGATTGCGAGATGGGGCTCGGCGGGCAGATGTGGGTGCGCGGCCCCGACGATCCCGGCACCCCGCCGCCAGAGGACGGCTCCCCCGTCGCCGTGGCCAAACCCGACACGACCCTTTCCCAGGGTCCCTTCGAGTACGTGATCGACTATGAGGAGGAGCCCTCGGGAATCACGAGGATCACGAACTCGCCGCTCTGCCAGGGCGTCGTCGTCGCCCGCGCTCTCATCGGCCCCGATCCCGTGCCGCGGCCGCTCGCGCCGGGTGAGTCGATCCTCTACGCGCCGACCGGCGAGGTTCTCGGCCCCGGCACGATCATGGTTCGCTCGCGCGGCGACGCGGAAACGGTGCCCGGCGGAGTCGCGCTGCTCGAGTACGATCTCTATAACCTCGCCCCCTACCCGATCCTTCTCGACCTATGGGCTGAGGACGCGGCCGGCTGGGAGATGCAGCTGTCCTCTCTCGAAGTGGAGATTCCGCCCCTGGGAGTCTTTCCCGTCGCCGTCACCGTCGCCGTGCCGGACACCGCGGCCGCGATGGACGGCGTCGCCCTGTACGCGAGGGAGCGCCTCGAGCCGCTCCAGTGGCACAGCGACCTGGCGCACATCCTGGCTGCGCGCGACTGGGCGACGCACGATGTGGGCAACTGCGCACTCACCGTGACCGACCAGGGGATCGTCGGATTCATGGACGGATCGCAGACCGCCGGGGCGGGATTCGTCTACCCCGCCGGCGGCTCCAACCAGCTCTACATCGGCTCGGTCTGGCTCGGCCTCGATCCGGCCCACGTCCTGAACCGCGACTACGACGCCGATCCCGCCAAGGAGTGGATGGTCGACGGGAATCCCGACGGACACATCTGGATCGAGCACGGCGGCCTATCGGATCAGGACATCCACGCGGGATTCGACGATGCCGGCGCGGCCATGCCGTGCGGGCTTTGCGCGGAGCAGGTCTCCTGCGCCTTCGCGGCCCCACCCGCCGCCGACGACTTCGTCATCGTGATGGAACGGTTCCACAATCGCGGAGTCGATCCGATCCTGGGCGCCTACATCGGGCTCTTCATGGACTTCGACATCGGCGCAAGCGCCTACGACGACGGTGGCCGGACCGAGCCTGCCCTGCGCGCCGCCACGATGACCGATCCCTCGGGACTCGCCACCGGAATCGCGATCCTGGACGGCGGCGATCCGACCCTGCCTCCCGCGAATCTCACTCTCATCCACAACCCGACCTTCGTCTGGCCGAACGCGTTCATGCTCGATGCCGACAAGCACGCATTCCTAGCCGCTTCCGACCCGGCGCACATCCTGCCCGAAGCTTTCGAGCCGAACGATTACGGCGTTCTCGTCTCCATCGGCCCGATCAGCCTCGCGCCGCAGGACTCGATTCGCGTCGCCTTTGCCGTCGCCGGCGGACTCAGCCGGGAGGAGCTGCTCGCGAACCTACAGACCGCGCAGCTCGTATACGATCTCGGTCCGGCCGACGTCGCGGATCAGGTCGACCTCGCGAGACGCGCCGTGCGCATGCTTCCGCCGAGGCCGAATCCCTTCTCGGACCGAACGACGGTGCAGCTGATGGTGGAGAAGGCGGGGCCGGTGCGGATCGAAGCGTTCGATGTGGCCGGGAGGCGCGTGGGGCTAGTCCAGAGCGCATTCCTCGCGCCGGGGAAGCACGCCTTCGATTGGACGGCTCGCAGCCCGTGGGGATCGAGCCTCCCGAGCGGGATCTACTGGATCCGCATGAGGGACGGAGCGGGCACGACCGAATCGCGACCGGTGATCTTCGTGAGGGAGCGGTAGTGGGCCTGGGCGTGGGTTCTGAAGAGCGAGGTTCTCGACGGCGAGCGCCCGTTGGCCCACTACGACGAAGATCCGGGTACGGAATCTGCGTTGGCACCTTCGAGGCGCTGCCAAGGCAATCCCCGCGGGTCAGATGAGGCCGCGGCCTGCGGCTGGCGCCGTCCGCAGGCCGCGACCCTCGAACGACCCCGCAACGACTACGGCGAGCGGACCAACTTGATCGTCTTCTCCAGCCCACCGGACCTCAGCCGCGCGAAGTAGACGCCGGAACCCACCGGCTGACCGGTCCCGTCCCTCCCGTCCCAGGAGATCTCACGCGAGCCCGCAGCCTGCGCGCCGCCCGCGAGGGAGCGGATCAGACGTCCCTTGGGATCATAGACCGCCAGTTCTACCGGACCGTCCGCGGCCAGCGTGTACTGGAGCGCTACCGAGTCTCGGAACGGATTCCCCGCCGCAACCCGCAGGTCGAAGGCCGGCGCCTCGTTCGTGGAGACCGCATTCACTCCGGGATCGATCAGACGGATCCGGTACGCCCCTCCCGCATCGTTGTTGTTCCAGACGGCGAAGCCAAACCAGTCGTCCATCCAGAACGTCAGGGTCCCGGCCTCCGAGCCCCCCACCCCGTTCGCGTCCGCCCAGATTCCACCGTCCCGATTCGTCCAGAAGAGGTTGTAACCGTACGAGCTCAGCACCTCGATCCCGAGATCAATCGCTCCGCTCAGGTCGGTCACCTCGAACGTGACGCTCTGTCCACCCGAGATACCCCCGTGGATGTAGATATCCCACATTTCGACGACGCCGCCCGCGGGCCAGGTCAGATCGTAGGTGTTCGTCGAACCCGGGATGAAAGTCAGATAGTCCGTCCCGCCGTCCCATTCGTGCATTACCTGGCCCGATCCCGTTTCCCGATAGGTCCTGGAGTAGAACGTGCCGGTCGGATTGTGGTTGAAGTCACCGTAAACGAGGGCGACCCGATGTCCCGTGTCCCCCGCGAGGTGGTAGTCGGTCGTGTATGCGTCATCGGCGTACATATTGAGACCGACGGTTTCCCCAGGTCGAGCGCGCGCGGCGAAGACATTCCAGTAGTTGTGGTAGACGGGCTCGACGCCCCACACGACCCGATCGCTGCGCGGCCCATAGCCGCTTTCGGCAAAGGTCAATCTGGGCCCTAGCCAGAGGCTCGTGGATGCGGATGCCTCGTTGACTGCTGTCTGGCAGAGGCCGTACCAATCAGACGCACTAGACGTGTAGGAGAACCACTCCCCTCCCTCGGATGGTGGCCGCCAGATGCTGCTGGCGGCGGCTTCAATAGAGTTCTTGAACAGATCGCCGTCCGCCGAGCTGAACAGGTAGATCCCTGTATCCAGCGCGCCCGCGGGATCGTGATACTGGCGGAAGAAGTACTCGGTTCCGCCTTCCAGGTATGCGTCCCACATCACGCCGAGATGGGGCGATACCCACCAGAGCGGCTCGATTCCGCTATGAATCTGAGGGCCCTGCTCCCACTCGCTCCGGGTGCTGGTCGTGCCCGGGCCGGGCACCACCCGCAGATAGTCGCGGCTGAAACCGTGGTTGCCGTCGGCGGCGAAGAACTTCAATGGAGTCCCGTTCCAGGAGATCTCGGAGAGGAGCTGGGTGTAGTTCGGGTCATCGAACAGCCCAACCCACATCTCGTTGCCTCCCAGTGCGCGGGATCCCACGAAGGCCCAGTAGTTCGAGTACGGATCATAGTTGTAGAGCGACAACGGCTGGCTCGACGTGTAGACCGTCGACTCCGCCATCGTTGTCGGGCTGGGCCCGATCTGGAGCTCGAGCCAGCCGTCGACGGCGTTATTCGACCAGACCACCAGGCCGTAGACGTCGTCCTCCGGCGCCGTGTAGGTGAAGCTCTCGGATCCCCCGATTCCCGCCGCGTCTCGTTGCCACTGGGCGGAGGAGCGGCCTGCCCAGTAAGGCGCGCCGTTCGACTTGTAGAGGGCCATGCCGAAATCGAGGTTACCGCTGGAGTTCGTGAGGTTGAACGTGACCTGCTCCCCTCCAAAGAGGGGAACATCCCAGACGCGGACGACATCTCCGCCCCACCACCACTCGCTTCTCTGGATTCCGTCGGCGTAGAGCAACTGATCGCCTCCCTCCCACGTCAGGTTGTAGGAAGACCAGTCCCCGGTGTAGTGGGAGAGCGCGATGTGGTCGTTTCCGATCGGGCTGTGGTTGCAGTCGCCGACCACGAAGTCGATGGTCGCTCCACCGTAGGCGGAGGACGCATAGGCGAAGTCATGCTTGTTGTCGCCATACAGCGTCATGTCGTAGTCTGCGCTGGTCGGGGAGCGCAAGCCGGCGACGTACCAGTTGTTCCAGCGCTGCGAGAAGACCATCCCGTCAGTCACGTTGTTCCAGTGGAAAGCTCCCGCGTGGTAGAGCTCCCAGATCAAGACGTAACTCCCGACGCCCGTGATCCGCTTCACCTCATCGAGAAGGCCGTTGCCGTCCCCGTCCGTCCAGGAGAACTGGCCGGTCGTATAACTGCACGGCGCGACGTCCACCGAGTTGTACTTCATGACGCAGGGGATGTCCTGGGGGCAGACGGGCAGCGCGCAGTTGCCGTTGTCGACCGTATCCAGGAGGTAGAAGCCCTCCGTGCAGCGTCCACAGTCGCAGTTCCAGCAGTGGCCGCCATCGACGTACTCATCGCATGCGTGATAGTTGTGACCCCATTCGTGGGCCCAGACGTTTCCGCCGCTGTTCGTGTAAAGAGCGCAGCGGCCAATATAGAAGTCCGAGAACGCCCGTCCGCTGACGTGGGCCTGGTAGACCGTGATGACATTGTCCCAGCCCCCACCCCAATTCTGCAGGAACAGGGTCAGCTCGTCGCAGCGGCTACCGTTCCCGTTCGTGTCCGTGAAACCAATGGCCCCTGCCGCATCCTCCATCGCCTGCTGCATCACTTGAAAGCTCGGCCCTTCCGGTACGACCCAGTTGATCGAGGGGTTGTACCAGAGGTAGTAGGCCGGATCGTCGAAGCTCATGTTTGCCGCGTACGGGGAGCGGGCCATGTAGAAGTCCTTCGCGACGTTGGATTTGCCCCCCGCGGCGTTCCTCTCCTCCTCGGTCCAGGCGACACCGGGATGGTTGATGAACACGTGGATGATGAGCGTTCGTCCACGGGCGTAGTGGCTCGAGCTCGAATCGTAGCCACGATCCCCAGGACCCGGGTCGGCCAGTGGCGGGTATTCCCATTCGGACGGCGGAAGGATGGGGGCGCTTGCCGCCTCCAGCCGCGCCGCCTCGACGGCGGCGGGATCGGTTCGGCTGACCTGGGGCTCGGTGAATGCACGGACCGCTCCCGCGGAGGCGGCCGTCAATAGCGCAAGAAGGAGTATGCCACGGAGCTTCATGGCTGCTGCCCCTCCTTCCCGTCACTCGATCGCGGCGTGCCTGCCTCCCTCAGAGCCTCGAGCTTCGCGCGCTCCTGCGGGGTGAGCTCCGGCGAACCAGGGATCTGCGCCGATGGCATCTCGCCGATGGCGGCCGCCGGGTCGGGTTGGAGCGGCGTCCCCGGAAGGTTGTGGAGCAAGTCGAGCCTGCTCTCGGCATCCGCGGCGGTAGCATGGCCCTCCACCCCGTCGATCGGCGTCACATCGAGCGTGCCGGCGGCGCGGGATGCCTCGATCGCCCTGCGTGCCATCTCCAGCTTCTGCCGCTCGAGGAGATTGGGCCCCTGCGGGGAGAGCCGCGCACCCGCGTCCGTGAAGGTCGATCCCTTGTCGTTCGCCTCAACTGGCGCGCGCGCCAGGGAGACAAGCTCGCCCGTGGGCGCGGAGGGAACCCAGTCGGCGGGCGGTGGCGGCGAGTGGATCGGTTCATACCGCGGGGCCGGCGCATCCACGGGGCCGACGCCCCGAACAGGTCCGTCTCCTGTCAGCCCGAACGCGATGCCGCCGACGATCGACGTGATGAAGCATGTCAGAAGGATGGATCGCCGTCGCCTCGACACCGCGCATCGTCTGGTCAGATGCATGGTAGAGTCCTCCCTTCGGATCTCCGGACGAGGAAATGCGGAGCGCGCCGCGCTGGGGCTGCGAGTTCGAGCGCAAGGAACGTTCATGGCGTGCGTCGTACCGACAGGGCAAAACGCGCTCGGATTGGCGCCGCGATCGATTATAGGCTTCGCGTGGATAATTACAAGCGACTCGCGAGCCCGATCCAGAGATTGCTGTTCACTCGGAGGCTGAGGCGGCCTCTTCTGACCATCATCTGAAATATGCCATCATTTCCTCGACTGCCGCCCGCGCCGGCCGGGTCGCTTCCCATTGGAGCACGGGGCATTCGGCGGCCTGTCTCGCGTACCCCACCTTCCCCTCGCAACGGCGTAGGGTATTAATGAGGGGTGCGATCAGTGCCCATTCGGCGTCGGAGACGGCGCCGAATGGGGATCTCAGGTCCAGTGTCTTCCGGAGGCGATGTCAGGCGATGAGAGCAGCAATCTTTCTATTTGTCGGGCTCCTTGCCACGATCCAGCCCCTCGAGAGCGAAGCCCAGGTCCCGGAGCATCCCCGATTGCTGGTCGGGAGTCGGGACCTCCACGCCGTCACCCATCCTTCCGGCCCCTGGGAGACATGGACCGAGCTCCAGCGCGCCTCTGTCCTGTCCTATCGCTCCATCGTTCTGGCAGCCGAGGATCTCTGTCGCCTGCCGATCGGGGACCCTGCCTGGAGGGAGCTCTTCGTGGATCAGCAGACGGGCTTCTACCACAACATCAAGACACTCGCGATGGCCCACATGCTCCGCCGGGCCGAGCCGTACGACAACGCCTACCTCGACTACGCGTGCGCGACTCTCGACACCATCCGTACGACCGGCTACCCGATGTGGTCTACCACGGTCGATCCGTACAACACGGACCTCAACACGGGCGAGATGCTCGCGGGCTGGGCGCTCGCCTTCGACTGGCTGTACCAAGACATGACCACCACGCAGGTCTCCAACAACATCGGTGCCCTCCTCTACCTCCTGACCAATCAGGACTACTCACACGTCGTGACGGGCCTGAACGACAACAACCACATCTCGGTCTGTTTCGGAGGTCGTGGCCTCGCCTGTCTCGCCCTCGAGACGCACTGCACGCCGCAGCAGGAGATCTCTCGCAGCCTGTGGTTGACAGAAGCGAGAAACCGGGTCGTCGACTATTTCGATTGGGGATTCGGCGACTTTGGAGCGGGATTCGAGGGGGTATTCTACAGCATGTACGGCCTCAACACCGCGCTCCCGTTCGGTCTGGCGACCGATCGTCTGGTTCACCTCCCCTCATCCCAGAGAGTTGATGTGATGGAACGAAACGTCCAGCAAGCCGGAACCTGGCTATGCTATGAACAACTGCCGTTCGATCCTGCGGGCTGCACCCCGATCAACGATACGGACCGCCCGCCCTGGGATCTGAACTATCCATCCATGAAGCCCTATCCCTGGCTCATGGCGTTCGCATCGGCGGAACGTCCCACCGGAGCAAAGCTCCTCTTCTTGACCCAGTATCCCCCGGCGAAGTGGGACGACTTCCTGGCGTCGGGATTCGATCCGGATGCCCCGGATGCGAGTGCATGCCTTTTCTCGACCATCAAGCGTCCGCTCGGATCTCCCTTGATGGACAAGACCCGCAGCGCCGTGGACGTCTTGCTGAGTTGGCCCGACGACTCGTATCCCCCGAGTGCCTTCCACGAGTCCTTGCGCCCCAGCCGCGCCTTTCCGGGACGTGGGATCGTCTACTTCAGACAGGAAGCCCTCACCCTCGAGGATGGACGCCTGGTGAGCGACCCGAAAGGGTGGCTTCTGACGTTCGAATCACAGCATCCGCCGGGTTGGACGTCTGGCGGGCATCAAGGGCACCGGCAGAACGACACGAACCACTATCTCTACTACTGGAACAAACACGCGATCGCCTACGATGGCGGCTTCCGAGGCTTCAGCGCCGAGCTTCACAACGCCCGCAATATCCGAGCGCCCGGACAGGCATGGCAGGAACCCACTTTGGAGGCCCGTGGATCCATCGTCCGGCACCTGACGGGCGCGGGAATCGCCCCGAGCTTCGCCATCGGGGACGACGCCGCGGGATGGAACTGGTCTTCAGAGTTGGTGGACCGGGCGCAACGCTCGTTCATCGTGATCCCGCGCAGCGCGGGAAAACCTCCGTTCGTGTTGATCTATGACGATCTCGACTTTGCCGGCGGCAATGCGTGGGAGTCGCGGTTCTTCTGGCAGACGGATGAGGGTGCTGCCGTGTCGGCGGTCGGACGCGACAAGGCGCGAAGCGTGATGATGGAGACGGCGGCGGATATGACGTTTCTACGCCCGACACCGAGCTCGTCTCCGAGGGTGGATGTCGTCGATCCGCCGTCATCGAACTGGCCGCCCCATCCCCGAGTCACTACTGACTTCGCCGCGTCCATGAATCCGAATGTCATCGCCCTGCTCGACCCCTACTATGCCAAAGACGGCCCATCTCTCACCGTCGCTCCGATCGCGCAATCGAATCCGAACACATACGCTTACGCGATCGCCGATGATTCCGATTCCTATGTTGTCGTGCTGAGACGGGCCGATGCTGTTGGCGTAGCGACGCTGAACGTCGACGGGAACATCCTGACGACGGACGCTCAGCACACGGTTCTCCACTTCAGCTCCACTGCGCGTTCCTGGTCCGACATCAGTGCCGGGCTCATGGTTGGCGGGACAAGGGTATGGTACGATGATCGATATGTCATAGGGGTCTACAACGACTCCTTGCCGGGAAACCTTACGTTCGACTCCACCACGGTGTTCGTCTCCTTCGACAAAGGAGGGGCGGCGGCACCCGAGTACTACATCGGACCGGTCATTCCGAGGTCGGCTGTCGTCGATGGTATGGAACTGGCGACTGACATGATCGACCTTCCCCATCCCCTGCGAAGCTCGTTTCCGGCGAGCGTGTGCAGAAGTCCCAACAACGACGCCGCTCCCTTCGACCGGCGATACACGGTCGAGGTCTCTCTGCGGACGGCCGAGGGACATCCCGTGACCGGCTGGCCGGTCGACAAGATCTCCATGGATATCCAGAACTGCCCGAATCCTCGTTTTGACCTCGCCCCGGAGGAACCGAGTGGCCCGGACGGGAATCTGGTCTGGGTAGATGGATTGGATTCCGGTGGTTCGCATCAGGTCCCCGGCGGAGCGGTCGTGGTCCTCGATCTCGACTACGGAGCGGATGGGGTGAGGCGGCTGTATTCCTACGACTCCGTGACGAGCCCCGACGAGGACGGCGACTCCGACGTCGATGAGGACGACTTCCTGATCTGGAACGAGGCGTTTGAGCTCGGGGGTCGTCTCCACATCGGCGATCTCAACCGGGATCTCACTGTCAGCTGGGACGATTACGACTGGTTGAAGGCCCATGGATTGCCGGGCGAACATCATCCACGGCTTGTGGGACTCGACCTGAAAGCGCTAAACCCCGCTCGTTCGTCGACCACGCTCACCTGCCACATCCCGGTCGCCGGTCCCGCGCGATTGGACGTCTTCGATGTGCGCGGCCGGCTTGTGAGGACGCTGCTGGACGGGCCCCTGCCGCGCGGTGTGCACCCGATCAACTGGAACGGGCAGGACGACAGCGGGAGACGCGTGGGGTCCGGAGTATACCTGCTCCGGCTGCGGCTGGGTGAGGCGACCCGCGCCGCTCGGCTCATCTTGCTGCACTAGTATCGAAAGACCCTTCAGTCCGGTACTGAGGTGTGGGATGCGGTCTTCCAGGTGACTCAAGCCTGGGATCATGACGACAGGGCGCCATCAGGCGCATGCTGGCGGGGAATGCGGCGGAGTCGGGCGGTCGGCTGGCCATCCCCACGCGGTGCGTGCGGGGTCAGTTCTGAATCGCCTTCACGACCGAGGCGATGATGTTCCAGTTGCGGGTCGTGACCGGCGTCCCAAAGACCTTGTCCAGGGTGCCGAGGTGGCGGATGGCCGGCATCTCGCGGCGGTGCAGGCCGACGATGAACCGCCCTTTGCGCGCAAGCACCCTCACCATCCATCGTCCTGTGGCGGGGAGTTCGAGGGGCGCGCCCGGCGCCGTGCGCGTCGCGCGCGCCATCACGCTCACGAACCGGATGACGTCGTCGCGTGCGGGGTGTCCGGCGAAGTAGTCGTGAGCGGCGAGCCGAGCCATCTCCTCTGCTCGGCAGATGATGATCTCGGTCTCGAACGGCAGCCGGCGCGAACTCGGCGCGAAGCTGCGTCGCCCCGATGCGCGCTCGCACGACGAAGGTCCCGGCGGCGCCGATGTTGACGATATCGAGGTGGCCGAGCTGCCGCACGAACGCTGTCGGTCGAAAAGTTCGGTGCCCGCCGACGTTGACGCCTCTCAGCAGCACGACGTGCGCCATCTTGCCTCCGATGGTGGGATGCGAACCTCGGGATGCGCCAGCTTCGTCCACGATCGCGCCTTCACTGCCCCGCCCTGCCGGATCCACGAGCACGGCTCGCCAACCAGAGTGGATTCGTTCCAGGTTGAGGGCTCCGCTCCCTCCAGGAACCACCCGCCTCGAACAGGGTAGAGACGATCGTTCGCCGGCGTATCCATTCTCCGATACCCTGGGATTGCCTATGGAGACCACAAGGCATATGAGTCATCCCAAGCCGCAACTACTCGCGACGGTTCTCCTCCTGACAGGCTCGCTCTGGGGCTGCGCCGACGACCCTAAGTGGAAGCCGATCGATCGCTGCATCATGGGTGTGGAAGTCGACTTTGAGTCGGGGATCGAGGTGACCCAGGCTTCGGATGCCGTCTCGGCCTTCTCCCAGTACCTCGCCTATGCCGAAGCCAATCAGATCCAGGTCTTTGGCGCACCGGCCAGCTCGTGGACGGATGTGAGCGCCACCATTGATGGCACCTACCGCGGGAAGCGCTACTGGCGGATCCACGCCCTGCGGGACGGGGTCCTGCAGATCGTGTTCGATGTCAGCGAAGACGGCGACGTCGTCCGCCTGTTAGGCTGCATCTGACCCATCGGATTGCCGCGGGTCGGATCAGGATCATGCTTCGGGGGATGACGGGGCAGTCGCGGGTCCCAGTTCTCCGGCAGGAGCGCGTCGAGCTGCATGCCGCGCCAGCCGGCGGCGAGCTTGCCCAGGCAGTCCTTCAGGTAGGCGAATGCGTCGATGCCGTGAAGAGCACAGGTGCGGATCACGCTGTAGTGGATCGCGATGCGCTCCACACTACCGCAACCGGACGATCTTCGTGACCTGCACCGAGGCGGCCGATTCGATCCGGCAGAGATAGAGCCCCGACGGATGATCCTCCCAGACGACCCGCACCGAGTCGCCGGGCGAGCTCTGCAGGATCTGGATGAATCTCAGATTGCTCGGGGAGGGGAATGACGCAGAGGCAAGAACGCGAATGCGTTCGCGCTTCATTGGCAATCTTCATCGCCCGTCTGGCGCCAGGACATCGAGCACATAGTCCCGCAACATCGGATCATCGATCTCGTATACCCCGCGGCTGGGTCTTGTAAGGAGACCCTTGTCGACGAGGCGACTCACCAGTTGGTTCAGATTTGTCGCAATCTGTTTCGTTTCTTGCTCACCGATCTCGACGGCGAATCGTTTCTCCGCGGCTCCTCTGATATGCCCCAAGGGCCCGCCGCCGACCTGTGCAATCACCCACAACGCCAGTCGCTCCTGGTCCGAGGCTTGATGAATTTGGGAGTTGAAGTGGCTCATTCCCAGTTCACGCAGCGCCTGTAACCTGGCCGGGTGCCAGCCCTCCGCTACGACTCGACCACCGTACTGCTGCTCGTAGAGAGCACCACATAAGACCTGAAGTTCATACGGGTGACCGTTGCAGTACTCGTAAATCTTCGGGAGGAGTTCGGGAGCGAATGTGACCCCTGTTCCTTCCAGGGTCTTCAGCACCACCTGCTCCATCGAGGTTCGATCCAGCCGCGCCAACGGCATGCGGGTTCGGAAGAACCGCCCGATGGGATCATGCTTGTTGGTGAATTCCGACCATGCGGTCGGCGTCGAGGACAGAACGAACATGAACCGAGTCATTTCTTGAACTTCCTCGCGCTGAAGGACTAGCCGGAGAATGTCTACTGCATCGGGAATTGCCGCAAAGTTCTGGATGTCATCGATCATGATGACCACGGGCTCGCGGTTCAGCCTCCGTCGACCTGCGATCCTCCTCCACACCGCCTGAAGGCACTCCGTGAGGAGGATTTGCGGCGGTCGATTGTCCCGATCGGCTAGCGTCATGCCACCACCGGTTCCGAGCACCTGGAATTCGACTTGACGAATGCGTCCGAGGCGGTTCTGTTTCGGATAAAATGCCAGCGTCAGCTCCTCGACGATCAGCCGGATCCCTTCCGCCGGATCCGCGCCGAAGTCCCCCCGGGGAATTGGAATCAGGGCTGTTCGGCTTTCCGCCAACTGAGCGATGTGTTTGAACTGCCGCAACAGAGAGGTTTTTCCGATACCCCAATCCCCAAGCACCACGGCGTGTTCGACTCTACCGTCATGGGCCTGCTGGAGGTTCCTTCGAAAGGTTGCCTCCTCGCCCGACCTGCCGCTGAACACTTTGGGGGGTGTTCCCGATACGGCGACAAATGGATTCGGCTCCACGGAGTGCGCTCCTCCTTCGCGTTGGCCACGCAAGAAGTAGACCGGCGATACCCTATGCATATGTACGAAGTAGATACGTACCCTAAGTAGTCAAGAGAACCGCTAACTCCCTATCTACATGCGTATTAATATATATAGTAACAATAGGACGGGCGCGTTGTTATTTGTGTCATTTCGTTGTACTACAATGAGTTGCGCCATGGAAGCGATCCGACCCGGCCCCCCTTGGACGATCTGAGATCCGATGGGTCGCGTGCTGCCACGAATCTCTCCACCTCGAAGAGCTCGTGAACCGCCCCAGAATGCCCGCAGGCTCCATTTGACCAGAGGATGGAGCGATGGGAATGCCAGGCAAGGAGGCGGCGGAGGTTCGGGAACGAACTGTTCGGACGGTTCTGGAACACCAGGAGCGATACGAGTCGCAATGGGCGGCCATCCGCTCGATCGCGGAAAAGATCGACTGTTCGGCCGAGGTGCCGCGGGAGTGGCTGCGGCAAGCGGAGCGGGATCAGGGCGTTCGTCCTGGGCTGACGACTCTCACCCCGCAGCGAGTAGTGGATCGCGATGCGCTCCACACTACCGCAACCGGACGATCTTCGTGACCTGCACCGAGGCGGCCGATTCGATCCGGCAGAGATAGAGCCCCGACGGAAGATCCGCAGCCTCCCAGTCGATCCGATGCCGTCCCGCAGAACGTGTCGCATCCTCGAGCAGGCTCACGCGACGTCCGGAGATGTCGTATATCTCCACGCGGACTCTCCCCGCGCGCGGCAGGGAGTACTCGATCGCAGTCCGGTCCCGGAAGGGACTCGGCAGGATCCGAGCGGCGAGGATGGCCGGCGATCCGGACGGGGCCCCGTCCGCCACGGACGACGGCGCTGGGCTGGGCAAGAGATCCTCCCAGACCACCCGCGCCGAGTCGCCGGGCGAGCTCTGCCGGATCTGGATGAATCTCAGGTTGCTCGGGGAGGGGAGCTCGGCGGGGAGCTCGGCGGCGACCCACGCCTCCCACTGGATCAGCTTCACCTCGTCATACCAGGCATACGATTCGCCCGTCGGTGGCTTGTCCATGTGGAGGCGGACGTTCATGTACTTCGCCTCCTCAGGCACGGTGAAGTTGCGCGTGTAGTAGGTCCACTCCTGGGTTCCATCGATCGCATCGGTCACCTCGAAGGCGCCAACGGGCGATCCGCCGCGGGTCGCGAAGAACCGCGCTGCGATTCCCGCGTTCACCGCCGCCTGGGAGCGCACCCATCCGCAGACCGAGAAGTCGTCGCCCTCGAGAATTGGCGGATATCCTTCGAGATCGGTCGTGATCGATCCCGAGTTGGACGATCGGCGGTGCTGCCGCAGCGAGCGCTCGCCGTCGTAGCGAATCGCCTCGTCGTAGACCTCATCGGCATTCTCGAGCCTCCAGAATGTCGCGCCCTCGTCCTCGAATCCGCCGTGCCACAGGATCTCGCGCCCGACGCGCAGCTCGACCGACCCGCTTCCCTCGACCGCGAGGATCCGGCCGAGCGTCCCGAGGCCCCGTCGCTCGATCGGAGCGGAGACATAGAACCCGTCCTCCTCGCCCACGGCGACTCTTGCCTCATGGACTTCCGGCGACCAGACGCACTCGGCGGGATCGATGTAGATCGTCCCCTTTGTCTCGGCGGGATCGACCGCGACGATCGTCTGGTTGAGCTCGCGGGAGTACTCGGCCTGGCGGTCCAGGATCTCGCGTCCGAGCCGGCCGCTCGCGGGCTTCGGGATCATGTTGTCGATGAAGATCGGCCGGCATTCGAACGTGTTGAACCCGGCCTTGTCGAACTCGGTCGTAAGGAGAATCGAAGGCATCGTCTCGGCGAAGGACTGATCGAAGGCGAAGTTGCCGAGGGAATGGACGATCAGGACCCCGTTGTAGACCTCGAATCCCTGCAGAACATGGGGATGGTGGCATATGACGAGATCCGCGCCTGCGTCGACGGCGATGTAGCGGAGCTCCCGATCGGTCTCGCTCGGACGGGTCGGGAAGCTGAAGTCGATCATCCCCGGGGTCGGACCCTGGGCGTCGTAGTCGGGCTCGACTTTGGGTTCCAGGCCGCTGCCGGGTCCGGTCGAGTACTCGATCCCCGCGTGGAGCTGCATGACGACGAAATCGGCGAGAGGGCGGGCGGCCAGGATCGCCGTGCTCATGCGGGGCTCGATCAGGTAGGCGAAGCCAGGCTTCGAGGCGGCGGCGTCGAGGAAGGGCTGGTAGTTGTACTCCCGCCCCGTCCGATTGCACATTCCGAGGAAGGCGACCGCGGTTCCCCGCTCATTCCAGAACGCCGGCTGGAAGGCGATGTATTCGTTATCCCCCGCGCCGGTGTAGCGGATTCGCTCTGCGTCCAGGATCTCCCTCGTCTCCTCCATCCCGCGCTGGCCGTAGTCGATGATGTGGTTGTTGCCCAGCGAAACGACATCGAATCCAGCGTAGGTGATCCCCGCGATGTTCTCGGGGCGCGCGCGGAACACGTAGGACTTCGTCGGGTGCTCCTCGCCCTCGTCGGTGAAAGGGCACTCCAGGTTGCATAGGGTCACATCGGCCGAGCCGCTGAGCATCTCCCGGGTCGCCTCGAAGACATACTCCGGGCCATACTGGTCGATGATCCCGCCCGGTTGGTCGTAACCGCGGGCGAGCATCACATCCCCCACGAAGTTCATCCGGATGCGCGGCTCTCCCACGCCGGGATCGACCCGCACCTGGGCGCTGTCGCGTCCCCACATCCCGTCCATGTCCTGGACGGCGAGCGTCACCGTGTAAGTGTGATCCGATGTCACGAGGAACTCGTGAAACGGATCGGCGAGGTCGCTGAACGAGGAATCGCCGAAATCCCAGTGATAGAGCCACGAATCGCTGTCCGGGTCCTCGACCTGGGCGTGGAACTGGACGCCCACGCGGTAGAGATCAGAGGCGAGTCTCTGCACCGCCTGCCTGCCGGTCACGATCTCGACGTCCGGGGGCACGGGCAGATCCTCGGTGGCATCGAGGATCAGATCGAAGATCGTCACGCCGCTGGAGGTCGCGTCGTGATCGTTGATATAGACGAGCTTCGTGATTTCGGGGTAGTCGCCGTACCGGGCGTGCCAGTCGCGTCCGACCGGCAGGTCGTAGACGATCCACTCGTCGGTCGGGTAAGCGCCCTGGTACGCGACATCCCAGTTCTCCCCCTCCGGTAGCTGAGCGCCCGCGACGGTGTAGAGCAGATCTGACGCGCCATCGGAGATCCCGAAGGCCTGCATTTCGCCGAGCTCCTCGACGTAGAGCGCGACGCGCAGCACCGTCCCGCCGGTGATCGGGTAGGGCGCGATCGGCTGGGCCTTCCAGGAGTTGCCCGAGATGCGAAGCGCATAGCTTGAGCCGCCGTAGGTGTTCTGGCTGGTCAGGGACCAGCCGTTCGGGTCGAGATCCTGCCCCTGCCCGTAGGATTCGAGCTCGACCTGCCCGGATTCGAAGTCGGAGAGGACCACTCCCCGCATCCTGCCATCGATCGGGAGAAAAGCTCCGGCCGAGATGGACGCAGCCGAGAGCGTCAGGCCAAGGGCCAGAAGCAGTTGGGGAATCAGGGCGCTCTGCCGCATGGTGTCTCCTCCTCGGCGGTCGGCTTCGAAAGCGGTCGCCATTGATGATACCACGGCACCCCGCCCGCTTGCCCGATCGAGCGCAGGAGCATAGACTTGTCGCTGACGAAACGAGGCGATCACCCTCGGAGGTGCCCTTGTCGATCTCCGCCTCGCGCGCCGGCCGGAACCGGCGCAGGACCGCATGGATCGGGTCCGCGGCGCTCCTGCTTGCCCTCGCCGCGGCCGCGCCCGGTCTCGCCGAGCCCCCCGATCCCGGCGAGGAATGCACGATCGCCCTGATCGGAGGAGCGGCCACGGCGGATGGGCGTCCCATCCTCTGGAAGAACCGCGACGCCGGCTTCCTCGACAATGAGATCGCCTACTTCGATGACGGTCCCTATAGCTACGTGACGCTCATCAATGCGGGAGACGCGGTGAACGCCTGGGTCGGCGTGAACGAGACGGGATTCGCCATCCTGAACGCTCTCTCCTACAACCTTCCGGACACCCTCTGGGGAGGAATCACGAACGGCAGGCTCATGAAGCTCGCCCTTCAGACCTGCGCCACGGTCTCCAACTTCCAGCAGCTCCTCGTCGAGACCAACAAGAGCGGCCGGGAGAACCCGGCGAACCTCGCCGTGATGGACGCCGCGGGGAGCGGCGCGGTCTTCGAGGTCGGAAACCGCGCCTTCGTGCGATTCGATGTCGGCGACGCTTCCGCCGCCCCTTCGGGATACCTCGTGCGGACGAACTTCTCGCTCTCCGGAGACACCTCCGGAGTCGGCACGGCGCGGTACCATCGCTGCCGGCGCCTCGTCGACGCGGGAGTCCGTGGGGGAGAGGCGAGCGTCGCCTGGATCCTGAGCCGCGTGGCCCGCGATCTCTGGAGCCCGTGGGCCGAGCCCTACCCGCTTCCATTCGAGGGCGCTCCCCCGGGCTACCCCAAGGCGCTCGGATACGTCGAGACCTCCGACACGATCAATCGAAGGAGCACGGTCGCCGCGGCCGCGATCCTGGGAGTGCTCCCGGGAGAGGACCCGATCCTGAGCACGTTCTATGGGATGTTCGGCCAACCGGTCGTGGCGATCCCCGTGCCTGTCTGGGTCGCCGCGGGAACGACGCCGCCGCAGCTCGATGGAGAGACCACGGCGCCGCTCTGCGACCTCGCGCGCCAGCGGGGAAGCGAGATCTACGATTACGCGTACAACGCCTCTCTCCTCAACACCTTCAAGATCGTCAACAACTCGCGCCTCGGCTACTTGACCCAGGCCGAACGGATCCAGCGCTGGGTCATGTCCGAGACGGACCGGGCTCTGGCTCATTGGCGCGAGGTCGGCGCCGGTGCGGAGGAGATGGCATCGGTCGAGGGACGGATCGCCGAGGCGGCGACGGGCGCGTACCAGGACGGGCGCCTGACCCGCGCGCCTTCCGTGGTCCATCTGACGACCACGCCGAATCCCACACGCGCGGGCGCCACGATCTCGGTGGCTTTTCTCCAACCTCCCCCACCGGCCTGGTCGATCGACATCTTCGACATCCGGGGGCGCCGGATCCGCCGGATCGAGCCCGACGGTTGGGGCAGCCGGAAAGAGGGTCTGCTGCCGTGGGACGGGCTCGACGGGACCGGGCGCCCCGTGGCGTCGGGAACCTACTTCTACCGGCCCAGTTGGCCGACCGCTTCCGGTGGCACGATCACTGTCCTGCGCTGAGTCACCCCATTCCTCCCGGCTTGACCTCCGCGTTCCGAAGGACGCGCCGGAGCGGAACTTTGCGCCCTGGTGGATTCCGCGCTAGTATTAATTGGGTAGTTCTTGGCGTCCGGCGGGTGGAAGGGCCTTCGGGCGACGGGATCCGGACGTCGCGGTGGTGGCCGAATTCGGTCCGCTCGATCCGGCCGCGGTCGGATCGCCCGGGCACTGGCCTTTCCCGGGGGGGCTATTTGGGGGTTCTCGCATTCCTCTTGTTCCTCGTCCTCGTGATCTGGGGACGGGAGGCCTGGATCCATCGCCGGGCCTTGCGGGAGATCCCCATCCGCATCCATGTCAACGGCAGCCGGGGCAAGTCCTCCGTGACACGGCTGATCGCCGCCGCTCTTCGCGAGGGCGGCATCCGCACCGCCGCCAAGACGACCGGGTCGAAGGCGCGTTTCATCCATATCGACGGCCGCGAGGAGCCGGTGATCCGACTCTCGACGCCGAACATCTGCGAACAGATCGGCATCCTGGAGCGAGCGCGGCGCGAGGGCGCGAAGGCGATCGTCATGGAGTGCATGGCGGTCCGCCCCGATCTGCAGAAGGTCTGCGAAGATCAAATCATGCGCTCCACGGTCGGCGTGATCACGAACATCCGGCCCGACCACCTCGACGTCATGGGTCCCACCGTCGATGATGTCGCCGTCGCCTTGTCCTCGACCATTCCGCGACGGGCCCACGCGATCCTGGGCGATGACCGTTACGAGACGAAGTTCCGCGAGACAGCCGCGCTTCGCGGCTCCTCGCTGGCGATCGCGCGACCCACGGACGTCCCGGCGGGAGGCATGAACGGATTCGCCTACCTGGAGCACGAGGAGAACGTGGCGACCGCCCTGCAGGTGACACGACTTCTGGAGGTTCCGGACGACGTCGCCCTCCGGGGAATGTACAAATCGACGCCCGACATCGGAGCCTGCACTTTCTGGCGGATCCCCCATCGTGGATGCGACATCGAGTTCGTCAACATCTTCGCGGCGAACGATCTCGAATCGACCCTCTCGATCTGGGATCGCCTCGGGTTCAGCGCCGATAGCGGGACGCCGACCGTGGCGCTCATCAATCTACGCGGCGACCGCGTCGACCGCTCCCTGCAGTACGCGGAGGCGGTGGAATCGGCGCTTCGAGCCGACTTCTACATCCTGGTTGGGGGAGTGCCCGGCACCGTGCAGCGCCGTTTCGAGCGGCAGGTCCCGCGCCAGAAGCTGCGTATCGTAGGACATGCCCAACCGGCCACGATCTTCGATTCGATCGTCGAGCTCTGCCCTGGCCCTCGGACGCGGGTGGGGGGTATCGGAAACATCGGCGGGATCGGCCACGAGATCCTGAAGTTCGCCACACAGGGAGGGGGTGGGGGTTGCTGATTGCGGAGGCGATCGGCCTCGGGTTGGTCGTGAGTCTGCTGTTCACGGAAGCGGTCGGGTTCGCGGCCGGGGGCTTCGTCGTCCCGGGGTATATCGCTCTTTACCTCGATCGTCCGCTCCAGGTCCTGGGCACGGTGCTGGCGGCTCTCGTCACCTATGCCTGCCTTCGCTTCGCGGCGCGGCATCTGCTGATCTACGGGCGCAGGACCCTGGTGCTCGCCGTGCTGCTCGGGTTCATCTTTGGCGCAATGACAGCCAGGATTCCGAGTTTTGGCGGTTCCGACTTCGCCGGGGCGCTCTCGGCGATCGGCTTCATCATCCCGGGACTTCTCGCTTACTGGATGACGCGGCAGGGAGTCTTTCAGACTCTGGCGGCGATGACGGTCGCCTCGGTGCTCGTCCGCCTCGCCTTGATCGTGCTGCATGGAGGAGCGCTGCTTGAAACCGGCCTCCTCTAACAGCAATCCGCGCGCCGCCTGGATGCGGCGAACCGATCTGTTGCTCATCGCCCTGGCGCTGCTCGGGATCGGATTCCACGCCTTGAGCGAGGCGACCCGCCAGCTGCAGCCGCAGCCTCACATCGACGACAAGATGGCCGCGGCGTCGCGCGCGCAGCGCTGTTTCGACGCGATCCGCGAGGCGCGCGTCGGAGCTCCGAGCACGCTCGATGCCGAAAACGATCCCGAGGCGAGCGGGCTCATCGGACAGGAGTTCACGCTCATCACGACCGACCGGGGCGTGCTGGAATCGAAGCTCACTTCAGTCAACCCGAACTTCGCGGCGGTCTTCGTCCGCTACTTTCACGACCTCCAGCTGAAGCCCGGCGACGCGGTGGGCGTCGGGATGACCGGCTCATTCCCGGCGTTGAACGTCTGCCTGATCGCGGCCGCCGATCAGATGAAGCTGCACCCGGTCGTGATCACATCGATCGGAGCGAGCATGTGGGGCGCCAACGACCCCACCTTCACATGGCTCGACATGGAGAAGCTCCTCTACGACCGGGGACTCATCTCGGTCCGCAGCGCGGCGGCGAGTCTCGGAGGGAGCAACGATCGGGGCCGCGGCCTCTCGCCAAAGGGCCGCGCCTTGTTGCGGGAGGCGATCTCTCGAAACGGCATGCCTGCGATCGTCCTTCCGACTCTCGAGCAGTCGGTGCAAACGCGCATCGCGATCTTCGACTCGCTCGCCGCCCCATTCGGGGGGCTAAAAGCCTACGTGAACATCGGCGGTAGCTCGGCAAGCATCGGGTCCACGCAGAGCGCGAATCTCATCCCCCCGGGGGTGAATCGCAGACTCAAGCCGTACAACTGGGCGCAGCGCGGCGTGCTTCATCACTACGCGAAGAACCGGGTGCCGGTCGTCCATGTCCTGAACATCGAGTCGATCGCCGGGGTCTACGGCCTGCCATTGGCGCCCGAGACGGTCCCTCCGGTGGGCGACGGGGAGATCTTCCATCGCGAAGCCTATGACTTGCGGGTGACCATCCCAATACTCGCGGTCTATCTGGTACTCTGTTTCGGTGTCCTGCGAGCGCGCAACCGCGCGGCCAAGGCCGCGCGCGAGGTGGCGGCACCGCTGCCGGTTCCCGGGATGGGCGGCGAGCCGGTGGGCGAAAGGAGTGGGGGATGAACGGGCGTGGCTTGATCCTCGCGGCGGGGATCATCGCGATGGCCGCCGCACCGGCGGTCGAGGCGAAGACGACGACGAAGAGAATCCAGGCGACGGCATCTGCCGGGCCGATGAAGGTGCGCGTCGGCGCGAAGCTCAGCAACTATGATCTCGCATCGCGCCAGCATCCGGTCGAGATCCGTGTCAAAGGTCCCAGCTCCCTGCGGGTGCTCAGCCGCTACGTGTTCCCGGGCGCTTCCACTCCCGCCGCGACCAGCTACCGCATCCGCGCGGAGATCGACGGCGTCGAGCTGCGGACGAGCGTGGAGAGCTTCGGCATCAGCAAGAGCGCGGCGACCGAGGCGGGCGGACGGATCGGGACACTCGAGACGACGACAATCCGCGTGCCGACCGGCGACCATCGCGTGCACATCTTTCCCATCGAGGACGGCGCCACCGTTGCGCTGCGAATCTTCCGCGGAACGCCTGCGAGCTCCAAGATCACCTGGGTCTCGTTCCAGCCCGAGGGATACGCGGAGGCGGCGCGGTTGCAGGAGAAGGAGACCGAGTCGACCGTCTACCGCATGACGCAGACTCAGCCCGTGACCGTCACCCTCCGGGGACCGCTGCGTCTGCGGGTGAGCACGCGGCTCGACTTCGACCACACCAACGGAGTCACGCAGAGCTACGTCGTTCCGATCCTCCTGGATGGAAAGCCCTGGAAGAGCTTCCCCCTGAAGTCGCGCTCGAGCCATACGGCGGTCTACCCGGACTTCCCCGAGATCGTCCCGGGACAGGGGAAGATGATCGAGCTCGCCGTCCCCTCGGGGACTCACACGATCTCGATCGGGCTCGAGGCCACCACGGCCCGGGGCGCCGCGGTGAAGCTGCGCGTCCCCCAGCGGAAGATCACGGTCCAGTAGAGGGCGGGGGAGGTCAATCCGCCAGGCGGACGAAGCTCCAGCCGAAGCGCTCCGCCCCGATTCTGGCCCGCACGAAATAGACGCCCGCGGGGACCGAGCGCCCGTCCGCGTCCCGCCCCTCCCAATCGAAGCTCGAGACCCTCCCCGCGCCGGATGGGATCGGCCAGGATGCCAGCTCGCGGCCGTCGGCCGCATGGACCGAGAGCTCTCCGTTGCCGATCTCGGGATGCCGCAGCATGATTGTGACCGGACCGGCCGCCGGGTTGGGGGCGACCCGCAGCAGGGCCGGCGCGTCGCCGGCGAGCGGCGGCGACTCGACATCGCCCGGATCGAGATAGCTGATCCTCGGGTTATCCAGACCGAGCTCCCACATCTGAAAGATGAAGAACATCTCCGGATCGCCGTAGAAAAAGCCGCACGAGGCGACGTCGGTGATGACGTCGTTCCAGTCGGGATCATTCGGAGAGTTAGGCCCGAAGGGGATCGTGCGCCAGCCGGGCGGCAGGGAGGTGGCGTTCGAGGGCACATCGAAGTCGTAGGATTTCCACCCCTCGCCCGGAAGCGGGATGTTCGACCCCATCGTGTAGGCTGCCCAGTCGTCGTCGGGATCGAAGGGCGTGCCGTTCTCGGAGATGAACATCAGCGTCAGGGGCCGGCCCTCGGCGGAGAAGTCGACATGGAGGGTGATGAGGTCGACTCCGATCTCGCTCACGCCGGCGGCGCGCAAGTCTCCGGAGAAGATCGAGGGGAGAGTCGTGCCCGGGTGAGGAGCGAACGTGTCGAGATCGGTGGTGTGCAAATGCGCGCCCGGGTTCCCTCCGGTCGCGCGGATCTGCTCATTGGGGCCGTGAAAGCTCCATCCTCCGGTGTTGCTCCCGCCCTCGAACGTCTCGACAAACTCCGTGGCGGCGGCCGGAAGGGCCGCCGCGAGCAGAAGAAGTACGACGCCGTGAGCGCCGAATAGCGCGCGCATGTCGATTCGATGCATGTCCAAGCCCTCCTGGGTGGCGCGGCCGGCTATCTTCACGATCTCCCGGCAGGGGTCTGAACCCCGGCGGTAGAATTCTCGCCCTTGGAGATGCCCGACGTCAAGCTCGCCCGCCCGGCCTCCCGGGATCGATGCGAACGCGCGACCGATCGACCTCGATTCGCCGGTCACGCCGGGCTAGAATCCGGTGGAGTCGATTTCGCGGTTCCAGGAGGCGATCGACACTGTGAAAGCTCACCTCAAGCCGGGCCGGTCGGGCGACGACTTCAGGAGCCTCGTCCGCGGACTGATGCTCGCGGCGAATCAGGGATTCCCGCTCGCGTCATTCCTTGACTGCGTGACCGCGCGGTTCCTCGGGGCCTTGGGGAATGGCGGCGTCGCGATCCACCTCGAGGGATGGGCGCCGTCGATCCGTTACCACGCCCGTCGCGGCCACTCGACCCCCTTTCGCTTCGAGACAGAACGGCGGGCCGATCCACCGGGAGTCGATGGGTACGACTCGACTCCTCCGTCGATCCTCTGGAAGGCGCTCTGCGAGGATATCCCGAGCGGATTGGAGGATCACGTCACCCCGCGCGGGACCTTCTGGACCCCAGACATCGGGAGGATGAAGCCGATCGACCTCGGCGCGGCCGGCCCCGTCGAGCTCGCCGCGTGGGGAGTCCGGGAGTCGTTTCGATCCCTCATCTTGGTTCCCTTGCGGGTCGAGGGCCGCCGGCTCGGCCTGTTGCAGCTGACCTGCGATCCCGACACAACCTTCAGCATCGTCGATGTTCGGTTCTTCGAGGATGCCGCCGAGGTCCTCGGCCTCGTGCTGACGCATCAGCAGGTCCAGAGCCTCGCGCAGGAACGGGTCAAGGAACTCACCTGCCTCTATGGAATCGCGAAGGTCGCCGAATCGACCGATCTCGACCTCGCCGCCCGCCTGCGCGCGATCGCGGAGCTCCTCCCGCCGGGCTGGCAGTACCCAGACGTCTGCGAGGCGCGGATCGCCTTCGACGGCGCCGCTCACGCGACAGCGGGCTTTCGGAAAACCGCGTGGATCCAGTCCGCTCCGATACTCGTGGGCGGCCGGCCTCGGGGCCGGGTCGAGATCGTCTACACCGAGCCGCGGCCCGAACTCGTGGAGGGACCTTTCCTCGCCGAGGAGAGGAATCTCATCGACGAGGTGGCGCGGGGAATCGGACTGATCGTCGAGAGAACGCAGGCGGAGGAGGAGAAAGCGCGCCTCCACGAGCAGCTCCTGCACGCGGACCGTCTGGCCACGATCGGAAAGCTGGCTGCCGGCATCGCCCATGAGCTGAGCGAGCCGCTCGGGGCGATCCTGGGCTTCGCGCAACTGGCCGGCACGGTTCCGGATCTGCCGCCGCAGACACGGCAGGATCTGGAGAAGATCGTGCAGGCCTCGCTGCGAGCGCGAGAGATCATCAAGAAGCTCCTCTTTTTCGGGCGGCAGACTCCGCCCGCACGCGCCCCGATCGACCTGAACCGCGTGGTGCGCGACGGCCTGACGATTCTCGAGCCCCGCTTCGACGCAGCGCGGATCCAGCTCACACTCGAGCTCGCCGCTGAGCTGCCGACCCTCATCGCCGATCCGGGGCAGATCGCGCAGGTCGTGGTCAATCTCGTGCTGAACTCGATCCAGGCGATGCCCGCGGGGGGCACGATTGTCGTCTCCACCTCCGCGGAGGGCGATCGCGTCTGCCTCACCGTGGCCGACACGGGGATCGGCATGCCGAAGGAGATCCTCGCGCAGATCTTCGAGCCGTTCTTCTCGACCAAGGAGGTCGGGCAGGGGACCGGATTGGGGCTTGCGGTCGTGCATGGGATCGTGAGCTCCCATGGGGGTAGTATCGAGGTTACGAGCGAACCGGGCCGCGGCTCGAGATTCGAGGTACGGCTGCCGGTTCACCGGGGGGTGGGATGAAGGCAACCGATCCTCATCAGGCGATCCTGGTCGTCGACGACTCGATCGATACGCTCGAGGTCCTGCGACGCAATCTCGAGGGTTCCGGCTATCGAGTCTTCTGCGCGGGAGGGGTCCCGCAGGCCCTCGCAACCCTCGACAAGGAACGGATCGACGTCGTGGTCACCGATCTCAAGATGCCCGGCATCTCGGGTCTCGAGCTGATCCGCCACGTCCGGAGCAACGAGAAGGATGTCGAGGTCCTCATGATCACCGCTTACCCGTCGGTGGAGGGAGCGGTGGAGGCGATGAAGACCGGCGCGGCCGATTACCTGTCGAAGCCATTCACGATGACGGAGCTCGCCGCGGCGGTGGAGAAGGTGCTGGAGCGCCGCGCGGCGCGGCGGCTCGTGGACGGAGCGGGCGAACATGATCAGATGGAGGTCACGGGCCCCTGCGGGATGATCGGGGTGTCGGCATCGATGCTCGATGTCTTCCGGGCGATCCGCCGCCAGGCGGCTCTCGCATCGCCCATCGTGATTCGTGGAGAGGCGGGGACGGGTCGAACGACCGCAGCCCGCGCGATCCACGAGACCGGCAAGGGAGCAGGGCGACCGTTCCACCGCATCGACGGCGCCGCGGCGGCCGCTTGGATTCCCGATGGCTCCGACGGGACGCTGCTCGTCTCCGAGATCGACCGCCTGCCCAGGGAGGGCCAGCGGCGCCTGCTCGCGCGGATCGAGTCGACGTCCTGTCCGAGGATCATCGCGACGGCGATGCTCGACATCGGCGATCTGGTGGAACGCGGGCTCTTCCTCGACGCGCTCCGCCGGAGGCTCCGGGCCTCCGAGATCGACATGCCCGCCCTGAGGGAACGACGGGAGGACATCCCGCACCTCGTGCGGGGCTTCCTCCGGCAGGCGGCGGCCGAGACGGGTCAGCCCCGGCCCGAGCCCTCGGGTCCGGCGTTGGAGGCGCTCATGGCGTATGCGTGGCCGGGCAATGTCGCGGAGCTCTGGACGACGATTCGCGCCCTCGTGGCAGGCGCGCATAGCGATCGGATCGAGGTCCCCGACCTGCCGTCTTCGATGCGGTTCTCCGCTTGGGCCGGAGTGCCGCCGGATCGCCCGCTCGAGGAAGTCGAACTCGCCTATGTCCGGGAGGTGCTCGCCTCGGTGGACGGCAATCGAACGCGCGCCGCGGAGATCCTGGGAATCGACCGCAAGACCCTGCGCGAGAAGTTGCGCAAGTCAGAACGACGGCTCAAGGCAGATTGAGGACGAGCAGCCGCAGCTCGGTCATCTCCTCGATGGCGTAGCGGACCCCCTCGCGGCCGAAGCCCGATCGCTTGACCCCGCCGTAGGGCATGTGATCGATGCGCCAGGTCGGCATCTCGTTGATGAGAACCCCTCCGACTTCGAGATCGCGGAAGGCGCGGAATGCGTGATCGAGATCGTGCGTGAAGACCCCCGCCTGGAGGCCGTACTCCGAGTCGTTCACCTTGGAGAGCGCCTCGTCGAACTCCTTGAAGGTGTCGAGGACCGCGACCGGCCCGAAGACTTCCTGGCAGGAGATCCGCATCCTCGGATCGACGCGGCGCAGGAGCGTCGGCTCGATGATGTTGCCGGACCTGCGACCGCCGGCCAGGATCTCGGCGCCCGATTCGCGCGCCTCGCCGATCCACGCCATCACGCGGTCGGCCTCCTCGCTTCGGATCAACGGCCCCACGATCGTCTCCTCCAGGCTCGGATCGCCGAATGGAACTTTCTCGCGCGCATAGGCGACGAATCCCTCGACGAAGGCTTCCTCCACCTCTTCGGGCACGAGGATCCGTTGCACCGAGATGCAGCTCTGCCCGGCGTAGGCGTAGGCCGCGATCGCTATCCTCGGAATCTGCGGGAGAGGATCCACCCCGCGATCGAAGACCACCGCGGCGTTGCCACCCAGCTCGAGGGTCACCTTTCGATCGCCCGCCTGCTTCTTGAGGGGCCATCCGACGTGGGGGCTTCCGGTGAAGGTGACCATCCGGATCCGTGGATCCTCGACCATCGCTCCCGCGAGCTGAACGGGGCAGGGCACGACGTTCAGAAGGCCGGCGGCGAGGTTCGCCTCCTCCGCGATCTCGGCAAGGAGGAGCGCGGTGAGCGGCGTCTGTGAGGAGGGACGCAAGACGACGCTACAACCGGCCGCGATGGCCGGGCCCACCTTGTGCGCGACTAGATTCAGCGGAAAGTTGAAGGGCGTGATCGCGAGCACGGGGCCGATCGGCACGCGCCTGGTGATTCCCATGTGCCCCGTCCCGGCGGGGGTGACATCCAGCGGCAGAAGCTGCCCGTCGATACGCTTCGCCTCCTCGGAGGACCAGCTCAAGGTGTGCAAGCTTCGCTCGACTTCGACGCGAGCGAGGCGGATCGGCTTGCCCGCTTCGCCGCAGATCGCCTGCGCGAGATCCTCGGCCCGCCGCTCCAGGATCCGGCAGATCGCCTGCAGCGCGGCCGCTCGGACGGCGGGCGGATCGTTGCGGTGGGCGAGAAACGCGCGCTCGGCCGAGCGAATCGCCTCATCCACCTCTCGCTCTCCTGCGCGGTGGTGGCGACCGACGATGCCATTGTCGAAAGGGCTTCGGATCTCCGTGGTGTCCGCGCCGTCGATCCAGCGGCCGTCGACGAAGAGACGCGCCGTCTTCATCCTCATCTGCCTCCCCTCCCCTCGCGCGATGCGTAGGCTCCGCGGCTCACACGCCGGACACAGTCATCGAGGCCACGCGGAAGGTCGGGGTCTGGATCGATCCTTCCCAGATCAGATCCCCGGCAACGGCATCGATGCTCCCGAGGATCTCCTCGATCGTGCCGGCGATCGTGACACGCGCGACCGAGCGAGTCGGCTTGCCCTTCTCGATCCAGAGACCCGAGGCGGCGCTCGAGAACCTCGGATTCGAGGGATCGAGGCCGACCCACCATCCCGAGAGTCCCCAGACCCAGAACCCTTCTTCGACTCCAGAGAGGATCCCCTCGACCGTGGAGCTGCCCGGCATCATGAAGAGGTTCGTGGGGGCGATCTGTGGAAGCGCCTCGTAGCCGTCGCGGTGCGCGTTTCCGGTCGATGCGAGGCCCAGGCGCTTCGCGGAGGCGAGATCGAGCAAGCTCCCACGGACTCCTCCGGCCTCGACGAGGACCGTGCGTGTCGAGTCGACCCCTTCGCCGTCGAAGGGCGCGCGTCCAGGGCCTCGGGCCTCGCGCGCGTCGTCGACGATCGTCACCAGGGGGGAGCCCAGCGGCGTCTCGCCGCGATCGGCGAGCCAGGAGCGCCCACGGCTCAGGTTCTCGCCGTTCATCGCCTGCGCGAGGTGGATGAGAAGGGTCCAGCCCACGTCTCTCGAGAAGACGACCGGGTAGTTTCCCGTGGGAACGGGCCGACCGCCCAGAAGACGGATCGCGCGCTCCCCGGCGCGCCGGCCGAGGGCGCCGGGATCGGGGAGATCCATGAAGCGGACGGCGTCGATCCCGACCTCGCCCGGCTGCATCTCCCCCGCCTCCTCCGCAATCACCTGAACCCCGACGCTGATGTGAGAGCGCCTGCTATGGCGAAAGAGCCCGTTCGTGTTTCCCATCCAGTAGCCGCCGAGATCCTCGTTGTAGGAAGCTCCCTCGGTCCGGCGGATCTTCGGGTCGAAACCCCGCGCCACCGCTTCGGCCGCCTGTGCCCACTGCTCCTTCTCGCCGAGCGGCACATTCTCGAGCGCGGCGTCGTAGAGCTCGAGCGACTCGCCCTCGTCGCTGCCGTCACCCGGTCCGGCGGGGGCCGCGAGGACGAGATCCTCCCGCGGAGATCCCGCTCGCGCGAGGTCGCAGGCCGTCTCGACCGCCTTCATGACGCGGCCGAGGTCGGCGGCGCTCGTGTGGACGAAGCCAAGCCGGCCGCCGAGCATCGCCCGAATTCCGACTCCCAGGACTTCCGCCCGGGTGACCTCCTCGAGCCGCCCCTCGCGGATCTGCAGATGCATCGAGCGCCGGTGCTCCAGATACGCGTCGCCGGAGGCTCCGGCCGCGCGCAGGGCGTCGAGAATCGAATCGACCAGCTTCCTCTCGTCCATCGCGGCTCCTCCTACTCCGTCCCGCCCACGGTCATCGACGAGATCCTCAATGTCGGCGCTCCCGAGGTCACCGGCACCCATTGCCCCTTCCCGCACGTGCCGTTCCAGAAGACGAGATCGGGACCGACGAGATCGATGCGGTTCATGATCTCGGGCCCATTGCCGACGAGATTCGCTCCACGCACAGGTGTCGTGATCTTCCCGTCCTCGATCTTGTACCCTTCGAGGACGCCGAATGTGAAGTTGCCGCTCGTCGTGTCGACCTCGCCGCCTCCGAGAGAGCGCGCGAAGAGCCCGTTCTTCGTCTCCCGGATGATCCCATCCACGTCGTCTTCGCCCTGATAGAGGTAGGTATTGCTCATCCGGACCATCGGGGGGAAGCGGTACGACTGCCGGCGTCCGTTGCCCGTGCGAATCGTGTCGAGGTTCTGCGCGCTGATCCGATCGGTGAGGAAGCCGCGGAGGATCCCCTTCTCGATCAGGATGTTCTGCCGGGGAGGCGTGCCCTCGTCGTCGATGTTGTAGGAGCCGCGGAGATCGACCATTCCGCCCCAGTCGATGATCGAGACGCGGCTTGATCCGACGCGCTGCCCGATCTTGCCGCTGTAGAATGAGACGCCACGGCTGACGAGGTCTCCCTCAAGCCCGTGGCCCACCGCCTCGTGGAAGAGCACCCCGCCTCCTGCCCCCAGAACGACCGGCATTTCGCCCGAGGGCGGATCGGCGGCATCGAGCATCACGACCGCCATGCGGGCCGCCTCGCGAGCCGTCTTGCCCGCCGCGTCTTCGTCCATCTGCTCCGCCCCCTTGCGGAAGCTCGTCCTCTCCAGCCCGGTCGAGTGGCGCCCGTCGCGCGCGGCGTTGACATTGACCCGCAGGCTGAGGAGCGGCGCACGATCCTCGATCCAGAGACCATCCGAGTTGATGACTCCGCTGCGGAGCATCTCGTCGTTCAGCTCGACGACCACCTGCCGGATCGCCGGATCGTAGATTCTCGCCGCCTCGTCCGCCCGCGCGAGCCAGGTGGCGCGCTCGTCGGCTTCCACCTCGTCGAAGGGCCGCAAGTAGCGGATCACATTGACCGGGTGATCGAGGCGAAAGCCCCGCACTCCCTCGGCCGGCGAGACGGAGGAGGCGATCGCCGCGGCGCTTCGAGCCGCGTCCAGAAGCGGGGCCTCCTCGAAGGAGTCAGCGTACGCGTACCCGAAGCGATCGCCGAGAACCGCGCGCACGCCGCATCCGGAGTAGATCCCCTGGGAGACCGATTCGATCGCGGAGTCGATCAAGCGCATGCTGGTCACGACACGGGTCTCGAGGAAGATCTCGGAGAATCCGGCGCCGCGCGCTCGCGCCTCCGCGAGGACGCGTGAGGCGAGGGTGGCGCTCATCGGGAACATGCTCGTCGCATCCTGAGCTTGCGCCGGCGAGATCCAGCGATCGAGCGGTTGCACGAACGTCGCGGCGGCGGCGCCGCCGATCACGCCGAGGAATCGGCGGCGTCCGAGTCGAGGATTCCAATCCGTCATGGCCACCCCCTTGTGAACCGGCAACGAGGGGGAGGTTAGCAGAGGAAGCGTAGCGTGGATACGGGGGCGCGAAGCGCGCCCGCGCCGGGCGGGTCAGGCGGCGCGGAGCCCGCGATTCGATCCGGTGGCCGGTCGGCCCCGACCGGCTCCTCCGCGCTCGGAAGGCAATAGATCCCCGCGGGGCACGACGCGCAGAGCCTCCTCGAGCGTCGATTCTCCCGCGAGCACGCGCCGCAACGCCTCGCCGACCAGGCTTCCGATCCGCTGGAGCACGCGCTCGTGCAGAAGGTCGCCCGAAACGCAGCCGGCGATCATCGCGGCCTCCTCGTCGGTCGGAATCCAGAGCTCGGAGACGACGACTCTTCCCAGGAAGGCGGTTCCGCCGCAGCGATCGCAACCCGATCCGCGCTTGAGGCCGGCGGGGAGTGGCGCGTCGCCGAACCAGTCGCGCGCCGCCGACGGGGAGGGCTCGTAGGGAATGGCGCAGTGGGGGCAGTTGCGTCGCATCAGCCGCTGGCCGAAGACCCCGGCCAGACCCGAGGCGATGAGGTTCGCGTCCGTCCCCATCTCGTAGAGGCGATTGATCGAGTCGGTGGCGTTCGTCGCGCGCAGGGTCGCGAGAATGAGGGGCCCGTCCGCGCCGACGCCGAGGGCCAGATCGGCCGATTCCCCGCCGTCGAGATGGTCCATCAGGATGGCGTTCGGCTGGAGGGGAAGAAAGCTCCGGAGGTAGCGGGCATAGGTATTGCCGATGGCCTGGTCGATCTGGACCTGTGTAATCCCGTCCTGCACGAAGACGATCGGATCCTCGATCGACATCACCCCGCGGCCCTTTCGCTGGAGATACGCGGCGCAGGCGCGCAGAGTGCTTCTCTTCCCGCTCCCGGGAGGCCCCGCGATCAGGAAAAGCCCCGAGGCCGCATCGAGGGCCCTCTCCAGGCGACGCGAGGTCGCCTCGAGAAGTCCGACCTCCTCGAAGGCGCGGCTCGGCCGGCGGCGGTCGAGAAACCGCAGGTGCGCGGATTCTCCGAGCGGCCCCGGGACGACGGTCAGACGGAGGCTCACCGGCCTGGAGTGGTCGCCCTCATCTGTCTGGACCACGAGGACTCCCTCTTGCGGCCGGCGAGTCTCGGCCGAATCGAGATGAGCCAGGCGTTTCAGCTCGAAGAGGATCCCCGCCAGACATTCCTGTGAGATTCCATGGCCGGGAATCGGGATGGAACCGCCCTCCGCGGCGGCATGCGCGAGGGTCCCCTGCTCCGTCGGCTCCAAGGTGAGCGCAGTCGCTGATCGCGAGGCCGCGACGGTCACGATCCGTCGCAGAATCTCGCGGCTTTCCGCACTCGGATCGGGGCCGGACGCGACGCGCGGCTCGGTCGCGGGATTCGGCTCGACCGCGGGGAGGATCCCCGTCGCCCTGCCGTAGAGGGCCGCGGCGAAGCGCTCGATCTCCTGGGGAGTGGCGAGGACGAGCCGCACCTTCAGTCCGCTGGATCGCTCGAGTTCGCGAGCGATGTCGCGCCGTGTCGGGTCGGCGATCGCGACGGTGATCTGCCTGCCCAGCCTTCCGACCGGGACGAGGTGATTGCGCAGCGCGAAGATTTCATTCACGTAGCGGACGAGTTCCGGCTCCGGTTGGAGATCGGCCAAGGGGACATACGGAATGTCGAAGTGCTCGGAGAGGGTCTCGGCCAGGCTCTCCGGCTCGATCGCCTTCTGCTCGAGGAGGATCTCGCCCAGGCGGCGCCCCCCGCGTTGCCGCTCGACCAGCGCAGTCAGGAGCTGCGCCTGGGAGATCCTCTTGCGGTGGACGAGCATCTCGCTCAAGCGCAGCCTCTTTCCCCACCGGTCGAGGATCCGGTCGAGGCGCTCCTCGGCGAGAAAGCCCATGGCAACGCAAATCGCGCCAAGGGGTTCCCGCTCCGCAGGCGGCTGTCGTCTCTGGTGGTCGAGCGCTGCGGCCAGCTGGTCGGGGCGGAGGTGGCCGAGTCGGAGGAGGAGTTCACCCAGCCGCGTTGATCGCCCAATTGCAGTCTGCAAATGCTTGTGCCTCGTAGCGCGCGGCGTCTTGTCCATGGGTGGTCTCCTTCGCCACCTGAATATCGGCTGATTGGGGTTCGGACTGAACGCCGCGCTTGATCCTCCGTGGACGGGCGCGTCGCGACCTGCTAGAGAGGGGAGCATGGCGGCGTCACCAGGCGGCGGATGGCGAGTCCCGGCGGTCTTCCTCCTCATGTCTCTGCCCATGACGATCGGAGCGTTCGTCTCCACCGGGTGGTCGTGGGGATGGGATCACCTCAGCCGCGTGGGGCCGCTCTGGCCCGGCGTCCTGCTGCTGCTGGCAATCGTTCTCTGGATCCCCTCGATGGGCGATCGCGCGCATCGAGCGGCCGCGGCGCTCGGGGAGGCGCTCGAACGCCGCCCCCGCGGTCTTCCGATCGCGATGGGGCTCGTATCCCTCGCGGTTTTCGCGGCGTTCCCCGTCGCGACGCGGCTATACGGCGACACCCGATACTATATCGACGACTACTCGCGCGAGTACCTCGGCGTCCACCTGCGCCGGATGCTGGATATCGGCTTCCAATCACGCGGAGCGGCGACCTTTGTCCTGCACGATCTCGTCGGACGCGCAAGCGGCCTCGGCTTCGAGCGTAGCTACATCTTCGTCTCGACGGTCTGCGGCGGGATCTTCGTCTACGCCCACACGCGCCTCGCCGCGACGCTCCCGGGCCTCCAGAGCTGGGGACGAAGCGCGGCGCTTCTCCTCGGGCTCTTCGATGGAGCCAATCAGCTCTTCTTCGGGCATATCGAAAACTACACGGTCGTTCGCCTCTTCATGTGCCTCTTCCTGATGGATCTCGTGCGGGCTCTCGCCGATCCCGAAGGCTTGCGCATCCGGCCGCGCGCCTTGATCTGGCTCGCCTTGGCGCTTGTCTTCCACATTCAATCGGCCGCCCTCGTGCCGACCGCGCTGGTCTGGATCGGCACGGTCCTCGCCGCGCGACGTCCCGCTCTGGGCAAGTGGATGCCCGCGCGCGCCGCGGTCTACGGCTCGATCATCGGCGTGGCGTGTGTCGCGCTCCTCTACGCTGCGGTGGGTTCCTACTGCTACGACTACATCTACTCCGGCGGACGCCCGGCGCCCCGCCAGATCTTTCTGCCCGTGACGACGGCTTGCGTCGGACTCCCCTACCTGAAGTACACGCTCTTCTCCGGGGCGCACTTCCTCGACCTCGCCGGATCGCTCGCGACGATCTCGTCCATGGCGATTCTATTCGCCCTGTGCGTCCTGCCGAGACCGGGCCGCCCGGGATCTCGCGCGTGGATCCTCTTGCCGTCGATTCTCTTCGCTCTCGTGCACAACTTCATTCTGAATCCGGCGATCGGCTTCCCCTACGACTGGGATCTGATGTGCCTGCTCTCGCCGCCGCTGCTGTACGCGGCCGTCTACGCGACCGTCGGAGCAAGGACCGCGCCGCGACGCTTCTTCTCCGGCGCGCTCCCCCTGGCCCTGGCCACGGCCACGGTTTTCGCGATCAATGCCGACTCCGATCTCGTTCACCGCAGGATCGAGGACATGGGGATCTGGCTCCATCGAACCTATTACGGCGGAAGCCACTATCGTCTGAGCGCCAAGTCGAGCGCGATCGCCGATCCGCTCGCGCAGCGGGAAGATCGCCTGCGCGTGCTGGAGCGCTTGCAGCCGCAAGTCTACCCGGATGACCGCGAAGTGGCCTTCCTCTGGGAGCGGCTGGCAACCCTGAGAATCGAGGCGGAGGACTATGCGGGGGCGTTGATCGCCTATCGCGCGGCCCTGACGGCCGAGCCCTCGAGGTGGGATCGGTTGAAGGCCGTGGGCTACCTGGAAACCGAGGTCGGCGACCGCCGTGAGGGGCTCCGGCATCTCGCCGCTTACCTCGCGAAGTCTCCGCGAGACGCCGAGGGGTATCTCCTCATGGGAGACGCCCTCGCCGGCGAGGGAGCGATCGCGGATGCGGCGCGGGCCTGGAGCCGATTCCTCGAGCTCGATCCCGATTCGCCCGACGCCGCGCGCGTGCGCCGGGATCTTCAGGCGATCGAATCGCCCTAGGCGATCCCGCCCCCGGCCCGCGCGTCAGCGAACGAGCGTCAGGGGCCGAGTCTCGCTTCGTCCGTTCACGAAGACCCGAAGCCAGTAGACGCCCGCCGGCGCGAGACGGCCGGCCGCGTCCCTTCCGTCCCAGACGAGGGAGCGATCGCCGGGGCCCAGACGCTCCCCGTCGATGAGACCACGCACGCGACGACCCGCGGCATCGAAGATGGTGGCCCAGGTCTCGCCAGTCGCGCCCAGACGGAATCGGATCGAAGCCGCCGACGGGGATGGGTTGGGACTGATCTCGACGGAGGAGAGGACCGCCGGAGCGGCCCAATCGCCTTCCGGCGCGCCGGCGGGCTCGAGGGTGCCGTCGAGCGAGATGTCATCGATGTACCATCCGCGGAGCCGGACCCCCTCGTCGCTGCCGAACCAGAATCTCACCCTGATCGACGCCCCGAGGTAGGACGCCAGGTCGATGACCGCCTCCCTCCAGCTCGCGCCCGCGCCGCCGAAGCCGCCCTGCCCGTCGAGCGGGTTACAGCCGCCCTGCAAATCACCCGGGTAGCCGCCGATCGGATCGACGGGCGCCCAGGTCGCCCCGCCGTCGGTGGACACCTGTACATTTCCGCCGTCGTAAGCCGCCTCGATATTGAACCAGTGCCAGAAGCGGAGGCGGGCCGACTCGTAGAAGCGCAGGTCGAGCGGGGGCAGATCGAGCCTGTAGTCGGCGCAGTTATCGTAGTTGGCGTTCAGCTTCGTCCCCCAGACTTTGGCGCCCGAGTGCGCGCCGACCGTCGCATCGCTCCCCCACTCCCATCCCGTATTCGCGACGAGATCATCCGCGCCGCTCTCGAAGTCGAGGATCGTCTTCAGGTCGAAGTCGACGCCGGAGACGAGCTCGCCCGCGGAGACCTCGAGCGTCCGCGCGGAGGGCATGCGTCCCTCGAAGTTCGCGCTGACGACGATCGCGCCCGGATCGACGGGCTCCAGCTCGTAGCCTCCGTCGGCGGCGACCATGGCCACAGGCTGCTGCCCTTCGACGAAGACGCGGGCGCCGGCCGGGTTGCCGCCGCCGTACAGGCGGACCACCCCTGCGAGCGCGGCCGGATCGACCGGAGCCAGCGGGATCGTCACATGCGTCACGCCGCCTTCGACGACGAGCGCCTGTACCTCGGAGTCCTCGTACCACGCCGCTGTCGCCCGCAGCGTGTAGGTCCCGGGCAGAAGATCGGGTAGGACGAAATCTCCCTGCGGCCCCGAGAAGACCGGCGGGTACTCCGTTCCCAGGATCTCGATGGCGATGCCGGAATCGTCGCCCGAATCCGTGCGGTCGGCGGTTCCCTCGATCGATCCGAGATCGGCCTGAAGCCCGGCGAGCTGCGCTCCGGCCACGGTGACCGCCAGAACCATCCGCCGCTGCTGCGTCGGGACGATGTTCGCCAGGACATCGCAGGTCTGGTGATAGCAGGGGTAGTCGTCCCAGTCGTAGTCGATCGCGAGGATCGCGGGGAATCCGTGATCGTCGAAGGGGACATGGTCGCTCCCGAAGCCGTCGTTCGGATAGCGGTAGACGCCCATGTCGGTGTAAAGGAGGGCCACCTCCTCGAGCCGATCCATCAAAGCGACCGAAGCCGGGTTGCTCGGGAATCCCTCGATCCAGAGATCGGGAGCGCCGGCGCGATCGTAGCCGACCATATCCATGTTGAGCACGCCGCGCAGATCCCAGTTCTCGGCATCGGCGATCGCCGCGAGGTGATCGCTGCCGACGAGCCCCTGCTCCTCCGCCGTGAACAGGACGAAGTAGATCGTCGACTCGGTGCGCAGGGGGGCCAGGAGGCGGGCCGCCTCGAGCACGCCCACGGAGCCCGATCCATTGTCCTCAGCGCCCGGCGCCAGGTTCTGCGGGTCCGGCGATCGCGAGTCGAGGTGGCCGCAGATCATGTAGATCCGGTCCGGATAGAGCGTCCCGGTCTTGACGCCGATGACGTTACGGATCGAGTAGCCATTGTAGGAGAAACTGTCGAAGTAGGCTTCGTCGAGGCCAAACTCGACGAACCGGTCGAGCGCGTATTGCGAGGCGGCCTGCATCCCTGAAGTGTTGTAGTAGCGCGTTTGAATATCGATCGAGATCGCGCCGAGATCGTCCATCATTTGATCGACGCTGACCGCGTTGGCGAGGCTCTGATGAAGCGGGTCGAGCCGAAGCGAAACGGCGTCCCCAGGAGGGAGGGAACGCAGCGGCGCGGAGGGTCGGGCGCGCGGCTCGCTCAATCGCACTCCCGCTTCCACCAGCCGTCGCTTCGTGCTCGCATCAAGCCAGATCAAAGCCCAGTCGACGTCGCGATGAAGGATCGCTCCCTCGGCGAGAGGACTCAGCGCGGCGTCGATCGCGCTCAGGGAGCCGTCGCGCAGAAGCTCCTCCCAGGCATCGCGCAGGGCCGGGTGGGAGCGACGGTCGATCTCATAGACGGCTCCTCCGCTCCCGGGGGGCGTCGAGAGCTCGCGCTGCGCAGCCGGGCCTTGCCGGCCGTGCGACTGACCGGCTAGCAGCGCGAGAGCGAGGGCGAAGAGGAGACCGTGCGACGACGAAGCTCGAAACATGAGACCTCCCGGAGTGGGTGGCGAGCTGGGAGCCTTGGGAGAACCCACTGATTCTACATCATCTGGGTGCGAATCGACAGGGGGGTGGCCGCAGGTCGCCCCGCAGGAGGCGCCGGCCGCCGTGCGACAGGCGCCCCCTGCGCAGTCGGATCTACCTGAGCTTGTTGGGATTCAGCCCCTGCAGCTCCCTCGGGACGAAGAGGCCATCCCTGCGGACGAGCTTTCCGTCGAACCAGATCTCGCCGCCGCCCTTCTCGGGCCGCTGGATGTGCACGAGGTCCCAGTGGATCGAGGAGCGATTGCCGTTGAAGCAATCGTCGTAGGCGTTGCCCAGCGCCATGTGGAGGCTCCCCGCGATCTTCTCATCGAAGAGCGCGTCGAGCATGGCGTCGGTGACGTAGGGGTTGAAGCCCAAGGCGAACTCCCCGACGAATCGCGAGCCGGCGTCGCGATCGAGGATCGCGTTCAGCTTCTCCGTGTTCGCGCCGGCGTCGGCCTTGACCACCTTCCCGTTCTTGAAGGTGAGATTGATCTCGTCGAAGACCGTCCCCTCGAACAAGGCGGGGGTATTGAACCGGATCGTCCCGTTGATGCTGTTCTTGACGGGGGCCGTGTAGCACTCCCCGTCGGGGATGTTGAGCTTCCCGTCGCACTTGATCGACTTGAGCCCTTCGATGGAGAGCTTGAGATCGGTCCCCGGCGCCTTGATGGCGACGTCGTTCGTCGCGTCCATCAAATCCTTCAATGGGTCCATCGCCTTGGACATCTTCGCGTAGTCGAGAGTGCAGACATCGAAGTAGAAATCTTCGAAGGCGTGCAGCGGCTTCTTCGCGTTCTGCGCCATCGAGTCGTTCGGCCAGCGCATGACGCACCAGCGCGTCTTCGGCACGCGAACCTTGAAATGGACCGGCGTGGCGTAGTGCTTGCTGAAGAGCTGCTGCTGCTGCGATGGGACATCGCCCAGTTCCATCGAGTTCGTGCTGCACCGGATCCCGATGTAGCACTGCATGTCCTTCATCCGGAAGAGATCGTACTTCGCCTGCGCCTTGATCTGCTCCTCATCGGCGTCGAGGAGGAAGCGGCGGTTCAACCGGTCGTGCCGGAAGTTGTAGAAGACCAGCGCCCCCTTCTTCGTAGCGAGGTGAATGATCTCATGCGCCAGATCGAGAGCGTCGAAGCCGTTGCATTCGACGAGGAGCTTCTCCCCCTTCTCGACCGCGCATGAGTAGTTGACCAGGAGATTCGCGAGTTTCGTGATTCTGGGATCCACCGCACCCCTCCTTCCGTATGTCCCGCCCGGGGCCGGGATAACGTCCCAGGCCCGCCGCCGAGATTCTAGCCCCTGGAAAGATCGACGCTCAACGCCCGCCCCCCGCGGTAGCCGAGATCGCCTCATCGTAGACCTCGGCCATGCGGACCGCCTGCCTGGCGACGTCGTACTCGGCTTCCACGTGCGCCCGGCCTTCCCGGCCCATCGCCTCCCATCGTCCAGGGTGCGCGAGCAGCTCCTCGATGTTCGCCGCCAGCGCGTCGACGTCCCTCTCGGGCGACAGCAGCGCCGATCGCCCCGGGAGGGTGACCTCGGGGATGTCGCAGTGCATCGTGGCGACGATCGGAAGCCCCGCGGCTTGGGCATCGAGCAGGCAGACCGGCGCTCCCCCTTCGCAGTCGCCGTCGGAGGCGGTGATGCTGGGCGCAAGGAGGAAGTCGGCCCTCTCGAGTTCCCTCAGATAGCTTGGGAAGTCGCAGTAGCCGGCGATCTCGACTCGCCCCGCCAGGTCGGGACGGCGGACCCGCGCCTCGATCTCCTCGCGCAGCGGGCCGTCGCCCACCAGGCGAAGGCGAAGGCCGGGCCAGCGCGGCAGCAATCGCGCGACGGCCTCGAGCGCGACGGGGATCCCTTTCTTCTCGCGGAAGCTCGCGGCGATGAGCCCGACGAACTCCGCTGCCGCGCGCGACCGCGGCGGACGAATCGGGATTCGGTCGAGGTCGACGCCCAGGTGGACGACCCGGACCCTCTCGGGCGGACAGCCGATGCCGACCAGCGTGCGCGCCATGTGTGAACCCTCGGCGATGAAGAGGTCTCCCTCCGCGAAGAGCCGTTTGTACAATGCCCGCCAGTACCTGCGGCGCGGGAGCATGGAAGCGTCCCGCCCATAGAAAGATGTGATGTGCGGGACGCCGAGCGCCCGTCTCAGATGAACCGTGCGCGCTCCCTCCCATCCTTGGTGCGCGTGAACCAGGACGATCCCTTCCCGGCGCGCCGCCTCGATGTAGGGACCGGCGGGAAAGCGGCCGAGGAGGTACTTCTCGAACGCGAAGCGCGCCCGGCCCGGAATCCCGCGGCCGGCCGAGAAATCGTGGACCGGCTGGAAGGGGAAGACCTCCCGATTCTCCGACGCCTGCGTCATGACGACCGAGCGATAGCTCGGATTGTGCAGGAGCTGCGAATGAATCCACGAGCCCGTGAGGAATAGGTACGGCGTCACGAGATGGGCGACCGATGGACGATCGCTCATTCGTTGTATCCCTCGCGAATCGCATCCATGAGGATCGAGATCTCGAGATCCATGCGCGCCCTGGGATCGAGAATCAGCTTGCGGACGTGCATGGAGCCTCTGCGCGCGAGCTCGTTGCGCTGCTCATCATTCTCGAGAAGATCGGCGAGTACATCTCCCAGCTTCGGCAGATCCTCGCGCCGGATCAGGACCCCCGTGCGGCCGGGCACGATCAGCTCCCGCGTGGTCCCGGCATCCAGCGCCACCACGCATCTCCGGCAAGCCATCGCCTCGAAGACCGGATTCGCCGCGTTCGTCCGGTCGAGAAGCGAGGCGACGACCGAGGCGGTCCGATACCACTGGGGCAGTTCGCCGTGCGCGATCGCGCCGGGCATCCGGACGGCGTGCCCCACTCCCAGGGAGCGGGCGCGGGCCTCGAGGGCCTCGCGCCTCGGACCGTCTCCCAGCAGGACGGCGATCGCCCCGGGCGCGCGGCGAAGCAGAGCGGGCATTGCGTCGATCAGTCGCTCGAGCTTCTTCTCCATGGCCAGACGAGTGACCGTCATGACGATCGGCGTCCCTTCCGGCACCGCCAATCGTTGCCAGACCGCGGCATCCGGCGGTCCCGGGGCATAGAGGGAGAAGTCGACCGGATTGCGGAGATGGAAGAATCGCTCTCGCGGCACGCCGCAGCGGCGCGCGACCGCCTCTCCGTCGGCGCCGTCGTTGTTCAGGATGAAGCGGGAAGCCGGCGTTCGGAAGGCTCGGACCTCGGGAAAGTTCAAGTGGAAGCGGATCGGATCGTTCAGCGTGAGCGAGAGTGAGTTGCCGAAGAGGCGCGTCACGTTCGGCACTCGGAGAGCGCGGCCGATTCGCCGCGCGACCGGCGCCTCGAAGGTGCCGAACGCCATGACGAGGTCCGGACGGGTCTCACGGGCCACGCGCATCGCGCTCGCGTAGCCGATCGCCTGATAGGCCATGTAGATGGCGAGGCGAAGAAGGAGGCGCAGCGGCAGAATCGCGTAAGGGGGCATGAAACGGATCCGGCTTCGAAAGCGGTGGAGGAGGACGCCTTCGCGGGTCTCGATTCCCGGCCGGTCTCCACGCTCGGCCGGCAGGACGATGTGGACTTCGTGACCGCGCTCGGCGAGCGCGCGCGGAACTCTCCAGAACGAGCTCGCCCCCATCCCCTCCCCCATGCTCCAGAACGAGGGCTGGGCATACAAGATGAGGAATCGTTTCGGCTCCTCCGCGGCCGGCGATCCATTCTTCTCATCGCTGCTCTTCTCGCGGGATCCCATGAGCCCCGAGGATAGCGACGCGATCCAACGGCGGCAAGACGCGCCCTGTGGGCGGTTGCGCGCTCCCCCACGGATCGGCGACGATCCTTCCGATGATCCCGCCGATCGACACAAGAAGAGAGGCGCGCTTCTGGGACGGGCGGCAGACTCCCGACTCGCCCGATCACCGTCTTCGACGCCGTGTCGAATCTCCCCAGGAGCTCTGGGAAGATCCCGATGTGGAGGCAATCGCCCGCGGGCGGTACGTCGACCGGATCCTCGATGCTTGCGAACCCGCTCCATTGGAGATCCTGGAGCTGGCCTGCGGATGTGGATGGCTCTCGCTCGAGCTCGCCAGGCGCGGGCACCGGGTGCATGGAATCGATCTCTCTCCCGAGAGGATCAAGAGCGCGCGGGACTATGCCGCGGCGGTGAGCCGGGTCGAGCCGGGTCTCGGCGCGTTGACTCATGAGGTGGCGGATCTGAATGCCGTTGTCCTCCCGCGACGCGCCTACGACCGAATCGTCTGCTGGGACGGGCTGCATCATATCCACGCCGTCCATCGCTTGATGGAGCAGATCGCGGTCGCCCTTCGTCCGGGCGGGAAGCTCGTGATCTTCGACCACATTGGCCCCGCGGGCCCGGTTCAATCGGCGATCGATCGCGGGATCGCCGTGGCGGTGGTCCTCATCCATCAACCCGGGAGCTTCGGCACGGTGATCCGCCGCGCTCGAGCGGCCGAGCGGGCGCCCTCCGAGGATGTCACCGGGACGGAGATGATCGAAGCCGCGCGATCGATCTTCGGACGCGATCGCGTGCGAACCGAGACCGCGCTCGCCTTCGGCAAGCGATGGCTGGCGCGCATGCGGGGCCCGCGCCCGATCCGCCTCGCGGCGGCGCGACTCCACTGCGCGCTCGATGCTCTCGCGATCCGCGCGCGTTTGGCGCGCGGGGAATACCTCTACCTGGAAGCCCTCCAGGCCGGGGACGCGGGCGCTTAGCGATGAGCGCCCTGCCGATCGCCGAGCGACTCGCCCCCGGGATCTCCCCGGTCGACGTGTTCGAGCGCCTCTCGCGCCTCCCGGGCGCGGCCTGGCTCGACAGCGCGGCTCCCGCGGGGGGGCTCGGACGCTTCACGTTCCTCGCCTCCGATCCGTACCGGATCGTCGAGGCGGGATCGACGGATCCCGGCGATCCGCTCGAGCGGCTCCGCGAAGCCCTCGGGCCGCCCATCCGCGCGGAAGCGCCCGTTCCGGGACCCTTCGCCGGCGGAGCGATCGGGTTTCTCTCCTACGACCTGGGCCGACGCTACGAGACGGTCCCGTCGATCGCCCGGGACGATCTCGCGATGCCCGACCTGCGCTTCGGCCTCTACGACGTCTTTGTCGCATTCGACGCCACGGACGCACCTGGCTGGATCATCTCGACCGGCGCGCCCGAGGATGGAGTCGCCGCGTCGCGCCGCGCCCGGGATCGACTTGCCTGGCTGCGAGAGATCCTCGCCGGCCCGAAGCCTCCTCCCGGGCCTTGGCGGTGCGGCGAGCCCGTCTCGTCGCAGAGCCGCGATGGCTACGCGAGCGATGTCCGGCGCGCGCTCGATTGGATCCGCGAAGGGCATGTCTATCAGGTCAACCTCTCCCAGCGCTTCGACGCCGCGTTCGCGGGGGATCCGGCCGGGGCCTATCTCGCGCTCCGCGCGGCCAATCCCGCGCCCTTCGCGGCCTACATCGACGCGGGAGCGCATCAGATCCTCTCCTCCTCGCCCGAGCGCTTCCTCGCCGTCGGCGGAGGGCGCGTCGAGATCCGCCCGATCAAGGGGACCGCCCGGAGGGATCCCGATCCGTCCGTGGATCGAGGACTCGCCGAGGGCCTGCTCGCGAGCGTCAAGGATCGAGCCGAGCTCACGATGATCGTCGATCTGTGTCGAAACGACCTCGGGAGGGTCTGCTCGTACGGATCCGTGCGCGCGGACGCGTTCCCCCGGCTCGAGAGCTATGCGACGGTCCACCATCTCGTCGCGACCGTCTCGGGATGGCTCCGCGAAGGGGCGGACGCCTTCGACGCCGTGCGCGCGGCCTTTCCCGCCGGCTCGATCACGGGCGCTCCGAAGATCCGCGCGATGGAGATCATCGAGGAGATCGAGCCCACGCGCCGCGGGGTCTACTGCGGCTCGATCGGATGGATCGGCCGCGATGGGCGGATGGACCTGAACGTCGCGATCCGAACGATGGTCATCCGGGAAGGGAGGCTCCACTTCCAGGTCGGAGGCGGCATCGTGGCAGACTCGAATCCGCACGCCGAATACGAGGAGACGCTGCACAAGGCTGAGGGGATGCGGCGCGCGCTGCTGCTAGCGGCTCTCGACGGGGCCGCTCTCCATGCGCGCGCCGCGGGGCCACGATGATCTGCCTCCTCGACGATCGCCTGCTGGAAGCCGATCAGGCGCGCGTGCCCGTGCTCGACCGGGGTCTGCTCCACGGCGATGGCCTCTTCGAGACCCTGCGCGTGCGCGGGGGGCGGATCGAGTTCGCCTCCGCGCACGCGCGACGGCTGCTTGCTTCCGCCGAGGCGCTGGGGATCGACTCGATCTGGGATCTGCCCGAGCTCATCGAGGCCATGGCCCGAGTCGTGCGGGCGAACGGCGGCGGAGATCTCGTGCTGCGGGTCCACCTGACGCGGGGGCGGGGCGGCTCGCGGCTCGATCTGGAGGGAATCCACCATCCGTCGAGGATCATCACCGCGAGTCCGTTCACCGTCGCGCCCCGGGAGCGAATGATGGAGGGCCTGCGTCTGGCGACCGCGCCATTCCCGCGCAACGAGCGCTCTCCGCTGGCGCGCCACAAGACGGCGAGCTATCTCGAGTCGGTCCTCGCGCGGGCCGCCGCCCGCCGCGCCGGAGCCGACGAGGCGCTCTTCCTCAATACCTCCGGCAGGCTGGCCGAGGCGGCCGCCGCGAACATCTTCCTCGTGGCTGCGCGCCACGTTGTGACCCCATCGATCGAGGAAGGGGCTCTCCCGGGGATCGTGCGGGCCGCCGCGATCCGCGCCGCCGGCGAGCTCGGCCTCGTGGTCGAGGAGCGGCCGGTCCTTCCCGAGGAGGCGTTGCTCACGCCCGAGGTCTTCCTCACGAACAGCCTCTACCCGATCGCATCGGTGGCTCGAATCGACGACCGGCCGCTGCCGGATCCGGTCGCGGATCCAGTCATCCCGCGTCTCAGGATGCGGGTGCGGAGCCTTGCGCTCGAGGACGCCGCCGGATGAGCTCGATGTCCCGGCGGCGGATCAGGCGCAGCGCCCAGAGGCCGATCGCATAGAGGGCAAGCGCAGGGACCGTCCACCCCACGGCAAGGACGCCGTAACAGACGAAGTAGAGGGAGAGGACGCGCAGCACGCCCCCGCGCGCGTCGACCTGGAATCGCGCGCGCGCGATACCGGCGAAGAGCAGCGCCGAAGTCCCCGTCGCGGCGACGCCTGCGATCGCGGCGCCGCGAATTCCCATCCTCGGGACGAGAGCGAGGTCGAGGACCAAGTTCACCCCGAGGACGGCGAGCGACTGGGCGATCGCGTAGGCGGGGCGATTCTTGCTGTTGTAGAGCGGGATCAGGAGGACGAGAAGCGATGCGCCGACTGCGTGGCCGGTGTAGATCCGCGCGATCGGAACGCTTCCCTCATAGTCGGCTCCCAGGAGGAGTCGCACGATCGGTCCCGCTGTCGCCGCGAGCAGGAGGGCCCCCGCGCCCATCAAGGCGCCCAGGAGACGGGTCCCGTTCTCGACGACCGTGCGCCTCAGATCCTCCGATCCGGGTCGACTGAAGTAGTAGAGAAGCGGCACGCCGATCGGAGTCAGCACGAGCTGCTCGACGATCGTCGTCATCCGAACCCCCGCGGTGAAGAGCCCCGTCGGCTCCGCCCCGAGCAGTCCCCTGACTACATAGACGTCGACCGTGCTGCAGAGGATTCGGACGAGCTCGGCGAGGAGGACCAAGCGCGCAAAGCCGACGACCTCGCGATCCAGCGGCGGTGCGGGACCGCGCAGCTGGCCGCGCAGGAGCCAGAATGCGACGAGGACTACCAGGAGGTCCAAGCCCGCGTAAGCGGCGAATGCCGGCACGAACTCCGGCAGGGCCAGGGCGACCGCCACCGCGGCGGCCTTGGCGCCGAAGTTCCACCCCAGGTCGAGCAGGGAGAGGATCTTGAGCTTGCCTTGCCCGCGGAGCATGCCGAGAGCGCAGGTATAGAGGGCGTAGACCAGCACGAAAGCCGGCAGGAGCAACCCGGCGCGCGCGGCGTCGAGCGGAAAGCCGGTCGCGCGGATCGCGACGTAGACGATCGCCCCGAGGGCGGGCCCGAAGACGAGGATTCGACGCAACGCCCTCCGGAAGAGCCCGCCCGACTGGCCATCGGGCCTCTCGGGGATGAAACGCGCGAGCGTGTCGTGGAATCCGAGCCCGCAAAGAACGCCGAGCGTCATCCCCCCCGCCAGCAGGAACTGGAAGCGGCCCGCCTCCTCGGGGCGAAGGATGCGATAGAGCAGGAGGCTCGCGAGGACCGAGAGCCCCCCGGTCGCCGCGCGCGCCGCGACGAATCCGGCCGAGTGGAGAAAGATGCGGCGCGTCTCGGGAGCTACCGGTCTCATTCCACGGCCCGGCCGGGGCGCATCACTCCCGCCACCAGCTGCGCCGTCCCAGGAGCGCCTTCTTCTGCTCCCTCCGGAAGCCTTCGATCTCTTCGGGTCGCAGAAGACGGGACGGCCGCAGCCTGTACCCCTCGAGGAATCCATAGAAGAAAGCGATCCCGCCGATCACGTACGGTCGACGGACCATGTTCCGCACGGCGCGCAGGAGCGCGAAGAGGGGCAGGTAGCCGATCCGGTAGGCCGCGAGCCCCTTGACGCGGAGATTGTCCAACCGGCCCGACGCCGTCCCCGTCACCCTCAAGTGGCGGAACCGGACCTCCGGCAGCGAGCGCGTCCTCCAGCCGGCCAGCCGGGCTCGAATGATGTCGACCGTGTCCCACCCGGGACCCGGCACGAGGGGGCCGATGTCATCAAGGCAGGCGCTGCGATAGACCTTCGTCGCTCCATGGACGTGATAGGAGGGGATCCGAACGAGCCCCCACGATCCGTCGGGGTGCGGCTCCAGCGCTCGTCCCCCGGCGATCCCCAGGCGCGGGTCGGCCTCCATCGCCTCGAGGATCCTCTCGAAGTAGTCGGGATCGAAGCTCACATCGCCGTCGAGCTTGACGACCAGGTCGGGATCGAGCGCTCCCGCCTGCGGGAGCAGCGCGTTGAATCCCGTGGAGGTCGCGCTTCCGGCGCTTCGCCCGCTCTCGCGCTCCGCGCGCACGACGCGGATCCAGGGATTCTCATTCGCGGCCGCCGCCAGCATCGCCGGCGTCCCGTCCCGCGATGCGTCGTCGCGGACGAACCAAGCGATCGGCCGGATCGTCTGGGAGAGAACCGAGCCGATCGTCTGCTCGATGTAGGCCTCCTCGTCGCGAACGACGCTGATCAGGATGTAACGCAGTCCGCTCATGCGCGAGTCGAGCCGGAGGGCTCGCCCCCCTCGTGCAGCGCAAGGGCGAGCAGGATCCAGAACAGGGTCGCGATCACGGGGACCTCGAACGGATTCTCCGCGAAGCTCCCGGCGAGGATGCCCCAGAACGAGGCGACGGCGGCCTGCGTGACGGCATCGGCGCGGGCCCGCGGGCCTTTCATCCTTCGCCGGAGCATCACCGAGGCGGTCACGACGAAGACGAGAAACGCCGCGACTCCGACAATGCCGGTCTCGAGCCCCAGTCCGATCCAGGTCTGATGCGACGCTCTGCCGGTGTCGTAGGCCACGTACTCCGTGAAGGTGTCGGGTCCCGAGCCGAAGTAGGGCCGCTTCGGAATGAGGGTGAGGGCATAGAGCCAGAGGCCGATGCGCCAGAGAAAGCTGTTCTCCCCCTCGTTCGACCAGGCGGTCTGCCATCGCGCGAGGAAGGTCGGCAACACCACCGCGACGCTCGCCAGGAATGCGGGGACCCCGACGAGGAGCCACCGCCGGCGCCGCGTGATGACGAGCAGCGCGACCGCTGAGACGAACATCACGATCCAGCCGGTCCGTCCGAACGAGAGGTAGAGGATCGAGAGCTGCAACGCGAGAAGGGCCGATAGATAGGTCCTCCGGAACCACCGTCCGTCGAGGAGCAGGCTCAGGGTCAAAGTCGCCGTCACCGCCAGGTAGATCGACAGAGAGACCGGATGACGAAGCGTCCCGTAGGCGCGGCGGATCACCTCTCCCCCCGCGACCGGCGTCTCCAGGCCGTAGAACTTCGGGATGTCGAAGATCACGCCCAGGATCGCCGCGATGCACGGAATCAGGCTCGAGAGAACGAGCGCTCCCGCAAGCATCCTGCGATCGCTCGAGGAGAACGCGGCTTTGATCAAGAAGGCGTAGAGGATCAGATACTCCAGATCCCGCATCCAGTTCTTCATGCTGCGCGCCGGATTGACGCTGAGAGCGACCGAGACCAACGTCACGGCGAGGAACAACACGTAGGCTCTCTCGACCGGACTGCGGAACGGGGCGGGGCCGCCCAGCGCGAGCCGGACCGCCAGCGCCCACATGAGCAGCGCGGAGAAGACGACGTGGAGCGACACGCTCGTATCGCCGATCTGGATGATGTCCAGGTTGACCGCGAGAAGCACGAAGATCGACAGAACCAGGATCGGGCGCGAGAGGATGCGAAGCCCCAGGACCGGCAATGCGAGCAGGATGGCGGGGAGGAACAAGAACAGCGGGCTCTTCAGCCACGCCGCGGCGAGCGCGGACAACAGACAGAGGAGGATGGCCGAAGCGGTCAGCGCCCGCGACGGAGCGAGGGACGGTGCCGGAGAGCTCGCCATCCGGGTGGAGGCCTCAGCCAGCGATTCCTCGGGTCGGTCCGATGCGGAACGCCCGCCGGAGGAATGAAGGAAGCGCCGCCGCCAGCTCACCCCGAGTCTCGCCGTCGATCCGGCGGTCGAGATCGTCCAGGAACACGCCGCAGAGGATCCCGGCGAGCAGCCCTCCGACGAGGGCGGCCAGGACGAAGCCGACGCGGTGCGGGCCGCTCTTTGCATGGGGCACACGCGCGCGATCGAGAGATTCGAAGGCGGGGATCGACTGGCTCTCCTCGATCTTCGTCTGCTCGAGCTGCGCCGCCAGGAGGCTGTACTTCGTCTCCTGAACCTTGAGGTCGATCAGGATGTGGGCGTATTCCCCGGCAAGCCGCGGCATCTCGGTCAGGGGGATCAGGAATGGTTCCTCCGATCGCCCGCGCGACGCGACCGCTCCCGAGCGGATGGAGGAGGCCGTCTGGCCCTCCAAGCGGCCGACCAGCTTCGCGATCTGCCCTTCGATCGCTTCGATCTGATAGTCGAGGCCCTTGAGCCGTCCCGACTGCGGGCTCGCGAAGCCGCCGAGCGCGTCGCGCTCGGTTTGCGCCTCGAGAAGTTGCGCCTGCAGCGTCCCGATGAGCTCGAGCATCCCCTCGGTCTGCTTCTCGACGGAGAAGACACCGTAGCGCTCCTGGAAGCCTTCGAGGCGGACTCGGGTCGAGTCGAGCTTCGCCAGCGTCTCGTTCAGGGCGTTCTCGACGCGGATCCGGGTCCGGCGTGCCCGCGATAGAGCGAGCGTCTCGCTCGAGCGCTCGAGGGCGATGAGGTAGGCGTTCACGATCGACGCCGCCATCGTGGGCGAGAGATCCATCGCCTCAATCGTGATCGAGACAGGATCGGGCGGGTCGAATACGATCCTCTCCTGCATGATCCGCAGAGTCTTCTCGATCCGCTCCTCCTCGGTCTTCGCCTTGACCTTGTAATGTCGGGAGAGTCCGAGGCTGTCGGCTACTGTGAGGGCCGTGCGCTCGCTCCTCAGGATCGCCAGGTACATCTCCGTGGGAGACACTTGGGCGGTGATGCCGGTCACCGCCGTGATCTGCGAGATCAGGTCCGAACCGAGGCCGCCATGCGGCGTCTCCACCAGAATCGTCCCGTTCGCGGTGTAGCGGTTGGGCGTGAAGAGCATGACGATCGCCGTGACCAGGGGCAAACCGAGCGTGAATGTGAAGACGACCGACCGGCGCCGGCGAAGCACGCGCGCGAAGTCGAGCAGAGCCGAGCCGCCGCCATCCGCCATCGATTGCCTCCGTCCGGCCTCAGTTGGTCGCGTTGTCGATCACGATGTAGACCGCCAGAATCTGCGTCGTGAAGATGAGAGTCTCCCGCGCGATCTGCCACCAGTCCCGCTCCGGCTTCTCCGGGACCATGATGGTGTCACCGGGCTTCATCTGCTTCGCCTCTCCGAGCTTCGCCCACTCTCCGCCTTCCACGCGGATCACCCGTGCCCGTCCCTTGCGCGCATTCTCCGCGAAGCCGCCCGCGAGATCGACGTAGTCCTCGGCCGAAAGCCCCAGCTCGTAGCGGACGTTGCCGGGATTCACCACCATCCCGAGTACGGTGACGAACTCCTTTCGCTTGGGGATGAAGATCTGATCCCCCCGCTCGAGGAGCACGTCGGCCTCCGGATCGCCCATCTCCAGCGCCGCGGGGAAATCGACGACCATCTGTCCCGCATTTGTGCGCGCCTTCATCTTGAAGTATGTGTACTCATCCTCGCGCATGTCGGCGACGGGGATCGTCTTGAGCCGCTCGTACTCGAGGTCCTTCAGGGGGATCGCCTCGCGCCGGATCAGTGTCGCTTCGACGAGGGAAGCCTCGTTGGTCAGCCCCCCGGCCCATCGAATGACGTCGGAGAGCCGGGTCACTCCTTCGTGCACGGGATACTGGCCCGGGAACCGAACCTCGCCGTCGATCTCGACGAGCCGGTGGCGGCGGATGTAGGGAATTCGACGCACGAAGACGAGATCGTTCGGCTGAATGTAGAAGTCCGCGTAGGTCGGCCGCCGGCCTCCCGGTAGCGAGGTTGCCGTCGGCGTGTACCGCTCCCCCGTAAGCCGCACATCCGGCATCGGATGGCTCTGCATGGGGACGAGACCGGATCCTGCAACGACGAGGAATCGTTCCGGCAGCGTGCTCCCCTTCGGATAGCGCGCGACCTCGACCGTGTCGACCGATGCCTCGAAGGAGAATCCCCCCGCCAGCTCGATGGCGTCGCCGAAGGTGTCGCCTTCGATGAAGCCGATGCTCAGGTTTTCGTTCACCGCGCCGAGGACGGAGAAGCGATCTTCCATGAATGGCACGTAGATCACGTCGCCGTCGATCAGGGTCGGGTTGACGCCGCCCACACCGCGCCGGAGGAACGAGAAGAGATCCGCCGTCGCGCGCAGCGTGTCGCCGTTCGTGACCTGGATGCGTCGGACCCCCGCCTTGTCCAGCATCCCGCCGGCCCATTCGATCGCGTCGGATACCCGATCGACCGCTGTTCCGAGATAGGTGCCGGGGACTTCCACCTGTCCGAGGACGTGGACCTGGAACTTCCTCAGGGAGACGAAGCTCACTCCGATCTCGACCCTTGGGTAGGTCTTCAGCACGAGCGCGCGGATCCGGTCCTTCGCCTCATCGAGGAGGAGACCGTCGACCGTGACCTCCCCGATGTCGGGGACGACGATCTTCCCCTCGAGCGTCACCGGGAGTGAGTGCTGGAGGGTGACCGGGCCGAAGACGGTGAGGGCGAGGATGTCGCCCGGGCCGAGCCTGTAGCGGGAGCCGTCGATCGCCTTCTCGAGCCCCCCGCCCGGTCCCGGGACGATGCCCGTCGGCCGGCCGGTCGGCTCGGCCGCGAGCGCCTCGTCGGTCCGGTCGACATCGGGACCTGCGCCGGCTGTGAGCTCAGCGAACGCCAGGAGGAGGGCGATTGAGGTCAGCGCGCGTATCCATGGCTGACGAGACCGGCTCAAGCCTATCCTCCCTGGTTCCGGCCCCAACGACCGGCCCGCTGTAGTCTAGAAACCCCCTTGGGGACGGTCAAGCGACCGATCCCCGATGGTTGTGGAGCGAAGATTGGTGCTGGGAGCCGCCGCGGTCTCACGCCTCCCGCGCCGCTCGGCGCCGCCCTCGGAAGGCACATCCCGGGACCCTCGCCGCCGCGGCGGGGTACCACACCGTGCCGCGCCCCTGGATCCCATCGTTCCGACGGGGTAAATTCCCGGAATATCGGCCGGATCGGCAAATCCGAAGGAGGTTCGAGTTTGAGCCCTCGCCATGCCTGCCCCCGCATCTTGATTGCCGTCCTCCTGGGAGGGGCGATGCTTCCCATCGCCGCGCTCGCCGAGACCTGGCAGGAGAACATCGGGCTTCTGGTCCGCGTCGATGGCAAGCCGGACGGCTCGGCCCAGCTCTTCGACAGCGAGGACTATCAGAGGATGCTCCTCGTGCTCGGCGAGCCTCCCTCGGCGCTGGTCTTGGACCTCGCAGACGGCACAGTCGGCGCCGTTCCACGAGACAGCGTGCGGATCGACGAGAACGGAACCGCCGATCTGGGATCGATCGGAATCGAGTACCTCGCCGACTGCGAGCGGAAGGACGTCGCGATCCACTTCGCGCTCGAACAGAAGAGCGTCGAGATCGTGCCGCTGCCCCCGCTCATCGGCGAGACCACTCTCCAGCGGCTGCTGGAGATCAAGCCCTCCTACGCCGTCGCGGCGAAGGCCTACAAGCCGGATGGAGCCGCGGTCGCGGCTCTCAAGGGAGTGACGGCCTCGACGGAGATCCGCGTCTACTTCGGAACCTGGTGTCAGCTCTGCAAGAAGGTGGTTCCCAATCTGATCCGCGCCATCGAGCTGGCCGCGAATCCGAAGATCCAGGTGCGGTTCTTCAGCGTCGATGAGAATCTCTCCCAGCCCGAGGCGGAGATCCGGGCCAGTGCGATTGCGAAGACGCCAACCATCCTCGTGCGTCAGGGAAGCGGCGAGATCGGTCGGATCGAGGAGAAGGCGGAGAAGAGCGTCGAAGGCGACCTTGCCAAGATCCTGACGCGCCCTTAGCGGGGCGTTCCGGGCGGAGGGCGGGATGGGAGTGGTCACGCGAAGCAGGATCGTCTGGGCGCTGGGCCTAGTTCCGGTGGCCGTTCTCTTCTACGCCGCCATTCTGAAGGGGCTCGATCCATCCCTCTTCGCCGACCAGATCGGCGCCCACAAGATCACGCCGCCTTCCTGGTCGGGATGGCTCGCCTACCTCATCATCGCCGTCGAATTGATACTGGGTGGAGCCCTCCTCTTCTTCTATAGGCCGCGCTGGACGCACCTGGCGTTCATCGCCCTCATGCTGGGTTTCATCGTCGTCACCGGGATCGCCTGGGCCCACGGGAACACGAAGGAATGCGGCTGCTTCGGCCGCGCCGTCGGACGCGGGCCGGAGAAGGTGATCCTTCAGGATGTCCTGCTGATTGCGCTCTCCATCGTCGCGATCTACTTGGCCCGGGGCCTCGATTCCTCGAGGTTCGCGCGTCGCATCGCGATCCCATGGATCCTTCTCTGCGCGGCCTTCACCGCGGCGGGCGCGCAGCTTCCGGCCGACGCCATCGTCACGGGAGTGCGCCGTGGAACCGATCTCGGCGACCTGCCGATCGAGGATCTCCGCAAGCCTCACGACGAAGGCTGGGCGTTCCTGATCCTGCTCGATTCCCGCTGCCGGGACTGCCCCGAGGCGGTCGCATCGCTCGCCGGGCTCGCCAAGTCGAGGAAGGACCTCGCCATGACGGCGGTCTTCTCCGGAAGCCGGCAGGATGCCGCGGCATGGAGGCTCGATCACCTGCCTCCCATCCCGGTGGCCCACGCGGCTCAGCGCGCTCTGCGCGCCTATTACCGCGAGCTTCCCTCCTGCTTCCTTCTCCAGAACGGGCGCTTGGTCCGCGCTTTCTGGGGCAGGATCCCGGGCTCGACCGAGCTGATGCCGCTGCTGCCCGCCCCGGCGGGCGACGGCTCCATTTCCTGACGCGCCCGGAACTCGCGCTCCCTCTGGGTGAGGCGGTCGCGGAGGCCGCCTCCGAAGTCGTCGAGGATCGTGTAGACGACCGGCACAACCACGAGGGTGAGCAGCGACCCCGTGATCAGTCCGCCGATCACGGCGCGCGCAAGCGGGGCGCGGAACTCCGCTCCCGCGCCGATCGCGAGCGCCAGCGGCAACATCCCGAAGATCATGGCCATCGTCGTCATGACGATCGGCCGCAAGCGGATCTGCCCCGCATCGATCAAGGCCTCCCGCCGGCCGAGCCCCCGCTCCCGTCCCTGATTCGCGAAGTCGATCAGCAGGATCGCGTTTTTCGTCACCAGCCCCATCAGGAGGATCAAGCCGATCATGCTCATGATGTTGAAGGTCGTCCCCGTGGCGAGCAGCATCAGGAGCACCCCCACCATCGAGAGGGGCAGGGAGAGCATGATGGCCAGAGGCTGGAGAAAGGATCCGAACTGGCTGGCCAGCACGAGATAGATGAAGATGATCGCGAGTAGCATGGACTCGACGATGTGGCTCACCGTCTCTCGGAACATCTCTGTCTCGCCGCTCATCTCCACCGAGTATCCGCTCGGAATCCGAAGCTGGGCGATTCCCTCCTCGATGTCCTTGCTCACCTTTGTCAAGGTCTCCCCGGTGAAGTTCGATTCCACGAGAGCGACCCTCTTGAGGTTTCTGCGGTCGATCGTCTGCGGGCTCGACGAGAGCGTGATGTCGGCGATGTGGCCGAGGCGCACGATCTGGGGGGCGCCGGTCGCCGGATCGCGACCGCCTGTGGCAAGGGGGATCGCCGCGAGCTGAGAGACCGATTCTCGCGCGCTCCGCGGCAGGCGGACGATGACGTCGTGCTGCTCGCCGCCGGGATCCTCCCAGCTCGTCGCCGCCTGCCCGGCGAAGGCCGGGCGCAGCGTGCCGGCCATGCTGCCGACGCCGATTCCGATGTCGTTGGCAAGCGCGCGCCGAACGTCGATCCGCACCTCCGGCTGTTCCTCCTCCATCGCCGATTCCGCTTCGATCGCACCCGGAGTGTTGCGGACGAGCTGGAGGACCTCGTCGGAAATCCGTTTGAGCTCGTCGATCTGATCCCCGGAGACATAGATCTGCAACGGCTTGTTCGGGCCGCCGAATCCGCCCGCCGCGAGCACGGAGATGGTCACCCCGGAGAGGCCGGCGAGATCGCGCCGCAGGATCGGCTCGAGCTCCTGCTGGGATCGCTCGCGATCCTCCTTCGGTGTGAGCCTCACATAGATGCTCGCCTCGTTGACCTGCGCGCTGAATCCCCCGGCGATCGTCTCGTAGGTGTAGTCCACCTCCTCGTAACGATTGAGGATCCGGGAGATCTCCTGCACGCGATCGCGCGTGTACTCGAGTGACGAACCCACGGGCGTCTTGACGTAGACGCCGATCTCGCCCTGGTCGATGTCGGGGAAGAACGTCCCTCCGACCAGAGGAAAGAGCGCGAGGGCCGCGACGAACGCCACGACGGCGATGCCAAGGGTCCAGACGCGATGGGAGAGAGACCACCCGATGAGGTGGCGGTACAGCTCGCCGAGGCGGATGAAGCCGCGGTTGAACCTCTCGAGCGCCCTTCCGATCGGACCACGTCCCACGTGTCCCTCTGCGACGGGGTCGTACCAGACGGAGGAGAGCATCGGGTCCAGGGTGAAGGAGACGAAGAGGCTCACGGCGACGGCGCAGGCGACCGTGATCCCGAACTCCTTGAAAAACTTCCCGACGATCCCCCCCATGAAGCCGATCGGCACGAAGACGCAGAGCGTCGAGAGTGTCGTGGCGAGCACTGCAAGGCCGATCTCGCTCGTTCCCTTTCTCGCCGCGTTCTTGTGATCCTCCCCCATGCCGACATGTCGCACGATGTTTTCGCGCACGACGATGGCGTCGTCGATGAGAATCCCCGTCGCGAGAGAAAGCGCCATCAGCGTCATCTGGTTCAGGGTGTAGCCGAACGCGTAGACGGCGGCGAACGCGGCGATGATCGAAACCGGCAGGGTGAGACCCGTGATCACCGTCGATCGCCACGAGTTCAAGAAGGTGAAGACGACCAGCACGGTCAGGATCGCGCCCAGGAGGATCGTGACCTCGACGTCCTCGACCGACTCCCGGATCCAGACCGAGTCGTCGCGGACGATCCTGAGTTCCACTCCCTCCGGGATCCGATCGCTCAGCGCTTTCACGCGCTCGTTGATCCGGTCGGCGACCTCCACGGCGTTGCCCTTCGAGACCATGCGGATGTCGACGCCGATCGCCGGGTCGCCCTCGAAGAAGGCGGCCGAACGCGCCTCGTCCGCGCCGTCGATCACGCGGGCCACGTCGCGGATCCGGATCGGTACGCCGTTCCGGGAATCGACCACGATGTTGCCGAAGTCGGCCGGCTCCCGGATCCGCCCGGCCACGCGCACGAGCTGCTCGCCGGGGCCGAGCTCCAATCTCCCCGCGGGGATCTCCATGTTCTCCGAGGCGAGCGCGGCCATCACTTGCTGGATCGTCACCGCTCGCGCCGCCAGGCGCTCGGGATCGAGCTCGACGACGATCGCGCGCTCCTCCTCACCGACCACCGTGACCTGGCCCACTCCCTCGACGGACTCGATCTCCTTTCGAATCACCTCGTCGGCGAGCGTCGTCAACTCCCGAAGCGTCCGCGTGCCCGATCGCAGCGCAAGGGACATGATCGGCTGGTCAGCAGGGTCGAATCGAAGCACGAGGGGCTCCTCGATGTCCTTGGGCAGCTCGTTTCGGATCGACTCGATCTTCGCTCTCACGTCCTGCTGGGCGTCCATCTCGTCGACTTCGAGCTCGAACTCGATGAAGATCAGGGAGAGCCCTTCTTGCGAGGAGGACGTGAGGTCCTTGACGCCGTTGATCGGGTTGACCGCTTCTTCGATCCTCCTGGTGACATCCCGCTCGACGGTCTCCGGAGACGCGCCGGGGTAGACCGTCTGCACCGCGATGAAAGGAAATGTGACATCCGGCCAGAGATCGATCGAGAGCCTCCGGAACGAGAAGAGGCCGAGGGTGACGATGGCGGCCATCATCATCGTGGCGAAGACGGGTCGCTTGATGGAGACGTCTGAGAGGAACATCGGGGCCTACCGCTCCTGCGCGCCGCTCTCCGGCGCGCGACTCGACAGAACTTGGATCGGCACGCCATCGCGCAGGCCGGGCAGGACGCCTGTCAGCAGGGAGTCGCCGACGGCGAGCGCTCCGACCAGCTCGCAGACGCGCCCCTCCTCGTCCACGATCCCGACCTCGACAGGGACGCGTTCGGCCCGTCCGCCCCGGAGGCGATAGACGACTTGCTGCGTTCCTTCGTTTCGCAGGGCCACGATCGGGGCCGAGGCCACTCCCTCTCGGACCTGGTCCACGACGCGACCGCTCGCGAACAGCCCGCCCACGAGCTTGTCCCCCGGATTCGGCAGCCGCGCGTAGACGCGAAGCTGCCTCGTGCCCGGTTCGGTCGTCGGATTAACCCGGCTGACCTTCGCCTCGAACATCTCGCCCGGATAGGCGTCGACCCGGAATCGGATCGGGGTGCCCGGCCGCACGCGCGCGAGCGCCTCGGAGGGCACGGTCAACGAGAGCTCCATCGTGTCGGTATCGACAATCTGAAAGAGGGGATCGCCCGATACGGTTCGATCGCCGCCGTGAACATGGACCTGACTCACCGCTCCATGGATCGGGCTGGGCACATCGAGACGCACCACGTCCTCGCGGGCGGTGTTGCGCATGGCCTCCGCCTGATCCAGCGCGGCCCGCGCGGCGGTCCGACCCGCCTCCGCCGCCTCGAGATCGCTCGCCGATGCCGCCCCCGCCTCGAAGAGCCGCCGCGCCCGTTTCTCGGCGTTCTCCGCCGCCCGCATCCCCGCCTGGGCCGCGAGTAACTGCGCCTCGGCGGCGCGCATCCGATCCTCGATGTCCCTCGGCCGATAGACCGCCAGGGGCTGGTCGCGTCGCACCGGCTGCCCTTCCCGCACCAGAACGCGATCGAGATCCGCGTCGAATCGAGCGTTGACTTCGACGATCTGCGCCGGCACGAGCTCCCCCGTGAAGGAGACGCCGGACTCGAGCGTGCGCGACTCGACGCGGACGATTTCGGAAGCGTTGACGAGAACCGCGGCGGCCTCGGTCGCCCCCTTCGACTCGGCTCGCTCGCGCGCGCATCCCGCCGACACGATCAAGGAGGCCCCCGCAGCCAGCAGGAGCAGGAGCGAACCGGTGGACAATGGCGTTCGGTCATCCATCTTGATCATCACAGCCTCAACGCTCCTCGACCCCTTCGGGGACGAGGGCAGTGAACAGCGGGCGGCCGCTGTAGCGTTCCAACTGGGCAAGCGCGACGAAGTAGTCGTGCCGCGCCCGCGCCTCATTCGACTGCGCGAGCTGGAATGCGATCCGCGCGGAGGCGACTTCCAGCAAATCGGAGGCGCCTTCCTCATAACGCAGGCTCGCCAGGTCATAGGCCCGCCGGGCGAGCTCGACCGTCCTCGATCGGGAATGCAGATCGGCGGCGGCACGCATGAGATCCCATTGGCTCTGACGAACCCCCTCGCGGACCAGCTCCCGCGTCTGCTGGAGGGTGTATTGCGCCTGCAAGTGTTCGGCCTTCGCCTGCTGGATCGCCCCGCGCGTTCGGAATCCGTCGAAGAGGCTCCACTGAAGCACGGCCCCGGCGCTGACGTTCTTCTGCCAGTCATCCGATTTCGGGAACAGGTCGCTCGGGAACGCCTGCTCGGAGTAGTCCGCGAACAGGGAGAGAGACGGCCACTTCCCGCTCGCCGCCACGCCCACGGCGCTCTTGCGCGCGCGAGCCACTGAGTCGAGGGCATCGATCCCGGCGGCCTCCAATGCGAGATCGACGAGCCCGGCGGTGTCGACCGCCGCGGGCTCGGCCGGCACGGCGGCGTCCTCGAGGATGGGAGTCACGAGCTGGATCGGCGAGCCAGAGGGGAGATTGACGAGCCTCGCGAGCTCGAGATAGGCGAGATCCCGCGCCGCGCGCGTCCGCATGACCACCGGAACCTCGTTGTCCCGCTGGACCTCGGCCTGGAGCAGCTCGAACTCCGATGCTTCGCCCACGTCGTGGCGGAGCCGCACGCGTTCGAGCTGGCTCTCGGCCTGCTCGAGCGCAAGCTCGGCGATCCGCACGCCGCGGTCGGCAAGCAAGGCGGCGAGATAGGCGACGCGGACCTGAAGCGTCGTCTCCTCGGCCCGATCGACTCGAATCAGCTCGGCCGCGCGCATCGCATGCTTCGCGGCCGAGATCGAGTTCCAGATCGATCCGCCTTCGAGGAGCTTCTGGGAGAGGTTCAGTCCCGCGGTCCAGGTGTTCTCGCTTCCGAAGGAGGTGTTGCTGAACAGGCCGGCCAATCCGAGCAGGCCCGAGGTCGGCAGCGCCTTCTCGAGCTCCCGGACGCGGTCTTCGATGGGAGCCAATGTGTCGGCCTCGAATGCCTCGATGTCCACATCGGCGCTCTTGCGGAAGACGCTCTCGATCTGTCGCGTGTAGTTTGTCGAGAGACTGAGCTGCGGCAGCGCCGTCGAGCGGGCCTGGAGATACACGGCGCGGGCCGATTCATAGACCGCCTCGGCGTGCCGCATCTCCTCTCCCTGCTCCAGGGCGGTTCGCACGCAGTCGGCGAGGGTGAGCCGCAGCGTGTCCTCTCCGCTCGCGGACGCGCGATGCCACCCCACTGCCAGAAGCAACGCGCAGCAGAGCCCGGCGGCTGCGATCCTCTTCTTGGTCATTGTGTCCGCTCCTTCATTCCGTCGAGGAGGATGCCCATCAACTCGTCCTCCAGCCCCTCCGGCACCTCGTCGATGTATCCGCTCAGCAGGGCCCCGGCATACATCCCGAGGGATGCCAGCGGCATGACGGCCGCCGCCCTCGGATCGACATCGCGAAACTCCCCGCTCTCGCGCCCCGCCTCGATCATCTGGACGACTTGCCCGAACAGCTCGCGGCCCGCCGATCGGTAGTCGAAGCCGAGAGGAAGATCTCCGGGCATCGCCAGGATCTGAAACGCGAAGGCAAAGACCTCCGGCTTCTCCCGGATGACCGAGACGTGATGCCGGAGGAAGCTTCGCACTCGCTCGGTTGCGCTCTGGGGTTCCGCGAGGATCTGCCGGCCGGCCGACATGCAGGCGTCGATGGCCTCGGTCAAAATGCTGGCGTAGAGCCTCTCCTTTGATTCGAAGTGATAGAAGACGAGCGGCTTCGTCACGCCGGCGGCCTCGGCGATCTCCCGCATGGAGGTGCCTTCATACCCGCGCACCGCATAGAGGCGAGCGGCCGCCCGCTGGATCTTCTCCCGGGCGGATGGTTCTTCTGGTTTGTCGGGTGTCGGGTGCGGCTGGTAGCTCATCGTTCCTGACCTTTCGGTCAGGGTAATCGGATGGTGATCCTCATCACAAGGATATTTTCCGCAATACTTCGGCTAGCTCGGCCGGGGCCGGCCCGGCGATTCGGTCTCGGAGTCGAGCCCAAGTGTTTGCGCGCGAACGAGTTTCGCCCGACCGAAGCGGTCCTGGAGTCGGTCCACGGTCTCCGCGAGACGGATCAAGCGTTGCGGGTCGCCCACCTCGTCGAAGAGAGCGCCATCGCTTCCCAAGGGATGGATCTGGGTCATCCCGACCCCGATGAGCCTAACAGGGCGGCCATCCCAGCTCTCTCGAAAGAGCCGCCGCGCCTCGGCGTGGATCGTCTCGGCAAGGCAGGTCGGATCCGCGATCTTGCGTCGCCGTGTGAGGGTCTGGAAGTTCGGGTACCGAAGCTTGAGTGTGACGACATGGCCCGTCACTCCGTCGCGCCGCAACCGCCGCGCCACCCGGGCCGCCTGATCGAGCATCACCGCCTCGACGAACGCGGGATCCTCCACATCGCGCGCGAAGGTCTGCTCATGGCTATAGGACTTCGCCTCCCAGTCCGGGACGACCTCACGCTCGTCCCGGCCGGCCGCCAGGTCGAGCAAGCGCTCTCCCCAGACTCCGAAACGCCGCTGCAGGGCATCTCGATGCATCGCGCGGAGATCGGCGATCGTCTCGATTCCGACGCTCTGCAGCTGGGCGAGCGTCTTGGGCCCCACGCCCCAGAGGCGGCCGATCGGAAGCGGCGCAAGGAAGCCCTCGATCTCGTCCTGCCCGACGATGACGAGCCCGTCCGGCTTCCGCAGGTCCGAGGCGATCTTCGCGACGAACTTCCGTGGCGCGATCCCCACGGAGACGGTGAGGCTCGTCGCATCGCGGACCTCCCGCTTGATCCTCCGACCCACGGCCTCCGGGGGGCCGAAGAGCGCCTCGGTCCCTGTGAGATCGAGGAAGGCTTCATCCAGCGAGAGCGGCTCCACGACGGGCGAGAACCGCTCGAAGACTCCCATCACGATCTCGGAAACCGCGGCGTACTTTGCGAGGTTGCCGGGGACGCGAACGAGGTTCGGGCAGAGACGAAGCGCGCGCGCCATCGGCATGGCCGAGTGGATGCCGTACTTGCGGGCCTCATAGGAGGCGGCGGCGACGACCCCGCGCCCCTCGGCCGATCCGCCGACGACGACCGGCTTGCCCGCTAATGTTGGATCGTCGCGGATCTCGATCGACGCGTAGAAGGCGTCCATGTCGCAGTGGGCGATCCACCGATTCTGCAAGCGGCACCTCGCGGTTGGGGCAGGAATGATGATACCGCGGCAGAGCGAATCCCGCTAGAGGACCGCGCTGAATCCGAAGTAGATCCCGTGGGCTCCTTCCTCTCCTCCCACGTCGACGAAGACATGGTGGTAGCGCAGGATGAAGTTGAGCTCGTTCGTGCCGTCCCCCAGGATCCGCGCCCCCCCACCCAGATCGCCCGTGAGGGCCGTCGTCTCATCGTCCCCATGACTGCAATCGACCGCGAGGCCCTCGGGCCGGTAGATGCACGGACTCGAATCGATCCGGACATGGTGGAGCCCGACGCCCACGCCGAGGTGGAAGGACTGCCGCCCCCGATCGACCCGGGGGCCGGCAAAGATATCGAAAAGGGTCCAGTCCACCGCGCCTTCATCGTCCCAGGACTCGCCCAGATGTCCGGACCACGCGAGACCTGCCATCGGAAGAGTCATCTCGACGTGAATCGCTGGTAGCTCGTTCTGCAGGGCGAGCCGCAGGTTCACCATCCGATCGACGCCTCCGTAGCTCTCGCCCGTCGGGAAGAGGAGCCCTGCGTGGAAGCCCAGTCGCGGACGTGAAGGCCCGCCGGCCGGAACGACGCCGGAGAGCATGCTCCTCGACTCGAACCGGGAACGATCGGCGCGCGGATCCTCCCGGTCGATCGCCGCGGCCATCGCGCGCAGCGCCTCGTCGAGCGCGCCCTCGTCGGATGCGGTGAGCTGATCCAGGAAGAAGGGGCTCTCCTCGCCTGCCCGCGCCGCCGCGAGGTGAACGGCGATCTTTGGGCCGAGCCGGATCAGGCTGCCGTAGGCAACCTTCTCGGCTGCGGCCGCCGCGCAAGCCGCCCGCGCGCAGTCGATCCGATCGCACGCCGGATGGTCATCCGGGCGCAGGACGACATGGTCGCGGACCTCGAGCTCGCCTGCGAGGAAGGCCCGCGCCGCCTCCACGGTCGGCGCGCCGACATCGAATGAGGAGAAGGGAAGCAGGAGGATCGTCTCCGCTGCGACCGCGGTTCCGGCGAAGACGGCCATGAGGAGGATCGCGGCCGAAAGAAGGCGCGTGCGGCTCATCGGGTTCTCCCTGGTCCCATGAATCGACCTCGGAGGCATGGTCGAATACCCTCCGGGCGCCCGGCGGTTCCGCCTCAGAAGGGATCGGCTCCGTACTTCCGCCAGTAGAGGGCCCCTTTCACCGTCTCGGTGAAGACGGCCACCAGCTCCCGCTCCCGGGTCCACCAGCGGTCGGCTCTCTCTGTGGCAATGTCCGCGGGCAGGGACTCGACGCCGACCTCGATGCCCGAACCCTCGAAGATCTTCCGGAAGGTGGCGCGCGATCGCCGCAGGTGCATGGGAGAGGTCACGACGATGGCGCTCTTTGCTCCGCGGCGTTCCAGCTCCGCGCGGGCGTGGCGCGCCTCCTCGTAGGTGCTCGTCGCGCCGAGCGCCAGCCACACGTCCTCGTCCGGGATTCCTCTTCGGATCGCGATCCTCCGCTTCACCTCTCCCTGGGTGAGCGAATCCTCCCCTGTGTAAACCGGGAGAAGCGGGACGTCGGGACCGACGATCAGAATCGCGCCGGCGCGCCCTTCGCGGTAGATCCTCATCGCGGCGAGAAGCCGCTCCCCCTCTCCTCCGGCGAGCACGACGGCCACATCGGCGCTGCGCGGCGGATCGGCCGCCATGAGCCACCGCGCGTAGGCGGTCAGCAACGGCGGCATCGCCGCGGTCAAGAGCAGGGCAATGAGGGCGAGGATCGCGAGGATGCGGACGGGCCGGATCGCCGGACGCCAGATCGGATCCGCGAGCATCTCAGACGTCGATCAAGTTCTCGCCCTTCCAGGCGTAAGCGAGACCGCATGAGCAGCGGAGATCCTCGGGAAGCTTGCGTCCGCACCTGCAAGCCGCGCCGATGATCCGGGCCGGGTTGCCGGCGACCATCGCATGGTCCGGAACGTCGCGCGTCACGACGGCGCCGGCGGCGACGAAGCACCAGCGCCCGAGCGTCACGCCGCAGACGATCGTCGCGTTCGCGCCGATGGTCGCCCCGGAGCGGACGAGGGTCGGCTCCCATCCGGCGGCTCCGGTTCGGTAGTCGGGATGGCTGCGGGGGACCCGATCGTTCGTGAAGACCGCGTAGGGGCCGATGAAGACATGATCCTCGATCGTCACGCGGTCCCAGATCGCCACCCCGTTCTTCACGGTGACCGAGTCGCCGATCAGAGCTCCCCCCTCGACGAAGCAACCCTCGCCGATGTTGCACCCGGCTCCGATCCGCGCCCCCTTCATCACATGGGCGAACGCCCAGATGCGGGTGCCTTCCCCGACCATCTCGGAGTCATTGATCCCATGAGAATGAACGAAGACCTCCGCCATGACTCCTCCTCCATCGCCCTTGCGGCCATTCCGGACCGACACCTATCGTCGACTTCACGGATCGCCGGATGCCGCTCCGTCGGGCGCCGCCCGGTCCGCCGGAAGCATCGCACTCCCGGGCGGATGGGACAAGTTGGGGGAGATCGATCATGAACCGAGTCGGGGAAGAGTTCGAGATCCTCGTCGTCGCGAATCCCTCATGGGAGCGCGCGTGGCTCGTCTCGGATCTTCCGGTCGACTCATTCGATCCCTCGATCGCCCAGCGCCGGACCGCCGACGGAGGCGGGAGCGCTCTGAACACCGCCTGCGCCCTGGCCCGCGCGGGTCGGCGAGTCGCCGCCGTCGGTCGCGTGGGCGACGACGCGGAGGGGCGGCTCTGCGTGGAGGCTCTCGCTCGCAGAGGCGTCCACGCCAAGATCGAGATCGCACCGGGACGGGCGACGAAGCGAAACGACCTCTTCGTCCGAAGCTCGGATCGCGCGACCGCCTTCCGCGCCACGATTCCGCCCCACACCGCCCCTGCCTGGGAGGAGGATCCCCCCGCGCTTCTCGCGGCGCGCCTGCTCCACCTGGACCGCCTCGCGGCGGCCTCCATCGATTGGTGCCGGCGGCGTCGCGCGCGCGGCATGCGCAATTCCCTGAACTTGAACGCCCCGATGCGCCGCTCTCCCGGCACGGAGCGCTTCTGCATGGCGGCGCCGCTTCTCGATTTCATCCAGATCCCCGAGTCGGCCGATGCCACAAGGAACGGGCCGGACCGCGTGGCCCCGCCAAGCGGCTCGATCCACTCGCCGATGCCGTCGCCCCCGCTCACCGGAGAGGAGATCGCCTCGATCCTCGAAGGGGGATCGAGGGTCCTCATCCGGACGCGCGGCGCCGACGGGGTCCGCATCGACCGGGTGGGAGTCCCGACGATCCACATTCCGGCCCGCCCCACCGAGGTCGTCGACCCCACGGGCGCCGGCGACGCCTTCGCCGCGGGCTGGATCGATGCGATCCTCGAGGGCGCGGGCGATGTCGCCGCCGCAAGCCGAGGGGTAGACTGGGCCGCGAGGGCCTGCCGTCATCTTGGGGCGCGCGCATGGCTCGATCACGAACCGCCGGAGGTGGCGTGAGGAATCGACTGGGCCCGGTCCTCCTGTTTCTCTGCGGCTCCGCCTTCGTCGCCGCAGGAGCGCCCGTCGAGGATCCGCAGTTCGAGGTCTTCCGCCGCGCGGCGAGCCTCGGACTCGAGCCCCTCCTCACGGGTCTCTTCGCCGATCCCGACATGCTTCGACGCCTCGACGGCCTCGACGAGCCGGATGCGATCCGGCTCGACCTCGACGGCGACGGGAGCATCGATGCGCTCGCGTGGAGGGAAGGAAGCGTCCGCGTGGCGGCGATCGCCCCCGGCCTCGACGACGATGCGTCCGCGCGCCGCCCCCGGGGCGGCGAGGTCTGCTACGTGGCCGACGGGAACGCCGACGGGGCGCCCGAGCGAGTCGTCGAGTACTTCGATCGCGACGGCGACGGTCGGGCGGATCGGCAGGACATCTATGAGCTCGGCCCCGGCGCGCTCGGGACGAGCGGCGTGGGCGTGACGATCTTCATTGACCACGACGGCACGAACGATCTCCTGCACACGACCGGCTACGCGTACCACTCCAACCGCGACATCTGGCTCAGCGACTTCGATGGGAACCTCTGCCTCGTCGCCGGATGGAGGGACGAGGAGACCGGCAAGTGGAGATCGGCGTTCGAGAACCCCTTCTGTTTCTACGACCATGACGGCGACGGCCGCTCGGACGAGGCCCTCCGCTTGGAGGGGGAAGACCTGCGGTTCACCAGCGTGCGATGGAGCTTCGACGCCGATGGCGACGCAGGCGAGGCGCGCGGATACGACTACGACTTCTCGCTGACGGCGATCGGAGGCGTCTCGGCGCCGGAGTCCCTGGCCGACAGCGTCCTGCTTCGCGACGGGGGCGTCATGCGATTCGTCGCGTGGGAGCGGGCGCGCGATCTCGCGCGCTGGGGGATCTGGCGCTCGGCCCTCCTTGTTTGGGACGAGGAGGACCGGAATGTCGACCCGACCGGTCCGGACCGCGAGCGATGGGAAGGGGTGATCGCCGAGCCATTCTTCGGCTTTCCGCAAGTGGGCGGCCCCGCGTGCGGGCGCATCAACAAGCGCTATGAGCTCGACCTGGACGGATCGGGACGGCTCGGGCTCTACCGCAGCGGCGTCGACAACCGGATCCACCTCTCGGGGGCGGAGCGCGGCGAGATTCTGATCCAGCTTCGCGGCGATCCATCGGTCGATCGGATCGTGCGGATGGCGGACTCCAGCGGCAACGGCTACTTCGACACCTGGTCCTATTCGATCTCCGAGAGCCGCACGCGGGAGGTCCGGCTACGCGATGAGAAGGTCCGCGGGGTCCCCCTTGATGCGCAGGCGATCCGGACGTTGTGGTCGCGCGAGCTTCCCCGTAGCCGCGACGAGGCCGCGCGCGACGCGCGACAGCTCGAATCCTCGATCCGCTGGAAGGAGCCCAACGAGGTGGGCCGCTACCTCTCCGCCGCCCGCGACCGGAACGACCCGTGGATCGTCCGGGCCTCAAGGAGCGTCGAGACCGATCGCTACCTCAAAGAGATCGCCCTCTGGGAGCTCGGAGGCGGCTTCCTCTCGCTCGGCCCGGGTCCCGGCGAACCTGCGGCCGCGGTGACGATCGAGCGAGAGCATACCGGCGGCTCCTGGGAGATCCCCCTCTCCTCCCTGACATCCGAGATCGCTCGCGCGATCGCGCCCGGCTCGTTTGTCGAGGGATCGATCGACGGCCAGCGCATTCCGGGACAGGTCGAGGATCTCGACGGCGACGGGTCGGTCGATCGGCTTTACCTCGCTCCCACGCAGGGATCGACCATTCGCCTGGAGATCGATCCTCCATCTCCGCTCGCGCCCCTCGACGGCGTGAGAGTCGACCCCTACTTCCCCGGCGGGATCGCATTCGAGTCGATGCCCGTCGCCTGGCGCACGTATCAGGCCCGCCTCGATCTCTTCCTGAAGCGAAGGCCGCGTCTCATCCTGCGCGGACGGCTGGGGGATCATCACGCGCCGCAGGAGTGGGGCATGGACGCGCTCGACATCGGGGACGGCCCCGGGGTGGGCGGCTTGTACATTCGAGCCGGCGATCACTGGATCGCGTGCTTCGGCCCCGACCGTTTCGATGGGCATCGAGTGGTGGCCGAGGGCCCGCACCGCGTTTCGATCGAGGTTCTTCTCGATGCCGGAGGCGAGAGGCTCCGGCGCAACTGGTCTCTCGAGAGCGGCGCCACCGTGATGATCGAGGAGGTCGCGACCCTCTCCGGCGCGGGATGCGATCTCGCCTCCGCGCTCCCGGCGGCCGACACATGGGATCTCTACGAGGGCGAGAAGGCCCTCTGGACATTCGGACCGTCCGCGGAGAGGGCCGGCGCCGTCGGTCTGGCGGGGCGTTTCCTCAGCGGCGAAGGAGTCCGCATCGAGACGATCGAGGGCCATCCCGCACTCGTCTACCGCATAGCGCCGGAACGACCCGCGCGGATCGCCTGGACCGCGGGGGGCGAGATCGCCGGCGACTCGACGGCGGTGGACTGGAGGAATCGCGCATGGGATCGGCTTCGGGACATCGTCTCCCAGGCCGACCGCTAGCGCAGCGCGGCCGTCGCGGGCGTCCCCTCGTCAGACGCGGATCTTCGGTCGCGGTGACGAGCCCGCAACGAACCGAATCCAATCGAGTTGAGAGACTTCGTCAGCCCTGACGAGCCCTTCGCGTCCAGAGCGCGCTCCACGGTCCGGCCCGAGCGTCCTCCTCGCGCTCACAACGATATTCCTCGCAACGAGTTGCGCGATCTCCGACCGAGCGCTCCGGCGCGGCACGCGCCTGGCGGTTGGCTCCATCATCCCGCCACCGATCGGAATCCCCCGACGGGAGACGGAATCGGAGAAGGAGGAGGAGGTCATGAAGAAGATCATGCTCGCAGTCGCATCGTGGCTCGTGATCCTTGGGGCGGCGGCGCCGTTTTGGGGTTGCGGCCAGACATTCCAGGTCACGCTCACACGTGACGGCACCGCATCGGTCACCGGTTCGGTCCAGCTCGAGGGAGCGAAGCGGTCGTTCCAGGGCCAAGCCGACGCGGAAGGGAACATCAGCTGGGACATCGAGGGATGCAGCGGCAGCGCCAAGGTCGCTCCCAATAGCCAGGTGATCGTGAGCTGCAGCGACCCGCTCTTGATGGAGTGGCCGGACTGCTGGACGCTCGTCTCGGCGAACTGGTCGGCGCCCGATCTCGGACTCGCCGGCGCGATCCTCGTCGAGCCCGCCGCAAACTTCTACATCGATCCGATCCACGGTGCGATCGTCACCGACGCCGGCTACTCCGCCTGGCTGCTGAACCTCGACGTGCCGAGCATCGGCCCCACCGCGCTCGTCCTGGATCTGACCTTCGATACGGAGGGTTGCGACGTGGACGGCGTCTGCCTGAAGGGCCTCGACGTCGCGCTCGTCGAGCCGTTCGATCCACCCGGCCAGGCCCGTCAGCTCGTGCCGACGGAGGGTCTCGGGCTCGACTTCACGGTCTTCCAGCAAGGCGACTACCACGTCTTCTGCATCGAGGAAGAGACACCCACAGAGAAGGCAACCTGGGGAAAGCTGAAGAGCCTCTATCGGTAGCGTTGGCGTCGTCACCGTCCGGACCCGTCGTGAGGCGGGTCCGGACCGATCTTCAAGGAAGGAGCGGGGCGAGATGAGCTCGATCTATGTCTACGGTCTCTTTCAGCTCGCTGCGGTGGGCCTGTTTCTCGCGTTCACGGAGACGAAGCTGCGCCATCGAGGCGCCACCTTGATCGGCCGGCCGGGCTTCGTCGCCGCTTGCGTACTCGGAGCGGGGATCGGCGGCCGCCTTCACTTCGTCGCCGAGGGAGTCCTGACCGGAAGGCTCGATTCCGGCGGCATCCTGGCGGCGCTTGACCCTCGAGTCCCCGGATCCACCTTCTTCGGCGCGATGGTCGGCGCGATCGCAGCGGTTCTCCTGCGCCGTCGGTGCATACCGGGAGGATCGATCGCGCGGCTTCTCGATGATGTCGTCCCCGGATTCGCGACGGCAATCGCCGTCGGCCGCATCGGGTGCCTCTTGCACGGGTGTTGCCTGGGTGAACCAAGCGGACTCCCATGGGCGATCGTCTCCGGGGAGGGAGCCGCACGACATCCGCTGCCTCTCTACATCGGTGTCGCGGCCGTCGCCGCCGGTTTCCTTTCGGCGCGCTGGATCGAATGGGATCGGATCGCGCGGGTAGTCCCCGGCAGCCGGTTCCTGCTGTTCGCGGCCATCTTCTGCGCCGCTCGGGCGTGGGCGGAAGGCGCTCGCGAGACCGGCCCGGCGCCCGGATGGGCCCAGCTCGAGTCGGTCGGGATCGCGGCGGGGGCCATGGCGGCGCATCTCACGCGCCGGCGGGGCCACTCTCGCACAAGATCCCCTCTAGGCCGCGAACGGCGCACACGCTACGCTTCGCGCGCATGAGCGAGACATCTTCCTCTCCCCACCTCGTGCTCGTCGTCTCCGACGGGACCGGCATCACCGGGGAACGAGTGGTCCGCGCCGCGGTGGCTCAGTTCGATCCCGCGCTCGTGAGGGTGGAGCGGCTCGCGGAGGTGCGGACGCCCGAACGCATCCAGGAGGCGGTCACGCAGGCGGCCGCGCGAGGAGCGACGGTCCTCTACAGCCTCGTCTCGGCCGACCATCGAAAGTGCCTGATCGAGGAGGCGCTACGCAACCATGTCACGACGATCGATCTGCTCGGCCCGATCCTGCGTAGACTCACCGGCGTTCTCGCCGTCTCCCCGCGCGCCGAGGCCGGGATCTTCCGGCAGCTCGACGAGGAGTACTTCCACCGAATCGAAGCGATCGACTTCGCCGTCCAGCACGATGACGGCAAGCGCCCACAGGATCTCGAGAGCGCCGATCTGGTCCTGGTCGGCGTCTCTCGGACCTCCAAGACTCCGCTCTCGATGTTTCTCGCCTACCGCGGATGGCGCGTGGCGAACGTCCCGATCGTTCTCGGCATCGAGCCGCCGAGGGAGGTCTTCGCGGTGGAGCGATCGAAGGTGATCGGGCTCTCCGCCCGTCCCGCATGGCTCGAGGGGATTCGAAGGCAGCGGGCGATCCGGCTCGCCCAAAGCCTTGACATCGGCTACGCCGGGCTGGATCACATCCGCAGCGAGCTCGCGTGGTTTCGCGCGATCGCGGAGCGCGGCGGGTGGACCGTCATGGAGGTCACATACAAGGCGATCGAGGAGACCGCGGCCGAGATCGTGGCGCTGTTGCGGGCCTGATCGCGAGCAATCCGCCGTCCCGGACCGTATCCGACGCCGTTCATCCCCCGGAATGACCGGTTGACACTCGGTTCGATCGACTCGTAGCCTCTTGTGAACATTGTCGTCCCAGGGAGGGCGTTACCGGCATGATTCCCCAGAGTAGAGAGAACGACCCCGTGGCGGGCGCCACATCCTCGCAGACGTCGAACGTCGATATCTTCGAGCGGTGCTTCTCTTTCACGCGGGCGGCGGAAGCGCAGGCCGCGGGACTTTATCCCTACTTCGTTCCCATCATGGGGTCGGAGGGGACGGAAGTCACGATCGACGGCCGGCGGCTGGTGATGCTCGGCTCGAACAACTACCTCGGGCTCACGCACGACCCGCGGGTGCTCGATGCCGCCGAGAACGCGGCGCGCCAGTACGGCAGCGGCTGCACCGGAAGCCGGTTCCTGAACGGCAACCTCGACCTCCATGAGAAGCTCGAGGTGGAGCTCGCGAGCTTGGTCAACAAGCCGGCCGCCCTGGTCTTCTCGACGGGCTTTCACGTCAATCTCGGGGTCATCTCGAGTCTCGTCGGGCGCGAAGACGTCGTGATCATCGACAAGCTCGATCACGCGAGCATCGTCGACGGCGCGCTCCTCGCCCACGGCTCCGTCTACCGGTACCGGCACAACGACATCGCCGATCTCGAGAAGGCATTGCGCAGGGCCCGCAGTCACGGCGGCGGGACCTTGGTCGTCGTCGACGGCGTCTTCAGCATGGAGGGAGACCTGGCCGATCTTCCAGCGATCGTTTCGGTCGTGCGACGCCATGGCGCCAGGCTCATGGTGGACGAGGCCCACTCCATCGGCGTGATCGGTTCGACGGGCGCCGGGACGCACGAGCACTTCGGAGTCACCGACCAGGTCGACATCCTGATGGGAACCTTCTCCAAATCATTCGCCTCGATCGGGGGCTTCGCTGCGGGAGACTCCCAGGTGATCAGCTATGTGAAGCACCATGCGAGATCCCTCATATTCAGCGCCAGCCTCCCGCCCTACGCCGTGGCGACGGTTCGAAAGTGCGTCGAGATCCTCAAGAATGAACCGGAACGGCGCGAGCAGCTCTGGCGAAACGCCCGCCAGTTGCGCGAGGGATTGACCTCCATGGGCTTCGACATTGGCCCGACCTGCACTCCGATCATTCCGATCATCGTGGGCGACACGACGAAGACCTTCGTGTTCTGGAAGGAGTTGTTCGAGACCGGCGTCTTCACGAATCCGGTGATTCCCCCCGCCGTCCCGGAGAAGACCTCGCGGCTTCGCACGAGCTTGATGGCGACCCACACCGCGGAGCAGATCGACCGAGCGCTCGAGATCATCCAGCGCGGGGGAAAGAAGCTCGGGCTGATTCCCTGACCATTCCGGCCGGCCGCAAGAGGTTCGATGGCGGAACAGAAGACGGGCCCGACGGATGGAAGCGTTTCCGCCTTCCTCGGCCAGCTCGACGAGAAGCGCCGCAAGGAATGCGAGACGATCCTCGGCTTGATGAAGAAGGTGACGCGCGCGGCGCCCCGCATGTGGGGCCCGGCGATCGTCGGATTCGGCGCCTACCACTATAAGTACGAGAGCGGCAGGGAGGGAGACTGGTTCCTCACCGGTTTCTCGCCGAGAAAGCAGAATCTCACGATCTATGTCATGGCCGGCTTCGAGCGGTATCCCGAGCTGATGTCCAAGCTCGGCAAGTACTCGACGGGGAAGTCCTGCCTCTACATCAAGAGGCTCGAGGACGTGGATCTCGCCGTTCTCGAGAAGCTGGTCGCCCGGTCGATCTCGGAGATGAAAAAGCTCTACGGTTGAGACGGTGAAGCTTCAGATGATCCGGGGGCGCATCCTTCACGATGCGCCCGGGCGCAGCCGATTTCCCGGGCGCATCGATTCGTTCGGCTTCGAGGCGCGAGCGCGCTAGCGACGGCGCCACAGCTGGCGCATCAATCCCACGCCGATCGCCAGGGCGCCGATGATGCCGGCGGTCGCCAGAGGGCTTGCGGTCATCGGCATCGTCCCGGAGGCCGTGGTCGCCTGCTCGCCCGCGGCATCGCCCGACGGGGGAGCGGCCTCCGTGCTGCCATCGAGCGACTGCGACATCGGAGCCGGGCTCGAGCCGGTCGTGGCAAGCGTGACGCTCGAGAGATGGAACGTCCCGGGCTCGGGGATCTCGTACTCCACACGGACCTGGTCGCCGGTCTTCACCGTCGCGGGCACGTTGCTCGTCGCATCCCGTATGAAGACCATCTGATCGCCGCCAACGATCTGGATGACCAGTGAAGTCGGAGTCAACGACTCGACGATGCCCATGACGGTGCTCGGCGCCTCGGTCAGGGGGTTGGCAGTTGGATCCTCCTGGCCCGACTGCGCCGAGGCTCCGAATGCGAGGGCCAGGATGAGCGCGCCGGCCATGAGGATGGTTGTATTCCGGTTCATTGGATGGCCTCCTTGCTTGAGGGAGGGGCGCCCGCCCGATCCCCACCATGGAGGTCTCGCCGGCGCCGCCCCCGGGTATCCCTCACGGCAAGTCCGGTGCCATCACGACCTCCCGTTTCGGATCGAATGCAACCTCATGAGGGATCGAGCGTTCTTCCTGCGTGACGTGAAATCGTCGAGATCATTCGGTTGCGGATGCTTTGTAAACTTTGCCTGCGATTGGAGAGAACTTCACTCGACCGGAGCATGCTCGGGCGCGGAAATCCACAGATCGACCAGTCTTGCTTGGAGCGAATGGTGGCATTGATCTTGATGGACCTAATGGGAGAATCGACGCGGGTTGCGCGCGTCTCGGGAGAGCGAAACCTGGGAATCCATATGAAGGCGGTTCGAAGAACGCTGTCGTCCCCCTGGATCGAGCGGACGCTCTATGTTCTGGGGAGCGTCTTGCTCGGAGCGTGGCTCGCGGTCCAGGTCGATGCGCGGCTCTACTATGCGCGACATCACGAACTGTTGGTGGCATCGAGGAGCTTGCCGGCTTCAGCGGTGCCTGACTCGGCGGCCCCCCGATCTGTGATCGGGCTGATCGAGATCCCCAGACTTGGGCTCTCGTCCGTCGTGGCGGAGGGCACCGACGCGATCAGCCTCTTCCGCGCCGTCGGACACCTGCCGGGAACGCCTTTCCCGGGGCGGCCAGGCAACGTGGTGCTGGCGGGCCATCGCGACACTTATTTTCGCCCGCTCGCGGCCATCGCCGAGGACGACACCATCCGCATCACGACCCCTTACGGACGGTATGCCTACCAGGTCACCGGCACGCAGATCGTCCCGCCCAGCAGGACGGATGTGCTCGCGGCGTCGCCCTCTCCGATGCTCACCCTTGTGACCTGCTATCCGTTCCGGTACGTGGGCCGAGCCCCGCTGCGGTTCATCGTTCAGGCAGCGGAGATCCCGGTCCGATCGGGTCGGTGAGACTCATGGGGCCGTTCGGACTCTGGGCCCCGGTTGTGTTGGCCAGCCCCGGCGGATCCTCCCCAGCGACCGCATCCATCCGATCGCGACAGCGGGGACAGAATGAGGTCATCTGCTCGCAGATCGACACCCGTCCTCGGGCATCCTGCATCAGGCATCCGGCGGCCTCGCAGTGTTCCAGCCCGAGCGTGTGGCCGATCTCGTGCACGGCGATCTTCGATAGGCGGGCCCGGGCTCCAGCGGATCCGGCCGCGCCGCGAAGACACCGGAACTTCGAAACCACGCCGACGGGGCGCGTGTAGGAAGCCAACCCGACGAGTCCCCAGTCCGCGTTCGAGCCGCGCGTGGTCGAGATGTCGCGCGCCGTCACGCCGAGAATCCGATCTCCATCTATCGGGAGAAGCGGCTCAAGAAAGTCGAGAAGCTTCTCCGCGCGAAAGCGGCCTCGCGGCGGGTAGTAGGCGCTGGCAGGCAAGGGTCGCGGAGCGAGAATCCGAACGACGGCGCCGAGCTCGGCGCCCAGCGCCTGGCCGACAGCGTCAAGGTCCTCCGCGGAGAGTCCATCGCCGAGCGGCTGCAGATAGACCACGACTCCATCTGAAGGCGCGGCCGCGGACATCCCGGAATTCACGCTCGATGCGGCAACCGCTCCCAGCGGCAAGCACAAGGCGAGGATCGCGTGCAGGAGGATCGCCCGCAGGACGAAGCGCGCCGAGCCCGACCCTTCCACGCCTCTCCCTTCGCGCCGGAGCTACCGGCGCCTCCGCGCTTCCCCACATCAGGCGCGTCTGGTGGACCCGCGATACTTCCGCTTGGAGTCCAGGCTGAGTCCCGACGCATCGAACCGCACCCAGCACGAGCGATGCGGTTCTCATGCGTGATTCTACGTCACGATGCGCAGAATCAACAAACTTCCCGCGCCGATCGCCGTCGCGGAACGCGTCCGCGGGATCGAATAAAGCCCGCAAGACGCCGCAGCGCCGGCGCCCGCCTGCGGCAACGACTAGCGCTTCTTCGCCGAACGCCGGGCCAGCCGCCGGACTCCGAAAGCCGCGCCGACGAGTATGATCCCGGCGACCGCCACAATGGGCATCGCAGTCGCGGTCGCCGGCAACTCCTCCTGCGCTTCCGCCACTCCCGGCGCCCCCTGCGATTCGGTTCCGGGCGCCATCGAGGCCAGATCCCTCGCCGACCCTTGCGCGACCGGCGCGAACCCGGTGGCGGGAAGAGACATCGCATACGCTTGGCGGGCCTGCTCTTCCTCGCTCATCCGTTGCGAGAGATTCAAGGTCTGGACCGCCTTCGCGAGATCCGTGCCTCCCTCGATCCTGTCGTAGCGCACCCGGACCGGATCGCCCGGGAGCATCGCGGCTCCATAGGAGTTCAGAGGATCCAGCGCGAAGACGCGGGACCGGCCGTCGGGGTCGGTGATCTCCAGCCTGTTCGCCCTCGAGCTCACGACCGTCCCGATCGCGGACTGATCCCCCGAGATGGACAAGCTGCTGCCCGGGGCGACGGCGTTCGAGGAAGATTGGGACTCCACCTGCGCGGCCGTTCCCGAGGGAGCGCAAAGCGTCAGACTCAACGACAACAGACAGATCGTGCACAAAGTGGACAGCCTTACGGAAGGCATCGAACACCTCCTTCCAATGCTTGTGCGGCGGCCCTATTGCGCAGCCAACCCGATCGAAGACCCAGGTTCGTGCCGGACCGGAGCCTCAGGCTCGACTTTCGAAATGTCTCCGTGGCGCAAGCGGTTAGGAGGATTTCATGGATGGGGCCGCCGTGACGGATGACGGGCGGTATCTGCAATTGCTGCCGTCTTCTGTCGGGATTGCAGGAGGGCTCGGCTGCCGAAGGGCGGGAGGTGAGGTCTCACGGGCCTGCGAATCCAGAGACCCAGACCAAACGCTTCGAACTCAAGCTGCCCCCCCCGTCTTGTCGATCCATCCGGTACGGAGCGACCGCGGGTGGGAACTGCCGGGGCCCGTCCCTTCCTGGATGCGGCTTCGAAGCGGGATCCCCATGGAGCGCAACCCGATCGGGTCCGGGACGGCCGGACGGAACCGATCAAATGCCGGGACCGGCCTGGGAGACGGACGCAATGTACCGATGGCTTCTGGTTCTACTCGCCCTCGCCGTTGCGGCGATGCCGGCTTCGGCCGCGCGCAACGCCAACGGCGCGATGGTCGTGCATACAGACAATGCGATCGTTTACACGAACATGGACTACTGCCCCCACCCAGTCCCGAGCGTCTGCACCGATCTCGTGACGAACTGCACGAAGCTGGTGGAGGAGGAAGAGGCGGTGATCTTCTTCCTCGCCGCCTTTGCCCCCAGCTCGAGTCCGGGCGTGACGACAATCCAGTTCGGCGTCGAGCACAACCTGCCGAGCGCTGACTACTTCAGCGCGTACAGCGCGTGCGGACCGGACCCGCTCGAGTTGCCGGACGGCGGATGGCCGTTCGCCGGCGGGAACCCTGAGGTTCCTGGGCAGAGCGGCAACCTCGTCGCTTACAGTGGCCCGGTCTACAGCCAGTTGTTCCCGTTCTACTGGTTCGCCGCGATCGGCAGCCTGCCGAACACCTACGTTGGCAGCCGCACCTACCCGGCCACGGACGAGGCGAAGTTCGTCGACGACGGCAACCCGCCGATCGAGGATCTTTGCACCCTGTTCGGCCGCGTCAACTGGGGCGCGCCCGGCTACAACGACTGCCCGGTCGACCCGCCTCCCCCGACGGGAGCCTGCTGCTTCGAGGACGGGACCTGCGTCGAGCTCCGCATCGACATCTGCCTTGAGCAGGGCGGCGGCTACCTTGGTGACGGCTCGGTTTGCGATCCGCAGCCCTGTCCGCAGCCGGAGGCCTGCTGCCTCGACGATGGCTCCTGCGTGATGCTCCTGGCGGATATCTGCCTCTATGTGCAGCATGGGACGCCGATGGGCATCGGGTCCGATTGCGATCCGAATCCGTGCGGACTGCCGTCACAGGCCTGCTGCTTCGCGGACGGAACGTGCCTCGATCTCACTCCCGAGGCTTGCCTCGAGCAAGACGGCACCGCGATGGGAGAGGGCTCGATTTGCGAGCAGACGGAGTGCCCGCAGCCCCCGCCGACCGGCGCCTGCTGCCTGAGCGGCAACGAGTGCGTGGTCCTCACGGCGCCGGAGTGCGACGAACAGGGAGGCATCTACATGGGGGACGGTCAGCCCTGCGACCCGAACCCCTGCGGCATCCCCACGGAGAAATCGTCCTGGGGCCGTATCCGCGCGATCTACCGGTAGACCGGAAACCGCGTTCACGCGTCGATCACAGTTGAGAAGTCCGTCCCGACCCGGGGCGGGCTTCTCCGCTTCGGGGAGCTGGGATCAGATCCGACGCGCGCGCAACGCCCGCCGTTCCCTCACCGGGGGGGACTCCGCCGGGAATCCGATCGGAGTGATCGTCACCAGGTAGTGGCTCTCCGGGACTCCGAGAAGCGCCTTCGCTTCAGGCCGGTCGAGCCCGCCGATCCAGCAGGTGCCGAGCCCGTGCGCCCATGCCGCGAGCATCAGGTGGTACATCGCGATGCATCCATCCTCGATGGGACGCGGGGAGACCGCGGGATCGCTGGAGATGGCGATCGCCGCGGGGGCCTGGCGGATCGGCGCCGAGCTGTCTCCACGCAGGAGCGCGAGTCTCGCAATGAGATCGCGATCTCGCACGATCGTGTACGTGCAGGGCTGGCTGTTGCGGGCCGACGGGGCGAGCCGGCAGTTCTCCATGATGGAGTGGAGAACCTCATCCGGCACGGCCTCGTCCCGGTAGGCCCGGATGCTGCGGCGCGTCGCGAGCATCTCGAGGCCTCCCGCGTGCGGTGGAATCGGGTGCTCGAAGGACTGGAACTCGACGCGCCGTCCATCCGGGTCCTTCGTGAAGAAGTGGTAGATCCGGTATTTCTCCTCCAGGCGCGGCGGGGCGTCCGCCTCCCCTCCAAATCGCGCGTAGGCCGCGTCGACGCCCGCGCGCGCCGGGGAGAAGATCGTGACGAGGCCGCCCGTGTCCGAGTCTTCGCGGCTGCAGAATCCCACAAGGAGATTGCCGTGCGCGAGGATCACGCAGTCGGCCTGTTCAAGCCAGACCGACATCCCGACGCGCGAGACGTAGAAGTCCCGGACCGCGTCCAACCTGCGAGTCCCCCAGAACACGATCCCCGACATCACTCCTCCCCTTCTCCGCCGGAAGCATCATCCTGCGGCGGCCTGGCGACCTTCCACCGATCCGACTCGACGAGCGCCTTCCTGAGCAGAAACTCGATCTGGCCGTTGAGGCTGCGGAGCTCGTCGTCCGCCCACCGGTGCAACGCGGCGTAGAGCGCCGGGTCGATCCGCAGGAGGAAGGACTTCCGCTCCGCCATCGATCCCGCCTAGTTGTAGAGCGTGCCCGTGTTCACGACGGGCTGGGTATGCCGATCGCTGCAGAGCACGACGAGGAGGTTCGAGACCATCGCGGCCTTGCGCTCTTCGTCGAGTTGGACGACCTGCTTGCGTGAGAGCATCTCGAGGGCCATTTCCACCATTCCAACGGCGCCCTCGACGATCTTCTGCCGCGCGGCGATGATCGCGCTGGCCTGCTGGCGCTGGAGCATCGCGCTGGCGATCTCCGGGGCGTAGGCCAGATGGCTGATCCGCGCCTCGATCACCTCGACGCCGGCTTTCGTCAAACGCGCCTGGATCTCGTGCTTCAGCTCCTCGGCGACCTCGTGGGTGTGGCTTCGAAGCGCCACATCCCCTTCCACGTGCTGGTCGTACGGGTGGGTCGTCGCCAGATTGCGCACGGCGGCTTCGCTCTGGACATGGACGAAGTTCTCGTAGTTGTCCACCTCGAAGATCGCCTCGGCGGTGTCGACGACGCGCCAGACGATGACCGCCGCGATCTCGATCGGGTTGCCGTCGTGGTCGTTCACCTTAAGCTTGGCGCTCTCGAAGTTCCGCACGCGGACAGAGACCTTGCGCTTGGTCGAGAACGGATTGACGTAGCGCAGCCCCGGCGTGCGGACGGTCCCCGTGTACGTTCCGAATAGCTGGATCACCCGCGCCTCGTTCGGATTGACCACGAAGATGCCGCCGAGGCCGATGTAGCCGGTCACCATGAGCAATAGCGCGATGCCGAAGGGGAGCCAGGCGCGATCGACGATCGAGTGGATCATCCAATACGTAGTCGCGAGGATGCAGACGATCAGTAGAGTGAGCATTCCGTAACCGGAGAGATGCTTGGCCGGATGTTCCTGAATCATGGTTTGACCTCCAATCGATATCAGTATGATATCATTTCACTATCACGAGTTCAAGAAAAATCATCCAACTGCTTCATATCCAGCGACTTACGACGCCCCGCCCCCGATCAGGAAGATCGCTCCGAGCAGGAGATAGGTGCCCAAGATCCCTGCGGACAAGACGGCGCCCGGCCGCCCATGGAGCATCCCGATCGCGTAGAAGGAGTGATGATGGCCGCTCTCCGTCGTACGGCCGGACTCGCGCAGGTCGTAGGGCAGCACGTGCCAGATGAGCCCGATCGAGGCGACGTCCCGATGAACCAGCGATCCCCGGAGCTGCACGCCCCGCCCGAAGAGCCCGCGCTCTTCCTCCTCCGAGCTGGCGAGTAGACCCGCCATGCCCTGCACCGCCCACCGCGCGCCGATGCCGTGCGTGATCCGCACGCCCCCCCCGAATCGAGCTTCTTCCTGCCCTGGAGCGAAGAAGACCGCCAGTCCCAGACTCCGCGTCGGGGCCTCGGAAGAGCGATCCCGTCGCAGCTCGACTCCCCCCTCGGTGTAGAGCCGGAAGTGGGTGGCTCGATACGTGGACAGCCGCGTCTCGCCCCCCGCCAGAACGCCGGATTCGAGGAAGGGGCGCAGGCGACGGGGCGACTCCGACGGCGGGTCGGTCGGAGCGGAGCCGCACCGACCGGGGATCGCAAGGGACAGCAGAAGCGATATCGCGAGCGGCAGGATCCTTTGAATCATCTCGCACCCCCGGTGAGACAGAACCGCCGCTCAGTCGTCGCGCCCCTCGCGCGCGCTCCGGCCATCGTGACCGGGGAAGTACGGAAGGATCAACCCCAGGTTCGATCCCCGAATCGACACGTCGCAGACCTCGATCATCTCGGGGCACTTGGGATTGAATGCGATGGCGAATCCGGCCGCCCGAGCCACGTCGAGGTCGTTGATCGCATCGCCGACGAAGGCGCAACGTTCCAAGGGGATTCCTTCGCGCGCGGCGATGTCGCGCAGCGCCCTCGCCTTGCCGTCGACGTCATAGGGAGTCGCCTTCCAGCCCGAGAGCCGGTCGGCTTCGTCGAAGTAGATCCGATTCACGAAGACATCGTCAAAGGGGTGTTCGGGAAGCAGCGTGTCCAGGACGATATCGAGCGTGCCCGAGATGATCGCGAGCTTGTAGCCGCGGCGCTTGAGCTCCCCAAGGGTCTCGTGCGTCCCGTCGATGAGTTTCAGCTCGCCGATCGCCTCGAGGATCTGATCGCGCGTCGCGGCCGCCCGAATCCAGTCCTCGACATCGAGCGCGACCCACTCGGCATAGTCGATCCGTCCCTCCCGGTAGTCGACGTAACGCGTCAGGTTTGCCTCGTCGGTCCCGGTGAAGCGAATGTTCAGGATCTCCCAGACGATCTTGCCCCGGGGATGGACGACCAGGGTGCCGTCCACGTCGAAGCAGATCAGATCGCAGGGGCGCATTGTTTCCCTCCCGGCGCGAGGATACCTACCCTGGCCGGGGCGCGCACGATCGCTTTGCCTTCTGTGAGCCAGTCCATTGAATCTGCTATACTTATAATGATGCGCTTTCGCGCCCCGAGGCGGCCGCGGCCGTCGACCCAACACCCGGAGGCACTCAGCATGCTGCGTCCCGCATCCCGCCCGGCAATCCCATTCGTCCTGATCTCGATCATCGCCGGAATCGTCTCGGCGTCGGTCGCCGCCGAGCTGCCCCTCTGGGCGCCGGGGGACCCCGATCCGACGATCCCCTTCTCGGATCGTTATCCCGCTGCGATCCTTGCCGCCACGCGGGACGACGCCCGCGCCATCGTCGAGACGGGAATCGACGTCGAGTCGGTTCGTCCGGTAGACGGGCGGTGGCTCGTCCGGGCGAACATCGACGCGGCGGAGGAGCGGGATCTCGCGCGATTCGATCGCGAGATCCTCAAGCTGCGCAACCTCACCCTCGAGGCCCGTCGCGATGCGGAGCTGCGCGGAGAGAGGGCCTGGCCCACCTGGGCCGAATACGAGGGGTGGATGCAGGCGGTCGCGGCGGCGCACCCGGACATCTGCAGGCTCGTCTCCCTCGGGGCTTCGGTCCAGGGACGAAACCTCTGGTGCCTCAAGATCAGCGACAATCCCGACCTCGAGGAGGATGAGCCGGAGTTCAAGTACTCCTCCTCGATCCACGGGGATGAGGTCACGGGCATGGAGCTCTGCCGCCGGCTGATCTCCCTGCTCACGGACAGCTACGGAGTCGATCCTACGCTGACGAGCTATGTCGATCAGATGGAGATCTGGATCTGCCCGATGCACAACCCGGACGGCTTCGTCGCCGTCTCCCGATACAACGCCCATGGAGTCGACTTGAACCGCACCTTCCCCGATCCGGTGACCGATCCGTACGACGACCCCGCCGGGCGCGAGCCCGAGGTGCAGCACTTCATGTACTTCGGCTACGACCACCGATTCAACCTCTCGGCGAACTACCATGGCGGGGCGCTCGTGGTGAACTACCCCTGGGACTGCCAGGCCGCCTACACGCCCGATGACGACATGATCCGGGAGTTCTCTCTCGGCTACGCCGCCTTGAACCCGCCCATGTACAACAACCCGGAGTTCCCGCAGGGAGTGACGATCGGGTGGGCCTGGTACATCATCCACGGCGGAATGCAGGACTGGTGCTACGAGTGGCGCTCCGACATCGATGTGACGATCGAGGTTTCCGAGACGAAGTGGCCGAACTGGACCCTGATGGACCAGTTCTGGAACGAGAACCGCGACGCGATGCTCTATTACATGAGCCGCGCCCTGCTCGGCGTGCGGGGGATCGTGACCGACGCCGAGACCGGGGAGCCCCTCGACGCCACCATCGATGTCGTTCAGATCGGAAAGACGATCCGCACCGACCCCGATGTCGGCGATTATCACCGATTGCTCCTTCCCGGCACCTATACCTTGCACGCGGAGGCCTTCGGCTATCTCCCGCAGACGATCCCAGGGATCGTCGTCGGAAGCGGCGGCGCGACGCGCCGGGACATCCAGATGGTCCCGCTGCCGAGCTATCAGGTGAGCGGCACGGTGACCGATGAGGAAACGGGCGAGCCCTTGGCGGCGACGATCGAGGCCCGACGCTACGACACGCAGGAGCTCGTCGAGACCGTGGCGGCCAATCCCGTCACGGGCGCCTACGCGATGACCCTGCAGACTTACACCTACGATCTCCGGGTCACCGCCGAGGGGCACTCCCCCGTCGTCCGGCAGGTCGTCGTCGACCAGGACCGCGTCGAGGACTTCCAGCTCCCATCGAACGCGAATCGGATCCTCGTCGTGCGAGACGGCGCGACGACGCGCATGGCCGACGATCTCGTCTCGCTGGGCTTCACGACGACCGTTGAGACCGCAACGGTGACCGACCCGTCGTCCTGGAACGGATACCGGCTGCTTGTCTGGAGCGCCGGGCCGAACGCCGATCCGATCGCCGACGCCGTGAAGCGTGGAGCCATCGAGGCATACGTCGCCGCGGGCGGCCGGATCCTGATCGAGGGAGGCCAGATCGCATACGACGTCTTCCGCACGCCGGGCTATCCCTCATTCGGCGAGAACGTCCTGCACTGTTCGCAGTGGGACGTCAGCAACGCCGGGACGATCTCCATCGCGGCCGGAGCGGAGAACCACGCCCTGGTGACGACCCCGAACGCCCTGCCGTCGCAGTACGCCATCCAGTACACCGAGGTCGGGGATCAGGACGCCGTGCTCCCGAGAGCCGAGGCGACTCTGATCTACAAGACGACGAGCTACCCGAACGACGCCGGGATCGTGGCCTTCGACGATGCCCCCGAGAACCCGGCGATCGGCCAGATCGTCTTCTACGCTTTCAACTACGCGCGATTGACCGATCTTGCGAACGCAAAGAGGCTGCTCGAGAACTCGGTGACCTACCTCGACCGGACCGATCCCGCCGCGCTCGACGGCGATCTCGGTCCCGCGCTCTCCTGGCTCGGACCGGCTTATCCAAACCCCGCGACGGGGATCGTGCGCTTCCGGATCGATCCGGCGGCCGGAGCGGTCCACGCCGAGATCTACGATCCGCAGGGACGCCGCGTATTCGCAGAGGCCCTCGACGCGGGGATCTCGCCGGTCCTCTCCTGGGACGGACGGACGGACCTCGGGCGCCCGGCGGCGCGCGGGATCTACTTCCTCCGCGTCCGCGACGGGCGCAAGAGTGCCGGCGTCCCGTTCCTTTGGCTGAGGCCTTAGGCCGACGAGCGCTACGAAAAACGTCCCAGGGGCTATAGTCTCTGGTGCCGTGACGAAGCTTCCCGAGAAGATCCCTCGGTCCGAGGAGACCGTGATCGAGGGGGTGCTCGCCCGAATCGTATTCGCTTCCGATGAGAGCGGCTTCATCGTCGCGCGCCTCGAGATCCCGGGTCGCGCCGAACCGGCGACGATCGTCGGCAATCTCCTGGGGATTCAACCGGGCGAGAGCCTTCGCCTGCGGGGCCGCTGGGTCCACGACCGTCGCTACGGACGGCAATTCCGCGTCGAGAGCTATGTGACGATCCAACCCTCGACCCTCGAGGGAATCGAGCGGTACCTGGGCTCCGGTCTGGTCAGAGGGATCGGGAAGGTGATGGCCAAGCGACTCGTGGAAGCCTTCGGGATCGAGACCCTGGAGGTGATCGAATCGGACGCGGATCGCCTCACCGAGGTGGAGGGGATCGGAGGCAAGCGAAGCGAGATGATCCGCGCCGCCTGGCGGGAACAGCGCGAGATCAAGGAGGTGATGCTCTTCCTCCAATCCCACGGCGTCACGACGGGTCTCGCGATCAAGATCTTCAAGCTCTACGGGGAGAGATCGATCGCAGTCGTCCGGGAGAACCCCTACCGGCTCGCCATCGAGATCTTCGGGATTGGCTTCCGCACGGCGGATCAGATCGCGATGCGAATCGGAATCGCCGCCGATTCCCCTCAGCGCGCCGAGGCCGGCATCGTCCACACCCTGCAGGCCGCCACCGAGGAGGGTCACCTCTTCCTCCCGAGGGACCGGCTTCTCACCGCGGCGACCGAGGTGCTCGGAATCGCTCCATCGATCGTCGAGGAGGCGGTCTCCGCCCTCGCGGGGCGGGGCCAGGTCATTCTCGACTCGGGCGACGCAGGGAAACCTCCCGCCGTCTACCTCCCCCCTCACCACACCGCCGAGACAGGCGTGGCCGAGCGGCTGATCAACATCCGAGAGGCGGCGGTCTCGCCGATCTCGATCGACATCGAGCGGGCGCTCGCGTGGTTTGAGGAGCGGCAGGGGCTCGAGCTGGCCCCCGAGCAGCGGCAGGCTGTCCGCGCCGCGATCGACGGGAAGCTGGTCGTCATCACCGGCGGACCGGGGACCGGCAAGACGACTCTCGTCAACGCCATCATCCGAATCCTAGAGCGCAAGTCGCAGAGAATCCTCCTCGCGGCCCCTACGGGCCGCGCCGCCAAGCGGCTGAACGAGGCGACCGGCCGCGAGGCGAAGACGATCCACCGTCTGCTCGAGTTCAGCCCGAAGCTCATGGGATTCGGGCGGAACGCCGCTCGTCCCCTCGAGGCGGATCTTGTGATCGTCGATGAGTTCTCGATGGTCGACAACCTGCTCGCATACAACCTCTTGCGGGCGATCCCCGACTCCGCCCGTCTGGTGGTCGTCGGCGACGCCGACCAGCTTCCCTCCGTCGGGCCGGGAAACGTCCTGCGCGACTTGATCCAGTCGGGATCGGTGCCCGTGGTCCGGCTGCGGACGATCTTCCGGCAGGACGAGGAGGGTGGGATCGTCGTCAACGCCCATCGCGTGAACGAGGGACGGATGCCCCACCTGGACGAGAGCGGTCCCGAGCAAGAGTTCTACTTCATCGATCGCGACGATCCGGAGGAGGCGCTCCGGACGATCCTGAGCCTCGTCTCGGAGCGGATCCCCAAGAGCTTCGGCCTCGATCCGACCGACGACATCCAGGTGCTCACCCCGATGCACCGGGGAATCCTCGGAGCGTCCAATCTGAACACGGCCCTCCAGGAGATCCTGAACCCGAGCGGCGAGGAGATCACCCGGGGCAGCCGTAGGTTGCGCGTCGGAGACAAGGTGCTCCAGATCCGCAACAACTACGATCTGGAGGTCTGGAACGGCGACATTGGCCGGGTCATGGGAATCGATCCGGACGAGGGGGAGGTTCGGGTCCGGTTCGACGATCGAATCGTCCGGTACGATCCCTCCGAGATCGACGAGCTCATGCTCGCCTACGCATGCTCGATCCACAAGTCCCAGGGAAGCGAGTACCGGTGCGTCGTGATCCCGATCCACACGCAGCATTACGTCCTGCTGCAGCGCAATCTCCTCTACACGGCGATCACCCGAGGGAAACAGAAGGTGATTGTGGTCGGCTCCAAGCGCGCCCTGGCGATCGCCGTCCGCAACAATGCGATCCGTTCCCGCTTCACGCGGCTTGCCGAGCGGCTGCGCCGCGCCGCCCCCACGGTCACTTCATGAGCAGATAGCGCATCGAGGCGAGGAGGAGAATCACCCCGAAGATCTTCTTGAGAACCGACTGGGGAAGTCCGAGGGCCAGCTTCGCGCCGAACACCGAACCGAGGACGAGCCCGGCAGCGATCAGGACCGCCGCCTTCAGGTTCACGTCTCCCTTCCTGTAGTACTCGATCGCCGCGAGGATTCCGATCGGCGGCACCAGAACCGCGAGCGAGGTTCCTTGCGCAGTGTGCTGGGTGAATCCGAACAGGAAGACGAGAGCGGGCACGATGATGATTCCGCCGCCGACGCCGGCCAGGCCCGCGAGGACGCCCGCGGCCAGACCGAGCAGGAGCATACCGACCGGTTGCATTGGCATCGCCACCTCCTCCGCTCAGCCAAAAATAGAGCCCTCCGACCCGCTCGCGCCAGGAAATCCCCTCGGCGGATGGCGCCCTTTCCTTCCATCCCCATCCAGGATCGGTTACGATCAGATCGGGAGTCATTGTCATCGGCACACGATTCCGGGCCTCCCCGCCATGGAGGATCGAATGGAGACGGTCAGCTCCCAGCTCGTTCAATCATCCGAGGACCTGATCCGAAGGATGATCTCCCACCCGTTCCTCCGCGAGACTGCTGATGGAACCGTCTCCGATGAGACGTTCCAGCGATGGCTCGTCCAGGACTACCTCTGGGTCCTCGAGTACCAGAGGGCGCTCGGCGCCGTCTGCTCGCGCGCACCGAGCGAGCTGCACCGCCACTTCCACGAGGCGATGCTGAATCTCCATGGGGAGATCGAAGTCTTTGAGGAGATCGCCGCGCGAGAGAGCGTGAGGCTCGGCGACGGAGAGATGATCCTTGCCGGCCACGCCTACTCAAACTACCTGAAGGCGACGGCCGCGTTCAGGACCTTCGGCGAGGGACTCTCGGTGGTCTATGCGGGCAATCTGAGCTACCTGCGCGCTTGGTCTTCGGTGAAGGAGCAGCAGAGGGGCCCGAGCCGGTGGCAGGAGTTCATCGACTCCTATTCGGGCGAGGGGTACCGGCATTGGGTCAAGACGCTGTCGGACCTCGTCGACCGTGTCTCCGAGTTTGCGCCGGCTGCCCTGACGGACCGGATGAAGGTGGCATTCCGGACCACGGTCCGCTACGAGATCTACTTCTGGGACGCCATCTACCGGAACCAGGACTGGTAGCGCCTCCCATCCCCCAACGACGCCAGGGTCAACTTCCCCAGCCGGCCGGCCGAAAACCCTGAGTGGGTTGGTCCGTGCCGGTATGGCCGTCCGACTCGGGGGGATATGCGAGATCCGGCGTGCACAGTGGTCCATTCGCCCGAGACCCGGCGATGGGGCGTCGCGGCGAGCGAGTCGAGGCCGTCCCGCTTCGGCTGGAGGGGAACGCTTCTTCTTTCCGCCGTGCTCGGCGCCATCGCGGCGGGAGTCGCCGCGCTCGCCGGCGATCCGCGCCTTGCCATCACACCCGATTCCGTCGCCTACTTGAATGCCGCGGAAAACCTGCGCCGCGGGCTGGGATTCGTTCTCACGATCACCCCGCTCTCCAGCCCGTCATCGATGATCCCGTTCGCGACCTGGCCGCCGTTCTATCCCCTGCTCCTCTCTGCGGCAGGCGGGATCGCCGGCGATCCGGTCACGGCCGCGCGCTGGGTGCAGATCCTCTCGGTCGGACTTCTCGCGCTACCGATCGGCTGGCTGACCTATCGAATTGCCGGGCCGAGGTTCGTCCTGCCCGTCCTGGTCTTCTGCGCAATTCTCCGGCCGCTCCTGATGACCTCGTCCTTCGTCTGGAGCGAATCGACATTTACGCTCCTCGCTTACGCGTCGATTGTCCTGCTCGTCGAGGGGATGCGCGACGATCGCTTCCCGGGCCGGGCCCGCCATGCCTTCCTCATGGGCGCAGGGGTCTTTGCCGCCCTCGCGATGCTCACCCGCTACATCGGGGGGGTCGTCATCGCGACCGGAGTCGCGGTCATCGTCATGCACGCGGAGGAAGAAGTCTCGGGCCGGCGTACCCTCCGTCGTCTCGCCTCCTTCACGATCCCGGCAATCCTTCCCAATGCGCTCTGGATCGTCCGAAACCGGGCGGCAACCGGTTATCTCTTCGGAGAGGACCGCGGCACGGCCGTGCTCGAGCCGGAATCGGTCGTGCTCGCGACCCTTCGAACCTTCTGGACCGACGTCGTCGTCCCGCCGACGGCAGCCGTCGATCCCGCTCGAACGATCCTGACCGTCCTGGGTCTCGCCTGTTTCGGGATCCTGGTGGCCGCGGTCCTCCGCAGGTTCGGCCCCGAGATGTTCGAATCCGCGATGGGACGGAAGGCGGCTGTCTGCGCGGTCGGCGCGTTCGTCGTTCTCTATCCGCTCGCCGTCGTCGCCCTCTCCCTGCGGATTCCGTACGATCCGGTCAATACGCGGATCCTCTCGCCCGTCTATCCGGGGCTGCTCGCGGTCGGCGCGTTTCTGCTCCGCCCGACCCTTCAGGAGAACGCGGCCCGCCGTCGGTTCGGTTTTCGCGGAGCCGTCATCGCGGCGGGCGCCGTCCTGTTCTTGATCCAAACGGCTGCAACGGTGCGCTATGTCCGCGGCCCTCTGGAGGATCGAAGCCTGACCCATCCCTACTGGAGAAGCGTCCTGTTCGGCGAGTCGGGATGGGCGCAGGATCCCGCGATCGCGGGACTCGCCGAGTTCGCGCCTCCCGGAACGCTCGTTCTCTCGAACATCGCCGATGCGGTGGCGATCTGGACCGACTATCCCACGAAGTCGCTGCCCCCACGGGGCGGACGCGCCTATGCGAGCGAGATCGCTCGTCATCGCGGCGCGCTGGTCATGGTCCATCCCGAGCATCGCAGGGTCGTGATCGGATACGAGGAGATGGAGGCGATGGCGGAGTCGGGCGCGTGTGCCCGCCTGGGCCGGCGCGGAGATGGGATCTTCTACCGTGTGCGCTAGGATCGGCGCGCTCTTGCCCGTGATCCTGGCGGCGCTCGTCGCCGCCGCCTCCGCGGGAGCGTGGGATGAGATCGCCGCGGGACGCGCCGCCATCGATCGAAGCGATCCGGATGCGGCGATCGCCGCCTTCCATCGAGCGATCGATATCGATCCATCGATCCGAGACACCATCGCCGTGGCCCTGGCTTCGCAGCTCACGTGGGTTGGGCGATACGACGAGGCGATCGCGGAGTTTCGCTCCTACCTGGATCGCCACCCCGGAGCGACCGGCGCGATGAAGACGCTGGCGCTTGCCCAGTCGTGGAGCGGGCGCAATGCGGAGGCCCTCGCCACCTACCGCGCGATCCTGGCTCGCGCGCCCGAGGATCGCGACGCCGCCTTCGGCGAAGCGCGCATCCTCTCCTGGACCGGCCGGCTCGACGATTCCCTCGATCGCTATGAGGCGATCTTGCGCCGCGACCCCATGTTCGTCGATGCCGCGCTCGGACGCGCGCAGGTCGTCAACTGGCGTGGGGATCATCGACGCGCCGCGGGCCACTACGGCGCGATCCTGGAGGCGGATCGCGCGAATCTGGCCGCCCTGGAGGGGCGCGCCGCCGCCTGGAACTGGGCCGGACTCCAGAACCGGGCGATCCACGATCTCGAGGCGAGCCGCGCCGCGGGGGGCCCGACGAAGGACGCGCTCGACCTCGAGCGCACGATCCGCGCCGCGTGGGCGCCCGCCGGCAGAGCCACGGTCGACCTTTCACGCGATTCCGATTCCTTCCGTCTCCTGTCGTACCGGCTGGATGGGGACCTCGGCTTCCAGTACCGCGCCCGCATCCGCCCTGCGCTTGTGCGAAACGAGTACCGAAAGCCGCGCCGGCCGGACGCCGAGGATCTCTGGCTTGGCGCGGGAGGGGATTGGCGCTTCTCGGAGGACGGCCTCCTCTATGGCTCGATCCTCGGCCTCGTCCATCCTCCCGACGGGATCGCGTCCCGCGCGACCGGCGATCTGCACGCCGCCTGGTTGCGCGACGACCGCGTCCGCGTCGATCTGGGATATGCCCGAGCCTCGTATTTCACCTATGAACGGACCCGGGATCTCTCTCCGCGCTTCGTCGATGCCGACATCTACGACTTCGGCGTCCGCATTCGTCCCGAGTGGCGCACGACGGTCGATCTCGCGGTCGATCGAGGCTTCTACAGCGACGACAATCGACGGCTGAATCTTCGCGCGCGTGTCCGCCGCGCGATCCTCTCCCGGCCGCGTCTCTCACTCGAGTTGGGGGGGCAGTGGCTCGACTATGATGAAGACCTCGCCGGAGGACTTTGGACGCCGCAGGAGTTTCGCGGCGCGCATCTCGCTCCCGAGTGCGAGTGGAGCCCGATCGATCGCCTCACGCTCTTCGCGAGAGTCGACGCGGGCGCGGCGAAGGACAAGACGAGCGATCTGAGCTCGTTTCTCACCTACGCGGGAGGAGCCCGTTACGAAGCCGGCGGTCTGCTCGTGGAGCTGCGAGGCGGGCACGCCGATTCGAATCTCGAGATCGGTCGCGGGTACCGGCGCGATTTCGGAACATTGACTCTGCGCCTCGCTCCTTAATAAACAAGCAGGGGGCCCACCGCATCCTCCACGCCGTCGAAACGTACGCAGAAGAATAGGCGGGGCCCCCGCACTCTCGCATGAGATTCTATCAGAGCGCCAATTCCTGGCAAGTCCCTTCCACACGATATCCGCGAAGGCTAGTCTTCCCGAGTGGGCGCGGGTCGCCCGGGAGGATCGATGGAGGAACGAGGGCCCGACCGCGACGGAGCTTGGGAGCTGCTCTGCTCCTACACGAAGACCGATTCGCTGCGGAAGCATGCCCTGGCCGTCGAGGCCGCGATGCGCGCCTACGCCGAGCGCTTTGGAGAGGACGCCGATGCGTGGGGGATCGTCGGCCTTCTGCACGACTTCGACTACGAGCGCTGGCCCGATGCGGAGAATCACCCCTATCGCGGGGAGGAAATCCTCAGGGAGCATGGATTCCCGGATGCATGGCGCCGCGCGATCCTCGGCCACGCCTCCTACACGGGCGTGCCGAGGGATAGCCTCATGGCGCGCGCCCTCTTCGCCGTCGACGAGTTGTGCGGGTTCATCTCCGCCGTCACGCTGGTCCGCCCATCAAGGAGCCTGATCGATGTCGACGTGCGATCGGTAAGAAAAAAGATGAAGGAAAGGGGATTCGCCCGGTCAGTGAACCGGGAGGAGATCGTCCAGGGGGCGGAGGAGCTGGGAGTCGATCTCGACGCGCACATCGACTTCGTCCTCGCATCGCTCCGCGCGATCGCCGGTTCCATCGGGCTCGCCGGGTCAGCGAGCTGAGATCCGCCCCGGAGAGCCGACTCCCCTAGCGTTCCTCCCGTTTCAGATGGCGATCGAAGAATTCGACCATTCTTCTGTAAAGGAGAAGTCGATTCGGCCGCTTCGCCACGCCGTGGCCCTCATCCGGGAAGATCAGGCTGTCGACGGGTACCGACCTCGACTGAAGCGCCCGCAGGATCTGCCGCGCCTCGCCCACGGGAACCCGGGGGTCGTTTTCCCCATGCACGACGAGCAGGGCGCCGCGGATTCGGTCGACCTTGTGGATCGGCGAGATCGACCTCAGGAACTCCCGGTCCTCGAGCGGCCCGTACTCCGTCTCTCGCAGCTCCCTGCGATAGACCGCCGTCTCCGAGAGAAAAGTCTCGAAGTTGGCGATTCCGACCTCGTCGATGCCCGCCGCGAGGAGATCCGGATACTCCGTCAGGACCGCGAGCGTCATGTACCCGCCGTATGAGGCGCCCTTCACGCCGATCCGGTCCGGGCTGGAGTAGCCCTCCCCGATCAGGTATTTCGCGCTCCATGCGAGATCCCGCACGGAATCGAGGCGCTTCCTGTAATCGTCCGCCTCGAGGTAGGCCCGGCCGTACCCTCGGCTGCCGCGCACGTTCGGCGCGAGGATCCCGTAGCCATGGATGAGCAGATACTGGAAATGCCGGTTGAAGTAGGGGCGGAACTGGCCTTCTGGGCCGCCATGGACATCGATCACGAACGGAATCGGTCCGCTCTTCGACCCGGGCGGCAAGTAGAGGAAGGCGGGGATCTTCGTGCCATCGAAACTCTCGTAACGGATGAGGCGGGGCGGAGTGAACCACGCCGGATCGACGCCGGCATAGGAGGAGAACGTCCTCTGGGTCAACCGATCGTCGCCTCGCGTTCGCCCCCAGCCGGCCACTCGGTCGAACTCCCAGGTCCAGATGTCGGCGGTCTGGGTCGGGCTGTTGTAGACGAAGGCGACCTGCCCGCGATCCGAGAGGGACGGGCTTGTGACGATCCCATCCAGCTCCGGCACGGGCAGGGGCTTCCCCGCCTCGGCGTCCCAGAGATGGAGTCTTCCCCAGCCGTCCTCGTTGACGCACCACGCGAGGACGCGGCGATCTGCCGAGATCGCAAACGCCTCGACCGCCCAAGGGGAAGTCTCATCCGGAAACAGGGGGCGAAGCCGCGGGGAAGCGCCGTCGATGACCGAGATGCGCGCGACTCCCTCCGGGTTGTCGTCGGCAACCACGAAGACGCGGTTCGGGTCGCTCGAGAAGGCGCCCGCGGTGAAACGCGCCTCCCAGCCGGGTGGAGTGAGGCTCTGGATCTGCGAGGTGCGAAGATCCATCCGGTAAAGCTCGTTCCTTGTGTTCGAAATCGTGTGGTAGAGGAGAAGGAACCTCCCGTCGTCGGAAACATCCCCGGGGCTGTTGATGCGATCGTTTTGGTAGATGCGCCGGCGCTCGCCCGTCCGCAGGCGCTGGGAGTAGACGTGGAACTCCGCCGGGTCGTCCAGATTCGCCGAGTAATAGATCGTCTCGCCATCGGGGGCGAAGACCGGAGGGCTGAAGCGTCTTTCCGGCTCCTCGGTGAGCGCCCGCTGGAAGCCCGTGATCGCGTCGATCAGGAAGATCTGATAGCGCTCGGTGCCGTCCGGGGCCGCGGTAACCGCGATGGAGCGCTCATCGGGCGAGAGCGTGAAGTCGGACAGACCGCTGGGAAAGAAGGTGAGCTGGTAAGGCCATCCCTCCGGGGTGAGGCGGAAGAGCTGCCTCGTTCCGGTCATCGCGGTGGTGAAGTAGAGCCGTTCCCCATCCCGCGTGATCCAGGGCGAGCTCGCCGCCCCGATCTGCATGAAGGTCTCGATGTCGGGGACGCGACCCGGCGGGGGCAGCTCCGCGGAGCGCGTCTCCACGGCGATGGCTCCCCCCGAACCGGCCGACAATGTCCAGACCGCGGCGAACAGCAAACCTCGCAAGGCGCTCATGCGGACCTCCCCTACTCCTGTCCGAGGATCCCTCCCAGCAGATTCCGTCCGCGTCCGCCGCCGCCCGCGCCCGATTGCGGAAGGCGCGGCGCGAGCCAGTTGAGGAACGACTGGCTGCTGCGCGTCTGCAGGTAGAGCGTCCCGCTGCCGCGGAACTCGCAGACGAGCCCCTCGCCCGAGAGGATCGTGGATTTCCACCCTCCGACACGGCGGACATGGAACTCGAGGCCCGCGGTGAATCCCACGACGTGGCCCGTGTCCACCACATAGGACTTTCCGGCGATCGGGACGGCATGGATCGCCCCGTAGCTCGCGAAGATCAAGGTCCCCTGGCCGGTCGCCTTCAGCAGGAAGAGCCCCTCGCTTCCGAAGAAGGACTTGGCTCCGCCCCAGGAGGCGTCGACCTCGACTCCCGCCGCCGATGCGATATAGGAGCCCGACTGGATGTAGAAAGCCTCCCCCTTGAGATCCAGGGTGGAGAGATCGCCGGGCAGGGCGGGGGCGAGGGTGATCTCGCCCGGCCGCCCCCTGGCGGCGAAGGTGTTGAAGAAGAGCGACTCGCCGCCGAGCACGGAACGTTTGAGGGCTCCGAAGAGGCCGCCTTTCATCCCGGTCTGGATCTCGATGTTGTCGCTCATGCTGACCATGGCGCCACCCTCGGCGAGGACGGACTCCTCCGCCTCCAGCTCGACCACGGCAAGCGCGTACGACGGTTGATAGAGAATGTCGACTTTCATGGGGCTTCCTCCTCGTCGCGGGAGGGTAACACGGAACGGGACCTTGACAATCGAGATCCCATGCCATACAATCGTATGGTATGAAGACGATGACGTCCCCATCCCTCTTCCCCGCGCCTGCGGGCGATTCCGACCCGCCCCGCGACCCGCGGGGGGGGATTCCCGCCGGCCCGCCGGTCGACGAGACGCCCCGGGCCCAGTTCCGGCCGCTGGTCTGCAAGACTTTGCTCAACGAGAATCAGAACCGCTCCCTCCCCTTCCGCTGGACGATCAATCCGTATCGCGGGTGCGAGTTCGGCTGCGCCTACTGCTACGCGCGCTACACCCACAAGTACATCGAGCGAAGCGATCCCTCCGAGTTCGACTCCCGGATCTTCGTCAAGTTCCAGGCGCCGGCCGTCCTCGCGGACCAGTTGCGGCCTGAACGGATCCGCGGAGCTCCGATCGCCCTGGGAACGGCGACTGATCCCTATCAGCCCGCGGAGAAGCGCTTCCGCATCACGAGAGGGGTGCTCGAGGTGCTGGCGCGCTGTCCCGAAGTGGATCTGTCGATCACGACGAAGAGCCCGCTCATCCTGCGAGACATCGATCTCCTCCGGCGAATCGCCCGCAATGGAAGGCTCACCTGCCACATCAGCCTCATCACTCTGAACCCGGCGATATCGCGAATCGTCGATCGATGGGCCCCGACGCCCAGGAGGAGGCTCGAGACGCTACGGGGGCTTCGCTCCGATGGGATCGAGGCGGGGATCTTCGTGATGCCGATCCTCCCGGGCATCACCGACGCGCCGTCCGAGCTGAGGGCACTCCTCCGCGCAGCGCGATCCGCCGGATCCTGCTATGCCGAGGGCGCCGTCGTCCGTCTCGCCGGCGCGTCGTGGCGCTCCTTCGAGCCGATCCTGCGGTCTCGCTTCCCCGATCTGCTCACCCCCTACCGTTCGATGCGAGATCCGGAGGGTGTCTTCATGCCGAGCGTCACCAGGTCGATCCAGACGCGATTCCGCGAGATCTGCGAAGAGGTGGGAATCCCCTCCCGCACCCCCGGGCCGCGGGTGCCTCCCGACGGATCATTCGGGTCGGGCTGGCTGTTCACCTAGAAGCAGGCAGGCCACGGGGTCCGAGCGCCACCTCCGTGAAGAGGTGTTTGAGTGTCTTGACGCCCATATAGGTGGAAAAAAGCGCTCCGTTGCGCCAGTGCGGGGCGGAGATTCGCGGAGCCGCCGCTTCGTCCTCGCAGATCATCAGCACGAAACTCGATCCAACTCCAGGCTTGATCGGGCCCGAGGCATGATCCATCAAGCGCTATAACCTACTCGCGTGTAATGCGATACGGAATCAATTGAATGGAGAGAATCTTTCTTGACAACAATCGTATAGATAAGTATTGTTTGACGGTTCGGAGAGACGATAGGCGGCGGCTCTCCAGATCGATTTGATCGATTCGACGTGGGAGACTGACCGACTGCTCACGCGGGGCACATCTAGGTTCCCCCCTGGTGCCTTGTGGAGGATCGGCTGGTCTCACCCCTCATGAGCGGGCGGATTCGACCCATCCATGGTCGATCCGCCCGTCTCCCCTTTTTTCCCGGAGGGTTCTCATCCTCCCCGGCGGCGGACGGCCCGATACCGTGGATCTCCTGCAGCGGTTCGACCGCGAGGATCGTTCCGCGAATCGCGCGGATCCCGTCGATCGCGGCGCGCGCTCCCTCGAGGGTCGTGATGCAGGCAATGCCCCTCTCCAGGGCTCCCGCGCGGATCGCTCGCTCGTCGAAGAACGAGGCGCGTCCGAGAGGGGTGTTGATCACCATCGCAACCTCCCCCGCGCGGATGCGATCCACGATGTGGGGACTGCCCTCGTTCACCTTGAACACCACCTCGCAGGCGATCCCGGACTCCCGCAGGCGCTCCGCCGTCCCTCTCGTGGCCAGAAGGCGAAAACCCAGCGCCCGGAGGGATGCGGCGACCTCGCTCAGCCTCGGTTTGTCCTCGTTGTTGACGCTCAAGAAGACGCACCCCTCGAGCGGCAGGTGGATCCCCGCGGCGAGGCACGCCTTCGCGAAGGCCGCGCCGAACCCCGGGCCGATCCCCATCACCTCCCCGGTCGATCGCATCTCGGGACCGAGCACCGAGTCCGCGCCGGGGAATCGACGGAACGGGAAAACCGGCATCTTGATGAACGATCGCGGCGGCCTCGGCTCCGCCGGGAGTCCGAGATCCTCCAAACGATCGCCGAGCAGAAGGCGCGTCGCGAGCCGCGCGAGCGGAAGCCCGATCGCCTTGCTGACGAAAGGGATCGTCCGCGAGGCGCGCGGGTTCGCCTCGAGGATGTAGGCTCGCTCGTCCTTCAAGGCGAACTGGATGTTCAGGATTCCCACCGCGCGCAGCGCCGTGCCGATCCGAAGGGTGTACTCGCGGATCTGCCGTAGCGCCCCTTCGGGGATTCCGCCCGCGGGTAGGGCCGACGTCGAGTCCCCCGAGTGGATTCCGGCCGCCTCCACATGCTCCTGGATCCCGGCGATCCAGACCGAGGCGCCGTCACAAAGGGCGTCGACGTCGACCTCTGTCGCTCCCTCCAGGAATCGATCGAGGAAGAGGGGATGCTCGCGGCCCTCCGGCCAGCTCTGCCGGATATAGTCCTGGAGCGCCGACTCGTCGTGGATGCAGATCATCCGCTGCCCTCCCAGAACGTAGGAGGGCCGGACGATCACCGGGAAGCCGATCCTCTGCGCGAGCCCGACGGCCTCCTCCGGGGTCGCGGCCACGCCATGGTCCGGGATCGGAATCTCCAGGGACCGAGCCAGCTCGCCGAAGCGAAGCCGGTCCTCCGCGAGATCGATCGAATCGGCCGATGTGCCGAGAACCGGAACGCCCGCGTCCTCAAGGGGTCGCGCCAGCTTGAGCGGCGTCTGCCCCCCGAACTGGAGGATCACCCCGTCGGGCAGCTCGCGCCGGACAACCTCGAGGACGTCCTCGAGCGTCAGGGGATCGAAGTAGAGCCGGTCGCTCGTGTCGTAGTCGGTCGAGACGGTTTCGGGATTGCAGTTCATGAGGATCGATTCGATTCCCTCGGAGCGCAGCGCCATCGCGGCCTCGCACGCGCACGCGTCGAACTCGATCCCCTGCCCGATCCGGATCGGGCCGCCCCCGAGGATCAGGACGCGGCGCCTGCTGGTGGGAGCCGCCTCGTCATGAGTCTCGTATGTCGAGTAGAGGTAGGGCGTCGATGACTCGAACTCGCCCGCGCAGGTGTCGATCCGATGAAAGACCGGGTGCAGCCCCAGGACGCCGCGCGTACGGCGGACCTCCTCTTCGGTGGCGCCGATCAATGCCGCGATCCGGGCGTCGGAGAAACCCTCGCGCTTGGCGTGCAGCAGGAGCTCTCCCTGCATCTCGGGAAGCGTGCGCGCCGCGATCTGGCTCTCGAGATCGACGATCATCCGGATCTGATGGATGAACCAGGGCTCGATCGAGGTCCGATGGGCGATCGTCTCCACGCTGAGTCCGCGTCGCAGCGCCTCAGCCACGACGAGCAATCTCTCCGGCCCCGGCTCGGCCAGGGCCGAGTCGAGATCTCCGCGTCGCTCCCAGGGATCGAAGCCGGAGAGCCCCACCTCGAGCGAACGCAGCCCCTTCTGCACCGCCTCGCGGAAGGTCCGTCCGATCGCCATCGCCTCTCCCACGGAGCGCATCTCCGTGGAGAGGACCGGACGCGTCTCGGGAAACTTCTCGAAGTTCCACCGCGGGATCTTCACGGCGACGTAGTCGAGCGTTGGCTCGAAGCTGGCCGGCGTCTTCTTCGTGATGTCGTTGGGGATCTCGTCGAGCCGGTAGCCCAGGGCGAGGAGGGCCGCGATCTTCGCGATCGGAAACCCCGTCGCCTTGCTGGCGAGGGCGGAGGAGCGGGAGACGCGGGGATTCATCTCGATCACGACGCGCCGCCGGGTGGCCGGATGCACCGCGAACTGGATGTTGCTCCCCCCTGTCTCGACCCCGACCGCCCGGATGACGCGGAAGGCCTCGTCTCGCATTTCCTGGTACTCGCGGTCGGTGAGGGTCATCGCGGGAGCGACGGTGATCGAATCGCCCGTGTGGATCCCCATCGGATCCAGATTCTCGATTGCGCATATGACGACGGCCTGATCGGCGCAATCGCGCATCACCTCGAGCTCGTACTCCTTCCAGCCGATCAGGCCTTCCTCCACGAGGACCTCGTGGACGGGTGAGGCGCGCAGGCCGCCGGCGACGACGCGGCGGAACTCCTCCATCGACCCGGCGGTGCCGCTCCCCGTCCCCCCGAGCGTGAACGAGGGGCGGATGACCGCCGGAAGCCCGAACTCCGCGAGCGCCCTTTCGGCTTCCTCCACGGATCGGCACAGGGCTCCGCGAGGGAGGTCGCAGCCGGCGGCCCTCATCGCCTGCTGAAAGGCGAGTCGGTCCTCCGCGAGGCGAAGGGCGGACTCCGAGGCGCCGAGCAAGCGCACCCCGTGATGTTGCCAGACCCCCCGGTCGTGGAGGGCGAGCGCGAGGTTGATCGCCGTCTGGCCGCCGACAGTGGGAAGGCACGCGTCGGGTCGCTCCCGGGCGATCACCTGCTCCACGAAATCGGGATCGAGCGGCTCGACGTAGGTCGCGTCGGCCAGAGTCGGGTCGGTCATGATCGTCGCCGGATTGGAGTTCACGAGGATGACGCGGCAGCCGTCCTGGCGGAGCGCTTTCACCGCCTGCGTCCCCGAGTAGTCGAACTCGCAGGCCTGCCCGATCACGATCGGCCCGGAGCCAAGCACGAGGACCGAACGGATCTCCTCTCTACGCGGGGCCAATCCCGGCTCCTCCGGCCAGAGCGAGGACGAAATCATCGAAGATCGCGAGCGCTTCGTGGGGACCGGGCGCTCCCTCGGGATGGAACTGATACGACCAGAGGCGCCTGCCGCCATGCACGAATCCCTCGACCGTGCCGTCGTTCAGGCTCGTGTGGGTGACCGCCGCTTCGGCCGGCAGTGAATCGCCATCGACGGCGTAGTTGTGATTCTGCGCCGTGACTCTCACGATCCCGGTTCGCAGGTCCTTCACGGGGTGGTTCGATCCATGGTGGCCGAAGCGCAGCTTGACGATGCGCGCTCCCAGCGCGAGTCCGGCCAGCTGGTGCCCCAGACAGATCGCCAGGGTCGGATGCCGGTCGATGCAGTGGCGAATCGTATCCAGAAGCGGGAGCAGAGTCTCCGGATCCCCGGGCCCATTCGAGAGAACGATCCCATCCGGGCGCAGACTCTCGATCTCCTCCACGGAGGCGCCGGCGGGCAACGAGGCGAGCGGGCAGCCCCGCCGGCGGAGCTCCTTCTCGATCGACGACTTCGCGCCGAAGTCGAGGAGGACGATGCGGGGACCGCGCCCGTTGCTCGAGGGCATTCCCGAGCGCGGACGCCCGGACGTCACTTCCGAGACGAGATTCCGCTCGGCCATCGAGGGGACCTGGCGCGCCATCGCCACTGCGGCCTCCCGATCTTCGATCTGCGTGGTGAAGAAGCCCCGCATCGCGCCGTGCTCTCGCAGGTGAAGGGTCAGGGCACGGGTGTCGACATTGGTCATGCCGCAGAGGCCGTGGCGGCGAATGAACCCGCGCAGCGACTCGACGGAGTCAGGATGCGATGGAATCTCGGCGAGATCGCGGAGGATCACGCCGGCGGCCCAAGGGCGGTCCGACTCCCCGTGTCCCAGATGGATGCCGTAGTTGCCGATGTGCGGTGACGTAAAAACGACGAATTGACCGTGGTAGGAGGGATCGGTGAGAACCTCCTGATAACCGGTCATAGCGGTGCTGAAGACGACTTCAGCACCGGCCTCGGAATGATCTCCGATCGAGCGCCCATGGAAGATGCGGCCGTCCTCCAGGGCGAGAAGAGCCTGCATGAGGCCTCCCGGGGACTCGGGGGGAATGGCACATGGCGCCGCGCTATGGTCTGGAGACGCACGACGGCAAGATCGTTGCCCGAGCCTGGTCGATGGTATGGATGCGCCACGTTGAACGCAAGGTGGAAAGGCCGCGTCGCGGAGAGGCCGCGCCGCGCTCGACTTCAGCTATTCGAGCGCGCCGCGGTAGCGGGAGACGAGATGTTCGATCAGCTCGCGGACGCGAAGGGCGCTCCGCCATCGCTCGGGAATCGCGTCCGCGCCATGAAGGGCTCCCAGAAGCGCGCCCGCCGCCGCGCCGTGCGTGTCGGCGTCTCCCCCTCGGTGGATCAGATCGAGGAGCGCCTCCTCGAATCCCGCCTCGCGACGGCACGCCCAGAATGCGGCCTGAATGGTCTTCAGCGGATGGCTCCGCTCGTGGCTGTTCCAGTCCGATCCACCGGGCTGCCATCCGGAGCGGACTTCCTCGAGAGCGGCCGCCGTCGCGTCGTGCCAGGCACCAGCGAGAGCCGCCTCGAGCGGGTCCTGCGATGCGAGCGCGGCCGCGACCCCGTCGGCGAGGGCGACGGCGCACGCGAGCGCGACCGGGGCCGGATGGGTCATCCCCGATGCCGCGATGGCCGAAGCGCAGCGCCGATCTGGATCGTGCGGGAGCGCCGCGCCGATCGCCGCCGCGCGGCTGAGCGCGCCGTTGAACTCCGGCTTTCGCCCAGCCTTTTCCCAGATCGTTCGCGAAGCGGGCACGGGAGGAGAATCGAGGTAGGCCCGCAACACCCCGCGCGTCAGATGGCCGAAGTCCCGCGGCCGGCCCAGAGCCCATCGACCGAGCGCCTGGGCGAGTCGATCCCGATCGTCGGGTCGATGGACCGTTCTGGCGGAAGCGAGCTCGCGAAACCAGAGCAGCGCGAGCGTCGTTTCGCGCGTCGGATGGCCGGGACCCCAACCCCGGCCGCTGACGAAGTCGCGGAACGGCCCATGGATGCGAAGGATCTTCTCCTGCGGCCAGTTCTCGACCGGCGCGCCGAGACAGTCGCCGACGGCGAGGCCCAGGAGAGCCGCGTGGATCCTGGGAAACAGGGATCGATCGAGCCGCGGCGTCGCTGCGGAATCTCGATCCGCCGGCGCGTCGGCGCGCGCGCCCGCATCCGCGGCCTCGTCCATCGGCCCCGGCGGGAGAATCCGGATCGCATCGAGCGTCCCGCCGGTCAGGATGTCGATCTCGAGCGCCGCGATGCGCGCGGCCTCAGGCTCCACGTCAACGGGCCGAGCGCAAGTCGCCACGAGCGGCCGCAGACCCGCCAGTCGCCAGCGGCCGAGCGTGCCGACCAAGCGCGGAGGGATCGCGGGGCGTCCCGGCTGGAGACTGCCCCCCTCCGCGCGCATCGCCTCGTCGAGATCGATCCACCGGATCGCCTCGGGAAGCGGTTCGCCCTCGGCGAGGCGCGAGCCGACCAGCTCGCCCCGCAGCCAGACCGGCTCGCGGCTCAAGAGGCCTCCGGGCCCGGGTTGAGGGGCTTCCACAACTCGACCTCGTCGCGCAGGGGAATGCCGTTCATTCCCATCTTCGGGATCGAGGGTTTCAGTCGGCGCGAGCCTTCCAGCGCGCGGGCATGAACGCGCCGCAGGAAGAACGCTCGCCTCTGATAGAAACCGATCGCGCGCAGATTGTCGTTCGTCGTCACGAGCCAGATCTCCCTGCAGCCGGCCGATCGCGCGGTCCGCGTCGCCGCCGCGAGAAGCTTCGTTCCGATTCCCCGCCCTTCGAGGAAGCTGTTCAGGGTGACGACCTCGCACCGGCGGCGATCGATTCGATAGGTGAGCAGTCCGACGATCCGCCGGCCGCGGACCGCGAGCTTCGCTGGATACTCATGGGCCGGGTGGAGCCTTCCCCGCGAGACCACCCCGGGAGCGCCCCATTCACGGAACAAGATCCTTCGGATCTCGGGACGGTCGAGGGGGCGCCCCTCGCGGATTCGGATCGGAGCGTCAACCCGCTTGCTCGTCATAGGAGTCGGAGCGTAGGAAGGGGTCCAGGGGCGAGTCAAGGAACCGAGCAGGCTTCATCTCCGGAGCGGACCAGCGCCTCGGCTGGCTGTTCGATATTCGTCCGCTCACGGTGATTAGCCATGAATTGCATTTATTTCAATGTGTTACGGCCTCCGATACGCCCGCGGCGCCCGCGTGAAGTCTGCCTCGGACCGGCAGCGCGCCGGGGGGCGCTTTCCTGAAGCATTCCGGGCACGCAGGCTGTACGATGAGCTGGTTCGCGCGGGATCCTCCCCGCCGAAGTGGAATCGCAGATCCACACGGACCGTTTCTCGATTGAATCGATTGCTGGAATGCGCGGTCGCAGGAGCGACCGACGGGACAGCTTGCTTAGAAAGGGAGTCTAAGGGTGAAGCACGAAGCGAAGAACTTCGACCAGCTCCTCGGCCAGGTCGACGGGCTGAGCGATGCGCAGCTGAAGGCCCACTTCGGCCTCTATCAGGGATATGTCAACAAGCTCAACGAGATCGAGGAGAAGCTCTCGAAGGCGGACCCGGCGCTCAGCAACTACTCCTTCGGCGAGTTCAGCGAGCTGAAGCGCAGGGAGGCCGTGGCCTTCAACGGGGCGTATCTGCATCAGATGTACTTCGAGAACTTCGCGCCGAACCGCGGGCAGATCGCCGCGGGGCTGAAGGCCGCCATCGAGTCCGATTTCGGCAACTGGGGCGCCTTCGAGGCGAACATCAAGGGGACGGCCACATCCACGCCGGGGTGGGTGTTGCTCACGCAGAGCCACGTCGACAAGAAGCTTCATAGCTACATCATGTTCGAGCACCATGTCGGGCTGCCGGCGCATCAGGAGATCCTCTTGGCGCTCGACTGCTGGGAGCACGCCTTCATGATCGACTACGGAACCAAGAAGCCCGAATACCTCGCCGCGTTCATGAAGAACATCAACTGGAACGTCGTCAACGAGCGCTACGCCAAAGCGAGAGGTTGAGATCGGCGAACTGAACGCATGATTCCGGTATCGGGAGGGCGGCGAGCCGCCGCCGTCCCGCGCCGGAGCATGCCCGGCGATCCACACAATCGGCGGCCGACCGCCCGGGATGCCCGTCGCACGGAGCGACATGACACAACCCATGCTTCTCACGGTTCACGGCCACTTCTACCAACCGCCACGGGAGGACCCTTGGACGGGGAGGATCCCCGTCCAGGAGTCGGCCGCTCCCTACCACGACTGGAATGAGCGAATCTCCGCCGAATGCTACGGCCCGAACGCCCGTAGCCGCGTCCTGGACGCGAAGGGGCGGATCGAGGAGATCGTCTCGAACTACGAGTGGATCCACTTCGACTTCGGCCCGACCCTCCTGCGCTGGCTCGAGACCGAGGACCCGAAGATCTATCAGGCCGTCCTCGACGGGGATGCGCGCTCCGTGGAACGATTCGGCGGGCATGGAAACGCGATCGCGCAGGCCTACAACCATATGATCATGCCGCTAGCGAACTACCGGGATCAGCGAACGCAGGTGATCTGGGGACTGCGCGACTTCGAGCATCGATTCGGCCGCAGGAGCGAGTCGATGTGGCTCCCCGAGACCGCCGTGAATCTCGAGACCTTGCGGATCCTCGTGGAGTTCGGGATGCGCTACCTGATCCTTGCCCCCTCCCAGGCGCGGCGGATCCGTCCGCTCCAGGGGGGCGCCTGGACCGATGTTTCCGGAGGTAGGATCGACCCTCGGCGCGCCTATCGGTGGCGCGTCCCGGGCAGCGAGGAGAAGGGAATCGATCTTCTCTTCTACGACGGACCGATCTCCGCGTCGATCTCCTTCGAGCACCTCTTGCGCAACGCCTCCTCGCTCGCGGACCGGCTGCAGCTCGCGGGCAAGGCAGCCCCGGCGGGCTCCCTCGTCCATGTCGCGACCGACGGCGAGGTCTACGGCCATCACGAACCCTTCGGCGACATGTGCCTTGCCTATCTGATCAGTCGGGAGGCGCCGTTGCGCGGCATCGAGATCGCGAACTACGGCAGCTTTCTCGACCGCCACCCGCCCCAGCACCAGGTCGACATCGACTTCGGGGACGGCGGCGACGGCACATCCTGGTCGTGCGCCCACGGCGTCGATCGCTGGCGCCGAGACTGCGGATGCTCCGTCGGCGGCAAGCCCGGATGGAACCAGAAGTGGCGCTCGCCGCTACGGCGGGGGCTTGATCGCTTGCGCGATCGCCTGGTCGAGGTCTACATGGCGGGCGTCTCCGACCTCGTGCACGATCCGTGGGATGCCCGGGACGATTACATCGAGATCCTCCTGCGCCCCGACACCCGAGACGCGTTTCTGGCGCGCCACGCGCATAGGATCCTTTCGATCGAGGAGCAGCGCAAGCTCTGGCGGCTCCTGGAGAGCCAGCACCAGGCGATGCTGATGTTCACATCCTGCGCGTGGTTCTTCGCGGAGATCTCGGGCCTCGAGGTGCGACAGAACTTGGGCTACGCCGCCCGCGCGATCGATCTCGCCCAGCCGTTCGCCCGCGTCGATCTGGAAGAGGAGCTCCTCTCCAATCTGATCTCCGCCAAGAGCAACATCGCGGAGATCGGCAACGGCGCGGAAGTCTGGCGGCGCTTCGTCGTCCCAAGCCGGCGCTCGCCCTCGGGCGTCGCCCTCGAGGCGGTGGCCCTCGTGACCGCGTCTCAGGACGGCGCGCCGGTCCAGAGCCCGGCTTACGCAGTCGAGCTGCTCTCCTCGGAGGGACGGCTCAGCGATGGAGGCGTTGACGGCTCGTTGCGCGTGCGCGATCGCGCGACGACCGAGGAAACGATGTTCCGTTTCGCCGCGCGACGCGATGCGGAGACCCTCATGCGGTTGAGCGTTCGTGCCGAAGACTCATCGGAGGTCTATGAAGGACACCTCGAGGACCTGCCGTCTGATCCGAGGCAGAGGGTCGTCCGAGCCCTTCTGCGCGATGTGATGGAGCAGGAGGAGTCGCGCTTCGATGCGCTCTTCGAGTCCTCCAAGTCCTTGATGGAGCAGTTCCGGAAGATGGGGCTCGCTCTGCCTTCTGTCTTTCGGGCTTTGGCCGGAGACGTCCTGCGCCGCCGCGCCGATCGGATGGCCGAGGAGCTCAAGAACGCGCGCGGCGCGGGTCTATCCGCGGGCGGTATCCGCGAGGCGTACGAGGGTTTGAGGGAACTGGCCGAGGCCATCGGGGTGCCAGCGCCCCATGAGCCGATTGCGCGGTTGATCGAAGAAGAGCTTGACGCCACACTCATGGATGTCCGACAAGTTACCGAGGCTGATGTCGCCCGCTGCCTCGACCTCCTGGGCACCGCGGAGGGTATCGGGGTCCCGATTCAACGGACCCGTCTGGAAGAGAGAGTCTATGCGCTGATCTCGGCGCATCGTGAAGCGGTCGCCTCGCGACTTGCGGGCGGCGCGCTCGACGTGAGCGGTCTGGATCCCGAGACACTGATCCGTCTGGCGGAACAATCGAACTTGAGCCTGCGCCCCTGGATGGGAGCAAGGCCGTGATACGGCATGGAGCACACGGGGAGGAATCCGAGTCATGAGACCCGATGAGCTGAACGCGAAGTCAAAGAAGGATCTGCTCGATCTCGCCCGCAAACACGAGGTGCCGGGTCGAAGCGGAATGTCCAAGGAGGAGCTCGTTCGGGCGATCGCCAAGGCCACGGCCGCATCGGCCCCGAGATCTCCGGGCGCAGGCAAACAACCTGCGAAGGCTTCGAAGCCCGCGCCGAAGCGCGCCGCGGCGCCCGAGAAGAAGTCCCCGAGAGCGGAACCGCCTGCGGCGAGGCGCGAGATGCCCCCACAGGCCAAGTCCGCGCCGCGCCCCCCTGCGGCGATCCGGCCCGAGTCGCCTGCCGCCTCGCAGCCCCCTCCCCGGCCCGAGCCCCCGCCGCCTCCTCCCCCGCGTTTCCCCGCGCCGCCGCAGGGGCGTCCGGTAGCGCCGCCGCGTTCCCCACAGCGCCCTCCTTTCGATCGCGACTCCGGCCCGCGGCGCGGCGGTCCGCCGATCGATCCGGCGCTCAAGCTCTCCCGCGTGGAGGAGATCCGCAAGTCCTCGCCGGGACGGGGTCCTCGACCCGGCCGCAGGCCCCACGAGCAAGGTCCGCGCGGAATGCGCGGCGGTCCGCCGGACGCGCGTCCGATGCGAGGCGGCGATCGCTTCCCTCCGAAGGGCGGCCCGCGGATCGGCCACGACCGAGACCCGAGGAGCGGCCACCTGGACGAGCGCGCGCTGCAAGCCCGCGAGCATCTGCGCCGGACGGGAGAGGCGCGCCACCAGAGCGGCTATACCCCGCAGTTCGACCGGACGCGCGACCGGGATCGTGACCGGGACCGCGGCCGCGGCCACGGCCGCGACAGAGGGAGGGACCGGGAGCGGGACCGCGACCGGAGTCGGCGCGAGCCGAGCCGGATCGAGCCGCCGCGGACGGCGCCGATTCCGGAGAGATTCACCGCCCCGGCGGGCGTGCCGCCGCAAGCGCCCCAGGCGCCCGAGCGGAGGCCCGATCTCGAGCAGCGCACCAGCCACCCGGCGGAGCTGCCCGCGGCCTACGGGATCGATCGGATCGTGATGATGGTGCGCGATCCCTACTGGATTCACTCCTACTGGGAGGTCACCGGCGATTCGGTCAACCGCGCGAAGGAGCAACTCGGCGAGCGCTGGGACGGGCACCGATGGATCCTTCGCGTGCGCTCCTACACCGGTGAGGGAGAAGCGCAACCCGGGACCGAGCTCTTCGACATCGACGTCAACCCGGATGCCAAGAACTGGTACATTCGCGTGCCGCAGACCGACTGCTCCTATGACGGCATGATCGGCGTCCTCACGCGCGACGGGACATTCTATCCGTTCGCGCGCAGCAATCGGGTGCACACTCCCCGGGATACGATGAGCAGCGTTCTCGACGTCCAGTGGTCCACCACGCCGGAGGAGTTCGAGAAGATCTACACCCTTTCCGGTGGGTACAGGATCGGAGCTTCCTCGGGCGAGGTCGGCGGGGAGAGATCGCGCGAGCGCGAGGAGGCGTGGTTCTCCGGGATGCTCGGGAGCATGGGCAGCGGCGCCCTGGGAGGCGCGCAGCGCAGACGCGGCTTCTGGTTCCAGGTCAACACGGAGCTCATCGTCTACGGCGCGACCGAGCCGGACGCCAAGGTGACGGTCCAGGGGCGACAGATCGCGCTACGACCCGACGGCACCTTTACGCTTCGGTTCCAGCTGCCGGATGGAGTGGAGGAGATTCCGTGCGTCGCCACTTCCGCCGACGGCCTGTCGGAGAAGACGATCACGCCCGTGGTGCGTCGCAACACGACTTCGGCCGATCGGGAGAAGACATCGAGCTCGGACCAGGTATCCTAGGCGATTCGAGACGGGAGCGAGGGGATGGAGAAAGGGTACTTGTGCCTGGTCTTGCACGCGCACCTGCCGTACGTGCGCCATCCGGAGTTCGAAGCGTTCCTCGAGGAGGACTGGCTCTATGAGGCGATCACCGAGACCTATGTCCCGCTGATCCTCGCCTACGAACGGCTCCTCCAAGACCGCGTCCCCTTCCGGATCACGATGTCGATCTCCCCGCCGCTGGCGGGGATGCTCGCCGATCCGCTCCTGCAAGAGCGATACCTTCGTCACATCGAGGAGCTGATCGAGCTCTCGGCGAAAGAGGTCGAGCGCACCCGCTGGATGCCCGAGTTTCAGCCGTTGGCCATCCGATACCACGAGATGTTCAAGGAAACGCGAACCGTCTTCGCGGATCGCTACGGCCGGAATCTCATCAACGCCTTCCGCGCGTTCCAGGACGCCGGCGCTCTCGAAGTGATCACCTGCGGGGCCACCCACGGCTTCCTGCCGTTGATGGTGGGCAATCGAAACTGGTGGCGGGGCCAGATCCTGCTTGCGGCGCGTGACTATGCGCGCCACTTCGGCCGGCCTCCGCGGGGGATCTGGCTTCCCGAGTGCGGCTATCAGCCGGGCGTCGAGGAGGCGCTGCGCGAGGCGGGAATCCGGTTCTTCTTCGTCGACACCCACGGGATCCTGCACGCGCGCCCGCGCCCCAAGTACGGGGTCTTCGCTCCTCTCATCACGCCGGCGGGCGTCGCGGCCTTCGGTCGAGATCTCGAGTCGTCCAAGTCGGTCTGGAGCGCAAAGGAAGGCTACCCGGGCGACTACCACTACCGGGAGTTCTACCGCGACATCGGCTGGGACCTCGACTACGAGTACGTCCGCCCCTATCTGCATGCCGATGGCAACCGGAGCAATCTCGGGATCAAGTACTACAGGATCACGGGGACGGGAGACCACAAGGAGCCCTACAACTTCGACTGGGCGAGGGAGAAGGCCGCCGAGCATGCGGGAAACTTCATGTTCAACCGCGAGCGTCAGGCGGAGCACCTCTTCGGCTTGCTGGGCAGAGCGCCGCTGATCACCGCGCCGTACGATGCCGAGCTGTTCGGGCACTGGTGGTATGAAGGGCCGCAGTGGATCGAGTTCCTGCTGCGCAAGATCGCCTTTGACCAGAAGTCGATCGCGACGATGACGCCGAGCGACTACCTCGAGCGATTCCCGACGAACCAGGTCGCCGTGCCCTCGATGTCCTCATGGGGGTACATGGGCTACAACGAGGTCTGGCTGAACGACGCGAACCACTGGATCTACCCCCACCTGCACATGGCGGCGGATCGGATGGTGGAGCTGGCCAATGCTCATCGCCACGGAACCAACGGGAACCTCCTGCTCGATCGCGCGTTGAAGCAGGCGGCGAGGGAGCTCCTGCTCGCCCAGAGCAGCGACTGGGCGTTCATCATGAAGACGGGGACCATGGTGGGCTATGCGGAACGCAGGACGAGGGATCATCTGGCGAACTTCAACAAGCTCTATCACGACATCCGATCGAATCGGATCGACGAGTGGTGGCTCTCCTCGATCGAGCAGAAGAACAACATCTTCCCCGAGATGGACTACACGGTCTATGCGGATCCGTCCTGACCTCGCGTTTCTCGGGGTCCTGCTCGCCGTCGTCGGGGCTCAAGCGGCCCTCGCCGAGGACCCGCCGGCCGCCGACCCCCACCGGACGAGCTACCGCGAGCCGACGTCGCTCGAGCAAGTGATCTATTCGTTCAGGGAGGCCTTCCCCTACGCGCTTGCGGCCGACTCGACGGGTTACGGGACGGTCGAGCAGTTTCGAACGCTCCATCCCGATGCCTACTGGGAAGAGCAATTGCGCTCGCTCACGAACGAAGACGGATCGCTTGCCTGGCGAAGCTCGCAGGAGATGCTCGCCCTTGCGGTCCTCTACGACTTCACGGGGGATGCCTGGTACCTGCGGTGGATGGGTCGAATGGCCGATGCGGCGATGGCGGCGCGCGACGACTTCACCGGCCGCAAGGACGAGGAGGGACGCCCCTCGCTCGCCTGGGGGAGCGGCCGCTACGGTCAGGGGGAGCGGCGCGTCTACCTGGTCCATTCGGGACTCATCATCAACGCCATCCTGGAGTATTGCGCGCGAGCGCCGAAGCTCGCGGACTGGAGCGACGCGGACGAGAAGTCGCGCCAACAGCTCGTCGACCGCTGCCGGCAGACTCTTCTCTGGCACGACTACCAGCTCGATCCCGACTCCCACCCGGGTGAAACCGCCTACCTTGGAGTCCGGGAAGAGGGTGAGCGACGGGCGGCCTGGCAACCGTTCAACCGCCAGATCCTCTTCGCTCGGGACTTCTACCTTCTCTATCAGATCACGAAGGAGGAGGAGTTCCTCGAGCGCAGCCGGAAGCTCTACCAGTTCTTCCGAAACCGTGTCGAGCGGACTCCGTCGGACGCCTATGTGTGGGAGTACGAGCCGGCGCGATTCGCGCCGGGCCAGGTGAAGGTCGCCAACTGCGATGATGTCTCCCACGCCACGTTCACGATCGAACCGGTCTTGCATGCTTGCCGGGACGGCTTCGTCTTCGAGAAAGCCGACATGGCGCGCTTCGCGAGGACCTTCACCCTCTACGTCCATCTCGGGGATGGGGTCTTTCAGTCGAACATCGGCTGCACTCCGGTCTTCACGCCGCGGTACATGGATCGCCTCTATGCCTGGCTTCCGCTATCCGAGGCCGATCCGCAGATCTACCGGCTGATCGAGCGCTTCATGGTAGGCAACGTGGCCAAGCCGGGGCCCCTGGCCATCGCCTATCTCGCGGCCTACCGGCCGAAGGGGATGAGCGGCGTCGACACGCGGATGCGGTAGGGACGGCGCGGGGGGGGCCAGCGCGCGCCCGCCCAGCGCGTTTCCTGGGATCGCCGCCGATCTGCTAGAGTCAGGAGGATGTGAGGACGCCCGGAACAGGCGGGGCGTCCTCCGTGTTCTAGGGCAGGCGCCCCGGCCGGGTGCGCGGGAGGGAACGGATGACCACGCAAGCGACTACGGAGAACCTGAAGGCGGTCCAGGAGTGCGCGGAGGCCCGCGAGCGGATCGTGGGGGAGCTGCGCAAGGTGATCGTCGGCCAGGACCGGGTGGTCGATGAGCTCCTCACCGCGCTCTTCAGCGACGGCCACTGCCTCCTTGTGGGCGTCCCCGGCCTGGCGAAGACCCTCTTGATCTCGAGCCTCGCCCGGGCGCTGGACTTGAAGTTCAACCGCATCCAGTTCACGCCCGATCTCATGCCATCCGACATCACGGGAACCGAGATCCTCGAGGAGGATCGCACGACCGGCAGGCGCGCCTTCAAGTTCGTGCGCGGACCCGTCTTCGCGAATCTGATCCTGGCCGATGAGATCAACCGCACCCCTCCCAAGACTCAGGCGGCGCTCTTGCAGGCGATGCAGGAGAAGCAGGTGACCGCGGGCGCCGAGACCCTGACGCTCGAGCCGCCCTTCTTCGTCCTGGCGACCCAGAACCCGATCGAGCTCGAGGGGACCTATCCGCTACCCGAGGCGCAGCTCGACCGCTTCATGTTCCACATCTCGGTCGACTACCCGAGCGAGACCGAGGAGCAGCAGGTTGTGACGCGGACGACGGGCCTGAGCGAGGCCGACGTGAAGCCGGTCCTCGCGGGGGCGGACATCATGAGGCTGCAGAAGATCATCCGCCGCGTGCCGGTCTCCGAGCATGTGGTGAGCTATGCCGTTCGAATCGCGCGCGCCACGAGACCTGAATCGGCGGGGCTTCAGTTCGTGAAGGACTGGGTGAGCTGGGGGGCGGGCCCGCGCGCCTCGCAGTACATGATCCTGGGCGCCAAGACCCGCGCCGTGTTGAGCGGCAACCTCGTCCCGTCGGCGGCCGACGTGCGCGCCGTGGCGCCATCGGTCCTCCGCCATCGCGTCATCACGAACTTCAACGCCGAGGCCGAAGGCGTCAAAGTGCCCCAGTTGATCCAGCGGGTCCTCGAGGAGATTCCCGAGCCGAAGCAGGCCTAGGCCGGCGCGGCTCGCGAGTCACCCATGTCCCGCACCGACCAGAGCTATCGGATCCTCCTGGACCCGTCGTTTCTCTCGAAGCTCCAGGGGCTCGACATGATCGCGCGCATGATCGTGGAGGGCTTCCTGACAGGATTGCACAAGAGCCCCTACCACGGATTCAGCGTCGAGTTCGCCGAGCACCGGCAATACATGCCCGGCGATCCGATCCGCCACGTCGACTGGAAGGTCTACGCGAAGAGCGATCGCTTCTATATCAAGGAGTACGAGCAGGAGACGAACCTGCGCGCCTATCTCATGCTCGATGTCTCCAGCTCGACCCCCTTCGCCGACCAGGGGCGGATCGAGAAGATCCGCTACGGGACCTACCTCGCGGCGGCCCTCGCCTACCTGATGCTCCAGCAGCAGGACGCCGTGGGGCTGCTGCTCTTCTCCGATCGGATCCACCGGATCGTGCCGGCGCGCAGCGCCAGAACGCACCTGCGGATCCTCTTCGGCGAGATGGAATCGGCCCTGCGCGAAGCGCTGGCCGGCGGGAAGAAGGCGGAGCGGCGGCGGACCGATGTCGGGCCCTGCCTCGAGCGGCTCGCCGAGCGGACCCCGCGGCGCGGGCTCATGATCCTGATCTCCGATCTCTGGGACTCGAACCCGCAGCGCGTCGTGCGGGCCCTGAAGCACTTCCGCCACCTCGAGCACGAGGTGGTGGTCTTCCATCTTCAGGACCCGCGCGAGGTGGAGTTCGACTATCGGGATGAGACCATCTTCATCGACATGGAGACCGACGAGAGATTGAGCCTCCAGCCCTGGGAGATCCGCCGCGAGTACCAGAAGCTCATGGAAGATCGAATCGCTCTCTACCGGCGGGAGTGCGGGGCGAATCTGATCGCCTATGAGCGGGTCCTGACCGACGCGCCGTTCGACGTGGCGCTTCTGCGCTACCTCGAGAAGCGCTCGCGGCTGCACTAGAGGCCAGAGGACCATGCCGCCTCTCACTTTCCTGAACTCCCTGTTCCTCGCGGGGCTCGCGGCCGCGGTGCTGCCGATCCTGATCCATCTCTTCAGCAAGAGGAAAGCGAAAGAAGTCCGATTCCCGAGCCTCGAGTTCCTGCAGGAAGTCTCACGCAAGAAGGTGCGCCGGCTGCAGCTCCGCCAGATCCTCCTGCTCGTCTTGCGGGTTCTCATCATCGCCTTCTTCGCGATGGCGATGGGGCGGCCGGCCGTGCGGACCGGCACGGTCGTGGGGCGCGGAAGCTCCATGGTCGCCATCGTGCTGGATGACAGCTTCAGCATGGCCGCGCGCGATCCTGGGGCGAGCGAACCTCCGAGCGGGACGGATGCGGCATCCACCGCGGCGGGCTCGGTCGCGCCGATCGAGGGGAGCGTCTTCGAGCGAGCGCGGGATCGCGCGCTCGATGTCGTGGGCCTCATGAACGAGGGCGATCGAGGGCTCGTCGTCTTCGCGGCGGCGCCCGTGCGGATGCCGTTTCTGACCGGCGTGACCGATCTGGGGCTCCTGCGTCAGGAGGTCGATCGCGCGGGCATCCACGCCTCGCGGGCCGATCTGCCGCAGGCGGTCGAGAAGGCGGTCGCGGCGCTGAACGAGAGCCGCGCGCTGAATCGAGAGCTCTATGTCATCTCCGATTTCCAGCGGATCGACATCGAGGCGTGGCAGGCGATGCTCGCGCGGCAGAGCGAGTCGCTCTCCCCCGCGGGAACGATGGAGGAAGGCACGCGCGTCTATCTCATCCCCGCGCGCGTTGACGCCGTGGACAACCTCGCCGTCGAGCGCGTGCGACTGGAGACGCTTGGGGCTGGGGATGAGGGAAGCGCCCGGATCGTCGTGAGCGTGGCGAACTTCTCGCGAACGGAGATGCGCGATGCGGTGCTGCGGGCCGTAGGGGAGGGGGCGGGCGGCGAGACGCTCGGCGAAGGATATGTCAGCGTGCCGGCGATGGGGCGGGCGGATGCGACGGTGTTGTTGCGGAGGCTGCCGTCGAGCGGGGCGGTGCGGGTGGCGCTCACCCCCGATGCGCTGCCCCTCGACAACACGGCCTATCTCGTGACCGAGCAGCCCGGCGTGCGGCGCGTGTTGATCGTCTCGGGAAGCGCCGAGCCGGAGAGCGATGCCGGCGTGCGCTATCTCCGCCTCGCCATCGATCCGGATGGGACGCGCGAGTTCTTCGATGTTCGCGTGACGAGGACGGATGATCCTTCTCTGGGCGGAGCGGGCGGTATGAACGCCGACGTCGTCGTGCTTCTGGATGCGCCGCGATTGCCCGATCCGACGCTCGAGCAGCTCTCGCGCTTCCGCGCCAACGGCGGCGGCGTCCTGATCGTGATGGGCGAGCGGATCGACGCGCGACTGTACAACTCGGCGATCTTCCCGCGGCTCGGGGGAATCGAGCTCCTGGGGCTTCAAGGCGACCCGAATCGCCCCGAGAGCTACCGGAGTCTCCGCGTCGCGGCGACCGGTCACCCGATCTTCGATGGATTCCCGGCCGCGGGGGGTGCTGCGATCACGCAGGCGCGCTTCCGGCGGCTGATCGAGTCACGGGTGGGACCGGATGCGCGAGTGCTGGCCGAGTTCTCCGGCGGAATGCCGGCGATCGTCGAGGATCGCGGGACGATCCTCTTCGCATCGTCCTTCGACGGAGCCTGGAACGATCTGCCCACCAGCGGGGCGTTCGTGCCGCTCGTGCACCGGATGATCCAGCACCTGGCGAGCGCAGGAGGGGGCGCGGATCGCGTGACCGTCGGCGGCGCGATCGAGCGCGCCTTCGCGCCTGACGAGCTCGGCCCGGGCGGGGCGTGGTTCGTCGATCCCCTCGGCGAGCGGACGGCCGCCGAGAGATCCGAGCGCGAGGGGAAGGTCTGGTTGAAGAGCGGACCCGCGCGCGTGCCGGGCGTCTACGAGCTTGTGAGAGATGACGGAGCGCGGCTCGGGACGTACGGCGTCAATCTCGACACGCGCGAATCCGATCTCGCCCTCGCGCCCGAGGGAGGGCTGCCCGGGCTGTTCAAGCCGGAGGCGAAGTTGCTCAAGGCCGACGGCGATCTGACGCGCCAGCTCGCCGAGGGGCGATTCGGGCGGGAACTGTGGCCCTTGCTGCTGATGGTGGTGCTCGGGTTGCTGGTGGTGGAGGGGTTGCTGGGGAGGGGGAAGATCCTGGGGTAGATCGCGATCTCGGGGCTCAGCCTGATCGATCCGCTCGGTGATCCGCCCGATCCACTCAATCTGCTCACTTCGCTCGATGATCCGCCCGATCCTTGCCCACCGCGCCCCGCAGGAGCCTCCTGGTGGCAGCGAGGGACTTCGCGATCACCCACGCCGCGCCAATGAGCGCGAGAACCGCAATCACGAAGACGATGAGCGGCGCATGCAACGCGAACCATGCGCCGAATCCCGACAGGACATCCTCGAAGACCGAGAGTCCCGCGTTCCCCGCACCGCCATGAAGCGGCGACAGAGCGGAAGACTTCGCGCGGACGATCGCCTTCGCGCCGTGAACGGAGAGCGCGGTCCCTCCGCCCGCGACGATGCCCAGCAGGGTCGCGATCCACGGATCCGCCTGCGTCATGACCGATGCGACGAGAATCGTCCCGCAAATCGGTCGCGTCACGGTGCCGATCGCGTCCAGCAGGTGATCCAGGCCGATGATCTTATCGGCGAGAAGCTCCACGATCGTCGCGGCCGCCAGAACAACCAGGACCTCGGTGCGCGCCAGAAAGTCGAAGGCCGGGTTGAGCGGGAGGAAGCCCGAGCGCGCGAGGAAGCCTGTCACGAGCATCGGCAGCCAGGCCCGCAGCCCGGCCGAGGCCGCGAGGCCGATGCCCATCATGATCTGGAGCGCGGTTTCCACTTGCCGCGATCGGGTGACGTCGGGCGGACGCTAGGGCGTCGCCGGACGGGTGGAAGTCCGGTGGCCGCCGATCAGAGCCGCCACAATGAGCAGGAGGTCGTTCACGACGATGACGAGCCACGTCGCGCCGGCCAGGAGGATTCCCAGCGCGCCGACGAGCGGGGCCGCGGCGATCGTGCCGGCCAGGGCGGCGAGGGCGAGGATCCCGAGCGCCATGACGATCGCCGGCAGAATCGCGGCGAGGAAGGCGCGACCCATCGTGCCCGCCCTGCGGCCTCCGACGTAGCCCCCAACGATCGGGCCGATGAAGGGGCCGATCGCCGGGATCCATCCCAGGAGGATCCCGAGGACCAGCCAGAGGCCGAACATCCAGAGCGTCGCGCCGAGCACGCTCGAGTGGCCGTTCAGGATACGAGATGCGATCGAGGACATGGGTTTCTTTCCTTTCCGGACCTGGAGATCACGATGGAGGTAGCGTCATCGGGTCACGCACGGTACACCCCACCAGTTTCTGTGGGCGCCTCCAGTCCAAACCTAGAATTGCCGCAGAGAGCCCTCGGGCCGGCGGCGCCTCGTCACCGCGCCCGAGGGACCTACAACCGCGCTGGCCCCTCCCCGCTCCCCTCTCCCCCCTTCCGCCGCTTGATCTCCTCCAGCAGCGCCTTGACCTGATCCGGCGTCATCGTGCTCAGATCGCCCAGGATCTCCAGGAAGGCGGCGTCGGGGTCGTTCGGGGAATCGATCTTCCCCTTCTCGATGGCGCCTCGAATCATCGGGTCGTACTTGTCCAGCAGCTCGGGAATCGCCAACAGAACGCGCATGAACTGCTTCTTCGTGAGCTTCGCGTCCTCCAGCGGGAACTCGATCACGGCGCGGATCTCGCCGTCGCTCGGATCGAATTCGTACTGCAGCATCTTCGTCCGCCACGAGACGAACATGCAGGCCTGCAGGACCACGCCAAGATGCGGGCCTTCCTTGTACTGGTAGGCCTTTGGCGTGAAGATCTTCAGGAACTCCCTATCCTCCTCGAGCTTGACGACGATGAGGAGCTGGTCTTTCCCCTCCACATTCTTGTAGGTCGGCATCTTGAAGCCGGTGAGGATGTAGTCCTCATCCGCATGTGTCTCGTACTTCAGGTTCTCGCTATCCAGGAATCCCGAGATCTCCTTGATCGAAGTCGCCACAGCACGCTCCCCCCTTCTTTCAGTTGAAAAGCTCCTCCAGTTCTTCTCCGCCCACGGTCTCCTTGGCCATCACCGCTCTTGCGATTCTCTCCAATACCTCCTTGCGGCCCTCGAGGAGCTTGCGGATTTCCTCCTCCTCCGCCTCCAGCCACTTCCGCGCGGCCGCAACCGCCTGCTCATGCGTCGCCGACTCGACCGGCATGCCGGGACTCACCGCCAGCCCGCGCTGGATCCCCTCGAGGCTCACGAGCCCGATCTCGGGATCCATCCCCCACGCCGTGATCATCTGAATCACCAATGCCGAGGCCCGTTGCAGGTCGTCGGCGCACCCCGCGGTGACTCCCTCCGGCCCCAGGAAGATCTCCTCGGCGACCCTTCCGGCGAGCAAAACCCGAATTGTCCCCCGCATTCGCTTGATGCTCTGATCGGTGTAGCGCTTCGAGGGTGTGTGTTCGGTGAATCCGAGGGCGCGTCCCCTCGGCAGAATCGAGATCTGGCTCACGGGCTCTTCCGGAAAGAGGAGATGCTGCGCCAGGGCGTGTCCCGCCTCGTGGACCGATGTGCTCCACTTCGTCGCCTCGTCCAGGAGGACCCGTTCCGACGAGAGCCCGAAGCGCACGATCGTGACCGCCTCGTCCAGATGCTTGTGCGTGATCTCCCGCTTCCCCTCCCGCACGGCGATGAAGCCGGCCTCTTTGCAGATCTGCTCGATGTCGGCTCCGCTCAGCCCGGCGGTGCGCGCCGCGAGCTTGACGATGTCGACCCCCGCGGCGACCTGCAACCCCCGCAGGTGCACCTGGAAGATCCCTTCGCGGGCCTCCGCGTTCGGAAGAGGGATCTCGATCTGCAGGTCGAAGCGGCCCGCCCGAACGAGCGCCGCGTCGAGCATGTCGGGCCGGTTCGTCGCGGCCATGACGAAGACGGGGCGTCCCGCCTGCACGAATCCGTCCATCTGCGCAAGAAGCTCGTTTAGCACCCCGACCCGGACTCCTCCGTCGAGACCGCCATCCGAGCGATGTCCCCCGATCGCGTCGATCTCGTCGATGAAGATGACCGAGGGGGCATAACGCCGCGCCACCGAGAATAGATTGCGGATCGTCGCCTCCGATTCCCCCACGTACTTCTTGAATGCGGATGCCCCCGAGATCGCGAAGAATGGCACGCGCGATTCTCCGGCGACCGCGCGGGCAAGCGAAGTCTTTCCGGTGCCAGGCGGTCCTGTCAGCAGGATCCCCTTCGGCAGCTCGAGCCCGAGATCCACCACCGGGCGCGGGTCGCTCAGCCAGCCCACAACTTCCCGCAGCCGCCGCTTCGCCTGCTCCGCGCCGGCGATATCCTCGAATCGTTCCTTCGGGAGATCGACCCAGCCAGCCAGCTCCCGATCCTGCGCCGTCACCGCGGTCACCTCGCGAATTCCGGTGATCTCCAGTCGCATGTGTCCCTCGCGATCGGGCACGGGGTCAAAGTGTAGATCGAAGTCGAGCACCATGAATCGACGCTGGTAGTGCTCGACCAGGTTCTGCCGATGGAGCTGCGCGTCTACTTCCCGCAGCTGCAAGAAGAAGCCGCTCCTCTCGGTCGCGTCCAGCTCGGAGTTCGCGAAGAATCGCTTCTGCAGGATGCCGTGAGCGCCCCCCTCCTGGGAGACGCGCTCCAATGCCTCCTCCGAGAGACCTCGCTTCTCGGGCGTCTCTGAGAAGAGGTAGACCGGGACCTGGGGATATCGGGACCGAAGCCACCGCAGCAGCGTCTGGCCCCGCTCCATCTCCTTGGCCTCACGGGTAGAACCGATGTGCAGATCCAGAAGGATGAGGTCGGTGTCCCCCTTGCGGAGGATCTGGTCCGCCTGATCCTGATCCATCACCTGATTCCAAGCGAAGTCGCGCCCCCCCTCGAGGTCCCAGCGGTCGTCGTCCAGGAGGAGGACCTTGCTCTTCCTCGCGAGGCCGTCGCGGATCGTCGATGGAATCTCGGTCGATGTCGGTATGGAGATCTGGAGCCCCTTCACATTTGACAGGAGTGGCTCCTTCCCCTCCAGCAAGAGGCGCCGGTGATCGTGGAGCAGGTCCTTCACGGTCGTGTAAAGATAGTTGCGCAGCCCGGTCGTCAGCCGGCGCGCGTCTCCTCCCGCCCCGAACCGCAGGACCAGGAGTGTCAAGACGATCGGGTCCGGCGGCCGCAGCACGAGGCCGATCGCCGTCTCGAACTCCCCCGAGACATCGCGCAGCGTCATGTCCGCGATCCGCTCCAACGCGAGCCCGCCGAGGCGGCTGAAGAGGACGACGTGCCCCTTCGCCATGCGGGAGAGGAGCTCGGGCGAGAGGCCGGGGTGATCTTCCCCCGGCGGTCCGGCTTCCTTGCGGAGCGCCTGGAGAACGGCGTCGTTGAGCCTACCCGACTCGGACAGGATCCCCGCGCGCTCGGGCGCATCGTAGAGCTCCCGACCGAGATTCGTCGTGAAGATGACGATGGTGTTAGAGAAGTCGACCTCTTTCTGCTCCTTGTTGTCGTACGCCTTCCCCGAATCGAGAACCTGCAAGAAGAGGTGCTGGGTGTTCGGATGCGCCTTCTCGATTTCGTCCACCAGGATGAACGCGTTGGGGTGGTCGAGGACGAAGCCGGTGAGAAGGCCGCGGTTCGATCCCGTATAGGTCGGATTGAAGCCGACGAGTTGCTCGTGCGCCTGGTGACCCGAGTAGGCGCTCATGTCGAGGCGAAGCAGCGCTGGCGGATCGTCCCCCTCGTGCATATGCCGCGCCATGATCTCGGCGAGGTAGGTCTTTCCCACTCCGGTCGGACCCAGGAAGGTGAGGATCATGCGGGGTCCTGGATCGACGTCGTCCCGCTTGGGCTCGGATCGATGCCGAAGCTGCGCCGAGAAATACCCGCCACAGACCATGTCGATGGCCCGGTCCTGGCCGATGATCCGCTCGCGAAGGGTTCTGCGGAGAGCTTCCGTCTCATCCAGGAGGGTCCGGACTGTCTGGACACCACGCTGTCCGGCGACCAGGAGGCGTTCCCCGTGGCTTTCGAGGAGCTTGTTCACCCATTGCTCCTCATCGCGCAGGGAGTTGATGATCGCCACGAGGACGGCGTCCGCCCGCAGGGCCCCGTGCCGGACCCAGATATCTCGGATGATGTTCCGGAGCCGCTCGGTCAGATCGAGGCTTCGATCGGTGACGGGGGCCTTGACGAGATCGAGCTGCTTGCGCTTGTCCGGGTCGACGGAGAGGTCGCGGCGTTCCTTCGCGCGGAGGAGCTTCTCGAGGAGAGCGATCCCCTGGGGACTTCGCAGCGCGCCCAGGAGGATGTGCGGCGTGTCGAGCTCTTTGTCGCCTTCCTGAATCGCGATTCCCTTGGCCCACCCGAGGATGTCTTCGAAGACGGGATCTTTCGCCGGCGGTGTCGGCATCGACTGCTACCTCCCCACTGAACACGCTCCATACGGCCCAACCGACACGATGCGCTGGAAGGGTAACGGTCTTGTGACTCTAGGATCGTGTTGCACGGATGACAAGGGGATCCCATCCTGCCCTTGCCCACCTCGAGCATCCCGACATAGCATGGCGCATGCGCTCGAACAGACCCATCCCAGCCGCCTACCTCATCGTCCTCGATTCCGTTGGGATCGGAGCCGCTCCGGACGCAATCGAATACGGCGACGCGGGGGCGAGCAGCCTCGCGCACACGGCCGCGGCCGCCGGCGGCCTGAAGCTCCCCACTCTGGAGGCAATGGGTCTCGGGAACATCCCTGGATTGATCCCTGGCGGAGGCTCGATCCTCGGAGTGCCGCCGGTCGACCGTCCTACGGCCTCCTTCGGCGCGATGCGGGAAGTCTCCCGGGGGAAGGACACGACCACGGGGCACTGGGAGATCGCCGGGCTTCGGATCGATCAACCGTTCCATGTCTTCCCGCCGGGGCCGCCGTCATTTCCTAGCGAGTTGCTCCGCGAGTTCGAGCACCGAACCGGGCGCTCGACCATCGGCGACAAGGCAGCCAGCGGCACGGCGATCATCGAGGAGCTGGGGACTGAGCAGGAGCGGACCGGGGCTTGGATCGTCTACACGAGCGCCGACTCGGTGTTCCAGATCGCCGCGCATGAGGAGGTCATCCCCCTCCAGGAGCTCTACCGCGCCTGCGAGATCGCCCGCGAGCTGTGCGACGCCTATCAGGTCGCGCGCGTGATCGCCCGCCCCTTCGTGGGGCTCCCTGGAGCGTATCGGCGAACCGGAAATCGGCGCGACTTCTCCCTCGCCCCCTTCGCCCCCACGATCCTCGATCGCCTTGTGGAGGTGGGCATCCCGGTCACGGGGGTGGGAAAGATCGCCGATATCTTCGCGCACCGTGGAGTCACAAGAGACCTCCACACCACGAACAACATGGAGACCCAGGCCGCGATCCTGGATCTGGCCCGGGCGGGAACGGACGGGCTCATCTTCGCCAACTTGATCGACTTTGACATGCTCTACGGCCACCGCCGGGATGCGGCCGGCTATGCCCGTGCCATCGAGGCGGCGGATCGTTTTGTCGGAGAGTTGATCGAAGTCCTTACCTCCGACTCGCTCGTCATCGTCACGGCCGATCACGGAAACGACCCGACCTTCCGGGGAACGGATCACACTCGGGAATATGTGCCACTGATCGTCTGCCGGCCGGGGCGGCCGGGGGCGAGCCTGGGGACTCGCGAGGGATTCTACGACGTGGCCCAATCGCTAGCGGCGTTCTTTGCGATCGGGCCGATGCCCTTCGGTCGTACATTCCTCTGATCGGTCAGTCGAGATCACATGTCGGGAAAATCTTGGTCGAATTTACCCCTCACGCCAATCTGCTCCAGTCTCTCCTTGATCGCCCGGACGATTGCGACCATCTGATCACGCGAAGTCATTGACTCCGCCACGATCACCAGAGACGGCTTGTTCGACGAGGCCCGGACAAGCCCCCAGGAGCCGGCTTCCAGGCTGAAGCGGACGCCGTTGAGCGTCTCTATGCTCTTGATCGCGGATCCGGCGATCTCCGCTTTCCCCGACCGATCGGACTCGATACGTTCGCGGAATCGATCGACTGCCTCGTACTTCGTCGCGTCTGAGCAATGGACTCCCAGCGTCGGGGATTGATAAGCCTTTGGAAGTTCGTCGAGCAGATCGGACAGGGGCCGATTCGCCCCATCGATCAGACGGAGAAGCACGACAGCCGCGAGCGGCGCATCGTCGTACCCGCGCCCATACGGAGGCGCGAGGAACCAGTGGCCGCTCTTCTCGAATCCCGCGATCGCCCCGGTCTCCGCAACTTTCGCCTTGATGTAGGAGTGACCCGTCTTCCACCGATCCACCGCCACGCCGTTCGCCGCGAGGACCGGATCGCTTTCGAAAAGCCCGGTGCTCTTCACGTCGATTACCATTCTCCGGCCAGGGTGCGTTTTGGCGATCCATCGAGCGACGAGGAGCCCCAGGCGGTCGGAGTAGACGACACGTCCGGAGTCATCGACCACCCCGAGTCGGTCTCCGTCCCCGTCGATTCCGATCCCCAGATCCGCGTGCGTCTCGCGCACCATCGCTCCGATGTCCTGGACGAACGCGAGATCCTCGGGATTTGGATTGTGCCGCGGGAAGGTCCAATCGCCGTCGCAGTCGAGCTCGATCGTCTCGCACCCAAGCTCTCGCAGGATCTCCGGCACGAAGCGGCCCGCCGTCCCGTTGCCGGCGGCCACGACGACGCGCTTCAGCCCCGGCAGGCGCCCCCCTGCGAGCAGGTCATCGCGGTACGCCTCGATGAGACCCGTCGCGGCCTGGTAGGAGCCGCGTCCCTCGACGAATCTCCCGTCGAAGACGATCCGCCTGAACTCCTGGATTCCGTCCGGCCCCAGCGTGGATGAGAGTCCGTCCGCGAGCTTCAAGCCGGTCCAGCCGTTCTCGTTGTGGCTCGCGGTGACCATCGCCGCGCCCCGAACGTCGAACCGGTGCTGCGCGAAGTAGACCATCGGAGTCAATGCGAGTCCGATGTCGATGACCTCGATCCCGGCCGACAGGAGGCCGACCGTGAAGGACCGCAGGAGGTCCTGGCTGTAGGAACGGAAGTCATGGCCGACGACGACGCGGGTCTCGTTCATGGATCGCTGTACGAACGTTCCGTACGCGCGTCCGAGCCGGCAGAATCCGTTCGGATTGATTTCCTTCCCCAGGATCCACCGAACGTCGTACTCCCGGAAACCGTTCTCAGTGATCAGCACCCGTTCGAAGTAGTCGAAGGAGTTCTGCCGCAACGCGTCTACGATTGGCTCATTCACTCCGATTGGTCCATTCATCTATTCGTCGCTCCAGCGCTCCAGGTTCCCACCTATCGCCTCGAAGCCTATCGAAAGTCCCGGATCCATCTGGGGGCGCTCCCAGCTCCTCATGCGCGACCTCCCGCCGCACACTCGCCGGCGCGGCGGCCCACGAATCGGGCCACTGACAACTCTACACCATCTCCGTTGTCTCAGCGCTCACTCGCGCCAATGCATGATGAGCATGGCCACAGAGGGGTAGCCCGCTGACCTGGGACCCGTCGCGCGATCGTCGCATTGACATGCGCTCGCCCGCGATGGTCGCGGATTGAATTGACTCCCGGCTGATGCGATCGCTGTTGTAGGATTGTCGCGCGAGCCACGGGCGCGTTCGGCCGCTTGATGATCGATTGGGAGGATGGGATGGCGATCAACTGGGACGATGTTCGGTATCGTGGGGACAAGACGGATGTGGAAGAGCTTTACGCGGTCTACAGGATCGGCGATTACATCGACGCCACCGAGGAGGATCGCCGGCAGCAAGACCGAGGCGTCCGAGAGAAGCTCATCAAAGACGGCATCCGGCTGACAGAGAGGATCTCGCCGAGGATCTACAGAATCTTCCACGAGCTTTCCGTTTCTCTGCAGCTCGACACCGAACCCGAGATCTTCTGCGTCCCGGATCAAGCCGTGAACGCCTTTGCCATGCTCGACATCCAGGAGGGGGGCATCTACTCGCTGATCGGCCTGACCTCCGGAGCGCTCGAGCGGCTGGAGGATGCCGAGCTGAAATCGATCCTCGGCCATGAGATGGGCCACTTCCTCTTCAGGAACAACCGCCTGAACGCCCTGATCTCGACCGACCAGAACAACCCTTCCATCACCGTCCTTCCCGCGCTCGGAGAGAGCCTCTTCCTGCGGTGGAGGAAGAAGGCCGAGATCAGCTCCGACCGGGTGGGTCTCCTCGCGAGCCGGGACTTGCACGCTTCGGCCCGTTCCCTCATGAAGGCCACCTTTGGCTTGAGCGAGCGCAATCTCAACCTCGACATCGAGGCCCTGATCTCTCAGGTGGATGAGATCAAGGGGCATCCGGAGATGATGGAGGAATCATTCGCCTCTCATCCCCTCCTGCCGATCCGCCTCAAGGCTCTCGAGCTCTTCGCGAGATCCGAGAAGGCCGATCGCAATGGATTCGCCGTGACGAACGAGAAACTCACCGACGAGCAACTCGAGCAGTCCGTGGACGATCTCATCCAACTCACCCGTCGCTATCCGTTCAAGCGCGAGGTCGAGGCGATCATGCGCGTCATCGCCCTCTCGGGGGCCCTGCTCTTGAGCGCCGACCGGGACATCAGCGACGATGAAGTGAAGATCCTGATCCACATCCTGCACCAGTGGTTCACCGATGAGCCGGAGAAGGAGATCGTCACCAACAAGGAGGAGATCCTGCGCCGCCTCCCGGAGGAGATCGAGGTCGTCAAGGCCAAGGGGGGCATGCAGGAGAAGAGCTTCGTCCTCTCTCGCCTCGCCGACATCGCGCTCGCCGACGGCGCCTTGATGGATCCGGAGAGCGTGGTGATCCTGCAGGTCGGGGACTGGCTCGGCATCCCGCAGAAGACCACGTACAGCGTGATCGTCGGTGCGGCGCAGGCGGTCGGATTTCGGAGTGATGTGAAGCTGAATCAGGTCGCGGAAGGTTTGCGGAAGTCGTTCGAGACGGGTTTCGGGCAAATGGGCTAGCCCCGGTAGGCAGGCTCCCCGTAACCTCGTCTTCTTCTGTGCTCGCGCACTCCGGCAAGGGCATGAACCAGCGACCCGCGGACGCAGAAATCCGAGCGGGGACCGTCGAACTCCTTCATGCCCCCCGATCCGCTAGGGCCCTCTTCCTTCCGGCGCGAAGATTCAGCATCTCCACGAAGAAGGAGAAGGACATCGCGAAATAGATGTAACCCTTGGCGATGTGTTGGTGAAACCCCTCGGCCATGAGAGTGACCCCGATCAGGAGCAGGAACGCCAGCGCGAGCATCTTCACTGTCGGGTGGTCGTGGACAAATGCGCTGATCGACTTCGAGGAGAACATCATGAACCCCACCGCGATCACGATCGCCACGATCATCACAGGGATCTTGTTCGTCATGCCAATGGCCGTAATGACCGAGTCGAGCGAGAAGACGATGTCGAGCACGGCGATCTGGAAGATGACCGCCGCGAAGCCCGCCTTCATCATCTTCTTCGTTGGTTTCTCGGGACGCCCCTCCACCTTCTCGTGAATCTCGAGAACGCTCTTGGCGAGAAGGAAAAGGCCGCCACCGACCAAGATGATGTCGCGGCCCGAGAACTCGTGACCAAGTACGCCGAACAGGGGAGTCGTGAGGCGCATCACCCAGGTGATCGAAAGCAGCAACAGAATCCGCGTGATCATTGCCAGCGCGAGCCCGAGGACCCGGGCCTTGCCCTGCTGGTGCTTCGGCAGCTTCCCGGTGAGGATGGAGATGAAGATGATGTTGTCGATCCCAAGGACGATCTCCATCGCCGTCAGGGTGATCAGGGCAATCCAGATCTGCGAATCGGTGATCCAGTGCATCCAGTGACCTCACGTTCCTTGCCAAGCCGAGCTCCGGTCGCCTCGTGCAGGCTCCAAGCCAGCATGATATGCTGTTCAGCCCGTGCGGCGGCAACGCCTCTCTTCCAAGGCCGCCGTAGCGTGCCAGAGGAGCCAATGCCCCTGCTGGGACGCGGACCATGGCGCGGCCCGTGCGCTCAAGGCTGCGGGAGTGATTCGGGATCGAGTCGCGAGATCTGCTCCCGAGAGGATCACAGCGCTGGCTGGGCGCCGGTCGAAGGCCGGACGGCAGACGCTCTTCTTATGCGAGCCATGGAGCCCGCCCTACTCCTCGATCCCCCCACGCGCTACAATCCCCCCGACCGGCATGGCACAGGCGCCCGCGACAACCGACCTCCCAGTCGCCGTGCGGCTTCTCGGGAGGTTCGCCGCCTGGCCCGCCTTCGCGGAGGTCCTGAGCGACCTTCGAGGTGGGGCAAACCGTGTCGTGCTCCGCGGCCTGACCGGATCGGCCCGCTCCCTCGCGGCCGCTGCCCTCGCGCGGGAGCGCGATTTCCCGATCCTGATCCTCACCCCCGAGTCGAACCACGCCGAGGAGACCCGGGAGGATCTCGACTTCCTTCTGGGGCCGCGCGCGGCCGCCCACCTGCCCGAGCCGGGGGCCGATCCGTACGAATCGCACACGCCGCACGCGGCCGTCGTCTCCCTCACGACCGAGATCCTCTGCGCCCTCGCCCTGGGCCCATCGGCCGCCCTGCCTCTCTACCGCAACCTCCAGGCGGTCGTGGCCACGCCGCAAGCCTTCCTGAGGCTCGTCCCTCACCCCGACCGTCTCCGCGCCCGGATCCGGCGCCTGAAGGTGGGCGACTCGATCGATCCGGAGGCGATCGTCCGCGACCTGGTCGACTCGGGCTACGAGATGGCCCCTCTCGTGGGCGAGTACGGCGACGCGAGCCGCCGCGGCGGGATCCTCGACATCTACTCCCTGGGGCGCGAACATCCGATCCGCCTCGAATTCGACGGCGATGAGATCGTGAGCCTGTGGGAGTTCGACGTCTTCACGCAGCGATCCCTCTCGACCCTCCAGGAGGCGGCGGTCCTGCCGCGCGACATCCTCCTGCCCTCGCCCGAGGAGAAGGATCACGCCGCGGAGGCCTTGATCGCCGCCGGAGCCGATCCGAACGCGGCGATCGTCGATCTCATCCGAAACGAGCCGGCCTTCGAGGGTTCCGACCGCCTGGCGGGCTTCTACGAAATCCCCCTCGTTCCGCTCTGCGCCTACTTCCCCGATCCGACCTGGATCCTCGTCGACGATCCGGATGCGGTCGAGGCGTCGGCGGCCGATCTGCTCGAGCGCTCCTCGACCGCGCACGAGGCCGCCCGTGAGCGCGGAGAGATCCTCTCCCCGCCGCACGAGATCTTCGCCGGCGGCATCGCGGGCCTCGACGCCGCGATCCGCGTCGACATCGGCGGCTTCGCCCCGCCCGCAGGCGTTCCCGTCCGCGAGCTCGCCACGCAGCCGACGGAACGCTTCGGCCGGAACATGGAGCTCACGCAGAGCTACATCCTGCGCCTCCGCTACGACTGCCCCGAGATCCATATCCTCTGCGACACCGAGCCGCACCGCGATCGCCTGGCGGAGCTCCTCCACCCGGTCCCTGCGCAGTTCCACATCGGAAACCTCGCCGCCGGCTTCGAAGCGAAGGAGATCGGCCTCGCGATCCTGACCGACCACGAGATCTTCGCCCGGACACGCCGCCGCGCCGCTCCCCGGCGATTCGGCCGCGGGATCTCCTTGAAGGAGCTGCTCGCCATGGGGCCGGGCGACTTCGTGGTGCACATCGAACACGGCATCGGAGTCTACCGCGGCCTCACGCGTCTCCTCGTGAATGGCCAGATGACCGACTGTATGACGATCGAGTACGGGGGCGGCGACAAGCTCTACGTCCCGGTCGACCAGCTCCACTGGGTCCAGCGCTACTCTGCCGAGGAGGGGCATCGCCCGGCGCTGAGCCGCCTGGGCAGCCCCACCTGGGCGCGCCGGAAGGCTTCGATCAAGCAGAGCATCCGCGACATGGCCGAGGAGCTTCTACGCACCTACGCGATCCGCCGCTCCCGCCCGGGGCATCGATTCTCTCCCGACTCCGACGCTCAGACCACTCTCGAGCTCTCCTTCCCGTACGATGAGACGCCGGATCAGGCGACGGCGATTCAGGACGTCAAGACCGACATGGAGACGGCGACGCCGATGGACCGGCTGATTTGCGGCGACGTGGGGTACGGAAAGACCGAGGTGGCGATCCGCGCCGCCTTCAAGGCGATCATGGACGGCAAGCAGGTCGCGGTCCTCGTTCCGACCACACTCCTGGCGCAGCAGCACTACGAGACCTTCGCGGAGCGGCTCCGCGACTTCCCCGTGCGCGTCGAGCTTCTCTCTCGTTTCCGCACTCCGGCCGACGCGCGGCGCGTCCTCGAGGACCTCAAGACGGGCCGGGTCGACATCGTGATCGGCACCCACCGTCTCGTTCAGAGGGACGTCGACTTCCGCGACCTGGGCCTGCTCGTGATCGACGAGGAGCATCGCTTCGGTGTCGCCCACAAGGAGCGCCTGAAGAAGTTCAAGCAGACGGTCGATGTCTTGACCTTGACGGCGACTCCGATCCCGCGGACCCTCCACTTCGCCCTCTCCGGCGGCCGCGACATGTCGACGATCATGACCCCGCCGCGCGACCGCAGGCCCGTGCAGACGGAGATCGTCGAGTTCCGCGACGACGTGATCGCCCACGCCTTGATGCGGGAGGCAGATCGGGGCGGGCAGTCGTTCTTCGTGCACAACCGGATCGAATCGATCGACGCGATGGCGAACTATCTCGCCCGGCTCGTCCCGCACCTGCGAATCGCGATCGGCCACGGTCAGATGATGGAACGCCGGCTTGACAAGATCATGCACGCCTTCCTACGCCGGGAGTACGACATCCTGCTCTCGACGACGATCATCGAGTCGGGCCTCGACTTTCCGAACGTGAACACGATCCTCGTCAATCGAGGCGATACCTTCGGCTTGGCGCAGCTCTACCAGCTCCGCGGGCGCGTCGGGCGCTCATCGCGCAAGGCCTACTGCTATCTGCTCGTGCCTCCCTACCGGTCGATCACCGAGACGGCGCAGAAGCGCCTGAAGGCGATCGAGGAGTTCACGGACCTGGGCTCCGGCTACAAGCTCGCGATGCGCGACATGGAAATCCGCGGGGCGGGCGATCTCCTTGGCTCGCGGCAGCACGGTTTCATGCAGGAGGTCGGCTTCGATCTCTACTGCCGCCTCCTGGATGAGACGGTGCGCGAGCTCAAGGGGGTGGCATCCACGGAGAAGCCAGAGGCGCGCGTCGTGACCGATATCGAGGCCTTCTTCCCCGATGAGTACGTTCCGGATGAGCGGGAGAAGATGAATCTCTACAAGTCGATCGCCGACACGAAGGCTCTCGAGGAGATCGAGGCTCTCGAAGAGGAGATCCGCGACCGTTTCGGCGCCCTGCCCGTGCCGGGCCGTCAGCTCCTCGACCTGCGCAGGATCCGTCTGCTCGCGACGCAGGCCGACATCGAGACGGCGACCGTGCGCCGGCAGAGCGTCTCCCTGGAGTTCCGCCGCTCGCTCACGCGAGGAGACATCAAGCGTCTCGCCGAGTCCCCGGTGGCGGTCGACTTTCACACCCCCGCCCACGGCCATCACCGGGTGGGATTGCGCGCCACGGGCGCGCAGGACGCGATTGCCGCCTGTCTCGCGGTGCTCCACAGCCTGCTGGAGAAGGAGATTCCCTTCCCGGGACGACCCTGACGACGCCGGGCCGCCTCGTGATCGACTTCGTGCTACGATGCATCCGGCTCGAGATGTAGCCCGACGGTCCAGACGCCCGCACGGAAGGAGTCACGATGAACGGCGAGTTCTTGGCGGTCCTCTTCTCCCTGAACCATCATGTGATCCAGGTCAACACCGACGGGCTGACGCACGAGGAGAGCCTGCTTCAGCCCCGGCCTGCGGGCAACTGCATCAACTGGGTCCTGGGACACATCCTCGCGAATCGCAACAGCGCGATGAAGCTCGTCGAAGCGCCGCCGATCTGGGATGAGGCGCGAGCCGCCCGCTACGTCCGGGGCTCCCGTCCGCTCGTCGATCCGAACGAGGCGGTTCCCCTCGCGAAGATCCTTGCCGATCTGAATCGATCGCAGGAAGCGCTCCTCGGGGCTCTGGTCCTGACGCCCGACGAGCGCTTCGCCGAGGCCTCCGACGGCCGCACCCTGGCCGAGAAGGTGGCCATGTATCACTTTCACGAGGCTTACCACGCCGGGCAGCTCGGGCTCCTGCGCCGGCTGACGGGCAAGGAGGGGGCGATTCGCTAGCCCCCTCCGTTCATTGCGCGATGGGTCCTCGCTACTTGAGGAGCCAGACCTCGACTTTCCGCTCGTGACCCTGCTTGATCGTCTCGAAATCCTGAGCGGTCGAGAACAGGGCGCCAAAGCTCGAGACCTGCATGCGCGTCGCGTCGATCCCGAGGGTGGTGAGGAAGCCGCGTGCGGCCATGGCCCGGCGCATTCCCAGCTCCTCCCCGCCGGCTTTCTCGTTGATCCCATCCGCGAATCCAATCAGGACGAGCTTGGACTCGGGGCGGTCCTGGATCCTCTTCACCGCCTCCCGGCAGGCGCCGACCGCCTCCGGCCGCATCTCGGTCGACCCCTGGTCGAAGCCGAACGAGGTCAGCCGGACATCCGCGGTTCCCTCAAACGGTGGAGTGGGAGCGACCTCGTAGCTCCACTTCAGGGGCGTATCCGGCGGCATCGACATGCCGGGCGCCGCCGTCGGATCGCCGGCGCCGCGGGTCGATCCCTTCTTCGCGCAATCGCACAGGCTCAAACCGACAACGATCATGGCCAACACGGCGATTGTTCGTTTGCTCGACATTTGTCCCTCCTCTTTCTCCACTTCGCGATTTCGGTCAACGTGAACCCGCGGTGGTCCACCTCGCGATCTCCCTCGCCGTGATGACGAGAGGAACTCGCACGACGCCGATCACGCGGATTTGATCTCCGACCTCGAACGCGTCGATCTCGATCTCCCCCGTTTCGTCGTCTCGAAGCCAGGATTCGGTCGTGACGGCAACCGTCCATGTCTCCCAGCCTTCCCGATCCTTGACCGTCAGCTTGCCGGCTTGCCTGTCGATGTCGACGATCGTGGCCTCGAAGGTCCTCGTCTCCGGCTCCAACGGCAGGCCGCCGACCGCTCCGCCCGCCGGCGGGGGCGGTACGGATCCGCACGCCAGGACGGACATCGAAGCGATCAGCAGGGAGCCGACGATGCCCTCTCGTACCCCTTTCACATGGTGGATCATACCGGGCGCGCGGATCCAACGCGAGATGGCCCTATCTTGACCCCGTCCCCCGGCGGCCCGTAGCCTCAGGGCCTGCGACTCGGGTGGGGAAAGGAGGAAGCGGATGGCGGCCCTCGTGGAGTGCGTCCCGAACTTCAGCGAAGGGAGAGATCGGACGATCCTGGATGCGATCGCCCGCGAGATCACCGGAGTCGACGGGGTCCGCCTGCTCGACGTCGATCCGGGAGCCGACACGAATCGTGCGGTCGTGACGTTCGTCGGACCTCCGGCGGGCGTCGCCGAGGCGGCGTTCCGCGCGATCCGCTGCGCTGCCGAGAAGATCGACATGCGCGCCCACAAGGGGGCGCACCCCCGCATGGGGGCGACCGACGTCTGCCCATTCATCCCCGTGAGCGGCATCTCCATGGAGGAGTGCGTCGGAATCGCGCGCGAAGTCGGGGAGCGCGTGGGGCGCGAGCTGCGGATCCCGATCTACCTCTACGAGCACGCCGCCACGCGGCCCGAGTGGAAGAGCCTCGCCAACATCCGGGTCGGGGAGTACGAGGCGCTCGAATCGAAGCTCCGGGATCCCAACTGGAAACCCGATTTCGGTCCCGCCGCATTCAACGCGAAGGCGGGGGCCACGGTCATCGGGGCGCGGGAGTTCCTGATCGCTTACAACGTCAACCTGAACACTCGGGACAAGAGGCTCGCCAACGAGATCGCCTTGAACATCCGCGAGACGGGGCGACTGGCCAGGGACGCGAACGGCAACACGATCCTCGATGCCTCCGGCGATCCGGTCCGCAAGGCGGGACGCCTGCAGGCCGTGCGCGCGGTGGGGTGGACGATCCCCGAATACGGTTGCGCGCAGGTTTCGATCAATCTCCTGGACTACCACATCACGCCTCCGCACGCCGCGTTCGAGGCATGCGTCGAGGAGGCGGCGAATCTCGGCGTCCGGGTCACGGGCAGCGAGCTGGTCGGTCTGATTCCCCTGGAGGCCGTCCGGATGGCCGGCCGGTTCTATCTCGAGCGGCAGGGGAAGTCGACGGGGGTCCCGGAGGCGGAGCTCGTGCACGTCGCGGTCCAGTCCCTCGGCCTCGCGAGCATCACGCCGTTCGATCCCGCCAAGAAGATCATCGAGTACCGGGTCCGCGAGGGAAGGAGCCTGCTTGTCGATCTCTCGGTGCGCGGATTCGTCGATGAGCTCTCGACCGACTCCCCCGCCCCCGGCGGCGGGAGCGTGGCTGCCCTGTGCGGCGCGCTCGCCGGAGCCCTCGCGGCGATGGTGGCGAATCTGACCGTCGGCAAGAGAGGATTCGAATCGGCGCGTTCGGAGATGGTCCAGATCGCGGATCAAGGCCAGGTCCTCAAGGATCTCTTCCTCGGTGACATCGACCGCGACACCGATGCGTTCAACGCCGTCATGGCGGCAAATCGCTTGCCGAAGAAGACGCCGGAAGAGCAGAGCTCCCGCGAGACGGCGATCCAGGAAGCGAACCGCGTCGCGATTCTCGTGCCGTTCGGGGTCCTCGAGCGCGTCGACGCGGTTCTCGAGATCGCCGAGGCGGTCGCCGCGCGCGGCAACCCGAACTCGGCCAGCGACGCGGCGGTCGCCGCCCTCGCCGCGGGTGCCTGCGCGGAGGGAGCCTACGACAACGTGATGATCAATCTCCCGGGGATCGCGGATCGTTCCTGGGCCGCGGAGATCGCGAAGCGCTCCGCCGGCTTGCTCCAGGCGGCGAAGGTGCGCAGCGAAGCGATCGCGTCCGGGATCCGGGCTCGCCTGGAGGAAGCGGCCGGCCGGTAAGCGCCGCCCCGGCGTCCGCGCGCCCCAGCCTCCCCTACCTCCCGCTCCGGGATCCTGCTATAATTGAGTGGATGCCGTTTCCCATGGGATCGGCCATATCTTCTTATGGAGGAACGAGATGCTCCGCAACCTGCTCCGCGCCGCCGCGCTCTTCGGCCTCGTTTGGATCCTCGTCCCGACCGCGGCCCTCTCGGTGGACCCGCCCGAATCGACGATCGATCTCTGGCCCTGGGACACCGATCGTCTCGAGCGCCAGCTTCCGCAATGGGAGACGCCCGAGGAACGAGCGCGCTACGGGAACGTCCCGCCGGAGCAGAATCTGCGGGCTGATCCACCACCCCTCGCCCCCATCCGCAACTGCGCGGAGTTCGAGCCGATGACGATGGCGCTCATCCGCTATCCCCTTGGGATCCCCTACGCGGTGATCCGCGAGATGGACGAGGATCTGCAGATCGCCTGCGTCGTCTCCTCGAGCAGCTACAACACGGCGCGCAGCAACTTCCAGGCGAACGGGGTCAACCCGGACGGCGTCGACTGGATCATCGCCGCTTCCGACTCCTACTGGACGCGCGACTACGGCCCATGGTTCGTCTATGACGGAAACGGGGCGATCGCGATCATCGACCACTACTACAACCGCCCCTACCGTCCGAACGACAACCTGATCCCCATCGTCTGCGGCGAGCACTGGTCGATCCCCGTGCACACCCACGATCTCTGGACCACCGGCGGGAACTACATGACCGACGGCTTCGGGATCTCCTTCTCGACCGACCTCGTCTGGGACGAGAACGGCGGCATGACTCACGAGCAGATCTTCCAGCTCATGCACGATTACTACGGCCTCAACACCTACAATGTGATCGCCGACATCTCCACGGTGGGGATCCATCACATCGACTGCTGGGCGAAGCTTCTCGACGAGGAGACGATCCTCGTCAAGCAGGTCGCCTCGAACCACGGCGACTATCCGGAGCTCGAGCAGAACGCGACGCTGATCGCTTCCCTCGAGGCGAGCACGGGGCGCAACTATCGCGTCGTCCGAGTCTACTGCCAGTCGATCGGCGGATCGGACGTCGCTTCCTACACGAACTCGATCATCCTGAACGATAAGGTGCTGGTCCCCAGCTTCAGCAACGCGACCTACGACAATCAAGCGCTCGACACCTATCGAAGCGTCATGCCGGGATACGAGGTGCTCGGCTTCACGGGCAGCTGGCTCACCGACGACGCCATCCACTGCCGCGTGATGGGGATCCCCGATCGTTTCATGCTCCGCGTCGAGCACACTCCGATCCGCGAGTGGACCTCCTACTCCCCGATCCCGATCGAGGCGAAGATCGACGATCGCAGCGAGACCGGCCTCAAGGCCGATTCCCTGCTCGTTTACTGGCGCGCCTACGCGACCGGCTCGCCGGCGCCATCGTTCAGCGCGATCGTGATGGCTCCCTCCGGGGCGCAGGACCACTACGCCGCGGCGATCCCGGCCCAGGGACACGATCGCAGGGTCGATTACTACATCCATGCCGCCGACAACTCCGGACGCCGCGAAGGGATGCCCCGGTCCGAACCCGCCGGCTGGTACAGCTTCGATGTGACCCTGCCGTCCGCTGACGTCGCCGACCTCGATTCCGGCGCGGCGCGGCTCGAGCAGAATAGCCCAAACCCGTTCAACCCACGGACGACCTTCTCCTTCGAGCTGCTCTACCCGGAGCGCGTGAGCCTCGCGATCTATGATGCCCAGGGACGCCGGGTTCGGACCCTCCTCGACGGCCGGAAGGAGGGGGGCAGGCACGAGATCGTCTGGGACGGGACGAGCGACGCGGGCGATGATCTCCCCGCGGGGACCTACTTCTATCGGCTGCAGGCGGCGGGAGTAAGCTACACGCGCAAGGCGGTGCTCGCGAAGTAGGGGCGCGCGACCGGCGGATCAGGGGTCGATGCGTGCGCGCAGCTCGCCCACCAGGGCGACGAGCCTCGGCGCGTCCCCCCTCAGCTCCAGCACCTCGGTCAGATGGGCGAGGCCTCGAGGAATGTGCTCGATGAATCCCGGCCGGCCCATCCTCCCGCCGAGCTTCGCGAAGGCGCCCAGGGCCTGCATCATCCGATTCGCCGCGTTCGCGCTCCATCGAAGCCGCCAGTCCGATTCGGCGAGATCCGCCAGGCCCGCCGCTCGCCGGTAGCGTTCGATCAACCGGGCCCGTATCTCAGCCGGCACCGCGACATAGGGATCGAGCAGGAGCGCCGCGAGGTCGTACTCCCGCGGTCCCAGGCGCGCGCCCTGAAAGTCGATCACCACGAGCCGCCCGCCACGGAACATCAGATTGCGCGACTGGTAGTCGCGGTGCATGAAGACCGGCGGCGCGGCGCGGACCGCATCCTCCGCCAGATGCCGGCACTCCGGCTCGATCGCCGGCCAGCATCCGGACATTCCCGCCCAACCGACGACCAGCTCGTCATGGAAGTAGCGGGCCTCGCGCTCCAAGACGAAGCGCTCGGTGTAGGCTTCGTTCGGGGTCGCTGCCGGGTCGAACCTCGGCGGCGACATCGATTGCATCGCGGCCAGCAGATCGATCGCCTCCTCGTAGACTCCTCCGAGCGCCTCCGCCCCGGCTTCCCAGCCGGAGCCGCGCACCCTCTCATAGAGCCGCTCGTCGCCCAGATCCTCGAGCAGGAGGAATCCTCGCTCGAGATCTGCCGCATGGACCTCGGGCACCGGAATGCCGCGCCGCTTCAGGTAACGCGAAACGGCGAGGTAGCCCTCGTTCTCGTCCGGCCGGGGGCGATTGAGCGGCAAGGGATTGGCGATTACGATCCTCGTCCATCCGCTTCCTTCAGCGCGAAAGATCCGCCTTGTCGAGCCATCGCCCGCGAGAGGGCGCACGGAGGATGGCCTCAACCCCGCGGTCCGCTCCATCCATGCGCGCAGGTCCTCGATCGGATCGACCATCTCAGGCGCCCGCATCCTCGATCGATTTCACCCCCGATCTCGAAACGAGCAGATCATCGAGATCCGACTCGACGATCGCTCCCGGACCGACGATTGAGCGGCGGATGCGCACCCCGGCGCCGACTCGCGCCCCCCCCAGCACCACGCTTTCCTCGATCTCGGCCTCGGGCCCGACCTCGGCCTCTGAATCGATCCAGCCAAAGCCTTTCGCCGGACGCCCCTGCGGCGCATCCGCCTCGATCGCGGCGATCTTCCCCTCCGCCGCGAGCCGGTGCGCTCGCAGATAGAGCGCCGGGGTGCCGATGTCGAGGAACGGCCTCTCCCGCCCGGGATCCCAGACGAAGCCCGCCAGGCGCCCATCGCGAATCGCCTCCGCGTATGTCACCCGGATGTCATGGAACCCTTCCCGCGGGATGCGGCGCACGAACGCCTGCGAAAGGATCTGGCAGCCCGTGAAGGTGAACGCTCCCTCCTCGCGGCGCCCCGCGATGCGCGTCACCTTGCCATCCTCGACATGGACATTCGGCGCGAAGGGGTCGCTTACGAGGAGAAGCGTTCCTTCGCAGCGGCTCCCGTCGTGGAATGCCAGGAGCTCGTCGAGCGGCGGGTCGATGAGCGCGTCCGTATTGACGAGCAGGATCGGATCGGAGCGGAGATGCGCGATCGCGCGCGGGATCGCCCCACCAGTGCCCAGAATCTCCGGCTCGTGCGAGATCCGGATGGAATCGCGCAGCGGGTGACGCGCGATGTGCGCCTCCACCTGCCACGCGAGGTGATGGGTGTTCACGACGACTCGCCGGGCCGGCCCACCCCGTCCGAGGAGCCGCTCGAGATGAAGATCGAGGATCGGCCATCCGCAGACCGGCAGCAACGCCTTCGGAATGTCCCGCGTGAGGGGAAGCAGTCGCGTGCCCAATCCCGCGGCGAGCAGGAGGGCGTCGATCTCAGTCGTCATAGATTCGAAACGGCGCGACCCGTTCGCGGTACGCGGCGATGCCGGGCTCCCAGGAGGCGAAGATCTCCTCGAGCGGGACGCCGGATTCGATCTTGGTCCGCACCGCGTCGGTCCCATAGATCAGATCGATCGGCAGGCGGTCCCATTCGTACTCGTACGGCGGATCCCTCCATGCAAAGGAATCGGGGTGCGCTTCTCGTACCGCCGCGAGGATCGCCGCCGTCGCACGGACGGGACAGTACGCCCCACGATCCATGACATGGATCTGGAAGCCCCGCACGAGATGCCCCGAGTGTTTCTGGAAGGTCGGCTCGAAGGCCACCTCCCGCAACCGCGCGCCCGCGAGCGGGGATGCCCCGATCGCGTCCGATGCCTGCTCCGCGAGCGCGGCTTCCACGCGCTTCGGATCGAGGTACGGAGCGCCGAACATCTCGAAGGGGCGCGTCGTCCCCCGTCCCTCCGACAGGTTCGTCGCCTCGAGCGCCACTTGTCCCGGGTAGACCAGAGCGGTCTCCAGCGTCGGCATGTTCGGCGAAGGCATGGTCCAGACCAGACCGGTCTCGTCGAAGTAGCGCGAGCGCCTCCACCCCAGCAGCGAGACAACGCCGAGCCGTCCGCGCGGCGCCTTTCCCGCGCGCGCGGCCGCGACGACCCCGCGGGCCTCCTTCGAGTCGATCAGTCCGAGGCTCCAGGCTCCATAGACGCAGAACTCCCCGGCGGTGAGCCCATGCCGCAACGGAACATCGACGATTCCGACGAAGGAGCGATATGCCTCGGTGAGGATCGGCCCCTCCACGCTCCCGCCGATCGGATTCGGACGGTCGAGGACGATGACGGGCAGAGCGGCGCGCGCAGCCGCGCGAATGGCGAGCAGCGCCGTCACCAGGAATGTGTAGACGCGCGTTCCGACATCCTGGATGTCGACGATGAGGGCATCCAGCCCCTCCAGCGACTCCGGCATGGGATCGCGCCTCTCCCCGTAGAGGCTCACGATGGGGACGCCGAGCCTTGGGTGGACTCCGTCGCGGGACTCGACCATGTTGTCCTGCTTCTCGGCGGCGAAGCCGTGCTGCGGCGCGAAGATTCGGGCAAGATTGATCCCCTTGATCGACCGGATCACCTGGGGAGTCGGCACGAGATTCGCGTCGACGGTCGTCGCGTTGCAGAGAAGCCCCACTCGGCCGCGTCCCGGCGCTACGAGGCCCTCCTCACGCACCCGATCGATTCCCGTGTGCACCCGTTCCACAGGGGGCCCTCCCATGCGGACTCGAACCGCGGCCCCAGTGTACCTGTCCGAAGAGGAAAGAGAACAGCGGGACGAAGTCGATCAGCGGCCAGGCAGGCGCACCAGCCGGATCGTCCGCGCGACGTCTCCCTGCTGGATCCGTCCGAGATAGACTCCCGGCGCCACCGGCTCTCCCGCCTCGCTGCGCCCGTCCCAGAGCCAGCGATGAGCCCCGGTCCGCAGGACGCTTCCATGCGCCAGGGTGCGAACCAGCCGCCCGGAGGGATCATAGATTCGAATCAGCACCGCAGCCGGACGCTCCAGATCGATCCGGATCGAAGAGCGGTCGAAGAATGGATTCGGTCCGAAGAGAGGCGCGCCGGATTCCGGTCCCGGCTCGGACGCGGGGGCCGGCTGATCGGTCTCGCGGATCCGCAGGCGCTGGTCGGCGAGGAGACCCTCGAAAGTCTGAACGATACCGCTCGGCCAGCGGATCTGCAGCGAGTCGACCACGGCCGACTCGCCGAGGCCGAACTCCACCGTGGGGGAGTTCTGCGCGCTGTATGCCGCATCGCACCCGACCTCGCGGATCTGCGACCCCTCGCCGGTCACCAGGCGCACGCGCGCGCCGAGACCGGCGGCATTTGACACGGTACCGACAAGGTCGATCTGCAGCCATCGCCGCTGCGGCCAGATCTGGTTTCGAATCGCCTTGGGCGAGCCTCCGCGTGTCGCGAGGATGAGGTCGAGGTCCCCGTCGAGGTCCGAGTCGACCCAGCTGGCGCCGTAGATGTCGCTGATCTCATCGATCGGAAAGCTCGTCGCATCGCGGAACGCTTCCCCGTGCTCGTTGTGGAAGAGCCGGCTCCGGCCGGAGTTGTTGCAGAGGAAGAGATCGATCCAGCCGTCATTGTCGTAGTCGCCCCAGCTCACCGACCGGCCCATTCCCTGGTCGTTGAGCGGCGGTTCGGTCGCATCCACGAAGAGTCCGTCCTGGTTCTCAAGGAGACGATTGGGGCGACCGCGATTGGCCATGTAGAGATCGAGGTCGCCGTCGTTATCGTAGTCCCCCCACGCCGCGCCCGACCCGTTCCCTGGCCCGGCGAGCGCGTTCGTCGTCACATCGACGAACGACCCGTTCCCATCGTTTCGATAGAGCCGGTTGCCCTCGTCGTTACAGACATACAGATCCGGGTCGCCGTCGCCGTCGTAGTCGGCCCAGACTGCACCTCGTCCCGTCCCATCGTCGTCGATCGGCGGGCTCGTCGCATCGACGAATCCCGAGAGGCCATCGTTTCGCAGGAGGAGATTCTCCTGCCCGCCGCTTCGCACGATGTAGAGATCGAGATCTCCGTCGACATCGAAGTCGGCCCAGACCGCGTCGGTCACATCTCCACCCGTTCCCGTGAGACCCTCGGTGGCGTCCGTGAAGTGGCCATCGCCCTCGTTGTGGAACAGGCGGTTTCCGTCCCTCCAGTTGGCCAGGTAGATGTCGAGGCGGCCGTCATTGTCGTAGTCGCCGTAGGCCCCCATCATCCCCGCGCCTTCGTCGTCGAGAGGCGGTGTCGTCGCCTCGACGAAGCTCCCGATCAGCTCCCCTCGAAACCGCCTGTTCGGCCCGTCAAAGACGGCGATATAGAGATCGGCGTCGCCGTCGCCGTCATCGTCCGCGGATGCGACCGAGTGCGCCGCCACGTTGCGCATCTGTGCCGTCGTCACATCCTGCCACGGCGTGTCGGGGGGCACGTCGGGGCAACTGCCGTAGTCGAAGAGCCAGAAGACGCCGCAGGCGGATCGAAACATCAAGTCCTGATCGTGACCCACTCCGGGCACGATGGCGAGGGCGTGCAGATCGAAGATCCCTTCGCCGAACTGATCGATCAGGTGATTCGTGTAGACGATTCCCCTCTCGTAGCGCTGGTAACCCTCGAGCATCGCCGGGCAGGTCCGGTCGAGGTAGTAGGAATAGGGATCGGTGTCGGCGCTACCGAGCAGATAGATCACTTTCCGCGAGGAGTACTGCGATCGGAGAAGCTCGGATCCGATCGCCATGTAGGGATTCGGATCGTTGAGCCCGTACTTGTAGTCGTCGTAGTCCGGGCACTCCGCGATCACCTCGGCGGAGGGAACCGCGAACTCGAAGGCAGTGCCCCGGACCCACCGCCTCTCGTTGAAGTAGAGGTAGGAGGAGGGGTTCGAGACGATGTAGCGGATGTTGGTTCCGAAGGTGGCGGCGAGATCCTCATGGGATCGATTCCCCGCCGCGATCAGATTCGCGAACTGTCCCCCCGCCGAGTGCCCCGCCAGGATGATCTCCTCCAGGTCGGGGAAGGCCCTCCCGATCCTCCAGAAGATGGAGTCCGCGACGCCGAAGGAGCTGATTCGCGCCGGCCTCGGATGCTCGATCGAATCGAGCGACGGGTCTCCTTTGCGCCAACCCATGTAGGCCCAGTAGAGGAATTCGTCCGGCAGATGGTGGTGCTCGATGTCGCGTTCGGTGAGAAACTGCGGAGCGATGATGAAGGTCGTGGAATCCGTTCCGGGAACCGCGGAGGCGGCGACCGAGATGCTCTGAAAGTAATCGTCCGCGTTTCGCAGCGTGCCGTGGATCACGACGATCGCGCGGGTGATCCCCGGAGTCGCTCCCTCCAGGGAGTGGGTCGCGTAGCAGGGGATCTGAAACATCGTGCCGTCGAGCGCCAGCGGGATGCGCTCCGGAGCGACCACATCGACGATGTCGGTCGTATCGAAGCGATCCCCTTCCAGCAGCGGCATCGCAGCCGGCGCGGGATCCTCCAGCCGCCCTGCGAGCGAGGGAAGCGCCGCCGCCCCAATGAGCAAGAAGAGGATGATCAGCCTGGAGGGCAGAAACGAACTCCCGTGCGTCATGCCTGTTCTACCGGTCGAGGGACCCGCGCCGTTCCGGCCCCGGGCGACCGTTCCGGGGTCGAGCGACGTCATGTTAATTGTACTCGGGGGCAGGGCCGGAGACAAGCTCCCCCTGAAATCCACCTCGGTCCGGCGACGGCCCGACTACGCCCCGCGCTCCAGAATCGCCTTGAGCAGCTCCCAGACCCGCTGGGTGGATGAGATGCTTGCGCGCTCCCGGGGCGAGTGCGCGCCCTCGATGTTCGGGCCGATGGAGACGATGTCGAGTTCGGGGTACTTGGCGGTGAAGAGCCCGCACTCCAGTCCGGCATGAATCGCCTTGAGTTTCGGTTCGCGCCCGAAGACGCGGGCGTATTCTTCCCGCGCGCGCGCGAGGAGCTTCGATTCGGGATTGGGCTTCCAGCCGGGGTATCCCGGGGGCTGATCGATCGCGGCGCCCGCAAGCTCTCCCAGGCAGCGATGCTGGAGCGCAAGAGCGTCGAGGGAGGACATCACGGAGGAACGGCTGCAGCAGGTGATCCGCACCGTATCCCCCTCGCATCGCACCACGCCGAGATTCGAGCTCGACTCGACCAGCCCTTCCACGGTCTGGGACATCGCGGTCACTCCGTTCGGAATCGCCAGGAGCAGTCGCAGGAGACGCGCGGAATCCTTCTCGCCCATCGCCGCATCCGCGCCGCGGGATTCGAACTCGACGGAGAAGCCCTCGTCAGTGCCCGCGAGCTCTTCACGACGGATCCGCTCCGAGACGGATTCGATCGAGGATCGAAACGCCCCCTCGGCGCCTTTTGGAATGACAAGGTCGGCGCGAGCCTCTCTCGGGATCGCGTTTCGCAGATTCCCGCCCTCGAGGCGGATCAGGCGCGCGCCGCTCGCCTCCATCCCAGCAAGCAGAAGGCGCGTCAGGAGGCGAATCGCATTGCCTCGGTTCCTGTTGATGTCCAGTCCCGAATGCCCCCCCATGAGCCCGCCGACGCGCACCTGCACCCCGGCGCCATCCTCGGTCCGCCTCGGCGCATCGAGCGTATAGACCGTGTCCCGACCGCCCGCGCAGCCGATGTAGATGCCATCGTCCTCCTCCGAATCGAGGTTGATCATCCGCTTCGCCGAGATGAAGCCCGACTCGATCCCGCCCGCGCCGGTGAGACCCCGCTCCTCGTCGATCGTGAGGAGAACCTCGAGAGGACCGTGGGAGATCGAGCGGTCTTCCGCGACCGCGAGGGCCATCGCGACCCCGAGCCCATTGTCGGCGCCGAGCGTCGTGCCGCTGGCCGTCACCCAGTCGCCGTCGACGCGCAGCGCGATCGGGTCCTTGGCAAAGTCGTGAGGGGTCGCCGCGTCCTTCTCGCAAACCATGTCGACGTGCCCCTGCAGCACGATGGACGGCCGCGATTCGCTCCTGGGGCTCGCCGGGATCGACATGAGAAGGTTCCCCGTGCGGTCCCGCTTCGTGATGATCCCCCGCTCCTTCGCCCATCCCTCCAGCATCGATATGACGGCGGCCTCGTTGCCCGATCCCCTGGGGACACGACTGATCCGCTCGAAGATCTCCCACACGCCTTTCGGCTCCAGCGATTCGAGATTTGGCATCGTCTCCTCCTTGCCAAGGGGATTCTAGACTGTTCAAGGCAGCCCGCGTCAGGGGTCGCGCGTGTTAGTCTGTCCCGGACAAGCCGGCAGGCTCGAGAAAGGGGGAATGGAGGTCATCATGGAGTCGATGCAGGATCCCATGGGAATGGGAAGCGAGGCGGTGAGCGCCGTCCGCGCCGCGGTCCGCCGTGGCGTGCAGGAGGGCCTCGCGGAGGCCGGTCTCGTCCCGAAGGACCCGGAAATCGCATCCCGCTGGGAGTTCGGCCAGCTGATCCTCAAGCCGGGCAAGGAAGGGCTTCAGGAGAAGACGCTGCCAATCGACGCCTTTTTTCACAAGATCGTCATGGTCCGCGAGCGCCTGCGCGTCCTCGAGCAGAAGATCAACAACCACCCGAAGCTCGACGACGCCGAACGCGTCGAGCTGCAGGACTATATCACGCGCGTCTACGGCTCGCTCACGAGCTTCAACGTTCTCTTCGCCGATCGCTCCGACTGGTTCGTCGGCTCGGGGGGAGAGCGGCCGTAGGCGGCTTCAGTCGGTCCTGAGCAGACGGCTGCCGACCGCGATCGCGCCGGCGCCGTAGCCAAGCAGGACGAGGCACGGAATCACGATGCTCGCCGGCCCCGCGCCGAACGATAGCAGGCCGTAGAGCCCGTCCATCGCCCATGCGGCGGGCGAGACATGCCCGGCGATCCTCATCCAGGAGGGCGCCACCTCGAGCGGCCACCAGCAGCCGCCAATCGCGCCCAGGAAGAGCGGGACGATCCAGCCGATGGCGTTCGCCTGCTCCGGGGAGCGCAGGATGCCGCCGAGCAGGATGCCGATCCCCCCCGCGGCGAGGCCGAGGCAGATCAGCAGGGCCAGGAGCGCGGGCGGGCTCGATCCCCAATCGACCTGGAAGAGCAGGCGGCCCGCGATCAGGATCACGATGCTTTGCAGAAGCGCCAGGCCCAGCAGTCCGAGGACTTTCCCGGCGAGCAGCCCGGCCCGCGAGACGGGCGCCGTCGCGAGTCGCGCGAAGCAGCGGCTCTGCTTCTCCATCGTCACGACGACCGCGCCCGTGATCACCGTGTTCATCAGAATGAAGAGGACGAGCATCGACGGCGCGCTCGCTCCGAACCCGCTCGGGACGACTCTCCCCTTCCCGGCCGTCCGCACATCGATGCGGATGAGATCGGGTCGCGCCGCCGCCTCCTCGAAGCGCGCGCGGAACCGTGGATCCTCGGGATCGAGTCGCTCGGCCGCGCTGCGCGTCTGCGCGGTGTCCGTCTCCGCGAGCGTCGCCAGCAGGCGCGTGATCCCCATATAGACATGGATCTCCCCGGCGAGCTCAGCGGCCTGCTCAGCCCCCTCGCGCGGCGTCAACGAGAGCGCCACGCGATTCCCCGTCATCAGGCTGTCGGAGAATCCCCTCGGAATGACGAGAGCGCGCCCCGGATCGGCCAGCGTGTCGCGCGCCGTCGCATCGAGGATCGTGAGATCCAGCTCCTCGCCTTGCAGCATCTCGGTGAACCGCCCGGAGAGGTAGCTCCGGTCCTCGTCGATCAGCGCGAGCTGGATCTTCCGCGGGCCGGTGCCCCCTCGAAACAGCATGCCGAAGAAGCCGATGAAGACGATCGGCATCACGAAGAGCCAGATGGTCGAGCTCTTCTCCTTGAGATCGAGGCGCATGACGTGCGCGGCCAATGCGAGGATCGCGCGCATCAGTCGCCTCTGCCCCGGACGTAGCGCCGCTGAAACCGCAGCACCGCGATGGCCGAGAGGATCATCCCGACCGCGGCCAGCACCAGGATGTTCGGCCCCACCACGCGAAGGCCCGCTCCTTCGAGGAGCAGGTTCCTGTATCCCTCCGCCCCCCAGTAGATGAGCGTCGCTGGAGCGATCGAGCGGATGAAGTCCGGCAGCATCTCGAGCGGAACGAACGAGCCGCCGACCATCGACATCACGATGACGAGGATGCTCCCGAACGCCCCCGCGGCCCGCTCCGATCGGAAGAGGGAGTAGAGCACCGCCGCGAAACCCGTCGCGGCCAGCGCAAAGGCGATCGAGAGGAGGATGAAGGCCGCGAAGCCGATCGGCCCATCCGACCAGATCATCACCAGCACGCTCAGGATCGCGATCGACGCCAGCGACAGGACCCAGGTCGCCGCGAGCTTGCCCAGGACGACGGATCCCCCGCCGACCGGGGAGGCGAACTGCCGCGCGAGCGTGCCCGCCTGCGCCTCCCGCTGGAAATCGGCCATGCTCGAGAGCGCGAGCATGAGAAGCGAGAAGATTGCCATGCCGGGGAGAATATAGAGGGCCACGCGGAACGGCGCGACGCCGTCGCCCTCGCCCGCTTCCCCCGCCTCTCCCGACGCGGGCTTCTCGATGCGCACCGCGGGCGGAAAAGCGTAGCGGCCGACCGCGGTCATTCGATGCGAGATCAAGAGGGAGGTGCGCGAGACGAAGGCATCCGATGGCAGAGATCCCGAATCGACGCTCCCTCGGATCTCGCGAAGCGGCTCCTCCAGGATTCGCACGGCGGACCCGCCGAGGCGGCCCAGCACCTTGACCACCTGCTCGACGATCTGCGGGTAGATCGACTGGGCGGGGTTCTTCACCACCTCGAGGCGCGTCGGACGCGCGTCGAGGAGGCTGTCGCTGAAGCCGGGCGGGATCCTCACGATCGCCGAGACCTTGTTCTTCTCGACCAGCCGCTCCGCCTCCGCCGCCTCCACGAGGCGCAGATCGAACTGCTGGGGCATCCGATCCTGCGTGAAGGAGGATCGCAGGAGGCGGGCCACAAGCCCGCCGTCCTCGTCCACCAGCGCAACCTGGATCGGCGCCATCTTCCCCCCGCGGCCGCCGAAGGTGACGCCGATCAGCAGCGAGAAGATGATCGGGAACAGAAGGAACGCGATCGACGCCAGGGGGGATCGGAGTTTTCTCAGGAGATCCTTGGCGAGAACGAGCAGGAAAGGGCGCATCGCCCGCTAGTCCCGCAACTCCCGCCCGGTCAGTTTGATGAAGACGCTCTGGAGGCTCGGCTCCTGGAGCGCGACCTCCGAGACGTCGAGCTCAGCGCGCAGAAGCGCCGAGAGCGCCTCGGCCGCCGCCCTTTTCTCCCCATCGACGGCGACGACCCCCATCCGATCTTCCACGGTGAGCACCCGAACTCGCGGGTCCTTGCCGGCGGCGGCGGTGAACTGCTCTGCCGTGAACTCCCCCCGCAGAGCGACGATCGTCCCTTCGCCGACGAGGCGGCGCAGCTCGTCGACTGTCCCCTCCTCGAGGACCCGGCCGTGATCCATGATGCCGATCCGATCGCAGAGCCGTTCGGCCTCCTCGAGGTAATGGGTCGTGTAGAGGATCGCCGTGCCTTCCTTCTGGATGTCGTGGATGACATCGAGGATGTGGATGCGGGCCTGCGGATCGATTCCCACCGTCGGCTCGTCGAGGAGCAGAGCTTTCGGCCGATGCACGAGACCCATCGCGAGGTTGAGGCGCCTCTTCTTCCCCCCCGAGAACTTCCGGCTCGCCTCTTTCGAGTCGGCGGCAAGCCCGACGCGCTCGAGCGCCTGAGCCACGCTCCGGCGCAAGTCGCTCCCGCTCATCCCGTGCAGCGAGGCGAAGAACGCGACGTTCTCCGCCGCGCTCAGCGTGTCGTAGATCGCGGTCTCCTGCGGCACGACGCCGAGGGACCGCTTGACGCCGATCGGGTCGGCCGCAAGGTCGATGCCGTCGATCAGGACGCGGCCCCCGTCAGGCCGCAACAGACCCGAGATGCAGGAGATCGTCGTGGTCTTCCCGGCCCCGTTGGGACCAAGCAGTCCGTAGATCTCGCCGGGCGCGACCGCGAAGGAGATGCCGCCCACCGCTTGGGTCGAACCGTAGCTCTTTCGAAGGTTCTCGACTTGGATCATGGGCTACCTCATGGACAGGCGAATCTAGCAGACTCCGGCTCGGCCGTCCGCAGGAATCGGCAACGCCGGCGCCTTGCGGAGGCTCTGAGCGGTCTCACGGTCCAGCTCGGAATCCCCACCGGGCACCCATCCTCTCGACCTGCTCCAGGATCCCGGTCATGCGCGGGTCTCCGGGAGCGAAGCGCGCGCTCGTCTCCGCGGCCAGTCGGGCCTCGCCCCATTCCGTCCGCGCCTCCTCCATCTCCCCGCGCCGGACCCTCTCGCGGGCCCGGTAGAGGCGCGCCACCGCCATGTTGTGATTGACCAGCGGATCGCCCGGGGCATGGCTCCGGGCCCTAGCGAGCAGCCCAACCGCCTCGTCCCAGTCGCCCACGTCGATCGCGAGCGTGGCGGCGCCCAGGAGGATCTCCATGTCGTCGGGATCGAGATCCAGCGCGCGGCGATAGGCGGTCACCGCGGTTGCGGTATCCCCCATCTCCCTGCTGAGCTCGGCCAGTCTCTTCCACGGGTGGATGAGGCCACTCCCGCCCTCGGCCAGCCTCTCCTCGACAATGCGCCGCGCCCCCGCGAGGTCGCCGCTCGACAAGATCGCGTCGGCGGCTTCCTCCCATTCCTCAGGCGGGACGCGAAGGATCGCGTATCGTCCGCTCGACCAGACCATCTGCGCGTCGCGCCGGATATCCGCCAGATTTTCGAGGACCGCCGCATACGGAGCTTCGTCTCGAAGCCGCTTCTCCTGTCCGCTCAACGCCAGATACCGCACTCCTTGCGAGCGATACTCCGCGAACGAGGCGCGCCCGATCAGGTCGACGACGCGCATCGTGAAGCGGTCCTTGTTTGGAAACGGACCATCCTTCTCCGAGACGAGGGTTGTTCCGGCGGGCAGACTCGTCTCGATCCAGCGCGTCATCTCGATGCGCGGATCCGGACGCAGGAATCGCGACTCGCGAAGGGCCAGATTGTAGAGGCCAGGACCGAGGACCAGGGCCAGGATAGCGATCGTGACCGCGCGCATCGCGAGGACGCGGCCACCCAGGAGGCGGGACAGCCGCTCGAGGAGATCTCGAATGCCGATGACGATGAGAAGGACGATGGGCGGCCACGCGAGCAGCAGATACCGCGGATAGAGCGCTCTCCAATCGAGCATCGGAAGAACGGTCACGCAAACCCAAGCGACGGTCGCCGTCGTCGAGAATCGGCGCTCGCGGACTGCGCGGATCGCGCCCACGAGAAAGGCGAGCATCGCGAAGATCCCGCCGTTCCAGAGAAGCACGTGGCTCACCTTGTACGCCGCGGATGTCTCCAGGACGACGTCGCCCTCGACCACGACACGCGGCGTCGAGATCCTCCGGAACTCGTAGCCGAGATCATGGAGGAAGGCTCCTGCATCCAGGATCGAGTAGGGCGTGGTCAGCAAGAACACGACAACCGCGGCGACGCCCGCGGCGACGAGCCCGCGAAGAGCCATCGCCCGATCGGCGCGCCACCTCCATGCGACGAGAAGCGGAATCACGACCACGACGAGACCCGCGTTGTACTTGAACCCGGCGGCGAGCCCCGCCAAGGCGCCTGCGATCACCCATTCTCTCAAGCGCCCCCCCTCGCAGCGCAGGATCGCCGCGAAGGCGAGCATCGAGAGGAAAGTGGCGACCATGTCGGTCGTGGCGTAGCGGGAGTTCTCCACCGCCAGGGGTGAGACGGCCATCATGAATGCGGCCAGCAGAGCCGCCCACCGTCCGAGCTCGAGCCGGCGCGCCAGGGCATAGATTGCGGCGACGGCCGCGATGCCGGCAAGAGCGCTCACGCCGCGCGCGATCAGATAGAGCGCCGGCACGCCGATCGTCGGGTAGAAGTAGAGAACTCCCCCCTCGGCGGGTCGGGGATAGGTGCCGCTCGCAAGCCAGGCGATCCCCGAACCCCAGTCCGCGAATCGGCCCACGGCAAGCCCGATGCCGAGCGCCGCGGCGTAGAGCAAACCGAGGAGATAGATGAGCCCCGTGGGGTAGTTGAAGAAGTGCGGATTCAAGGTTCCGTGCTGGAGCAGCCACACGGCGCAGTTGACGAGAGTCGGCTCGTCGTAGTGGAAGACATAGGGAAGATCTCCGCCGAGCCGCAGAAATCGCGCCCCGGCGGCAATAGCCAGCACGGCCCAGAGTCTACGGTCACGCCACACGTGCTTTGCTCCCCCGCTGAAGTATATCATCCGGGTCTCCGGTGGTATTCTCGAAGCATACGTCACAGGTCCTCATGGAGAAGCGAGCGGCATGGAACGAAGCATCGACCCAGGAATCGACCTATTCGAGGAGATCGACCGCCTCCGCAGGGAACGGCGCGCGGTCATTCTCGCCCATTATTATCAGGACGGCGAGATCCAGGACATCGCGGACCATGTGGGCGACAGCCTCGCCCTCGCGCAGGCGGCAGCCACGACCGACGCAGAGGTGATCGCCTTCGCCGGCGTCATGTTCATGGCGGAGACGGCCAAGATCCTGAACCCGAGTCGCCTCGTCGTCGTCCCCGACACCGCCGCCGGCTGCTCGCTCGCTGACGGATGCCCCCCCGAGATGTTCGAGCCGTTTCTCCGTCGTTACCCCGGGCACACCGTCATCAGCTACATCAACTGCTCCGCTGCGGTGAAGGCGATGTCCGACATCATCTGCACCTCGTCGAACGCCGAAAAGATCATCCGCTCCGTTCCGGAAGGACGGCCGATCGTCTTCGCGCCGGACCAGCACCTCGGGCGCTACCTCATCCGCAAGACGGGCCGGGACATGGTCCTCTGGCCCGGATCGTGCGAGGTTCATGAGATCTTCTCGGAGAAGAAGATCGTTCAGCTGAAGCTGCGGCATCCGGAGGCCAAGATCGTCGCCCACCCCGAGTGCGAGGAGTCGGTCCTGCGGCACGCCGATCACATCGGATCGACCAGCTCGATCCTGAAGTTCGTGCTCTCCGACGGCGGAGCTTCCTACATCATCGCCACCGAACCCGGGATCATCCACCAGATGAAGAAGCATGCGCCCGAGAAGACTTACATTCCGGCCCCGCCCGACTCCAACTGCGCCTGCAACGAGTGCCCGTACATGAAGAAGAACACGATCGAGAAGCTCTACCTCTGCCTGAGGGACCGCAAGCCGAGCGTGGAGGTCGACGAGGAGATCCGCGTGCGGGCGGCAAGACCGATCGAGCGCATGCTCGAGATCACTGCGCAGGGGGTGAGGAAGTGACCGAGATTCCGCGCCCCATTCGCGTCGACCCTCACTGGACGCAGACGAAGTCGTCCGGCTCGCGGAGACCCGCCGCGGCGAGCGACGTGCGTATGAGAGAGCGCGCGCCGGGCACCCCGACCGCGGCGATGTAGAAGCCCCCGGGCACGCGCGCGATCGACTCCGCGAGGGGCCGGACCGGGTGCCCCCGCCGCGTGCGGCCGAGCTTCCTCGGGTCGATGTCCACGAACCCGGCGATCGCGCCCGCCGGCGGACCGGGAAGCGCGTTCTCGACCTCCCAAGCCCGCGCGAATCGCTTCCCGTCACGGCCCGCGCCCCAGACGACGATGGGGCGCGCCCCCGCCCCGACCCGATCGATCCAGCGGCGGAGATGATGAACCTTGCAGCGCAAGAACGCCTCGGCCGCGTATCGCGGATCGGTCCGGGAGAGCCGCCGCGGAGGATCGTTCCACTCGTAGAGCGCTTCCGGGATCGAGGCGATGCGCTCCCCCGCGCGGTGGAGGCGCAGCCAGAGGTCGTAGTCCTCCGGCCAGTCGAGGGCGCGGTACCCGCCGGCGGCGGCGATGGGATCGGCCCGCATCATTGCCGTCGGATGGACGATGGGCGACTCGATCCAGATCTCCCGAGCGCACGTCCCCGGATCGAGGCACGATCCCACCCACTCGAGATAGCGCCGCATGCCGTCGGTGAGCCCGCATCCGGCGCGAATCCGACACCCCAGCACGGCCAGAGAGGGGTCCGCTTCGAGCGCGCGCAGCTGGCGGCCGAAGCGCTCCGGCTCGCTTCGATCGTCGGCGTCCTGCCGGACCAGGATCGCCGCCCGGGCGGCCCGGCGCGCCGCTTCGAGCGCCTCGACGATGCCGCCGGCGCCGGTCGTTCCAAGCAGACGGAAACGCCGATCTCTGGCAATCCACCCCCGGGCGATCTCTCCGGTGCGATCCTCCGAGCGATCGTCCACCACCAGACACTCCCAGTCTGGGAAGGTCTGCGCCGCGATCGACTCCAGGCTGGATGCGAGAGATCCCTCCGCATTCCGCGCCGGGAGCAGGACCGAGAGCACGGGTCGGCCTCTCACGCCGGCGATCATAGCCGGAAGTCCCCAAGTGACCCACAATTGATGGAGGTGCTTGAGGTTATCGGTCGAACGGGACTGCCGAAGCCGCCCCCAACGCGGGTGAATGCCGCTTGTGCTTTCCCCCTCCGGTCGCCTAACCTTTTTGTGAACTTGCCCATAGGGGCGTTCGAACCAAGAGCCGCCGGCCTGTGAGGGGGGGACGCCGCGGGGGGTCGGCAGCCACATCGTTGTGCGCCTTCTCGTCGTCCCCGGGGAGTTGAAGGGGTGCCCATGGAAGCGGTACACGATTTCATCATCGGAATTGGCGGAGAGTCGGGCGAAGGAGTCGTTCTCGCGGGAGACATCCTGAACATCGCCGCCGCCCGCATGAACATTCACACGGCGGGATTTCGGACCTTCCCCGCGGAAGCGCGCGGAGGGCCCTCGGTCGTGAAGATCCGGCTCTGCCAGGACCACGTCTATAGCCTCGGCGACGAGTACGACATCTTGATCGCCTTCAACGAGGACGCCTACGGCCTCCACGGCGCGGATCTCTCCGCCACCGGAGTCCTGCTCATCGACGCGGAGACGAGCGAGGCGATCCTGGACCGGCATCCCGAGCTCAAGAACAAGACGGTCTATGCCGTTCCGATGGACCGCATCTCCAAGAAGGAGATCGGCGATCCCAAGACGAAGAACATGGTCGCCGTGGGCGCGGCGGCCGCGATCTTCGGCTTCTCGCGCGAGCTGATCGAGAAGAACCTCGGCGAGCGCTTCCTCAAGCGCAGCGAGAAGGTCTACCACAACAACCTCGCGGCCTTCGTTGCGGGATACGAGTATGCGCGCGATCACATCGCCAAGACCGATCCGTTCAGCGCCAAGGAAGCGCAGGGCGACGGATTCGTCGTCCTCTCGGGCAACGAGGCGATCGCTCTCGGCGCCCTCTACGCCGGCTGCCGCTTCTACGGCGGCTACCCGATTACGCCCGCCTCGGAGATCATGGAGATCGTCGCCTCGGAGTTCCCGAAGGTCGGCGGCGCCATGTACCAGGCGGAGGACGAGATCGCGAGCATCGGGATGGTGCTGGGCGCCGCCTTCGCCGGCGTCCGGTCGATGACCGCCACCTCGGGGCCTGGCCTCTCCCTCATGGCGGAGCTGATCGGCCTGGGCTGCATGGCCGAGCTGCCCTGCGTGGTCGTCGATGTCCAGCGCGGCGGGCCGAGCACGGGGCTACCCACCAAGACCGAGCAAGGCGACTTGAACCTCGCCATCACGGCGAGCCATGGGGACGCGCCTCACGCCGTCGTCGCCGCCGTCTCGGTCCGGGACTGCTTCGAGATCATGGAGTACGCCTTCGATGTCGCGGAGGCCTACCAGGTTCCGGTGATCGTTCTCACGGATCAGGCGCTCGGGTTCCGTCGCGCCGACCTCTCAAAGACGCTTCTGACAGAACGAAGCGGCAAGCCCGCTCCGGTACCGCCGCCCGATCTCACCGAGCAGGCGCGGTTCCTTCGTTACAAGATCACGGAGAGCGGAGTCTCGCCTCGCGCCATCCCGGGGATGCGGGGCGCGGCCCATGTCGTCACCGGCCTCGAGCACGGCGAGGACACCAAGCCCGCCTACGATCCGCCGACGCGGCGCGCCATGATGGAGAAGCGCCAACGGAAGATGGATGGGATCGCGCGCGACTTCGCAAGCGTGCTGCGCTTCGGCGATCCCAACCCCGAGATCGGCGTGATCGGATGGGGCTCGACTGGAGGACCTCTCCGGGAGGCGGTGGAGATCGCCTGCGCGAAAGGGATCAAGGCGGGCGGACTCGTACCGAGGTTGCTCTATCCCAGCCCGAATCATCTGATCAAGCCCTTCATCGAGTCCTGCAAGAAGGTCTTCGTGATCGAGGGGAATCTCACGGGGCAGTACGCCGGATTCCTCCGTTCGCAGATCCCGGGATTCGACCCGATGCTGGTCACTCGATACGACGGTTTGCCCATCCAGCGTTCGGAGATCCTCCGGAAGCTAGAGGAGATGGCAGGATGAACCCGACTAGCGCGACGACTCCGCTCAAGCCGGCCGACTACAAGAGCGCCCGAAAGCCGGTCTGGTGCCCGGGATGCGGCGACTATGGAGTCTTGAACTCCATCTTTGCCGCCCTCGCCCAGGTCCAGCTCGACCCGGACCGCCTGGTCGTCGTCTCCGGCATCGGATGCAGCAGCCGCATGCCCGGCTTCATCCGGGCCTATGGCTTCCATGGCGCGCACGGCCGGGCTGTTCCGGTGGCGGTCGGGGTGAAGGTTTCGCGGCCCGAGCTCGATGTGCTCGTCGTCGGCGGCGATGGTGACGCCTTCTCCATCGGCGGAGGGCACCTCCCCCACGCCGCCAGGCGCAACATCAACCTCACCTACATCGTGATGGACAACGAGATCTACGGCCTCACGAAGGGACAGACCTCGCCAACCTCCTCGAAGGGAACCATCACGAAGGCGAGCCCCTATGGGTCTGTCGAGCAGCCGATCGAGCCGATCAGTCTTCTACTCGCCTACGGCGCCACCTTCGTCGCTCGAGGTTTCTCCTCCAACGTCAAGGAGATCGCGGCGATGTTCGAGCGCGGGATCCGCCACAAAGGATTCTCCTTCATCCAGGTCCTGAGTCCGTGTCTGACCTTCAACAAGGCGATCGGATACGACTACTTCCAGGAGCGAGTGGCCCCGCTCCCCGAGAGCCACACGACGGACGATCTCTACGGCGCGATGCGCTACGCGAGGGATCCTCAGAAGTACTATCTCGGCGTCTATTACGAAGCCGATCGACCTTCGTACACCGACACGATCTATTCGGGGGGCCGCCGGCCGGAGCCGGAACCTCCGATCGAGACAGAAAGGATTCTCAAGAGGTTCTCGTAGCAGACGGTTCAACGCACCCGAGCCTCGGGCCGCCGAACCGGCTGGAGGCCCTGAGTCTGCTCCGGGAGAGCATAGGCACTGTCGATGAATTTGGCCCGTCTCCTGAAGCCTGAGCTCGTTAAGCTCGAAATGGAGGCGACCCAACCTCCCGAAGAGGATCCGCCCCTCCCCAGGGAGCGGGCGGTCTGGCGGGTCAAGGAAGTCGTCCTGCTGGAGCTCGCCCGGCTCGTCGACACGAGCGGCAGGATCGGAAGCTGCAACAAGCTCTTCGCCGATCTGCTCAGCCGCGAGAAGAAGGCGAGCACGGGGCTCGTGCGTGGGATCGCCATTCCCCATGTGCGGACGATTCACGCGAAGGAGATGATATTCGCCTTCGCCCGTTCGACTCCCGGCCTCGAGTTCGACTCGATCGATGGGGAACCCTCCCATCTCTTCTTCGTCATCGTTGCGCCTCCCTATGACGACCGTGAGTACCTGAAGATCTACAAGCAGATGGCCACGGCATTCCAGACGACCGACGCGAGGGAGGAGTTCCTCGCGGCCGAGAGCGAGGGCGAGGTCATCCGCGCGATGCGATTGATGGGGGACTGACCCGCCCGGCGCGCAAGAGAATGGGCGGGGAGCCGATTCGGCCGGCTCCCCGCCCTTCGGTTCCTGCGTGCGGCAGGGCTAGACAGAATGGAACGACCGGCTCGCGATTCGTAAAGTCGTGCCGTCCTTGGAGGGGCGGTCGACGGAGGTGGCGGGCGAGCCGCCACCTCGAACCGCGGGTTAGCACCTTGCGGCGCCAGAGCCGCATACGAAAGGAGCCGGTCGTGCGGTCAGATACTACCACCTACGTGGGACTGGATGTCCACAAGCGGACGATTGCGGTGTCGCTGGTCGTGGCGGGTACGGGTGAGGTGCGGGAATGGCAGGAGGCGAACGATGCGACGGTAGCCCGGCGATTGGCGCGGCGCCTCCAGCGGGAGGCAGGCGGTCCGGTGGCGTGCTGCTACGAGGCGGGTCCGACGGGGTACGTGCTGCAGCGGAGGCTTCGGTCCGAGGGGGTGATGTGCACCGTGGTGGCACCATCTCTGATCCCGGTTCGTCCCGGTTCACGGATCAAGACGGACCGGCGGGACGCGCGGAAGCTGGGTGAGTTGCTGGGGGCAGGGCTCCTGACCGCCGTCCATCCTCCGAGCGAAGAGCAGGAGGCGTTGCGGGATCTGTGCCGCTGCCGGGTTGACGTGGTCGAGGATCTGCTGCGGGCGCGGCACCGGATGAGCAAGTTCCTGCTTCGGCGACACTGTATCTGCAAGGAGACCGGGAACAACTGGGGCACGCGGCACATGACGTGGCTGCGGCAACTCCGGTTCGAAGACGCGGCCAGCCAGGCGACATTCGACAGTTACCTGTTGTCCCTCGACCAGTTGGGTGAGCGGTTGTTGCAGTTGGAGCTGCAGCTCGCGGAGTTCGCGGCCCAAGAGCCCTACCGGGAGCCGGTAGGCTGGCTGCGGTGCTTCCGCGGGATCGACACGGTGACAGCGGTGAGCCTGGTGGCGGAGCTCCACGACTTCCGGCGGTTCGGTTCCGCACGACGGTTGATGGCGTACCTGGGTCTCGTCCCGGGCGAGAACTCGAGTGGTGAGCGGGAACGCCGGGGATCGATCACCAAGACCGGCAACGGCCATGCCCGGAGGCTCCTGGTGGAAGCCGCCTGGCATCAGCGGAACCGCCCCGCGATCAGCCTGCCACTTCGCAAACGTCGCGCCGGACAACCGGCGTGGGTCTTGGCCATCGCGGACCGGGCGATGGAGCGTCTCTGGCGCCGATGGACGCGCCTGACCTTCCGGGGGAAACCCACCCAGAAAGTGGTCGTGGCCATGGCGCGGGAGCTGGTCGGGTATCTCTGGGCGGTCCTGCAGGGCCCCCCGGTCCCGGACGTGAAGTAGGAACAGAGACCTCCTGGAATCTGGCAGGAATGGTGTGAGGATGGACGGAGAAGGTCGGCACGATCTGGAGAAAGCGCGGGTGCAATATGCGATAGAGACCGCGAGGTCTCGAACTCGCGACACTAGAGAGCGCACTCTCCCGACGGATCACAGTCATGCGGCTCTGGCCGGGACGCCGGCACAACCCGCGAATATCAGCGTGACTCGTCGTCGAAGCGCCCTGCCTTCTCCGTCCCCCTCGATGCCACATGCCAGAATGGCGAAGGCCGCCCCCCAACCAGGGAAGCGGCCTCCGTGACCCCTTGACAGGGTCGTTCCATATCATTTCA
>JAXDAY010000029.1:0-195011 GCA_034679345.1 Candidatus Eiseniibacteriota bacterium
ACTGCGATGTCTTCATGGGGGCGGTGATCGATCCGCACCTCGGCTCCGAGATGCGCGTGACGATCATCGCGACCGGCTTCCAGCGGACGCCTGCGATCCGGCTGGTGGAGCGTCCGGCGGCGAAGACCCGGGTGCCCGCTCCGGCGGCCGGCGCGGGCGCGACCGCAAGAGCCCTTCCGCCGCTTCCAGAGATTCCGATCCCCGCGTCGTTGCCGGCCGTCGAGCCGCTCGAGCCGGAGCGGATCGCGGCCTACGATCCGCCCGACTGGGAGTCGCCGATGCGCGAGCCGATCACCGAGCCGACGCGCGAGCCGATGCCGGGACCGATGCCCGGGCCGGCCTGGTCCGACGCGCGGGCCGAGACTCGAATCGAGATCCCTCAGACCTCGGATGGTCTGGATCGATGGATCGAGGATCCCGCGGGGGAGCAGGCGCCGGCGACGGAACCCGCGGCTCCGAGGGGACCGGCTCTCTGGCGGCGCAGTCCGAGCCGGAGGCTCAGACTGCCCGATGCGGATGCGAGCCTCCAGAAGGGCGACGGCAACCGTTACGACACGCCGACCTTCTTCCGAAAGGGGATGGACTAGCCTCCGCGAAAGGGGCCAGGGGATGTCGATCTTCGGGCGTCTGTTCCGTCGCACCGCGATGGATGATTACCGGCGCGGGATCGTCCTCTTCAATCAAGAGCGGTACGACGAAGCGATCGAGGCCTTCGAGCGATCGCTTCGCGCGGTCCGTGAGCCGAATGACCCCTACGCGGAGCTTGGCGTCTTCTACGCCGCGGAGGCGCGCGCCAAGATCGGCCTGGCCTGCGAGGGACGGGGCGACCTTGCGCGCGCGCGGCTCGAATACCGCGCGGCTCTTGCCGGCGGATACCGCTACCCCGATCTCCACGTGAGGCTCGGCCGGCTCGCCGAGCGGGCGGCCGACCCGATCGAGGCGGAGGCGGAGTATCGAACGGCCCTCGAGATCCGCCCCGCCTATCCCGAGGCTCGATGCCGTCTCGTGATTCTGCTGGCGGAAGCGGGGCGGATGGAGGAGGCGCGCGCCGAGCTCGATCGCCTCGCGGCGGCGGGCGGCTGGATTCCGCAGGATCTCTCGGCCGCGCCGGCCGCTCCGGACGCGAAGCTCCTCGATCACCTGCGCCATGTTCTCGAGGCGGGAGAGAGCTTGCGCCGCGACCTGGATCGGCTCCTCGACGGCCACGGCGATTCCGATCGTGGGCAGGCGATCGCGGAACTGGAGGCGGCCGTCGATGCGCATCCCCGCTACGCCGATCTGCGTTGCCGGCTGGGCACGCTGCTCGTCGAGGACGGCCGAGTGGACGAGGGAATGCGCGAACTGCTCCGAGCGCTCGAGATCAACCCTCACTATGTCGAGGCCCGTTTGCAGACGGGGCTCGCCTGTCTGCGCCTTGGCCGCCCCGAGGAGGCCGTCGCCCACCTCCGCGTCGCGCTCGAGAGGGAACCGCGATATCCCGACGTCCATCTCTTCCTGGGTCTGGCGCTTCTGCGAAACGGCGCGTTGGACGATGCCGCGCGGACCTTCGACTCCGCTCTGAGCCTGATGCCGGGCTTCACGCGGGCGCGCTACGGCCTCGGGCTGGTCCGCCTCGCGCAGGGACGCGTGCCCGAGGCGATCGATCTGATGGAGGAGGCCTCGCGACTCGATCCCGCTCTGCGCCGCATCCGGCTCGACCTCGCGGTTCTCCGGACTCGACGCGGAGAGCCCGCGATCGCCGCCGCCCTCTTCCGGCAGGTGCTGGAGAAAGACCCCGCCGATGGGGAGGCCCACCTGGGACTCGGCGAGGCTCTCGAGGCTCTGGGGAGATGGGAGGATGCGCGCCAGGAGTTCCAGCACGCGGAAGAGTCGGGGCTGCGCAGCGCCAATCTGATCCGCAGTCTCGCGAAGGCCGATCTCGAGCTGGGACGCGCCGAGCAGGCTTTGCTCAGGATCGAGGAGACGCTCGCCGCGCACGGAGAGGATCCCGATCTTCTGACGCTGCGAGGCGACGCTCTCGCGCGTCTGGGCGACGCGGACAGGGCGAGGGAATCCTACGAGGCCGCTGTGCGCCGCCAGCCCGGGCGCGTCGATGCGCACCTTGGCCTGGGCCTCTCGCTCTATCGTCTGCAGGATCGGGACGCTGCGCGGAAGGAGATGGAGTGGGTCTTGCGCGCGGATCCGGGAAACCCCGTCGCCCGCGCGTTCGCGGACGAGGGGCTCATCACGGATCTCTAAGCGGTGCTCGCCGCCCCCTTGGCCGGCTTCGCGGATCGGCTCTGCTTGCTCACCTTTCCGCTGCGCAGGCAGCGCGTGCAGACTCGAAGCCGCGTCGGCTTGCCGTCGACGACGGCGCGGACCTGCTGGAGGTTCGGGTTCCACACCCTGTGCGAGACATTGTGGGCGTGGGAGATCTTGTTTCCGAACTGGATCCCCTTGCCGCAGACGTCGCAGACTCGAGACATAGACTCCCTCCTCGGGGGCCGATGGGCCGCCAGGCAAAGAAATGACGCTACCGGATCGCGCCCCGGAAGGCAACCCTCGATCCGACCCGCGCGGATCCGGCCCCCGAGGATCCGGCCCGATGCCGGACCCGCCCGCTAGCTCGGATCGCCCGGACCCCGAGGCGGTTCCCTTCCTGGAGATGCCGGTCGGGACTCTCCGCGGCGCGGGACCGCGTCGCGCCGAGCGCCTGGCGAACCTGGGCATCGGCACGATCGGGGATCTCCTGGCCCACGCTCCGGTCTCCTACCTCGATCGCAGCCGGATCACGCCGATCCGGGAACTCCGGTCGGGATCCTCGGGGACCGTGCTCGCGAAGATACGCGCCGTGAGGATCCGCCGCATCCGCCGGGGCAGAGGCGACTGCGTCGCCGAGCTGGAGGACGCGACCGGCCGGCTGCGGGCCGTCTGGTTCGGGCAGCCCTACCATCTGCGCCGGCTTTCCCCCGGAGCATGGATCCTCGCCAGCGGCCTGATCGGCGAGTGGCGGGGGCTTCAGTTGCAGAATCCCGAGTTCGAAGTGATCGAGGAGGACGATGGGATCGCGCGCGAGATCCAGCCGCCCGGCCTCACCCCGGTCTACCCCCTGACGGCGGGGATCGGTCAGAAGTTCCTGCGCTCGCTCCTCCGCGCCGCGCTCGACCGCCTTCCGAGCATGCTTCCCGACCCGATCCCCGAGTGGCTGCGCGACGAACTGAAGTTGCCGGATCGGGCGGGTGCCATCCGAGGGCTCCACGCTCCTTCCTCTTTCGAAGAGGCCCGCGCGTCGCGCGAGCGCCTCGCCTTCGAGGAGCTCCTCCTCCGCCAGCTGCTCCTGCGGCGCCTTCGGCGGCAGAGGCGGGAAGCGGGAACCGGTCGCGCGCTGCGCGGCGATCCCGCCCGGCTCCAAGCGGCGCGCCGCCAGCTCGGCTTCTCCCTGACCTCCGCGCAGGAGGCGGCGCTTCGCGAGATCCTTCGAGATCTTCAGGGGGATGCGCCCGCCGCCCGGCTTCTCCAGGGCGATGTGGGTTGCGGGAAGACAGCCGTCGCCGCGCTCGCCTGCGCGTGGGCGGCGAGCGCCGGAGCGCAGTCCTGTCTCATGGCTCCCACCGAGGTGCTGGCATTGCAGCACCGCGAGAGCTTCGAGCGCATTCTGACGCCCGCCGGCGTTCGGGTTGCGCTCCTGATCGGCAGCACGCCTGTCGCGGAGCGGCGCCGGCTTCTGCCGCGGGTGGCGGCGGGCGAGGTCGATCTCCTGGTCGGAACGCATGCCCTCCTCGAGGGGGAGGTCGTCTTCCGCGAGTTGGGATTCGTGGTCGTCGATGAGCAGCATCGCTTCGGAGTGATGCAGCGCGCCCGTCTGAGCCTCAAGGGGAGTCGGCCCCATCTTCTCGCCATGAGCGCCACGCCGATTCCTCGGACGCTCGCCCTCGCCTTCTACGGCGATCTCGACATCACGACGATCGACGAGCTTCCGCCGGGGCGGACGCCGGTTCGCACGCGGATCGTCGAGCGATCCCGGATGGACGATCTGCTGCGATTCGCCGCCGGCCGGCTCCGGGGCGGCTCCCAGGCGTTCTTCGTCTATCCGTTGATCGAGGAGTCGGAGGCGCGCGATCGGATGGACGCCACTCGGGCGCATGCGCGCATCGCCGGGCATCCCGCGTTCGCGGGTCTCGAGATCGCGCTCCTGCACGGCCGGGTCGATCGTGAAGCGAGAGATCGAATCCTCGCGGGTCTGCGCGCGGGCGCGATCCATGGCGTGGTGGCCACGACCGTCATCGAGGTGGGCCTCGACCTCCCGAGGGCCACTCTCATGGTGATCGAGCACGCGGAGCGCTTCGGGCTCTCGCAGCTCCACCAGCTCCGCGGGAGGATCGGCCGCGCTCCGGGGGAGGAGCCGCTTTGCCTTCTCATCGCCGACACGGAGGCGGGATCGATCGGGCGCGAACGCATCGAGATCCTCGCGCGGGAGCCGAGCGGATTTCGGATCGCGGAGGAAGACCTGCGGCTGCGGGGTCCCGGAGAGATTCTCGGCACCCGCCAGGCGGGGATCCCTCGGATGCGGATCGCCGACCCGCTGCGCGATTCGCGCATCCTCGGGCGGGCCCGCGAAGCCGCCGACATGATCCTCGAGCAGGATCCGGATCTCGACAATCCATGCAATCTATTGCTCCGGAAGGATTTGGAGTGTCTCGCCGGTCCCGAGGGCCTTGCCGATCGAATGACCTGACGTCGCGGCATCCGATCAAGCCCGGCGCCGATCGGTCCGATAACAGGAGGGCGGAGGGGCAGTCGCAAGGATATCCGGATCGTCGAGGAGGCTCGATCGCATGGTCCTCATCAGTTATTCGGGACGCGAGATCAACGCAAAACTGGTCTACTACGGTCCCGGTCTCTCGGGGAAGACGACGAATCTCGAGTACATCTACGGGGCCGTGCCGCAGACTCATCGGGGGCAGATGGTCTCGATGAAGACGAAGACGGAGCGCACGCTCTTCTTCGACTTCCTCCCGATCGATCTAGGCGAGCTGGCGGGATTCAAGACGCGCTTCCTGCTCTACACGGTGCCCGGGCAGGTCTACTACAACGCCACGCGCAAGCTCGTGTTGAAGGGCGTCGACGCTGTCGTGTTCGTCGCCGACTCCAAGCGCGGGAAGATGGACGAGAACCTGGAGAGCCTCGCAAACCTGCGGGAGAACCTCCTGGAGCACGGCCTCGAGCTGGAGAAGATCCCCTGGGTCATCCAGTACAACAAGCGGGACTTGCCGGACGTCTACTCCCTCGAGGAGCTGGAAGCCTCCCTCAACCCGGGACGCGTCCCCTCTTTTGAGGCGGTGGCCACCTCCGGAAACGGCGTGTTCGAGACGTTCAAAGCGATCTCGAAGTCGCTCTTGAAGCATCTATCCCAGGAGATCGGCGTGCGAGTCGTCGCCTCGGCCGCCGGGGAGGCGAAGCCGGCGGAGACCCCGCTGGCCCAGGAGCCGGAAACGACCGACCTGGTCACGCCCGAGCCCATTGCCGTCGAGCCCGCGCCGGCCGCGCCGATCCCGCAGGAGATACCGGTGGCGGAGCCGGCCGCGAGCTTCGAGACGCCGGTGGCGGAGGAGCGCGTCGAGCAAGAGGCGTGGGCCTACGAGGAGCCCGCGGAGCCGAGCGTCGAGCGGTGCGCGGATGGCGAGCCCGAGACGGAGTCGGCCTGGAGCGGGGAGCTTCTGCGCGCCAACCCGGTCCCGGCCGAGAGCCACGAGGAGATCTCCGAGCAGTCGGTCTTCGGCGGGGACGAATCGGAAGACACGGATCGCCAAGGCACGATGGGCGAGCGTCTGCGTCGATGGTTCGGGCACGAACAGGGGCGCGATGAGGAGCCCGCCGAGACACACGGCGGGCCGAGCGAAATGGTCGAGCCTCCCACGACGCAACCCGTCGAGGAGCGGCCCGAAGAGAGCGCTCCCTCGCAGGGCGCGCGGATTCGACCGATCCCGCCCATGACCGCAATCCAGATCGAGCCGGCGGCCGCCGGCCAGCGTCAGGACGCGGAGCGGCGGGAGATACCGATCCTCGTCGATCTGGAGCCGGAAGACCTTGAGCGCGGCGTGGTGCTCAAGCTTCGGATCGCCATGCGCGCCCGCGAAGACCAGGGGTCGGACGAGGAGGACGACTTCCCAATCGCCCGCGCAGCCTGATCGAAAGACGATCCGCTTGACGCGACAACCCCCGGGTCCGTAGATTGCGGCCAAGAACGGCCGTATCCACGCGGCCCGGGGTGTCCATGCCTTCAGACGATCGAACGAAGAAACGAATCGAGGAGCTCGAGCGCCGGGTCCGCACGCGTGGCGGCGATCGGGAGCTTCTTCTCCAGCTCGTGCAGCTCTACGAAGAGAACCGTCAATACGACGCGGTGGCGGCGCTGCTCGAGTCGCGAGTGACCTCCGGAGAAGGCGATTGGGATCTTCTGCGGGGCTGTTGCGAGGCCCACCGGAAGTCCGGGAAGGGCGAGCAGGGCCTCGCGCTGCTCGACGCGCACGGATCGGAGTTCCGCGAAACGGCCGCCTACTGGTCGCAACGAGGCCATCTCCACGAGAGCATGGGAGCCTACGACGAGGCGCGCGCCGACCATGATCGAGCGCTCGCCATCGAACCGGAGCGCGCGGAGTACCGTTACCGCCTCGGAGTGACGCTGATGCGCATGGATCATGCCCAGGAGGCGATCCTCTGCTTCGAGCAGTGCATCCGCATCGATCCGAGCATGACGAAGGCCCAGATCAACATCGGCTACATTCACGATCGCAGCGACGAGCCCCAGAAGGCGATCCTCGCCTTCCAGCGCGCGATCGAGATGGACCCCCGGAGCGTGGAGAGCCACTGCAACCTCGGCGCCGCCTACGCCGATCTTGGGCGCAAGCGAGAGGCGATCGAGGAGTTCCGGCGGGCGATCGAGCTCGATCCCGACTACGCGATGGCTCACTTCAACCTCGGCGTGATCTTCCTCGACGACCGTCCCGCCGATGCGGAAGTCTGCCTGCGTCGCGCGCTCTCCCTGGAACCGGGCAACTGGGAGATCCAGTTCACCCTGGGCGTGCTCTACTTCAAGAAGGGGATCTACGAGACGGCGATTCGCTACCTGCTCGAGTGCCGCGAGCGCTCGCCCGACGATCCTCGCGTGCTGAAGTACCTGGGGATGTCCTACAACAAGAGCGACCGATCCGACGAGGCCGTCGAGATCCTTTCCCGCCTCTGCGATTTGGAGCCACAGAACGCCGAAGCCCATTTCAATCTCGGCATCGCCCTGGACAAGAAGGGGATGTTCGAGCGGGCGAAGGTCGCCTATCGAGAGGCCGATCGCCTCATGCATCGAGGTTGATCTCCCTTTGACCTCGCGTCTGGAAGCGCACCTCCGCGGCCGCATCGCCGCCGGCCGCAAGCTCCTGATCCCGTTCCTGACGGCGCGCGATCCCGACGAGGATCGGTTCCTCGCCGCCGCGCGCGCCGCGGCCGTCTCGGGAGCGGACGCCTTGGAGATCGGCGTTCCGTTCTCCGACCCCCTCGCGGACGGTCCGACGATCCAGCGCGCGTCCCAGCGCTCCCTGGCGGGAGGCACGACGCTTTCGGGCATCCTCGATCTCATCTCGAGGGAAGGGGAGCGGATCGGCGTCCCCTTGGTGTTGATGACCTACATGAACCCGATCCATGCGATCGGCGTCGCGCGCTTCGCGGATTGGGCCGCGGGAGTCGGCGTCTCCGGCGTCCTCGTCTCGGATCTGCCTCCGGAGGAGATGCCGGAGGTGGGCGACGCGTTGCGATCCCGCGGCTGCGACCGGATCACCCTCGTCGCTCCGACGACGGGCGCGGATCGGATCGAACACCTGCTTCGGGGAGCGTCGGGCTTCGTCTATCTCATCACCCGCACCGGGGTCACCGGAGCCGGGGGCGCCTTCTCGGACCGGCTCGCAGAGCAGGTGAAGCGCATCCGCGCGGCGTCGGATCTGCCGATCGTCGCGGGCTTCGGCATCCGCACTCCCGAGGACGCCGATTCGATCGCGCATCTCGCGGACGGCGTCATCATCGGGGCGCGTCTCGTGGAGATACTCGAGGCGACCGAATCGCCGGATCAGGCCGCCCAGGCGGTGGGCGCCTTCCTCCGGCCGGTCCGCGAGCGGCTGGACCGCGCGTGAGCCTCTTCGACATCCTGATCCTCGCCCTGATCCAGGGCGTGACGGAGTTTCTTCCGATCTCGAGCAGCGGCCACTTGGTCCTCGCCAATGCGCTGCTGGGGCTCGAGGAGCCGGGAATCGTGACCGAGATCGTTCTTCACCTCGGCACTCTGCTTGCGGTCTTCGTCTACTTCCGAGGGGATCTCGCGGGGCTCGTGCGGGGGCTGATGAGGTTCCTGGGAGGCGAAAGGGGCGAGGAGGCGCGCTCCGCGATGCGCATGACCGCGGCAATCGCGATCGGGACGCTTCCCGCGGTGGTTGCCGGGCTGCTTCTCGGCGATCTGATCGAGTCGCTCTACGAGAACCCGCTCGAGAGCGCGATCGAGCTGGTCGCGACCGGCCTCGTCCTGCTATCGACGCTCTGGGTTCGGCGCGGCGACGGCATCGTGGGCCCGGTCCGGGCGCTGGTGATCGGTCTCTTTCAGGCGCTCTCCATGCTGCCGGGGATCTCACGGTCGGGGACGACGATCGCGGGGGGACTCTATCTCGGAGTGCGGCCCGAGGAAGCGGCGCGATTCTCCTTTCTGCTCTCGATCCCGGCCATCCTCGGCGCGGGGATCCTGAAGGCGCCCGAGCTCGCCGCGACGGCCGGAGAGGCGCGCGCGTCGGCATTGGCGTTGGGCTTCGGCGTCGCCTTCTTCGTGGCCTGGGCCTCGATCTCGATTCTGATGCGGATCGTGAAGCGTGGGAGATTCGGGCTCTTCGGGGTCTATTGCCTGATCGTGGGAGGCCTCGGAATCCTGCTCTTCAGCTAGATGCGAGACGCCGCCCCGAGGGATGGCTCTCCACCCAGGGCGGCGCCCAGTTTCCGTGGCGCTATCGGTGGCGCTATCGTTTGAGCCACCAGAAGATGTCGAAGAACAGCGTGACGATGAGAAGCTCGAGGACCATGGCTCAGCCCTGCCTTTCGCCCCGCTCCCGCGGGTACCGCGAGCCCTTCGATCCGTTCGATCCTCTGTCGACCCCATCACCACCCAGGAGGCCCGTTCGTCTCTCTTCCCACTATCAGAATCGGCAGGAACGTGAGTCGGGATGAGCGAAAAATCATCCACCCGCGGGGGGGCTCTGGGTGCCCGCCTTGAGGATGAGGATCGTCGTGTCGTCCTCCAGGGCGGATGACTGCTGGATCCGGGCGAGGAGGTGCTCGACCAGCCCGGTGGCCGTCAGGCGGTGCTGCGCGCGAACGATCTCCTCGAGCTGATCTTCCCGGAGGGAGGTTCCCTTCGTCTCCGGGTCCGCGATCCCGTCGGTGTAGCAGAGGATCAGATCCCCGGCCCGCAGCCGCACGACGCCCAGCGGATAGGCGACCTCGGTCTGGATCCCCAGCAGCAGAGAGGCCGCCTCCAGGTGGTGGAGGGAACCGTCGGAGCGCACGAGCATCGGGGGAGGATGTCCGGCGCTCGAGTAGCGCAGCTCTCCGATCGCCGGGTCGTAGATGGCGCAGAACAACGACACGAATCGGTCGGGAGTGCTGATCTCGCAGAGCGTGCGGTTCATCGCGTCGAGGACGCGATCGGGCTCCCCGCGACTCCTTGCCTCGGCGCGGAAGAGGGCCTGGACATGCGCCATCAGCAGCGCGGCTGGGACCCCCTTCCCGGAGACGTCGCCGATGGCGATGGCCACGCGCCCGTCGGGGGTCTGGAGGAAGTCGTAGTAGTCTCCCCCGACCTCCTCGCAGGGCAGCGTCGCCGCGCGCAGCTCCAACCCTGGCAGGTCCGGCGCCCGCTGGGGAAGAAGCTGGCGCTGAAGCGCCCGGGCGACGGCGAGCTCTTTGTCGAGCGCCTCCTTCGCGCGGAGGTCGCGCTGGAACTGAGCGTGCTCGATCGCCAGCGCGGTCTGACTCATGAGAGCGTCCAGGATCTCGATGTCGGATCCGCTGTAACCCTCCCCGCCGGCGCGCCGTCCGAAGAGAACGATTCCAAATCGACGGCTGCGCGTCGCGATCGGAGCGAGTAGGCGCGCGTCGACGGCTCCAAGCGTCACGTCCTCGCCCCGCGGGAGCAGGCCGTAGGGGATCTCGCCCTCGATCTCCTCGCGCAGAACCGGCTCGCCGCGATGGTAGACCGACTGACGGAAGGACGGGCCGATCTCCATCACGCGGCGCTCGAGATGGGGAATCCCCCAGGTGAAGTCCGCGGCCTTCGCGATGCCGTCCTCGGCGAGGAAGCAGCCGCGCTCGATGCCAAGGGTACGCGCCGCCGCCTCGAGGCTGCCGCGGACGATCTGCGTCTCGTCGCCGAGCAGCGGGAGACCGCGCGCGAGCTCGCGCAGTCGTCTGCGGGACTCGAAGCGATCGGGGTAGACGGAGCGGTCGACGAGATCCTGCAGGTGGATCCGGATCGGGCTGAACAACACGATCACGAAGAGGAACGCCAGCACGCTCACGAGGGTGCCGGAGAGCGCGGTCACCGAATGGAGGAGAGCGCGCAGGAGGAAGTAGGAGAGGAAGTAGAGCAGGACGAGAACCGCGGTGAGGCCGGTGATCGTGAGGCTGCGCTTGACGAGGAGCTCGATGTCGAAGACGCCATGGCGGAGGATCGCGTAGCCGAATCCAACCGGGAGCAGGACGAGGCCGATCGCGGAGAGACGATCGGCGGGGATCTCCCTGCCCGGCAGCAAGACGTGGAGTCCGATGACGACGGCGATCGGCGCCACCGCTCCGATGGTCGCCCAGAGCGCCACTCGCAGCTTGCGGCGAACCGCCTCCGTCCTGGTTCCTCGATAGGCCAGGACGAAGAGGATCAGCGCGGCCGCCAGGCTGGCGGCGGTCGCCGCGCTTGCGAGCGTCGAGCCGAGGGCGTGGATCTTCCCCTCCGGCTCGAACCCCCGAATCCCGGCGATCCCCCCCAGAGCGATCAGGAAGATCGCGCTGGAAGGGAGATAGACCAGCGCCAAGATCCAGCGGCCGGCGCGCAGCGGGGCCCGCACGTAGGGAAAGAGCATGAAGAAGTGGAGGAAGAGGGCCGGGAAGAAGGCGCTCATCATCGCCTGAGCGACCCGGGCGCCCTCCTGGAACGGGGAAGCGGGCGGGACGTAGGGATCGAAGAGAAGAAGCGCCAAGCCCAAGCAGATCATGAAGAAGACGAAGGTCAGACCCCCGATCCGGCGGGTCACGACCATGGTGCCGACGAAGAGCGCGATCAGAGCCGCCGCGGCCCGCGCGAGACCCCACGCGACCTCCCCGGGCGGCATCCGCTCGGGCGTCAGGAAAGCCGTGCGCCTTTCGCCTCCCCTCTCGTAGACGAGCCGCATGGCAACGCCGGGCTTGCCGGCGCGCAGCAGGCTGGAGAGGCCCGGCAGCAATCGCACACGCTCGCCGTCGACCGAGACGATTCGATCGCCCACCTCGAGGCCCGCCTTCGCCGCCGGCCCCCCCGATCGCACGAGACCCACGGTCTGCTCGCGTTCGCTCATTCCGAGGAACGGGGCCTCGGCGAGGCGGCCGGCCTCGACGATGATCGACGCGGCGACTGCCGTGGCGAGGATTCCCAGGAAGAACCGCAAGCCGCGGAACCAGGGTGCCTCCAGGACGAACCTCCTCAGCGTGAGTCGTTTACGGCATGAGCGAAGCTAGCGATCCCGGTCGAGGATGTCAACGCCTCACGCCGCATCCGGGACTTTGCGTCGGGACCGAAGGAACTTCTCCAGCAGGCCGCGAGACGAGCCGATGTACGGATCGTGCGGGGTCGGATCGACCCCGCGACGCGAGCGCCGAAAGGATGGAAGGATGAGGATCGCAAACGGGCAGCTCGGAGAAATCGATGTCCGATCCGCTCCTGCGCTTCATATCCCCGGAGGGCTGATCGGATTCGAGGACCATGAGCGCTACTACCTGATCGATCGCGAGGAGTTCGAGCCATTCCGCTGGCTCGTCGCCGCTGATGACCCGCAGCTCGCCTTCGCCGTCGTTGATCCCGATCCGTTCCTGGACGAGCCGTACGTGGTCGCCCTCACCGAAGCGGATCGCACGATCCTGGATCTGGAGGAAGGGGAAGGCGTCCGGCTGCTCGCGCTCGTCTCGCCCGGGGAGAGGGGGGAGCCACCGACGTTGAATCTGAAAGGGCCGATCGCGGTCGCGTCGAACGGGATCGCCCGGCAGATCCTCGTCTATAGCTCGAAGGCGCCCCTCCGGCATCCGACCTCCTCGGCCCACGAACCGGTTCGGCGCGGAGCCCGAGGCCGCCAGGGCGTCGGGGTCCTGGACAGGCGAGCCGCCTGAGCGAAAGCGACGGTAATCACGATGCTGATCCTGACACGGAAGTTGGGAGAGAACATCCGGATAGGCGACAACGTCCGGATCATCGTCCTCGATATCAAGGGGGGACAGGTCAAGCTCGGGATCGATGCCCCTGCGAGCGTGGCTGTCCATCGCGAGGAGATCTACGAGCGGATTCGCGAGGAAAACCGCAGGGCATCGGGGATTTCCTCTCGCGCGCTTCGCGAAGTGGCGCAGATCTTCCAGAAGGGGCGTCCGCCCACCAGACGCCCGACCTGACCCGGTTTCGCGGGCTGATTGCGTCGATTTAGACTCGCCGAATCGACCCTTCATGGGATCCCGCCTAAAGCTTGCGGTCTCGATTGCCGATCGAGAAACCGGAGGGGCGGCGGAACTTCCGCGCAGCCGCGATCGACGCAAGCAAGGAGAGCCCGGCATGGCGCCACGCATCGAGCAGGACCGACCAAGCCGGCCTCCCGATTTCCCTCCGACGGGGAGGGTGATCCCCTACGAGACCTTCCTCGCGGCGAAGGCGCGTCGGGAGGCGGACGACCGGTCGAAGGACGGCGTGACCCCGCCCCGGGCCTCGATCCAGGAGAGGCGCAAGAAGCTCCGCGAGGCTATCCGCCGTCTTCCCGACGTGCGCAAGGACAAGGTGCGCCGCGCGCGCAAGCGGATCCAGGACGGCTTCTACGACCGGCCCGAAGTCCTCGATGCGATCGTCCGACGCCTCTTGCGAGACAATCGAAAGCCGCGAGGCAAGGGGGGGAAGCAAGGGTGAGCGGCGAATCCCGAAAGAAGGTCCGGCGCGCGCGCGTGCTCGGGCCGGGGGCGATCCTCACGCTCGAGTGTCCGAGGAGCGGCGAACGATTGAAGATGAGGGTCACGCGGCGCTCCGGGCGGGCGCTCGACGTGGAGCCCCTCCATGGCGGCAATCCGGTCCCCTGCTCGACGCCGGGATCGGAGGTGCTGCTGCGCGTCGCGCGCCCATTCGGCCTGTTTCTCTATCGAGGCAAGATGGAGCGGGCCGCCCCGGTCGGAGCCGCGCAGATCCTGCTGTCAGAGGCTCCGCCGAGACGCCGGCAGCTCCGCCACTTCTTCCGCATGCGCGTCCGGATGGGTGTCGTGGTCGAATCGAACGGCCGGGGCGGGACGGCTCCGGTGCTTCGCGCCTCCAACCTCTCCGGGAGCGGGATTCTCCTGATGGATCCGCAGGGCAGGCTCGCGCTCGACGCCACGGCTCGAGTCGGACTGCCGATCGGCACCAGGGGTGAGATCGCCCGGCTCGACGCGAGGGTGGTGCGCGTGGAGACAGGGCCACCGCGCCGCGCCGCTCTCTGCTTCGAAGGAATCGGCGAGGCAACGCGCAAGGCGATCCTTCGCTATCTCGTGCGCGAGCATCGCCGCCGCCTCGGCGCCCCCGCGGGGGAGGCGACCCCGGGCAAGATCATCTGCCTCGGCCGATCCGCCTGACGCCGCCTTCCCGCTGCGTCTCCACCTATCCACAAACTCCTTGAGAGGCCCTCCCGCGCGCTGCTAACCTCGCGGCGCGCAATGGAATCGTTCGCCCTATCGCTGCGCCCGTTTCTGGGACCCCGCCCCTACGGCCTCTATGCCCTGGGAGCCGACGGTTCCCCGCCAAGTCTTCTGCTCTCAGGCGAGCCATGGCCGCCCGCAGGGATCGATCCGCTCTCGATCCTGGCCTCGAGCGAGATCCCCTCGAAAGGCGACAGCGCGACGCCGCTCCCGGCCTGCCCCGGGATGCTCGCCCTTCCGCTGGGCGCCGGCGAAGGGACGCAGGGGGTCCTTCTCGTGCAGACCGCCCGGCGCGCGGTTGATCGAGGCCGCAAGGCGTTCGACTGGGACGCGATCCGCGCCTGCTGCGTGGCGTCTCTTCTCCTCCACGATGCCCGCGCGCGATCCGACTCCACGCGCGACTTCGTTCGGATGCTCCTCGATCACCTGCCCTTCGGGATCATGGCGATCGACTCCCTGGGCAGGATCCGCAGGCTGAGCGGCCAGGCCGAAGCGATCCTTGGCTACCGCATCGAGGAGGCGATGGGGATGGATTGCCTCCGCGTCTTCCGCCCCTCGGGACTGGACGCGAATCCCCTTCGACTCGGGCGAAAGAAGGGGCCGACGAAAGCCGAGCTCTACCTGAACGATCGCGAGGGGAACGAGAAGCCGGTCTGGATCCAGGTCTCGCGCATCCCGGCGACGGCGGGCGAGCTCGCCGACGGGCTCCTTGTGGTCATGCGCGACACTTCGGAGGAGCGGGCCTTCGAAGAGGAGATGCGGCGCCGCGAGCGGCTGGCCTCGATCGGGGAGCTCGCCGCGGGCGTGGCGCACGAGATCCGCAACCCCCTCACCGGCATCGGCAACTGCGCCCAGGTGCTGCGCGACCGGATCGTTCCCGGAGACTCGATGCACAAGATGGTCCAGATCATCCTGGAGGAGACGCAGCGGCTCGACCGGATCGTGGAGGGCCTCCTGCACTTCTCGAGACCGGGGCGGCCGCAGCTGAAGGAGTGGGATCCACTGGAGATCGTACGGCGGGTGATCGACCTGGAGGCGAAGGCGCTCGCCACGGCGGGCATCGGCGTCGAGGTGAAGTCGAGGGGGAGGATCCCTTCGATCTTCATCGATCCCGACCAGATCGCGCAGGTGCTCCTGAACGTGGTTCGAAACTCGATCGATGCGATGGCCTCGGGGGGACGCATGCTGATCGAGTGCGGCGTCGTCCGCCGCAGACCCCACGTGCGCCGGGGGATGGGGAAACGGAAGTCCGATCGGTTCCGGATGGCCGAGGATGCGCCGCGGGCGCGCTACGTGCAGATCCGGGTCACCGACACGGGGCGGGGGATTCCCGCGGATCTCCTGCCGCGGATCTTCGATCCCTTCTTCACCACCCGCTCGAAGGGGACCGGGCTCGGGCTCTCGATCACGGGAACGATCGTCCGGGAGCACGGAGGGTTCATCTCGATCCGCTCGGTGGAAGGAAAAGGCACGATCGTTTCGATTGATCTGCCGGTGGAGCGACGCCATGGCGAGAGAAGAAGACAATCCGGCTGAGATCGGGCATCGAATTCTCGTCGTCGACGACGAGGAGTCGATCCGGGTCTCGTTGACCGAGGCGCTGTCGGACGGCGGCAACGTGGTTCGCGCCGCGCCGGGCGGCAAGGAGACGATGGCGATCCTCGCGTCGGAGATGATCGATCTCGTCCTGCTGGATCAAAACCTCCGCGAGTCGGGGGAGAACGGGATCGAGATCCTACGGGAGATCCGCCGCCGCCATCCCGACGTCGTGACGATCATGATGACCGCCTACGGCCGCATCGAATCGGCCGTCGAGGCGATCAAGCTAGGCTGTTTCCAGTACATCACCAAGCCGCTGGACCTCGACCAACTCCAGCTGCTGATCGGCTCGGCCCTCTCCACGTCGAGACTCCAGCGCGAGGTCGAGTTCCTCCGCCTGCAGCAGCAGAAGGTGTTCGATCCGAGCGAGATCTTCGGTCCGAGCAAGGAGACGCAGAGGTTGCTCGCCCTCGTTCGCAAGGCCGCGGCCTCGCCGACCTCGACGGTGCTGATCCGCGGGGAGACCGGCGTCGGCAAGGAGCTCATCGCCCGCCAGGTCCATACCCACAGCCCCGTCGCGGCCGGGCCGTTCGTCGACTTCAACTGCAGCGCCGTGCCGGAGAACCTGGTCGAGTCCGAGCTGTTCGGCTACGAGAAGGGGGCCTTCACCGACGCGAAAGGCAGCAAGCGCGGCCTGTTCGAGCTGGCCGATCGGGGAAGCCTCTTCCTGGACGAGATCGCGGAGATGCCTCCGGGCATGCAGGCGAAGCTGCTCCGTGTGCTGGAGACGAAGTCGTTCCGCAAGCTCGGCTCCACGGTCGACATCCGGGTCCATGTGCGCGTGATCGCCGCGACGAACAAGGATCTGCTCCAGGAGGTCCGAGAAGGTCGGTTCCGGGAGGATCTCTACTACCGGCTGGACGTGATTCCGGTCTTCATCCCCGCCCTGCGCGAGCGTCCGGAGGACGTGCCTGTCCTCGCCGCCCACTTCATCGAGCGCTTCGCCCGCGAGCTGGGCCGACCGGTCCCGAGGATTGCGACGCCGGCGATGGACCTGCTGCGCGGCTATCACTGGCCGGGCAACGTACGGGAGCTTCGCAATCTGATGGAGCGGCTGATCCTCATGGCCGGCGGCTCGGAGATCACCGAAGAGGATCTGCCGGCCAATGTGCGCGGCGGAGCCGGCGAGGCTCTCTCGGGCGCGGCCGGTGGGCGAATCCTCTTCCCTCAGGATCGCTTCCTCCCCCTGGAGGAGATCGAGAGGGCGGCCATCCAGCACACCCTTGCCCGGGTCGGCGGGAACAAGACGAAGGCTGCCGAGGTCCTGGGAATCAGCCGGCAGACCCTTCGCACGAAGCTCAAGGAGGACGAGGGGGCCGACTGAGGGCCGGCGCCGCTCCCCGACACGGTCCGGTCAACTTCTTGCCCCCCCTTCCGCCCCATGCGGATGGTTCGTGGCCGCCTCCCGATGCGCGATGCCCTGCCCGCGGCCTCGACGCGCCTGAAACCGGGCATTCCGGGAGGGCTCCACTCGGCCGCGGACTTGGCATGGGCGTTGCAGCGTCCTCCCGCGGGGAGCCGCGAACGATCGGCTCGCCCCGAAGGAGACATCGATGGCGTCGAACGGAGAGGCGTCGAACGGAGAGGCGGCGGAGTCCCGCGTCGTCAGTGTTCTCATCGCGGCGGACTCACACGGGATCATCGAGCAAATCCACGAAGCGCTGGTTCGAGCCGCCCCGGATCTCAACCTCCTCTCCTCCGCGATCGACAGCGGGGCGCTGATCGAGCGGGTTCAAGCGCGAGAGCCCGATCTCCTCTTCCTCGACTTGGATATGGTCCGGGTCGACGGGCTCACGATCCTCCGACGACTCGGCCGGCGGCAGGCGCGTCGAACGGTGGTGCTCGCCTCGGGAACGGTGGAGGGGGGACGGGCGGCTTGGTCGGCGCTGACTCTCGGGGCGCGGGGAGTCATCCCGACGCGCGCGCGCGCCGCGCAACGGCGAGTCGATCTCGAGCAGGGTCCTCTCGCTGAACGGCTCCGCGCGCTGCTGCCTCCGCTCGATCCGCGGACGCGCGGCGCGCGCGCGAGGTTTCGCGGCCGCTCCGCCGCGCGAAGCGACCTCGCCCCCCTCGAGGGGCTCGTGTTCCTGATCCATCCGGGAGCGATTCCCGCGACCGTCCGGCTGCTCGCCGACTTCCCCGAGCGGTTCTCGCGTCCGACGCTGCTGGTCTTCGACATTCCCCCTCGTTTCCTGCGCGCGATCGGCGAGGCGATCGACCGCGTCGTCCCGCTGCCCGTCAGGCGCGTGACCGGGAGCGAGAGGCTGCTGCCGGGCGAAGTGGCGCTCGTCGCGTCGCGGCAAAGCGTCGAGATCCATCGGATCGCGGGAACGTATCGGCTCGTCCTCCGGCGCGCCGAGGGGAGCGAGTCGGGGCGATTCGGCTTCTCGAGCATGCTGCGCGCGATCCTCTCCGAGGCGGATCTCTCATCGTTTGGAGTGGTCTTCGCCGGCGCATCGCCCGATAGGGCAGTAGGCCCGCTCGAGGGGGCGGTCCGCTCGGGTCGCCTCTTCTGGCTGCGACGCGACCGCGCGCCTCGCGGGCGCTGGGGCCTGGCGCGCATCCTCCGCATCCCGGAGGAAGAAGCGGGGCCGGCTGGAATCTAGCCGCCGCTGCCTCGGTTTTTACCGCCTCCCCGCTGAGCCAACGCGCCCCTCTCGCCCCCATCCGAGGTTCACCGGGCCGATCCCCGTGCGAGTCAAGAGATTGGAGAATCGTCGCGCCCGGCCGATTCGATTTCGCGGCGGGCATGCAGATTGCAGTTCCCCCTGTCCGCGGCCGTCGAACCACGCGGCCCACGCCGAGCGACCGACGGGGAGGAATCGGATGCAGCAGAGAGGCAGACAGCCTTCGACTCTCCGCCTCATCCATGCGACGGGCACGGAGCGTCCGCTCCCGGCCAGGCCGAGAACGCGCTCGATCGCGGTGGTCAGCGGCAAAGGTGGAGTGGGGAAGACCACGCTCGTGGCCAACCTTGCGCTGAGGCTTCAGAGCAGGGGGCGTCGCACCTTGATCCTCGACGGCGACCTCGGCATGGCGAACGTGGACATCCATCTGGGAATCGTCCCGCGCCGCACCCTTCACGATGTGGTCCTCGGGGAGTGCTCGCCCGGAGAGGCGGTCGTCCGCACGCCCGAAGGAGTGAGGCTCCTGCCCGGCGTCTCCGGCGTCCATGAGATGGCCGAGCTGGACGATCTGCGCTGCGAGCGGCTCCTCCGGAGCCTGAGCGAGATCGAATCCGGCTGCGACCTGATCCTGATCGACACCGCCCCGGGGATCCATCGGGCGACGCTTCATCTCGCGCGGGCTGCCGATGAGGTCGTCATCGTCACGACTCCCGAGCCGACCTCGCTCACCGACGCCTACGCGAGCCTGCGACTCATCCGCTCCAAGCCCAGCGCCGTCGAGCCCTGGATCGTCGTCAACCAGGCGAGCGATCGTCTCGAGGCTCAGGCGACGGCGGAGCGGATCCGGGCGACCGCCAAGCGATTCCTATCCTTCGAGCCCGAGTTCCTCGGATTCGTGCTGGACGATCCCGCGGTGTCGACCGCGGTGCGTCGCCAGGAACCGCTCGTGCGGCTCTTTCCCGAATCCAGGGCGGCGGACTGCATCGACGCTCTCGCGCAGCGACTCATCGCGGCGATCTTCACCGACCCCGACGGGGAGCGGCTTCCCTCAGGCGGCGGGCAGGATCAAGCCGATCCGATAGACACGGATGCGACCGAGTGGATCTTCGACGGGCCCGTCCACGCGCGGCGGGAACGCCGGTATGCATGAAGCCCGGGTCGTGGGCATGACCCGCGGGAGGTCTCATGGCTGAATCCAACGCTGTTGCCAAGGTTCGCGAAACGCCCGCGCCCGTGGGTCCGAAGGTGCCCGAGCGGGAGCGCACCGAGTCGCTTCGACGCTACGCGCCTCTGGTGAAGTACGTCGTCGATCGGATCGCGACGGGGTTGCCGAAGTCGATCGAGCGCGAGGATCTGATGAACACGGCGATCATCGGGCTCTTCGACGCGCTGGAGAAGTTCGATCCCTCCCGGGGCACGAAGTTCGAAACCTACGCGATCTGGCGAATCAAGGGGGCGGTGCTGGACGAGCTGAGGAGCCTCGACTGGGTCTCGCGGACCACGCGGCGCAAGGCTCGCAACCTCGAGCGGGTATCGAACGCCCTCGATCAGAAGTACGGGCGCGCGGCGAGCGACCTGGAGATCGCGAAGGAAATGAACATCTCCCTCCACGAGCTGATGCGGCTGATGGAAGAGGTCCGCGGGACGGTGATCCTCTCCCTGGACCAGGCGGTCACGGTCGACGATGACCATGACCTGGCCGGTCTCGCCGATGTGCTCGAGGACGAGGAGACGCCCGACGCGCTTTCCCTGGTCGAACTGGAGGAGGACAAGCACCTCCTGCTCGGCGCAATCAACAACCTGACGGAGCAGGAGCGGCTCGTCGTGGCTCTCTACTACTACGAAGAGATGACCCTGAAGGAGATCGGCGAGACGCTTCGCATTTCCGAGTCCCGGGTCTCGCAGATCCATACCAAGGCGATTCTGCGGCTGCGGGGTCGCATGCGGAAAGTCTACCTGAGCTAGGAGGGCGCGATGCGGCACGGTTGCGAACCGACGGTATGGATCACACTTCTCTGCGCCGCGCTCGTCCTGCTTACGGTTGGTCCGGAGATGCCGGGCTCGCGCGGCAGTCACCTCGGCGCGGCGGTCCTGTTCGGGGCGGCCGCGGCCTTCGCCCTCGCGAGGGGGCCGAGGCGGGACAGCAAGATCGATGAGGCAACGGCCCCGGGGGAGCGCAACGGGGCCGCCGGCTCCATGCGCAAGCTCGCGCGCCTCGATGCGGTGATCGCGAGGTCGCGTCCGCCGGCCGAGGCGCTGCGGCCGCAAGGGCCAGCGCCGCCGGACATCGGCGCTCTCGAGGAGTTGCGGGCGTGCGGATCGATGGGGCCTTACCGGTATACGCCGGTGCCGATCCGCCTCGAAGCGGGCGACGCGGAGGATGATCTGCCCCTGGCCGCTTGACGCGGGGCGCAGCGAGGAGACGGGCGGGAAGCCCGAGGAGGAGAACTAGGATGGCTCGTCGGAACGGTCAGGGGCCCCGTGGGCTCAACGAGGTGACGGAGAAGTTCCGCCGCGGTGAACACCGCCTGATCAAGCTCCTGGAGGAAGAAGGGCTCATCAGCGATCGCGAGCGGGATAGCCTGCTCCAACAGGTCTCACAGTCCGTGTCCCAAAAGCGCGCGGGGGAGATGCTCAACACCGCGCACACCGTCCACAACAAGATCATCCAGGTGCTGCGAAGGGGCAAGGCGCCGGTCGACGCGAGGGAACGGACCGAGCTCGAGGTCCTCTACGAGGTCACCCGCCTCACGCAGTGTTGCGACGACGGGGAGAAGGTCTTCGCGCGTCTGCTGGAGCTGATCTGCGCGGCGATTCCCTATGAGCACGGCACGGTCTTCCTCATGAGCGGAGATCCGCCGGCGCTCAAGGTCGCATCCTCCCACGGGCCGGTGGTCGACCTGATCCCGGGAGTGAAGTTCGACCTGGGCTTCGGCTTCTCGAGCTGGGTGGCGAAGCAGCGGAAGCCGATCCTCCTGACGGAGCTTCATCGCGGGATGCAGGCGGGTGGAATGGAGGTGGGCTCCTTTCTCTCCGTTCCGATGATCGTGCAGAACGAGCTGATCGGCGTGATCAATCTGAGCCATCCGAGAGAGAAGGGATTCACCGAGGATCACCTGCGCTTGCTCGTTTTGATCGCGGGGCAAGCCGCCTCGGTGATCCAGCGCATCCTGATGTACGAGAACATGCAGCGATTGGCGATCACCGACGAGCTGACGGGCCTCACGAACCGGCGTCATTTCCTTCAGCGGCTCGACGCCGAGATCGAGCGGGCGCGGCGCTACGAGTATCCGTTCAGTATCGTGATGATCGACATCGATCACTTCAAGAGGATCAACGACGCTCACGGACACGTCCTGGGCGACCGTGTGCTGGCCGACATGGGCAAGCTTCTTCGAAAGATCGCCCGCGGATCGGATCTGCCGGCCCGGTACGGAGGCGAGGAGTTCGTGATCCTCATGCCGATGACGGACGCCGAGCGCGCGTTTCAGGCCTGCGAGCGCATCCGGGCAGCGGTCGAGGAGCACATCTTCCCGCGCAGGAAGAAACTGACCGTCTCCCTCGGACTCTCCACGTTCCCATTCGACGCGGCGGCGGCTCCGGAGCTCGTCCGCCGGGCCGACCTGGCGATGTACACGGCGAAGCGGGACGGAAGAAATCGCACCGTCTTGCCGCAACGTGCGGCGGCCTAGGAGGCTGGCGATGATCGATCACCACCGAACGCAGGCGGCCGACGCGCCGGCGCCGCCCCTCCCCGGGGCGCGAATCCTCGTCGTCGACGACGAGCAGCCGGTGCTCGAGTTGCTCGCCGACATCCTCGCCGAGTATCCCTACCATGTCGATCTGGCGAACACGGGCGACGGAGGGATCGAGCGCATTCGAGACGGCGAATACGATCTCGTGCTCACCGACCTGAACCTGCCCGGCGCCGACGGACTCGGCGTCCTGCGCGCGGCCAAGGAGAAGGATCCCGACATCGCAGTCGTCCTGCTGACCGGAAACGCCACTGTCTTCAACGCCATCGAGGCGCTCCGCAAGGGGGCCTACGACTTCGTCCAGAAGCCGTTCCAGCTCGGGGAGCTGGAGGCATCCTTCACCCGCGCCCTCGAGAGGCGCGCCTTTGCCCTGCGCGAACGGCGCGAGGGGGAGATTCGCCGCAAGATCGTGGAAGCGGCCCGGGCGCGGCAGCGCACCCTGTATGAGATCGCCAAGGACATCACCGAGAGCCTGAAGCTCGACGGCACCCTATCGCGGATCGTCGGCCGAAGCCTGGATCTCTGTTCCGCGAGCCAAGGGCTCCTCTTCCTCCGCGACGAGACGACCGACCAGCTCGTCTGCTGGGTCGACCAAGGGCTCGAGGACGCGGGGGAGAACCGCGAGAGGCTGATCAAGCTCCTCGCGACCCCGAACACGAAGGCGATCTTCCTGAAGAGCGCGATCGAGGAGACGATCGAGATCGACGGGCTGGGCATCCAGCATCTGATCGTCGTGCCGATGTTGCTGGAGGACCAGGCGATCGGAACGATCGCCGTCCTTTCCTCGCCGGGCGGGAGGATGGAGGAGGACACGCCGGATCTGCTGCCGCAACTGGCGGGCATGGCATCCATCGCGATTCGAAACGTCCGTTCCTACGAGAAGGCCCGGGAGCTCGACCGGCTGAAGAGCGAGTTCGTTGCGGTCGTTTCCCATGAGGTCCGCACCCCGCTGACCTCGATCAAGGGAAGCCTGGAGATCCTGGGCGATGCGCGCTACTTCCAGATCGACGACTCCCAGCGCGAGCTCCTGCAGATCTGCCAGGCGAACGTCGAGCGCCTCGAGCAGCTCATCAACGGCATCCTCGACTTCAGCAAGCTCGAGTCCGGCAAGCTCTCCACGAGCTTCGAGGAGCACGCGCTCGGAGAGATCCTCGAGAGCACGGCCCTCGACATCAAGAACGTCGCCTCGCGCAAGAAGATCGAGATCCGGCTCGAGGTCGAGCCCGATCTTCCCAAGGTCTGGGTCGACGAGCTGCGCATCGGGCAAGTTCTGGGCAACCTGCTCTCGAACGCCATCAAGTTCTCCGATTCGGGAGGTCGCATCGAGCTGCGCGCCTCGGGCGAGGACGACGGGGTCCGAGTCGATGTGATCGACCATGGGATCGGCATTGCGCCCGAGGACCTCCCCAAGCTCTTCCTGAAGTTCCAGCAGCTCGACTCCTCCAACACCCGCAAGGCCGGCGGGACCGGACTCGGGCTCGTCATCACGAAGGGGATCGTCGAGGAGCATGGCGGCCGCATCTGGGTCGAGAGCGAGAAGGGCAAGGGGAGCACGTTCTCCTTCTGGCTGCCGTCGGCCGAGACGATCCGGCGTCCGGGGGCAGATAGCCGCCCAACCCGCTGAAGATCCCAGGCGAATCCCAATCGGAACAGTGGACGCGGCCCCCCCGGGGGATGACAATCCCCTCGGGGGGGTTATCCGCTTGCGCCGCCGATGGGAGGATGCTAGAAGGGCCGTGGGCGGCGGAAGACATACCGTGCGCAGCGAGGGGCAGACATGGGAGGAACGTGTTGGCGGATAGGCAGTTGCACGCCCACCTCCGGGAAACCGGGTCGCCACGGGGCGTCGGGCAGGTCCATGCCGATCGCGCCCCGCTAGACGGCGACGCAGAACGAGGCCGCCCCCGGCGGCGCGGAACATCCCACGGCGGATGGCTCTTCCTGGTTGACCTTCCCCTCTATACGATCTCCGTCGGCCTTGCCCTCTCCACCGCCCACGCGCTGAAGGGCCTGCCGGCCGGTTGGCCCAAGGGCCCGGCCGAGTGGCCGCTCGCCATCGGGCTGGTCGGCTCGAGCCTCGCGCTCTCCCTCGTCTTCGGGCTCTACCGGCCCGGCATCCTCCGCTCGCGGCGCCGCCAGGCGGCGGCGGGCGCTCGGGTCCTCGTATGGTCCGCGGCGATCGCGGTGGGCGGGATCTTCCTGCTCGCGGAGGAGATTCCCGACACTCTGCGCGGGCTGATCCTGCTCTATCACGCCGCCTTCGGCCTGTGGGTCGTCGGCATTCGCCCGATGCTCGCGCCCGCCCTGCGTCCCCGCAGCGCGGCCGGCGAGGGGCGGGTCCTCATTCTGGGCGGCGGCGGGATGGCGCGCGACCTCGCCCGCAGCCTGACTCGATCGGCGCGAGGCTCGACGGTGATCGTCTCCTTCGTCGACGACCGGCCCCCCGAGATCCGCAGCCTGGCGCCGTTTCGAATGAGGGAGGTCGGGGATGTCTCCGATCTGGCGGCCGAGATGCGCGCCGATCTCGTCGTCGTTGCGCGCAAGGACCTCCCCCGCGAGGAGATGGTGCGCCTCTCCGATGCCCTCGTCTCGCGAGGAATCAGAGTGAAGATCCTCTCGAACGTCTTCGACCGGCTCTTCGAGTCGATCCCCTTCGAGACGGTCCATGGGCTCCATCTGCTGCAAGTCGGGGAGACCCCCCTGCGCGGCCCGAGGCTGCGTCTGAAGCGCCTGATCGACCTCGCCGGGACCGTCCTGGGCGGGATCCTGATCCTGCCCGTTCTGTCGACGATCGCCCTGGCGATCCGGATCGGTTCGCCCGGACCGGTCTTCTACAAGCAGACGCGCATCGGACGGAGGGGGCGCCCCTTCACGATGTTCAAGTTCCGGAGCATGGTCGTGCACGATGAGGATGGCGAGCACCAGCGCTACCTGGAGGACTTCCTCAAGAACGGGGCGCCCGCGGGGACCGACGAGCAGGGGCAGAAGATCTACAAGCGAGCCGACGATCCCCGGGTCACCCGGGTCGGCCACCTGCTTCGACGCACGAGTCTGGACGAGCTTCCCCAGCTCTGGAACGTGCTCCGCGGAGAGATGTCGCTGATCGGCCCTCGGCCCTGCCTCCCGTTCGAGTATGATCTCTACGAGGACTGGCAGCGCCGGCGTCTGGACGTGACCCCCGGGATGACAGGGCTCTGGCAGGTGACGGGGCGCTCGTACGTGACGTTCGAGGACATGGTGTTGCTCGATCTCTTCTACATCGGGAACTGGTCGCTCGGGCTGGATGCCAAGATCCTGCTACGGACCGCACCGGTGATCCTCTTTGGGAAGGGGGGACTCTGAGCGTGGTTCAGGGAATGGTCAATGTGGCGGTGATCGGATGCGGGTACTGGGGACCGAATCTCGTCCGCAACCTCTACGAGAATCGGCTCTGTAATCGGATCGTCGCCTGCGATCTCGACGCGGCCAAGCTCCAGAAGATCGCTCTGCGCTACCCCTCGGTTGAGGTGACGACCGATCTGCATGACGCGATCCAGCGCCTCGACGTCGACGCCGTCATGATCGCCACGCCCCTCTCGACCCACTTCGACACGGCCCTGGAAGCGCTGCAGCAGGGCAAGCACGTCTTCGTGGAGAAGCCCTTCGCTGCCTCGAGCGATCAGGCCATGCGCCTGATCGAGGAGGCCGACCGGAGGCGGCTCTCCCTCATGGTGGGCCACACCTTCATGTACAGCCCGCCCGTGATGAAGATCAAGGAGATCGTCGATCAAAACGAGCTCGGCAGGATCTTCTACATCAGCTCGACACGGGTGAATCTCGGCCTCCACCAGAAGGACGTGAGCGTCATCTGGGATCTCGCCCCGCACGACCTCTCGATGATCCTCTACTGGCTCGACGAGGCGCCGGTCGAGGTTCTCGCGACGGGGAAGGACTTCGTTCAGAAGGGGATTCCCGACGTCGCCTTCATGTTCATGCGATTCGCCTCCGGCGCGATCGCCCACGTCCAGGTCAGCTGGCTCGCCCCGTCCAAGCTCCGCCGCACGACGATCGTGGGCGACGCCAAGATGCTGATCTACGACGACACCGAACACCTCGAGCAGGTCAAGATCTTCGACAAGGGGGTCCACTTCAAGGATCCGGACACCTTCGGCGAATACCAGCTCTCCTACCGAACCGGCGACATCGTGTCTCCCAAGATCGAGTCGTCGGAGCCGCTGCAGGCCGAGGTGTCCGACTTCCTGGGCTCGATCCTCCACCGCCGGAAGCCGCGCAGCAGCGGGGAGACGGGGCTCAGGGTCGTGAGGGTCCTCGAGGCGGCGGAGCGTTCCCTCATGAACTCGGGGCACGTCGAGGTCCTCTCCGTCGCGGGTCAGATCTGACCGAGCCGCCGAGGGGCGTTCCCTCCATGCGTCTCGTCAACGCCTTGATCGCAGTCCTGGCGCTCCTCCTTGCGGCCGATCCGCTTCGCGCGGGCGCGCGCGGGCAGGTCTTCGACGATCCGTCCGACTCCTGGGACCTCGAGACCTATCGCCAGACGCGGGACGCCGAGGATCCCACAGGCGCGATCCTGCCGGTTCCCGACCCGGCGGTTCCATACGGGGCGCTCACGTTGCGTCGCGCGCGGCTGGGGCTCGATGCGGCCGGGACCGATGCCGAGCCTCCCATGGAGGAAGCGGGCGGCATCCGTCTCCGGGACGGCCCGCGAGGACGCCTCGAGGCGGCCGGGGTCTGGCCCCTGTTCTCGATGCTGCGTCTCGAGCTCGCGGGGCGCGCGCGGATTGGAGCAGGGTCCGCCTCGGGCGGAGACTGGCTCGAGCGCAGCCTTCGGTGGTCGGGCGAGCGGTTCGAGATCGGCATCGGCCTGACGCAGATGGCCTGGGGCGACGCGGATGAGGGCAGTCTATTGCTCGGTAGGACCGCGCCGCCGCGCGAGACGATCTGGGTTCGCTCCGTGCGCCCCTGGCGGATTCCGGGGGCGGGATCGCTTGGCCGCATCCACGCCTCGTTCTTTCTGAGCTACCTGGATGAGCGCGATCGGACGATTCCCTACCCGCTCCTGCACGGCCAGCGGCTCGAGTGGGAGCCGAGCGGCTGGTTTCGCGCATCCTTCGCGCGCACCATCCTCCTCGGCGGAGCCGGGAGGACCGAGAAGTTTCAGCCGGAGGACATCTGGGACGTCCTGCTCGGGCGAGGCGAGAACGTGAAAGGCCATCGAGAGCCGACCGACACGGACCAGAAGGCCTCATTCGGCGTCGAGCTGCGCCTGCCCCGAGAGCAGGCGTCGCGCATCCGGCTCGACGGCGCGCGCATCTTCTACGAATACGCGGGTGAGGACGCCTTCGATGGGCTGTTGCCGACCGCGGTGGCCCACGCGATGGGCGCCGGGGTCGGCATCGGGGGCTGGACGGCCCTCGGCGAGTACCTCGAGGCGGTCGACGACGCCAATCCCTGGTACACGCACACGATCTACGGCCCCGACGCTTACTGCTACCGCGGATACCCGATGGGGCATCCGATGGGCGGCGGCGGAAGATCCTGGCACTTGCGACTGACGTCGCCCGAGCTTGGCGAGAATCGCGCGCGGATCTGGGGCCGGGTGCGGGGCAGCGGCTACGAGGACGGAAGCGAAGCTCGAAGCCGGATCGAGAGCGTCGGGGCGCTGCTGCGCCGGAGCCACTCGCCGGCGATCGCCTTCGAGCTCTCCTCAGAGCTGTACCGGGAGAGCGGAGCGATGCGCCCGCGACTCGATCCGCCGGTTCGATGGCAAGCCGGATTCGCCCTGCGATACGGCGCGACGGGACGGTGGGATCCGTGATCCGCCCCGGCCGCGTTTGACCCATCCCAGGGCGTTGGAGTAGCCTCACGGCTTCCCAAGGAGGGTTCCCGATGTCCGAGATGGCGAAGGCGTACGATCCCAAGGAATTCGAGTCCCGCTGGTACGAGACCTGGGAGAAGGGAGGCCACTTCAGGCCGCGGCCCGAGGCTTCGAAGCCCTACACGATCGTCATCCCCCCGCCGAACGTGACCGGCGGTCTCACCATCGGGCACGTCCTCAACAACACGATCCAGGACACGCTCATCCGCTGGCGGCGCATGCAGGGATTCGGGGCCCTCTGGCTGCCCGGAACCGATCATGCGGGCATCGCGACTCAGAACGTCGTCAAGCGCGACCTCGAGGCGCGGGGGCTCGACCCGGCGGGGATGGATCGATCGGCCTTCATCGCCGAGGCCTGGAGGTGGAAGGAGGCCAACGGCGGGAAGATCATCCGGCAGCTCCGGCTGCTCGGGGCCTCCTGCGACTGGGAGCGCGAGCGTTTCACTCTCGATCCGGGCCTCACCGAGGCGGTCGTCGAGGTCTTTCGCCGGCTCTACGAGAAGGGGCTCATCTACCGCGGCGCTTATCTCGTGAACTGGTGCATCGGTTGCCAGACGGCGATCTCCGATGAGGAGGTGGAGTACGCCGACCGGGACGATCGGCTCTACTACGTGAAGTATCCCGTCATGGGTCTCGACCGCGCGGTCACGGTGGCGACGACGCGTCCCGAAACCATGCTGGGCGACACCGCCGTGGCCGTGCATCCCGAGGACGAGCGCTACGCCGATCTCGTCGGCCGCACGCTCGTTCTTCCCATTCTCCACCGCGAGCTTCCCCTCGTGGCCGACACGATGGTGGATCGGGAGTTCGGCACCGGCGCGGTCAAGGTGACCCCTGGACACGACCCGAACGACTTCGAGCTGGGACGCCGCCACGGGCTGCCGTCGATCTCGGTGATCGACCGGATGGGTCGAATGACTTCCGATGCCGGGCCATTCGCGGGGCAGGATCGCCTCGAGTGCCGCGGGCAGATCGTCGAGGAGCTGAAGCGCACGGGTCTTCTGGAGAAGGTCGAGCCGTACGCGCACGCCGTGGGGGTGTGCTATCGATGCGGCACGGTCGTTGAGCCGTCGATCTCGACGCAGTGGTTCGTGAAGATGAAGCCTCTGGCGGAACCGGCGCTCGCCGCGGCGAGGGAGGGACGGGTCCGCTTCATCCCGGAGCGCTGGGAGAAGGTCTACATCCACTGGCTGGAGAACATTCGGGACTGGTGCATCAGCCGCCAGCTCTGGTGGGGCCATCGCATCCCCGTCTGGTACTGCGAGAACGGCCACGAAGCCGTGAGGGGGGAGCAGAGCGCGCCGTGCGGCAAGTGCGGCTCGAGACAGTGGCGGCAGGACGAGGATGTCCTGGACACATGGTTCTCTTCCTGGCTCTGGCCTTTCTCGACCCTGGGTTGGCCTGAGAAGACCGAGGATCTCGAGCGGTTCTACCCGACCCAGGTCCTGGTCACCGGCCCCGACATCATCTTCTTCTGGGTCGCCCGCATGGTCATGGCGGGTTGCGAGTTCATGGGCGAGGAGCCGTTCCACACCGTGCATCTCCACGGCCTCGTGCGCGACGAGGGGGGACGCAAGATGTCGAAGTCGCTCGGCAACTCCCCCGACCCGATCGACCTGATCGATCGCTACGGCGCCGACGCGCTGCGCTTCACGATGCTCATGCTCACTCCAACCGGCACAGACGTTCTCTTCGGCGAGAAGAAGATCGAGGTGGGGCGCAACTTCGCCAACAAGCTCTGGAACGCCGCGCGCTTCGCACGGATGAACCTGGGGGAGGGTTCCGCGCCGGCTCCCGGGCTCGGCTCCGCCGATCTGGCCGACCGCTGGTTGCAGGACCGGTTGCGCCACGTCTGCTCCGAAGCGGAGGAGTGTCTGGAGCAGATGCGCTTCAACGACCTTGCCCGCGCGATCTACGCCTTCGCCTGGAACGACTACTGCGACTGGTATCTGGAGATGGCCAAGGTCCGCCTCGCCGCCGGCGGGACTCGGGCCGAGGAGGCGAAGGCGGGCGTGCTCGCCGGGCTCGACGCGATCCTCCGCCTCCTGCATCCGATCATGCCCTTCGTCACCGAGGAGATCGCGAGCCATCTGCCCCTGGGCCGGGGGCCCCTGATCGTCTCGCCCTGGCCGTTGGCTACGGAGTACCGTCCCGACGCTTCGGCGGCCGAGGAGTTCGCGGTCCTGAGCGAGCTGACCGTCGCGATCCGGAACATCCGAAGCGAGATGAACGTTCCGCCCGCGCGCAATGCCGATGTGACCCTGAGGGCTTCAGGCGAGGTGGCGCGGGTCGCGGATGCGCAACGCGCGCACCTGATCTCGCTCGCGCGGATCGCGCGACTCGAGATCGGGCCGAACCCGTCCAAGCCGAGGCACAGCGCCTCGGCCGTCGTGCGCGACAGCGAGGTCTTCGTCCACCTCGAGGGGATCATCGACCTGGATCTCGAGCGCAGCCGCCTGCGCCGCGAGCTGGAGAAGAGCGAGAAGATGCTCGAATCGACCCGGCGGAAGCTCGCGAACCAGGATTTTCTCGAGAAGGCGAAGCCGGAAGTCGTGGAGTCGGAGAAAGAGAAGGTCCGCGGCCTGGAAGCCGGCATCGACAAGCTCGGCGCCGCGCTGGCCGCCCTTGAGGAGTAGGACTCGGAGGAATCCCGGGAATCGGATCGCCTCCGGCCGGTAATCCCCTTGCAAAGGAGGATTCTTCATGCGCGTTCTATTCTGCCTGTTGGGAGGTTTGATGTTCACCGTTAGCGCCGGCGCCCGCGAGATCCAGCTGACCGTCTACAACAACGACCTCGGTCTCGTCCGCGATGTCCGCGATATCGAGCTTTCCGGCGGCCGGGAGTCGGTCTCGATCGCCGATGTGGCCGCGCAGATCGATCCGACATCGGTCCATCTCCGCTCCATGACCCGCGAGGACGGGCTCTCCGTCCTGGAGCAGAACTATCGCTACGATCTCGCCAGCCCCGACCGGATCCTGGAGCGCTACCTCGAGCAGCCGATCCAGGCGGTCGTCGAGGGGGGCGAGCTCCATGAGGGCAAGCTGCTTTCCTTCACGACGGAGCAGGTGGTTCTCTCCGGCGCGCGCGGGCTCTCGATCCTCCAGCGCGAGAAGATCATCGACCTGCGCTGCCCGAGTCTCCCCGAAGGGTTGATCACGAAGCCGACGCTCGTCTGGGACCTCCAGGCCGATCGCGCCGGAACGCAGAAGGCCGAGCTCTCCTACATGACCTCGGGGATCGCCTGGCACGCCGAGTACGTCGCCCTGGTCAATGAGGCCGATACCGAGGCCGACCTGGCGGCATGGGTCAGCATTGACAACCGCAGCGGCGCCGACTATCCGGACGCTCTCCTGCAGCTGATCGCGGGCGACGTCCACCGGGCCGAACCGCAACCCGTGCACTACCGCGGGGGGCGCGGCGTCGCGATGGCCGAGGCGAAGGTCGACGTTGGTTTCGAGGAGGAGTCCTTCTTCGAGTACCACCTCTACACGCTTCCCCGTCCCGCGACGGTGCGGGACCGGGAGACGAAGCAGATCGCCCTCTTCCCGCCGGCCCGGACTCCCGTGACGAAGCTCTACGAGTACAAGCCCTGGGCGGACGACAAGAAGGTGCGGATCGTCCTCGAGTTCAAGAACGAGGAGGCCCGCGGGCTCGGAATGCCGCTTCCCAAGGGGAAGGTGCGCACCTACAAGCGCGACTCCCGCGGCGGCCAGCAGTTCGTGGGAGAGGATATGATCGACCACACGCCGAAGAACGAGAAGGTCCGCCTATTCCTCGGAAACGCCTTCGACATCGCGGTCGAGCGCACCGTGAAGGACCAGAACCGGATCTCCGATCGGGTCTGGGAGCAGACGACGGAGGTCAAGCTCCGCAACCGCAAGACCGAGGAGGTGACGATCGTGGTCCAGGATCGATTCTGGGGCGACTGGTCGGTCGTCAGCGAGACGCATCGCTCCACCAAGAAGGACGCGTTCACTCCCGAATGGTCGATCGGGGTCGGCGCCGATCAGGAGGTCGTCCTCACGTACACAGTGCGCTTCGGCCGGTAGCCGACGGCCCGGCGGCTCCCGATCCGCTACACTCACCGAGGATGGAGCGCTTCAACCTCGTATCGAAGTACCAGCCCCGAGGGGACCAGCCCGAGGCGATCGCGCGCCTCGTGGAAGGTCTCCTCGCGGGGGACAAGCACCAGGTCCTGCTCGGCGTCACGGGATCCGGCAAGACCTTCACGATGGCCAATGCGATCGCCCGCGTGAACCGTCCGACCCTGGTCCTCTCCCACAACAAGACGCTCGCCGCCCAGCTCTACGGCGAGTTCCGCTCCTTCTTCCCCGAGAACGCCGTCGGGTACTTCGTCTCCTACTACGATTACTACCAGCCTGAGGCCTATGTGCCGGCGAGCGACACCTACATCGAGAAGGACGCCTCGATCAACGAGGAGATCGATCGGCTTCGTCTGCACGCCACCTCGATCCTCCTCTCCCGGCGCGACGTGATCATCGTCGCCTCCGTCTCCTGCATCTACGGCCTCGGCGCTCCGGAGGACTTCCTGGGCCAGACGCTCCAGCTCGCCGTCGGCGCCGAGGCGCCGCGCGAAGAGCTCCTTCGAAAGCTCGTGCAGATCCAGTATGCGCGAAACGACCTCGAGCTGGCGCGCGGCAAGTTCCGCGTGCGCGGGGATCTGATCGAGATCTTCCCATCCCACGAGGAGGAGGTCGTGCGTGTCGAGCTCTTCGGCGACTCGATCGAGAAGATCTCGGCGGTCGACCCCGCGACGGGCAAGGCGAAGCGCCGGATGGAGGCGATCTCGATCTTCCCCGCCTCGCACTTCGCCACGCCGCATGAGCGGCTCGGCAAGGCGATCGAGGGGATCGAAGCCGAGCTCGAGCAGCGGCTCGCCGAGCTCGGAGCCGAGGGGAAGCTCCTGGAGGCGCAGCGGCTTCGGATGCGCACCCGCTTCGATCTCGAGATGCTGCGCACGATGGGCTTCTGCAACGGCATCGAGAACTACTCGCGCCACCTCTCGGGGCGCGCGCCGGGGTCGCGCCCCACCTGTCTGCTCGACTACTTCCCGCGCGATTACCTCACGATCGTCGATGAGAGCCATGTGACGATTCCCCAGGTCGGGGGGATGTACGAGGGGGATCGTTCGCGCAAGCAGACTCTGGTCGACTATGGCTTCCGGTTGCCCTCCGCGCTCGACAACCGGCCGCTGCGGTTCGCGGAGTGGCTCGAGATGGTGGGCCAGGTCGTCTACGTCTCGGCCACGCCGGCCGACTACGAGCTCGATCGCTCGGGCGGCGTCGTGGTCGAGCAGGTGATCCGTCCCACGGGCCTGGTCGATCCGGAGATCGTCGTGCGCCCCACCGAGGGGCAGATCGATCACCTGCTCGAGGAGATCCGCAAGCGCACCGCCGAGGGCGAGCGGATCCTCGTCACGACGCTCACGAAGCGAATGGCCGAGGATCTGACCGACTATCTGACCGAGGCGGGGATCCGGGTCCGTTACATCCACTCCGATGTCGGCGCGATCGAGCGGATGGAGATCCTGCGGGGGCTGCGGCTGGGGAAGTTCGATGTCCTGGTGGGAATCAACCTGCTCCGCGAGGGGCTCGACCTGCCCGAGGTCTCGCTCGTCGCGATCCTGGACGCCGACAAGGAGGGTTTCCTGCGCAGCGAGCGCTCCCTGATCCAGACTGCCGGGCGCGCCGCGCGCAATGTCCGCGGGACCGTCGTCCTCTATGCGGACTCGATCACGCCGTCGATGGCAGGCGCCCTGCGCGAGACCGGGCGGCGGCGCGCGAAGCAGATTGCGTTCAACGAGGAGCATGGGATCACGCCCAAGGGGATCGAGAAGACCGTCGACGAGATCCTCGCCCAGACGAGCGTGGCCGACTCCACGAAGGCGGAGGCCGCTCCGGTGGCCATCGACCCCCAGGGGATGAGTCAGGAGCAGATGCTGGAGATCCTCGTCGCCGAGATGAAGGCCGCGGCCGAACGAATGGAGTACGAGCGGGCGGCCTCGATCCGCGACAGGATCCTCGAGATGCAGGGGTGGATCTGATGGATGAGACCGACGGATTGGCGGTGGTGGAGGAGGCGCTCGCGCGCCTGGCGATCCTCGAGGACGTCGGGGAGGGGGATCTGACCGTCACGATCGTGCCGGCGTCGATGCGCGCTCGCGCAGTCGTGCGGGCCAAGGGCGCGGGATTCCTGAGCGGCACGGGGGCGGCGAAGGCCGTCTATGCGGTCGTCGATTCCTCGATCCAGGTCGCCCTCTTGCGGGAGCCCGGAACGGAGTTCACCCGCGGCGAGGCCCTCCTCGAGGCCCGGGGCTCGACGCGCTCGCTTCTCATTGCGGAGCGATCGGCGCTGAACTTCCTGCAGCATCTCTCGGGGATCGCCACGGCGACCGCCGCCTTCGTGCGCGCTGTCGAGGGCACGGGGGCGCGGATCACCGACACGCGCAAGACCGTCCCCGGGATGCGTCTGCTCGAGAAGCAGGCGGTTCTCGACGGCGGAGGCGTGAACCACAGGCTCGGCCTCTACGACGCGGTCATGATCAAGGACAACCATATCGATGCGTGCGGATCCATCGAGCGCGCCGTGGCCGCGGCGCGCGCGGGCGCCCCTGGCGCGCCGATCGTCGTCGAGGCGAGGAATCTCGCGGAGGCGGAGGCGGCCGCTCGTTGCGGAGTGGGGCGGATCCTCCTCGACAATATGGAGCCCGCGGCGATCGACGCCTGCGTCGCCGCCATCCGGAGAATCGAGGGCTCGCTCTCGCTCTCGCCCGCGGCGGACCGTTGGATCGCGGATACATGGAGGGTGGAGGATCCCCTGATCCAGATCGAGGTCTCGGGAGGGATCACGCTCGCCACCGCTCGCGACTTCGCCCGCCCCGGCGTCGATTTCCTCGCCGTGGGGGCGATCACCCACTCGGCGCGCGCGATCGACATCTCGTGCGAGATCGCGCCGGAGTGAGCCCGTGTCCCAGCCTCGCTTCGACATCGTCCGACTCGGCACGGTCGACTCGACACAGAGAATCGCGCGCGACCGAGCGCGGGAAGGCGCGCCCAGCGGCACGGTCATCGTCGCCGCCGAGCAGACGCAGGGCCGTGGCCGCAACGGGAGACGCTGGTACTCGCCGGCGGAGGCCGGGGTCTGGCTCACCTGGATCCATCGATCGCGACGTCCCCCGGAGGAGTGGCCCGCGATCACCTCGGCGGGCGCCCTGGCTGTCTCGGCGGGCATTCGACGCCTCGGCATCGATTCCTACATCCGCTGGCCGAACGACGTCATCGCGGCGGGCGGGAAGCTCGCGGGGGTGCTCGCAGATGTGGAGGGCGATGCTCTTCTCCTCGGCGTCGGCGTGAACCACTCGCTGCGCCGGGAGGATCTCCCCGAGGAGCTTCACGGCATCGCCACGTCGATCTCCGATGAGGGCGGATGGGTCGCCGACGAACGCCCGAACCTCGATGCGACCCTCGATCTCATGGTCGACGAGATCGCGGAGGTCCTGCGCCGCTTCGAGGAGGGGGGCCCTCGGGAGATCGTCCGCGAAGTGTGGCTCATCTCCTCCGTCCGGAACCGGAGCGTGCAAGTCGAGCTTCCTGAAGGGGACACAATCGTGGGACGGGCGGTCGGCCTCGGACCGCTGGGAGAGATCCTCGTCGATCACGGCCATCCGAACCTGATGAAGATCGCCAACGGGCGGCTCGTATCCCTGGAGGAGTCGTGAGTATCTTTCGCCGGATCGCCGACGGCCTCAGGAAGACGCGGCAAGTCGTGGCCGAGGGAATCGACCAGGCGGTCCGGGGTCGAACGCGGATCGACCCTGCCCTCTACGAAGAGCTCGAAGATGTGCTCCTGCGGGGCGATGTCGGCCTCGCGACGACCGAGCACCTGCTCTCGCGGCTGAAGGAGACGGTGAGGTCTCGAGACATCGAGGATCCCTCCCAGGTCCCCGGGCTTCTGCGGGAGATCGTCGCCGAGACTCTTCGCGGCGCGACGGCGCCGGAACCGACCTCGCCCGATCACGGGCCGCGGGTCGTTCTCGTCTGCGGCGTCAACGGCGTGGGGAAGACCACGACGATCGGCAAGCTCGCGCATCGGTTCGTGAGGGCCGGACTCCCCACGCGCATCGTCGCGGCCGACACCTTCCGCGCCGCCGCCTGCGAGCAGCTCGCCATCTGGGCGAAGCGGGCCGGGGCGGAGATCGTACGCTCCAAGCCGGGCGCCGATCCCGCCTCGGTGGCCTTCGACGGGGTCCAGTCGGGGATCTCGCGCGGATCGAGGGTGGTCATCGTCGACACGGCCGGCCGCCTCCACGCGAAGGGAAACCTGATGGAGGAGCTCGCCAAGATCCGTCGCGTCGTAGGCAAGGCGCTCCCCGGCGCCCCTCACGAGGTCCTCCTCGTCCTCGACGCGACGGTAGGCCAGAACGGGATCGCGCAGGCGCGGGAGTTCCTCGAGGCCGCGGGCGTGACCGGTCTCGTCCTCGCCAAGCTCGATGGGACCGCCAAGGGAGGCGTCGTGCTCGCCATCGCGCGCGAGACCCGCCTGCCCGTCCGCTTCGTCGGTCTCGGGGAGGGGATCGAGGATCTCGAGGACTTCGATCCCGACGCCTTCGCCGGCGCCCTCTTCGAAGCCGGCTGAGCCGGTCTTCCACCGGCACGTCCCTTGCCATCCTCCCTGCGACGGCCCAGCGCCGTCGGGGGAGGACGATGAAGAAGACCCAATACCCGCCGCTCCGGCGAGGCGGGGAACGCGGAGGCTCCGGGCCACGCGAGCGGATTCTGGAGGCGGGCGCGCGCGGCGCGAGCGACCTCGATCTTCTCTGCGCGATCCTGGGATCGGGTACGGCGAGCCGCCGCGTTGAGGAGATGGCCGCGCATCTGCTCGAGGATGGGGATGCGGGTGTGCTGGGCCATCGGAGCGCGGAGGAGCTGCTTCGCTCCCCTTCCTTCGGTCCGGCGCAGGCATGCCGCCTCCTTGCGTCGATCGAGCTCGGCCGCCGCATCTGGTGCCGTCCCGGTCCCGGCGAACGGCCGATCCGAGGCCCCGAGGACATTCAGGAGCGGTGTCGTCCCTATGGGACCGCCCGCAGGGAGCACTTCCTGGCTCTCCACCTGAACACGCGCCACATCGTCGTACGCGAGGAGCTCGTCTCGGTCGGCAGCCTCTCGGCCTCGATCGTCCACCCTCGCGAGGTCTTTCGCGGCGCGATCACCGAAAGCGCCGCCTCGCTCATCCTGGTCCACAACCACCCCTCGGGCGATCCCACCCCGAGCGACGACGATATCTCGATCACGCTGCGTCTTGCCGAGGTCGGGGAGCTGGTCGGCATCCCGATCGTGGACCACGTCGTTCTGGGCGATGGCCGGTTCTATTCGTTCCGATCCGCGAAACTGCTTCGTTGATATCGAAGAAGATCCTGTATCGCGAATTCTCCTCTCGACGCGGGGCGCGCGGACCGCCATGATCTCGCCGTGTCGGTCGCCTGAGGGGAAGCGGGGAGGTGGAGTGCATCGATCCTCACGATGGTTTTTCGCAGTCGTGCTGCTCCTGATCACCGCCTCCGATTCCCAATCCGTTCGTCACATCGTCTTCGGGCTCGAGCGCCGCGTGCGCCACCGAGTCGAGGTCGGAGGACTCGTCGTTCTCGAGAACGCGGTCATCCCTCCATCGGGGGATCTCGCCTTCGACGGTCCGGTCGTCTCGCCGACATCGATCACCGACTCCGGATGCGATCCCGGCGGCGTCGAGTCCCCGCCGACGGATCCCGGCCGTTCCGGGCTGCGTGTCGGGCCAAACCCCAGCTTCGGCAGGCTTCGACTCGGACTCACGGTTTCCAGTCCCGGGGTGGCGCGGTTCTCCCTGTTCGATCCGGCCAGCGGCCGCCGACTCTGCGCCTCGGCCCGCAGCCTCCACGTCGGCGAGAACGAGCTCTTCTGGATCCTGCCGGCCGATCTGCGGGCGGGACTCTATCTCCTGCGGCTCTCCGGCGTCGGGCCAGATCGAACGCGAAAGATCCTCCTCCTACGCCCGGACGGCGGCGACGGGCCGTAGATCGTCGACAGGGCGCCGGACGATGTCCTAGACTGCCGCCATGCTCGAACTCCAGCAGGCCGATCGGATCCTCGAGAAGATGCGCGGCGTTCCCGTTCTCGTGCTGGGCGACATCATGCTGGACCGCTATCTCTGGGGAGATACGACGCGGATCTCCCCCGAGTCGCCGGTTCCCGTCGTCGACATGCGCGGGGAGACCACGCGGCTCGGGGGCGCGGCGAACGTGGCGCGCAACATCCGGGTCCTGGGCGGGCGCCCCATGCTGGTGGGCGTCGTGGGAGACGATCCGTTCGGTCAAGAGCTTCGGCGCGAGATCGCCGCCCATGGGATCGCGGCGGACCGGATCTTCACCGACTCCTCGCGGCGTACGACGACGAAGACGCGCGTCGTGGCGCGCCACCAGCAGGTGGTCCGGATCGACTCGGAGGACGCCCGCGAGATCGAGGGGATCGTCCTTTCCCAGGTGCTGCATGCGGCCCGTGCCGCCTTGCGCGACGCCGATGCCGTGGTGATCTCGGACTACGGCAAGGGGGTCATCGCCGCGGCCCTGCTGCCCGAGCTCCTATCCGAGGCGGCCGAACGCGGCACGCCGGTCTGTGTCGATCCCAAGGAGACCCACTTCTTCTCCTATCGCGGAGCGACGGTTCTGACACCCAATGTCGCCGAGGCAGGGGTCGCCTTCGGGCGGCGGATCGTCGACGCGCAGACGCTCCGCGAGGCAGGCCAGAGCCTCCGCGAACGTCTTGATGCGAGGAGCCTCCTGATCACCCAGGGGGAGGCGGGGATGACTCTCTTCGAGGCCGACGCGACGCCGATTCACTTTCCGGCCGTCTCCACCGAAGTCTTCGATGTGACCGGCGCGGGGGACACGGTGGTCTCGACCTTCGCGATGGCCGCCGCCGCAGGAGGGACGCTGCGCGAGGCGGCACTCATCGCGAACCATGCCGCGGGAGTGGTTATCCGGGAGGTCGGGACCGCGGCCGCCACGCCCGAGGCGATCCGCGATTCCCTTCAGCGCCATGCCCTCGCCTGAACGCGACCCGCTTGCGCCGGCCCCTCTCCTGGACCCTGGCGGACTCGAGCGATTCATCGCCGATCTACGCGGCGCCGGCCGGCGGCTGGTCTTCACCAATGGCTGCTTTGACCTGATCCATCCGGGCCATGTCGTCTACCTCCGCGAGGCGCGCGCCTTCGGGGATCGGCTTCTGGTGGGGCTGAACAGCGACTCCAGTGTCCGGGCGCTCAAGGGCCCAGGGCGGCCGATCCTCGACGCGGCCGACCGGGCCGCGATCCTGGGGGCGCTGCGCTGGGTCGACGCGGTCGTGCTCTTCGAGGAAGCGACTCCGCTCGAGCTCATCCTGAGGGTACGGCCCGATGTCCTGGTCAAGGGAGGCGACTATACTCCCGACCGGATCGTCGGCGCGCGGGAAGTGCTCTCTTGGGGCGGGGCGGTGCGAGTCGTTCCATTCCTGCCCGGCCACTCCTCCTCCTCGATCGTCTCCCGACTTCGTAACCCAAAGGGAAACAACACGCTTTCGGGTTGACAGTTGGGATCCGACCCCCTACCTTACGAGGGTGCTGCCCGGGGGTGGTGGGATAGGCCCGAGTCCCGTGGGCGGGGAGGTGATCATGGCAGCGGGACGACGCTGGAAGGTCGTCATTCTGGGCGCCGGCGGGCGCGATTTCCATAACTTCAACGTCCACTTCAGGAATCGCGAGGATGTCGAGGTCGTCGCCTTCACGGCGACGCAGATTCCCCACATCGACGAGCGGACATACCCGGCGGCTCTGGCCGGGGCGCTCTACCCCAAGGGGATTCCGATCGTGCCGGAGGCGCAGCTCCCGCAGCTCGTACGCGATTCCGCCATCGACGAGGTGATCTTCGCCTACAGCGACACCTCGAACCAGTATGTGATGGAGAAGGCCGCCTGGGCGATGTCGCTCGGGCCCGATTTCCGGATCATGGGCCCCAAGACGACGATGATCGAATCGAAGCGGCCCGTCATCGCCGTCGTCGCCGTCCGAACCGGCTCCGGCAAAAGCCAGACGACCCGGAAGGTCTGCCGGATCCTGAAGGAGCTGGGCAAGAAGGTCGTCGCCATCCGCCACCCGATGCCCTATGGCGATCTCGTCAAGCAGGGCGTGCAGCGCTTCGAGACGCTCGAAGACCTCAAGCGCCACAAGTGCACGATCGAGGAGATGGAGGAGTACGAACCCCACATCGTGAACGGCACGATCCTCTACGCCGGCGTCGACTACGAGAAGATCCTGCGGGAAGCGGAGAAGGAAGCCGATGTCGTGGTCTGGGACGGCGGGAACAACGACATCTCCTTCTATCGCCCCGATCTGAACATCGTCGTCCTCGATCCTCTGCGGCCGGGCCACGAGAGCCTCTATCACCCGGGCATGACGAATCTCCTCTCGGCCGACGCGGCCGTGATCAACAAGATCGATTCCGCCTCTCTCGAAGCGATCGAAGCGGTCCGTGCCGCCGTCCGCTCGGCGAATCCCAAGGCAGTCATCATCGAGGGGGCGAGCCCGATCCTCGTCGAGGACGGTAGCCAGATCCGGGGCCGACGCGTCCTCGTCATCGAGGACGGTCCGACTCTGACGCATGGCGGAATGCGCTTCGGCGCCGGCACCGTGGCGGCGCAGAAGTACGGCGCCGCGGAGATCGTCGATCCGCGCCCGTACCTTGTCGGCGAGATCCGTGAGACCTTCGGTCAATACCCAGGAATCGGCCCGCTCCTGCCCGCGATGGGCTACGGGGAGATGCAGGTCGCCGACCTGGAGGCGACGATCAACGCTACGCCGTGCGATCTGGTGGTCATCGGCACCCCGATCGACATCCGGCGCATCGTCTCGCTGAAGAAGCCGTCGGTGCGGGTGACCTACGAGCTGCAGGAGATCGGATCGCCGACGGTGAAGGACCTACTTGAGGAGTTCCTCCGGCGCCGCTAACGGCCGCGAGGATTTGGGAGGGGAGGTAGGGAGTGAACATCCACGAATATCAGGCGAAGGAGATCTTCAAGGGAGCCGGCATCCCGATCACCGAAGGGACCGTCGCGACGACTCCCGGGGAGGTCAGAGAGATCGCGCAGCGCTATGGCTGCAGAGTGGTCGTGAAGGCGCAGGTCCACGCGGGCGGGCGCGGGAAGGCCGGCGGGATCAAGCTGGCCGACGATCCCGCCGACGCCGAAGAGAAGGCGAAGTCGATCCTCGGCATGGAAATCAAGGGGCTGCCGGTCCGCAGGGTGCTGGTCACCCCGGCCGCGGAGATCCGCCACGAGTACTACCTCGGCGTCGTCGTCGACCGCGCCGCGGGCAAGCCGCTCGTCATGGTCTCCCGCGAAGGGGGGATCGACATCGAGGAGGTGGCGCGGACCAACCCAACGGCAATTATCAAAGAGCACTTCGATCCCGAGCCGGGCCTGCGCGGTTTCCAGGCGCGCAAGCTCGCCTACGCGATCGAGCCGGAGTCGGCGATCGCCAAGCAGATCGCCGACATCTTGATCAAGCTCGCGCGCACATTCGTCTCGATCGATTCCTCGCTCGCCGAGATCAATCCGCTCATCCGCACGCCGGACGGAAAGGTCCTGGCGCTCGACGCCAAGATCAACCTCGACGACAACGGTCTCATGCTGCACGGCGACCTCGAAGGCATGCGGGATCGTAGCGCCGAGACCCACAACGAGGCGGCCGCCCGCGAGATGGGACTCTCCTACATCAAGCTCGACGGCTCGATCGGCTGCGTCGTCAACGGCGCGGGTCTTGCCATGGCGACGATGGATCTCGTGAAGCACTTCGGCGGGGCGCCCGCCAACTTCCTCGACATCGGAGGATCGTCCAGCCCCGAGAAGGTGATCACGGCGATTCGGATCATCACCGAGGATCCGCACGTGAAAGTGATCCTTTTCAACATTTTCGGCGGAATCACTCGCTGCGACGACGTCGCCAACGGCCTGGTGCGGGCCATCGAGGCGACGAAGCTCAAGCTCCCGATCGTCGTCCGGCTCACCGGCACGAACGAGGAGCAGGCGCGGGAGATCCTGAAATCGGTTCAGGGCGTCAGTCCGGCGGAGACGATGGACGAGGCGGTGAAGCGGGCGGTCGAGCTCGCCCGTTGATGGGTTGAGGAGGGGACGATGAGCATCCTGATCGACGAGAAATCGAGAGTCGTGGTCCAGGGGATCACGGGCCGAGACGGAGCATTCCACACGCGGGCGATGAAGGCCTACGGCACGAAGGTCGTGGCCGGGGTGACCCCCGGCAAGGCCGGCGAACGCGTTGACGAGATCCCGGTCTTCCACACGGTCGCCGACGCGGTCCGCGAGACCGGAGCCGACACATCGGTGATCTATGTGCCGCCCTTCGCGGCGCCGGATGCGATCCTCGAGGCGGCCGACGCCGGCATCCGCTTGGTCGTGGCGATCACCGAAGGGATCCCGACGCTTCAGATGGTGACGGTCCTCCAGGTGCTGAATCGCAAGGGCGTCCGCCTGGTCGGACCCAACTGCCCCGGCCTGATCTCGCCGGGCAAGTGCAAGGTCGGCATCATGCCGGGTGAGATCCACAAGCCGGGCCCCGTGGGGGTCGTCTCCCGCAGCGGGACTCTGACCTACGAGATGGTCTACCAGCTGAGCCGGATCGGGATTGGACAGACCACCTGCATCGGGATCGGCGGCGACCCCATCATCGGGACGAACTTCATCGATTGCTTGACCCTCTTCGAGGCCGATCCGGAGACGAAGGCGGTCGTGATGATCGGCGAGATCGGGGGCACCGCGGAGGAGGAGGCGGCGCGCTTCGTCACGACAAAGATGTCGAAGCCGGTCGTCGGATTCATCGCCGGGCAGACGGCGCCGCCGGGGAAGCGGATGGGGCACGCGGGCGCGATCATCTCCGGCGGAAGCGGGACCGCGGCCGAGAAGATGAAAGCGCTCGGCGAAGCCGGGATCCCGGTCGCCAAGATCCCGTCGGACGTCGGCCCGCTCATCCAGAAAGCGCTGGGCCGCTAGAGGCGGAGCCGCCCGGTTGTGACCGAAGAGGGAGAACATCGATGCAGCAGACCTTGATGATGATCAAGCCCGATGCCGTCGCGCGCAACCTCGTGGGGGAGATCCTGCTTCGGATCGAGCGCTCCGGGCTCTCGATTCGGAGGCTTCGCATGGTGCATTTGACCGCGGCCGAGGCCCGGGAGTTCTACAAGGTGCACGAGGGAAAGCCGTTCCTCGACTCCCTGGTGCGGTTCATGTCGAGCGGCCCGATCGTTGTCTCGGTTCTCGAGGGGGAGGACGCGATCCGCAGGCTGGCGGAGATCGTCGGACCGACCGATCCCGCCAGAGCCCCCGAAGGGACGATTCGGAGGGATTTCGGGCTCGACATCGAGCGCAACTCGATCCATCGGTCGGACGCGCCCGAGACGGCGGCGGCTGAGATTGGTTTCTTCGGATTGGGGCTGTCGCTCCGCTAGAATGAGCCAATGCACCGCCCGGCCGGCCCCTTCCAGGTCCTCCTGGCGACCCTCCTCGAGGGGGCCAACCACCTCCGCATCGAGGGTTCCGCCGAGGATGCGGGGATTGCCGCGTCGGAGGCGGAGCTGGAGGGGGGGATCGTCCTGGAGGGGATCTTCATCCGGGCCGACCAGCATGTGGAGATCCAGGCTTCGGTTGCGGGGACGGTGCGCGTCTTCTGCGACCGGTGCCTCGTGCCTCTCGTGGCGCCGATCCAGGCCCCGCTCCGGCTCTTCTCCGAGAAGCGGGGGGAGCGGGATCGCCGCAGCGATGCGGAGAGCCGTGAAGAAGACGACGGGCTGTTGTACCATGACGGCCGGGTCCTGGAGCTCGCCGAAGAGGTCCGAGAAGCATTCCTCCTCGAGGTTCCTTGGCACACGGTGTGCCGGCCCGAATGCCTGGGGCTCTGTCCTCGGTGCGGAAAGAACTGGAACGACGGGGAGTGCTCATGCCCGCCCCACCGGGGGGCGAGCCCGTGGGATCGACTGCGGGGCCGATTGGAGGAGACGCCATCTTCCGACGCCGCCCGCGAGAAGGAGTCTTGATCGATGGCCCTGCCGAAGAGACGGCATTCGAAGACGCGTCGCGACAAGCGTCGCGCGAACTGGAAGGCGGCTCCGCCGACCATCAATAAGTGTCCCCATTGTGGGGCCGCTCGTCGGCCCCATCGGGTCTGCCCGAACAAGGAATGCGGCTACTACGGGAACGAGAAGATCCTGGGCTAGCGGAACGCGCCCGGTGGGATTGACTTGAGCCTCGCGCCGGTTCCGCGGCCGGTCGTCGTCGGGGTCGACGCCATGGGCGGCGACTCCGCGCCGTCGATCGAGGTCCAGGGAGCGATCGACGCCGCACGAGATCTGGCCGGAAGCGTCCGGATCGTGCTCGTCGGAGACGAGGAGAAGATCCGCGAGAGGCTGGATCGAAAGCTCGCCGCCGAACTCGGGATCGTCGTCAGTCCCTCGACGGAGCAGATCTCGATGGCTGAGGCCGCTGCTCTGTCCTACAGGCGCAAGCAGAACTCCAGCATCGCCGTCGTCACCCGTCTCATGAGGGACGGGGAGATCGACGCGATCGTGAGCGCCGGCAACACCGGAGCGGTCGTCACGGCATGCACGCTCTCCCTCGGGCGGATTCCCGGAGTGCAGCGTGCCGCCATCGCCGTCCTCGTGCCGACTCCCGCGGGCCACACGATCCTCATGGACGTCGGCGCGACCTCCGACTGCAAGCCGATCCACCTCTACCAGTTCGCCGTGATGGGAATGGTCTACAACCGGGAGATCTATGGGGTCTCTTCTCCCCGCGTTGGACTGCTGAACATCGGCGAGGAGGACTCCAAGGGCTCGGATCTGGCTGTTCAGGCCTACAAGCTGCTGAACGACGCGCGCCCCGGCATGAATTTCATCGGGAACGTGGAGGGCAGGGACATCCTCAAGGGGACGGCCGATGTCGTCGTCTGCGATGGATTCACCGGCAACGTCATCCTGAAGTTCGCCGAGAGCGTGGTGGGAATGGTCATGCAGAGCGTCCGCGGACAGATGGAGCGGAACCTGAAGATCCGCCTCGGGGCGATGCTTCTCAAGCCGGTCTTCAAGCAGATCAAGACCCGCTTCAACTACGAGGAGTATGGTGGGGCCCCGCTGCTGGGGATCAACGGGACTTGCGTCATCAGCCACGGGAGCTCTTCCGCTCTGGCGATCAGGAACGCGATCCGAGTGGCGGCCGAATCGGCTCGTAGCCAGGTCACCCACCGGATCAAAGAGGAACTGGATCGTGAACAAGCCGAACGACGGATTCTCGGTTAGGCCGGTCCGCATCGCGGGCACGGGTTCGCATGTGCCCGACAATGTCCTGACGAATGCGGATCTGGAGAAGGTGGTCGAGACGTCCGATGAGTGGATCGTCACGCGCACCGGGATCAAGGAGCGCAGAATCGCTCCGCCGGAGATGGTGGCGACCGATCTCGCTTTGCCCGCCTCGGTGAAGGCCCTCGAGGAGGCGGGTCTCACGGCCCAGCAGCTCGACGGGATCATCGTGGCGACGGTGACGCCGGACCAGATCTTCCCCTCCGCAGGGTGCATCCTCCAGTCCCGGCTCGGCGCTCCCCAGGCATGGGCCTTCGATCTGAGCGCGGCCTGCTCCGGATTCCTCTATTCCCTGCGCATGGCGCAGGGGATGATCGCCTCCGGGCAGGCGGAGAATATCTTGGTCGTGGGCGCCGAGCTCCTTTCGCGCCTCACGAACTGGGATGACCGCACGACTTGCATCCTCCTTGCCGACGGCGCGGGAGCCGCGGTCCTCCGTCCGGGTGAGGAGGATCACCGGATCCTCGGCTTCTCACTCGGCGCGGACGGGAGCTACGGCAACCTGATCGAGATGCCCGCTGGCGGAAGCAGGCGACCCGCGACTGAGGAAACGGTTCGCCAGAAGCTGCACACCATCCACATGAGGGGCAACGAAGTCTTCAAGATGGGAGTGCGGGGCATGGCCGACGTCGCCCTCGAAGTCGTCGAGCGGGCCGGCTACACCTCGGCGGACGTCGACCTCCTGGTTCCTCATCAGGCGAATCTGCGGATCATCGAGGCGACGGCGAAGCGGCTGGACATCCCGATGGAAAAGGTTTTCACCAACATCCAGAAGTATGGTAACACGTCGGCAGCTTCGGTTCCCCTCGCTCTCGACGAGGCGAGGAGAGCGGGGCGGTTGGGTCCAGGGAGCCTCGTGTTGATGGTCGTATTCGGGGGCGGGCTGACCTGGGGCGCCGCCTTGGCTCGGTGGTAGGAGACGTGAGATTGGCATGAAGACCGCCTTGGTATTCCCGGGGCAGGGATCGCAGACGGTCGGCATGGGACGCGATTTCTTCGAGACCCATCCCGAGGCCCGGGCGCTGTTCCAGAAGGCAGACGAGGTTCTCGGGATCGATCTCTCGAGGATCTGCTTCGAGGGGCCCGAATCGGAGCTGAGGGAGACCCGGAATACCCAACCCGCCATCTTCCTCCATTCACTCGCGGTCCTCGAGGTGCTCCGGCGCAGCGGAATCGAGTTCCACGGGGCCGCCGGGCACTCCCTCGGGGAGTACAGCGCCTACGTCGCCGCCGGCTCTCTCTCGTTCGAGGACGGCCTGCGGATCGTCCGCCGGCGCGGCGAGTTGATGTACGCGGCCGGCAAGGAGCGGCCAGGCACGATGGCCGCGGTTCTCGGCCTCGAGCGCACGGCCCTCGTCGTCGCCCTCGCCGAGGTTGCGGGTATCGTGGTTCCGGCGAACTACAACTCGCCCGGACAGATCGTCATCTCCGGCGAGGTCGAGGCGGTCGGCGACGGCATGGAGAGGTGCAAGTCGGCCGGGGCGAAGCGAACCATACCGCTCGAGGTGAGCGGCGCCTTCCACTCTCCGCTCATGGAGCCCGCGCTGCCTGGCCTGCGCGACTCGCTTGCGGCCGTTGATGTCGCGCCCGCGCTGGTTCCCGTCTACGCGAACGCCTCCGCATCTCCGGTGACCGAACCCTCCGAGATCCGAGAGAGCCTAGTGCGCCAGCTCATCTCGCCGGTGCGCTGGGAGGAGACAATCCGGGCGATGCGCGCGGACGGTTTCGAGCGCTTTATCGAGGTCGGTCCGGGCAAGGTCCTCTCGGGACTCGTCCGGGCGTGTGATCGAAACGCGGTGACGGTCGCCGTCGGCTCGATCGGCGACATCCTCACTGTGACGCAAGGAGACGCGCGATGACGGCTGACCCCTCGAAGACGCGGCTCGCGCTCGTCACCGGAGGGAGCCGGGGAATCGGCGCCGCGGTGGCGCGACGGCTGGCCCGTGATGGTTGCGATCTCGTGCTGGTCGACCGCACCGGCGAGGATGACGGTCCGGTGGTGCAGGAGATCCGGGGGATGGGCAGACGTTGCCTGCACGTCGCCTGCGACGTCTCCGTTCCGGAGGAAGTCGAGGCGATGGCTTCCCGCGTGGGTTCGGAGATGGGAGTCGTCCAGATTCTCGTCAACAATGCGGGCATCACCCGGGACAACCTGATGATTCGACTCTCGGCCGAGGACTGGGACTCGGTGCTGGCGATCAATCTCCGTGGGACCTTTCTCTGCACCAAGAGCTTCTCCCGCGGGATGATGAAGGAGCGGTGGGGCAGGATCGTCAATGTCACCTCGGTCGTTGGCTTGACCGGCAACCGGGGGCAGGCGAACTACGCCGCGTCGAAGGCGGGAGTCGTGGGGTTCACGAAGTCGGTCGCGAGAGAGCTGGCGGATCGCGGGATCACGGCCAACGCCGTGGCGCCTGGCTACATCGAGACGGCGATGACAGGATCACTCCCGGAGGCCGTGCAGTCGTCTCTGATGGACAGAATCCCGGCGAAGTGCTTCGGTCATCCGGAGGATGTCGCTCATGCGGTGAGCTATCTGGTTTCCGAGGGGGCGCGGTATGTCACGGGACAGATCCTCTCGGTCGACGGTGGGATGTCGATGTCGTGATGGGGCGTGGGACTGCCCCGGGAGGTAAGCAGAATGGAAAACTATGAGCAGAAGATCCGGGACATCATCGTCGAGCAGCTTGGAGTCGCCCCGGAGAAGGTGACTCCGGAGGCGTCGTTCATTGATGACCTCGGGGCCGATTCTCTCGACACCGTGGAGCTCGTGATGGCCCTCGAGGAGGCGTTCGAGATCGAGATTCCGGATGAGGCGGCCGAGAAGATGGAGCGCGTCAAGGATGCCATCGCCTACCTGAAGGAACAACTCGAGGCCAAGGGTTAGGCGGAGGGGAGCATACTCAATGGGTCACCGCGTAGTGATCACCGGCATGGGGGTCGTTTCGCCCGTCGGGCTGAACGTCCCGGAGTTCTGGTCCTCCCTCGTCGAAGGAAGGGGCGGAATCGGTCCGGTCACTCGCTTCGACACATCGAATCTCGGTGTGCGCTTTGCCGGCGAGTTGAAGGGGTTCGATCCCTCGTTGAGCATGGAGGCGAAGGAGGTCAAGCGGGCCGATCCATTCGTCCAGTACGCGATGGCCGCCGCGCGGGAGGCGACCGGTCAGGCGAAGCTCGAGCCGGGAGCGGTCGACCCGCCGCGGCTCGGAGCGATCGTGGGCTCGGGTATCGGCGGGATCACCACTCTGGAGGCGCAGCACTCCACGCTGATCACCAAGGGGCCGACTCGTGTCTCGCCGTTCTTCGTCCCGATGATGATCGTGGACATGGCGTCGGGGCGGATCTCGATCGAGTACGACGCTAAGGGGTCGAACTTCTCCACGGTCTCGGCGTGCAGCTCGGGCGCCCACGCCATCGGGGAGGCGTTTCGGTTGTTGCGGCACGGCGAGCTGGACGCTTGCATTACGGGGGGAGCGGAAGCTCCCATCACCCCGCTCGCGATGGCCGGTTTCACGAACATGAAGGCGCTCTCGGAGCGCAACGAGGACCCGGGGCGGGCGTCCCGTCCCTTCGACGCCGAGCGCGACGGCTTCGTGATGGCGGAGGGCGCGGGCATCTTCGTCCTCGAGACGCTCGAGAACGCCCGTCGCAGGGGGGTCGAACCGCTCGCGGAACTTGTGGGTTACGGATCGACCGCGGACGCGCACCACATCACGGCGCCCGCGCCCCTCGGGGAGGGCGCGGCGCGCGCGATGCAACTGGCGATCGAATCGGCGGGGCTCTCCCCCTCGGACATCGACTACATCAATGCCCACGGCACTTCAACTCCGCTCAATGACAAGTACGAGACGATGGCGATCCATACCGTCTTCGGGGACCATGCGAAGAAGCTCTGCGTCAGCTCGACGAAGTCGATGACTGGGCATCTTCTCGGGGCGGCGGGCGCTGTGGAGCTGGCCGCCACGGTGATGACACTGGTGAACGGAGTGATCCCGCCCACCATCAACTACGAACATCCCGATCCGGAGTGCGATCTGGACTATGTCCCGAACACCGCCCGGAAGCGACCGGCCCGGGTGGCCCTCTCCAACTCGCTTGGATTCGGTGGCCACAACGTGTCGTTGATCGTGCGCGTGTTCGACGAGGGCGCCGCCTAGGAGGGGCTCGATCGTTGCGCTTCGGCGATCGCGTGGAGACTCGCGATGCGCTTTCCATGGTTCCGGCGTCGACGGCGTGATGCCAACCGGCCCAGGCTCGTTCAAGAGATGGTTGCCGCCTTCGAACGTCGATCCGGCATCCGCTTCCGGGATCGGTCCGTCCTCGAACAATCCCTCACGCACAGGTCATTCCTCGGCTGCAATGGCGGGGATCCCTGCCGGTCCAACGAGCGGCTGGAGTTCCTGGGAGACGCGGTGCTGGAGCTGGTTGTCATCGAGTATCTCTATCGGGCCTATCCGCTCGATCGGGAAGGGGATCTGACCAAGAAGAAGTCGCTGCTGGTCAGCAAGAGCGTTCTCGCGAACCGGGCCGAGCGGATGGGACTGGGCGGTTACATCCTCCTGAGCGAGAGCGAGCGCGATTCGGGCGGGAGAGAGAGGGCCTCGATCCTGGCCGACGGATTCGAGGCGGTCGTCGGTGCGATCTACCTCGACCGCGGGATCTCGACGGTCCGCCGATTCATCCACCAGCAGCTTCTATCCACGGCGAGCACGATCCTCGAGGACCGAGCGAACATGAACTACAAGAGCCTCCTCCAGGAGTACGTTCAGGCGCGCCACAAGACCCATCCGCGCTACCGCGTCGTCACCGAGGTCGGTCCCGACCATATGAAGCTCTTCACCATCGAGGTCTCGGTGCGCGGCGAGCTTCTGGGTCGGGGACAGGGGTACAACAAGAAAGAGGCCGAGCAGAACGCGGCCGGAGATGCCCTCGTCCGCCTGCGGGAAGCCGGCCTCGTCGATGCCGAAGGGGCGGCGATCCCCCCTGCGGCCGCGGCTGCCGCACCAGAATCGACCCCTTCGTCGACACAATCCTCCGGCTTCGAGCCGTGAGAGGCCCGCGCCCGGGCTAGCCGCGATCGAACGGGAGACGCAGCGAGAGAGTCGCCAGCAGCCTGCGATCCCGTTCTTCCTCCTGGAACACGCGGGATGTCGACGACTTGCCGAAGCGGGTGAATCCCCCGTGCATGTAAGCGACGTCCAGGCTCAGGGACTCGTTCAGCAGCACGCCCGCCCCGACGGTCAGGTACTTCCGGTCCCCATCGAATACCGCCTCCTCATAGCGCCCATCGATGACATCGGTCAGGACGAGCCGGTAGGGAATGGGGGAGAGGTAGTAGCCCGCCCTCAGGCGGACCGGGATCGGGTCCGAGAGCAGGAGTTCCGCGCCCGCGCGGATGTCGACGGTCTGCCGATAGGCGAACTCGCGGTCGGCCGTGCGAAGAGGTCCCACGAAGTCGATCTGGGTCCAATCGGTGTAGATCGCGTCCAGGGCCAGGATGATGTGGCTACGGGCGAAGGCGAGTCCGGCGCCCAGGCGATAGGGGAGATCGATCTCGTCCTGGAATGCGTACTCGTCCACATCGAGATCGCCGTCGGCCAGGTACTCCTCGTAGGCCACCCCTTCGAAATCGAGGCCCTCGGGCAGCTGGAGCGTGATGCCGAGGCGCAGTCCCTCGGCGAGATCGGCCAGCGCGCCGAGGCTTCCTGTGATGCCATTCGCGTCGTAGTCCTGCGTCGTGTACTCGCTCTGCGAATCCTCTCCGCTCCCATAGAGGAACTCCCGCTCGCGGAAACCGCTGCCGTCGAGGAGGGTCCCGCTCGCGCCGATATAGAGCGATCGGGTCACCTGGAACCCCACGGAGGCGACGTAGGCGCCGAGCCCGCCTTCCTCGTAGATCCCCTCCTCGAGCGGGATCGAGTTCTTGGGACTCGCCATCAAGAAGTCGGTGTCGAGGCTTCCGACGCGCCCGTAGGCGAGTCCGACGACGAGACTCCCGCGGTAGGTCGGGAATGGATAGGCAAAGCCGATGTGTGAAAGGCGCGTCTTGCCGAAATCGACCGTCTCGGAGTGGCCGAGGTAATCGATCTCTCGATCCGCCTCTTGGTGCTGGAATCCCGCGGAGAACTCGACCTGGCGGACGAGGGCCAGAGTCGCCGGATTGCCGAGTCCCGCCGTGTGATCGTCGGCGAAAGCGAGGGAGGCGCCGCCCATTCCGGCATAACGGGCCGAGAATGGCGGGCGGAATGTGAGAGGGATCTCCGGAAGATTTTGCCCCTGAGCAGGAGGCGCGCAGAGATCGTGGACCAGGCCCACGGCAAAGAGGATCACGGCGCAACGGGCGAGCGATTTCCAGGCGGAGCGGGAGGCGGTCAAGTTGGGAACCTCCATGTTAGGTGTGTCGAGGGCGACCCGTCTTCGGCGCTACAACTCAGCGTCCCCAGAGGTGCCGCTTCTCTTTCTTGTCCTTCTTCTCATCGCCCTTGTCGTCCGGATCGGGCTTCGATGGAGGGGTGTCCGGACGGGTCGGCTTGCCGGTGCCGCCGATGTTCTTGTCGCCCTGCACCGGAAGATAGCCCGGGCCGGACGAACCTTCCCGCGTCCACAAGTGACGCTCCCGCGTTTCGACGGGCAGCCCTGGCTCGCTGGGATTCGGGCTGTACCAGAAATCTTCGTACCACCATGGGGGTTCGTAGTATGCGGCCCACGGGGCGGGGTAGAAACGGTACCAGTGGTAATCGTAGACCCCGATGTCGTGATAGAGATCGGCATCCGCGTGGCAATCGGCGCAGGCGCGCGCCTCTCCGACGTCGCCCTCCTCCCCCACCGCGGGATGGCGGAGCATCGTATAGCATCCCGCTCCGGCCACGACCGCCGCCAGGAGGAGGATCCAAAGGGGATGTGCCCTGTTCATGCCGTCGGCTCCTTTCGCCACGGTTGTGGATACACCGCAGTATACGGGCGGGTTTCTCGACAAGTCAAAGCCGGCCGGCGGCCTTTGTGATACGATGCGCTCCAATATGGCGCGATCGGCACGATGGCTCGTGTTCCTCATCCTGCTTGCCCCCGGCGGGATCGGCGCCGCACGGGCCGAGTCGGAGGCCGGATCCGCCGCCGGCGCGTTCCTCGAGGGGCTCCAGCTCGCCGAGGATGGACGTCTGGAGGAGGCGATCGATCGGATGCGCTTCGCGGCGAGCGTCGACTCCTCCGCTGTCGAGATCCCCCGCCAGCTGGCATCCTTCCTCCTGGAGGCGGACCGTCCCAAGGAAGCGCTGGCCTTCGCGCAGCGTGCCCTGAGTCTCGACCCCGCCGACGCCTCTTCTCACTGGCTCGAGGGCCGCGCTTGGATCCAGCTCGAGAATGCCGAGAGGGCCGTCGCGGCGTTCCGGCGCGCGTGGGAGGTCGAGCCGAACCGCGAAGACTACCTCGTGTCGTTGCTCCTGGCGCTCGAGGCGGCCGGTCGCGAGCAGGAAGCCCTCGACCTCCTCGAGCCCGAACGAGGCGGCGTGGAACCCGACACCCCGTACCTCTACTTCCGGCGAGGGACTCTGCGAACGCGGCTCGGCCGCCCTGACCCGGCGTTGGATGACTTTGCGGCGGTGCTCGCGTTCTCGTCGACATACCCCGGCGCCGTGGACCGCCTGATCGCGCTCAGCTGGCGGTTGGGGCCATCGGACCGCGTGGCGAGCGTCCTGGCGCGGGCCTGCGATCAGGCGCCCGACCGGATCGAGGTGAGGCGCGAGCTGGCGCGCGTGCTGCTCGCGCTCGGCCGTCGGGAGGAGGCGATCCCTCATCTGGAGCGCATGCTCGCGGAGGATCCGAACGACCCCGTGATTGCGCTCCAGTTGGGCGTGATCCGGTTCTCGCAGGACAGGCTAGCGGAAGCGCTTCCGCTCTTCCGGTCGGCCCGGCGGCTTGATCCAAAACTGCCGGAATGCGATCTCTGGCTCTGGCGCGCGTTGAATCGAGCCGACAGCCTCGAAGGCGCGCTTGGGGTGGCCGACACGATGGCGCTCATGCGCCCCTCCGATCCTGAAGCCCACTGGTATCGCGGGATTTCCCTCGCCCGCTTGGGCCGCGCCGAGGAAGGTCTCGCCGCGCTGGATGAGGCCGATCGTCTGGCGCCGGGTCACCGTGAGGCGAACCTGCTCGCCTCGGTCCTCCTCGAGGAGGATGGGCGCGTGGACGAAGCGCGGGAAAGGCTGCTCCGGGCGCTTGAGGGCCGACAGAACGACCGGGACATCCTCTTCAGGTTGGCGGGGCTCGAGGTGAGGCGCGAAAGATTCGAGGAAGCCCTGCGCTGGTTTCGGGTCCTCATCGCGGCGCACCCGGACGACGCGGCGGCCCTGAACGAGGCTGGCTATCTCTGCGCCGACCGGGGAATCTACCTGGAAGAATCCCTCGCCTGGACCTCTCGGGCCGCGGCTCTGGACGCCGGAAATCCAGCCTACCTGGACAGCCACGCCTGGAGCCTCTATCGATCGGGTCGGCTGGAGGAGGCGCTCGCTCTGCTCGATCGCGCGGTGGGCCTCGACCCGCAGGAGCCCGAGATCGGCGTCCATCGCGCCATCGTCTTGCGGGGGCTGGGCCGGGAGGAGGAAGGTCTGGCCGCATTGCGGGGCATCCTGGCCAGCCATCCGCAGGATCGGAGGGCAAGGGAGCTCTTTCAACTCTGGCAGGGGGGAAAGCCGGACTCGACCGGGAACCCTGAATCACGCCCCGGGGTTCGAGCCCCCGGGAACTAGGGAGATTGGATGGTCACTGGGGACGAACGCCAACCGGCCCCCTCGCCCGAGAGTCTCTCCGATGAAGAGCTGATGGAGGAGATCGTTCGGGGGTCCGAGGAAGCGTTTGGAGCGCTCGTGAGGCGGTACCAGTCGCGGATCATCAATGCGGTGAGCCGGCTGATCAGCGATCGCGATCGAGCGCAGGAGATCGCCCAAGAGACCTTCCTGCGGGTCTTCATCCATCGGGAGCGGTATCGGCCGAGCGGGAAGTTCAGCACATGGCTCTATACCATCGCGATGAATCTGGCGAAGAACGAGATACGACGGCGGGTCCGTTCGCGGGCGGTCGTTTCGCTGGAGAAGCTGATCGAGGCTACGGGCGATGGCGGGTCATTCATCGCCGATCCCGGACCGAGTCCGGAGAGGAGCTTCAGGCGAAGGGAGATCAGGAGCAAGGTGGTGGCTGCCATCGAGCGTCTTCCGAGGAAGTTTCGGGAGGTCCTGGTCCTGAGAGACATGCAGCAGCTGTCGTACGAGGAAATCGGGGAGGTGCTTCGCATCCCGGGAGGCACGGTCCGCTCTCGCATCAACCGGGCGCGCCTTGCACTCAAGGAGCTGTTGGATCCAAACATCGAGGGGACTGCAGATGAACTGTAGGCATGCAAAAGGGCTCTTCTCTCCCAGCCTCGACGCCGTGTTGAGCTTCGAGGAGCGGCGCAAGCTGGACGCGCACCTGGAACGCTGCCCCGCTTGTCGGGGGGAATTCGCGAAGCTCGAGCGGACCGTCGCATGGGTCCGTGATTTGCCTGAGCTGGCTGCCGACGAGGGTTTCGTGGATCGCGTGCTGCTCGCCGCCCGGCAGGCGCGCGCCTCGCAGGCATCCCTGCCCCCGGAGCCCGGCCTTTGGGAGAGGGTCCGCGCCGGCATCTCCGAGCTGGGATGGAGCCCTTCGCCGCGCGTGGCGATCGCCGCGCTCGCCCTGGGGCTCATCGTCGGGGTGACGGGCAGCATGCTGGTCATTCACCGACCCTCGTCCTCTACGGGGACCTCGACGACGGCTCAGCTCGGTTCGGATGCGCCTTTGGAAACGGAATCGCCGGCTGCGGCCATGCGGAGCCCGGTCGCGGAGACTCCGGTCCCGGGCTCGATCGGCGATCTCGTCGACGAGATGGTCCGGCGGATGGAAGGGGTCGGGGCGTCGGCCGCGGACAGCGCCGAGACGCAAGCCCTCGACTGGACGCCGACCCGGGATCCGGGCGCGACGGGACGAGTCGTGGGGTCCGAACCGACCGCGCCGGGAGAAGGTCGCGGACGTGGGAATCGTGTCTATATCGTCTTCTAGAGAGTGGTGGCGATGAGGCCGACCGTGCGCTCCGCGCTTGCGCTCGCGGCTCTCGCCATCGCCCCGGTGGTTCTCGCGGGTCCCGTCGACGAGAAGCTTGACCAGCTCCTGAACGAGTCCTCGGGCGGGGTCGTGCGCATCGAGGTGCGCCGGACCTTCAGCGTTCCATCCCATGGGCGTTCGGAGCAGCCGGAGGATCAGCCGGCGATCCAGATTCGCGGAAGCGGGATCGTGTGGGATCGCTCGGGCCACATCCTGACGGTGACCGATCTGGCCCAGCCGAGCGACACGGTGTGGGTCGTTGATTCGGCGGGCCGGCGCGCGAAGGCGGAGTTCGTCAATCAGGAGCCCGAGATCGGTCTCAGCTTGATCCGGATCGCTCCGTCGCCAGCCCTGCGGCCGATCGGGCGCGGTGTGTCCTCGACCCTGGCCCCGAAGGACTGGGTCTTTCTCCTCTCCGATCCCGGGGCGCCGCGAACCGAAGGCCGCCTGGCCTTGGGCAGGGTGCGGGTGCGGGTCGGCTCCGATCGCGCGGCGCGCCTCCGGCTCGAGGGCGATGTCGACCCTGGGCTCGCCGGCGGCGCCGTCCTCGATGAAGACGGGCGACTCGTCGGCATCCTCATGGGCGAGGGCAGCGAAAGCCTCCTGCTGGCTGAAGGCTCGGGCGAACGCCCGATGGAGTTCTGCCTCTGGACTGCCGGTCCCACCGAGGCGGGCTGGGTCCTGCCGATCGAGCAGGCCCAGGCTGGCTTCGCCTCCCTCCTGGAGCGAGGAAAGCAGGGCTTCCTGGGTATCCGGGTCGAGTTCGCGGATGGGGACCGGGCTGCGGCCACGGTCGGGGCGGGAGTTCCGGTCGCCCGGGTCCTGCCGGGCAGCCCGGCCGCGCAGGCCGGGATCCTCCCCGGCGATCGTCTGATCGGATTTGGGGGCATGAAGGTCGATAGCTGGGACGAGCTGACGCAGAAGGTGGCCGCGACTCCCCCGAATCGCCCCGTCCCCGTGCAGCTCGTGCGCGACGGTGTCGGGCGGACCGTCGAAGTCCGCCTGGCCGATCGGGGCACGATCATCTGGCGCGAGAAGCAGCGCGCACTCGCGGGAGGGCGGGAGAAGATCCTGAGAAATCGGCTGGACGCCCTCCGAAAGCAGCTCGAACTCCTTCGCTCCCAGCACGCAGCGCGCCCCTAGCCAACTGGACTTGCCCCGGGGCCGATGGTAGCGTCCCGGCATGATTTCCCAGGGACCCATCCGAGTCGAGCTCGCGGAGCGATCCTACTCCGTGCAGGTGCATCCGCTCGCCGAGTGGGGAGCCCTCGAGCTGCCGGAGCTCGAGGAGCGCGGTCGATCCATGCTCCTGGTCTCCGACGATCATGTCGGTCCCCTCTGGCTCGAGACCGCGGCCCGATTCCTCCAATCCAGGGGCATGATCGTTCGAACGCTGCAAGTGCCGGCGGGCGAATCCAGCAAGAGCCTCGGCACGGCGGAGACGATCTGGGCCTCCCTCCTGGACGCCGGGATCCGTAGGGACGGCTGGGTGGCCGCCCTCGGCGGCGGAGTGGTCGGGGATCTGGCCGGGTGGGCGGCCGCCTCCTACCTTCGGGGAATCGCCTTCATCCAAATCCCCACGAGCCTGCTGGCGATGGCGGACTCCAGCATCGGGGGAAAGGTCGGAGTCAATGCCGCGGGGGTGAAGAACCTGCTCGGCGCGTTCCACCAGCCCCGTGGCGTGCTGACGGCGCCGGAGTTCCTGAAGACCCTGCCGGATGAAGAGCTTGCCAACGGGCTCGCCGAGGTCATCAAGGCAGCCATCATCGGGGATCCGGAGCTTTTCCGCCTGCTGGAGACCGCTGAACGGCCGATCTGGAATAGGGAGACCAAGGTCCTGGAGGAGATCATCTTCCGAAGCGTCCGGGTCAAGGCGCGGATCGTGGGCATGGACGAGCGGGAGTCAGGTCCGCGGAAGGCGCTCAATCTGGGGCACACCCTCGGGCACATGATCGAATCCGCGGGAGGTTTCTCGAGGTACCGGCATGGCGAGGCCGTGGCGATCGGCCTGGTAGCTGCCTGCCAACTCTCTGTGTCTCAAGGAATTGCGCAAGCGCCCTACCGGGATCGGGTAGAACGCCTGCTCGAGCGGCACCGGCTTCCGACTCGGGCCAAGGGTCTTGCCTGGAACGACCTCGAGCCGTGGCTGAGGCACGACAAGAAGGCGCGCGAGGAGGGAGCTACCTTCATATTGACAGGGGGGTTGGGCGATGTTAGGGTCCAGCCGCATGTTTCCGATACCTCGATCCGCGAGGCCGCGGCTTATGTGCTGGGCTGATCGATGAAGCCGGTTCTGGTCCTGAACGGGCCGAATCTCAACCTGCTCGGGCTGCGAGAGCCGCAGGTCTATGGGACTCAGACTCTTGCGGAGATCGAGAGGGACCTTCGTGCTGAAGGGGCGGCCCTGGGCGTCGAGCTGGTCTTCTTCCAGAGCAACCACGAGGGGGCGCTGATCGACCGGTTGCACGAGGCTAGAGGGAAGACCCGGGGGGCGTTGCTCAATCCGGGGGGGCTTTCCCACACGAGCGTCTCCCTGCGGGACGCGGTTGCGGCGATGGACTTTCCGACGATCGAAGTCCATATCTCGAATACCTTCGCCCGGGAGGGGTTCCGACGGCTGGACCGGATCGCGCCGGTCTGCCATGGCGTGATCGCGGGACTTGGCGCCTTCGGATACCGGGCGGGTCTCCGCGCCCTCCTGGATCTGACTCCTGAATCGTGAGGGTGGGGATGGAAGGGAGGCTCGATGCGCATCGATGAGATCCGGCGGCTGATCAAGCTGGTCGAGGAGAGCCAGATCAACGAGCTCGAGATCCGCCGGTGGATGACGCGCGTCAGGATCGTAAAACGCTCCGAGGAACTCTCGGACGACGCGCGCGGCACGACGGTCAGACTGCCGGCCCTTCCGCAGGCGCCCGCTGCCGCGACGCGCGAGTCGTCGTCCGCGGTTCCGGCCGGCCCCGCGGCGCCGGTGCAAGCCGCCGAGACGGGGGAGGAGGCAGGGCTCGTGGCGATCCGGTCCCCGATGGTGGGGACCTTCTATCGCGCCCCTTCGCCCCAGTCGCCCCCGTATGTTGATGTCAACCAGCGGGTCGCCGTGGGCCAGGTCGTTTGCATCGTCGAGGCGATGAAGCTCATGAACGAGATCGAATCCGAGGTGGCTGGAACGATTGCGAAGATCCTCGTTCAGAACGGAATGCCCGTCGAGTTCAACCAGACTCTGTTCCTCGTGCGTCCGGACTAGGGGAGACCGATGGACTTTCGCAAGATTCTCGCTGAGATGATCGAGAAGGGGGCCTCCGACCTGCATGTGAAGGTCGGCTGCCGTCCCACGGTGCGCGTCGACGGCCAGCTGCAGACCGTCGACCATCCCCCGGCGACCCAGAAGGATGTGGAGGCCTTCGTCGATCAGGTCCTCACTCCAGAGCAGAAGGAGCTCTTTCAGCGGGAGCGCGAGATCGACTTCGGCTTCGGAGTCCCCGGGCTCGCGCGCTTCCGATCGAACTTCTATTACCAGCGGGGAACGGTCGCCATCGCCCTGCGCCATGTTCCCCTCGGGGTTCCCGCGATCGAGGAGCTGAATCTTCCGCCGATCGTCGAGCAGCTGGCATTGCGCCCCCGCGGGCTGGTCCTTGTCACCGGGACGGTAGGTTCCGGCAAGAGCACGACGCTCGCCTCGATGATCGATTCGGTGAACCGCAGCCTGGCGCGAAACGTCGTGACGATCGAGGATCCGATCGAGTTCCTCCACCGCGACGACAAGAGCCTCATCAGCCAGCGCGAGGTCGGCCTCGACACGGGGTCGTTCGCCGATGCGCTGCGGCACATCCTTCGCCAGGACCCGGACGTGATCCTTCTGGGAGAGATCCGGGATCGCGAGACGATGTCGATCGCCCTCATGGCGGCCGACACCGGCCACCTGGTCCTCTCGACGCTTCACACGATCGACGCCGCGCAGACCGTGAACCGGATCATCTCGTTCTACCCTCCACACCAGCACGACGAGGTCCGATTCCTGTTGGCCACGACGCTCCAGGCCGTGGTGAGCCTTCGTCTGATCCCGCGCGCGTCAGGGAAGGGACGGGTCCCCGCCGTCGAGGTCCTCGTCAACACGCCGACGATTCGCGAGTACCTTCTCGACCCGGAGAAGACCCTCCTGATCCGTCAAGCGGTTCATGAGGGCGGCGCCCAGTACGGTATGCAGACCTTCGACCAGTCGCTGATGCTTCTCTATCGAGACGGTCTGATCACCCTGGAGCAGGCCCTCAAGGCATCCACGAGTCCGACCGAGTTCGAGCTCCGCATCCGGGGGATCAAGTCCTCGAGCGACTCGCGGTGGGAGCCCTTCGAGGCGGCGAGTCCTCCGGAAGGATCCGAGATCCCCAAGGCGAGCCAGCCGCCCGGGATCGCACGGTTCTAGGCGGCCGGATGTTCCGAAAGATCCTGGTCGCAAACCGGGGAGAGGTCGCTCTCCGGGTGATTCGCGCCTGCCGGGAGCTCGGGATCGGAAGCGTGGCGGTCTACTCGGAGGCGGACGCCGAGTCGATGCACGTGCGCCTCGCGGACGAGTCGATCTGCATCGGTCCGCCGAAGAGCAAGGAAAGCTACCTCAATATCCCCCGGATCATGTCGGCGGTGCAGATCACGGGCGCCGACGCGGTCCACCCGGGATACGGCTTCCTCGCGGAGAACGCGCAGTTCGCCGAGGTCTGCGAATCGAGCGGATTGACCTTCATCGGGCCGCCCCCCCACGCCATCCAGGAGATGGGCGACAAGGCGATCGCCAAGCGGCTGATGAAGGAGGCCGGGGTTCCCGTGCTCCCCGGCAGCGAAGGGATCGTGGAGGATCCCGCCGCGGCCCTCGAGATCGCCGAGGAGGTCGGCTATCCGGTCATCCTCAAGGCGAAGGACGGTGGAGGCGGCAAGGGGATGCGCGTCGTGCGCGCGCCGGAGGATCTGGAACGCCTCTTCGTGACCGCCCAGTCGGAGGCTGAAGCGGCATTCAACAGCCGCGCGGTCTACCTGGAGAAGTTCCTGCTCGGCCCGCGCCACATCGAGATCCAGATCGTCGCCGACCGGCAGGGCAACGCGATCCATCTGGGCGAGCGGGACTGCTCGATCCAACGACGGCACCAGAAGCTCATCGAGGAGTGCCCCAGCCCGATCCTGAGCGGAGACATCCGGGAGGCGATGGGGCGAACGGCCGTGGCAGGCGCCCTGGGCATCGGCTATGCGAGTCTCGGGACGATGGAGTTTCTCTTCGATCCGACGAGCCGCCGGTTCTACTTCATGGAAATGAACACCCGCCTTCAGGTGGAGCATCCCGTCACCGAGATGGTGACCGGAATCGACCTGGTGAAGCTCCAGATCCGGATCGCCGCCGGAGAGCCTCTGCCCCTTTCCCAAGGGCAGGTCGAGTGGCGCGGCCACGCGATCGAGTGCCGGATCAACGCCGAGGATCCGCTGCAGGCCTTCCGGCCTTCGCCGGGCGACGTGAGCCTCTTCTACCTCTCAGGCGGTCCAGGAATCCGCATCGACAGCCACATGATCAGCGGCGCGGTCGTCTCGCCCCACTACGATTCCATGGTGGCGAAGCTGATCGCTCACGGGGCGGACCGATCGGAGGCCCTCGCGCGCATGGAGCGCGCCTTGGGGGAGTCACGGATCGAAGGGGTCAAGTCGACGATCGGATTCCACCGGGAGGTGCTCCGGCATCCGGAGTTTCGGGCCGGACGCTACGACACCGGCTTCCTCGATCGCTGGATGGCCGAGCGTGAGGAGTCCGCGAAGCCGGTGGGCGAGGCCGAACCGCCGCCGCCGGCCCCCTCGACGCCCCCTATCGCGTGACCTTCCAGTAGAAGAGGGATCCGACCGCGGCGAAGACGATGTTGCCCGCCCATGCGGCGAGCGCGGGAGCGATCGCGCCGTTGTAGCCGAATGCTTGTCCGGCGCGGATGCAGCCGAAGTAGGCGAAGCCGACGCAGACGGTCGCGCCGATTCCGATCGCCACATTCCCTCCGCGGACGATCCGCAGCGACAGGCTCGATCCCAGGAGCGTCATGATCAGCGTGGCGAGGGGGAACGACAGGCGAAGGTGGTAGTCGACCCGGAGCTTGCGGTCGCGACCGCCGCTCGCCGCCACCCGGTCTGCATAGCGTCGCAACTCCCGCATGTTCATCTGGAATGGGCTCTGCTCGATTCGCGCGAAGTCCGCGGGCCGTTCGGCGAGCCCCGAGGTGCCAAACGCCTGGAACCGCACCGAGACCTCGCTGGAGTCGTTGAAGGTCCGCAGATGCCCGCGCTCGAACCTCCAGACGCCGTCCTGGATCGAGGCGGTTTCGGCGTCGATCCGGCGCACGATCGATTCACCTGCGAGCTGCTGGACCGTCACATTGCGCAGGGCACCCGTGGCTCCATCGAAGAGCTCGATCGAGTAGATCTGCCCCTTCTCGCCGAGGTAGCGGACGTTCAACCGCGTCGCGCGATCGGCGGTTTGCTGCCGCTTGATCTCCGTCTTCAGGATTCGGGTCTGATTGCGGTAGGCCTGCGGCACGGTCAGCTCTCCGATCGCGTAGGTCGCGCCGGAGAGCACCAGCCCGGCGGCGAGCATCGGGGCGGCGATCCGGATCGGGGAGATCCCCGCCCCTTGCATCGCGGTCACCTCATTGAAGCGCCGCAGCTGGCCGAGCGAGAGGATCGAGCCGAGCAGGGCTGCAAGGGGGAGGACCTGGACCAGGATCACCGGGATGCCCCAGAGGTAGTAGAGGACGACAAGCCGGACCGGGGCGCGGTTGTCGACCATCGTGTCGATCTTCTCGAAACCGTCTACGAGGATATAGATCCCGATGAAGAGGGCGATCCCCATCAGGGTATAGAGGAGGAAGTCCCGCAGGACGTACCAGTCCAGGCGCCTCACGCCCGTCGACTCCTTCCCGCCGACATGGAGAAGCCCTGAGTGGCGATCCGGTAGGTCAGATACCCGCCGAGGATCCCGAGGATGGCGTTGGGCAGCCACATGGAGAGCCATGGCCGGAGCAGGCCCCGGTCCGCCAGTTGCTCCCCCCCGATCAGGCAGAGGTAGTAGAAGAGAAAGAAAGCGACGGAGAGGAAGCCGACGGCAATGCCTCCGCGACGGGCGCGCATCCCCAGAGGCGCCCCCACCAGGACAAAGACGAGGCAAGCGAAGGGAATCGAGAACTTCTTGTGGATCTCGACCCGGTACTGATCGATCCGCTTGCGTACCCCGTCGGCCTGGAAGATGCGGACGCGGATCTCCTCGACCCGCTGGCGCTTCTCCGGCTCGAGGTCGGGCGCCGGCGGGGGCGAGGGCCGGCCGAAGAGGAACCCGGCGATCGCGCCGAGGATCCGCCGCAGTCCGCCCGGCTCGCGGCCGGTGGGATCGAGGGAAGGCAGATCGGCGACCGTCGCGTACCCGTGACGGAGCAGACTCGTGTCGATCTCGGCGCGGATCGACTCGAGCTCGACCGAGAGCTTCGCGATCTCCTCCTTCATCTGGCGCACCGACATCTCCCTCTGGCCGCGGTTGCGCGCCCCCGAGCGGTCTGCTCCGTCCCCCGCGCCCTGCAGTCGCATCTTCTGCTCGCCGAACGCGAGCCTCCGATACCGGCCGTCCGGAGAAGCGGGATCGGCCTCATGAATCTCCCCCTCCCGGAGGGTGAGATCGATCGCATTGTGTTGCGGATCGAACCGGAGGTCGCCCCGGCGCGCCACGATCGTGCGCGGAGATGCCCGGTTCTCGGAAGCGTCGATGATCAGTATGTCGCGCATGGCTCCCGTCCGGTCATCCAGTCGTCGGATGAAGAGGTTGTAACCATCGAAGTCGTCGATGAAGATTCCTTCCTGGATGTTGGCGGTGGGCCTCATCCGATGGATCTGCGCGGCCAGGTTCGCGAATGAGTGATTCGTTTCCGGGAGGACCCAGTTGTTGAAGGCCACGAGGCCGACTGCGACCAGGGTCGCGGCGAGGAAGGAGGGAACCATCACGGAGAAGAGGCTCACGCCGCTCGCTCGTAGCGCCGTCACCTCGTTATCCTGGCTCATCTGCCCGTAGGCCATCAGGGCCGCGACCAGGACGCCGCACGGCACCGAGAGGGCGATCATCCATCCGAGGCCGAGGACGAAGAGCCGCGCCACGGTGAGAAAGGGAATGCCCTTCCCGAGAAAGAGATCGAGATAGTCGAGCAGGAAGTCGAGCGTCAGGAGGAAGGTGACGACCGAGAAACCCAGGATGAAAGGGCGAATCAGACTCCTGCCGACGTACCGGGCCAGGATCCCCGTGGGGACCAGGCGTCTTGACGACACTCGCACCTCCGTGTGTAATCGGCGCAGACTTTGGCCCGGCCTCTTGGACCCTGGAGGTCCGGGCCGGAGTATATACTCGCCGTGAAGACATGGGAGGAACGATCATCGCGGACCGTTTGGCGCAGTCGTGAGCGATCCGTGAGCCTCCGGATTCCCCGTCTGAGTCTCATCCTAGCGTGCCTGGCGGTCGCGCTGCTTGCCCCGTCCCTGCACGGGCAGGACGAGCCGTTCACGGGCCTCTGGGACCGTCCCTTCGGCGAGGGGCCGGACGGGGGCCTGTTCCTCCACAGTATCGTCCAGCGCTATCACGCGCGAGCGACCCTGCGGTCGGCCGGGCTCCTGCCCGAGCGCTACCGGGCGAAGGAAGACTCCCTGGGCCTCCGCTCGGACCGCCTGGAGGATTTCATCATCCTCCAGGACAGCCTGGGGATGGGGTGGTTGCCCCCGCGCTGGGCTCGACTGCGCGGCCGGGAGCCGGCCTCCTCCCAGGTCACCTACCTTGGGGAGTCGCGGCAGGTCGAGGAGAGCCGCCTCATTCGGGGCACGCCGGTCGGGCCTTCCGTGACCATGGAGCTGGATCGATACCTCGATCGGATCACCAGGAAGAGCTTCCGCGCGCTCTGGAAGACGGAGGCGGATCGCAACGTGCAGCTCGAGGGGGAGAGGGGGGCCGGCAAGGGGCTCGTTCCCGAGCTCGCCCTCCCCATCGAGATGCCCGGAGCGATCCGCAGCATCGTCGGCGCCGGGCGTCCCAACCTGACCGTCCGCGGAAGCGAGCGGATCTCTTTCAGCGGCACGAGCCGCTGGTATCCGGACCGCCCGGTCACCGAGTTCCAGCGAAAGCAGTCGAAATTCCCGCAGCTCGACATGAAGCAGGAGCTCAACCTGCAGCTGACGGGGAATATCGGCGACAAGGTCTCGGTCGACGTGGATCAGTCGAGCCAGGCGGCGACGCCCCTCGCGAACCGGATCAAGATCCACTACAAGGGTTACCAGGACGAGATCGTCCAGCGCGTCGACCTTGGCAACACCAGCCTCCAGCTCCCGGGAACCCAGTACGTTTCCTACGGCGGTCGTCACGAGGGGCTCTTCGGCATCAACGCCCAGGCCCTCGTGGGGGATGTCGAGCTGACCGGGATCGTGAGCAAGCAGGAGGGCAAGAACGTCCAGGGCAACTACACGAAGAACGCGGCGGTGGCGCCGATCAAGATCAACGACTGGCAGTACGTCCAGGGAAAGTTCTTCTTCCTTGTCGATCCGGACGGGCCTCCGCTCACGGATCTCGTTCCCGGCAGCGTCGAGGTCTGGATCGACGACCGAAACGGCGCGAACAACCTCGAGCAGGGAACGACGCCGGCTTACGTGACGCTCACCGGATCCCTGGACACGGTTCGGGAAGAGATCCGAGGGACCGGGGAGTTCTTCCACTTGACGCAGAACGACGATTACATCGTGCTGAACGACATCTATACGGGCTACCCGGTGCTCGTGCTGTCCGACGGACAGACCCTGGATGGCGCCATGTCGAAGGCCCTGGCGGTCCGCTACCTGCGCGAGGAGGGACCGGACGTGGGAGGGGCGCTGGGGACCAGCCCCGACAGCCTGGTGCTGAAGCTCCTGCGCCCCTCGAACGACATGGGAGGCACGAACCCGTTCGATCTGACGCAGGGAGATTTCGCGCCGACGCGCTCGCTCGAGCTGCGCAACGTCTACGACCTGGGCAACAACCTCTCGGCGGACGGGTTGAACGTGAGGATCCGCCGGACGAAGACCGTGGGCGACGTGACGAACCCGGACCGGATCGGGGACCATACCTTCCTCGAGATCCTGGGGCTCGACCTGTTCACCGACGCGGGCGACACGCGGGCCCCCGGCACGGACGGCAGGATCGACGCGGGGCGCATCAACTACGACTCGGGCTACCTGATGTTCTGCGAGCTGCAGCCCTTCGCGCCCGGACCGAGAGACCCCGCACGACGCTGCTTCGTCGAGGGGGGGCCTCCACCGCTTTCCGGCGATCTGACCGTTCCGCAGATCTACACGCGAAACGATTGGTCCGCCGGGAGGGAGGATCCCACCACCTTCTCCCAGTACGTGATCGAGGGGGAGGTGCGCGCCGCGGTCTCCCGGATCAGCCTGAACGCCTTCAACATCCTCCAGGGCTCCGAGGCCGTGACTGCGGGGGGACGGACGCTCGTGCGCGATCGGGACTACACGATCGACTACGACACCGGCGAGATCACGATCCACGAGGCGGCCGACCTGCGGGATACCGACGATATCCAGGTCAGCTACAGCTACCTCCCCTTCGGCGGCGGAGCGCAGAAGACCCTCATGGGCACCGCGCTTCGATACAAGCCTCAAGACAGCAATCTGGGCCTATCCACCACGTGGGTCTACGAGAGCAAGGGATCCCCCGGGGTCGAGGGACGCCGGCCCCGGCTTGGCCAGGAGCCGACCCGGACGGTCGTCGGCGAGCTTGCGACCTCATACAAGGTCGACTCCTGGTGGCTCACCTCCCTCGTCAACGACCTTCCCGGGGTATCCACCCGACAGGCGAGCAGCATCAACTTCGACGGCGGCGTGGGACTGTCCTTCCCGAATCCGAACACGCGGGATCGCCTCTACATCGACGACTTCGAAGGGGCGAAGGATGAGACCTCCGTCTCCCTGAACCGGCTCGGTTGGAAGCCCTCGAGCATCCCGCGCGACGCGGTGGGCAACTCGGATAGCGACCGTCTCTCGCGGAGGGGAGAGGTCTGGTGGTACACGCCGCGCGCCGCCGTCAAGGAAGGGGACCTCCAGCCGACCCTCGAGAGCGCCGGCGGGCTGGCCGAGACGGAGAAGGACGACAACCGGCAGGTCCTTGAGCTGCGCGTCTTTCCGCGAGGCGGGACCGAGTCGGAGCGACGGGAGTCGTGGGTCTCGCTCGTGCAGCCGATTTCCCAGCGGGGCCTGGATCTCACCCGCGCGCAGTTCCTGGATATCTGGATCAACGATTTCTATCCGTTCGACCCGCCCTCCGAGCGCGCGAAGCGTCAGGGTGTCCTTCACATCGACCTGGGGTCGGTTTCGGAGAATGCGATCTGGCAGAGAATCCGACCGGAGGAGTTGCAGGCGACCGCTTTCGCAGACTCGCTGCTCGATCCGAAGCTCGACACCGAGGATGTCAACCAGGATGGCCAGCTCGACGCTCCGGGGGGCGGATCGGGAGAGGATGTGGGTGTCGACGCGCGTCCCGACGGCGAGGAGGTCGGAACTCCTCCCGATCCCGCCTCCGACAACTGGGCCTTCACGGAAGAGACCGACGAGAACGACCGCGACCCCGGAGCCGACCGCGAGAGGTTCCGCGAGATCAACGGGACCCAGGGGAACGGCCGGCTCGACACGGAGGATCTGAACGGGAATCTGATCCTCGATCTGAGCGAGTCGTACTTCCACTTCAGGATCCCCCTCGACGCCGATTCGCTCGTCGAGTTCGAGTCCTCCCTCGCTCCGGATCAGGATCCGGAGTACGCGCCCTACACGCGGGGTTGGCGCCGCGTGCGCGTGCCGCTGACGCCCCAGTACTACGATTCGATCGGCATCCCGCGATGGGAGCAGATCCGTCACCTCCGCCTCTGGGTCGAGGGGCTCGCAGAGGAGTCGCGGATCCAGATCGGGGGCATCGACATCACCGGAAACCGGTGGCTGAAAGGCACGGTCCGGGACTCATCCGGGCAGGAGATTCCCGATCATGTGCTCACCGTCCGGGGCGAGGATTTCTTCCCGGCGGTCCTGAACAACAAGGACAACTCCACCTCCGAGTACAGCCCTCCGTTTCAGCCCAGAGAGCGGCAGAACATCGAGGAGCGGGAGCAGTCCCTCACGCTGGAGACGAGAGCCTTCCAGCCGGAGGACTGGGGGACGATCTATCGAACATATGCGCAGGGACAGGACTTCGCGAGCCTCTATGAGGCGCTGGAGTTCTACCTGAACAGCCGCGTGCGCGAAGGGCCCGACCCCGAGCTCGAGTTCTTCATCCGGCTGGCGCGCAACGCGGCTTCGGAGGATGACAACTACTACGAGTATCGCACCCCCGTGCCGGACGATTGGGTGCTGCACCGCGTCGACCTCGTCCAGCTCAGTCAGCTCCAGCTCCTCACTCCGGACTCCACCGGCACGACGATGCTGGCGCTCGACGACGGCTCCGAGATCTACCGCAAGGGGAATCCGAGCCTGACCGAAATCCGGCGGATCGCCTTCGGCGTGGAGAACGTGGGATCGACCGCCGTGGTTTCGGCCAGCGTCTGGATCGACGAGCTCCGCCTCACGTCGGTGAAGCGAGATCCGGGAGTGGCCGGACGCGTCGCGTTCGGCGCGAACTTCGCGGATCTGGGCCGGGTCAATGTGAACTACAGCAAGCAGGACGCCGATTTCCTCAAGATCGGCAACGACCGTGGGAGCGGGAGGACCCAACGCAACCTCTCGCTCGCCACGCACCTCGAGCTGCAGAAGTTCATCGAACGATCGGGTCTGGTCCTGCCCATCGACTACACATACTCCTCGAACCGGGACGTGCCGAAGTTCCGCACCGACGGGGATCTCGTGCTCGATCGCGCGACCGATCGGGACATCAGTGAAGGTCGCAGCCAGGATCTCTCCTTCAGAGTGCAGCGCAATCGCTCCGCCAACCCCTGGATCCGCTACACGGTCGACGGGATCACGCTCTCCGGCCGGGTCGGGCAGCAGATCTCCAACAACCCCGATTCGCGGGATACCACGAGCACGAAGGGCGGGCAGGTGCAGTACTCGCTCCCTATCCAGGGAGGTCCTCCGGTTCGCGTCTACAAGAACACCGAGCTGCGGCTGTTGCCGACGAACCTGACCTTGATGATCAACGGACAAGAGCAGAAGTCGACTCAGTACGTTCGGCGAAACGGCGACAAGAACGAGCCTTACATCCTGCAACGGAAGCTGACGACGCGAACGGGCACGATGAACTGGTCGACGGGACTGCGGCCCATCGAGCCGGTCTCCTATACCTTCGACCAGGGGCGAGACTTACGATTGTCGACGGCGCCCAAGCGGTTTCTCGGCATTCGGATCGGCACCGAGACCTCGCGACGGCACGGCCTGACGGCCAGCCATCAGTTCGGGCTGTTCAAGAAAGCGATCGTCCCGAAGATCTCCTGGAGCGGGAACTTCGATGGGCGGTTCAATCTGATCCAGACGGGATCCGGCGTCGCCCAGCGCGGCAATAGCTACAACAACGCGAACAACCTCACCGTCTCCTCGTCGCTTCCGCTTCAATCGCTCCTGCGCAAGATGGGATCGATCCTCCCCGGCGGAGGCGGGGGTGAGGGCTCGAAGCCACCGGGCGAACCCGCTCCCGAGGACTCCGGCGTCGTGCGTCCCACGCGCGAGAGGGCGCCCGCCCGCGGAGGAGCCGCCCGCGGAGGAGGGCTCATCTCCTTCTCCGCAATCGGCGCGACCTACACAGTCGGAAGGACGAGCACCCTGAACCGGATCTCCGGAGAGCCGTCGATCGCGTACCAGCTCGGGCTGAGCCGCGATCCCGGCGCGGAGGTTCGCGACCTCACGGGCGCCGCGCGCGGGACCGGCGATCGGCGGGATCTGAGTCTCAACACCGACATCAAGCTCCTGACGGAGCTGTCGCTGCGGACGACGTATCAGAACTCCTGGTCCGAGACCGCCACGAACGGCGGCGTGACCGAGATTCGCTCCGTGCGATTCCCTGACGTGGACGTCAACTGGGGTCGGTTCTACAAGAAGCTCGGATTGGATCGACTCGCCAAGGAGCTGCGGGCGAGCTCCCGCTACTCGAGGGAGAAGCGGACGACCGGCACGAACGTCAATCCGAAGGACCGCGAGGAGGTCTCGGTCTCGCTGCGCCCGCTTCTCAACCTGGATGCGACGCTCCAGAATGGGATGTCGGCCAAGCTCACATCGTCTTACGCCTCCACGCGGTCGGAGCAATTCGGAGTCACGCGCAACGCCTCGCGCTCCCAGAACCGGCAACTCGGATTGACGGTCAGGCGATCGGTCAACCTCTCGCGAACGATCACGCACCCGATCACGAAGAAGACCAGTCGCGTGACATCCAAGCTCGATCTGTCCCTGGCGGTCGACATGCAGGACAGCAAGCGGGAGAGCGGCCCGGTCGGCAAGCTCGTGACCCTGGAAGACCGGATGAAGCTCGCCATCTCCACGACCGGCGGGTACAACTTCACCAGCAGCATCACCGGGAACGCCGGGCTCACCGTCGGCCAGGACACCGACCGGAAGAACAAGACGAACACGGCGCGATACGTGAGCGTCACGATCTCCGCCGCGTTCAACTTCTGAGGAGATCGGATGAAGGCGATCGCGACATCGCTGCTCCTCCTGCTGGCCTCCGTCGCATCGTCGCAGGCTGCTTCCGGGACATTCCCGCAGGAACGGGCCTGGGCTCATCTGCAGGCTCAATGCGACTTCGGTCCCCGCGTCCCGGGAACCGCGGGCCATGCCCGATGCCTCGCCTATCTCGAGCGAATCCTCCGCGCGACGGGCGGGGAAGTCTCCCGCCAGTCGTTTCGCAGCCGGATCCCCGCATCGCGGGACTCGGTCACGCTCGTCAACCTCTCCGCGCGCTTCGGGCCCGCCGGACCGCCGCTTCTTCTGGGGGCGCACTGGGACACGCGGCCTTGGTCGGATCGGGATCCGGATTCGACGAAGCGCGAGATGCCGATCCTCGGCGCCAACGACGGGGCCAGCGGCGTGGCAGTCCTTCTCACCCTCGCAGAGGAGATGGGCCGGCGGCCTCCGCCGATTCCGGTCCTGATCGTTCTGTTCGACGCCGAAGACCAAGGGAGAGAAGGAGATGAGCTGGACTATCTGCTCGGCTCACGCATGGCGGCTCGAAACCTCGTTCCGCCCTATCCCCGGGCGGTTGTCGTTGTCGACATCGTGGGAGGGCGCGAACTTCATATCTGCCGGGAAGCTTATTCCGAGGAGATGGCTGGCTGGTTGAACAACCTGCTGTTCGGACGGGCCAGGGACCTCGGACTCCAGGGGTTCGAAGATCGTGTGTGCTATGCCGTTTACGACGATCACATCCCCTTTCTGGAGCGGGGGATCCCTGCTGTCGACATCGTTGACATGCACTTTCCCGAGTGGCACACTCAATCCGATGCGCCCAGTGCCTGCAGCCCGGAGAGTCTGGGCCAGGTAGGGCATCTGCTTGTGGATTTGATTTACGGAGGTTCGCTCCAGTAGAGTTCGAATCCGGCGAAACTCCTTGCCGTACAAGGGGCTTTGGCTTAGGGTACGCGGGGCGGGCTAGGACCCGCTTTTTGTTTCCATGCTGGCACGACTCGAAGTCTGGGAAGAGCGGCTTCGGACGGTGCTCGCGCCTGAGGGAGCCGAGCTCCTTGAGGCGCAGGTCAGCCGGAACCGGCAGACCACGCGATTCCGGTTCTTTCTGGATCGCGAAGAGGGGATTGGCGTCGACGACCTGGCTCGTCTCAGCCGGGCGATCGCGATGGTTCTCGATGCCGATCCGACGCTGGCGGGAAGCTACGAGCTGGAGGTTTCTTCCCCCGGAATGCGCCGGGTGGTGAGGACGGAGGCGCACTTCCGCCGCTTCGCAGGCGAGAGGGTCCAGATCCGGACCTTCGAGGAGATTGCCGGAAGGCGGCACTTCGACGGGGTGATCCTTCGGTGCGACGAGGGCGCCGTTACGGTCCTCGTCGATGCGATGGGCGAGCGCAAGTTCGATCTTGCGCAGATCGAGCGGGCCGAACTGAGGCTCGATCCGAGACGGCCGCCGCAGAAGAGGAAGGCGGAACCGGACGGACGGGCTGGGGATGAGGTTGGACCGGATGGTGAATGACGAGATCCTGGAAGCCCTGAAGGGCATCTCACGCGAGAAGGCGGTGGACAAGCGGCTGCTCGTGGAGACCCTCACACAGGGGCTCCTGAGCGCCGCCAAGCGCCGCTACGCGACCGCCCAGGATGTCCAGGTGAACTTCGACGAGATGACCGGGCAGATCAGCGTTCTGGTCTTCAAGCGGGTCGTGGCCGTCGCGATCGATCTGGGCGGCGAGCTGGACCTGGAGGAGGCCAGGAAGACGAATCCGCGAGCCCGGATCGGCGACATCGTTCCCGTCGAGGCTCCGATCGCTGAGTTCGGCCGCAATGCCATCCAGACGGCCAAGCAGGTCCTCGTCCAGAAGGTCCGCGAGGCGGAGCGCAAGAACGTCCACGCCGAGTATGTGGGTCGCAAGGGCCAGATCCTTTCGGGGACGGTCCAGCAGGTCGATCGCGGCAACGTCATCATCCGGATCGGCAAGACCGAGGGGATCATCCCGTACCGCGAGCTCATCAACCGGGACCGCTTCAAGATCGGCGATCCGGTCCGTGCGCTCCTCATGGAAGTCGACGAGGAACAGAAGGGACAGCAACGGACTCCGCAGCTGCATCTCTCGAGGACGCACGCCGACTTCGTCCGCAAGCTCTTCGAGCAGGAGGTGCCCGAGATCTTCGAACGCGTCGTGGACATCCGGGCGATCGCGCGCGAGGCCGGCTCGCGCACCAAGATCTGCGTGGTGAGCCACGACGATCGCGTCGATCCGGTCGGCGCTTGCGTCGGGATGAAGGGCTCGCGTGTGCAGAACATCGTCAAGGAGCTCGGCGGGGAGCGGATCGACATCGTTCCTTACAGCCAGGATCCGAAGATCCTGATCTCACGGGCGCTCTCGCCGGCGCGCGTTCTCGACGTCATGATCGACGAGGCCTCGAAGAAGGCGACCGTCGTCGTGGCCGACGACCAGGTCCCGCTCGCGATCGGCCGGGGAGGACAGAACGCGCGACTCGCGGCGAAGCTCACCGAGTACCAGATCGTCCTGGTCAGCCAGTCCCAGATCGAGGCTCAGAAGGACGACCGGGCAGGCATTCCGGACATCGATCTGGAGTCGCTCACAAAGGAGCTGGGGCCGAAACTGGTCGAGAAGCTCGTCAAGGAGGGGAAAGAGACCCTCCAGGATGTCATGAAGACCTCGATCGAGGATCTCATGGAGATCCCCGGAATCGGAGAGAAGACGGCGCAGAGGCTCTTGTTGACCGGAGCTCAGATTCTCGAGCAACGCGTCCGAGAGCGGGAGCGCGAAGCGCAGGCGGAGGCGGAGGCGCAGGCGGAGGCGGAATCTGGCCCCGAGGAGGCCGAGGAGGCTGAAGAGGCCCTCGCCGAGGGGACGGAGCCTGCCTCCGAGACCGATGCTGCGGATGAGCGGGGCGTGACGGAAGAGGAACCAGCGGAAGAGACGACCGAGGAAGCGACCGAGGTGGCTCTCGGCGAGGAAGAGATTCCCGGAGAGGACTCGTCTCCGGAGAAAACGCCGGGAGGTGGGAACGAATGAAGGTCCGCATCTTTCAGCTTGCCCGCGATCTGAGGATCTCGAGCGACGCGCTGGTGAACATGCTCACCGCAATGGGGGTCGAGGCCAAGAGCCACATGAGCTCGATCGACGATGCCGTGGTCGATCAGATCCGCGCCAAGATCGCCCAGGAGCGCGAGGTCGTCCGCCAGCAGGACGAGCGGAAAGCGCACATCCAGGTGGAGATCAGCAAGGCGAAGGAGAAGGAGGAGGCGGCCCGCCGCCGGCCCCCCGCTCCGGCCGCGCCGACGGTCGCTCCGCCCGAGCCGGTCCTCGCGCCGCCCCAGCCCGCCGTGGCGCCTCCGCAGCCGGCGAAGGGGCCGGAACCGCCGCCGGTGTGGCGGCCGACCACGATCCCGGTGGGACGAAAGACCGGCCGCAAGGGGAAGAAGGGGCGGACCGCCGTCGACGAGAAGCTCGTGCGGGAGAGCGTCAAGAGGACCCTCGCGACCCTCGACGTGGGGCGCCGGCGCCGGCGTCGCCGTCGCGCGGATGCGGGCGGCGGCGAGGTGGCCGAGGAGCAGCCGCGGATCAAGGTGACCGAGTTCATGACGGTCTCGGAGCTGGCTTCGGCGATGGAGATCAACCCCCCCGAGGTCGTCGGAGCCCTGCTTCAGCTTGGGATCATCGCCAACGTGAATCGCCGTCTCGACAAGGATGAGATGGCGCTCGTCGCTGACGAGTATGGATGCGAGCTCGAGTTCGTCACCGACATCGCGGATGAGATCCTCGACGTTCCCGAGGAGGAACAGAAGAGCTATGAGAGCCGGAGCCGTCCACCGGTCGTGACCGTGATGGGCCATGTCGACCACGGCAAGACGAGCCTGCTCGACTATATCCGGAAGACGCGGGTCGTCGCCAGCGAATCGGGAGGGATCACCCAGCACATCGGCGCCTATGCCGTCCGGCTCGCGCCGGGACAGGTCACCTTCCTCGACACGCCGGGCCACGAGGCGTTCACGGCCATGCGCGCGCGCGGCGCCCAGGTGACCGACATCGTCGTCCTGGTGGTCGCCGCGGACGATCGCGTGATGCCTCAGACCTTGGAGGCGATCAATCACGCGCGCGCCGCGAATGTCCCGATCGTCGTGGCGGTCACGAAGATCGACCTTCCGGGCGCGAATCCCGAGAAGGTCCGCGCCCAGCTCGCTGAGGCGGGGGTCGTCGTGGAGCAATACGGCGGCAAGAACGTCTGCGTCGAAGTCTCCTCGAAGGCGGGAACCGGCATCGACCGGCTTCTCGAGATGATCCTTCTCGAAGCTGAGATCCTCGATCTGAAGGCCGAGCCGGACCGGCCGGCGAGCGGCGCGGTCATCGAATCGAAGCGGGATCCCGGCAAGGGCATCGTCGCGACGATCCTGGTGCAGAACGGCACGCTCAAGGTGGGCGATCCGTTCGTCTGCGGGATCGAGCACGGCAAGGTCCGGGTCATGGTGGACGACACCGGAAAGCGCGTCCGCTCCTCAGGGCCGTCGATGCCGGTCGAGGTGTGGGGCTGGTCGGGCCTGCCGCAGGCAGGCGACACATTCCGCGTGGCGCCCAGCGAGGCGGAGGCGCGCGAAGTCTCCATGAAGCGGGGCCAGGTCCATCGGGAGCACGAGCTGCGCTTGAGCCGCCGCCGGACCCTTGTCGACATCAGCCAGAAGATCAAGGAGGGGGAAGCGGCGTCGCTCAATCTCGTGGTCAAGGGTGACGTGGCCGGATCGGTGGAGGTCCTCCAGGAGAGCCTCGAGAAGCTCTCCACCTCTGAGGTCCAGATCCGCGTGATCCACAAGGGAGTGGGCGCGATCACCGAGGGGGATGTGCTCCTCGCCGCCGCATCCGACGCCATCGTCCTCGGCTTCCACGTCAAGCCGGACGCGAAGGCGCATGCCGCCATCCAGACGGAGAAGGTCGATGTGCGGCTCTACACGGTGATCTACGAGCTGGTGGAGGAGGTCCGCAACGCGATGAGCGGCCTCCTGGCGCCCGACCTCGTCGAGAAGATCGGCGGGACCGCGGAGGTGCGCCAGATCTTCCGCATCTCGAAGGTCGGCGTGATCGCGGGCTGCATGGTCACGTCGGGCGCGGTTCGGCGCAACGACTCGATCCGGCTCATCCGCGAGGGGGAGAAGGTCTGGAGCGGGAAGATCGCCTCGCTCAAGCGGATCAAGGACGACGCCCGCGAGGTCCAGGCCGGCTTCGAATGCGGCATTGGGCTCGAGGGACGCGACGACGTCTTGGTGGGGGACATCCTCGAGACCTTCGTCGTGGAGGAAGTAGCCAGAAAACTGGAATCGTAGGGCGGAGCGAGGCGCCGTGGACCGGGAGCGGATATTCTACGGGTTGGGGCGCCTCGAGCTTCACTTCCCCCAGAGCCAATCCCTGAAGGACAAGCGTTCGATCCTGAACAGCCTGAAGACGCGCCTCGCCGAGAGGCTGCGCGTGGCGGTCATCGACGCCGGATCCCAGGACTTGTGGCAACGCGGGACTCTTGGCGTCAGCCTGATGGCCCGGGAGGAATCGCAGGTGCGCGGCTGCCTGCAGACCGTTCGCCGGCTCGTGGAAGAGGACTATCGCGTGATCCTGCTCGAGTTCGAAACGCGGGTCGGAGGCTTCGACGATGCTCCGGAGATCGAGGAGGAAACCGAGGAATGAATCAGGTTCGTTCGGCTCGCATGGCCGAGGAGATCCGCATCCAGGTCTCCGACATCCTGACGCATCACCTCGCCGATCCCCGGCTCGCATGGGTGAGCGTCGTGCGCGTGGAGCTCTCCTCGGATCTGGGCCACGCGAAGATCTATGTCTCCGTGCTCGGCGATGAGCGAGCGCAGGAGGACGGGCTGCGAGTTCTCGCCCGCGCGCGCGGGGCGGTGCGCGCGGAGCTCTCCCATCGCCTCCGCGCCCGCAAGATCCCGGAGATCGAGTTTCGGGCCGACCACTCGATCGCCGATTCGCTTCGCATCCAGGGGATCCTGAGGGAGCTCGACATCCCGGCGGACGACTCGCCTCGAGCGGAGGGCGGCGATTGATCGGCTTCGTGGTGGCGATCGACAAGCCGGTGGAGTGGACCAGCCACGACGCGGTCCAGCGCCTTCGTTCGATCCTCGGCGTGCGGGAGATCGGACACGCCGGGACGCTCGACCCGTTCGCGACCGGCGCTCTTGTCTGCGGGGTCGGGCGCGGGACGAAGGTCATCTCCTACCTGGCCGATCTCCCGAAGGAGTACCGCGGAGTGATCCTGCTCGGCCGGACAACCGACACGGGAGACATCACCGGCGAGACGATCGAGGAGCGTCCCGTGGATCGAATCGATCTGGAGCGCCTCCGGGAGATCGCCGCGAGCTTCGTCGGTCGGGTGGAGCAGATCCCGCCGGTCATCTCTGCGATCAAGCTGCAGGGCCGCCGCCTCTACGATCTCGCGCGCGAGGGGGTCGAGGTGGAGCTGCGCCCGCGGCTGATCGAGATCCACGAGTTCGAGATCCTCGGTGTCCGGGGGGAGCGAGTCGAGTTTCGGGTGCGATGCGGAAAGGGGACCTACATCCGCGCGCTCGCGCGTGATCTCGGCGAGCGTCTCGATCTGGGCGGGTGCGTGGAGAGTCTGCGTCGCACGGCGGTCGGCGGATTCGGCGCGGATGGTTTGGTCGGGATCGAGGGGGAGCGCGCGGCCGTGCGCGAGGGCCTCCTCGCGCGGGCGATCCCGCTGGGCGAGGCGCTGCGTCATCTCGCGCAACTGCGGCTGCGGCCCGAGTGGGTCCGAAGGGTGCGGCACGGTGAGCAGCCTCCTTGGCGAGCCGTGACGGCCGATCGGCTTCCTGAAGGGCCGAAGGTCGCTCTGGTCGGCGCCGAAGGAGATGTGATCGCCATGGCGCGAATCGAACCGGTGCCCGGGCCGATCGACCGTGCGTGGCAGAGCAGCTGGGAGCTCAAGCTTGAACGTGTCCTTTGACGAGTCCCCCTGGCCCGATGAGCACTTCGCGACGGTGGGGGTTTTCGACGGCCTGCATCGCGGACACCAGGAGATCCTGCGCTCGCTCAATCTCGCGGCTCGGCGCGCGGGCGTGCCGTCGGCGCTCTACACATTTCAGCCGCGCCCGGTGACGGTCTTCGCGCCGCAGACTCCGCCCGACGAGCTGACGCCGACGCCCCGGAAGCTCCGGCTCATCGCCGAGCTCGGCGTCGACCGCGTCGTCGTGATCCGCTTCTCTCGCGCGGTCGCCGCGATCGCGGCCGAGCGGTTCCTGGTCGACGTTCTCGGGGCGGGCAGCCGATTGCGCGGACTGTGGGTCGGCCACGACTTCCGGTTCGGGCGGGGACGCGAGGGAGATTGGGGCACGATCCGGAAAGCGGCGTTGCGCTGGGGCTTCGAGTCGCATCGCGTGGGGCCGGTGACCGAAGGCGAGTCGCCGGTCAGCTCCTCGAGGATTCGAGAGCGTCTTCGGGCGGGCGCGGTCGAGGAGGCCGCACGGCTGCTCGGGCGATGGCCCGACATGGAAGGGACGGTCGTGCCGGGCCGCGGCGAGGGGCGCAAGCTGCTCGTGCCGACGGCGAATCTGCGGCTGTCACCGAGCCAGTGTCTCCCGATGCCCGGGGTCTACGCGGGTCTCGCGGAGTGGCGGGGGGAGGCGGCGCCCGCCGTGATGAATCTGGGCCGGAGGCCGACTCTCACGGGGGATGGGAATCTCGTTGCCGAGGTTCACGTCATCGATCGTGATGAAGATCTCATGGGACGGGCGCTGATGTTTCAGATTCGCACGCGCCTTCGAGAGGAGCGAAGATTCCCCTCGCTCGAAGATCTCAGGGGTCAGGTCTCGGCGGATATCGCTCGAACTCGAGAGCTGGCAGTTAGTTGGAGGAATAGGGAAAGCGGGCTTGCTGGCGAGGCGTCTAGCTGGTAGATTCTCGCGGTCAGGTCCTGGATGAGAAGTGTCGCGTCCCGGGACATCGGGACGGGCGCCGGAGGTTCCGGCGTCAATCGGAGGAATTTGATGTCGCTCACCAAGGAAACGAAGCAGGAGATCATCGCAAAGTACAAACTCCACGATCTGGACTCGGGATCCCCCGAGGTGCAGATCGCGCTGCTGACCGAGAGGATCCGGCAGCTCACGGAGCACTTCAAGCGACACACGACGGATCACCACTCGCGGCGCGGGCTGCTGAAGATGGTGGGACGCCGCCGGAAGCTCCTCGACTATCTCCGGGACAACAAACAGGATAACTACAAGGCCATCGTGAAGGAACTCGGGCTGCGCCGCTAAGCCGCGCCCATTCTCTTCGCGAGCGACCCGTGCGGGACCGGGCGGCGCTGCCGTACCCGGCGAGATCCTGCCGGAGAGAGAGGAGCAAGTGCAAATGGCGCATCGCTTCGCCATTGAGATCGGTGGACGAACCTTCGAGATCGAGACCGGCCGGGTCGCCAAGCAGGCGTCCGGGGCCGCGTGGGTCCGGTACGGCGACACAGTCGTGCTGTGCACAGTGGTGGGCGCGAAGGAAGCCGCCGTGGAGCGCGATTTCTTTCCCCTTGTCGTGGACTATCGCGAGAAGCAGTACGCTGCGGGGAGGATCCCGGGTGGATTCTTCAAGCGCGAAGGACGGCCGAACGAGAAGGAGATCCTCTCCTCCCGCCTGATCGATCGCTCGATCCGACCCCTCTTCGACAAGGACTTCCGATTCGAGGTGCAGGTCCAGGCGGATGTCCTCTCCTCGGATCAGCAGAATGACGCCGACGTGTTGGCGCTCGTGGGAGTCTCGACGGCGCTCATGCTCTCCGACATTCCGTTCGGGGGGCCGATCGCGGCGGTTCGGATCGGCAAGATCGACGGCCGTCTGGTGGTCAACCCCACGAGCGAGGAACTCGACGACAGCACGATGGACATCGTCGTCGCCGGCACCGAGGACAGCCTCACGATGGTGGAGGGCAAGGGGCTCGAGGTCTCCGAGGCCGAGCTGCTCGAGGCTTTCCGCCTTGCCCACGAGCAGGTACGCGAGCTGATCCAGCTCCAGAAGCGGCTTGTCGAGGCTGCGGGTCGAGCCAAGCGCGCAATCCCCCGCAAGGAGATTCCCGCGGCGCTGGCGCAGGGGCTCAGCGACGCCTTCAGCGCGCGCGTCCGGGATGTGATCTCGATTCCCGGCAAGGAGCGGCGCGAGGAGGCGATGTCGATGCTCCGCAACGAGGCGGTGGAGAAGTTCCTCCCCGAGCACCCGGAGTCGGAGAAGATGATCCGGGGCATCCTCGACTCGATGGAGCGCGCGCACCTCCGGGCGATGATCCTGGACGAGAATCGCCGGGCCGACGGGCGCAAGCCCGAGGAGATCCGGCCGATCACCTGCGAAGTGGGCGTTCTTCCGCGAACCCACGGCTCGGCCATCTTCACACGGGGCCAGACCCAGGCCCTCGTCGTCGCCACGCTGGGCACATCCACGGATGAGCAGAAGATCGAGGAGCTGATGGGCCAGTCCTGGAAGACCTTCATGCTCCACTACAACTTCCCGCCCTTCAGCGTCGGCGAGGTCCGTCCCAACCGAGGTCCGGGTCGCCGCGAGATCGGCCATGGCGCCCTCGCGGAGCGGGCCTTATCGGCGGTCATCCCCTCGAACGACTCCTTCCCCTACACCGTCCGCGTCGTCTCGGACATCCTCGAGTCGAACGGCTCGAGCTCGATGGCGACCGTCTGCGGCGGGAGTCTCGCGTTGATGGACGCCGGCGTGCCGGTCAAGTCGGCGGTGGCGGGGATCGCGATGGGCCTCATCAAGGAAGGCGAGAAGGTGGTCGTTCTCTCCGACATCCTCGGCGTCGAGGATCACCTCGGCGACATGGACTTCAAGGTGACCGGAACTGCCGAGGGCGTGACCGCGATCCAGATGGACAACAAGGTCGGCGGGCTCGACATGGCGATCCTCCAGGCGGCGCTCGAGCAGGCCCGGGCAGGCCGGCTGCACATCCTGGGCATCATGAAGGAAACCCTGCCCGAACCGCGTCCTGAGATGTCCCCATACGCCCCGAGGATCTTCGTGATCCAGATCAATCCCGAGAAGATCCGCGACGTCATCGGACCGGGCGGGAAGATGATCAAGAAGATCACCGACGAGACGGGATCGACCATCGACATCGACGATTCGGGCCAGATCAAGATCGCCTGCATCGACGCCGACGCGGCGCAGCGCGCGATCGACATGATCCGCAGCATCACCGAGGATCCGGAGATCGGCCAGATTTACAGGGGCAAGGTCCGCCGGATCGTCAACTTCGGAGCGTTCGTGGAGATCCTCCCGGGCCGGGACGGATTGATCCACATCTCGGAGCTGGAGAACCGCCGCGTCGCGCGGGTGGAGGATGTCCTCCAGGAGGGGGACCTCGTCCTCGTGAAGGTGATCGGCATCGACGAGGAGGGGAAGATCAAGCTCTCCCGCAAAGCCGCCCTTCCCGCAGTGAGCGGCAAGGCCTAGGCCCTTCGGGGGGCGATCCGATTGGCGAGAAGTCGACCCCTTCGATTCGTCCGCAATCTGGACCGGGTCCGCCCGATCGAGAATGTCCGCAAGGCGGTCCTTCCGTCGGGGCTCACCGTCGTCGTGGAGGAGGTCCCGGAGGTCCGGAGCCTCTCCATCGGCGTCTGGGTCCTCACAGGATCGCGGGATGAGCCCGAGGAGCTCGCGGGCATCTCCCACTTCATCGAGCATATGCTCTTCAAGGGAACGCGCCGACGTTCGGCCCTCGAGATCGCCAAACGCAGCGAGTCGATCGGCGGGCAGTTCGACGCGTTCACCTCGCGCGAGCATGCCTGCTACTACGCCCGAGTCTTCCAGGAGCACCTGGAGATCGCCATGGAGATCCTCGGCGACCTGGTGAGGTCCCCCCGGTTCGAGCGCGCGATGATCGACTCCGAGCGCGGCGTGGTCTACGAGGAGATCGAGAGCTACGACAACACGCCGGAGGATCAGGCCCATGATCGGATCGCGGAGATGGTATGGCCGGACCATCCCCTTGGCCGGCCGATCCTCGGCAATCGGGCAACGATCGAGCGTTTCTCGAGCAGCGTGCTGCGCGAGTATCACCGGCGGCACTATATAGCCCCGAACGTGGTCGTCGCCGCATCAGGCCACGTCACATTCGACGCCGTCGTCGAGCTCGCGGGGCGGTATCTTCGCCTGCCCGGCGGAGAGCAGCCCAACGGCCACTTCGCCATGCCCCGATTCCGCTCGAGGGTGATGGCGGTCGAGCGAGACCTGAGCCAGGCCTGCCTCGCGCTCGCGGGCCGGGGGCCTTCGTACCGGGACGAGGATCGGCACGCGCTCGCGATCGTCAACATGGTTCTCGGGGCGGGGATCAGCTCCCGGCTGTTCCGCAAGATCCGCGAGGACGAGGGGCTCGCCTACACCGTCTATTCCTTCCTCGACTCGCTCCGCGACACGGGTCTCTTCGGCGTCTTCCTGGGAGTCGCGCCCGAGAACGCGCGCCGCGCGCTCGACCTCGCCTGCCGCGAGATTCGCCGCCTGAAGCGAGACGGGATCCGGCGCTGGGAGCTCGAGAGCGCCAAGGCGCAGCTCCTGATGTCCCACTTCCTCGGGTACGAGAGCACATACGAGCGGATGAACCGGATCGCCTTGAGCGAGATCGGCTACGGCCGCCAGGCGTCCCTCGAACAAGTCGCCAACCGTATCCAGAGGGTCGATCGCGACGAGGCGCAGGAAGCGATGGAACGCATCCTCGTGCCGCGGCGCTTCTCCCTGCTCTACCTCGGACCCGCCGGACCCCGGGTCTTCCGATCCGGCGACTGGGACTTCTGATTGGACGCCCCGCGATCGCGCCCGCGCCTCTCGCAGCCGCTGGTCCGCGTGAGCCGGGTGCGCCCCAAGGCGCGCCTGCCGAAGAAGATGTCGGACGGGGCAAGCGGCTGGGATCTCTCGGCCTGCCTCGATGAGCCGATCGCTCTTGAACCTGGACGCTGGTCGGTTGTACCAACTGGCATTGCGCTGGAGATCCCGGCCGGCCTCGAAGGGCAGGTCCGCGCCCGAAGCGGACTGGCGGCTCGAAACGGAATCGGGCTTCTGAACGCGCCCGGAACGGTCGATTCGGACTATCGAGGGGAGGTCTGCGTGATCCTGATGAACTGGGGAATCGAGCCGTTCACGATCCGCCATCACGATCGGATCGCGCAGCTGGTCTTCGCGCGCGTCGAATCGGTGCGCCTGCGCTGGGCCGAAGGCCTCGGCGCGACGGCGCGCGGGGACGGAGGGTTCGGGCACACGGGAGTCGGATCGAGAAAGAGGCGCCGGGGATCGCAGTGAGACTCATCGCGATCGTCTGGGTCCTGGCTCTCTCGATGCCCTGGATCGTCTCGGCGGACCCGGAAGCGGGCGAGCGACCCGACTCGGGCGAGGCGCTGCTCCTCGGGCTCGACGGCGGGGAGGACCCCCTGGAGATCATCGACGCCGAGACGCGGGCGTCGAGGCAGAGGAGCGGGGATCTGCCCGGGCAGAGCCCCTCGATCCGCGTCGGCGAGAAGCTCACATTCTCGATCCGTTACGGCGTGATCCGCGCGGGCGAGGCGACGATGCAGATCGCGGCGATCGAGGACGCCTACGGGCATCCAAGCTACCACGTCGTGACGACCGCGAAGAGCAACTCCTTCTTCGATACCGTCTACAAGGTGCGGGACCGCGTGGAGTCGTGGATGGACAAGGACTATCTCTTCAGCCGGAGATTCCGCAAGCAGCTTCGTGAAGGAAGCTATCGCGCGACGCAGGACATCGAGATGGACCAGACGCTTCGGATGGCGCGCTACCAGGACGGCCGGGTCTTCGAGTTCCTCGCGGGGGCGCACGATGTCCTCTCGGCGTTCTACTACGTCCGGACTCTCGAGCTCGAGCCTGGGAAGGAACACTGGCTGGAGATGCACGCCGATCGGAAGAACTATCCGTTGAAGGTCAATGTCCACGGCCGGGAGAGGGTCGACACGCCCGCGGGAAAGTTCGACACGATCGTCGTCGAGCCGATGCTTCGCACGCCGGGGCTCTTCAAGCAGGAAGGCTCGCTCACGATCTGGCTCACCGACGACGAACGCAGGATGCCGGTGCTGATGAAGAGCAAGATCTCCGTCGGCTCGATCAGCGTGGTCCTGACCGACTACGAGAGGCCCGAATGAGCCGGCATCCTGAGGTCGATCTGCGCAAGATCCGCACCGTGAGCGTGATGAAGCGCCGGAGCAAGGTCGATTCCACCCAGCTCTACTCGCCACCCCGGGATCCGAGAAGCTTCGGCGCGTTCTGGGAATCGATGCCTCCGCTGCTCGGAGCGGAGGACTTGCGCAACCTCGTCGATCGCATCGTCGATTCGAGGCGCCGCAACCGCCCCGTCATCGCCCTTTGCGGCGCCCACGTGGTCAAGACGGGGATGGGTCCGGGTCTCATCGACTGGATGGAGAGGGGTCTTCTGACCGGTCTCGCCATGCACGGCGCCGGCTCGGTCCATGACGTGGAGATCGGGCTCTTCGGCCGGACCTCGGAGGATGTCGCCGAGGAACTCCACGCGGGCCGATTCGGCATGGCGCGGGAGACGGCCGCCTTCCTGAACGCCGCGGCGCGCGAGGCGGCCGATCGGGGCGAGGGGCTGGGAGAAGCGATCGGACGGCTCATGCTTGCCGCGGATCGAAAGTGTCGCCGCCGCTCGATGCTGGCCGCGATGAGCCATCTCGGCCTACCGGCCACGATCCACGTCGCGATCGGAACCGACATTCACCACCAGCATCCCGACTTCGACGGCGCGGCGGCGGGAGAGTCCTCCGCGCGCGACTTCCGCATCCTCGCATCCGAGCTCATGCGCCTGCGAGGCGGAACGGTCCTGAACCTCGGCTCGGCCGTCGTGCTGCCGGAGGTCTTCCTGAAGGCATACTCCGTGGCACGGAATCTCGGTGGCGCCGGGCAGCCCTTCACGACCGCCGTCTTCGACTTCCAGCGGCACTACCGCCCGATGGAAAATGTCGCGCGCCGGCCGACCCTCCATGGGGGTCGGGGGTACTATATCGTTGGACACCACGAAATTCTTCTGCCGATGCTCTTCCAGGCCGTGCGATTGCGGATGAGCGGCGACGGCGCCGGGCGGCGAGGCGCGTGATAATCTGCTAATCGCGGCCCGGAGCAGATCCGATAGTTGCTTTGAGAGCCCTTCAGGGGTCGCGTTGACGGGTGTATGAGGCGGTGTTAGTCTTGCGACTCTGGTGCTTTGAGCCGGCGAGCGATCATGGAGGATCGCTCTGACCAGGGAACGGAGATGGTGGGTACGGAAACCAGTGCTCCCAGGGACGGTGACAGTCGGATGCTCGAAGGGTCGCGCAGATTCGTCGGTATCCTCTCGGCATTGATCTTCCTGGCAGGCTGTGGAGGCGGCTCGCCTCCGGCGCCGCCGCCTGCGCCCCCCGCATACACGGCCTCGATGTCCCAGGCGGCCGCGATGCAGGCCGAGGTGGACACCTACAGGCTGGCGGTCTACGACGAACTTCTATTGACGGTTCTGGGCGCGCCGGAACTATCTGGCCCCACAAGGGTCCTTCCCGACGGCACGATATCGATCCCGGGCGTGGGGTCGATCTTCGTCCTCGGATCGACGCTGCCGGAGGTGACCGACCAGGTCGAGACGTCACTCTCCACGATTCTGAGATTCCCGGAGGCGAGCCTTGCCGTTTCCAACTTCGGGGCGAGGCGCATCTTCGTGATGGGCGAGGTCGGCGTGCCCGGGGACCACGAGTACCACCGCGGAATGACGGCACTGGCGGCGATCGCGGAGGCGGGGGGATTCAACAACAACGCGAAGCGCTCGAGCGTCATCGTCCTGCGCAGGCTCGGCCCGAGCGAGGCTGTCGCGTTTCGGGTCGACCTCAGGGGACCCCTGAAGGGGAAGGACCTCGACAAGGACCTCCCGGTCCGCCCCTTCGACGTGATCTATGTGCCGAAGACCTTCATCGCGAGCGTCAATGTCTTCATGGACCAGTACGTCCGCCAGATGACGCCGCCGTTCACGCTCTACATCGAAGGGTGGAACGCATTCAATATCGATGAAACCAGCGTCCGGTTCATCACTCGCTGAGGTGCACGTCGAATGAGCGAGACTGGATTCGAATCGAGATCGACCACAGTTCGGGACTTCCTATCGGTCGTCTTTCGGCGCAAGGCCATCATCCTGACCGTGCTTCTCGCGGCGATCCTCAGCGTCATCCTCCTCAACATGACGACTCCGGCGACCTACTCATCGACGGCGCGCATGCTCGTGAACCGGGGGGAGCCCGAGAGCGTCTTCAACACGCGCACGAAACTCCTCTCCTGGGAAGAGGAGCTGAACTCCGAGATGGAGGTCATCGCCAGCTCGACGATCGCCGAGCGGGCGCAGCGTTTCATCAACGAGGCCAAGGCGGTCAACAGCAAGGGCGAGCCGATCAAGGTCGATCCCATGAAGATCTCGACGACCACCACCGGCAAGGCGAGCGTCCTGATCGTCACGTACCGGACGGGCGATCCGATCGAGGCGCGCGAGGCGCTCCGGGCCGTCATCCGCTCCTACATGGAGTGGCGGGCGCAGGAACGCAGCCTGCCGATCGTCGACGGCTTCTTCCAGGAGGAGCTCGAGTCGCTCCGGGACCAGCTCTCCCAGTGGGAGCAGCGCCGGGCCGAGTTCATGACGGCGGAGAGGATCGTCAGCATCCCCTCGGAGCGGGAGAGCCTCCTGCGGCAGAGAGAAGGTGTCGCCTCGCAGTTGACGGCCGCGCGGACCCGTCTGGCCGACTACGCGGCGCGCCTGGAGGCCGTGGAGACCCTTCAGCAGGAGAGGCGGCTCGACCCCGATGTCGAGATCTTCGGGATGGGCGATGCGGATTTCGACGACGAGGGACTCCTCTTCAACCTCCGCAAGGAGCTCAACACGCGGCGGGCGGACTACTACCAGGTGCGGGGGCGATATACGGACGATCATCCCAACGTCAAGGCGGCGAAGGAGCTCGTGGACGATCTCGAGGGCCAGCTCGACAGGGAGACGGAGAACTACGGACGCTTCCTGGACGCCCGGATCTCCGTGGCCCAAGCGCGCGTGAACTCCCTTGCGGCCTCGCTCGCGAGAATCGACGAGATGCTCAACTCTCTTCCCGACAAAGAGGCGCGTCTATCCGACTATGACCGGATCATTGCGGCTCTCCGAACGGATCACGAGACGCTCGTCGAGCGACAGGTGGCCGCGAAGGTCGAGAGCACCGGCCGTCCGGAGTGGCGCGTCATCCTCCTGCAGCCGGCATCGCCCTCGGAGAGGGAGAGGACCCGAGATTTCGTGCGCATGGCCCTGGTTCCGCTCTTCGCGCTGCTGATCGGCCTGGCGCTCGCCTTTGTATTGGACGGCTACGACCACTCCATCAAGGACGCCGCCGAGGCGGAGGCGCACTTGAAGGTGCCCGTCCTCGGCTCCGTCTCGAAGCTGCGCTAGGACGACTCGATGTACGAGGAGTACTTCGGCTTCGAGGAAGCTCCTTTCCAGATCACGCCGGATCCGCGCTTTCTGTTCGTGACCCGTTCCCACCGCGACGCGATGGCCTATCTGACCTACGCGATCCGCGAGCGGAAGGGAATCGCCGTGCTCACCGGAGAGGTGGGCGTGGGCAAGACCCTGATGGTCCGAACCCTCCTCGACCAGCTGCCGCCGGAGGTGGAGACGGCCGTCGTGATGAACGCGCGGCTCACCTTCAAGCAGCTGCTCTACCTGGCGCTGCTCGACTTCGGCCTGCGTCCGACGGCGCGCACGAAGGTCGACCTCCTGCTCCAGCTGCAGTCGCATCTTCTGGGGCTTCGGGACCGGGGAGGGACGGCGCTGCTCGTCGTCGACGAGGCGCAGACCCTCTCCCCGGAGAGCCTGGAGGAGTTCCGCCTGCTCTCCAATCTCGAGACGAGCACGCACAAGCTGCTCCAGATCCTCCTGGTGGGCCAGCCGGAGCTGAAGACGGTCCTGAGCCAGCACGCGCTGCGCCAGCTCCGGCAGAGGATCCCGGGCATCTGCGACCTCTCCCGGCTCCAGGCCGATAGCGTCGCGGAATACATCCGCCACCGCCTCCATGTCGCAAGCCGCGGGCGCTCCACGCATCTCTTCTCTCCGGAGGCGATCGCCGAGATCGCTCGCTATTCCGAGGGGATCCCGCGCCTGATCAACCAGGCCGCTGATCGCGCGCTCTTGGTCGCCTTCGCGCGCGGAGCCGATCGGATTGGGTTCGAGCACGTTCGTGAAGCCGTGCGGGAGCTCGATGAGGGGTATGTCGGTTCCTCTGCCGCCCCGATCGAGGATGCCCGCGTCGAGGGAGTGCGATGAGCAATATCTTCGATGCCTTGAAGAAGAAGGAAGGTGGCGCGCCGGAGAAACCCGCGCCGTCGGGACCTTTTCCCGTCCAGCCGGTCGGAAAGACCGCGGCCTCCCCCGTGCGCGAGTCGGACTTCCATCTGCTCCGGGAGATGCACTCCTTGTCGGAGAGGATCCTGAGCGAGCTGCCTCGCGGGGGACGCAGGGTCATCGCCTTCACCGGCGCGGCCGCCGGAGAAGGCGCGACGACGGTGGCGCTTCATCTCGCCCGGGTTCTCGCGCGCGATCCCGAGGGGCGGATCCTGCTCGTCGATGCGGACATGGCGCGCGTCTCGAAGAGCCTCACGCAATCCTCCGGAGCTTCGGCCCAGGCGCCCGGCCTGGTCGAAGTCCTGGCAGGGGAGGTGGAGCTCTCCAAGGCGGTGCTCGCGACCGACGTGGAGAATCTCCACTTCCTGCCCTCCGGCGTCGACCTCGCCCGGGGCAAGGAGGCGATCCTCTCGGACCGCATGCGGGACTTCGTTGACGACATGGGCCAGATCTACCGGATGGTGATCCTCGACTGCGCGCCGCTGCTCTCGCACTCGGAATCGAGGATTCTCGCAGCGTTCACCGACGGGGCGGTGCTAGTCGTCCGGTCCGGCCGAACGAGGCGCGAGGTGGTCCAGAAGGCGCTGGCTCTCCTGCAGGCCGCCAATGTGCGCGTGCTCGGCGTGGTTCTGAACCAGAGGCGCTATCCGATCCCCGACTTCATCTACCGGCACCTTTAGCGGGGGGGCGATGCATGTCGCGCCACCTCACGGACCCCGCGTCGGAGTCCCTGCCGCCTCGGAGCTGAGCCGCCAGGCTTGGGTGGGCGAGGCGGCGGCCGCCTGCTTGCCCGAATGTGTCCGGGCGATTCAATCGTTTCTCGCCTCGCAGCGCCCCAGAGCGATCTTCCTGGGCGGCAGCGCCGTCCACGGAGAGCTCTGCGGGATCGTTGCGCCGGACGGGACGCGCCGGATTCTCTCGGATCTCGACATCGGAGTACTCGCCGAGCGGCGGGCGCCTGCAGGGACGGCCGATGCGGTCGATCGGCTCCTGGCGGAGATCTCGACGGCGCCGGAGGTGCGCGTCGGGCTCTACTGCCTGGACGACCTCGGGCGGCAGGATCCGACCCCGGGGATGGTGGAGACTGCGCGAGCGGGATGGGTTCTCTTCGGTCGCCCAGGCGATCTCGCTCGGTTCGTCCTGCCCGCGCCGGATTCGATTCCCGCCTGGGAGGCGCGGAGGCTGCTGGCGAATCGGGCGATCGAGTGGCTCGAGGCTTTGGGCTCGGCTTCGCCGACCGCGCGTGCCTACGCCGCAGCGAAGCTCACGGCCGACTCGGCCACGGTCGCTCTCCTGGCTCGGGGGCTCTACCGGGGAGGGGGTTACGCCGCCCGGGCGGCCGAGGCGCGCCGGGTGGGGATTCTGGCTCCCGCGGAGCTCGATCGCGTCGAGGCATGGACGGCCTGGCGCCTGGAGCCCGACTGGGATCGGCTGCCGGTCGGTGGGGGCGATCTGACGCGGGTGGAGGCGTCGGGGGCGGTCCACGCGGCGGCCCGGCAGGCCATCGTGGAGGGTCTGCGGCACTGCGGGGAGGATGCGGGAGGCGATGCCCTCTTCCGTGATGTCTCCACATCTCCCCGGAAGATGCTTCGATCCTGGAAGCGCTGGCTCTCGGGGGGCGGGAACCGGCGCTTCCCGGGGCCCGGACTCTGGGACCGGACTCCACGCAACGTGTTGTGGGAGGCGGCGGTTTGGTTCAGTCTCGGGAGGTTCGTGGAGTGCCGCGACGCCCTGGCGAGGCTCGTCGGGGCAGAGGCGTTGGAACCGATGGAGACGAGGATCGTCGGGCTGCGCAAGGCGATGGATCGGGAAGGGATCGAATAGGGCATGGCGGGAACCGGCGACCGGGACCTGGTTCTGGTCTTCATGATCGACGCTCTCGGCCACGAGCTCGTAGGCAGCGGGGGATTCCTCGACCATATCGCCGCCGCGCCCAGGCCGCGCTTGCGCTCGATCTTCGGTTTCTCATCGGGGGCGATCCCATCGATCTTCACGGGAAGGATGCCCAGGGAGCACGGCCATTGGTCGATGTATCGCAGGGACATGGGCGCATCGATCTTCCGTCGCTATCGAGTCCCTCTCTCGATCGCGGCGCGAATCCCGCGCGGGCACTGGCGCGTGCGCCGCTGGCTCGCGGACCGGTTGCGCCGCGACGGACTCACCGGCTACTTCTCGCTCTACGAGATTCCGCTCGAGCTCATCCACCACTTCGATCTCTGCGAGCGACGCAACATCTACCGGCCCGGCGCGTTCGATGGCATCCCCGGATTCTTCGACCGCCTCGTTCAGCATGCAGTGTCCTACCGGGTCTGGGACTGGTCCTGTCGGACCGAATCCGCACTTGCCGAGATGGAGCGGGAAGCCGCCGCGGGCCGGCACAGGCTCCTGTTTCTCTATACTCCGGACTTTGACGCGACCATGCACGTGCACGGCCCCCGGTCCGAGGCGGCGCGGTCGTGGCTGGTCTGGATGGAGGAGAGGATCGAGAAAATCCTCGAGATCGCGCGGGCCTCGGGTCGCCGGCCGATCCTGCGCGTCTTCGGAGATCACGGAATGGCGGCGGTCCACAAGGAGCTCGACATCTCCGGCATCATGGCTTCGCTGTCCCTTCGGATGCCGAAGGACTACTTGATGTTCCTCGACAGCTCGATGGCCCGCTTCTGGTTTCACTCGCAGACCGCGGAGCGGGCGATCCGCCAGCGGCTCGGCGGGCTCTCCGGAGGGCGGTGGGTGCCGCAGGAGGAGATGGATGAGCTCGGCGTGGGCTTCGCGGATCGAGCCTATGGCGAGGCTGTCTATCTCTGCGATCCCGGGGTCGTGATCCTGCCGAGCTTCATGGGCAGCGCGCCGCTGGCGGGGATGCACGGATACCATCCGGATGACGCCGATTCCTACACGACCCTGCTGAGCGACTCGCCGGTGGAGCCGGCGCCTGAGTCGATCCTCCATCTCTCGCAGGTTCTCCTGCGCGACCTCGGGATCGGGCCGGAGGGTTGATGGCTCGTCGCTGGACGATCGTCATCGGCCTTCTCCTGAGCGCGGGGTTCCTCTACCTCGCCGCGCGGGGCGTCGATCTCCAACGCATGCTCGCCGCTCTCGCCGGGGCGAGCTACGCCTACATGATCCCATGCGTCGCCTTCACCCTTGCGGCCTACTGGCTGCGGGCGCTGCGCTGGGGCTTCCTGCTCCGCTCCATGCGACCGATCCCGCAGGGGATTCTCTTCTCCGCGACGATGATCGGATTCCTGGCGAACAACGTGCTGCCGGCGCGATTGGGGGAGCTCGTCCGCGCGCATGTCCTGGGGCGGAGGGCGTCGATCAGCCGTAGCGCGGCGCTGGCGAGCATCGTCGTCGAGCGGATCTTCGACCTCTTCACGCTCCTCGCGCTCTTCGCAGTGGTCGCCCTGATCTCTCCGTACCCTGGGATGGTCGGGCAAGTGGCGGGTTGGGTTCTTCTGATCGGAATCGTCGCGCTGGCAGTCCTGATCCTCTGGAACCGGCACCCGGAGAGGGTGACCCGACTCGCGCTCCGGCTGGTCCCTTCACGGTACCGGGGGCGCGCCGAGAGGCCGGCGGCGGGATTCCGGGAAGGCCTGCGCGTGTTCGACTCGACCGGCCACCTCCTGATGGTCAGCCTCCTCTCGCTGATCCACTGGGCCGCGATCACGATCGTCGTCTGGCTCTGCTTCCGCGCGCTGGGGATCGACGCCCCCCAGCCGCAGGCGACTCTCGTAGCCCTGGTCGCGATCGCCCTGGTGACGATGATCCCAAGCGCGCCTGGCTTCATCGGCACGTTGCAGGGCGGGGGGACGGCGGCGCTCCTGGTATTCGGTCTTCCCAAGGAACAGGGGCTCGCCTTCTCCATCCTCTATCACGCGACGCAATGGCTCCCCGTGAACATCGTCGGAGCCGCCTATCTCTTCCGTGAAGGCATGAGCTTGGCCCAGTTAAGCCGCATCGCCGGATCGAGCCCGGCGAAGGTCGATTCCGCGCCCGCGGATGCCGAAGAGAATGGGGAGGAGCGGAACAATGTCCCAACCCACCGGTGAGGATATTCGGCGGCCCCACGAAATCCCCGGGTGGCTCTCGAGCCCCTGGTTTCTGCTGCTCATCGCGGCGGCCTTCGGCGTGCTCGTGGCGCAGATCACTCTGGGGACGCTGCCGCCCCGCTGGGCCAAGGCGACCCTGGGGTTCGTCTTCCTGCTTGCCCTCTTCCGGCTGCCGCTCTACGCGGTCGTCTCCCTATTCCTGATCGCGTTTCCGTTCCCGACTTTCATCTTTCTGGGCAACTCGAATGTGATCTTCGTGCTGTTCCTCGTCATCGCCTGGGCGGTCCGCGTTCGGCTCGGGCTCGAGCCGAGCCCCGCGCGGACCTATCTCGACTGGGCGTGCTGGCTCTATATCGGGGTGCACCTGCTATCGCTCGTCAATGTGGAGACGCCCGACAACCTGCGTAACGGGCTCTTCCAGATCCAGTTCCTCTCGGCGGCCGTGGGGCTTTACTTCCTCGTCGCGAAGACGCTTCACACCGAGAGGCATCTGCGGATCGCGTTTCAGGCTCTCGCGGTGACCTCGCTTCTGGTCGCGATCACGGGTGTGATGGAGTACTTCGTGCCCACCCTGCAGCTGATCCCCGAGTGGTTCATTGCGCCGGGACCGCACGGCAAGCGCTTCGGCGAGGGGGGACGGGTCGGCGGCGTCTTTCGCTTCCACGGTTTGCTGGCCGACTTCTGCGCCATGATGTTCATCCTCCAGGCGTATCTCTTCATCCGATCGAAGAGCATCCTCGCGCGTGGTTTCTATCTGATGCTCATGCTCTCGGGGCTCTTCCTCATGTTCGTCACGGCCAACCGGGGAGGCTTCATCATCTGGGTCGTCGGTCTCGCCTATATGATCTGGATCGGGCGCGGCGGGCTGACGACGCGAAGGGTCATGGTCGCCTTGCCGGTCCTGCTGCTCGTCGGCGTCCTGCTGGAGACCGTGGTGACTCGCTATGGTCGTGTGATCACCCTCTTCTGGCGATTGACCACGACGCAGCTGGAACGCGGGATTCCAGAGAACCGGGTCGAGGTCTGGGCGGCGGTTCTGCGCGAGATCCCGAACCACCTGTGGATCGGCCACGGCCCCTTCTACGATCTGCTAGGCGGCGGGAGCGCTCTCGGACGGTGGTGGCCGCACAACGCCTACCTGATGTACCTATGGACGACAGGGGTGATCGGGCTTCTCATATTCCTCTGGATCCTGGGCAAGGCGTTCTGGAAGAGCCGGCCGGGAGGGAAGCTGCACCTGGGGGAGGTCCCCTTCGCGCAGGGGGCCCTCATGGTGGCGCACGTCCAGATCCTTCAGTTCGCACTCGCCCAGATCCGGGATGAGCACCAGCGCGGCAACGTCTACGTCTACCTGATGTGGGTCCTGTTCGGACTTGCGGCCGCGGCAGGGAGGATATGGGAAAAAGGACGCCGAAAGTCGCCGGAACCGGCGTCCGGGAGCGCGGTAGACCCGTCTTGACCGACGATTTTTCCTCTGATAGAATTGATCAGGTCCAAGTACAGCCTCGGAGAGGAGGAGACTGCCAGAGACACCTTGCTAGCGGGATCTTCAAGGCCGCCGGCCTTCAGGATTACCGACACGCCAGACCGAACCCGACAGAGGGGCGGCCCAACTCCAGGGGGTCGCATGAAGACAGCGCGGTCCATCGGTGGAGGTCCCGTCGCACGGCAAGGAGTGTTCATCAGTGTCTTTGGCATCGCTGCTCGGACGACCGATCGCCCGAGTCCCGGATGAGGAACCGCGCGGGGAAGCCATCCCCCGCCAGCCATCCGCGGACTTCCTGAGCGAGGCTGCTTCCCAGCCCATATCGCCCGATTCCGCACCGCCGCCCTCGGGAGGCGGGAGTCGACAGCTGGGCGATATTCCGATCACGCCGGATCGCGGCTTCTACCTTCGTTTCGGCAAGAGGGGACTCGATCTCCTCGCCGGCGGTCTCGCGCTTCTCATCCTGCTGCCCCTGTTCCTCCTCTGCGCTCTCGCCATCAAGCTGGACACTCCGGGTCCCGTCATCTACTGCTCTCCCCGGGTCGGTCGGGGCGGGCGGCTCTTCACTTTCTACAAGCTCCGGTCGATGGTCCACGGCGCGGATCTGACGCGCCATCAGATCTCCCACCTGAACGAAGTGTCCGGTCCCGTCTTCAAGATCGCACGGGATCCGCGCATCACGCGGGTGGGCCGCATCCTCCGTCGATCGAGCGTGGATGAGCTGCCCCAGATCCTCAATGTGCTCAAAGGGGAGATGTCTCTCGTCGGACCGCGGCCACCCATCCCCGAGGAAGTGGCCCATTACGAGCCCTGGCAGCTTCGTCGCCTCTCGGTCAAGCCCGGCATCACCTGCCTATGGCAGGTGAGCGGGCGCAGCCAGCTCGGATTCGATCGGTGGATGCAGTTGGACATGGAGTATGTGGAGCGTCGTAGTTTTGCCCTGGACCTGAAGATCCTCTTCAAGACGATCCCCGCGGTCCTGGGCGGGAAGGGCGCTTACTGAGTCACGAGCCGCGGATCCCGCGGCGCTTCGTTCCGCTCGACGGAGGGAGATCGCAAGCAGACTTGAGCCGGCCTTCGAATCGATTCGCCCGGATTCCGTGGATCCCGGTCGCACTCGGCGCTCTCGCGCTCATCCTGCGCCTGTGGGGGCTTACGCGCCAGTCGCTATGGATCGATGAGATGTTCAGCCTGAAGTACGCGGGGCTGGACACGCCGCTCAACTGGGAAGGGATCCGTCTCAATCTCCAGGGGCCGCTTCACGCGGTGTTCCTGAACGGATGGTGCGGTCTCTTCGGTTGGGGCGAGCTCGCGGTCCGTCTCCCCCAGGCGATCGCCTCCGCGGTGACGGCGCCCCTGCTCTATCTCGTCGCGCGGCCAGTCTTCGGCCAAGGGCGCGCCATCGCCGGAGCGGCCCTGCTGGCCGTCAACCCGTTTCACATCTGGTACGCGCAGGAGGTACGCAACTACACCTTCGCGATCCTGTGCTCGGTGATCGCCATCGGGATGATCCAGCGCCTCGATCTGCACGGACGATGGCGGGACGCCGCCGGGCTCGCGGGGAGCTGGATCGCGGGACTCCTGTTCAATCTGAGCTTCGCGTTCCACATCGCCGCCGCGGGGATCTGGGGGATCGCGCGCTTCAGGCGCCGGCGGCGGACGCTGCTCTGCCTCGGCGCGGCGGCGGCCTCGACCCTGATCGCGCTGCTTCCCTGGGAGGTGGAGTTCTTCCACCGCAGGATTCAGCCCTCGCATCTTCTCACCCTGGAGTCGGTGCCGCAGGAGGAGCGGCTGCGCGGCGAGGCGACGGCGCCGGCGGTCGGAATCCCGTATCTGGCCTACACCTTCTCGGTCGGTTTCAGCCTCGGCCCCTCGCTGCGGGAGCTGCGCGTCGATCGCTCAGCCGGGACGCTGCACCGGCACGCTCTGCCGATCGCGGCGACCGGCCTGGTCTTCGGAATCCTTGGGACGGCCGGGCTCGTCGGCTGGATCCGCGGCGCGGGGGATCGACGGCGATTGTGGCTGCTGGCCCTCATCGTGCCGATTACCGCGGCCTTCCTCGTCGCGACGCGAAACGTGAAGGTCTTCAATCCGCGCTACGCCGCCGTCGCCCTGCCGGCGTTCGCGATGCTCCTGGCCGACGGGGCCGCGCTGCTCGGGCCGCGCCGTTGGGGCGGAGCTCTCGTCGCGGGAGTTCTCATCCTGTCGAGCGTGAGCATCGCGCAACTGCAGACCCAGCCGCGCTACTGGAAGGAGGACGCCCGCTCGGCCACCCGGGTGCTTCGAAGCGAGGTGGGCGCCGGGGATCTGATCTTCGTCGTGGGGACCTGGGATCCGATCTACCGCTACTACTGGCAGGGTTTGCGCGAGGATCGCTCGATCGATCGTTTCTTCATTCCGCATCGGACGCCGCCCGGAGAGGGAGCGGAAGCGGAGGAGGGGCTTGCCGCAATCGCGCGCGCCCGGGAGACCTACGTCCTTTTCTACCGCGACGACTTCCATGATCCCATGGGGGCGTGGGAGGGTTTCCTCTCGGAACGGTTCGACGTCGACCGGCGGTGGGAGTTTCCCGGCGTGAGGATCTGGCGGCTGGGAGCGAGGAGGAGCGGATGAGCGCTCCCCCCATCCACCTCACGCTCTACAGCGACGCGGCCTACTTCGGCGGGGCCGAGGTCTATCTGACGACCCTGGCGCGGAGCCTCGATCCATCGAGGTTCCGGCTCTCCGCGGTGGTGCCGGACGAGCCGAGGGTGGACCGGCTCGAGGAGGAGCTCATCGCCTGCGGGGCGTCGATCCACCGCCATCTGCGTCCCGGGTTCCGGTGGTGGAGCGCTGTCCCGACGCTGCGGCGTCTCTTCGCCTCGATCGGCGGGGAGGTGCTCCAGATCAATCTGCCGAGCGCCTACGACGCGGGGCTCTCGTCGGTCGCTCTGGCCGCGCGACTCGCGGGGTACCGGCGCGTGGTGACGACCGAGCACCTCCCCATGATCCGGCGCCGGTACCGGCGCTTCCCGGCGAAGATCCTTTTCAGCGTGGCGATCGACCGGATCATCGTTCCGGCGATGGCGACGCGGCGTTTCGTCGTCGACGTGCACCGGATGCCTGCGGAGAAGACGAGGATCATCCCCTATGGGATCGAGGAGCCGCCTCCCGTCGAGAGTGCGCGGGAGGAGGATCTGCGTCGCCTCACCGAGACGCCGCCGGGGACCCTGACGCTCGGGATCGTGGGAAGGCTCACGGAGCGCAAGGGGCATCGGTTCCTCTTCGAGGCGTTGCGGCGGCTCGCGGCGGATTCGGCGCTTCCCTCGATGCGCCTCTGGGTGATCGGAGAAGGGGAAGAGCGGGACCGTCTTGAGGAGATGGCGCGGGGCGACGGCCTGGCGGGATTCGTCCGCTTCGTCGGTCCCCGAGGCGATGCGGCCTCCCTGATGCGCCTCCTCGATCTTCTCGTCGTTCCATCGCTCATCGAGACCACGCCCTTCGTGATCCTCGAGGCGATGGCCTGCGGCAAGCCGGTCGTCGGCTCCGCCATCTACGGCATTCCCGAGATGATCGAGGAGGGGCAGAGCGGGTCGCTTGTTCCCCCGGGCGACGCCGGCGCGTTGGCGCGGGCCCTGCGACCGCTCCTCCACGACGCCGCGCTACGGGAGCGGTTCGGACGGCGGGGCCGTGAACGGTGGGAGAGGATCTTCTCCGCGGCGCAGATGGCGCGGGCCCACACGGCCGTCTACGAAGGGCGCGAGCCGGAGGTCGCCGCATGATCCTCCTGCTCGCGAACAAGTTCCATTATCTGAAGGGCGGCGCGGAACGCTACTACCTCGACCAGTCGGCGCATCTGGCCGCGCGCGGCCACCGGGTGGTCCACCTCTCGATGGCCCACCCGTCCAACCTGCCGGCGGTCGAGGGGGACCGGTTCGTGGAGGAGGTCGACTACCGCGGCCGGATGGGTTGGGGCGCCAAGATCCGGCATGCCGGACGCTCGATCTACAATCATGAGGCCGCGGTGGGAGCGCGCGCGATCGCGCGGGATGCGAGGCCGCAGATCGCGCACCTCCACAATATCTATCACCAGCTCTCTCCCTCGATCATCCGCGCCCTCGCGGGCGCGGGAATCCCGATCGTGCAGACGCTGCACGACTACAAGCTCATCTGTCCCGCCTATCTCCTGCTGACGCACGGAGAGGTGTGCGAACGCTGTCGCGGCGGGCGCTACTACCACGCGACGGCGCACCGCTGCCTGCTCGATTCGCGCGGCGCGAGCATGGTGGCGACCTCGGAGGCCTATCTCCACCGCTGGATCCGGACCTACGAGAAGGTGCGGCTCTTCCTGTGCCCGAGCCAGTTCATGCTCGAGAAGGTCGCGGAGTTCGGGATCGCCCGCGACCGCCTCGAGCGACTGCCCTACTTCCTGCCGCTGGAGCGCTTCGAGCCGGCGGCGGAGCGAGGAGCCTACGCCGTCTTCGCCGGACGGCTCTCGCGCGAGAAGGGCGTGGCGACCCTGATCGCCGCCCATGCGCGACTGGCGAAGCCGCGGCTGGCGCTCAGAATCCTCGGGGACGGTCCCCTGCGCGGAGAGCTCGAGCGGACTGCCGCGGAGCTCGGCCTGGACGATGTCTCCTTCGAGGGGCAGAAGGGGTTGGCGGAGCTGACGGCGATCGTGGCGCGCGCCCGTCTGACGGTCGTTCCGAGCGAGTGGTACGAGAACTACCCCTACGCGATCCTCGAGGCCTTCGCCCTCGCGAGGCCGGTGATCGGCTCGCGAATCGGCGGGATTCCCGAGCTCGTGCGGGAGGGCGAGACGGGGATCACCGTGCCGCCGGGGGATGCGGCGGCCTTGAGCGATGCGATCGCCCGGCTGAGCGGCGATCCGACGGGCGCGGATGCGATGGGGCGGCGCGCGCGCGAGTGGGTGGCCAAGGAGCTCGCGCCGTCGCATCACATCGATCGACTGGAAGCGATCTACGCGGGGTTGCTGCGATGAGGATCGCGATGGTCGGCCAGAAGGGAATCCCCGCCACCTACGGCGGGATCGAGCGCCATGTGGAGGAGATCGGCGCGCGTCTCGCGGAGCGTGGGCACGAGGTGACCGTCTACGCGCGGCCGCACTACACGAAGCTCGGCGGCACGTTCCGGGGGATGCGGATCCGGCGCCTGCCGAGCCTGAACACGAAGCACATGGATGCGATCAGCCATTGCTTCGTCTCGACGCTCGACTCCCTCTTCGGGCACTACGACATCGTCCACTATCACGCCCTCGGCCCGAGCCTCTTCTCGTCGATCCCGCGGCTCGGCAAGGCGCGGACGGTCGTCACGGTGCACGGACTCGACTGGCAGCGAGGGAAGTGGGGCCCTCTCGCGGCGTGGTTTCTCCGCACGTGCGAGAAGCCGGCGATCTACAATCCCGACCGGACGATCGTTGTCTCGAAGTCGCTGCGCGAGCACTTCCTGAAGCACTACGGGATCGACACCGTGGTCATCCCGAACGGGACGAACCCGGCCGTCCAGCGCCCGCCGAACAAGATCCGCAAGTTCGGGCTCGACCGGATGCGGTATGTCCTCTTCGTCGGCAGGCTGGTGCCGGAGAAGGGATGCCATCTCCTGCTGGAGGCGTTCACGAAGATCAAGAGCGACGCGCAGCTGGTCATGGCCGGAGGAAGCTCGTTCTCGGATGGATATGTCGACACCCTGAATCGGATCCGCGGGGGAGATGAGCGAATCCACATGCTCGGCTACGTCTATGGCGATCTCCTGGAGGAGCTGTTCAGCAACGCCTATCTGATCGTGCAGCCCTCGTTCCTCGAGGGGTTCTCGATCTCCCTGGTCGAGGCGATGAGCCACGGCAAGGCGATCCTCGCAAGCGACATCCCCGAGAACCTGGAGGTGATCGAGGACTGCGGGGCGACGTTCAAGACGCAGGACGCCGAGGACCTGCAACGCAAGCTCCAGACCCTTCTCGACGATCCATGCGAAGTCGAGGAGATTGCCAAGCGATGCACCCTGCAGGGCCGCGAACGATTCAGCTGGTCGCGGATCGTCGATGCCACCGAGGAGGTCTACCGGGAGGTTCTCCTCGGATACCGCAACCCACGCAACCAGAATAACCACAGTGAGTTATGAGATGATGGCCGGGCGCCGGAGGCACGCGCGGCACGGGTAGGGGCGGCCCGGCGTTTCCTTGCCGATGGAGGGTGAAGAGGGGAGAATCACTGCCGATGCCGACGCATGCGATCATCCTGGCCGGAGGACGCGGGGAGCGCTTCTGGCCCCTCTCCCGGAGGGACCGGCCCAAGCAGCTTCTCCCGCTCTTCGACGGGCGGTCGCTTCTGCAGCGCACGGCGGATCGCATCGCAGGCTGGATCCGTCCGGATCGGGTATGGGTCGTCGCGGGAGCGGAGGTGATGCCGGAGATCCGGCGCCAGGTCCCCTTCCTCCTGGAGTCCCGCTGCCTGGTCGAGCCGGCGGCGCGCAACACGGCCGCGGCGATCGGCGCGGCGGCGGTGGCGGTCTCGGCGGTCGAGGCCCAGGCCGTCCTCCTGGTCCTGCCATCGGATCACTGGATTCCGGATCCCGAGTTGTTCCGCGAGGACGTCGAGCGCGCGGCGGGCGCAGCGCAGGGGCTCGGGGGGCTCCACCTCTTCGGGATCGCGGCCGATCGGCCGGAGACCGGCTACGGCTATATCGAGCGGGGCGCCGAAGTTCCGGGGTGGCCGGGCACGCACCGGGTCGTGCGGTTCCACGAGAAGCCCGATCCCGAGCGGGCGATCGAGTACGCCACGCGTCCCGAGATGCTCTGGAACTCCGGGATCTTCGTCTGGCGCGCTTCGGCGATTCTGGATGCGATGCGCCTCGCGGTCCCGGGCATGGCGCCGCTTCTCTCCGAGCTCCGCGCCGCCGTCAACCAGGATGCCGAGCGCGCCCGTCCGCAGACGCAGGAAGCCCTGGCGCGATTCTTCGTGCGATCCCCTTCGGAATCGATCGACACCGCCGTGCTCGAGAAGCATGCGGAGACCTATGTCGCCCCGGCGCGGTTCCGGTGGAGCGATCTCGGCACCTGGGTGGCGTGGGGGGAGCATCTTCCCGCCGGCGCCGACGGTATGCGATGCCGCGGTAGCGTGGTGGCCGACGAATCGCGCGACTGCATCGCCTACTCCGAGGGTGGGTTGCTGGCGCTTCTGGGCGTCCGCGACTTGATCGTCGTGCGAATGGGGGATGTGACGCTCGTCTGCGACCGCAACCGCGCGCAGGATGTGCGCCGCCTCGTGCGGTGGGTGGCGCGGCAGGGCGATCTGGAGGAGTATCTCTAGCGTGAATCGAATCGTCTGCTTCGCGATCGCGTGCGCGCTCGCCGCCGGATGCGCGGGAAGGGGGAAGGTGAGCCGTCCGCCCGCGGTCGTCGAAGAGCAGAGGCCCGCGCAGCCGCAGTCGCGCGAGCGCGCGGAACCGGTCAAGGAAGGCGAATCGACGCTGCGTCTGCCGGGGCAGAACCGGCTCATGCCCTCCGAGATGTCCGGTGCGCGAGGCCCCGCCCCGGAGACGGCGCTTCCCCGTCCCGCGGCGAGCGACGCCCCGGCGGCGCCCGATCCCGAGGAGGAGTACGCGCCGCCCCCGGTCCCGATCGGGCAGGCGCGCTACCGCGTGCAGATCTTCGCGACCGCGACGCGGGCGGGCGCGATGCGTCTTCGAGATGAGATGACCCGGACGCTCGCGGCATCGGTCTATGTCGAGCACGAGCCCGGCATCTGGAAGGTCCGCGTGGGGAACTACGTGGATCGCTCGGAGGCCGAGTCGATGAGGCGGCGCATCGCAGGTCTCGGCCATGGGGACTGCTTCGTCGTGGAGGTGCTCGGAAGATGAGCGGCGCGACCGGCGGATCGGCGATCGTTCTGGCCGAAGACTCCGGGTGGGTCGAGCTGCGCCCCCTGACCTGGCTGCGGCCGGCCGGGGATCTGCTCGTCGGCGCCCTGACGAATCGGGAGCGATGGGCGGCGCTCCTCAGGATGCCCGCCGCGACGCTCTGCCGCGGCGTCGTGGCTTCGCTCGCCTCGGGACGCATGGGGGAGCCGCCGGATGGGGCGGCTCCGCGGATCTGGGTGCGCGATCGAATCGTGCCGGACGATGGGTGGGCGGCCGCGATCGCGGCGGCGCGCGGCCCGACGGCGTGGCGCGAATCGGGCCGGATCGCTGCAGTGCGCACCGACGCGCCCGCTCCGATGGGAGTCGAGCCGGGCTCGGACGCGTTCTGGGAGATGCTGGCGGAGGGGACGCAGAGCGCGGATGCGCCTGCGGGGCAGTGGATCGCCGGCCTGGGAGATCTGATCGCTCTCGGCGCGGATCGAATCGCGAAAGATCTCGACCACATGCTGACGCGATCGGGGGCCCCCGCCCGGCTCGACGACATCGATCTCTACGCGCTCGACAAGATCCGTCTCGGCGAGGGGTGCCGGATCGATCGCGGGGCGGTTCTGGACGCGCGGGAGGGGCCGATCGTGCTCGGGCGCGGGACCTGCGTCTCTCCCCATACCTGGATTCGGGGGCCCTTCGGGTGCGGTGAGAACGCGCTCCTGCTCGGCGGCAGGATCGGCGGCGGAACCTACCTGGGGCCTGGCTGTCGCGTGCGCGGCGAGGTCGAGGCGTCCTTCTTTCTCGGATACGCGAACAAGGCGCACGACGGCTTCGTGGGGCACTCCTACATCGGGGAGTGGGTCAACCTGGGAGCGCTGACCACGACCAGCGATCTCAAGAACAACTATGGCCCGATCCGACTGGAGATCAATGGCCGGCGGATCGACACAGGCTTGATCAAGGTAGGCGCGTTCATCGGCGATCATGCGAAGACGCGGATCGGAACGCTTCTCAACACGGGAAGCGTGGTTGGTCTCGCGGCAAACCTCTTCGGCGAGGTGGCCGTCTTCCCGAAGTGGATTCCCGACTTCGCCTGGGGGGCCGGGTCCGACGCGGGTGTCTATGCGCTCGAGAGCTGCCTCGAGACGGTGCGCGTGGTTTTGGGCAGGAGAGGTTGGGACATGCCCGCCGGTTTGAGGGACGCCTTCGCGGAGGCGTTCCGATCGAGCGATGCGGGGAGGCAGGAGTTCATCGAGGGGCGCAGGGTCGAAGAGGTCAGGCGGGCCGAGCAGCCCGAGGAGAGGCGCTAGATCGCATGCCCGAACTGCGGAAGGATCCGGTCGTCGGTCGCTGGGTGATCATCGCCACGGAGCGGGGGAAGCGTCCGTCCGATTTCGGCCCCGTGGAGCCGGCGCGCAAGGGCGGATTCTGCCCATTCTGCCCCGGCAACGAATCGAAGACGCCGCCGGAGGTCTACGCCGATCGCGAGCCGGGCAGCCCTGCGAACGGACCCGGCTGGCGGGTGCGGGTGGTGTCGAACAAGTTTCCGGCGCTTCAGATCGAGGGGGAGCTCAAGCGCCGCGGCGAGGGGATCTACGACAAGATGAACGGGATCGGCGCGCACGAGGTGATCGTCGAGACCCCGACCCACGACCTGGAGATGGGCGAGATGCCGCTCGAGCAGATCGAGCGCGTGCTGCAGGCGGTTCGGGAGCGGATGCTGGATCTTGCGAACGATCGGCGGTTCCGTTACGTGCAGGTGTTCAAGAACCACGGCGAGGCCGCGGGCGCGAGCCTGGAGCATAGCCATACCCAGCTGATCGCCACGCCGATCGTGCCGCGCCGGGTCGATGAGGAGCTGATCGGATGCGTGAGGCATTACCAGCTCAAGGAGCGTTGCATCTACTGCGACATCGTCGATCAGGAGCTCGACTTCGGCCAGCGGGTCGTCTGCCAGAACGAGGACTTCGTCGTCCTGGAGCCCTTCGCCGCGCGGTTTCCCTTCGAGACCTGGGTGATCCCGAAGCGGCATGAGCACTACTTCGAGCACACGCCGGGCGCCTCGATTCGCAATCTCGCCAGGATCTTCAAGGAGATGGTGATCCGGATGAATCTGGCGCTGCGTCGGCCCCCCTACAACATCGTCCTGCATACGAGCCCGTGCAACGACTGGGAGGAGCCGCGCCACTTTCACTGGCACATGGAGCTGATGCCCAAGCTGACGAAGGTGGCCGGTTTCGAGTGGGGAACGGGCTTCTACATCAATCCGACTCCGCCGGAGGAGGCGGCCGCGTTTCTGCGCGGCGTGAGCCTGCCGGAGGAAAGCGATCTGGTCGGCCCGGTTCCCGAAGGAGTTCTGGATCCGCCCGACGCGACCGCCTAGGGGCGGTCGGCGCGAGATTCGAGGGAAAGGAGTCCCGTCGCGTGAGAATCGCCATCGCGTCATCGGAGATGGCCCCCTTCGTGAAGGTGGGGGGGCTCGGCGATGTGATCGGCGCCTTGCCGAAGGAGTTCGCTCGCCTCGGCCACCAGGTGCGCGTCTTCCTGCCGAGGCCCCCGGGGATCGAGCGGCTGGATCGTGTCGTGATCCGGACCCTGGGAGAGGTGCTCGTCGAGCTCGCCGACGGCCCCGAGCGGGTGGGGATCGACTCGGTCCGCATGGAGGAGGATGGATTCGAGCTGATCCTCATCCGGCACGATGCGAGCTTCCAGAGGCCGAACCCCTATGTCGATCCCAAGACGGGGACCGACTGGCCCGACAATGCGCGGCGCTTCACCCTCTTCTCGAAGGCGATCGTGGAGGCGCTGATCCATCTCGGTCCGGCGCCCGAGGCGCTGCATCTGAACGATTACCAGACCGGGCTGGTCCCGATCCTCGTGCGGGAGGCGTACGCGGGCCGCGACGACCTGCAGCAAATGGGGATTCTCTACGCCATCCACAACCTCGGGTACCAGGGGATCTATCCGCCTTCGGCGCTCGAGGATATCGGCCAGGATCTCGGCAGGCGCTTCTTCTATCCGGCGGGGCCGCTCGAGTTCTGGAAGCGAGTGAACTTCATGAAGGCTGCGATCCTCTACGCCGATCTCATCACGACGGTCAGCGAACGCTACGCGCAGGAGATCCAGGACGGAGAGGAGTACGGCTTCGGGCTCGAGGGCGTCCTGCGGACGCGGAGCAAGGATCTGATCGGGATCCTGAACGGGATCGATCCGGACGTCTGGGACCCGGCGACCGATCCGCTGATCCCGGCGAACTACCGGCCCACCGATCTCGGACCGAAGCGGGAGAACAAGCTGCGGCTGCTGGCGGCGATGGAGCTTCCGGAGGATCTCGACGCGCCGGTGATCGGCATGATCACCCGGCTGGTCGACCAGAAGGGGCTCGACTTGATCGAGGCGGCCGCGGAGGACCTCCTGGCGATGAAGCTGCGGCTCGTGGTCCTCGGTAGCGGGATGCCGAAGTACGAGACCCTAATGCTGGATCTGCGCAAGAGGTTTCCGGATCGCGTTGGGGTCAATCTCACGTTCAATGACCCGCTGGCCCATCTGATCGAGGCGGGAAGCGACATGTTTCTCATGCCCTCGCGCTACGAGCCGTGCGGCCTCAATCAGATGTACTCGCTGCGCTATGGAACAATCCCGATCGTGCGCAAGACGGGCGGGCTGGCCGATACGGTGCAGGAGTTCGATCCCGAGACGGGGCGCGGCAACGGATTCCTGTTCGAGGAGTATTCCGCCGAGGCGATGCTCGACGCGATCGAGCGCGCCGTGGGCGCCTACGGGCGCAAACGGGCGTGGAAGCGGCTCATGGCCCAGTCGATGCGACTCGACTTCACCTGGAAGCGCGTGGCGCTGAAGTATGTGGAGGCCTACCAGCGGGCGGCGGCATCGCGTCGCTGATCCGCTCGGGCGGGCGCGGGATCCGCTCGTCGATCAGCCGATGAAGTGATCGTGCAGCAGGCGAACGGCGTCGGCCGCGCGCGAGGCCTCGACGACGAAGCTCACCGACAGGCTTCCCGTTCGCGCCGAGCCGGGGGTGATCCCGTTCTTCTCCAGGATCTCATCGGCTTCGGCGATCGGATCGGGTCGCGAGAGGATGCCTTCTCCGATCAAGCTCACGACGGCGAGGTCGCGGCAGATGCGCAGAATCGCCTTCGGCTCGCGGCATCGCTCGCGCAGGGACGTCTCGTCGAGATCGGCTTCGGGCCGGACGGCGCGCACGCGTGTCACCTCGGCCGAGCGATGGACGTCGATCCAGGTCCAGGGGGCGGGCGAGGCCTCCAGGATCCGGAGGAGCGTCGCGGCGGGGGCCTGGGCTTCCACCTCGACGGCGACGCAGCGCGGCTCGAGCGCGACCGAGACGACTCGTTCGGATTCCATCGGGCTGCCGGGGGGGTGGCCGGCCGGGTTCATGGGCTCCTCCTTGGGCGGCGGACCGATCCAGGATTCGGGTCCGTCGGATAGGGAACAGCGGACGCGCAGCGGCAGGGCGTACTTGCGGGCGAGGATGACGGAGCGCCGGAAGAGGACCTGCGCGCCCAGGTGGGACATGACGATCGTCTCGTCGTGGCCGATCGTGGGGATGGTGCGGGCGGTGGCGACGATGCGGGGATCGGCGGTGAGGACGCCATGGACGTCGGTGAAGATCTCGCACCAGGGAGCGCCGAAGCGGATGGCGAGGGCGACGGCGGTGGTGTCGGATCCGCCGCGGCCCAGGGTGGTGATCTCCTTGCGTCCGCTGACGCCCTGGAAGCCGGCGACGATGACCACGCGGTCGCGAGAGAGCTCCTCCTCGATGCGGAAGGGGCGGATCTCGACGATGCGCGCGTCGCTGTGCCGGTCGTCGGTGATGATCCCGCTCTGGCTGCCGGTGAAGGAGATCGCCGGCACGGCGAGGGTGTCGAGGGCCATGGCGAGGAGGGCCATCGAGATCCGCTCGCCTGCGGTCAGGAGCATGTCCATCTCGCGGCGAGGAGGGCGCGGGCTCACCTGGCGGGCGAGAGCGACGAGCTCGTCGGTGGCCTGCCCCATGGCCGAGACGACGACGATGACGCCGCGGCCGCGGCGCTTTTCCTCAAGGATGCGGCGGGCGACGCCGAGGAGTTGCTCGGGCGAGGCGACGGATGTCCCGCCGAACTTGAGCACGAGGGTGGTCATCGGGGTCGGAGGATAGACTCCGTCGCGGGGACGCGCCAGGGGTTCGGAACGGGGGTTGGAGGAGGATGGGGCGGATGGGGCGCATGGAGCGGGACGGGGAGGACGAGGCGGACGAGGCGGACGAGGCGGACGGAAGTTCGCCTTGACGGCCTGGCGCAAGGCTTCATAAAATGCATGCCTGTGACGGCCTCTCGGGGCCGCCCCGGGGCCGCCTCGGGGGTTGAAACCAAAGCATTTGAGCGGGAGTAGCTCAGCCCGGTAGAGCCCCACCTTGCCAAGGTGACTGTCGCGGGTTCAAATCCCGTCTCCCGCTCCATTCTTCCTGCCGGCCGCTCATTGGGATGGACGGCCATTCGAGTCTGGGGTGGCGCCATAGCCAAGTGGTAAGGCGACGGTCTGCAAAACCGTTATTCCCCGGTTCAAATCCGGGTGGCGCCTCCAGCCCTCTACCATCGAAGTCGCGCCGGCGCAACCAGCTCGCAAAGCAGATCTCAGGTCAGGGAAGCCGGAGGGCGGCGCGCCGCCTGCGCCCGCTCGATGGCCGCACGATGCCTCCGGCGCACGCGCTCCGGCAAGGACCCGTAAAGGACTTCCCTCACTTCGTGCAGATCGAAGGCGAAGTGGGATCCGGCGGAACGGATGAGCCCGTGGTCGCGCTCGATCCGCGATAGCCGGCGCAGCACGGACAGCGCGGAGATCCCGCTCGCCTCGGCGAGCTGGAGGGGATCGAACTCGAAGCCGAAGCAGCTCGCAATCTCCAGCAGCCGCCTGTCCTCCTCGCAGAGGCGCGAGGTTCGCGCTTCGATGAGCCGCAGCATCGACGATGGCGTCTCGATCCTCGAGATCTCCCGTGTCCTCGACCAGCTCCCATCCGGTTGCGCCGTGAGGAGGCCGCCTTCCCGGAGGGCCCGGAGGATCTCGAAGACGAAGAGGGGAACGCCATCGGATTTCAGGGCGATTGGATCGAGAAGCTGCCGGGCCAGATCCTCCGAACGGAAAGCCTCCTCCAGCAGAGCGGCGAGATCCGTGGTCCCCAGACGCCCCAGGATCATGATGCTCGTCTGCTCCATCCTCTCGATGCCTCCCCGCCACTCCTCGGGCTGATGCTGGACCGCTGTGCCGATCAGCAGGATCCGGCGCTCGGGGACGGCGAGGGCCAGGGCGGCGAACAGGGCGCGGCCCTGATCGGGCGCGGCATGCAGGTCCTCGATCAGGACGATGGTCGGCCGCTCGGCGGCCAGGGCACACGTGACCTGGACGATCGCGGTCTGCAGCGAGTCCTTCGTCAGAAGTCCCCCAGGAGGGTCGCCGCGCAGAAACGCCGCGAAGGCGGGGATCAAGGTCGTTGCGGCGCCGAGGTAGTTCTCGAGGCGTTCCTCGAGGCGAGTGAGGCCGATCCGCTCCCCATAGGCGATGCGCCAGGCATCCGCCTCCGGCGGACTCGCGGCTGTGGCAGGGATGCCGGCGTAGCCGCCGAAGAGGAACTCCGGATCCTCTCCGGCCGCGCGCAGCCGCTCCACAAAGGCATCGACCAGCCGTGTCTTGCCGATCCCCGTTTCCCCTTCGATGAGCAGGACCTGGCCATTCCCTCCCTGGACCCGCTCGTAGATCCTCTCGAGGGTCGCCATCTCTTCGTCCCGTCCATAGAGCCTCGTCTCCCGATCGACCGCGAGACGCCGCGCCGCACGCGCGGCCGCGAGCCCCAGCGCCTGCGCGCGCGCCCCCCACCATTCGCTTTCTTCTCCCTCCGCGAGCACCTTCGCCATCTCGGAGAGCGAGAGGGAAGGGCTCTCCTCGTTTCTGGCCACGAGCTTGCGAACGACCTCGTCCAGGAAGGGGGAGAGCTGGGGGTCGACCTCGCCGGCCCTGCGCAGGACCTCGTCGAGGGCGCCGCGGAGAAGCTCCCCCATCGCGCTGTCGGAGCGCGGATCGCGGGCTGCCGCGATCTCGTGGAGCATCACGCAGAGGGCCTGGAGACCCGCATCAGGAGAACCCTGGGATTGCGCCGGAGCCGTCTCCCCGCGCGGTTGCGAGGGCGGGCGGGTCTCCTCTTCGGGGAGAGGCTGCGCCAGCAGGGATTCGACCTCGGCTCGCAACTCGACATCGTCGCCGCACGCCTCCCGGACCGCAGCCGAGCGTTGCGCCTCCGGAAGCTCGGCGATCCGCAGGACAATCTCCTTCAAACGCTCGTAGCGATCCGGCCTCACGCTTACGGCGAGCCTCGCATCTCGCGGCCCAGCCACATCGCCGCCATCCGCCAGTCCCCTCGCACCGTGCGCTCGGAGACCCCGAGGATCTCGGCGATCTCTTTCTCCCGGAGGCCGCCGAAGACCCGCATCTCGACTACCCGGGCCGCGCGCGGGTCGATCTCGGCGAAGCGGCAGAGCGTGAGGTCGAGGTCGAGGATGTCCAGGTCCGAGCGCCCGGCAAGCTGGACGTTCCCGTCGAGGGTGATCTTCTTCCAGCCACCTCCGCGCTTTTCGGCCGATCGGCGGCGCGCGTGCTCGACCAGGACGCGGCGCATCGCGGAGGCGACGATCGCGAAGAACTGCGCGCGGCTCTGCCATGCGACGGGCGCATTGCCGACAAGGCGCAGGTAGGCTTCGTTGACGAGCGCGGTGGTCTGCAGCGTATGTCCGGGGCGCTCGTTGCGCATCATCGCCGTCGCGAGACGGTGCAACTCCCCGTAGGCGGCCTGGAACAGCCGGGCCGTCGCGGTCGCCTGGTCCCCCTCCTTCTCCGCCAGGACCCTCAGGATCCGGGTGATGTCGCCTTCGGCACGCTCGCCCATCGGCCCTCCTCGGAAGCGCGCATCGCGGTCGCTGGGTGGCGCACACACTGTACCGGGTTCGGAGAGGCCGCGCAACCGGCAGGTCTGTGATCCGGATGCGCTCGAGGGGCAGCGGCGGCAACGATTTGCGGGCGAGGGCCGGCATCTGCGGGAGCCCGCGTGAAGCCAGTCGGGTCGATGGTTGCCGGTTTCGGTCCCGAAGCGCGCACGTAAGGATGGCCGCCGCGCTTGCTCCCGTGCAAACGGGTCGGTTGCGGAAAGGCAGGCTCCCGCCAGGCAGGCGTGAGTCGATTCGGAGAGTCGAGAACTATCAGAAAGAGGGGTGTCTCCATGCGCTACCTGATCTTCTTGAGCATCGTGATCCTGCTCGGCCTCGCGGGGTGCACCGACCTTCAGGATCCCGTCTCGACCACCGCTGCTGACGAGAACGCCGAAGCGGACGCCCAGCGTCTCGTCCGCAGCGGCCCCTTCCGCGGCACGATCGACGGGACCGCGATCACCATCGGCGACTGCGGTCAATACACGCTTCTGATCGCAGTCGATGGGAGCGGGCCTCTGTCCTACCTCGGGCTCACCGATTTCAGTGCGGAGATCTGTTCGGCCTGGATGGACAACATTCCTCCCTTCGAAGGGGAGATGACAGGAACCGCGACCGGGGTCGCGGCGAACGGCGACACGATCACCATGACGATGGAAGGGACGTACTACGCCCAGGATCCTCCTCCAACGATCCTCCAGTTCGATGGCACCTACACGATCACCGGCGGCACAGGCAGATTCGCCGGCGCCTCGGGGACAGGCTCGATCTACGGGGAGGAGGACTTGCAGGACCTGCAGGGCGTCCACGAGTGCTGGTTCCGTTTCGATGGGAGCCTGCAGTACTAAACCGATTTTGCCGCTCGAGGCCCTTCGGCCTCGAGCCGGGGGAAAACCGATGTCGAGAGGAGTTGTCTTCGCAGGATTGTTGCTTGCCTTCGCCGCGGCGCTCGTCGCCGTTCCGGCGCAGGGCGGCGAGCTGGCCCCCTTCAAGGGAGATGCCGCAGGAACGATCGATCACGCGACCAGCGGATGCGATGCAGGCCTGCTCTATGCGACGCTCGCGCTGGAGGGGATCGTCTCTCACCTGGGCAGGACCGAGATCAGCGGCCATCATTGCCTGAACACGACGACGGGAGCTTTGACAGAGGGGCTCTTCAACATGGTGGCGGCGAGCGGTGACGTCTTGTACGCGACCTATGTCGGACAGGTGATCGATCCGAATCCGCTCCGTACGGTAATCGAGTTCACCGGGACCTTCACGGGAGGGAGCGGCCGCTTCGACGGCGCGACCGGCGGCTTCACGGGTCTCGCGATCCGGTCAGATGGAGACATCTGGCACGCCAATCTCTCAGTCGAAGCGACGGGGGAGCTGGCCCTGGTGGGCGACGACTGATTCGTTTCGATCCAGATGGCTGACCGCCCTGTCGGGCCCCGGCGGCGCGCCGCCGCCGGGGCCGCCTGCGAGCCGTCCGTAGGGGCATCGAAGGCGTGGGCGGCGACGGTCGTGCCGCCGTCGGAACGGAAGTCGAGCCGGGTCGTGAAGGAGACTGCTCCCGCTCCAGATGCGCAGGGCGCGGTCTGAACCGGCAGACAACAGGATGCTTCAATGTCTGGTCCTGCGCGGCGGGCCAGCCTATACTCCTTGGCGGTCACCCGAGGTGGCCCGAAGCGCCGAACGAGACGGTGAGACTCCCCGGCATTCGGGTGAGACGATCGCGAGTTCAGCCCGGCCGGATCGGCGGCAGGAAGGAGCGCGAAATGGAGCGGCTCCGGATCGGCCCGTACCTGGTGAGCGCCGAGCTCGGTTCCGGCGGGATGGGGAAGGTCTACCGCGCGGAGGTCGTGGGCAAGGCGCCGGGACTGGCGCCGGGAAGCGCGGTCGCGATCAAGGTGATCCATCCGCACCTGATGGAGAGGGCCGGCTTCTTCAAGCGATTCCTGCGCGAGGCGGAGATCGGCAAGTCGGTCCGCCACCCCAACGTCGTGCGCTGCATCGACTGCGACGCGGAGGTGCAGGAGGGCCGCCAGCTCAACTATCTCGTCATGGAGTATGTCGAGGGGCAGACGCTGCGGGCGCTTCTGGCGGAGCTCGAACGCGTGCCGGAGGAGCTGTGCCGGCATCTGGGGCGGGAAGTAGCCAAGGGTCTGGCGGCGATCCATGCCGCGGGCGTGGTGCACCGCGACCTGAAGCCTGAAAACGTGCTGATCACGCGCAATCATGCAGTCAAGGTGATGGACCTCGGCGTGGCACGAGTGGCGGAGGAGACCATCCGGCTGAGCGACGCAGGCGACTTCATCGGGACGATGGAGTACGCCGCGCCGGAGCAGTTCCGCTCGGGGTCCAGCGATGTCGATGGCCGGGCGGACCTCTACGCGCTGGGGGTCATGCTCTACGAGCTGTCGACGGCCCGGCATCCGTATCGCGAGAGCGACCCTCGCAAGCTGCTCAGGCGCGTCCTGGAGGAGACGCCGCGCAAGGCCGGCCTGATCAACCCTCAGCTCTCTCCGTTCTTCGAGGAGGTCGTGGCGAAGCTCGTCGCCAAGGACCGAGAGGACCGGTTCTCCTCGGCGTCCGATCTCGTGGGGATTCTGGTCGAGGGGGAGAGGAGCGATTGGTGGAAGGCCCGGGAGCAGATCATCCGGGTCGAGACGAACCGACCGCTGCGGCGCATTCGCATCCCTCGCGAGACGGCGGTCTATGGGCGGGATGAGGAGCTGGCGGCGCTGCAGGCGGTCTACGAGCGGGCCCGCGCCGGCGAGGGGCAGGTGCTGCTGATCGAGGGGGAGGCGGGGATCGGCAAGACCCGGCTGGTGGACGAGTTCGTGGGCCGGCTGCAATCGGCGGGCGAGGAGACCAACTTCCTCTTCGGCAGCTACCCGCCGGGCGGCGCGGCGACGGCTTCGGGCGCGTGGTCGACGGCGTACCGGGAGCACTTCGGGGCGGAAGCGCTCGAGGAGCGCCTGAGACCCTACCTCACGATCACCCCGATCCTCATCCCGGCCTTCGCCGCGCTCTTGCGAGGCGAGCCCCCCCCCGAGGGGAAGGCGCCGTTGTCGAAGGATTCGTTGCAGACCGCCTTCGTGCACGCGACGCGGGCGCTCGCGGCCGAGCGTCCCACGATTCTGCTGATCGAGGATCTCCACTTTGCGCCGGAGGAGGGGCGCGCGCTCTTCGCCTCGCTCGCCCTTGCCGTTCCCGGGCACCGGATCCTGCTGATCGGCACGGCGCGTCCCGGCCTGCCGGAAATATGGCGGGCGAATGTCGAGCGACTGGAGCACGCGCGGGCGATGGCTGTTCCGCGCCTCGGCCCCAAGGACCTGACGAGGCTGCTGGTCGACGCCTTCCGCTCGGAGCACCTGGCGGAGAAGCTCTCCTACAAGATCGCCGCCAAGTCGGACGGCAATCCGTTCTTCGTCTTCGAGATCATCCGCGGCCTGCGCGAGGGGCAGTTCATCACGCAGAGGCCCGACGGAAGCTGGATCACATCGAAGCAGATCGAGCACATCCAGGTGCCCTCCTCGGTCACGGACCTGGTCAAGACGCGGGTCGCTGGTCTCTCCGAGGAGGATCGCGAGTTGCTCGACGTGGCGAGCTGTGTGGGGTTTGAGTTCGACCCGCTGCTCATCGCCGACGTTGCGGGCGTCGGCCACCTTCCGATCCTCAAACGCCTCGCGCAGATTGAGCGGCAGCACCGGCTTGTGCGCGCGTCCGGCTCGAACTACGTCTTCGATCACCACCAGGTCCAGGAGGCGCTCTACGGCAGTCTCTCCGAGCCGTTGCGGCAGGCGTATCACGCCGCGATCGGCCAGGCGCTCGAGGCTCGGGGCTCGGACGACGTCGTCGCGATCTGCGAGCATCACCTGAAGGGCGGGGTGGGCAAGAAGGCGCTCCCCCACCTGGATGCGGCGCTCAAGCGTCTGGAACAAGGCTATGTGATCGAACGGGCGATCGAACTCATGGAACTCGCCCTTTCCGTTCCGGGTCTGCTGGCCGGGGCCGAGCGAGGCAACATTCTCATCCGCGAGTGTGAGCACTCCTCCAATTGCGGCCGTCCGGCGGAGGCGCGATCAGCGGCTGAAGCGGCGCTCGAGATCGCGGAAGAGGTATCGGATCGCTCGCTCGAAACGCGTGCCCTCCGGTGTCTCGGGAGTCTGCAGCGAGAGGCGGGCCGGTTCGATGAAGCGGCAGGTTCCTACGCCCAGGCGTTGCGGGTTGCCCAGGAGTCCGAGAATCTCAGCGAGGTCGGCGAAGCGCTGTTCGGCGCCGGGCAGGTCGCGTGCATGCAGGAGAAATACCAGGAGTCGCGCCAGCTTCTCGATCGAGCTCTCGCGATTGCGATGGAGAACGGCGATCGGTCCTTGGCGGCTGAATCCTACTTGGGAATCGCGTCGACATTGAGGGCGGCGGGTGAATACGAGGAAGCCATCTCGCACGGTCGACAAGCCGTGGATCTCTTCCGGGCCATCGGAGATCGATCCGGTGAGGCCCTGGCGATGGACGGGATTGGCGCGACGTTCCTGGAGCAGGGGAGAGGCATCGATGCCTGCGAGTGGCGGGAGCGTTCGCTCGCTCTCTGCGTCGAGAGCGGCAATCGGCGCTTGGAGGCGCTGACCGCCGGAAACCTGGCCGGCGTGTATGTCCTCCTGGGGCGCAGACGCGAAGCGCTGCGACTTCATGAACGGTCCCTTGCCCTGGCCCGCGAGATGGGTTCTGTCTTGCTCGAGTGCAATGAGGAGATCAACCTGGGATTCCTGCTGGTTCAGGAGAGCCGCTTCCCAGAAGCGGCTGAGCGGTTCGAGCGCGGGATTGTGATCAGCCGCGAGATTGGACGGCAGGAGAGCGAAGGCTATGCGTGGTTGGGACTAGGCTATGCCGCCAACGGTCAGGGAAGATGGGCGGAGGCGCAGGAAGACCTCGACCGCGCCCTCGAGTTCGCAGGCAAACTGGGCAACGGCCGCCTCGCCGACTATGCCCGAAGCGCGCTCCTGGCAATTCACCGCCAGCTGGGTGAATTCGGGAAGGCGATGGAGCAATGCGAACGAATGACGGCGGAGGCCGGGGAGGGCGCTCTCGCCAGAGCCTGGTCGGTCTTCGCGCGAGCGGAGATCCTTCTTCGCGTTCTAGGGGATCTCCATGGAGCGGAGGAAGGAATCCTTGCCGCCCAGGCCGCGAGCGGCGAGTTGGGAGACGTCGCGCTCAAGAGGGGCGTTGCCCTGTGTCTTGCGCGCTTGCGCGAGCTTTCGGACGATTGCCGCGGCGCGGAAGAGTCGTACCGGACGCTTCTCCAGAGCGCTCGCGATGACGGCCACCGGGGTGCCATCATTGGAGCCTTGCTCGCGCTCGGCGACTTCCTGAGCCGGAGGCATGCTCCGGAGGCGCTCGCCTTGTATGACGAGGCCGCGTCGATCGCCGAGGAGTCTGGGCTGCGAGAGGTCGTATACGCCGCCTGCATGGCAGCGATCGCGCGAGGCGAGGAGGCGGGGACGGCCCGCCGGGTGCTCGCCGGTGGCGAGGAGAAGCTGGAACTGATCGAACGAATGGAAGCGAGGTTCCGGCTCTGGCAGGCGTACGGCGACCCCATGGACCTCGCGGAAGCGAAGAGGTCGCTGCAGTTTCTCGTCGATCACGCACCTGAGCAGTACACGCAGAGCATGATCGAGAACGTCCCGCTGCATCGCGAGATCGCGGAGGCGCATGTGCCCGACTCCGCGCCTGCGTAGCCGCGAAGCCTCCGGGCTGGCCGGCCGCCCGAGGCGCAGGCCCCGTTCGATCCCGGTCGGATCGAAAGGCGGTTGCGGGAAGGGTGGACGAAGAAATAGAATGGATTCATGGCATTAGGCCGATTGATGCGGTCCGCATTCATCCTCGGCGTGGCTCCGGTCCTGCTCTGGGGCTCCGGGATGGTCCTGCCCCTGAGTCTCTGCCTCTGCCCCGCCATGGGGCCGGCGGTCGAGTCGGCGTTCGATCCCTGCTGCCCGCTCGAGAGCGAGGAGGCGGCCCAGGCGATCGATTCGATCGACGGGGGCGCCGACTCGTGCTGCGACTGCCGCGATGTCCCGATGCAGCTTGTCTGGGCCAGGGGAAGTGGGACATCAAAGGGCGATGAGACCCCGGGGAGCATCGCGACGCCTGCGGTCGCGTGCCAGATCAGGATCGCAGGTGTTGGGTTGCACTGCTCCACGGTCCATGAGACCGATCCTCCGTTTCTCTCTCTGAGTCGATCCTTCGTTCTCCGCTGCTAGATCCCTTCACGGGCGCTCGATGAAACGGACTCGCCCCGGCGCGGGCGGGTCGAATCTCTGTCATCTGCGAGCCGGGAGGGCGCAATGAAGCTGAGTCTCGCCATTCGTTATGTGGTTGTCCTGGGAGGGCTGGTCCTGCTCGGGTGCGCGGCGTCGGAGAGCCGGGAGGAGATTGAGCGCGCGGCCGGGGAAGAGGATTCCGCAGTGGAAGCCTCGGCGGAGGAGGGCGCGCACGACGAGGAGTGCACGGAGCATCGCGTGCCTGAGATGCAATGCGCGATCTGCCTGCCGAGCGTCGCGGAGGCGCTGGGCGAGGCCGAACTGGCGCCGTCTCTGGGACGCGGGCCGCTCGTGCGCCTGGCGTCGACCGACGCGGCGCGCAAGGCGGGCGTCCGCGCGGTTCCGGCGGGCTCGGCGATGGCCTCGGCGGTCGTGAGGGCCCTCGCCGAGACCGATTTCGATGGGGATCGCTTCGCGCGGATCTCCTGCGCGGCGGGCGGGACGGTGCAGTCGCTGGATGTCGATCTGGGCGATCGCGTGCGGAAGGGGATGACGCTGGGAGTCGTGCGGAGTGCTGAGATCGCGCGGTTGCGGGCGGAGGCCGACGCGGCGGCGGCGGAGGAGGAGGCGGCGGCGGCGGAGGCCGGGCGGGCGCGCCGGTTGCGCGCCGACTCGCTGGTCTCGGAGCGGGAGGTGCTGGAGGCGGAGCGGGATCTCGCGGTGGCGAGCGCGTCGCGGGCGTCGGCGGAGGAGCGTCTGGCCTCGTTGGGCGCCGGCCAGGCGCGGGCGACCAAGGGCGGATTCGATCGCCTGGATCTGGTCTCGCCGATCGACGGAGTCGTGGTGGCGCGCGAGGTCCGGCCGGGGCAAGTGATCGACGGCGAGGAGACGATCCTCGAGATCGCGGATACCCGGCGGTTCTGGATCCACCTGGACATCGCGGAGCAGGACGCGGCCTTCGTGCGAGTGGGGCAGCGGGCGCATCTGAGTCTCGATGCGATGCCGGCGGCGCGGTGGTCGGGGGAGGTGATCGCCGTGGCGGGAGGGATTGATCCGGGCAGCCGCAAGCTGCGCGCCCGGGCGCTGGTGGAAGACCCCGACGGGATGCTCAAGGCGAACATCTTCGGCACGGCGGTGATCGAGGTCGAGTCGTCCGGGTGCGTTTCGTCGATTCCGCGGGAGGCGGTGCAGCATGTGGAGGATCGCGCGGTCGTCTTCGTGCGGATGGAGGAGGACCTCTATGAGGCGAGGGCTGTGAGTCCGGGGCCGATGCGCGGGGGGCGAGTCGAGCTCTTCGCCGGAGTGGCCCCGGGCGAGGAGGTCGTCACCGACGGGGCGTTCCTTCTGAAGACGCACATCTCCAAGGGTTCGATCGGCGCGGGGTGTTGCGATGTCGTGGAGACCCTTGGAAGGCGCCGCTAGATGCTTGCGCGGCTGATCGAGTTCTCTTTGCGGCGGCGCTGGTGGGTGATCGCCGCCACCGTCTTGATTGCGGTGGGGGGCGCTCTTTCGTTCGCGAGCTTGCCGATCGACGCGTTTCCCGATACGACGCCGGTCCAGGTGCAGGTGAACACGAGTGTGCCATCGCTTTCGCCGCTCGAAGTCGAACAGCAGGTGAGCTTCGCCATCGAGCAGGCGATCGGCGGACTGCCGGGGCTGCGCGAAGTGCGGTCGATCTCGAAGTTCGGTCTCTCGCAGGTGACGGCCCTCTTCGAGGACGGGGTGGATCTCTACTTCGCGCGCTATCTGGTCTCGGAACGGCTCGCGGCGCTCGAGCTCCCCGAGGGGATCCCGCGGCCGACGCTGGGGCCGGTGGCGACGGGGCTGGGGGAGATCTACCACTACCGGCTGGCGGGCGAGGGGAGGAGTCTGCAGGAGCTGCGCACGATCCACGACTGGGAGGTGCGGCCGCGATTGCGCAGCGTGGCGGGCGTGGCGGAAGTGAACGCCTGGGGAGGCGAGGAGCGGCAGATCCAGGTCGTGGTCGATCCCGATCGGTTGGTGAAGTTCGATCTGAGCTTCGAGGATGTCTTCGCGGCGCTTCGGGAGAACAACCGCAACGCCGGCGGGGGCGTGATCGAGGCGGGAGAGGCGCTGATCGTCCAGGGGGTCGGAGTCCTCACGAGTCCGGGGGATGTGGGGGAAGTCGTCGTGACGGCCCGCGGCGGCGCGCCGATTCGGGTGCGGGATGTGGCGGAGATCGTCGACGGACACGCGATCCGCGGGGGGGCGGTGACGGCGGAGGGGGATGGAGAGACGGTGCTCGGTCTCGCCTTCATGCTGATGGGCGAGAACAGCCACGAGGTGGCGGGGCGCATCCGCGAGCGGGTGGCGGAGATCCAGGCGGGGCTGCCCGAGGGGGTGCGGATCGAGCCTCTCTACGACCGCACGCATCTTGTGGAGGAGGTGCTCGGGACGGTCGAGGAGAATCTCTTCGAGGGCGCGTTGCTCGTGATCGCGGTGCTCTTCGCGTTCCTCGGAAGCCTTCGGGCCGGATTGATCGTGGCGGCGGCGATCCCGCTTTCGCTTCTCTTCGCGGGAAATCTGATGGCGCGCGTGGGGATCGCGGGCAGCCTGATGAGTCTGGGGGCGATCGATTTCGGGCTCATCGTCGACAGCTCGGTGATCCTGATCGAGAACGCGTCGCGACGACTTACGGAGAGTGGAGGCCGGCGGGCTGTCATGGATGTGGTGCGGGATGCGGCGGTGGAAGTCCGCCGGCCCACCTTGTTCGGCGAGCTGATCATCCTGATCGTGTATCTCCCGATCCTCACGCTGGAGGGGATCGAGGGGAAGATGTTCCGTCCGATGGTCATGACCGTGGTCTTCGCGTTGATCGGATCGATGGTGCTTTCCCTCACGCTGATGCCGGCTCTTGCGAGCCTATGGCTGCGGCCGGGAAAGGCGGGCGCGCGGGAGACCTGGCTGGTGCGGGGGCTCAAGGCGGGGTATGGCCCGGTGCTGGACTGGGCGATGGGGCACCGGAAGGTCGTGCTCGGCGCGGCGGTCGTGGCGCTGGCGGGAGCGGGGCTCCTCGCCTCGCGACTGGGGAGCGAGTTTTTGCCGAGACTGAGCGAGGGCTCGATCGTCGTCAACCTCGTGCGGGCCACGGGTGTGCCGCTCGGCGAGTCGGTGCGGCTGAGCACGCGGATCGAGGGGTTGTTGAAGGAGAGATTCCCCAACGAGATCGAGGCGATCTGGTCGAGGACCGGGACGGCTGAGGTCGCGACGGATCCGATGGGGATCGAGCTCACCGACACGTTCATCGCGCTGCGTCCGCGGGAGGAGTGGAGGCGGGCGAAGACGCAGGAAGAACTGGTCGGGAGGATCGAATCGGAGCTGATCGACCTGCCGGGGATGCGCATGGTCTACACGCAACCGATCGAGATGCGGATGAACGAGATGGTGGCGGGGATCCGATCGGATGTGGGCGTGAAGCTCTTCGGGGATGACCTGGATGTTCTCAAGGAGAAGGCGGCTGAGATCGCCGATGTCCTGGCGGAGGTCGAGGGGGCGGCGGATGTCGTCGTCGAACAGGTGACGGGGCAGCCCATCCTGGAGGTGCGTCCCGATCCGGGGCGGATGGGCCGCTACGCCGTGGCGGGGGAACGGGTCCTGGAGGTGGTAGAGACGATCGGGGGGCTGGAGGTCGGGGAAATGCGCGAGGGCTCGCGGCGCTTCCCGATCGCGGTGTGCCTGGCGGAACCGTTCAGGAGCGATCCGGAGGCGCTCGCTCGGGTGGCGATCGGCACGCCGGTGGGGGGCTCGGCGCCCCTGGGGACGCTCGCTGAGGTGAGGCGTTACGACGGCCCCTCGACGATCACGCGGGAGTGGGGGAAGCGGAGGATCGTGATCCAGGCGAATGCGAGGGGGAGGGACGTAGGCTCGTTCGTCGAGGAGGCGCGGGCGCGGGTGGCGGAGGTGGCGCTGCCGGCGGGGAGCTATGTCGAGTGGGGAGGACAGTGGGAGCATCTACTGCGGGCGCGGAACCGGCTGGCTGTCGTCGTGCCGATCGCGCTGGTTCTGATCCTATGCCTGCTCTATTTCACCTACGGGCGGTGGCGGGATGCGCTTCGAGTTTTCACGGGGGTGCCGTTCGCGGCCCTCGGGGGAGTGGTCGCGCTGGCGGTCCGCGGGATTCCGTTCAGCGTATCGGCGGGTGTCGGTTTTGTCGCGCTCTCCGGGGTGGCCGTGCTGGGAGACATGGTGCTTGTCTCCTACGTGCGCCAGGAGCTGGCCCGGGGAACGGGACTACGGGAGGCGGTTCGCCTGGCCGCTCTGACGCGGCTGCGGCCGGTGCTGATGACCGGCCTGGTGGCGAGTCTCGGGTTTCTGCCGATGGCGTTCAACACGGGGGTCGGGGCGGAGGTCCAGCGCCCGCTGGCCACGGTCGTCGTGGGGGGGGTGCTGTCATCGACGGCGCTGACCTTGCTGGTCCTTCCGGTCCTCTACCTGACGCTGGGCGGACGTCGGGACGGGCTTCCTCGTGAGCGGAATCACTTGAAGGAGGGGTAAACATTTCTTTGTAAACGTGGCTGCGAATCCGTAGAATTATTGGCCAGGCCGACAACGTGAACGTCATTGCGAGGAAATGTCATGGGCCGGTTCGAGTTCAACTCCAAGACCCAGCGCGCGCGCCGGATGCTGGGCATCGTCGTGGGTCGACCCCTGGTCGGACCGCAAGTCGTCAGTCTCGAGATCACGCATCACTGCAATCTCCGGTGCGTGTTTTGTGAATCGCACGGGAGTATGCAGGCGCTTCCCATCACGGCTCGGCGGACGTACGAGGGGGAGCGGCGATCCATGGACCTCGAGACGATCGAGAAGCTCGCGGCGGATCTCGCGCGTCTGGGGACCGACATGGTTGAGCTCTCGGGGAAGGGCGATCCGATCGCGCATCCCCAGCTGACGCAGATCGTGCGGATTCTCAAGGGCGCCGGATTGGGCTGCGCGCTGGTGACCAATGGCACACTGGCGAAGCCCGACCTCGCTCCCACCCTGGTGGAACGACGGTTGGATCGACTCAACGTTTCCCTCAACGCGGGGTGTCGCGAAGTTTACTCCAAGGTCAACGGAAAGGACCTCTGGGATCGGGCGGTCTCCTTCTTGACCGACGTGCTGGACCGGAGGAAGGCGGCTGGTGGCGGCCCGCCATGGGTTCGCGTGAGCCATGTTCTGTGCAAGAGCAACATGGCGGACATCGAGAACATGGTTCGCTTCTGCTCGGATCTGCGCGTGGATGAAGTGGTCTGGTACATCATGAGCGAACTTCCCGAGACGGGGCATCTCCTGCTGGATGACCGGGACGCAAGCGAGATCCTTGATCAGATTCCTCGGTGGAGCCGGATGTTCGAGGAAGCCGGGGTCGCTCACGATCTCGACAAGCTTGCGCGGGAGCTCCCGCATCGGTCCTCGAGCGGTGAGATGCAGGAGAACCCCCTCCAACGTCGCCTGCCATGCTATGAGGGATGGATGTTCTGTGTGATCCAGCCCGACGGAGTCGTGCTTCCCTGCTGCTACTGCGAGGAAGAGAAGCTCGGCAACATATTCGATTCGGGCTTCGAGGCGATCTGGTTCGGTCACCTCTACCGGGAGTATCGGCGGCGCTCGATCGAGATGCCGAAGACCGGGCGCTGGATCTGCAGCGAGTGCTTCACAACCTGCAACCGCGCGACGGAGAATCAACGGATCCACAACCGGGTCCATCCCTTCAGGAGGGTCAGCGTCGAGGCCCCCAGAAGCGCTGCGCCGGTGAAGTCGTAGCTGCATGCCATAGCTGCTGCCGAGACCTCAGCGTCCCCTCACGTATCTCTCTCCATTCAACTCAAGGAGTGGAGGTTGGTTGGGGCGAAGACCAAGCCTCCACGACAGGCTCTGCGGCGCTCGACCCGAGACCCAGGCATAGCCCGCATGGATGACATCCTGGTGATGCGTGTGACAGAGGGTGAGCATGTTGTCGGCGGTATCGCGGCCGCCGTGGGAGCGCATGTTCGGGTGATGCGCTTCGAGGTTCGAGCGTCGGCTGCAACCGGGAAACTGACACAGATAGGAGTCGCGAAGCAGAATCGCCTCCCGCGATGGCCGTCGTCCAGGGTCCCTTCGGGTCCACTCCTCGTATACGGGGGCGAAGAGCAGCGCCACGGCTTGCCACGTTTCCAGTCGCGGGTCGACCTCCTTGCGAATGGTTTCCACTGCGGCATGAAAGTCGGCCGCGACTCCGAGTGGGGCCCAGAAGGAGATGCGAACCGATCGATCCATCGCGGATGTTTGCCGCATCGATCGTGGCAGGTCGTCCGTTGGCGCCGGCGGCTCATCCCAAATGGCAATCGTCAGGAGGTCGCTCAGGAGCTCGAGACGAGCCATGGCGACCGGGTTCTCCGCGGGATCGAGCGACGCCCCAGAGTCGAGCGGCGGGATGCGTTTCTCCTTCATGGCCTGCTCGATTCCCGTCTCGGTCCAACCGTGCTCACCTATCAGTTTGTTGCGGAGGGCCTCGTCCAGACCCGGGTGTGGGAAGGGGCCGGCGAATTGCGCCGCGAGCCCTCGATCCGATTTCGAGAGCATGCGCTGGATGGCGAACTCCCGGCGGAGCTGGCGCAACGTGACCTCCCGAGCCCGGCGGATGTACTTGGCGGTCCAGCGCCCTTGGGCGAGAAGGCGGATCATGAAGGCTTGCGCGATGCCGATCTCTCCTCGTCCATAGGCATCCTCCAGCTCTGGGGAGTCGGAGAAGAGGTCGGATTCGTCCATGCGGGCGCGAGCGGATCGACCCGAGAGGCCCAGGGACTGCTCCACAAAGCGCTCCATCGAGCGGAATCCGAGCCAGAAGACGGCCTGCGAGTCGCGTAGATCGCTCAATAGACGAGCGAAGAAGACCCGCTGGGGAGCGCGCAGTCGATCAATCTGGATGAGGCGATCGCGCGCGTCGAATGCATCGCGCGGGGTTCCCTCTTCGATGAGGTCGGCGACCGTCGACTGGTACTCCGCGACGAGGACCAAGGTCTCCCGGGCGCGCCGCAACGCCGCATGCCGCGGACGGATGAGCCGCCGAGGAGGCGCTTCGCGGGGAAGCGGCGCCTCGCCGCGGGCGCGGGCCTCCGGGGCCACGCCCGATCCGGCGCGGCCCGACTCAGCCAGGATCGCCTCGATGCACTTGTACTGTGGGGCGTTGTAGCCCAGGACCTTGCAGGCGAGGTCCATCATTTCCTTCCATGCGACAGTGAACTCCAGCGGAGAAGCGAAGGCGACGCGACAACCGTCGACAGGAGTCGTCTCCGAGTCGGGACGGGCGTCACGAACGCGACGCCGGATCTCCTGAACGGTCTGATTGCGCGCATCCTCGATCCAGCGCGCCGCATCCTGGCCTGTACCAGCAAGGACAGGGCGGAGCGCGAACAACTGACAGACAGAGAGACTGCCGTCGAGAAGGGCTTGCTCCGCCTCGGGGCGGGCCGACAGCAGCCGATGGAGCGACACGCGATCATAGGCGGTGCGCGAACGCATTCCAAGGCTCTCCTCGGCGAAGTCGCCGAGACTCGAGAATGACAGATTCCTGTATCGCGAGCCGTCGGCGAGGTAGGCGAGATACGCCGCCTGCGCGCGGACGAGGATCGCCTCGCTGCGCCGCTGGCCGATCGCCGCAGAGGCGAGCCGCGTCGCGATGGCGCGCAGACCATTGGGCCTCCGCCTACGATGCGCGCACGCGCGGTGGTTCCCCACGCGGATGCGCCGGCCGGATATCGAAGAACGCGGTTCGCGCATGATCCGGGGGGAAGCCAAGAGAATGCCAGACGAGCGTTCGGAAGGGATCCGCGCGCAAACCGGCGATCATCGGCCCACAAATGCCGTGTCTCACGCGCTCGATCGCGCGATCCGTCGAATCCTCGACGATTCCGCGTCCAAAACTCGACGAACCGTCGACACCTCGACGCTGCCCCCCCGTCCCACGATCCCGGCTGCGCCGTCCGCCTGCCCGGGATAGGATGGTCGCATGCCAGCCGACGCGTTCACGAGTCGAACCGCCTGGCGCCGCGACTCCAATCCGCTCGCCCGGCGCCTGGCCGAGCTCATCGCCGCCGGCGCGCCGATCATCGATCTCACGGAATCGAATCCAACGCGGTGTGGATTCGCCTATCCCGCACAGGCGATCCGCGAGGCGATCTCGCTGCCCGAAGGGTTGAGCTACGCCCCCGACCCGCGCGGCGCGCTCTCGGCGCGGCAAGCGATCGCCGCCCGCTTCGCAGCGCGCGGCATCAAAGTCTCACCCGAGCAACTGGTCCTCACCGCCAGCACGAGCGAAGCCTACGCGTGGCTCTTCAAGCTGCTCTGCGAGGAGGGGGACGAGGTTCTGATCCCCGCGCCGGGCTACCCACTCTTCGACTTCATCGCGCGGCTCGAGGGGGTGAAGCTCAGTCGCTATCCGCTGGTCTACGATGGGGGGTGGCGTCTCGACGCCGACGCTCTGGCGTCGGCAATCGGACGACGCACGCGCGCCGTGATCGTCGTCCAGCCGAACAATCCGACCGGGTCGTTCCTCGACGGTGGGGAGATCGAGCGGCTCCGGTCGATCTGCGCCACGCGTGGCATGGCGATCATCTCCGATGAGGTCTTCGCCGACTACTCCTATGAGGAGGCGGGGCTGAGTCTCGCCCGCGCGGGCGACGGGGAGCCGAGCGTCCTCACCTTCACCCTCGGCGGCCTCTCGAAGTCCGCCGGCCTGCCGCAGATGAAGCTTTCGTGGATTGCGATCACGGGCCCGGTCCCGGAGCGCGACGAGGCGCTCCAGCGACTCGAGGTGATCGGCGACACGTTTCTCTCCGTCGCGACGCCGGTACAGGCCGGTCTGCCGCGCCTGCTCGCGGCCGGCGAGAGCGTGCGCGATCAGATCCGCGATCGCGTGCGCGCCAATCGGGCGTGGCTGCGCGTCGCGCCGGCCGTGGGGGCGGCATGGAGCTGCCTCGACGCGGACGGTGGCTGGTACGCCGTGCTGCGCGTCCCCCGGGTCATGAGCGATGAGGAGTGGGGGATGACGCTTCTCGAGCAGGATCGGGTCCATCTCCATCCTGGCTACCTGTTCGACTTCCCGGGTGAAGGATACCTGGTGGTCAGCCTGCTGCCGGAACCGGCCGTCTTCAGGGATGGAATCCGCAGACTCGACGCCCGGATCGGGATGAGCGTGGCGTGAGGGAGACCCCCGGCCGCCGGGAGCGATCCGGGCTTTGCGCGGGTCGGAGGAGGGCGGCTAGAATGGGCGCGCCGCGCCCCTGAGGCGTTGGCGGACGTGTGGTCGTGATGCCGGGATGGCGGAACTGGTAGACGCAGCGGATTTAAAATCCGCCGGGGGAAACCCCGTCGGGGTTCGAGCCCCCGTCCCGGCAGACCGCTCGACTCCTGCGCCGCCTAGTTCGGCCAGAGCCAGCCGAAGACGCCGCCGGTGAGAAGCGCGTAGATCAGCCCGTCGAACATCGACTTCAAGGTCGCGCCCCACGACTTCCCGAACCAGACGGAGCTCTGCATCAGCGCGAGCGAGTAGCCGGCGAAGGCGGTGCATCCCGCGAAGCGGAAAGCGGCGGTGTAGGGAGCGCCCGGGCCGAGCGCGCGGCCGGCGATGTAGGCGGCGAAGATGCCGATCACGACGGCATAGAGAAACCAGCCGACGAAGTTCTTCGCCATGGACATCTGCCCGCTCGGAAGCACCGTCATGACCGCCACGGGGCCTTCCTTGAACTTCTCCAGGAACGCGGTCGACTTCCTCGTGGCGCCGTCCGGCGCGCAGGGCATCATATAGTCGCCCGGCGCAATGCGAAACGGGCGCAGCGCGGCCATGATCTCGTCCTCGTTCTTCAGCTTGCGATAGTCGTTGGCGTGATAGCCCAGGAGCATATGGATGAGGGAGCTCACGATGAAGACAACCACTGCGGACAGGAGAATCGGAGCCCACAAGGACATCAGGGGGACCATGCTGAACTCCTCCTTTCGCTCGGATCGCGAACCCACGTAGGCGCCCGGTCCGTCGGCCGGACCGGGGCTCGTGGAAGGAAGCTATCCCAGGCGCGAATCCCCGCCAATCGGGAATATGGTGGAGTCGGTCGAGACAGCGACGGTCGCCGCGCTCCACGATCGGGAGCATCCGAAAAGCGAGCGCCCCGAGTGGATCCCACCCGAGGCGCTCCGGCGCTCGACGGCCCGCGCGTGGCGGTCCGTCCGCTCGCGAGATCAGTCGCCCACGGCGATCTCCTGGGCCGACTGGCTACCCTCGCCGTGCCCGCCGTGCCCGCCCTGCCCCTCGTTCGAGTGCTGGATCACCCAGCGGGCGATCGGCTCCCAGACCAGCTCAGGGGAGTTGGAGGCGGTGAAGATGTCGATGTGGCCGTAGTCGAGGGCCGGCTCCGGCGCGCCGACCGAGACGTACATCTGCGTGATGTCGGTGCTTCCCAGATAGCCGACCGTGGCGGCCATGTAGGGGGCGATGCCGCCCGCGCCGCCGATGTCGAGGACCGGGACGGTGATGTCCGAGAGGTTGCTCACAAACGGGCTGTCGAGGTTGCAGAAGAGGATGTTGTATTCGAGGAGGAACAGGATCGGCTCGTACGCAGCCGTGTTCTCAAGGAAGTCGAGCCACTGATCGATTGAGAGGAACTGGAATCCGATCGGCAATCCATCCTCGACGATGGGCGCATGATAGTGCGTGAAGGCAGGAGCCCAGATCTGTCCCCCGCCGAGGAAGAGCGCAAACTGAAGATTCGTGAGTCCAGGCGCGTAAGGCGATTCGTCACCTGGCAGGTAGCGCGCTCGATAGGCCACATCGCGGGTCGTCAGGATCTCTTGGTATTGACCTGAGTCGTAGAGGGATTGATACCAGTCGACATAGGGAAGGTTCGCGTCGATCCAGGTCTGATCATCCGACCGCACGCCGCAGTCCGCCGCGATGAAACCCTTCGCCTGGCGCATCGCCTCGGGCCGCTGCGCCTCCTCGTTGAGGAACGAGTACCCTGTCATGCACCCGCTGCTGTACCCGAGGAAGAGCATCTTCTCGAGCTTGTGGCCCGAGAATGCTCGGGCGTTGCGCGCCACGGCGAGACCGATGGAGAGGTGATCCACCTCCTTCTGCATCCCCCACCCCTGCAAGAACGAGAAGTCGGTCTCCTCCTGCGGGATGAAGTTCCAGGATTGATCCATACCCCAGACGTCGATCCCCTGGCGCGCGAGATAGACCGCGAGACCGAAGTCGTCCGGCAGATTGGGGGAGTACTGCCCCGGAATCCACATCCCTTCGAAATTCTTCAAGTCGCCGTGCAGCAGGAAGAGGGCCTTCGGCGACCAGATCGGACGGAACGGCCGGGTCTCGCGCACGACGCGGTGGATCCCGATCCGGTCGTACGGACCCGGGCCGGTCTCGATGACGGCGCTGTAGTGAGCGATGTTGCCGGCGATCACTTCCCGCTCGAACTCCGTGATCAGGTTCTGGTGATCCATCACGGAGACGATGGGCGCTCCATCGAGGCGAGCCTCGCCCTCCTCGATCCAGCTGGCTTCCTGGACAAGCTCGAAGGCCATCGCCTCGGGTGAGTACGGGGGCGGACCTCCCGAGGCGCCATCGGGCGTCAGCGGCGCCCTCTCCTCCTCGGTGCAGCCGCCCGCCAAGACGACGGCGAGCAGGACGAGCGTCAGCGTTGCGAATCGTCGCATGGGAAACCTCCATGATCTTGCCGAGAGCGGGGTGCCCGGGTCTTGCGAGGCGCTCGGGTTGACTCGGGTCGGCTCGTCTCGGCTGCGCAGCACGTGAACAAACGGATAGGTCGCAACACGCAGCGGCCCATGGATTCAACCCGGCAAGGACTCTAGCCCCCCGATCGACAGGCGTCAAGCCGGCTCGCCGCGTCTGCTCGCCCCGTCCCCTCGCGCCCCGGGCTTGTGCGTGGATTCACTTTCCCCGCGGACTTCCCTCCGCGCGCCGGCTCTGATATGAGTTCCTCGCGTGGTATTCACCTGGCCGGGAGGGGGCGGGGGTACGCTCATGCGATCGGGGGCGTGGGAAGGGGGTGCGGAGGCGCGATCACGATGGAAAGGAAGAGCGACCGATGCGTCAACCGAGAACTCTCAGTCCTTCCGAAAGCCTCTTGCGGAACCCGGACGGCGGCGCAGCCAATCTAGCCGCCGCGCCCGATACCTGGTTTGAGCTCACTCCTCGAGGAAAAGACGAGCGGTATGATATCTCGATGCTCGGCTTCACCATCGCCGGCCCGGGCCTCCTCTCGAACCTCGACCGGTTCGGGCGCGCCCTGGGTCAGATCCAGTTTGCCTCGGAAGTCCTCGACGAGTCCGGCGTTCTGCTCGACACCCTCTCCCTGGTGCGCGAGACAATCAGCTCCGAGAGCGACTGGAGCCGGGGGATCCACGCCGGCACACTCGCTGATCGCGAGGTCGACTCCAGGGGGGAGGGATCGAGGCGCGCCAGGCTCCGGGGGAATCCGGCGCCTGCCGGCTCCAATCCAAGCGCCGCTCAGTGGACGAGCCCGGCCTTCGACCTCTCATACGGATCCGAAATCGTCGCGGCCTCATGGGAGTGCGGAGGGCTCCGCGATGCCTCCGCATCCACGACTGCCGCGCCGGCGATCGAGCTTCTGACCGGGAAACGTCGTGATGGTGTCTCCGCCGATTGGGATCCCCCTCGAACGATTGTCTCGTCGAGTTCAGCGATCGAGCGGGGGTACGCGGAGCTCGCCCCACCGGCGATCGGGGAGCTCTACCGCTGGCGGATCCGGTTGCCCTACGTCGACCCGGGGGGCTCATCCCGCACGGGGGAGTCCGCGCCGCGGACGGCGACCTTCTACTCGCTCGGGGCGTGGATCCGTCTGGCCCGACCGCGGTGGCATTTCTCGAGCCTTGCCGAGCTGCTCGCGCGCGGTGAGGCGGGTCCCATCCTGAGTCCCGGCGGGTGGAAAGATGGAACAGAGGACCTGCTCCTGCTGCGGGTGCCGTTCAGCATCCACTTGCACGGGAGATCCAAGGAGAAGCTGAAGGCCCGGTTGACCGGAGGGGGCCTGAGCTATCTCACGATCCATCCGGACGTCGATCTGCGGTTCGAAGCGGTCTGAAAGGACTCGGCCGCCCGCGCGCGGCGCGCGGACGGCCGATCAGCCGACAGGAAGCTAGAACTGGATCAGGTTCGGCGTCGTTTGGAAGGCGAAGCGGAAGGTGATGCTCCGCGATCCTGCCTCCCCGTCGATCGATTCCACCATGAGCTTCGCATAGTTGTTGGTGGGCGTCTTGACGGCATAGACGCCCCCCTCGATGACGTCGAACTGCGTCACGAAGCCGGTGGCCTCCGTCGTGTTGGCGCTCCAGTCGGTGCCGATGATCTTGATCGTCGATTTGACGTTCGACCACTCCGCGTTGAGGCGGGCAAGCAGCTCGGGGCTCTTGAGGCTCAGCACGCCTACCGGATCGTCCTCGGGATCCCCGGTGCCGAGGTAAACGTCGGTGAGGGTGAACCGGTCGGGATTGTCCTGCGCCAGAGAGACCGTGTTCCCGCTCGAGAAATCGAATCCGCTGTCACCCTCGGAGGCGAACTCCTCGAGGATCACGCCCTCTCCCTCCGGCCGTCCGGCGGCCTGCACCTCGTTCGTGGCGCCGCTGAATCCGCCGTCGTCCTTCTCCGCGCGGACGTGGAAGTAGTAGAGGGTCCCGTTGGCGACGGTCGTCTGAAAGGTCGTGACCCCGGCATTGACGCTGCCGACCTTGTTTCCCAGCTGCTCGAGCTGGCCGGGATCCACGCCGAGCAAGGATGTCGTCCCGCGGTAGATGTTGTACCGCTGGAACTCGTCAAGTCCTTCGTCCGGGCTCGCCGACCAGGTGAGGACGACGTGCTCGTTACCGTTGGTCGCGCGAAGGTTGGTCGGCGGAGCGAACTCCTCCGGCGGTTCGGTCGTGTCGTCGTCGTCGCCGCAACCGGTGACGCCGATGGCGCCGGCGAGCAAGATCCCGAGAGCGATGCAGATGAACCACGGGGCGAAACGCGCGTTCTTCAAAGCGTACCTCCTCTTCTTCGAGTTGGCGCGAAGTCCGTCGGCCGCGCCTTCCATGTCTAGCCCTAGCCCCTCTCCCAACAGCTCTATGAATCGAGGCAGCCCGTCCTACCTTCAATGGCCCGACTCTGAAGGCCCTCGCCACCATAGGATACCGGTTTCTGTGACCGAGGCTAGTGGCTTGGCGCGCCAAACGCCCCATCGCGCGGACGCCGTTGTCCAGCCCAAATGCTTTGTAAGACAATGACTTGTGCGATTCGGGGTGGGCGGTCGGGGAGCGCGGCCTCCGTGTGTCCGGGCGTTCCTCCCTGTCGGCGGGATTGAGGCGACGATTATCGACGCCTATACTTGAGGCGCCTCGATTCGGGAGGCTCAACGGGACATTCCTTTTGCGAGGAGAGATGTCAAATGAAGCCGCTCTCGGACGCACGAGTTGTCCGGACCTGCCTGATCGGTCTCCTCTTCTTCGCAGCGACGCCCAGCCAGGCCGAGGAGGGGTCGCTCGTCGCATGGGGATGGAACGACGATGGGCAGTGCGATGTCCCCGAACCCAACGCGGATTTCATTGCGGTCGCCGGCGGATCGCGCCACAGCCTCGGCCTGAAGGCCGACGGATCGATCGTCGCGTGGGGGTACAACGATTGGTGGCAGTGCGACGTGCCCCCACCGAACGCGGGATTCGTCGCGGTTGCCGACGGTTACTGGCACAGCCTCGGCCTCAAGCTTGAAGGTTCCATCGTCGCGTGGGGAGAGAATGAATACGGCCAGTGCAATGTTCCTCCGCCGAACGAAGGATTCATCGCGGTCGCGGGCCGTGGCCACCACAGCCTCGGCCTGAAGGCCGACGGGTCGATCGTCGCCTGGGGGAGGAACGACTGGGGGCAGTGCGACGTCCCGGAGCCGAACGAGGACTTCGTCGCGGTCGCGGGCGGCTACCATCACAGCCTGGGGCTCAAGCAGGACGGGTCGATTGTCGTCTGGGGCGGCAACACATACGGGCAGCGCGAAGTGCCGGAGCCGAATACGGGTTTCGTCGCGATCGGCGGAGGATACTACCACAGCGTGGGCTTGAAGTCGGACGGCTCGATCGCGGTCTGGGGCCTGAACGATTGGGGACAGTGCAACGTCCCGGAGCCGAACGCCGGCTTCGTAGCGATCGCCCCGAGCTTCTACCACACGGCGGCGCTCACGGCCGACGGTGCGATCGTGGCCTGGGGAAACAACGAAGACGGGCGCTGCAATGTCCCTCCCCCCAACGCCGGCTTCTCCGCGATCGCCACGGGAGCCGCTCACACGATTGGACTGCGGAATCGTGAAATCGGAGCATGCTGTCTTGTGACCGGGGTCTGCATTATTCGCTCGCAAGAAGGGTGTGAACCCCTGGGCGCCTACCTGGGGGATGGGACGGTGTGTCATCCGAATCCCTGCCCGCCGGGTGGCGCGTGCTGTCTGCCGGACGGCCGGTGCTTCTTCGCCGTGGAGGGAGACTGTGGCGAACCCGGAATCTGGCAGGGTCCCGGCACCCCGTGCGATCCGAACCCGTGTCTCATGGGAGCCTGTTGCCTGAACTCATACTGCCTGCACACATCCGAGGAGGAGTGCCGGAGCTTCAGCGGCTCCTACGAGGGGAACGGGACGCTGTGCGATCCGAATCCCTGCCCGACCTCGGATGCGCAGGACGGTTCGGACGCGGCATCGGCGCAGAAGAGCGGCATCGCCCCGAATCCTTTCGAAGCATCCGCCACGATCCGCTACCGGCAGAACGAGCCGGGCCCGGTGAGGATCGCCCTGTTCGACGCGGGCGGTCGCCTGTTGCGGGAGTTGCTCCGGGAGGAGCGCCCTGCGGGCGACCAGGAGATCGCCTGGGACGGGCGCGACGACGCGGGTCGGAGACTGCCCCCGGGTGTCTACCTCGTCCGCATCCAATCAGAAGCAGGGCAATCGAGCTGGAGGATCGTCCTGACCGATTGAGATCCCCCCTCGTCCCCACCCCGATCCCCAAGCTGCTAGCCGCCCCCAAGACAGACCCCTCGGGGGGATCGAAGGTCGACGGCGGCTCCTATCTATTCCACCACCCCGAAGTATGGCCTGGGAATCGATGCCGCGCGCGTGCTACGCTTCTAGGTTTGTCGATCGAGTCGACTCCACTGAAACCAGTAGGGAGGGCCGCCATTTCGCGGGCCCATGCCGGAAATGGGAGAACCTATGTGCCGTGACCACGCCAGGAATTCCAGCGCGCTCAAGATCCGGGGGGCGTACTCCGCTTGTCTCTTCCTTGTGGGATCGCTCATCTGCGGCTCGGCGAACGCAGCCGTCCCGCATCGGACAGGGGACGAGTCGATCCCGAAGGCTCCACAAGCGATCACGACCACCTATGCCAACTCGGCGGAAGACCTGCTCGACTGCCTCGCCGGATCCGATGTCGTCATCACGAACGCAGTCCTCACCAGCTCACCGCTTTCGGCGGGAACCTTCACGGGGGCGCTCTCCGTCTTCGGCTTCGACGACGGAATTGTCCTCAGCAGCGGAGACATCCGGAACATCGTCGGCCCCAACCTGAGCGACCAGGCGACCGGCAGCTTTGGCGCCGCCGGGGACAATGACATCTCCGACATGCTGGGGGGGATCGAGACCTATGACGCGGCAGTCCTCGAGTTCGATTGCCAGTGCGCCGCCGGAGCGTCGATCTCGATGCAGTACCTGTTCGGCTCCGAGGAGTACAACGAGTATGTCCACCAGGTGAACGACGCCTTCGCCTTCTTCGTCGATGGCGTGCCGATCGCGCTGGTCCCCGAGGGGTGCGACACGCCCGGGCTCCCCGTGACGATCAACAACGTCAACTGTGGAAATCCCTACGCTCCACCCGACGGGGTCAACTGCGGCTGCTACCGCAACAACGACCTCGACGACGGGGGCGGCTCGATCGACACGGAGATGGATGGCCTCACACAGACCTTCTTCGCGACGGTCGATGTCGGCGCCGGAACTCACCATGTCAAGATCGCCATTGCCGACGCGCTCGACACCGCTTTCGACTCCGCCGTCCTTATCCGCTGCGGGAGCCTGACCTGCTCCCCCCCACCCCGGGTCGGAGCCTGCTGCTTCGAGAACGGGCAGTGCGTGTCGCTCGCCGAGGAGGATTGCACGAGCCAGGGCGGCTCCTACCGCGGCGATGAGTTCCCGTGCGAGCCGAACCCTTGCCAGTCCTCCGATGTCGAGGACGACGCGGAACCGGAGTCGCGACTCGATCGCGGAGCCGCCCCGAATCCGTTCGATGCGACCACCACGATTCGCTACTCCCTTCAGGTCGCCGGCCCGGTGTCGATCGCGCTCTTCGATGCGGGCGGTCGTCTTGTGCGCGAGTGGACGCGCTCGGAGCAGTCACCCGGCGATCACGCGATCACGTGGGACGGCGGCGACGATGCGGGCAGACGATTGCCGGCGGGGGTTTACCTTGTCCGGATCCGGACCCAAAGGGGGGACTCGACCCGGCGCCTCGTATTGTCCCGATAGCGCCGATCAGAAGCCCATCCAGTCTCCGGTCGTGAAGTCGCAGAGCGCGAAGAGTTCCGCCGAAGCCCGGTCCTCGGGCGGAACGAGCAGGCGCGCGGGCCGAGGATCGTACTTTCGGGGGACGCGAATCGAGAGAGGAGGCAGCGACCAGCCGGGCCGTCTCTCCACGTTGTGAACTCCAAGGCACGCGTCCGCGCGCGCCCCGGATCGGGCGGCCTCGCAGAGAGTCGGAGGGACCTGCGGGTCGCCGATCAGGTCGACGACGACCTGCGCCCGGATGCCCCGATAGCGGAACGGGCTCCACACGACGATCGTCGTCGATCCCCTCTTGGGCTGCTCGACGGCCAGGAATCGATAGTCGGCGGGATCGCGCATCTTCTCGTATCTCCAGGCGAGATAGGCTCCGTTCTTCGCGATCGCTCCTCTGGACCGCGGCGCCGCCATCAGCCGGTCGGCGATCCCGCGGGCTTCCGGCGCCGAGATCTCGCGGATACGGGTTCGCCTGCCGGCCCGCAGAGTCTGGACCGCCATCGCCGTCCACAGAGGATAGACCGTGAGGGGGATGGAGCGCAGCTCGAGATAGCCCTGCTTCAGGAAGACCCCGATCGATCGAATGTTGGGGAACGTATAGACCCGATCGCCTCGTTCGACGAGGAACCGGGTCAACCCGCGCAGGAGCTTCCCGCCGAGGCCGCGCCCCTGCTGGGCGGGATCCACCATGAAGTCCCCGATCTGGTAGGCCCGGACGATGCTTCCGTCGGGGAGGATCACCTCCGTCGCGATCGCGGAGATCGCGCCGATCCAGACGCCATTCTCCTCGATGATCGCAAGCAGGGAGGCTCCGGCGGGGTTGGCGTCGTAGAGGAGCCGAAGCTGCTCCTCGCTGATCTGCTTGGCGTCGCCCTTCGCGATGAATCCTCCCCAGGTGCGCATGAAGAGCTCGTAATGCCGGGAGTCGAACTTCTCATAGACGAACGAGACCGCCTCGAGCGAATCCCGCCCTCGCGCCCGGGAGTCGGCCGTCATCGCGAATCCTCCAGTCCGGCGAGCCGATCCGGGCTGACGGCTGGCCTCATCAAGCTCGCCTCGATCGACAGGAAGCGGGCGCTTTTCAGCACGGCCTTCATGAAACCCTCCCGGTTGCGGCATCGCCATGCGTAGAGGGCCGTGGAAACCCGGGCGGAGAGGCCGCGATACGGGATCGAGAAGGCGCTCGAGAGCCCGCTCAACTCGAATGTGTGGCAGTACCAGTGGAAATAGTCTCTCCTCGCCAGCCATTCGCGGAGCGACCGCATGTAGAGACCCTCGGGCATCAGCCGCGAGGTGACTCCGTAGCCGATCGGGTATTTGACTCGCCCCCCTAGAAGATGAAGCGTCGATATGGGCACATGGAGGATTCCTTCGGCGAGCTCCACCGGGCGGTTCGACCGGGGGGCGTTCGACCGCGCGACACCCACGCCGGATGAGACGTACCGGATCCCGTTGCGCTGGAGGATGCGGAGATGCTCCTCGTCGTACGGCATCGAGAATGCCGGCGGACGGTAGCCGACGATCGGGCTTCCGATGCGCGTGAGCTGCTCGAGCGATCGGCAGAGATCGGTCTCGAACTCATCCAGCGAAAGAGCCGCGATGTTCCGATGCCTGAAGCCGTGGGATGCCAGCGAGTGCCCCCGCGCCGCGATCTCGCGGATGGCCGCGGGGTGGCGCTCGCAGTACTGGGCGTTGACGAAGAATGTCGCCTGGGCTTCGCACGAATCGATCAGATCCAGGGCGCCCCGGATCTCCCGTTCGATGTCGGAGGAGTAGTCGGGGGGGACCGCCTCGCCGAAGAAATCGGCATTGGCGATCAACAGATCGTCCACGTCGATCGAGAGGATCCGATTCCGAGTCTCCGGCGACGCGGGCAGCGTCTGATCCTGCATCACGCGAAGCATACTACTTGAAGGCCGGCGCCGGCGGCACCGGGAAATCAGGCGCCGGGACGCGCTCGCCCGGCCTGATTCCCCGCCTATCGCCCGAGGAGGACGATTCTCGCCGTGCGCCCCGGCCCTACCCCCGCGCCGTCGCCCACGCGGAGGAAATAGATCCCCGGCGCGGATGCGCGACCGTCGGTTCCGCGCCCGTTCCAGCGAAGCTCCGTCACGCCGCCCGAACCGGCGATGCTCGCCGGCAGGCTCGCGACGAAGCGTCCGGCCGCATCATAGATCGACGAGCCGGAGGGCGCGGGGCGCTCCGCCGCGTTCCAGATGATCGCGGCGCCGGGCCGATAGGGAGTCGGCACGCGCAGGGTCCGGTCGAGCGCGGTCGCCTCGTCGAGCCCGCTCGCGCCAGTCGCCCAGCGCGCGAAGCAGGAGGCGGGGATGCCGCCCGCGATGTTGAACCGGCCGCCGACGATGAGATCCTCGTCCAGACAGACGGCCGAGTGGACGCGGGCGAGCGATACACCGTCGATCCCATCGCCGAAGGCGCTCCAGTCCGAGCCGTCCCAGTGGATGAGACATCGCGGTCCCGGGGCGCCGTCCACATAGTCGAACATCCCGGCGATCGCGACCCCACCCTCGTAAGGGAGGACGCAGTCGACGGCGTTGTTCAAGCCTCCCGCGACCTCGCTCCAGCTCGATCCGTCCCACGAGGCGATGTTCTGCGCGGGGGCTCCACCGGCCGCGCCGAAGGTCCCGCCGGCGTAGAGAATCCCTTCGGCGGTCGCGAGGGCGCGGACCTCGTCGTTCTCCCCGCCGATTCCCCCTCCCACCGCGTGCCACTGGCCGCCGTCCCAGCGGGCGAGGTTCCATGCTTCGACTCCGCCCGCCGTCTCGAAGTGGCCGCCCACATAAAGGTCGGATCCGACCGAGTGGAGGATCGAACCGTAACCGACGTTCTCGCCGGTCCACCAGTGGGGCAGGAAAAGCCCCGAGTCGAGGGGTTGCCATTGATCGCCTTCGAGGAGCGCGATGCGCTCGCATGCGACGCCTCCCGCAACGGAGAACCAGCCCGTGACGGCCAGCCTCCCCTGGAACTCGGCGAGCGCCTCGACGGCCCCGTCGAGAGCCCCGCCCACGGGATGCCACTGCGATCCGTCGTAGCGGGCGAGATAGCGGATCGCCTGACCGCCGATCCCCTCGAAGCCGCCGCCCGCATAGAGTGATCCATTCCAGGAGAGGAACGAGTGGATCGTGCCCGCATAGGGCTCGACGGTCCCAAGCGTTTCCCATCGGGATCCGTCCCAGCGGGCGAATCCGGAGACCGTCGCTTCGCCGGCCCTCGTGAAATCGCCCGCTGCGTAGATCTCCCCATCGTGGTCGACCATCTCGGCGAGGCGATCGTTCAGGCCCTCGCCCGCCCCGGACACAACCGCCGACCAGTCGGACCCGTCCCAGCGCGCGAGCGCTCCGCAGCCGACTTCTCCCGCGCGATCGAACGTCCCCCCCGCGATGAGATTGCCGTCGTAGAGGCAGAAGGAGGAGACCGGCTCGCTGCAGCCCGATCCGAGGGCATGCCACTCGGCCCCGTCCCAGCGCGCGACGCGCGAGGCCGGGACCTCGCCCGCGGTCGTGAATCCGCCGCCGGCATAGAGGTCCGCGCCGTCCGAGAAGAGCGCGTTGCCCCATGCATCGAGGCCTGCGCCGAGGGAGGCCCAGGCCACGCCGTCGTAGGCGGCAATGTTCGAGACCGATCCCGATCCGCCCATTGACCAGAACGACCCGATGGCGATGAGGCGGTCCCCGTGGGAAGCGAGCTCATAGACTTCTCCGTACATGCCTGGCGCCACGTCGTCCCAGGCGGCGCCGTTCCACCGGCGGACGAAGAACCAGCCCGCCGCGTAGAGCTCGTCCCCATGGACGGCGAGGGCGTCGACGGTGGTCGTGAGATCGCTTCCCATGGCGTGCCACTGCGCGCCGTCCCAGCGGGCGACGTTGGAGCAGGGAACCCCGTCCACGGAGCTGAAGCTGCCGGCGAGAACGAGAGAGCCGTTCCAGACCGCGAGAGTGCGCGCGATGTTGAGCAGCCCCGCGGTTCCCGAGCCCACGGAGCGCCACTGCGCGCCGTCCCAGCGCGCGATCCCGCGGGCGACCTCGCCGCCTGCGTAGTAGAAGGCGCCCACCGCGTAGAGCTCGCCGCCATAGACGGCGAGCGAGGCGACTCCGTTACTGAGCCCCTCGCCCATCCGGTGCCACTCCGTGCCGTCGAATCGGGCAATATTCAAGGCGGGCGTGTCCCCGACCGCGTGGAAGCCCCCCGCGATCACGAGATCGCCATCGTAGAGAATCGCGCATCCGACGCTCCCGTCGACCCCGGGCAGGGGGAACTCGAAGCCGGGCGTCCACGCGCCGAGCGGGGTAGCGACGGCCGGAGCGGCCAGACCGAGAGTGAGGGCCAGCAGGATCGGCAGAACGGAGAGAGACTTCACGGGGACGCCTCCTTGCTCAGGACGTGCGGCTGTCTGTGGCGGTTGAATTCTATAGCCTTCCCGCACATGGGGCAAGTGGTGGGGAGCCGGCGCCCCCGAAAATACCCTTGCGCTTGACGATCGTTGTTGGTAAAGATTCGCATCTAGGAGATCTTCTTGGGAAAGCAGGGGAAGAGCATTGACCCGCGGGCGAGCGCCGGTCGGAGGGCCGAAGAGGTCGACGCGTGGTGCGCGCGTTTCGTGGAGGATTGCCGCCGCCGCGGAATCCGCGTGACCGCCCAGCGTCTCGCGGTCTATCGCGCGGTCGTCGCCGACCTCTCCCACCCGACGGTGGAGACGGTCCACCGGAGGATCCCGCGCCAGATGGAGTCGATGTCGCTCGCCACGGTCTATCGCATCCTCGAGTTCCTGGAGCGGGAGGGTCTCCTGCGCCGGGTGAGCACGACCGAGAGCGTCTGCCGATTCGATGCGAATCTCGATCACCACCAGCACCTGGTCTGCCGAAGCTGCGGTGATATCCGGGATTGGGCGGAAGCGGCCCTGGACGGCGTGCGGATCCCGAGAAGGATTCCGCGAGGCTTCCGGGCCGAGTCGCTTGATATTCGAGTGATCGGCCTGTGCCGGGCCTGCTCGGGCGCGAACAGGATGAGGGCCAAGATTTCGCAGTAGGAGGAGAACAATAACCCGGGGCGGGACCCGCCCCGATTCGGAGGAGAAACGATGGCGAATCTCAAGGGAAGCAAGACGCACCAGAATCTCAAGGACGCATTTTCAGGCGAGTCGCAGGCGAACCGCCGCTACCTCTACTTCGCGAAGATCGCCGACGTCGAGGGCTATCCCGAGGTGGCCGGCAACTTCCGCGAGACGGCCGAGGGAGAGACCGGACACGCCCACGGGCATCTCGACTACCTGAAGAAGGTGGGCGATCCGGCGACCGGGCTCCCGATGGGGGCCACAGATGACAACCTCAAGGCCGCCATCCAGGGAGAGACGCACGAGTACACCGACATGTACCCCGGGATGGCAAAGACGGCGCGCGAGGAGGGATTCTCCGAGATCGCCGACTGGTTCGAGACCCTCGCGAAGGCTGAGAAGTCCCACGCGGGGCGTTTCGAGCAGATGCTGAAGTCGATCAGCTGAGGGTGGAAACCGGGTGGAGCCGGCCTCGCAGGACCGGCCCCGCCGGCGGGAAGCGGTGTGGGAGGCGCTGCGGCCGATCAGGGCCGTAGCGCCCGCGCCGGGGAAGGGATGCGCCCATGGCCGAGAGCGGTAATATCTCCTACGCGGCGACCGATGGCCTCTCCTACGACCCGCAGGAGCCCAAGTACTGGGATCCCGCGGCGATGGAGAAGGAGATCACGCGGATCTTCGAGGTCTGTCACGGCTGCCGGATGTGCTTCAAGTACTGCGACACATTTCCGGATCTCTTCTCGCTGATCGATGAGAAGCACGCCGGCGACGTTCGGAAGATCACGCCGGATGAGACCCAACGCGTGCTGGACGCCTGCTTCCAGTGCAAGCTGTGCGAAGTCCAGTGTCCCTACACGCCGCGGGACAACCATCCATACCAGCTCGATTTCCCCAAGATGGTCCACCGCTACCGGGCCATTCGGAAGAAGGGCAGGAAGCTCTCGGCGCGCGAGCGCTTCCTGGCCGACCCGGATACGACCGGCAGGATAGCGCGCGCGAGCCTGGGCCTGGCGAATGTCGCCAATCGGATCGGCGTCGTCCGCTGGCTCATGGAGAAGGCGATCGGCGTGCATCGCAGGAAGCTCCTGCCCGAGTTCGCCGCCGAGCCGTTCGAAGCCTGGGCGGCCAAGACCGGCCGGATCGCCGAGCGCCCGGGATGCGAGGTCGTGCTCTTCCAGACCTGCTTCGTGCAGCACAACGAGCCGCACATCGGGCGCGACACGATCGAGGTGCTCGAGCGAAACAAGGTCGATGTGAAGTGCGTGCGGGGCCTTCGCTGCTGCGGCATGCCCGCGTGGGAGAAGGGGGACCTCGCCTCGCTGCGCGCCCAGGCGAAGCACAACATGGCCCTCCTGCTGCCCTTCGTCGAGAAGGGAGCGAAGGTCCTCGCGATCAACCCGACATGCTCGATGATGATGCGCCGCGAGTATCCCGAGCTTGTGGCCGAGGAGGACCGGGAGGCCGCGCGAAAGCTCGCCTCGGCGATCATGGACCCCAGCGAGTTTCTGTGGGGGATCAGAAACGAGGAGCGATTCAACGCCGATTTCCGCAGCACGCCCGGCGGGACGGTGGGTTACCACGCCCCATGCCATCTGCGGGCGCAGGCGATCGGCTTTCGCTCGCGGGATCTCATGAAGAAGATCCCGGGCGTCCAGCCGGCGATGGTGCAGGAGTGCTGCGGCCACAACGGCACCTTCGCGATGACCGTCGAGGGTTTCGAGCCCTCGGCGCGGATCGGCAAGAAGGCGTTCGACGGAATGAAGGAGACCGGCGCCGCCGTCTGGGCGAGCGACTGCCCCCTGGCCGCGATCCAGTTTGCGCAGCACGCAGGCACCAAACCATTGCACCCGATGAGCCTTCTGGCGAGGGCCTATCGGGAGGACGGCTTCCCGACGAAGGTCGAGAGGCCAGAAGAGGAGAAGGCTTGAGCGGAGAAGCGAAGATGCGGATTCAGCGCAGCGAGATCGTCGATTACGAGACCTACGAGGAGATCCGGGCGGAGTTTCGCGGCCGGGCGATGGCCGAGAAGGACAGGCGGCGCATCCATGTGGGAGAGCACCTCACATTCCTCTTCGAGAACGAGCTCACGATGCGCTACCAGATCCAGGAGATGATCCGGGCGGAGCGGATGGTCCGTGAGAAGGACATCCTCCACGAAATCGAGACCTACGCCGGTCTCCTGGGTGGGGCGGGGGAGCTCGGATGCACCCTCCTGATCGAGATCGACGATCCGGAGGAGCGGGATCGCCGGCTGCGCCAGTGGCGCGGCCTCCCGGAGAAGCTCTACGCGCGCATGCCCGATGGGAGGCTCGTGCGCCCCTCGTTCGATCCGGGGCAGCGAAACGCGGAGCGCGTCTCCTCCGTACAGTACCTCAAGTTCGTTTTCGGTGGGGAGGCGCCCGAATCGGTCGGGGTCGACTTCCCGGGTCTCGAGGCCGAAACGCGTCTCACCGAAGACCAAAGGGCGGCCCTGGCGGAAGACCTGAGCGCAACTCGGGTGTAGCATGGAGCCGCTTCCCACGGCGCCCGCGACGCATAGGGCGTGCGAGGCGCCGGTATGATGATTCATTTCCGGCCGCGTCCGGAGATCAGGAAAGGAATGCCATGCGCAAGGCCGCTCGCGCAGTGCGCCGCCTGTTGGCGGCGAGCCCATTTGTTCTCATCGTGTCCATGATGCCCTGGGCCCCCGCGGCCGGCGAGCCGCCGGCCTTGATTCCACTCGAGGATTTCTTCCGCAATCCCGAGATGGTGAATCTCAAGCTCTCGCCGGACGGCCGGCACATCGCCTTCCTGAAGCCGTGGCAGAGCCGCTTGAACATCCACGTGCGGGAGACCGCCTCCGATGCCGTCGTGCGGGTGACCGAGGCGACCGCGCGGGACATCATCGGCTTCGCCTGGGCGAGCAACGATCGGATCGTCTATATCCAGGACACGGGCGGAGACGAGAACTGGCGGGCCTACGCCGTCAGCGCCGATGGATCGAATCCGAAGGAGCTGACGCCGTTTCCGGGCGTGCAGGTCCAGATCGTCGACGAGCTCGAGGACGACGATGAGCACATGCTGATCTCGATGAACAAGCGCAATCCCCAGATCTTCGACGTCTACCGGATCCACATCGGGACCGGCGAGATGGAGCTCATCGCGGAGAACCCGGGGAACATCGCCTCCTGGATGACGGACAACGCCGGCCGCCTGCGGGTCGCCATCACTTCCGACGGGGTGAACTCGAGCCTCCTGTACCGGGAAACCGAGGCGGACAGCTTCCGCACGATCCTGACGACGAGCTTCAAGGAGGCTTTGCAGCCGCTCTTCTTCACATTCGACGATCAGCAGCTTTACGTCACCTCGAACCTGGGAAGGGACAAGCAGGCGATCTTCCGCTTCGATCCCAAGACCGCGCAAAACGTGGAGCTGATCTACGAGCATCCGGAAGTCGATGTGGAGAACCTGCTGCGATCGAAGCATCGCAAGGTGATCACGGGCGTCGCGTTCAACACAGACCGCTACGACTACCACTTCTTCGACGATCAGCGCCGGGAGGTCCAGGAGACCCTGGAGGCGAAGCTGCCTGAGTACGACGTCGCCGTGGCGAGCAGCAGCAAGGACGAATCGAAGATCCTCGCGGTCAGCTACAGCGATCGCTCGATGGGCGCTTACTACTTCCTCGATCGCGCGACGGGGGAGTTCAGGAAGATCACGGACGTGAGCCCCTGGCTCGACGAGTCGAAGATGGCGGTCATGAAGCCGGTGTCGTACACCACGCGCGACGGCCTGACGATCCACGCCTATCTCACATTGCCGGTCGGCGTGGCGCCGCAGAATCTGCCGGCGGTCATCCTGCCGCATGGCGGACCCTGGTGGCGGGATTCTTGGGGATTCAGTCCCGAGGTTCAGTTCCTCGCCAACCGCGGCTACGCCGTCCTGCAGATCAACTTCCGCGGCTCGACCGGCTACGGCAAGGCGTTCTGGCAGGCTTCGTTCAAGGAGTGGGGCCGCAAGATGCAGGATGACATCACCGACGGGGTGGGCTGGCTCATCGCGGAGGGGATCGCCGATCCCAAGCGGATCGGCATCTACGGCGGCTCCTACGGCGGGTACGCCACGCTTGCGGGACTCGCCTTCACGCCCGACCTCTATGCGTGCGGCGTTTCCTACGTCGGCGTCTCGAACATCTTCACATTCCTCGAAGCGATCCCGCCCTACTGGGAGCTCGCGCGCCAGATGTTCTACGAGATGATCGGCAATCCCGAGTCCGACAAGGATCTGTTGACTGCCGCTTCGCCGTTCTTCCACGCCGACAGGATCAGCGTGCCCCTGCTGGTCGCGCAGGGCGCGAACGACCCGCGCGTGAAGAAGGCCGAATCGGATCAGATCGTCGAGGCCCTGCGCGCCCGCGGGATCGACGTGCCCTACATCGTCAAGGAGAACGAGGGGCATGGGTTCCTGCTCGAGGAGAATCGCTTCGACTTCTACCGGGCGATGGAGGGCTTCTTCGCGAAGCACCTGGGTGGCCGGACGAGCTGATCGAATCGCCGAGCGGCGCGATCCGCCGGCGCGGGCGAGGCGCATCCTCGTCCGCACCGGCGGCCCGGGACCGGAGATCCGCCCCTGGCCGCGCCCTAATCGTAATCGCTGGTAGAGATTGGGCCCGGGACTTGAAGCTTCACGAGAGGACTTCGATTCGCTCCTGGCGCTCGCTCAGCCACTCGAGGCCGGAGTCGGTGACGCGCACCATTTCCTCGATTCCCAGGTAGCCGCGCCCCTCCACGTTCACCCCCAGCTCGAGGGTGAAGACCTGGCCCGGCTCGACCGGCAACTCGGGCGTCCTGCCGTAACGCTCCCAGCGCGGGCCCAGCAGGGCGCCGCCGTCATGGGCGATGCGCCCCACCTGGTGGCCCAAGGCGTGCATGTACTCGGGGTAGCCGGCCTCCACGATGAAGCGCCGTCCCGCCTCGTCGACGCGCCATCCCTCGACGCCGGGCCGCAGGACCCGCGCGCCCGCGGAGATCGCCCCATGGACGGCCCGAAAGGCCCGCTCGACGTCGGCGGGCGGTGCCGGCAAGCCGGGCCTCCCGACGAACCAGGTCCGCTGCAGATCCGAGGCGTAGCCGTCGGCCAAAAGCCCCAGATCGATGTGGAAGAGATGTCCCGGCGCGATCCGGATCGCCTCGCTGGCGATTCCATGGCCGATCATCGAGTCGGGACCCGAGTTCACGATGGGATCGCCGTTGCGATCCCAGGAGAAGCCGAATCCGCGCGACTGCGCGATCTCCTGAACGCGGTCGAAGACATCGCGCTCGCTGCGCCCGGGCAGCGCGATCGAGGGCATCTCGCGAAAGATCCGCTCCGTCGCCTGGACGGCGCGCCGGATGCGGGCGATCTCCTCATCGGACTTGCGGCCGCGCAGGGAACGCACGATCGCCTCGGCGCTCACGAGGCTTCCCTCGAATCGAGAGCCCGCGAGGGTCCGCTCGAGGAGGAGCGCCATCCCATGGGTGATCCCATCGGCCTGGGGGTCATCGAGAGAGTAGTCGATCGCGATCTTCGGCCGGCCGGGGCCGCGCGGGACGAGGCGATCGAGCGTCTCCAGCAGAATCCCGCTCATCCCCTGCACGTAGGGGATGACCTCGTTCCAGTCGCCGCTCGCCTGAAGGGGCGCGGCGTCGTAGTTGCCGACCAGCGCCACGCGATCTCCTTTCCGCGAGACGATGAGCGCGCTGGCCCAGGTGGGGCCTCCCTCGATCAACAGCGGCAGGATCGGGTCCCCGCCTTCCGCGGTCTCTCTCACAAAGACCATCCAAGCGTCGATGTCCGAGTCCGCGACCAGACGACCGGCTTGATCCAGCTTCTCCGCAGTCAGTCGAGCCATCGTGGGTCCCTCCTCGCGTCGATGGTGGAGGAGTTTATCGTTGTTTCCAATCCGATTCCTCTTGACCCAGGGCACGGAGTGCGGCTAATGAAATCGGGCGCTCGATGGATTCGAGTCGCCGGGAGAGGCCGGAGCGCCCTCCGAGGATTCGGCACGCATCAAGGAGGCCGCGATGCGCATCCTTTCGGTCGCCAACCAGAAGGGCGGCTGTGGCAAGACCACGACCGCCGTCAACCTGGCTGCCTGCCTGGCTGCGAAGGGCCAAGCGACGCTTCTTGTCGATCTCGATCCTCAAGGCCACGCGAGCCTCGCGGTTGGCGCCGTTCCTGAGACGCATGAAGCCACGATCTACGAGGCGCTCGCCGGGGTGCGGCCCCTCGAGGCCGCGATCCGCAACGTGGGCGAACGCCTCGACATCGCTCCCGCGGATATCCGCCTGAGCGCCGTGGAGCAGGAGCTCGCAGGAGTCGAGGGGAGGGAGTACCGCTTTCAGGAGGCGCTCGCGCAGCTCGACTCGCACCGCTATGCGTTCGTCATCGTCGACACGCCGCCCAACATCGGGCTTCTGACCTTCAACGCGCTGATCGCCTCGCGCGAGTTGATCGTGCCGGTGGAAGGAAGCTTCCTTTCCATCCACGGGTTGTCGAAGCTGATCGAGACCGTCGAGATCGTCGCCGAGCATACGGGAGAGGCGGTCGACGTTCGCGCGCTGGCCACGATCTTCGACCGGCGCACCCGCCTGGCCCGGGAGGTTCTCGAGGACATCCGTGAGCGATTCGGCGGGCGCTGCTACCACACCGTCATCCATGACACGGTGAAGCTCCGCGAGGCGGTCGGCAAGGGGCGGTCGATCCTCGGATACAGCCCCTCGTCGATCGGGGCGGAGGACTATATGGCGCTCGCCGGGGAGGTCCTCCTCGCCGAGACCTCGAGCGAGCCGATTCGTCCTTTCCGCCTCCACGAGCAGGCCCCAGGTCCCGAGGTCGACGGCAAAGAGGTCCGCTTCGCCCTGCGTCTGCCCGGCGCCCGCAAGGTCGAGATCGCCGGGACCTTCACCGACTGGAAACCGCAACCCTGCGAGGCCTCAGGGCCGTTCTGGAAGCGGCGCTTCGTCCTCGAGCCGGGCAGCCACGAGTACCGCTTCGTCGTCGATGGGCGCTGGATCTCCGATCCGGGGAATCCTCATCAGGCGGCCGATCCATTCGGCGGGCACAACTCCGTCGTCGAGATCCCGGCGGGATGAGAGCCGCGGGCCCGGAAGAGGACTCGACAGGAGGACTCGCCGGGCTCTCGCATCTCTTTCTGAGCCGATCAAGGGAGCGCGCCATCTCCGGCGCGGTCCCGCGACCCGAGCCGTGTCACGAGCCGCTCTTTGTGAGCGGCGGCACGGACGCCTTGCTGCCGGCGTACGCCGCGCTGCGCATCGCCGAGGAATGGAGCCGCCGAGGCGAGCGTCCCGTCCTCGTCGACGCGGATCCGAACCTCCCGCTCTTGCGTTTGCTCCGCGAGATTCCCGCAATCGCGGGCGCCGCGGGGGACAGCCCGCCTTGGGCGGCCTCGGTGAGCGAGGCGCGCGCAGGCGCCTGGAGCCGCATCCTCGCTTGCGTTCCGAGCCGCATGCTCCTGCCCCCCTCGGCGCCGGCGGGGGTCACGCGACTCCTCCTCGTCCTTTCGCCGGAGCGGGCTGAGGCGGCGCGCGCCTATGCGGCGATCAAGCGCGTCCTCGCGCTGAACGGCCAGCCCTGGGTCGGCATCGCCTGGAGGACGGCGCTTTGCGCCCGCGACCAGGAAGCCGCGATTCGAGCGTTCCATCGCTTTCTGCGGCGCCACGCCGGTTGCGCGGCGGTCGACTGCGGCAGGGTCGTTTCAGCATCGACCAAGGAAACTGCGATATGGGCCGCCGAGATCGCTGGAGCCGTCGATCAGCCCGATCCCGAGGCGGGGCCGGACGCGGCCCTCGGCGGTTGTCCGGATTCGGGATTGACCGACCGGGAGTCGGCGGAGATTCGATCAATCTTCGATCAGCCCCCGAGCGGCGAGCTCGTCTTGGATCGAAAGAACTTCGCGCCGTAGATGCCGAGGAGTCCCCAGATGAAGATCGCGACTCCCGCCGCCAGCCCATAGACGATGAATGCGGCATAGGCGGTGCCCTTGTTGAAGTTCGTGAGGACGGCGGGCGGAACGGTCTTGTTGAACAAGCCGAAGAAGATGTGACCGAACAGGATCCCGATGAGCACGCTGCCGATCAGGAGAACGAGCACTCCCACCCCTTTGCTTCTCATGGTTCCTCCCTCGTCCGCGGACGACGCAGGGAGAATAGCCGGGCTCCGGCCCCAGGGGAAGCGGGAGCCTCGGAGGAGGGCGAAGGTTGACGGCGAGCTCCCGAACGGTGAGGATCCCTCCGGCATGGTCGGGTCGGAGCCGACTCGCGCAGAGGGAGCGGAATGGACGCCGGGGTCTTCATCACGATCGTCGTCAATTTGTTCCTGATCGTCGATCCGATCGGGTGCATCCCCTTGTTCGCGGCAATCACGCGGAAGGACTCCCCTCCGGTGCGCCGCCGCATGGTCCGACGCGCCATCGTGATCGCCTTCGCGGTTCTCGCATTCTTCGCCGTCTCCGGAGGGTTCCTCCTGCGCTACTTCGGGATCGAGCCCCCGGCGGTTCGGATCGCCGGCGGCTTTCTCCTCTTCGGGATCGGCCTCGAGATGCTCTACGGCCGCGTCTCACGGACCGAGACGACCGAGAAGGAGGAGGAGGAGGCCTCGACGAAGCAGGATGTGAGCGTCACCCCCCTTGCGATCCCCCTGCTCGCGGGCCCCGGCGGGATCGCGGGCGTCATCCTGTTCGCGGGCTCGCTTGAGGGGGTGGGCGGCGCGTTGTTCCTCATCGCCGCGATCGCGACGACCCTGCTCCTCTCGTGGGCGATTCTCTCGTTGACGGACGCGCTCTTCCGCATCTTCGGCCAGATCGGGATCCGCGTGATCGCCCGCGTGATGGGGCTATTGCTCCTCTTCCTCGCCACCCAGTTCGTGCTGGACGGATTGCGCGACGCCGGCTTCCTAGGCAGGTGATCGGCCCCCGCCGTCCTCCATCGTCAGGCGGCGAGGTGGTCGACGAGGATCTTCGCTCCGATCAGGATCAGCAGGAGACCTCCGGCGAGCTCCATCCGGCGGCCGAAGATCTCGCCCAGCCGCGCGCCGAGGCGCACGCCCGCGAACGAGAGGACCGCGGCGACGACTCCGATGACCGCGCTCGGCCACCAGATCTCTACTTGCAGCAGTGCCAGGGAGAGGCCCACGGCGAGGGCATCGATGCTTGTGGCGACGCTCAAGGCGATCAGCGTCCAGCCGCGGGTAGGGTCCTGGGGGAGCTGCTCCCCCGCGCCCAGGCCGGATCGCAACATGCGGATGCCCACGAAGGCCAGCAGGCCAAAGGCGATCCAGTGATCGGAGCTCTCGATCAGGTGGGCGATTCGGGTGCCCGCATACCAGCCGAGGATCGGCATCGCAAACTGAAACAGGCCGAAGTGGAAGGCGAGCCGGAATGTCGGACGCGCGCCCTTCGCCTTTCCCGACGCGCCGGTCGCGAGGCAGACGGCGAACGCGTCCATCGCCAGTCCGAGGGCGATCAGCAGTATGCCGAAGAACCCCATCCCACCTCCCGCTCCACGCGCCGCTCCCGGGGGATCTTGTCACAAGAGGCGCGAGAGAGAAACGCCTCCCTTCAGATCCGCGCGAGGAGGCGACCGGCGAGGTCGGGCGAGTTGGGGGGCGCGTGGCCGAAGGAGGGATCCGCGTGGAGGGCAGCGATCCGAAGAAGAGTCGTCCGCCGGTAGTATTCGAAACGGGCGGGGTCGACGCGACGGATGGCGGCGTATCCCTCCAGGAGATCGGATGTCCACCGGCGAGCCGTCGCTTCGGCGATATGACCCATTTCCGATTCCAGTGTGAAGTGGGCGACGAGATTCCCCAGATCGCGCTCTGCATCGCCCATCGCCGCGACGTCCCAGTCGAGGATCACGATCGCGGCATCCCGCGCGGGATCCGGGGCCAGGATTTGAAGCGGGTGGAGATCGCCGTGGATGACCGCGCGCTGCCCGGGCGCGGATTCGGGGGGAACGCGGCGCGCGGTCTCCTCGAGACGATTGATGAGCCCGGCAGGGGCCTCGATCCCCTTCGCCGCCAGCGCCGCGAGCGCGCGTTCGATCCGCCCCCGCTCCTCGCCGATCGCCTCCACGCGGTCAGGGTGAGGAAGCTGCGCGTGCAGAGAGGCGAGCGATGCGCCGAGCAGCGGCGGCAGCGCCGGCGCCGGAACGCGTCCGCCCGCGCGTGAGGGTTCCTCGCCCCCGATGCACGGCAGGAAGGGCGAAGCGGAGATCGCGGGATAGACGACGGCCCGGAACCGGGGGAGGGTGGCGACCGGCGCGGGAATGATCACCCCGAAGCGGGCCGCGACTTTCGCCGCTTCCCGCTGCCAGGCGAGCCGCTGGTCCGAGGCGGATGCGCTCGAGCGGGTCAACTTCACGAAGTAGGCGTCCGCGCGGCGCGAATCGGTGGCGTCGACGCGCAGGACCATCCGCTGGCCCATCCGCTGCCGGATGACGCGGATCCGGTCCGGCGGCGGGATCTCGAGGGCCCCGGCGAGGTCCTTGAGCAGGCGCTTCGGTCCTCCGGCCTCGAGAAGGCGGGTGACGCCGCGCAGCGCGGCGTCGGGATGGATCGTTCCCTCGAGGATCGGGATCATGGCCCGATCGATTCCGATCCGCGAAGTCCTTCGTCCGTCTCGAAACCGCCGTCGAACCCTTGCATCTCCGCGAGCAGGCGGAAGAGCGACGGGCGCCCCATCAGCTCCGCGGGGGGAGCATTGTCGATCAGCCGTCCGTCGTCGAGGACCAGGATTCGATCGGCCGAACGGAGCGTGTGGAAGTGATGGGCGATCGTGATGCTCGTCCGGCCGCCGCGCAATCGCTCGAGGCTTTCCATGACCTCCATCTCGACGCGGGCGTCGAGGCCCGTGGTGGGCTCGTCGAGCAGGAGAATCGGCGCGTTCTTGAGCGCAGCGCGCGCGATCGCGAGGCGCTGCTTCTGCCCGCCCGAGAGGGACTGGCCCCGCGCGAGAACCGGAGTGTCGATCCCATCGGGAAGCGAGCCGACGAAACGGTCGAGCGATGCGATCCGCAACGCCGCGTGGATCTCCTCGTCGGTCGCCTCGGGCTTTCCGTAGAGGATGTTCTCACGGATCGTGGCGCTCAGGATGAAGGGCTCCTGCGGCAGGTAGCTGATCTGCCGCCGCAGGCTGGCGAGCGTGTAATGCTTGATCCTCTTGTGATCGATCCGAACGATCCCCTCCGAGGGATCCTGGAACCGGAGCAGCAGCGAGAAGAGGCTCGACTTGCCCGCGCCGGTTGGGCCCACGAGCGCGACCCGTTCTCCCGGGGCGATGCGAAAGGAGATCTCCGATAGAGCCCGGGTGCCGTTCTCGTAGACCAGGCCGACGTCCTCCATTCGAATCGCGCCCTCGAACACGGGCGCCACGACGGCCAGCTTCGAGTCCTTGATTTCCCTTCGGGCCTCGAGAACCTCGAAGACCCTCTCCGCCGCGGCGGAGGCCCGGGCCGTCCGCTCGGCCACCTTGGCGATTCCCCGGACCGGCTTGTAGACGGCGCGCAGGTAGGCGAGGAAGACCAGGAGCACGCCCGGAGTGAGCCGCCCTCCGAAGATCTCGCGCACACCGAACCAGAGGACGAGCGCCGTGCCCGCGGCGAGGGCGATCTCCACCCAGCGCTGCATGCCCGCCTCCAGGCGCGCCGCCTTGAGCCCGGCCCGCAAGCTGCTCTTGCACAGTTTCCGGAAGCGCTCGTCCTCACGATCCTCGGCCGTGTAGGCCTGGATCATGGGAATCGAGAGCAGGACCTCCTCGATCGCCCCGGCGATCCTCCCCTCGCGACGGCGCTGCTTGCGGGCGGCCGCGGTCATCCGGGTTCGGAAGGCGCGGAAGAGCACGTAGAGAAGGGGGGCCGTCAGAACGGAGACCAGTGTGAGTCGCGGGCTGACCGCAGTCATGAGCGCCAGCACCGAAGCGATCAGGATGAGCTGGGAGGCCAGGGTCACGAGGGAAGCCAGGATCATCTCCCTCAGGAGGACCATGTCGCCCGTCAATCGCATGAGAAGATCCCCGCTCGCCGATCGGCGGTGAAACGGCATGGAGAGGCGCTGCACCTGATGGAAGAGCGCCTTGCGGAGATCGAAGACGATGTCCTGGCCCACCTCGGCGATGAGGAGGTTCTGCGCGTAGTAGACGCCGCCCGAGAGGACCGCGAGGACCAGGACCGCGACCACGCAGACTCCAAGCAGCAGCATCCGGTCGCCCCCGACCAGGGCGAGAGCGTCGACTCCGAGGAAGAGGGTCGGCTGGTCCAGCAGCGCGCGATCGAAGAGGATCTGGAGCGGCCAGGGCTCGAGCAGGCGAAGGCCCGCGTAGAGCACGGAGAGCAGGATCGCAAGGGCGAGGCGTCGCCGGTGCGGACGGACGTAGGGCTCGAAGCGGGATTGGAGACGGAGCCATTGACGCGCGGCCGCCGCCCGTCCTCGGATCGAATCTCTCGCGATTCTCCCAGCGGCGCTCATGTGCGGGATCCATCCGCCGGGATCGAGACGGCGCCCTCGTCCCGCTCCGGGCGCGGAGCGTCGGGCGGGCGCGGGGGAGCCTCCGGCGGAGGCCAGCCGTTGATCGAGCGCAGCATGAGCTTCCGAAGCGCGCCGGCGTTTCTCTTGAGGTCGAAGGATTCTTCGACGCGCAGACGCGCCCCTCTCGCGATCCGATCGGCGGTCTCGTCATCGTGAATCAGAGTCTCGATGCGCTCGGCGAGGGCGCTCGCATCCTGGGGCTCCACCAGAAAGCCGCTCTCCCGGTCCTCGATCGCCTCGGGGATTCCGGAAACCGCCGTGCTCACGACCGGCACCCCGAGGGCCATCGCCTCCAGGATCACTGTGGGGATTCCGTCTCGATCCCCGTCGGCGGCCACGACGCAGGGCTGCGCGAGCACGCGCGCGCGCCCGTAGTAGCGTTCGCGGAGGCGATCCAGCGGAACCGCCCCGACCAGGCGGACCGATCCACGAAGCCCGCCCTCGATGATCGCCGCCTCGAGCGAGTCGCGCAGCGGTCCCTCGCCGGCGATCACACAGCGGAAGCGGACTCCGCGCCCGCGAAGCTCGGAGAGCGCCCGCAGAAGGATCGCGAATCCCTTCTTTTCGATCAACCGGCCCACGGCCAGGACGAGCGGGCTCGGCGATCGCGGACGGTTTGAGGGAAGCCGGAAGGGAAACTCCTCCAGCCGCAATCCGATGTGGATCGGCCGGACTCGCCCCTCCTTCACGCGGAATCCGAGACCTTCGAGGAATCGCTGGTTCTCATGGCTGATGGCGACGACGAACTGCGCGAGCTTCACCCTCTTCTTGAGCTTGTGGCTCTGGCGATGCTTGTGCCCCTCCCAGTAGAGATCCTTCGCGTGGGCCGTGAAGGAGTAGGGGATGCCGGAAATCATCGACGCGAGCTTCGCGACCCGCGCGGGTCCGCTTGCGAAATGGGCGTGGAGGTGACCGATCCGCGCTCGCCGGGCTTGATCGGCGACGACCCCAGCCTGGAGGAACTTCGCCATGGCGCGCACATCCCTGCGCCCCAAGGCGAATGAGAGGGCTCGCAGGTAACGGCCGGGCCCGCGGGCGAGGCAACGAATGTGGCCGGCGATCACGGAAGGCCGGAGCGCCTCCTGGCCGCCGGGCAGCACACGGATCGAGGCGCGGACGCGATCGGCTTGTTCCTGCACAGGACCGCTGGGGCGCTTCATCGAGTAGACCTGGATGTCGAGCCCCTGGCGTTCGAGCTCGAGGACCTCGTTGACGACGAACGTCTCGGAGAAGCGCGGGAACATCTTCAGGATGTAGCCGATCCGGGGGCCCGATGAGGGCTCCCTGCGGCGCAGGGCCGGGACCGCCCGCAGAATCGACTCCACCCGAGTCGACCAGTCTTCCCGCGCTGCCCGGCGCGCCGCGGCCTTGCCCATCCGGGATCGCAGCGCGGGATCGATCGCGAGATCGTGGATCGCGGAAGCCAGCGGCTGCACGCGGCCGGGCGGAACCAGCCTGCCGCAGTCGCTCTCCACGAGATCAGGCAGGTCCCCCAGGCGGGAGGCGATGACAGGCCGGCCAACCGCGAGGTACTCGAGGAGCTTGAGCGGGGAGAAGTAGAATCCCTCGATGGGGAGATAGGGAGCGACCAGGATGTCGGCCGCCCGAAGCATCGCGGGCACGCGCTCCTGCCGCACGGATCCGGTGAATCGCACCTGCGACTCGATCCCTAGCTTGCGCGCGCGTTTCTCGATCGTTCTGCGCTCGGGTCCGTCCCCGATATAGACCAGACGCAGCCCCGGGATCTCCCGGCGCGCCTGCGCGAAGGCCTCCAGCAGCAGCCTGCCCCCATGCCATGGCTTCAGCGATCCGGAGAACGCCACGATGATCGCGCTCGCGTCGAGCCCCCACTCCGCGCGCACCGGATCGCCCGCGATCCCCCGATGGAAGAGCCGCGTGTCGACGCCGTTGGCGAGAACCTCCACGCGGTCGGGGTGGACTCCGCGTTCGATCGCCCAGCGACGCAGCGTGTGCGAGACGACGAGGACCCGGTCGGCCCGCCGGAGGATCCACCCCTCGATCCAGCGCGTGAGCCGCCGCCAGCGCAGGTCCCGGAAGCGCTCCTCCTCATCCGCGAGAGGGGCGTTCACCTCGACGATCCATGGCACGCCGAGCTTCCTGCATGCGAGGCCGGCGGCGAAGGAGCACAGGGAATACCGTTCGTAGACGAAGTCGGGGCGAACCGTGTGGATGAGCTCGGTCACTCTCGAGTAGAGGCCGGGATTCAGGAGCAAGCGGCGCAGCTCGCGGGCATGGGCCTTCGCACTGGCGGAGCGCGCGCGGGCGAGCAGCCGCTCGGCCCATGCCGGAGGCGCCAGAGGTTCGATTCCGAGATCGAAGCGATTCCCTTCCGGCTCCTCCGGTCCCGCGTTGGCGGCCAGGAGGCGGACCTGCGTACCCGCCTCCAGCAGACGCTCGCAGATCTGGCGCACATGCGCGGAGGCGCCCTTGTGCCCGCGGATCGGGACTCCCGCGTCGGCACAGACATAGACGCATCGCGTCGGCTGAGCGTGGCGCAGGAGCGCTTCAGCGAGAGTCGAGCTGTTCCGGCGCAGATCGAAGCGTTCCTCGACGTCCAGGCGCGCCCGTTCTGCGCGCTCGCGGGCCCTCTCCGGCTCGATCAGCACCCGGCGGACCGCGTCGGCGAGCTGTTTGGGATCCCTCGGCTCGACGAGGAGCCCGGTCTCGCCGTCGCGGACGAGCTCCGGAATCGCGGAGACCCGCGTGCTCACGACCGGCAGTCCCGCCGCCATCGCCTCGACGAGGACGTTGGGGATGCCGTCGCGATCTCCGTTCTCCATCTGCGCGCAGGGCAGGACCATCAGATCGGCGTTGGCGAGGTGCGCAGCGATCGAGCCAGGCGGCTGGCTTCCCAGGAATCGCACCGCGCCGTTGAGCCCGAGCCGATCCGCGAGCTCCCGCAGGCGAAGTTGCTCCGGGCCGTCTCCGACAAGCGTCAGCTCGACCTCGTGACCCATGCCCTGGAGGATCCCGACGGCTTCGATCGCCGTATCGAGTCCCTTCTTCGGGACGAGCCGGCCGACGGCAACGATGCCCTTGCGCGAGCCGGTCGTCTCGCGCGGCGCGCTCCAGCGCCAGTCCCGCAGATCGAGTCCGTGATAGGCGACGAGAACCGGCGTGGTCGATCCGAGGGAACGCAGGTACTCGCCGTTGGTCTCCGTGCAGGTGTGGACGAAGCGCGCGGCGTTCATCTTGTGGAGCATGGATCGAGGCTCGGAGAGATAAAGGTCCTTCGCGTGCGCCGCGAAGCTGAAGGGCGTGCCGGTCAGCCGGCTCGCCCAGAACGCGACGCTGGCGGGCACGTGGGCGAAGCCCGCGTGGATGTGCGCAGCCTTCGCCTCGACCGCGTAGCGGGCGACCGCTCCGGCCTGGAAGAATCGCTTCCAGGCGGAGGAGGAGAAGCGTCGCGCGACGAGAAGAAGCGATCGACGGTAGCGCGCGGGGAATCGCCTGGCGAGCCACCGGTGGTCGCGCAAGAGATTCGCCGCCCCCTTGCGCGTCCCTGGGTCGGGCAGAACGAGACACTCGCCCGCGAGGGCGAGGGCTCGATCGGACTGGATCGCCCCCGTGGGGGAGAGGAGGGAGAGGACCCGCACGTCGAGCCCGTGTCTCTTTAGCTCCGCGACCTCGTTGACGATGAAGGTCTCCGAGAGACGGGGGAACATCTTGACGAGGTAGAGGATCGGCCCCGCGCCGGGGGATCGGTCCGCATCGGCCGCGATGCCTCCCGGAGGGATCATCGACGGGGCTCCTCGAACACGACCGAGAGCGCGGCCGTGGTGCGTTCGATCGCCGCGCCGGCGTCCGGCTCTTCCCGGAGCTTCCAGGTGTAGCTTCCCGGGGGCACGGGCAGGCCCGCCGATTCTCCGCGATTGGCGATCCCGTTCCACCGCACGCTGGAATCCTCCGTCTTCACGCTGTGCCAGATTGACTCGCCCGCCGGACCATAGAGCCGCACCTGGATCGTCGCGCCGGACGTGTCAGGACGCTCCCATTCGAAAAGGATCGGCGTGGAGAGGGAAGGGAGCGGCTGAACCGCTCCGGGGGCCGGCGCGATCGCGCGCAGGCCGCGTAGCGCGAGATCCATGTCGGGCGCATCGAAGCCGTCGCCGTCGGCGGAGATCTCGAAGTCGATCGTGACCGCGTCGAACTCCTCCTCGCCTGTTCCACCCGCTTCCAGGGTCCATGCCCCTGAGGGGACCTGCGTGAAGGCGAAGATCCCGTCGGGCCCGGTTCGATCGGAGTCGATCTCGGTGTCCGTGGCTGTTTCGATCAGCTTCACCTTCCGGTCCACGGCCGGAAGCCCCTCGGTCAGCACCCGGCCGGTGACGTTGGGGAACGGCACGATCGGTCCCTCGGTCTCATGCAGGTCGGCTGAGCAGCCTGCGATCGCAAGAGCCGCCAGGAGGATCCAAGGGCTGTGGAGTCGCCGACGCATCCGCCTTCTTCCTCTCCAGTCGCCTCTCAAGGCGTCAGGGCAGCCGGACCACGCGGCCGGTGACGACCCGATCTCCATCCGACCAGCGGGCGAAGTAGAGCCCGGGGGAGAAGGGAGCCACTGCGCCGTCGCCGCGGCGCCAGAGGATCCGATTCCCGCTCTCGAGCGGCGTTTCCAGAACCCTGCGGCCCGTGGCATCGAAGATCTCCAGCCTTCCGCTGCCCCCGATCTCGGAGGCGAGCTCGATTCGGACCTCCCCGTCGCCGCGCACGGGACTCGGGTAGAGCCTCAAGCGGGCGAATCCGCTCGCGGGCGGGGTCGGGGCGTCGGAAGGCGGGATCACCCCGATCCCGTAGAGGGCGCCGTCCATCGCTCCCACGTATGCGAACCCGACGGGCCCGATCGAGGGGGAGGATCGCACCGGAGCTCCGAGGTTTGCGCTCCAGAGCAGCTGCTGGTCGCGCAGGCAGTAGAGGACTCCGTTATCCGATCCGCACAGCACGACATCGATCGAGTCGGTCCCTGCGTAGACCGCGGGGGAGGAGAGGACGCGGTCGCCCGTCTCGAACTCGAAGCACGGATCGCCCGAGTCGTGGAAGCAGGCGAGCTTCGTGTCCATGCCGAGATAGATCTTCCCGGTTACGCCGATGGCGGGCGAGGAGCGCAGGTTGTTTCCCGTATAGGTCGCCCATTCCAGGCTTCCATCGGCTCGCAGCGCGTAGAGGAAGCCGTCGGCGGAACCCACGTAGATCTTCCCACGATAGACGGCCGGGGAGCCGCGCACGGCGCCCCCGGTGACGGCGGACCAGAACAGTCCGCCCGCGGGCGTGACGGCGCGGATCGCTCCGTCGTTGCTACCGAAGTAGACCGTTCCATCCGGCCCGATCGCGGGAGAGGAGCGGATCGTATCCTGCGTCGCGAATGTCCACTTGGGCGTGCCGTTCGGGTAGAGGGCCCAGAGCTTGCCGTCATCGCTGCCGAAGTAGATCGTGCCGTCGGGGGCGATCGCGGGAGAGGTCTTGACCGCCCCGCCGGTCATGACCGTCCAGTTCAGGGTGCCAATCGAGCTGATGCAGTAGAGGCGGCCGTCGCCGGAGCCGACGAGAATCGACCCGTCGGCCCGTACTGCGGGGGTCGAGTAGCGGATGTTCCCGCCCGTGTGGAAGTTCCAGCGGGGATTCCCGAAGAGATCCAGCGCCCAGAGCTCTTTGCCCTGATCGCCGACATAGATCATCCCGTCGCTACCCACCACCGGGGAGGAGTACTCCACCGTATCGCTCAGAGCCGTCCGGAAAGCGATCGTCCCGACCGATGGGGGCGGGTAGGAGCTGAACGCGGTGTGATCCGTAGATCTGTGAAACATGGGCCAAGGCCCCGGATCGAGTTGCGACGCCAGCGAGGCGGTCGCCGTCAACGGCAGCAGGACCAGGAAGGCGAGCGCGAGCCGCCGGCTGGTCCGATCGGTGTCTCTATGCATCTCATTTGTCTCCTTCAGATGTGTTTCAGCGGATCTCCCACTCCACCCCGGAGCGTATCCAGCTCGACTCGTATTCCCCTTCCTCGTCGGCGGCGCTCGCCCCGGCGGGAAGTCGGACGATGCGACCACCCCACTCCGCGGCCGCGAATGGCCGGATGACGCCCATGTCGATCGATGCGCGCAGACCGAAGCCGTAGATCCGATCGTTGCGGTGATAGCGGCTCTCGTCCAGCGGGTCGCCGGTCGTGTACTCCCGCCACTTCAACCGGCCGGAACCGGCGATCTCCCACGGGCGAGTCCCGCCCAGATCGAAGCTCACGGCGAGGGCGGCTCCGTGATCGCGATACGACCGGTCCGACCCGAGATCCGGCTCGTTACGAGAGCGGCCGCTCGCGAAGAGGTACTCCGGCTCGACCTCGATCCTCTCTCCGAGGGGAAAGAGGATGCTCAGCTCCGTCCCGTCGATCGTCTCATCCCTCTCGTTGAACCATCGGTTGCGGTCCTCGCGCGCGTGCAGGTAGGCGACGGAGCCGCGGATCTGGCCGATCGTCCGGCCGATCGCCGCCCGGTAGTCCTGCTCTTCGAACGACTCGGGCCGGAATGCGGGGGCCCCGGGCGGCGCGTCCTTGTCCCGGCGATGGCGCAGATAGATCTGGGGCGAGTAGCGCGCCCGCAGATCGATCTGCCACTCATCGGGGAGCTTCTGCCGCATCCGGATCTCGAAGCGGTCCTGCCCGAGGATCGCCGTGCGCATCCACTCCGAACGCCGATAGCCCAGCTCGAATCGCAGCTTCTTGTAGAATGAAGCGATCTCCCATTGTCCCCAGATCTCCGCCTCCGCGCGCGCGTCCTCGAGATGCTCGACGACGAAGAGGTAGTCGGGATCATCGGTGCCGAACGCGGCTTCCTCCGCGGTCGAGGAACCGAGAATGTTGTCGTGGTAGCCCACCGCGACCGACCCGCCCATGGATACCGGTCTCAGGGACGAGTCGCCTCGAGCGGCGGAGCTCGGCAAGAGGGCGAAGGCCATCGAGAGAAGGAGGCAGACCGGCTTCGCGAGGAGCCAGGTTCCCTCTCGCGCGTGCTGCGGCATCCAAACGATTCGCGGGCCCATCGCGTCAGGCCCGAGGACGGGGGATGGCGGGGATGGGAGGAATGGCGGCCGTGCGCCTCCAGAATGGGGCCAGATCGCGCCTCGAGGGAACGGGCAGCGAGGAGGACAGGAATCGCGTGCGGCGCTCCTCGACGATCGGCCGATCGCGGCCATCGGCGCGATCCGTCTCCGTCTCGCGAGGCGATCGGAACCACGGCGACTCCCTTCCGAGCATCTCCGCGAGTCGATCGAGCCCATCGATCGCCGGGAGGCGCGCCGCGGAAATCCCCGCAGGGCGTTCGATGGCTTCCTGGATCGCCGCAGCCACGCTCGTTGCGTCGAGGCGAGTTGGATCGATCGAGCGAAGGATGCCGCGCTCCTCCAGGAGGCGGGCGCGAATCGACTGCTCCATGCGCGGATAGGTCCGCGGCAGGACGAGGGCAGAGCGCGCATGCGAGAAGATCTCGCAACAGGTGTTGTATCCGGCCATGGCGATGGTGAGATCCGCCCCGGACATCCGTCGGGGGAGATCGGGAACGAACTCGTGGAATCCGGCTCGAATCCCCGCGCAGAGCCGGGCGACCGATCTTCGCTCCTCATGGTCCATCAAGGGTCCGGTGACGACCTCCACTTGAACCTCGGCGCTTCGATCCCTGAGCCAGCCTCGCAGGAGCTGCGCCAACGCCTCGGTCGCCGCGGTGAGGAACTCCGCGCCGTCGCCCCCTCCGCCGGCGGACAGGAGGATCCGCGCGGGTCCAGCTCCGCGACGCTGCCCCGGGGGCAGATGCCTCGGGCTTGGCGCGGCATAGCCGACGTGGGACGTCTTGTCCTCGGGGAGGCCGTAGGCCGCCACGCTGTCCCACACCGACCGATCGCCCAGCACGAAGATCCGGTCGTAGTGGCTATGCAATAGATCGCCGCTCCCGTCACGCCGCCACTGCTCGCGGATCACGAGGGGATCGTCGAGGATGTCCCTCAGGTTCAGCACGAGATAGGGACGGGGGCGCATGGTATGAAGCGCCCGCAGCGTCGGCAGCACCTCGCCTTTCATCCCGAGCGGCACGTTGTCCACCATGAAGACATGGGGACGGAACGCCTCTGCCGTGCCCAAGATCAAGTCCCGCCGGAGCTTCTTGATCTGGCTGAAGCGGATCCCGAGCTCGCGGGCCCTGTACTCCTGCGGGCCGGACTTCACCACCGAAGGCAGCTTCACCAGGTCTGCGCCCGGAGGGAGCTGGAAGTAGGGCGCGACGGGGGAGCCCGAGAGGATCAAGACCGATGTCTGTGGATGCCGCTCCCGGATCGCCCGGGCGATCCGTACCGTTCGCGTCAGGTGGCCGAGACCGTAGGTGTCGTGCGAGTACATGAGCACCCGCACTGTATCAACGCGATGCATGACTTGCTCCTCCAGGGATCCGCCTCGAGGATAGGGTCGCGTGAAGTCCCCAATTGATACCCATGAAGCATATGAAAATCCATAGGATCTCGGAACCTCTTGCATCCCTTCATGTAGCCGCGATTCTCCATGGCCCGGCGGCCTATGGTACGCTGCGAGTCATGGCCGACCGACAATCCTCCAGCGCGCCTCGATCGAGAGGCGCCAGACCCCCGGTATCCATCTGGAAGGCCGTGGACGCGGATCGCCTGGTTGCCGGCTGCCTCGAGAACTCCCCGGGGGCGTGGGAGGAGTTCATCCGCCGCTACGGCAATCTGATCTACTCGACGCTCATGCGGCTGGGTCTGGATCCGGACGCCCGTGAGGAGAGCTTCCAGAGCGCCGCGGTCGCGATCTACCGGTCCATGCCGCGCCTGCGCGACTCGGGTCGTCTCGTGCCCTGGATCATCCGCATCGCCTATCGCCAGGGGGTTGATCAGATCCGATCGCGCACAAGGAGCAAGGAGACTCCCCTTGACGCTCTCACGGAGTCGAGCCTGCACCGGGAGGCGATGCCCCTGGGGGACGAAGCGGATCCGCCGGACGAGCTGCGGGTGCGCCTGGAGCGGGCCCAGCTGGCCGCCGAGATCCTCGAGGGGCTCGGTGAGCGCTGCCGGCGGCTGCTGACCATGCTCTTCTGTGAGCGTCCTGCTCCCGCGTACGGGGAGATCGCCCGGAGAGAGGGGATTCCTCCCGGCAGCATCGGCCCCACCCGCGCCCGGTGCCTGGAGAAGGCCCGGCACCTCGCCGCCGGCTGGGGCCGGCTCGGCTGACGCTCGGGCCACGGGACCCGGTCCCGGATCGCCTCGCCCTCGCTTCACGGTTGCGGAGTCCGCCCGCGGGGTAGTAAGATCACATGTGCACTTTGATTAGGGGGCTGAATAATCATGGCTCTGCGGTCGCACCGCAATAAATCGTCGTTACGACGCTTCGTCATCTGGGCTTGGCTGCCGCTGTCGCTTGCCGTCGGACGCTCAGGCGCGGAAGAGTATCTCCCCGGCGTTCTCCATGTGGAGCTCGTCCCCGGCGCCAGCATCGATCTCCTGAACGACCGCTATGGCTCGACGAGCATCGACTCCTTGCCTCCCCTCTACCAGATCTCCGTTCCGGAGGGGGAGACGGAGGCCTCGTTCCTCCTGCTGCTGCTCGCGGATCCGGATGTCGCTGACGCGGAGTACTCCTGGGAGAGCGAGACGCCGGAGGGGATCCGGCAGATGGTCGTCACCGCCGTCGGAGCGACGATCGAGGATTACCTCGACCAAGGAGTCGCCGAGCGTCTGCGCCTGGCCGACGCGCATGCTCACGCGCGCGGGGAGGGAATCCTCATCGCGGTGATCGACACCGGTGTCCTGGCATCGCATCCCGCGCTGCAGGACGCGATCGTCCCGGGCGGTTGGGACTTCGTCGATGACGACTCCGATCCGGCCGACTCTGCCGACGGGATCGACAACGACGACGACGGACTCACCGACGAAGGCGCGGGGCATGGAACGATGGTGGCAGGAATCATCCACCTCGTGGCTCCGGAGGCAAGGCTCCTGCCGATCCGCGTGCTCGACGACGAGGGGCAGTCGACCACGTTCATGGTTGCCCGGGCGATCCGCTACGCGCTGGACCAGGGAGCGGATCTGGTCAACCTGAGCCTCGGGTTGACGGAGCAATCCTCCGTCATCGACAACGAGATCGAGCCGACGGAGGACACGAGCGTCGGGCTGGCCTCCGGCGCCGGAAACCTCGGGAGCGAGGATCCGGAGTACTATCCGGCCGGCGACTCACGCGTTCTCTCCATCGCCGCGGTCGACTCGATGGACATCAAGGCCGACTTCTCGAGTTGGCACTCCAGCGTGGACGTCTCCGCGCCGGGGCAGGGGATCCTTGCGCCGTATCACGACGGCGGTTACGCGGTCGGAGCGGGGACCTCGTTCGCCACGGCGTTCGTCACCGGCATCGCGGCGCTGCTCCAGAGTATCGACCCGAACCTGAACCAGGATGACCTCTACGACTTGGTCGAGCTCGGCACCGTGCCGATCGACGATCTCCCCGGAAACGAGCCGTACGAGGGAGAGCTCGGTTCGGGACGTGTGGACGCCTTCGAGGCCGTGCTGACCCTGCTCCCCACGGCCGCCGCCGGTGACCGGCTGCATGATCGGACACCGCGACTGGTCATCTCACCTAATCCGGCGCCCGCCGGCCGGACGATCAACCTGTCGCTACGCAACGGAGGCGACCGCAACGGCACCGCGATTCTCGTCGACGCCCTCGGCCGCGAGGCCGGGCGGATCCCCTTGTCCGGCGGAGCGGGGACCTGGACGGGCCGGGACGGGAGCGGGCGAAACCTCCCGGCGGGGCTCTACTTCATCCGCATCGCGGGCATCTCCGGCGCCGCAGCGAACCTGGGTCGCGTCGTTCTGCTGAAGCCCTAGGACCCCCCCGAAGGAAGCGGGCGGCTTCTCCCACCTTCCGGTGGTGAACGGCTCTCCGGCTGCCGATAGTTACTTTGGCCAATCTGGCTCGAGCACGAATCGGCGCTGCCCAGGAGACCGCGAAACATGCAGTCAATCGCCCCCGACGAACAAGATCCCCAGGCGCGTCCTGAGGAAACCGGGTTGGACTCCACCCGGCTCGAAGAGATCGCAGCGTGGGTAGTCCAGCTATCCCGCACCCTCAAGACCTGCCGGCTCTACGACTCCTCGAACCCCACGGTGCTGCGATTTCGCGAGGACCTGGTCGTCTCGCTCGTCTGGCTCCTGGGGCGGCACGGTCCATTCGAGGTCGAGATCACCGGAACCGATCTCCTGCTCTCCGGAACCCCCCTATTTCCCGCGAACGCGCGCGACGAGGGGCTCGCCTTCGCATTCTATCGGGACGGCGTGCGGGCGGTGCGGTTCCTGCCGGGCATTACGCCGGACGAGGTGGAGGCGCTTCTCGAGGCGCTGCTCCGCCGAGGTCGAGCGGGCGACGTCGAAGAAGATGATCTGGTGACGCTGCTCTGGCAGTCGCACCACCCCCATCTGGAGATCGAGTGCGTCAGCCTGGATGGGGAAGTCGACCCGGTCGAGGAGGGCGCGTCGGCCCAAGAGCCGATCCCGTGGCCGCTCCAAACCTCCAGCCAACCGGACGACGCGGAGTCGGCAGCAGGCCCGGGCGCGATGCCGGATGTCCTGGCGCCCGAGCCGGAAGGGTTCAATCGATCCGACGACTGGCCGATCGGTGACGAGATCGAGGTGATCGAGGAGGGATTGATCGACCTCGAGGCGCGGCTGGGAGAAGACGTGGAGCGCTTCCGCGGCGAGTTCGTCTCGGAACGCCGCGACGCACTGCACAAGAGACTCATCGACATCGTGGAGGCGTGCCTATCTGCCGGCGCGACCGCGGGGGATCGCAAGGAGCTTGACCGACTCCTGCCGCGGGCGGCGCGGGCGGCGCTTTCAGACGGGGACTGGGGTGCGGCGCGCGCCGCGGTCGAGCTGATCCGCGGATCGAGCGAGGCCGATTCCCTCTTCGAGGATCTCGCGACGCAGCTCGCCTCGTCGGAGATCGCTCGCGAGACAGCCCGTCGGATCGATCATCCGTCGGGGGAGATTCCACCCGATCTTCTCGGGACGCTTCGCGTGATGGGCGCTCCCGCGATCCGTTGGGCGGCCGACGTCCTCGGGGAGCTCCGGCGCGCGCGCGTGCGGGAGCGGTGGATCGCGGCTGTCAAGGATTCGGTGCGCGAGGCGCCGGAGAGGCTGCGGCCGTCGCTGGGCGCGGATGGGGAAGCCTGGACCAAGAGCGCCGTCGAGCTCCTCGGGGCGGCCGGCGGTCCGGCCGTGGTCCCGATGCTCGAGCTCGCCGCGGACGCGTCCGACCCCGTCGTGCGCCAATCGGTTGTGGAGGCGTTGGGGGGAATCGAGACCGCGCCGGCGCGCCGACTGCTCGCCCGCTTCCTCGACGCGCCGGAGTCCCGGCTCTTCTGCGCGGCGCTCCAGAGGCTCTCACAGGCGCCGGACCTCGAGCTGGTCGTCCGCCTTCAGACGCGGATCCAGTCGGCGGAGTTCGACTCGCGTCCGGCTGGCGAGCGCCGGCTCGTCTTCTCCGTGCTGGCCTCTTGCGCCACGGAGGAGACGGTGGAGTTCCTCGACGGGGAGCTCCACCGGGGCGGCTGGCTCTCGCGACCGAACGAGAATCGGCTGCAGTCGGTCGCCCGATGCCTCGCGAGGATCGGCACGGAGAGGGCGCGCGCCGTCCTCCAGAAGGGAGCTGGATCGCGCAAGCCGGCAGTCCGCCGCGCCTGCAGCGGGGCGATGGGGGGAGGAGACGCGCATGCCTGAGATCACCGCACGAATGGAGACCCCCCATCGGAGCGAGGAGTGGATCACGGAGGAGGACGCGCACGCCTTCATGGTGCGTTTCCTGGCGCTTCTGAGAACCACGAGAACTCACGAGTCGACCAACGAGGCCTTCCGCAGGCCGGTCCGGGAGCTGATGGGGCTCTTGCGGGGGTGGTTCGAGGAATCGGAGGAGATCCTCCTGGTCGCCCGCTCCGGGCATCTCTACATCGGCCCGACGCGGGTCCGCGTCCGCTCATCGATGCTCTCCGCGCAGCGCGCGCTCATGGAAGAGCTCAAGACCCGCGGACTCTCGGGCATCCGATTCCACCGCGAGATCGAGGAGGAGGGGCTCGTCCAGTTCGTCGGCCTGCTGGAATCCGCCCAGGGGGATGAGGCGGCATCCCGTTTCGCCGCCGCATGGGAGAAGGACGAGGTGCCGGGGATCTGTCCCGTTCCCGGGAGCCCCGGGGACTCGGCGAGGAACGAGCGCCCCGGGGAGAGGGAGCGAGCCCGGAGGCTCTTCGAACACGCGATCGCCGGAACGCGGCGGATCCTCATCAAGGCGCAGGAGACCGGACGCCCGGATCTCCGCCAGGCGAAGCGTCTCGTTCAGCCGGTCGTCGACACGATCCTCCAGCACGAGTACTCGATCGTGGGCCTGACAGCCCTCAAGAGCCACGACAGCTACACGTGCGCCCACTCGCTGAACGTGAGCATCCTTGCAGTCGGGATGGGCCAGGCGGTCGGCCTACCGCGCCAGGCCCTCGCCGATCTCGGCGTCGCCGCCTTGCTCCACGACATCGGCAAGGTCGCGATCCCCGGTGAGATCCTTCGCAAGCCGGGGACTCTAACGCCCGAAGAGTGGGATCTCATCCGGCGACATCCGATCGAGGGGGTCCGCGCGCTGTCCAGGATTCAGGGGCTCTCGGCCCTCGCGCTGGACGCGATGCGCGTCTGCCTCGAACATCACATGAACGTCGACGCCACCGGCTATCCTCCCATCCGGGGAGGCTGGAGGCAGTCGACGGCATCGAGGATCACCGCCGTCGCCGATTTCTTCGACGCCGTCACGGCGCATCGCGCCTACCGGCCGCGGCCCTGGTCGCCGTTCGAGGCGTTGACCTTCCTCATGGGGCCGATGCAGCAGATCTTCGATCCCGCGGTGCGGTGGGCGCTCGTCCGGACGGTCGGTCTCTATCCGGCGGGGACGGTTCTTCGAACGCGCTCGGGCCATGTCGTCCTCGCGATCGCGCCGAATGGAGGCGATCCGCGCCGTCCGACCTGCCAGCTCGTGCTGCGCCCCGATGGGTCGATTGCGCCCGAGGAGGATCCGGAGATCTGGGATCCCATGCCGCCCGAGGAACAAGTCGTGGCCGTCGTGCCTCCGGAGGAATGCGGGATCGACACGTCGGAGCGGCTCGCCGCCTAGCGGAAGAGCGCCAGGCTCGCAGTGTGGCCGTGGAGGAAGTTGCGTCCTCCCACGGGGCCGATCTCGCCCGCGCAGAAGAAGCCCGCGAGCGGAAACTCGCCCAGCACGGCCCGGATGAGGCGCAAATCGCCGTCGGGTTCGTCGTAGAGGCGCCGCCCCCTCGCATTGCACGAGAAGAGCAGCCCTCCCCGCGGGACGCCGAACACGGTCTGCGGCGTCAATAGAAGCTCGAAATCCTCCCGGGCCGTGCGCGCGTCCCGGAGATGGAAGCGGATGCGCTCCTCCACCTCGATCGCGTCGGCGACGGCCATCGCCCCGGTCTGACGGTCGATTCCCATGACTCCGCGGATGAGGAAACCCCCTCTTCCGAGCTCCTCCGGCCCCGTGCGGATCGACCGGCCGACGAAGAGGCCGTTTCGCAGCAGATTCCGGTCGCGCGAGGGGAGGGCCTCGACGATCTCCTCGATCATCTCGAGTGGAGGCCGCCCGTCGAGCTCCTGGATCAGATTCTCTCGTGAGCCGGTCACCGTGAGGGTCGGCCCGAACGGGCGACATCCCTGGGAGACGACAGTGTCGACCTCGATCGATCCGCTGAAGGCGAGGGCGACCGCCCCCTCCCGCTCGACTCGATCATCGATCATGAGGATCGTTTCACCGGGTCCTCGGGCGCCGCTTGCCATCCCGCCGGCCACGGGCATCTTGGGCGAGAGAGTCGTGAAGGTCTCCAGCGCCGCCTCGACCGAGCTCGAGTAGGGATCGCCGAGGAGCAGGAGAAGGCGCGACGAGCCGTCCCGAACCGCCGTGGGGAGGAGGGGCTCAAGTTCCCGCGCAGGACGGGTCATGTCGCGCGGCGCGAGGAATGCCGACTCGAGCCGCACGCCCGGCAGCCGGGCCCCCATCGCGGTCAACGCAGGCCGCTCCTCATACTCGTGCTCTCCGCCGATCACCCCCTCGCCCATGCAGCCGATGAACGCGGCGGGTCGAAGGGCGCCTCGAAGCGTCGTTGCGAGCTTCTCGATCTGTTGCGCGTGATGCCTGGAGAAGAAGACCACGAGGAGATCGATCCCCCCATCGCCCGGCTCCATCTCCAGGCCGCGCGCGATCTCCCGAGTCGCTTCGGACGGATCGGTGTGGGTCGTGACCGCTGCTGCAAACTCCATCGAGACCCCTCCTGGCCGACCCCACAGGCTACAGATCGGCCGGCGGCGACGGTAGGGTCGTTCGCGTGAAGCCGAACTCGCCCTCGAATGCCGGCCGACCTAGAATGGATCGCGTGGGCGGTATGAGCGGCAAGTGGGATCGAGTGCTCCCGGGCAATCGCTGGCGCGAGCGCCGGGAGGCGTTGCGTGAGCTCTTCGAGGGGATCGCGCCCTCCTACGACCGCCTGAACCGGTGGCTCAGCCTCGGAATCGATCGGAGCTGGCGCAGAAGGACGACGCAGGAGGTCCTCATCGATCACCGCGGAGGATGGATCCTCGATCTAGCTTCAGGGACCGGAGATCAGGCAGCCGACATGATGAGGAGTGATGGCGTGCGCGTCGTTCGCCTCGACCTCTCGGACCTGCTGCTGCGGCGGGCCGTCTCCAAGCTGCCCGCCTCGGGCATGGCTCCCGCGATCGTCGCCGAAATGGAGAGGCTCCCGATTCGCCCCGGCAGCCTGGATGCCGTGACGATGGCCTTCGCACTGCGGCATGTGGAGAGCTTCGAAGTCCTACTGGGGGCGTGCGCCTTGGCGCTCCGTCCGGGCGGCCGCCTGGCGTTCGTCGATATGTCGCTTCCCGAGAAGGGTCTTCTCGCCAAGCTCTATCGCTTCTATTTCCGCTCGTGCCTGCCTCGCCTCGCCGTCGTATTCGGCGGAGACCGGCGCGCTTACGAGATCATGGTGCGCTCCGTGGAGTCGTTCCCGGGCTGGGATGGCCTCGCCTCGGCCGCCCGGGCGGCGGGATTTTCGGGGATTCGAGCAATCCGCCTGACCGGGGGAGCGGCGACGCTTTTCGTGGCGCAAAGGCCGGTCTGAGGGGACCGTCGAAGCTGATGCCTGGATCGGCCGCACCGAGAGCCTATGGGTATCGGTAGAAGCCGCGGCCGGACTTCCTTCCGAGGTGCCCGCCGCGGACAAGCCGCTTCAGGATAAGCGGGGCGCGGAAGGTCTCGCTGCCGAGCTCGCGGTGGAGGTACTCGGTCACGGCCAGGCAAACGTCCAGACCGATCCAGTCGCACATCTGAAGCGGGCCCGTCGAGTGGCGCAAGCCCAGGCGCGCGCTGCGATCGATCTCCTCGACCGTCGCCACGCCGCTCTCGACCATTCGCATCGCCTCGTTCGCGAGGGCGATCGCCAGCCGCGAGGTGGCGAAGCCGGGAGTATCGCGCACAACGATCGTCTCTTTCCCCAGGTCGGTCGCCACCGCGCAGGCGCGCTCGATCGCCGCCTCCTCGGTTGCCTCGCCCCAGACGACCTCGACCAGCGGCATGGAGACCGGCGGGTTGAAGAAGTGCATCCCGAGCACCCGTTCAGGGCGGGAGCATCGCGCGGCGATCTCCGTGATGGAGAGCGATGAGGTGTTGCTCGCGATGATCGCCGAGGCGGGAGCGGCCTGGGAAGCGGCGGTCAGCACCTCGCGCTTCAACGCCATGTCCTCCGGCACCGCTTCGACCACCACGCCGGCAGACTCGACCGCCTGGACGATCGAGTCGGTGATGCGAAGGCGCGCCAGCGCATCCCGCGCGGTCCCCGTTTCGAGACGGCCCGACTGCTCCGCCTCGCCCAGCATCCGCTCCACGCGGTCCCGGGCCTCCCGCAGGGCATGGGGGAACGGATCGTAGAGAATGACCCGGCGCCCGTGGATCAGCGCGAGAGCCGCGATCCCCGAACCCATCTGCCCCGCGCCCAGCACCGCGAATGACTCCTTCGTCATCATGCCTCCTGATATCCGCGAAGGACGACCTTTCCGAATGCGCGACGATCCTCCAGATAGGCGTGCGCCGCGGGGAGCTCTTCCATGGGGAAGACCCGGTCCACGATCGCCCGGATCCTTCCATTCGCGACGTACCGCAACGCCTCCTCCAGATCGCGCCGCGAGCCCATCGTGGAGCCCAGGATCGAGAGGCTCTTGTAGAAGACGCGTCGCAGGTCGACCGCGACCTCCGCCCCTGAAGTGGCCCCGCAGGTGACGAGCCGGCCGCCCTTGGCGAGCGCGCGCAGGCTGCCCTGCCAGGTCGCCGCCCCGGTGTGCTCCACGACGACATCGACCCCACGCCTCTCCGTCCAGCGGAAGATCGCATCGACGAAGTCGACCTGCCGGTAGAGGACGGCCTCCTCGGCGCCCAACTCGCGCGCCTTGGCCGCCTTCTCCTCGCTTCCCGCGGTGGCGATCACCCGCGCTCCCAGCGCCCGGGCGATCTGGATCGCCATGACGCCGATCCCGCTGCCCGCCGCGTGGACCAGCACCGTCTCGCCGGGCCTCAGCTGCGCCCGTTCGACGAGCATGCGCCAGGCCGTCACGAGCGTCAGCGGCAGGGAGGCCGCCTCGACGGGGTCGAGCCCCTCGGGCATGCGGAGGACCTCACGCTCCGGGACGACGATCCGCTCGGCGCAGCCGCCATCGCAGCTCTCGCCGCGGATGCGGAAGGCCCGGCAGAGCGGCTCGCGGCCTGAGAGGCATGAAGGACATCTCCCGCATCCGGCCCCCGGAACGACGAGGATGGCCTCACCGGAGCGCACCCCTGAGACCCCCGGCCCGACCGCGCCGATGCGGCCGGCGATATCCGAGCCCGGGGTGATCGGCAGGGGGAAATGGTGCCCCGGCACGCCCCTGCGCACCCAGAGGTCGAGGTGGTTGAGCGCGACGGCATCGACGCGGACCTCGACTTCCCCTTCACCCGGACGCGGGGCGGGGACCTCGACGCGCCGCAAGCTCTCGGGAGGGCCGTGGCTCTCGATTCTCCAGGCGCGCACTTGGGACTCCTTCCGTTCCGGCCTCGGCATCGGCTCCGCGTCCCGTCGAGGACCGCTGAGTCTAGACGGGGTCTCCACCACCGTAAAGGCGGGCCCGCGTCCTTGCGGGGCAGCAGAGCATGGCGTAGATTGCCCCTCAATGGAAGCCGCAGGCTCGCCCGCATATAGCGTCGTCATCCCGGCCTACAATGAGGAGGAGGGAATCGGCGGGGTCATCCGCCAGGTTCAATCCCTTCCCGGCGATCTGGAGCTCATCATCGTCGACGACGGCTCGACGGACGCGACGGCCGATCGGGCGCTGGCCGCAGGCGCGCGGGTGATCCGCCATCGCGTCAACCGCGGCTATGGAGCCGCCCTGAAGACCGGAATCCTTGCCTCCCGCGCCCCGGCGGTCGTCATCACCGACGCGGACGGCACCTATCCGAACGAGCGGATCCCCGAGCTCGTGGCGTTGCTCGAGGACTATGAGATGGTGGTGGGGGCCCGCACGGGCGCCTCCGTCGCGATTCCGATGATCCGGCGTCCCGCCAAGTGGGTCCTGGGCCGGCTGGCGAACTACCTCAGCGAATCGAAGATCCCGGACTTGAACTCCGGGCTCCGGGCGTTCCGCCGCGAGACGATCCTCCGATACCTGGGACTTCTCCCCTCCGGCTTCTCATTCACGACGACGATCACGCTCGCGATGCATGTCAATGAACTCACCGTGGCCTACCTGCCGATCGACTACCACGCGCGAAGCGGGCGATCGAAGATCCGCCCCATCCAGGACACGCTGAACTTCGCGGCGCTCATCGTGCGCACGACCCTCTACTTCCGTCCCCTGAAGATCTTCCTGCCCGCGGCCGGGATCCTCCTGCTCGCGGCGGTGGCGATCTTCATCTATAGCTGGCGCTTCACCGACAAGATCATGGACGCGACGGTGACGATCACGATCATGACCGCCTTCCAGGTCGCGGCGATCGGCATGCTCGCCGATCTCATCGACAAGCGCAGCCAGCGTTAGCCGGAGGGGGAATGGTCGTCGGCCTGGGCATCGATCTCATCGAGGTGGAACGGGTGGGGCGCACGGTCGAACGCCACGGGGATCGCTTCATGCGCCGGATCTTCCACCCCCGGGAGCTGGAACAAAGCCGAGGCGACCGGGTTCAGTACCTCGCGGCACGCTTCGCCGTCAAGGAAGCGGCGTTCAAAGCGCTCGGAACGGGGTGGGCCGCCGGCGTCCGGTGGGTCGACGTGGAGGTCCAGAACCTCGCTTCCGGCCAGCCGGTCCTCTTGCTGCATGGAGCCGCCGCCGAGCGGGCCCGAGGGCTGGGCGCCGAACGGATGCATGTGACGATCACGCACACGGCTGGACACGCGGCCGCTGTCGTGATCCTCGAGACCGCGGGCGGGTCGCCGTCCGCAGGGGGGGCCTGATGCGCTGGCTCGTTATTCTCTTGCTCTTCGCCACGGCGATTCCGGGGATGGCGCAGCAAGGCGACGCACCGCTCGATCCCTACGCCAACTTCCCGGCCGTTCCTTCCCTGACGATGTACGGAGAGGTCCTCGGCTTCCGCGCAAAGGTTGAATCGATGATCTCCGCGTGCGGCCGCAACGTCACGCGCGCCGACTCCCTCGTGCCCCTGATCGATCGGCTGGTCGCCGCCTGGGAGGAGTACGGCGACTATATGGATCGCGAGCACGGCGACTTCCCGAACATGTCGCGCAATCGTCCCTACTGGCTGATCACGACCGACGACGCGGCCGACACTCTCGCGGACCGCCTGATTCCCGCGCTGCGCCAGTTTACGCGGGCCAATCCGCAGGAGATGCTGGGTCCCATCCGGGCCCAGTGGGAAGTCCAGAGCGAGCAGCTCGGGATCCCGCGCGGCAAGATGTTCGGATTCCAGCTCGTCGAGCTTGCGCGGCGGGGAGCGATCCTTCGCCGCGAGATGGTGGAGACCTATCCCGGCGCGATCGCCGACCTGAACGATGCCTACCTTCGATTCCTCTGGGACCTCGCCCAGTTCTACGAACAGCAGCATGGCACCTGGTACGACCGCCACTCGATGCGGATTGCCCAGGAGGACTGGATCATCCATCGCACCCGGGGGCGGTGCGAGAACCCCAAGTGGGGGTTGATGGCGAGCTTCACCGCGGTCGGCATCGACACTTCGTCGACCGACTATATGACCGACAAGTTCATGCACCGACTGATCCTCGTCGATCCTGACTGCCCCGACACGATCGACTTTCTGATGCCGCTGCCGCACCACCGCCTGATGGAGGCCGAGATCAGCCGGTTGACGGACAGCCAGCGGGATAGCCTGCTGCGAGGGCTGGTTCGGGCCCCCGATCTGGAGCGCCGTCAGGAGGGGACGGAGGAGGGCGCGCGCTGAGGCCTCGGGTCCTCGCGGTCCTGCCCGATCATCCCCACCCGGCGACCATGGGGGGTCGGGTCCGCAACCTGGCGATCCTGACCGCCCTTTCCGGCGCGTTCGACCTGACGATGGTCACCCTTGTGCACGAGCGCCCCCTGCTGCGGGATCCCGGGCCCGTAGCGGATCTCGGGGAGTGGATCCCCGTTCTCGCGCCGAACCGTCGCAGCCCTCTGCACCGGGCGATCGGCCAGCTCGCCTATCGCAGCCTTGGCCGGCGCTGGACCCGGGAGGCGTGGTTTCTCGGGACCGCCGCCGTGGCGGAGGTCGTCGAACGCCGCATCGCGGAGAATCCGCCCGACCTCGTCCACTCCGCCTACTGGTTCACCCTTCGCCATCTCAAGGCCCGCCCTCGACCACCCCTCTGGATTCTCGACACCCACGACGTCCAGTTCGAGCGCTGGGAGAAGCTCGGCGTTCCCCTCTCGCCCGAGGAGAAGCGGGCTGAGATCGCCGAGCTGCAACGCAACGATCTCGTGATCGCCATCACCCCTCGCGATGCCGATACCTTCCGGCGCGTGACGGGTGGGGGGGCGCGCATCGAGACGATCGGCATGGGAGTCGACATCGAGGAATGGAGTCGAAAGGGAATCGGTGCGGGGGCCAGGGGAACGACGGTGGTCTACTACGGCAACATGGCGGGGGAAGCGAACCGGCGCGCGGCGGCGCATCTCTGCCGCGATATCCTGCCGGAGCTGCGCAGGATCCGTCCCGGCGTGGAGGTGATGATCCTCGGCGCCGATCCGGCGGAGGATGTGCTCGAGCTCCGGGAGATCGACGGGGTGACGGTCACCGGAACCGTCGAGGATCCTCGAATCCATCTCGCGCGCTGCGGAGTCTTCGCGCTCCCCTTCCGCGCCGCCAGCGGCATCCGAAGCCGCGCCTGCGAAGCGATGGCGCTCGGCGTGCCGATCGTCGCTTATCCGGAAACCCTTGCGGGCATGGGATTCCAGGCCGATCGCGACTATCTCGAAGCGGACGACCCCGCGGGTTTCGCGCGGCAGCTCGCGCGCGTCTTGGAGGATCCCGCTCGGGCCGACGCGATCGCCGCGTCGGCGCGTCGCGAGGTGGAGCGGCGCTACTCGATCGCGTCGACCTATGGAAGATTCGTGGAGCTCTACGAGAGACTGATCGCCGAGTCGGCTGCGGCGCGGTCGATGGGACGGCGCTAACGATGACGGCCCCGGCGAGCGTCGCCGAGGCCGTCGGGAAATCTTGGTGAAGCGATTACTTCCTCTTGAGGACCTGGTCCTTCAGATTCTTGGCGACGGTGAACTTGACCACCTTCTTCGCCGGGATCTTGATCGCTTCGCCCGTCTGCGGGTTGCGCCCCATGCGCGCCTTCCGGTTCAGGACCTTGAACTTGCCGAGCCCGGTCAGGGGAATGTCGCCCCCCTTCTTCAAGGTCTTCTCGACCACATTCGTGAGGCCCATCAGGAACATCTTCGCCTGCTTCTTCTCGAGCCCGCACTCCTTCACGAGCGCGTCGACCAGTTGGGTCTTCGTCATGATTACCAGCCCTCCTTGGGTTCCGTGAGACCTGTCTCGGCGATTCGAGACCGTCCTCTGTTTAACACCGCCCCACGGGGGTGGCAACAGGATTCTTCACGGAAAGCCGCGAAAAATGCCCCTCAGAGAGCAGGATGGGACTCGGAAGGCTCGCAGGTCGCGTTGACTACCCGCGGGGCCCTCAGTAGACTGCCTGCCATGGACTCGGCGCTTCCAGAGCGGGAGACCGGGCCGCCGGGCGGGTCGGGTCCATCGTCGAGAAGCGTCTTCCAACAGGCGAGCGCAAGGGGGCGCTTCCGCGCCCCGATCGCAGCGACGCCACGATCGGAGGAGGTCGGATGCGCATGAGAACCGTTCCTGGGTGGGCCGGCTTGCTCGCCCTCAGTCTGGCTGGCTCCGCGGCTCTAGCCTCATCGCCGGGCGAAGTCCTCGTTGGATGGGACTGGACCCAGGTCTCCGTTCGAGTCAATGGGTCGGGAGACGCCGAATACGCCGTCGACGGCGCCGGCCTCCGGCCCGCGAATCCCGGCGAGCCGGATCTTCCGGCCCTCGTCGTCCGGGTTGCTGCGCCCGATCAATCCAAGGTCTCGGGATTCGACCTCTTCGAGCTGAGCGTCTCGGAGCGCGAAGTCGAACTCCCGATCGCGCCTGCCCGGATGGACTCCGACGTTCCGGGGAGCGAGCCTGTGGCGGTCGACCGGTCCGAGGATGCCTACTCGGCGCCGCTTTACCCCGAGACCCGGGTTCGCTACCTCGGGCAATCGCTGCGCCGCGGGATCACCTACTCGGTCTTCGCGATCTACCCGCTCGCGCTCGTGGAGGGCCGGCGGCTGAGCCTCCTCGAGGAGGGGCGCCTGAGCGTCCGCTGGGATGCAGATCCCGCGGCGCCGGCCCCGCTGAAGAGCTTCCGGTCCGGCACGGGGGGCGATGGCCCCGACGCGAAGAGCCTTGCCCTCACCATGGGGCCGACGGCGATCGACGATCTCCCCTCGATGGAAAGCGGTCCGTTCGAATACCTGGTTCTGACCACCGAGGGCTTTCTCTCGACGGTCCAGCCGTTCATCGATTGGAAGAACCGCAGCGGCACCGCGACGACGGTGCGGACCGTGGAGTGGGTCCTGGATAACTACGCCGACGGAGTCGACCCCCAGGAGAGGATCCGCAACTTCCTGAAGGAAGCCTACCGCTACTGGGGAATCCACTACCTGTTCATCGCAGGCGGCCCCGAGCAGGTCCCGATCCGGACGGTCAAGTACTTCACGTGGCTCGTGCCCCTGGACATCATCACCGACAGCTACTACGCCTGCCTCGACGGCAACTGGAACGCCGACGGCGATAATTACTTCGGAGAGGGGCGACGCATCGCGAATCCCCCCAACGCGGGCGACAAGGTCGACTTCGATCCCGAGCTTGTCGTCGGTCGTGTCCCGGCCACATCCGCAGATCAGCTCTCCATCTGGCTAGGGAAGTACTTCCAGTATGTGCAGAGCCCGAACCGCGACGGCTACCTCGACCGATTCCTGCTCCTTGGAGAGGTGCTCTTCCACAACCTCTGGGCGCGCTCGAACCTGAACTCGACTCCTCCATGCGGGCACAGCCCGTGCCCGGAGGAATGCGATTACTGCGTCACGCTCGATGGAGCCGAGGACTGCGAGCGCGTCATCGCGACGCTCGACTTCGCCCAGGGCGTGGATGTCGATTACATCCCGCTCTACGAGTGGAACGAGTACTGGCAGACCCACGGCCGCGCGGACGCCGAACTCGAGGTGAAGCAGGCCGTCATCAGCAGGATCAACGAGGGCGCGGGTTTCGTCCATCACGTCGGACACGGGGATCGCGACCGGATGTCGATCGGTTCACAGAACGGACTCGACGGCAACGGGCGGCTCGTGACCGCCGACGCGCGAAACCTGACCAACGGCGATAAGATCAGCGTGGTCTATGCCATCAACTGCAGTTCGGCGGCGATCGACTACGACTGCGTCGCCGAGGGGTGGCTCTTCGCTCCCAACGGCGGCTCCGTCTGCTACATCGGCTCCTCGAATCTCGACTTCCCCTCCGCCGCCACCTTCTACCAGAACGGGTTCTACCAGAAGGTCTACCAGCAGAAGTACATCTCGCTCGGAGACGCGTTCACCGAGACTCTCGCGGAGCAGGGCGCGGACATCGGGGAAAACGAGAACCCGAAGCGGTTCCTCTCGTTCAGCCTGATCTATCTGGGCGACCCCCAGATGCGGTCCTGGTTGAGCACGCCCAGCTCGATGACCATCGCGCAGTCGGGGGGCCAGACATTCAGCCTGGGAGACACGACCCTCACGGTGACCGTCTATGAGGGGACCGACCTTCTCGAGGGAGCGAAGGTCTGCGCGTACAAGGCGGGGGACGTGCTCTCCACGGCCAGGACCGACGCGGAAGGCGTCGCCGTCCTCCCGTTCCGCCCGCGCTCGACCGGCACTTACCTGCTGACCGTCACGCACCCCTCCGTGGCGCCTTGGATCGACCAGACGCCCCGATCGGTCATCGCCCCCGGCGGGCTGCCTTCGCTCACCGTCGAGTCGATTCAGATCGGCGATGACGGCAGCCGCTCGGGCGTGCGAGGAAACGACAACCGGCGCTTCGAGGAAGGCGAGACCGTCGATCTCGACGTCATGATCCGCAACGCCGGCACGGCCCCCGCAACGGGGATCCAACTCGCCCTGGCGATCGGTCCGGACGATCGCGACGAATACATGGAGGTGATCAAGGGGGTCGCGTCGGTTCCGGGATCGGTGGGTCCGAGGACGAGCGCGCAGGTCTCCGGCGCCTTCCGCGTGCGGATCCTCCCGGGGACTCCCGTGGGCTTCTACAAGAACGGGGACCGGCTGACGTTCGATGCCGAAGTCACGATCACGGAAGGAGGGAGGATCTCGCACTACACCGTGCCGATCCTCGTCCACCGGCCGGTATTCGAGATCGAGTCGGTTCAGCTCACCGAGCTCGCCGGCACGGGCGATGGCGATCAGAGGCCCGACGACGGGGAGACGATGCTCTGGATCCCCACCCTGCGCAACCTCGGCTCCGGCGCCGCCGACAGCGTCGGCGCCTACCTGACGGCGATCCTCGGAATGACCGTCATCGACGGCTCCGCGCTGCTCGAGACCGCCGATCCCGGCCAGCTGCTCTCCACCACGACGCCCTTCCGATTCGACGTGACCAACACCATCTATCTGAGCGCAAGGCTCACGGTTCGCTCCCTGCGCGATCCTGATTTCGTCTTCTTCGAGGGAAACGTCGATTACACGCCACCGACGACGCCGTCGTTCCCCGTCGAATCCGAGCTCATCACATCCAAAGACGCGATCGATGTGGTCTGGACTCCTTCGCCCTCCACCGACTTGCGGGGGTATCTCCTGGAAAGCGCCACCCAGGATATCGGACCCTTCGCGCCGGTCCAGTCCCAGCTGATCCGCGAGATGCGGTACTACCATCACGACGGGCTCGCCGGATTGACGCGCTACTACTACCGCGTGGCCGCGGTGGACTCCTCGGGCAATCGGAGCGGCTACTCGAACGTCGTCGCATCGACGACCAGCCCCGCCGTCCTCTCCGGTTGGCCCTTCTCTCCGAGCTCCGATGTGAATACCGGAACGCCGACCATCGAGAACATCGACGCCGAGGGCGCCTACGAAGTCTTCCTCAGCGCCGCCGACATCTACGGCCTGCGCAGCAACGGGACGGAGATCATCGATGGGGACGGAGTTCCTTCCACGCCGGGGGTCTGGTCGCAGGCGGGATCGCTCTATTGGAGCAAGCCGGCGATCGCCGATCTGGACGGCGATGGCGCAGTGGAGATCGTGGCCACCAGCCGAAGAGCGCGGGGCAGCGCCGGCGCCGGTCAGATCCTCGCTTGGAGCCGGAGCGGCACGCTGCTCTGGCAGAAGCAGGTGGGCACGAGCGACTATCTGCTCTCCTCGCCAGTGATTTGCGACATCGACGACGACGCGCAGATGGAGGTGGTCTGCGAGAACAAGGCGACGCTTTATGCCTGGAACCACGACGGCACGCCCGTGATTGAGGGGAACTCCGACGGCAAGCTCGCCTACGTCGGCGGAATCGTGGGCGGCGACGACCTCTTCACCGCCGGCTCTCCGGCAGTGGCCGATCTGGACGGCAACGACGGCGGGAAGGACGAGGTGATCTACGGGCTGGAGACGAACTACGCGGGTCATCCATCGCAGATCCTCATCGTCGATGGCGACGGAACGATCCTGGACCGCGAGACGTTGGAGGTTGACCTTCTGACGACCGAGCGCGCGGCCAACTCCTCGCCGTCCCTGGCCGACGTGGACAACGACGGCGCCTATGAGATCTTCATCGTCACCCGCAACTATCTCTGGGGCTGGCGCTATCTCGACGGCGCGGGCCTCGAGCAGATCTGGGAAGAGGTCCGGCTTCCGAAGCTGCAGACGAACTGGTTCGAGACCACCCCGGCGATCGGCGATGTCGACGGAGATGGCGTCCTGGACATCGCAGTCGGAGCGGGTGAAGGGAAGCTCGTCTTGGTCGACGCTCAGAGCGGCCAAGAGCACGCCGTCTCGCCGATCGCCGTCGCGACCTTGAGCGACAAGCTCGGCTCGCCCATCCTCGTCAACCTCGACGCGAATCCCGTCACCGCCGAGATCCTCGTCGGGGACAACCGGGGGGTCGTGCACGCCCTCAACGCGGCCGGCGAGCGGCTGGCGGGTTTCCCGTATCCGCTCGGCGGACGCGTCCAGCACGGACTCGCCTGCTGGGATATCGATCGCGACGAGGACCCCGATCTCGTGCTGCAATCCGAGCAGTTCACCAGCGTGACGATCCTCGATATCTCGAACGTCCACTTCCCGCTGGATCTCGAGGAGGCGATGCTGCGAAACCCGTGGCCGAGCTTCCGCCACGACGCGCGGAACACGGGTCGGCTGACGGCGGCGGTCATCACGCCCGTGGCGCAGCTCGATCTCCGCGGCGAGGCCGGACCCGGAGAGGCGATCCTCCGCTGGACCGCTCCGGTCGAACCGGCCGCGTTCCGCGTTCTCGAGAAGAACGCTCAGGCGATCTGGGATGTCGCCGTCGAGGGACCGCCGTCGTTCTTCGCGGAAGCAGACGGCTACGTCTATCGCGAGACGGCATCGCCGGGAACGCTCTTCTACCAGGTCGTGGGACTCGACGCCCTCGGCCGCGAAGTGATGCGGAGCTCCGAGGTCTCCATCACCGTTGAGCCGCTTCGGTTGCGGCTGCTCGGGGCAGCGCCCAATCCGTTCAATCCCCGAACGGCGATCCGATTCGAATCGCCCGGAGGGTCGGTCCGGCTCGAGATCTACGAACCCTCCGGACGGCGCTTGAGGACGCTGCACGATGGGCCGATCGCCGCCGGACGCTCGGAGGCGATCTGGGACGGCCGCGACGATGAAGGTCGCGACGCCGCGACAGGAGTCTACTGGGTCCGCCTGCGCGCCGAGGGGGAGGTCGAATCGCGCCCGATCGTGCTCTTGCGATGATGCGACTGCCGGGGGCGCCGAAGCGGAAAGTTTTGGGGTTGCCCGATCCGGCTTCCGATCCATAGTATCGGAGTCTGATTCGAGTGCGGTGCTGGGGAGTCGTCCAGTGGCAGGACACATGACTCTGGATCATGGAACCGGGGTTCGAGTCCCTGCTCCCCAGCCATCTTCCACTGAAGCCGTCTGAGATTCTCAGGCGGCTTCGGCTCATTCCAGGCCGGCATGGACCGAGGGGGGGCGCCGATGAACGACCGACGACCGGAGGAAGCCGCGGAACGGGAGGGCGGCGCCCTGGATTTCATCCGCGCCCAGATCGCGGCGGATCTCAAGGCCGGGCGTAACGGTGGCCGGCTGCTCACGCGATTCCCGCCGGAGCCGAACGGCTATCTCCACATCGGACACACCAAGGCCTTCTCCTTGAACTTCAGCGTGGCGCGCGAGATGGGAGGCAAGTGCAACCTCCGCTTCGACGACACGAATCCGGAGAAGGAGGACGTGGAGTACGTCGAGTCGATCATGGAGGACATCCGATGGCTCGGCTTCGACTGGGAGGATCGCCTCTTCTACGCCTCCGACTACTTCGAGACCCTTTATCAATGGGCCGAGGGTCTGATCGCCAAGGGCAAGGCGTATGTGTGCGATCTCTCCGCCGAGGAGATCCGCCAGTACCGCGGCACCCTGACCGAGCCGGGCCGCAACAGCCCTTACCGCGATCGGCCGGTCGAGGTGAATCTCGACCTGTTCCGCAGGATGCGGGCCGGGGAGTTCCCCGACGGCTCGCGCGTCCTTCGCGCGAAGATCGATATGGCCGCGCCCAACATCAACATGCGCGATCCCGTCATGTACCGGATCCGCCGCGCCCACCACCACCGGACCGGCGATGCCTGGTGCATCTACCCGAGTTACGACTGGGCCCACGGGCAATCGGACGCCATCGAGGGGATCACCCATTCCCTCTGCTCTCTCGAGTTCGAGGATCACCGGCCCCTCTACGACTGGTTCCTCGACCAGATCCCGCTTCCCTCGGACCGACCCCGCCAGATCGAGTTCGCCCGGCTGAACCTCACCTACACGGTGATGAGCAAGCGGATGCTGCGGGCGTTGGTGGAGAAGGGGATCGTGACGGGCTGGGACGACCCGCGCATGCCGACCCTCTCGGCCATGCGGCGGCGCGGCTACCCGGCGGAGGGGATCCACCGCTTCCTCGACCGGATCGGGATGGCCAAGCGCGGGAGCGTCGTCGATATCGGCCTCCTCGAGCACGCGGTCCGGGAAGAGCTGAACCGAGTCGCCCCGCGGGCGATGGCGGTGCTGCGTCCCGTCCGCGTCGTCATCGAGAACTACCCCGAGGGCCAGGTGGAGGAGCTCGACTACACGGTGAACCCCGAGGATCCCTCCGCCGGGACCCGCAAGGTGCCGTTCTCCCGGGAGCTCTACATCGAGGCCGACGACTTCCGCGAAGTCCCGCCGCCGAAGTACCATCGTCTCTCGCCCGGGCAGGAGGTCCGCCTGCGCGCCGCCTATATCATCCGCTGCACCGGCGTCGCGAAAGACGCTTCCGGCGCCGTCACGGAGATCCGGTGCTCCTACGATCCCGACTCGCGCGGCGGCTCGGCAGCCGACGGACGGAAGATCAAGGGGACGATCCACTGGGTCTCGGCGCAGCATGCGGCGCGCGCGCGCGTGCGGCTCTATGACCATCTCTTCCGGGTTCCCTTCCCCGGAGACGAGGGGGATTTCCTGGACGACATCAATCCCGACTCGCTCGAGATCATCGAGGATGCTCCGATCGATCCCGCGCTCGCCGACGCGAAACCTGAGGACCGGTTCCAGTTCGAGCGGCTGGGCTACTTCTGCGTCGACCTCGAATCGAAACCGGGGCTGCTCGTGTTCAACCGCACGGTCGCCTTGCGCGACACCTGGGCGAAGCTCGAGGGAAAGGCGCTCGAGCGCCGGCCCCGCCGACGGGCCGCCGAGCCCTCAGACGAGGATTTCTAGGGCGCGGTCGATCCGTCGCAGGCAGGTCTCCCGGCCGAGCACTGCCATGAGCTCGTAGAGGCCGGGGCCCCCGCCGACGCCGGTGCAGGCGAGGCGCAGGGGATGGATCAGATCCGCCTTGCCGACGCCGGCGGTCTCAGCGCAGCGCGTCACCGTCGCCTCGATCGCCGCAGCCTCGAACGGCTCGCATTCCCCCAGCGCGGGCAAGATTCCTCGCAGCAGCGCGGCGCTCTCCTTCTTCCAGCGCTTCTTGACGGTGGCCTCCTCGTACTCGGTGGGATCGACGAAGAACCAGGGCGCCCGTTCCGGGATCTCGGCGATGAAGGTGACCCGCTCGCGCATCAGCTCGACGATTCCGGAGAGGTAGCTCTCGTCGATGCCGCCCCAGCCGCGGTCGGCGAGGATCACGCGCAGCTCCTGGATCGTCCTCTCCGCGGGGCGGCGCTGCATGTATTGCTGGTTGAACCAGTGGAGCTTCTCCAGGTTGAAGATCGCCCCCGACTTGTTCACGCGCTCGATTCGAAACTCGCGGACGAGCTCCGCGAGCGAGAAGATCTCCCGTTCGTCTCCCGGGTTCCAGCCCAGGAAGGCGACGAAGTTGACGAGCGCCTCGGGGAAGAAGCCATGGCGCCTGTAGTCGGAGACGGCGACCTCGGCCTGCCGCTTCGAGAGCTTCGAGCGGTCGGTTCCCAGAAGGAGTGGCAGGTGGGCGAAGCGCGGCGCCTCCCACCCGAAGAATCGGTACAGCAGGAGATGCTTCGGGGCGCTCGGCAGCCACTCCTCGCCGCGAATCACGTGGGTGATCTCCATGGCATGGTCATCGACCACGTTGGCGAGGTGATAGGTGGGGAAGCCATCTGATTTCAGGAGCACCTGATCGTCCAGGATCTCGCTTGCGATCTCGACTTCTCCACGGACGAGATCGTCGATGCGGACAAACGGCTCGTCGGGGATGCGCAGGCGGATGACGTGCGCCTCCCCGGCCGCGCGGCGCGTCTCGGCCTCGTCCCTCGAGAGCCCCAAGCAGGCGCGGTCGTACTTCGTCGAGAGCCCGCGCTTCTTGAGCTGCTCGCGCATCGCGTGGAGCCGGTCCTCGTTGCAGAAGCAGGGGTAGGCATGGCCCGATCGGATCAGCGCTTCGACGGCCTCCCGATAGAGGTCGAGGCGCTCCGACTGGAAGTAGGGCCCGTACTCCCCGCCCGCCCCCGGACCTTCGTCGTGCGCGATCCCGGCCCACTGGAGGGAGCTCAGGATGTCCTCCACGGCCCCCGGCACGAAGCGGGTTCGGTCGGTGTCCTCGATGCGGAGAACGAACCGCCCGCCATTCGCGCGGGCGAAGCAGTAGTTGTAGAGCGCCGTGCGGAGTCCGCCGACGTGGAGGAATCCGGTCGGGCTCGGCGCGAATCGAACGCGGACGGGTCGGTTCATCTCACCTCTCTCTCGATCCGGGAACGCCGGCCCAGACGGCGCGACGCAGACGTGACGATACCAACGACTCGTTCGGGTCACAAGCGGCGGAGGCAAGCGAGGCGTTGCGTCACGCGGGATCCTCCTGCTAGCTTGCTCTGGTGCCGACCCGGTGGTCGGAGTGAGGAGCGGGAAGATGAAGGCGCGGGGATGGCATCAGCCACTCGACTTCGGGGACGCCGAAGGGCTCGTCAGGATCTTCGAGGAGGCGAGCCCCGAGGATCTCACATCAGAACTCGTCAAGAGGCTGGGGAGGAAGACCCAAGAAGACGATCTCTACCTCGCCGCCGCCCGTGCGGCGGTGCGATCGACGCGGATGGAGGGGCTCGGCGGCGGCCGTGTTCCCCACGGGCTCTTCATCCTGCGATCCCACCGGGAGCTGGGCGCGCGACTGACTCCCGATCTTCGACCGTATCCTCTGGCCGCGGCTTCCCGACGGATCCACGCCGAGATGCGCGATCCCCACTTCGGGCCCTCCCTGCTCTTGGAGTTTGCCCCCCACGCGGAGGGGAGCAAGGAGGAGATCCTCTTCTCCTATCTGGAGGCGGTGCGATTCGGCAACACCGACCTCGCCGATCACATCTTCTCGTGGCTCTTTCGAAACATCTCGGCGGAGGAGATCGCCGATCTGCTCTGGACCGGAGGACTTGAGGGGGTTTGTCTCGGCAGCTTCAAGCTGACCGGAGCGATCGAGTCGTATCATCTGCTCCAGGCCTTGGGATGGGAGCACGGCGCGGTGTTGTTGCGGGGAGTGGTGCGCCACCAGGCCCACCGGCTCGCGGGGCCCAACCCGTTCGAGGTCTGCCGCGATCGAATCGCCTCCGAGGGGCTGCTCGAGAAGGCCCACAGAAGGTTGCCGGGGGAGAGGGGGCGCGGGGAGAACGATCCCGGGGGAGTCTGGCGAACGGCCATCCAGTGGGCCTCGTCTTCGCCCGAGGCCCGCAGCGATCTTGCCGTGCGGCTTCTCTGCGGCGAGTGGAGCCTCGAGGACTACTGGGAGGCGGTCTCGATCGGTTCCGCGCTGCTATTCCTGGGCGCCGTGGCATCGGGCCACCCCGCCGCCCGCTCGGCGCAGATGGCGATCGCCGTGCACGGACTGCGCGGTCTCGTACGCTATGGAAACCTCGCGCAGAAGGTGATGGCGAGTCTCCTGGTCGGGCGCACTCCGGAGTTCCGGGGCTGCGATCCCTCCTGGGCCCAGGTCGGGGTACGCAGGCTCGAGGAGGGCCTGCGGGCAAGCGGCCGCGCGCCGGATCAGCTTGGCCAGGCGCTGGAGGGCTGGCACGCGGAGGACGCTCTGGCTTGCGTGGCGGCCACCTCGGCCGACCTGAACGGCGCGGCGGGCCTGATTCCTGTCCTGGATCACCGGCTGGCGTTTCTCCACGGCCTGGAGGGGCTCGGGCCGACCTTCCATCTCGCCCAGTGCGAAGCGTTCCAGGCGGGGAGATCGCCTCATCGCTGGGTGCATCTCGCCTGCAGCGCGTGGCTCTTCACCGTCTGGCCCGACCGCGGCCTCCTCGACGAGCCCCGGCTTGCGGAGCTCGCGGACCGCAGGAGGAAGAGCTTGGCAAAAGAGCGGAGGGGACGCTAGCATCTGGGTTCGTCCGCCGGTCCGGCAGGGCTTGTCCGGCGGCCTCCGTTTTTCTAGAATCGGCCAGGCAGATCACGTGGCGCTATCGTCTAGGGGTCAGGACGGATGGTTCTCAGCCATCAAACCGGGGTTCGAATCCCCGTAGCGCTACCATGACGAAGAAGGGGGCGCTCCAGCCGGAACACCCCCTTCTCTTTTGAGCTCCCGCTCTGCTCGTTCCTCCGACACCGCGGCGAGGAGGACTCCGCCGACGAGGAAGAAGACGCTCACCGACAGGACCGCCGAGCGCAGGCCGCCCGAGATCCAGGTCATCGCGCCGAAGACGGCGGGTCCCAGGACCGAGGCGAATCGACCGGCGACGGCAAAGAAGCCGTAGATCTCAGCGCTGCGCCGCTCCGGAACCCACCGCGCGAGAAGCGAGCGGGAGACGGCCTGGATCCCGCCGAGGAAGGCTCCCGCCGAGAGCCCGATCGCCCAGAACTCCGCGTGCGCGTTCCCCAGGATGCCGACCCACCGCGTCCAGAGAGTCAGCATGAGAAAGACGGCTAGCTGGAGCAGGAGAACCGGCTTGTGGCCCATGCGATCGGCAAGCAGTCCGGCTGACAGCGAACCCAGGAATCCCGTTGCCTGAATCGCGAGAAAGAGGGAGGCGAGCTCGGCCGGCGCGAATCCAAGCTCCGCCGCGGCGAAGATCGAGGCGGTCGCCACGATCGTCTGGATCGCGTCGTTGTAGAGCAGATAAGCGATCAGGAATCGCAGGAAGTGCGGGGTGCGGCGCAGTCCTCGCAGCGTGGCGCGGGCACGGGCGAGCCCCGCGGTCCAGGAAACGGGCTCGCCGGATGAATGCCTCTCCCGGGTGAGCAGCAGGGGCATGGCGAAGAGGATCCACCAGATCCCTGCTCCGGCAAAACAGACCCGCAGCGCCGCTTGCGTCCCAGAAAGCCCCACGCGCTCGGGCGCGGCGAGGATCATGAGATTGAGCGCCAGGAACGCCCCGCCGCCGAGGTAGCCCACGCCCCAGGCAAGGCCCGAGACGCGGCCGATTCGATCGGGCGGCGCCAGGCTCGGAAGAATCGAGCTGTAAAGGACCGACGCGACGGCGAACGCCCCGTAAGCGGCAGCGAACAGCATCGATCCGCGGATCCACTGACCCGGCCCCACGGAGGCGAGAGCGATCGTGAAGAGGCCGCCCAGGAGCGTGAAGGCCCGCAGCATGCCCATCCGTCTTCCGGATGCGTCGGACCAGGCCCCGAGAACGGGGGCGACGACGGCAACGCAGAGCATCGTCAGCGAAACGATCCAGGTGTAGAGGGTCCCGCCGGGAATCGTCGCGCCGAGCACGCGCACTCCCACCGCACCCCCGGCCACTTGTTCGGCGAAGTACTGGTTGAAAAGAACGGCGAGGACCGTCGTGGCGAAGGCTGAATCGCCCGCATCATAGAGACAGAAGGACAGGATCCTGCCGCGGTCGACCCGATCCGTGCGCGTCATCCGCGGGAGCATAGAGGCGCCCCGTCATGGATCACAAGCGGATCCAGGCGATCACTGCGACATGATCGAAGCGGTGTTGCGCGGAGACCCTCGCGCGGCTATGATCAGGCGCGACTTGGTTAGCGACCGCGCGAGCCCGGCGCGGCCTGTGGCGCATCCATGCACTGCACAAGAGGTGATCGCATTCCCCCCAAGGAGGAAATCTCATGACCCGAGTGCTAACGGCATTGCTCTGTCTTTGCGCAGTCGCGGGGCTCGCGCAGGCTCAGCAGATCGTGATCAACGAAGCCATTTACGATTCCGAAAGCACGGATACCGACACCTGGGTCGAGCTGAAGGGCCCGGCCGGCATGTCGCTCAACGGTTACCGTGTCATCGGGTGGAATGGAAACGGTGGGGTTCTTTACAATCCCATCCCGCTCGACGGCTATGTCATTCCAGATGACGGCTACTTCATGATCGCGCAGAACGGCGCGAACCCCTGGGCCGATCTGGTGACGAACCTCGTCGACTTCCAGAACGGACCCGACTCGATCAAACTGCAGTTCAACAATGGCACCGACTACGTCGATGTCGACGCAGTGGGATACGAGACGCACACGACGGAGATCTTCGGCGGCGAGGGATCGCCCTGCGTGGGGCAAGTCCCGCCCAACTCGATGGCGCGCTGCCCCGATGGGTGGGATACGCAGAACAACGCGGCCGATTTCATTCAGGACACCGCCCCGACCCCCGGAGCGCCGAACCAGGGCACATGCTCCTCTCCGGGCGCCTGCTGCTTCACCGATGGGACCTGCGAGGTCCTCTCGCTGGACGCCTGCCTGCAGGCGGGCGGCACATTCCAGGGCGAGGGAACCGTCTGCGACCCGAATCCCTGCGAGGTGACTCAGCCGACCGACCGCACCCTGTGCGAGATCGCCGCGGACGATCCGACGACGGGACTCCCGGTTCTCCTGGGCGAGTGGGTCCGGGTGCAGGGAGTGGCGATCACCGACAGCGACAACTGGCAGACCTCGCACCTCGAGTTCGAGATCACCGACGGCGAGTGCTGCGTCGACGTCTTCTGGAGCGGCGTGACGAGCCCGCTCGTCCAGCGGGGCGACCTCGTCGAGGTCGTCGGAACGGTCGCCCACTACAATGGCTTGACCGAGATTGCGTTGCCGGACATGAGCGTCACGATCCTCTCGAGCGGAAACCCGCTTCCCGAGCCGGGCGTGATCACGACCGGCGAGCTCGCGCTGAACGGCGAGAACTACGAGAACTGCCTGATCAAGCTCGAGTGCGTCGACCTCGTGAGCGGAACCTGGCCGGCGGACGGACAGAACGCGAACCTCACGATCGACGACGGCACGGGGCCGGTCACCCTGCGCATCGACAAGGAGACCGACATCGACGGCTCGCCCGCTCCGACGGGTCCCTTCACGCTCGTGGGCGTCGCCTGGCAGTTCGACTCGAGCGAGCCTTACACCTCGGGGTATCAGATCCTCCCGCGTGGCACCTCGGATCTCTATCTCGATGATTGCCAGGTCTTCACGGGAGCCTGCTGCTTCACCGACGGCACCTGCGAGGTCCTGACCTCCACCGAGTGCGCCGGCCTCGGAGGCGAGTACCAGGGCGACGACATCCCGTGCGACCCGAACCCCTGCGAGCCCGCTGTCCCGACCGATCGGACCCTTTGCGAGGTCGCCGAGGACGATCCGGCCACCGGAAGGCCGATGCTCGAGGGCGAGTGGGTCCGCGTCCAGGGCGTGGCGCTGACGAACTCGGACCAGTGGCAGTCGAGCAACATCGAGTTCCAGATCACGGACGGCGACTGCTGCATGACGATCTTCCAGAGCGGGACGACGAATCCGTTCGTGGCGATCGGAGACCTGGTCGAGGTGATCGGCACGGTGATCATCTACAACGGCAAGACCGAGATCTCCACGCCCGACTTCTCGATCACGATCCTCTCGAGCGGCAATCCGCTTCCGGAGCCGACCCTCATCACGACGGGCGAGCTGTTCGCGAATGGAGAGAACTACGAGGCCTGCCTCATCAAGATCCGCTGCGCCACGATCGTCTCCGGCACCTGGCCGGCCGAGGGCTCGGACGCGAACATCACGATCGACGACGGATCCGGCCCGACGACGCTGCGCATCGATCGCGACACGAATGTCGACGGCTCGCCGGCTCCCGATGGTCCCTTCACGGTGATCGGAATCGGGTTCCAGTTCGATTCGAGCGAGCCCTACTTCTCCGGCTACCAGATCATCCCGCGCTTCGTCGAGGACGTGCTGCTCGACGACTGCGAGCCCGCGACCGGAGCCTGCTGCTTCGTAGACGGGACTTGCACGGTCAACACGATCGAGGAGTGCAACACCCTGGGCGGCGCCTATCAGGGCGACGACACGGTCTGCGATCCGAATCCTTGCCCGCAGCCGGCGATGGCTTGCTGCTATCCGGACGGCCACTGCGAGTTCATCCTCGCGGCGGACTGCGAGGCTCTCGGCGGCGTTCCTCAAGGTTTCGGCACGGTCTGTGAACCGAATCCGTGCCCGCAACCAGCGATGGCCTGCTGCTTCGAGTCCGGCGAGTGCACCTTCGTCACGGCCGAGGAGTGCACGCAGGCCGGCGGCACGCCGCAGGGATACGGCACCGACTGCGAGCCGAACGACTGCCCGCAGCCTCCTGCGACGGGCGCCTGCTGCGTCGACGATCAGGGCAACTGCGAGGTCCTCACGCAGGCGCGCTGCGAGGAGATGGGCGGCGCCTACCAGGGCGACAACGTGCCCTGCGATCCGAATCCGTGCCCGATCGTGCCGACCAAGACGACGACTTGGGGCCAGATCAAGCACGACTACCGCTAGAGACGAGTCGGGGAGAACGCTCTCCGAGCCACAGGAGCCCGCCCCTTCGGGGGCGGGCTTCTCTTTGATCAGGGGAGTCGATCGAGGGAGAGCGCGTAGAAAGCGATCGCGCCGGCGGCGGCCACGCCGAGCGATTCGACGCCGGAGGCCATCGGAATGCGCAGGCGGGCGTCGCAGAGCCGGGCAACGGCCGGATCGAGACCCGAGCCCTCGCGGCCGAGGATCAGGGCGGTGGGCCGGTCGAGCTTCGTCGATCGCAGGTCGAGCCCTTCGTGCGGATCGAGCGAGAGGAGGCGATAGCCGCCTCGCCGCAGCGAGGCCCACAGGGTCTCCGCATCCACCTCGCATGCGATCGGCAGACGGAAGGAGGCTCCCATCGCGGCCCGCACCGCCTTCGGATGGAATGGGTCGACCGTCCCCGCGGTGCAGACGAGGCCGTTCAGGCCCGCGGCGAGCGCCGTTCGAACCAGCGAGCCCGCATTCGTCGGATCCTGCAGGCCATGGAGCACGGCGATGAGAGGTTGCGCGGCATCGGCCGCCGCGAGCAGAGCGGGCAGATCGCCGGCCGGCCGCTCGAAGAGCCCGACCGCTGCCTGTGGGGTCGTCAGCGTCGAGACGGCGTCAATCACCGAGCGCGAGGCGGGAGTGACACGCAGGCGCCGGGCGCGGGCGGCGCGATGGATCCGCTGCGCATCCGGCGCGTCGGGATCGAGCAGGAGCAGGCGGCAGGCGAGCCGCGCCGCGATCGCCTCGAGGACGAGCTGCACACCATCGGCGACCAAGAGCCCCTCGCGCCGGGCGCGGCGGGGATCGCGCGCGATCTCCCGCGCCTCGCGGACGCGGGCGTTCTGGCGCGATCGAAGCGCCGGTTCGCCGGGATCGCGTCGATCAGGCACCTTTCGAGAGGGTCTCCTCGACGAGCCGCCGGACCAGGGCCCCGTCGACCTCGTCCTTGTGGGATTTCATCACCATGCCGATCACGCGTCCCGACTGCGAGGGATCGCTCGCGCCCGACTGCCGGATCGCCTCCTCGACGATCGCGCGGGTGGCCGCCTCGTCCAGGTGCTTCGGCAGATACTCCGAGAGATACTGGATCTCCCACTGGAGCTTGATGATATGGTCGCGGCCCGCCTCGCCCGCCTTCTCGAACTCGCTGAGCGCGCGCACGAGCTGCTTCACGTAGGAGGCCGCGACCTCCTGGACGACCGCGTCGGTCACCTCGCCCTTGAAGCCGGGGGAGGTGCGCCTCTCGGTGATCTTGCTCTTCAGCATGCGAAGGCAGTCGGTGGCCTTCGCGTCGTGGCCCTTCATCGCCTCGTGCAGCTTCGCGTCGATCTTCTCGAGCAGTGTCATCTGCGAATCCTCCATCGATCCCGCGCGGCTCACGGCGCCCACAGGGTGTCGATGCCCGCGCCTTTCTCCGTCGCCAGCGGCCGCGTCCGATCGGCTCCGGCCTGAGTCCACAATCGGCCGTTTCGGGCGAAACCTTTGGAGACAGGGTAGGAGTCCCGCCCTCCCGTGTCGACGAAGAGTCCCACCGTGTTGATCCGGTCGCGGATTCCGCCGCGGGAGTCGGTGTTCGAGAGCCCCAGGGTCGTCGCGGCCTCGACCGCATAGCGGTCGTCGCCCGAGACGTCCCAGAAGATCCCGATCCCGTTGGCGTTGCCGCCGCCCAGGGAGAGATTCGGGGCGTCGTAGCGGTCGTTGCCCGATTGGTCGTAGAGGAAGCCCAGGGAGAAGTCGTGCCCGGCTCCCTGCGCCATGTTGATCGCCGCCGCGTAGCGGTCGTCGCCCGATCCCTCCCAGAGGATCCCGAGGGCGAAGTGCGCCCCGCTTCCCTGGACGTACCAGGCGCCGTCGTAGCGGTCCGCGCCCGCCGCGTCGGCGAGGATCCCCGTGCCGTACCAGTAGGCGCATCCCTGGCCGAAGACCCCGCAGCGATAGACGTCGTCGCCCTCGCCGTCGGCGAGGATGCCGACCCCGCCGGCGAGCGAGCGGCCGTCGACGAAGTCGGAGCGCTTGCCGAAGCCGAATCCTTGCGCGAGGCTCGAGTTGTGCTCCTTCGACTGGGCCGAGGGGAAGCGGATGCGCTCGTCATCGGCGATGTAGCGATCGTCTCCCGCGCGATCGACGAGGAGCCCCGCGCCTTTCACGTATCCGTACCCCTGGGTCTGCTGGAAGGCGTGGTAGGTGTCGTTTCCCTCAAGGTCCGAGAGGATGCCGACGCCGAAGAGGCCGGCGCCCTGGGAGGCCGTGATCGCCTCGTACGAGTCGATCCCCGCGCGGTCGATGAGGATCCCGACACCGATCAGCCCCGCGCCGAGGCAGAGATGCCCGCCGCGGTAGCGATCGTCTCCGCCCTCGTCGATCAGGATGCCGACGCCGAGCGCGCCGGCGCCGAAGGCGGGGGAGAGGGTGTCGGCGGCGGCGTAGGCGTCGTTGCCCGCGAGATCGATTGCGATCGCGACGGGATGATCGAAGCGGGCTCCCGCCGCCGCCACGTAGCGGTCGGCTCCGCCCGGGTCGATCAGCAGGAACGGATCGGCGCCGCGGTGGAGATCATCGCGCGGCGATGCGATCGCGATCGCACCCAGGGGAGTCTCGATGCGCCAGGCGCGCGAGAGGCGCGGCGCGAGCTCGCGCAGCCGGGGAAGCTGCGACTCGATCGTCAGGAGCAGATCGGCGATCCCCGCGTTCCAGAGGGAGGCATCGAGGCTACCGGCCGCATCCTCAACCGCGCGCAAGAAGGCGGGCTCGAGGTTTCCCGCGTCGGAGCCGACGACATAGGCGATCGCATCCTTCTCCAGGCGCCGGAGATCTCGATCGTCGAAGGACCCGCGCAGGGGCGCGAGCGCCGCCTCGCGCGCGCGGATCGCGTCGGCTCCCGCCTGGACGATCAGCGCCACGGCGATCTCGAGCGAGTCGGGCAGGTGCGCGCATGCCCCCTCGATCGACTCCGCGTCCTCGGGCGGCATCGGCCTGCCCGCCGCGCGCCAGAGATCGCGCGTCGCAGCGGCGAGCGGCCGGGCCTTCGGCAGCCGCGCGCGGATCTGCGGGACGGGATCTCCGATCAAGCCCCGGCGGACCGCCGTCTCCAGGCGGGATGTGGCGAAGGAGAAGAGGCTTGAGGGCCGGTCCGCGGAGAGAAGGAGGTTTCGCTGGTAGACCTCGACATCGCCGGGAATGCGCAGCGGGCGGGCGACCATCGAATCGAAGAAGCGCAGCCGCCAGCGATCGCCGCCGAAGAGGGCCATGTCGAGCGGATCGAGACGCAGCTCCTCTTCGGTCATGCCGACCGCATCGAGGAGATTGAGGATCGGCGCGGGCGCCGGTTCGGCGAGGGCGGGCGGCGGCGATGTCGTCGCGGCGATTGCGAGCAGAACGAGTCCAGCGCGAGAGAGTGACATGTCGCGCCTCCTTCCGGCCGAACCGGCCGTCGCGTAGTATAGGCTCGAATCGATGGGAGGTCTCGCGATGCTTCCGAGGTACTGGATCCTGCTTTTCGCCGCGGCGCTCGTCGCGGCCGGATGCGGGCAGCGCTCGCGCGAGGAGCGGGCGCAGCCGATCGGGGGCGAGGCGGCGCTCGACGCCTCCCTAAAGGCGGCGCGTCACCGCGCGGCGCCCGAGGGCGCCGTTCTCGTCGTCTTCTGGACGACCGCGACTCCGCCCACCGCCGCGGTCGGGGAGCTCGCCGAGCGATGGAGCCCGTACGGTCTCGCCACGCTGGGGATCTGCCTCGATCTGGTCGAGGGCGGGGGTGGGGACGAGGCGCTCGCGTCGGTGCGGGAGTGGGAGCAGAGCCATCGGATCGGGATGCCGAGCCTGCTCTACGAAGGTGGCCGCGCGGCGCTCGAGGCTCGACTGGGAGATGCGAGCGCCGGCCCGGGGCTGCTGCTCCTCGATCCGGATGGGAAGCGCATCTGGGCGGATGCCTCCTTCGAGGACGTCGAGGGGGTGGATGCGATTCTCCAGGTCCGCCTCGGCCTTCCGCCTCTCGCGGACGCGGAGGAAGGATGCGTGTGCTAGGCGGGGCGCGTTTGTAGCTCGGCTTCGTCGTCTTCGGCCCCTTCTTCGCCTCCCGCTTGGGTCCCTTGAGGACGATGCGCATCTTCTCTCTTGTTGAATAGCGCCGGCGGGTCTTGCGGCGGATCTCTCGCGTCTTCAGCTCGGGATCGGTGCGATTGGCCTTGGGTCACTCCTTCGGGTTGAAGTCGAAACCACCGTGAAGTGGCCCCTTCTTCGGAGCTTGATTTGGTCCAACGCAGTTTGATGCAGAGCAATTGTACCGAGTCGGAACAGTGGGACGTGCGAGATCGCAAAACATGCGCTCGACGTCTGGAGTATCATCCGTGGCGATCACGTGCGGAAGGGAGAGCAAGAAGCATGACGATCCTCGACATGATCGGCAACACGCGGATCCTTCCGATCCGTCAGATCGTTCCGGACGGCAGCGCGCGGATCCTCGTCAAGCTGGAGTACGAGAACCCGACGGGAAGCATGAAGGACCGGATGGCGCTGGCGATGATCGAGGCCGCCGAGGCAGACGGGCGGCTCCGGCCGGGCGGCTCGGTCGTCGAGTACACGGGCGGGAGCACGGGCGTCTCCCTGGCGTTCGTGTGCGCCGCCAAGCGCATCCCCCTCGAGATCGTCACCTCAGAGGCCTTCAGCAAGGAGAAGCGCGACCATATGCGGGCGCTGGGAGCGCGCTTGACGCTCGTCCCGAGTCCCACCGGCGGGACCACGAAGGCGTTGACTCTCGAGATGATCGAGACCGCGCGGAAGCTCGCATCCGCCCCGGGGAGCTACTGGACCGACCAGCTCAACAACCGGGATCCGCTGGCGACCTACGAGCGGCTCGGCGAGGAGATCTGGGAGCAGGCGGGCGGCCAGGTCTCCGCTTTCGTCCAGAGCGTGGGGACCGCCGGATCCCTGCGCGGCGTCTCGGCCCGTCTGCGCGCCCACAGCAAGGCGGTGGAGATCGTGGCGGTCGAGCCTGCGGAGTCAGCGGTCCTCTCGGGGGGCCCGAGCGGATCCCACAAGATCGAAGGGACGGGGATCGGATTCGTCCCGCCGCTATGGACTCAAGATGCCGCCGATGAGATCCACACCGTCTCGACCGAGGAGGCGATGGAGACGGCGCGGCGGCTCGCTCGCGAGGAGGGGATCTTCGCCGGGACATCGACAGGCGCCAATGTCGCCGTCGCGCTCCGCGTGGCCGCCCGCCTGGGTGCGGATCACACGGTGGTCACGCTGGCCGTCGATAGCGGGATGAAGTACCTGAGCACGGCCTTGTACGCTGGATGAGGGAGAGATCCAGTGGAGGAGTCTGAAGAGAAGCGGAGAAGCCGCGGCACCTGGGAGCAGTCTTCGATGCCCACGCGCCGATCTACGAGCAGAATGCGTTCACGCACAACTCGCTTCGCGAGGTCGATTTCCTGATCGAGGAGCTGGGCGGCCTTGCGGCGGGCGCCGCAATCCTCGACGTCGGATGCGGGACGGGGCGTCATGCGATCGAGCTGGCCCGGCGCGGCTACGCCGTGACCGGTCTGGACCTGTCCACCGGGATGCTCGCCCTCGCCGGCGAGGCAGCCCGAGCGGCCGGCGTGAGCGTGGAGCTGATCCACGCGGATGCGACCGCCTTCTCGTTCCCCGGGAGGTTCGACGCCGCAGTCTACCTCTGCGAGGGGGCATTCGGGCTTCTCAGCCAATCGGATGATCCGATCGAGCAACCGCTGGCGATCCTGCGCAACGTCTCGCGGAACCTGAAGCCGCACGCGAGGATGCTGCACACGACCCTCAGTGCGGCGTGCAAGATCCGCGCCTACCCGAAGAGGGAAGGCGGCGAGGGGGAGGGGGCGGGGATCTTCGATCCCGTGACGATGGTCGAGTCCTCCGAGTATCCGCCGCGCGAGGACCGTCCCGACCGCAGATCGAGCCGCACTTCTTCGTGACCCACCCGTCCGTCGGAGCGCTCCATTCGGGACCTGCATGCGCGGAGAGGTAGCTCAGTCACCATTGAAGCCACATCCCCCATCTCCACTAACTACCGATGAATAGACTGGACCATTCTGCAATGTGTCTCTACTTCGCGATTATCACCCTCAAGCCCGCGGCAGCCCCATTGGTCACCAGACTCAAGAGATAAATCCCGGACCCTATCTCCCGCCCCCGGTCATCCCTTCCGTCCCAGGCGATCACGTGTCTTCCTGCCGGTCGCTCTCCCTCTTCTATCCTCCTGACCAGTCTCCCCGCCGCATCGAAGACCTCGATGGTGACCGGTGTGGCGCGAGGTAGCGCGTACTCAATCATGACCGCCCCGGTGCTTGGGTTCGGCGTGGCACGCATCGACAGCGTCCGGTCACTCGCACCTTCCTCCACCGCGGATGTCGGGCAGGGATTCGGATCGCATATGTGCCCCATGCCCTCGAAGGTCCCGCCGTATCCGGTGCACTCAGTCCCGCTGCAACGCAGGCAGTACGCGGAAAGGCAGCACGCGCCAGTTTGGCTCAGCGCGATGCTATGATAGCCTCCGGCCGCAATCCAGACTGCGTTGTGTGGTTGGTCCGGTACGACACACTGACCGCTGTAATCCCGCCCCCACGCTACAATCGTTCCGTCCGCCTTCAGACCGAGACTGTGGTAAGCCCCTGCTGAGATGGCCACAAAGCCGGAGTTGGGCTCAGGCACATCGCATTGACCCTCGTTGTTGTAGCCCCACGCGATAATGGAGCCGTCGGCCTTGAGCCCGAGTCCATGACTAGCACCCGCCGCGACGGCAACGAAGTCGGAGTTGGGTTCAGGCACATCGCACGCCCCGACGCCGTGATAACCCCACGCTATGATCGATCCATCCGCTTTGAGCCCGTAGCTGTGTGCCCCACCCGAAGCGACCCCGACGTAGCCCTCGTTTGGATCAGGCACAGAAGATTCCCCATGAGTGTCTTCTCCCCATGCAGAAATCGTGCTGTCTGCCCTCAGCGCCAGAACATGCCATGCCCCGCCTGAGATCTGGACGAAGTCGGCGTTAGGCTCCGGAATGTCGCACACTCCGTAGGGGCAACCACCCCAGACCGCAATGGAACTGTCGGCCCTGAGTCCGGCGCTGTAGTACCGACCTCCCGAAATCGCAACGAAACCTATGTTCGGTTCAGGAATGTCGCACTCACCCTGGCCGTTCTCCCCCCACGCGAGAATGGAACCCTCGGATCTCAGACCGAGCGTGTGCGACCAACAACCCGCAACAGCGACAAACTTCTCGTACGAATCGGGGACAGCGCACTGGCCTTCGTCATTGAGGCCCCAGGATAGGGCGGTTCCCTGGACATCACTCGCCAGCGTGGGTTGTGCGGCTGGCAGAGCCAGGAGCACAAGAATCCCCAACATCGTGGTTTTCACGGTAGCCCCCCCTTCGTAGACCCGCGCTAGTAGAAGCGCGTCAAGTACACCAGGACCAGCGGACGGCGGGCAGAGAGATCTCGCTGGCGGACGTCCATGCCGCCCGGCATCCAGGGGGAGATTAGCGCGAGGGGGGTGACAGACATTGACGCCCTTGCCGGGGACCCTGGCTGGAACTTGGACCTGACGTTGCCCGCCGATCCCCCCTGTCAAGCCATCTAAGAAGGTAACCCGCGTGGGTATCATCAAGCCGTTTGAGATGTAACCCGACCGACCCCTCCTCGACTTGCCAGGGTGCTGATTCGGTCGAGTTTGCTCTCGATCGCCTTG
>JAXDAY010000030.1:0-243205 GCA_034679345.1 Candidatus Eiseniibacteriota bacterium
TCGAGCGGGATCAACATCACCCGGCTGGGTCCGAGCCGTTCGATCCTCTTGAGGATCGAGGAGGGCACGAGGCTTGTGGCGCTCGAGGATCTCGCCGACGCCGTGTCCTTCCCTACAGATTACAGAACGGGGGAGGTCGAGTTCTCGCTCCCCTCGGGCCTCGAGACGGGACGGCGGTACACCATGACCCTCGAGGCCTCCGACAACCGGGATCGGCGGGCCGGCGCGTCTCTCGAGTTCGTGCTCGCCGGAGGAGCGGGGGATCGGCTGCGCATCGATCGCGTCTACAATGTCCCGAACCCGATCGACGGCGACACGACATTCCTGATCGAGATGAGCCAACCCGCCGAGGTCCGGATCCGGATCTACACCCTCGGCGGAAAGCTCATCAGGGAGATCCGGCCGGGAGGATTCTTGAGCCCCGGGGAGGCCTCATCGACCGGAGTCTACTGGGATGGCCACGACGAGGACGGCGACCGGCTCGCCAATGGGGTCTATTTCTACCGGCTGGATCTGAGGGGAGAGGCGGGGCAGTCGACGCACCGGATCGAACGGTTGGCCGTCATCCGGTGAGCGGCTCGATCGGGGGCGGCCCCGGTGGCGGGAGGGTTGACACCCTCGAGAGGCCGCTGGTAAGCTTCATGGGTTCATCGTCTCAAGATGTCGCGACCGGCGCGGCGCCCGAGTCGATTGAGGCATGGGGCGCCGGCTGGTATTTACCGGAAAGGGCCACGAATCGATGGGCTGTGGGAAGAAGCGGAAGCGGAAGAAGATCGCCACGCACAAGCGCAAGAAGCGCCTACGCAAGAACCGGCACAAGAAGCGCATCCGCTAGCCGACCGGCTCCTTCCGGGATGCACGGAGATCCTGCTCCGGGGTCCGTTGCTCGGGCCCCGGAGTCTTTGTGCCGCCTGAGCCGCGACTGAGGCCGCGCCGCCGCATGCGTATCCGAGGCATCGTCAAGGGCACGCGCCAGGGATTCGCGTTCCTCACCCCGGAGGAAGGAGGCGAGGACCTCTATATCCCCCAGGACGCTCTCGGTGGAGCGATCCACGGCGACTTCGTCGAGGCCACTCTCGTCCGCAAGAGCCAGCGCGACTTCCGCGCGGAGGCGTTCGTCGAGCGAATCCTCGAACGTCGGCCGATCCTGCACACTGGAAACGCTCTGCGACTGGCGCGCACGCTCTTCGTCGTTCCCGACGCGGCCGTCTTGCCGCCCCGAGTCCGCCTGAAGTCAGGCGGCGCCGATGTCCCTGAAGGCGCGAAAGTTCTTTTCCGGCTCGAGGCCGCGCTCCCCGGAAAGCCCGCCACCGCGCAGCTCGATTCGGTCCTGGGGGACGCGGAGGATCCGCTCCTCGACGGGGCCGTCGTCGCCACCGCGCACCAGCTGCCGGGGCGATTCCCCGAAGAGGCGATCGACGAGGCCATCGCGGCCGCCGCGAAAGAGGACGCGGATGAGCGCGCGCGCCGGACCGATTACTCCGACCGGTTCGTTCTGACGATCGATCCCGTCGACGCGAAGGACTTCGACGACGCCATCTCCCTCTCGAAAGGGCCCGACGGCTATCACCTCGACGTCCATATCGCCGACGTCTCCTGGTTCGTGGCCGAGGGGGGAGCGATCGACGCGGAAGCCGCGCGGCGCGGCAACAGCGTCTACTTCCCGGGCAGCGTGATCCCGATGCTCCCGGAGGCGCTCTCCACTCGGGCGGCCAGCCTTGTGCCGGACGAGGAGCGCCGCGTGCTCACCGTTGAGATCGATCTCGCTCCCGATGGGGAACCCCGGGCGACCCGACTGCGCGAGGGGTTGATCCGAAGCGCCGCGCGCCTGCATTACGAGCAAGCCCAGCGGATGCTCGACTCCGACGAGGGCGACGCGGAGACGCGAGGCCACCTCCGGCAGATGCAGGAGCTTGCCGAGCGGCTGCGCGCGAGGCGCTTCCGCGCGGGCGGCTTCGATCTCGAGGTTCCGGAAACGGAGATCCTCCTCGACGCCGCCGGCCTGCCCGCGCGGATCGAGCGGCATCGGACCCTCGCAAGCCACCGGCTGATCGAGGAGTTCATGCTCCTCGCGAATCGATGCGTCGGAAGAGCTCTGCACGAGGCCGGCTATCCGGTCGTCTACCGCGTCCATGGCGAGCCGGAGATCGCTGCTCTGGAGCGCTTCGCCGAGATCGTCCTGACCCTGCTGCCGGCGACATCGACGAGCGCGGTGGAGACTCTCCCGGCGCTTCGCCGGCTCTTGACCTCACTGCCGGACAATCCCATGCGCCGCATCATCCACTCCTTCTTCTTGAGGAGCATGAAGCAAGCCGTCTACTCGCCCGTCGACATCGGCCACTTCGGACTCGGGATCGACCGCTATTGCCACTTCACCTCGCCGATCCGGCGCTATCCCGATCTGCTCAACCACCGGCTCGTCCGCTGGCTGATCCGCGCGCCGGAGGCGAAGGGACGCGAGTCGGAGCGCCTGCGCGCGTGGAGGGAAGCGGCCGGAAGGCACGCGGGCCACTGCACGCGAACCGAACGGGAGGCGGAGGCGGCGGAACGCGCGATGATCCGCCTGAAGACGCTGCGGTGGGCCGAGGCGCGCCTGGGGCAGCAGTTCAGTGGACGGATCGTGGGGCTCGTTGGCGCTGGGCTCTTCGTCGAGCTGGAGGAGGTCCCGGTGGAGGGATTCCTGCCGCGGGACGCCGTGGGCGGCGACTCCCGGTTCGTCGAGGAGCGTTTCGCCTTCGTCGACCATCGTAGCCACAGCGAGTTGCGACTTGGCGATCGCCTCGAGGTTCAGATCGTGCGGGTCGACCTTCGCGAGCGGACTCTGGAGTTCCGGATGGTGGGGCGGCGCGCGGGGGAGCCCAAGGGCGGGCGTTCGCCACGGGGCAAGCGCGGGAAGAGGAAGCCAGGCCCGGCCGCAGTGCGGCGGGGTCGTTCGTCGAGAGATCTACGGGTCAAGTCGGGCGGACGTTCTGCCGATCGGGGAAAAGGACCCAAACGAAAGAAGGTCCGTCGGCAGCCGCGTTCCCGAGGAGGAGGAGGACGATGAACTGGGACGGCAAGACCGATCGTAGGCGCCACCGTCGCGCCCCGATTCGTATCATCAGCGAGTTCGGCGACCCCGGGAGCGAGGTTCGCGTCGAGACTGCCGACTTCAGCGCCGGGGGCTTCGCGTGCTGGATGAACCATCCGGTTCAGTCGCTCACGAAACTGGGAATTCGCTTCGAGTTTCCTTCCTTCGGTGAGGAGCCGGGGCGGCCCATCGACTGCGAGGCCGTCGTGGTCCGCTGCGAGAGAGGGCGGCCGGAGCAGAAGGGATGGCTCGTGGCCGCGGCCTTCTTGGGTCTGCGTGGCGACGACAAGGAATTCATCGAGCGGTACGTGAACTGGCATGAGGCCGTGATGAGCCCGGGGGCCTCGGAGGAAGACGCTGTACAGCCGCTCGAGGGCCATACGGCGACTCCGGAGTAGGCCGGGCGGAGCGGGATGACGACGGGCGAAGGACCGCCCCGTAAGGGTCCCGGCGGAGCGCCACGTCCCCCGACGGCCGCGCGCTACCCGGAGGTTGTGACCCACACCCGCAATCCGGTCCGAAGGGTCTTCCACTTCCTGCTCGCCTCGGCCGGCTGGATTCTGTTCGCCTACTTCTGGTACGCGACATTCCTGCGACAGATGGGGCCCGAGGCGTGGACCACGCTCCTGCTGCTCCTCGTGGTGATGGTTGGGATCGTGGCCGTGCACCTGATCTGGGTCGGATTCAACCTGGGGATCTACCGCGCTCGGGGAAAGAGGACCCATGTCCGCAGCGTCCCCTTCCGTTCGCGCCGGGATGTCCTGGGACGCGCCCTGCGGACGCCGGGCTGGGAACTCCTGCAGGCATCCCCGCTCGTTGAGATCTCCATCGGTGAATCGGGGGCAGCGAAGCTCTACACGGCGATCCGCCCCGATGGATCTCGGGCCCCGGAGCCGCATCGGAGCGGCGCATGACTCCTCAAGCCTTCTCCCAGCTCGAAGCCCATCCTCTCTACATCATCGTGCTCGTCTTCTTCGGGCTCTATCCGATCCTCTCGAGCATCCTCTGGGTGACGACGTCGATTCTCTACTACCTTCGCCGGGAGCGCCGCGTGCGGACCGGCTTCTACGACCTGACCGAGACCCCTCTGGTCTCCGTGCTCATCCCGGCCTACTGCGAGGGCAAGGTCATCCGGCGGACTCTCGAGGGCGTTCTGGCCATCGACTATCCCGCGCTCGATGTGGTCGTCGTCGACGACGCCTCGGACGACGATACGGTCGAGGAAGTGATGCCCCTCGTGCGCGCCGGACAGGTCCGGCTGATCCGCAAGAGCGTGAACGAGGGCAAGGCGATGGCCCTGAACGACGCGATTCCCTGCCTGCGCGGGGAACTCGTCCTGATCATGGATGCCGACGCCTATCCGGATCCGATGATCCTGCGCGCTCTCGTGCCCCACTTCCGCACCGCGCGCGTCGGAGCCGTCACGGGCAATCCGAAGGTGGCGAACCGCGACTCCTTCCTGGCGAAGATGCAGCTGATCGAGTTCACCTCGATCGTGAGCCTCCTCCGGCGGGCCCAGCGCGTCTGGGGACGGCTGCTGACGATGTCCGGGGTCGTGGGGATCTTTCGCAAGTCGGCCTTGATCGACGCGGGGCTATACCGTCCGGAGATGGCGACCGAGGACATCGACATCTCGTGGAAGCTTCAGAAGCGCTTCTACGACATCCGCTACGAATCGCGCGCGATCGTCTGGATGCAGGTCCCGCCGAGCTTCCCGCGGCTGTGGCGGCAGCGGGTCCGCTGGGCCAAGGGGCTCGCCCAGATCTTGAGACGCCACGCCGATGTCCTCACGCGCGCCCGGCACCGGCGGATCTGGCCGGTCTATCTCGAGGCGGTCTTCTCCGTCCTCTGGGCCTACACGGCGATCATCCTCTTCACGTTCTGGACGGTCTCGTATGCGATGGGGTATCTGCCGCTCGGGATCTCGCCGATCCCGGGCTGGTGGGGAATGCTGATCGCGACGCTGTGTCTTCTTCAGCTTCTGACCGGTGTGCTCCTCGAGAGGGAATACGACCGCGAGGTGCTCGGCTACTTCGGCGTGGCGGTCCTCTATCCAATCGTCTACTGGATGCTGATGGCGCTTGTCACGACCATCAGCACCCCCATGGGGCTCTTCGGGCGTATGCGGGCCGGTGGCGTTACCCGATGGAAGACCGTGCGCGACGAGCCCGGCCGCCCTTCCGCCTGAGCAGCGCGCCGCCCAGTCCCATTCCCAGAAGCACGATCGTCGCCGGTTCGGGGATCGGTTGACAGGGAGCCGCGGCCCAATCGAGCGATTCGCCGATGAAGGTCGCCGCGCAGTCGGATGTGGGCGCCTGCTGGTACGCGTGGTAGTCGGGATCCTGCAATGAGAAGACCATCCTTCCGCAACCGCCCGCATTGTAGGCGCCGGCGAGCGTCAGAGGCCTGAAGCTGCGCGGATCGTTCGGGCCATAGTCGCCGGTCTGCGCGACGATCTGCAGGCGCGGATCGTACTGCGTGAACCATCCGTGCCACGATGAGGTCCAGTTGCTGAGCGACTCGTCGGTCGATCCGGCCATGATCGGATGCGACGGATCGTAGATGTGGACGAGGGCCTCGTGATTGACGCCGGCCGACTCGACTTCGACGGGCGCCCAGTCCCAGGCGTGGTCCTGGCCGTCGGGAAGCGGCTCGGACCAGGCCACGAGCCCGCCGCCGGATGCGACGAACCCGGCGATGTCCACCCTGCAGGCGCTCAGCGCGTCGAGCGCTTCGGTCGCAGGGGCTGTGACCCAATCGTCGGTGAAGGCGGACTGAACGAGGAACACGTCGTAGTCGAGGAGGTTGACGGAGGCGAGCTGGCTCGGCGCGACCATCGTGTACCAGCGCTCTCCGACGGTCCCGGGGGTGCCGTAGCCGGCCTGCGCGTCGATGTACTGGTCGAAGAGGTTGTTCCAGTATCCGCCCATGTCCATGGCGAGGATGTTGTAGGCCGATGCGGTCCCGACAGGGAAGAGCGCAAAGGCGAGCAGGGCGATGAGCACGATGCGGCCATTCATAGTGCACCTCGATCCGGGATTTCGCCCGGCCGGCAAACTGTCCACTGGAATAGACACATTAAGTCTACTCCCGACAGGCAGGGCGGTCAATGATTCCAGAATTGACGCTCCTGCCGTCGGTTGCTAGCTTCGAGCCGAAGAGGGCGGTCAGGGCCCATCTGCCGGGTGGCCGGCGAGGAGGGATCGTGTCGTCACGCACCTGCTGGATCGGGATCGGCCCGGCGCTCGCCGTCGCCTTGCTCGCCCTGGCGCCTGCAAACGCGGCGGCCGAGAAGTACGCCGCCGAGTTCCTTCGCCTCGGGGTTGGGGCCCGCGCCCTCGGAATGGGTGGGGCATTCACGGCCATCGTGGATGACGCGAGCGCGGCCTACTGGAATCCCGCGGGTCTCGCTGCGCTCGACCGTCCGGAGATGCTCTTCATGCACGCCGAGCAGTTCGGAGATCTGGCGAATCACGATTTCTTCGGCTATGCGCAGCCTCTGCTCGGTGAGGGCAACTCGGGAACCGTAGGGATCGCGGCGATCCGCTTCGGCGTCGACGACATCCTCCTCACCCGGGACGGTTGGGATGACCGAAACGGAAACGGACGACCCGATCCGGGCGAGCTCGACCCCAGCAAGTTCCGGCGCGAGAGCGACGTGGAGTGGGGCGTTCTCTTCTCGTACGGCCGCCGAGCAGGGACGCGCTGGAGCCTGGGAGGCAATCTGAAGCTCGTGCGCCAGGCTCTGCTGCGCAACACGAGCTTCGGCATGGGCGTCGACCTGGGCATGCTCTACCGCCTGCGCTCCGATGTCACCCTCGGGCTCCGGCTGGCGGACATCACGACGACTCAGATCTCCTGGGACACCGGTACGCGCGAGACGGTGTCGCCCTCCGCCGTGATCGGGATGCAGTGGAGCCGGACCCTGCCGGGCCTCCGGGGACAGCTCTCGATCGCCGCCGATCTGGCGACGACCTTCGAGGGGCGGGAGGCGGCTAGCCAGTTCGGCAGCGGGGCCATGGGCGGAGACTTCAATGGCGGCATGGAATACTGGTTCTCCCGTGCCGTCGCGCTCCGGCTCGGGACGAGCGCTGGGGAATGGACCGCTGGGGGGGGAGTCCGCTATCGGGGGATGGGCGCCGACTACGCGTTCCTTCCGCATGACGAGCTTGGCGACACCCACCGGGTCTCCGCCGGCATCCGCTTCTGAGAGGTCGATTCGACTGAGGTTCGGGCCGGATACGGCCGATCACTCCTGTGAGGACCGTCTCACCAGGAGGTATCGATGTCGGACCGTCCCAATCCGTTGCCCCCCATGCGAATCGAGATGGCCACTTCGGAGATCGAAGGGGCCGAGACAATCACGTGGATCGATCCGACGCAGGTGATCGGCTGCATCGCGCACTCCCAGCCGAAGGAAGCCTTCGCCCGCTATGTCGAGCCCCGTCTCGCCGAGCTGAATCGCCCCCACGATGGCAGCGCTTCCGGCGAGGGGACCGCGGCCCTTCCCGCGCGGGTCGGGATCGTTCTCGAGCGGTTGCGCCAGATCCACGGCCGGCTCTTCCGGGAGAATCGTTCGGTGCTGCGCGACCCCCGAATCGTCCGGTTGGTCGTGACGATGGTCGAAGAGAACCGCATCTTCTTCGTCAAAGGGATCCGCTGTTGGGTTTTCCGCGTGCGCGAAGGAGCGGCGACTCGAATCCGGGGCGAGGAAGAATGCGCCCCGAGACAGGCCGCACTGGGGAGCCAGGGTCGCCTGAGTCTCGCCGTCACGTCCCTGCCCTACGAGGCAGGCGATGTGATCGTGCTGTTGGCCGCGGAAGGCGGCGATCCGCCCGATCCCCGCGCGATTGCGAGCGTTCTCGAGCAAACGCAGGATCTCAAGCGCGCCTGCGATGGACTGGTGAACCTGTTCGGACTCGAGAGCGAAGGCGCGGGCGCGGTCGCGATCCGTTTCGTGCCGATTCAAACAAGCCACGCGGGCGAGGCGGTCTTCTTCTTCGAGGATCTGAGCCGGGAGCTTCGAGCCGAGGCGGCGAACCTCTACACGAACCGCCCGCAGGAATCCTTGGAAGAGATCCCGCTGCCGTCGTTCCTCGAGTCGCTCGAATCCGCTTCTGCCGCGCCGCCCCCACCGAAGGCGGAGACCCCGTCGCCAGAGATTGAGCTCACCCTGCCGGAGATGGAAATCCCAGCCCCGGTGGAGATTCTCAAGCCGCTCCCGGTCGGGGCCCGCATCACGCCACCTCCCGTCGAGCCTCCGGCCGGCCGGCGCGAGGAGCCGGCAAGCCCGAGCGCGCCGCGCCGCATGCCGCGTCGAGCGCTCGCTCTCATCAGTGGCGCGATCGTCATCCTGCTGGCCGTGGCCGGCGTTCCGCGCGGTCTGCGACTGATCCAAGGGGGTGGGGATCGCGCCGGCTATGGCGTGCTCCGGATCGACTCGGTTCCTCCGGCCCGCGCGATCTCCATCGACGGGGTCGATCAGGGGAGCGGCACGCCGGCGATCCTGGAAGGAATCGCGCCCGGAGTCCATCGCGTGCGGCTCGACCTCGGCGCTTTCGGCGCGATCGAGGAGAAGGTTCGCGTGCGCAAAGGGGAGAGCTCGGATTTCAAGGCGCGGGGAACGGGCGCCCTTGAGATCGTTCTTGCCGAGGATCGCCCCGGAGCGCGGATGTGGATTCGCGGACGCTCCCCGGAGCTTCCGCCGTGCACGCTCGACACCCTCGTGGCGGGCTGGCACGAGGTCTACTACGAGGACGACCGGATCGCCCTCTGGCAGAGGCCCGTCCTGATTCGCGCGGGCGAGACGACGCGCTTGAGGATTCCGAACGCATTCGCGAGCGAATCGGCCCTGCTTCGAATCGAATCGTGGGACTTCACGGACGGCGAGGGGTTGCGAGAGACGACGGGCTTCGCGGTCCACGTGGACGGCGAATCGCAGGGATCGACTCCCGTCGAGATCGAGGTGACCCCGGGACTTCACGGCATCCGCGTGGAGAGCGCGGACGGCCGCGTCTGGACCGAGGTGTGCGATCTGAGGGCCGGATGCAGCCGGGTGATCGCCCCGCGATTCGGGATGGGGGAGTGGCCCCAGATCCGGCACCGCGAGCCGGGCCGAGTCCTTGGCCGCGGCCCGATACTCTTGACGGTGGAGATCGGGACGGCCGATGGCGCTCCGGCGCGCAATCCGCGCCTTCATCTGCCCGAGCTGGGACCCGGCGAACGCGATGTGCCCCTCGAGCTCCTCGATGTCGCGACGGGCGCCTACGTCGGTTCCGTCGATCCCGCCGCGCTCCCGCTCGGCGAGGCGGTCGTCTATTACTTCACCGTGCAGACACCGGGGGGCGAGATCCTCTGCTCCGAGCTCTTCAGGTTGACGGTGGTGCATGAGCTGAGCGGATTGACGCACTAGCAGCTCCAGTTCGGTGCAACAGATGGGCCGATTCCGCTGCGCGGGGTCGGCCCGTCTTCTTGACCAGCCTGTGAGAGGTCGGTAGACTTAATTGAAAGGCGTGTGTGGACCCCGCCCCGGGGTTGGCCTGCCTTCCAATAACGGCCAAGGAGGCTCGACCAATGAGGCTTCGTTGCGCGCTTCTCTTGCTCGCGTGGATTTCGGTTTTTGCCGCCTTGCCCGCGGCGGGCAGCCCCGAGGAGCCTCTTCCAACGAGTATCGCCCGGATCGAGCAGGCGCGGGAGTCGGGCTCGATCGCTGAACCGGAGGCGCTCCTCTACAAGCTCTACGCGCTGCACGGCTCAGCGAAGCTCCCCCGGGAGTTCGTGGTGGACGAGCCGATCCCCATGAAGTGCGCGACGCAGATTCTCCTGGAGGTCCGGGAGGCGCTGGAGCGAATGCCGAGCGGCGTTCGCACGGAGATGGAGACCCTCCTGGTGCGACCCTCACTGGACTCCTACATCGACACGGCGCACTTCCGCGTCCACTATGCCACGAGCGGCGTGAACATGATCTACGGCTGGCCGAACACGACCTACCGCGACGCTGTCGCCGACGCTTGCGAGGGAAGCTGGAGCTTCTACCACACGACGAAGGGATGGCCCGTCCCCCCGTCGGACGGAACAGCCGGAGGCGGTTCGGGTCTCATCGACTGCTACGTCACGAATCTGAGCGGCGTCTACGGCTGGACGCAGAGCGAGAACTCCGTCCCTGGAGGATACCAGAACGACTATACGGCGTACTTCGCCATCGACAACGACTACGCCGGCTTCGGATATCCGACGCCCTACCCGCCGATGCAGGTCACGGTCGCGCACGAATACCACCATGTGGTCCAGATGGGTCTCAACGCGATCAGCGCCGGCTGGTTGATGGAGAACACCTCGACCTTCATGGAGGACGAGGTCTTCGACGACGTCAACGACAACTACAACTACCTCGCATGCTACTTCGGCGCGCCCTACAACCGCCTGCAGATGGCGAACGGATGCTGGGAGTACGCCTGCTTCATCTGGCCGACGTACCTCGCCGAGAACTGGGACCATTCGGTCGTCCGCGACGTCTGGGTGAGCTTGGCGACGACTCTGAATCCCTACACCTCCTTCGACACGATCCTGGCGCCCTACGGCAAGAACCTCGACACGGGAGTCGCGGAGTGGACGCGCTGGAACGTCTATACCGGCACGAGGGACGACGGGAGCCACTATGTCGAGGGCGCCGCGTACAACCGCTACGTCAACTATGACAACACGGTCAACACCTACCCGCGGACCGACGTCCACCCTACGAGCGGGAAGATGCCCCAGGGCTTGGGCGCCAACTACACGCGCTTCCTGAGGCAGACCGGATCGACCGACAACAAGATCGTCATCTCTTATGACATGCTGAACGCGTGCAGCTACAACCACGTGATCAGTTTCGTCCGCAAGTTCCAGAACGAGGCCACCTGGGAGGAGTACGACGTTGCCGTGAACTCCGCCGGCCATGCCGACTTCGAGCTGACGCGGTGGGACGAGACGGAATACATGTTCATGGTGGTGCCGATGAAGCGAGCCTGCGGCTCCTTGGGAAAGGACTTCAAGTTCGACGCATCGACCGAGCAGGCCGCCGACGTGGAGGATCTCGTTCGGCCGACGCGGATCGTCCGGCTCGACCAGAACCAGCCCAACCCGTTCAATCCGGTCACCTCGATCGAGTACGCCATCGCCCGGCCCGGGCAGGTGAGCATCGAGATCCACGACGCTTCCGGAAGGCTGGTCCGTCGGCTGGTCGACGGTGAGCAGTCGGCCGGCGAACACCGCGCCCGGTGGTTCGGCGAGGATGATCGCGGCGCCGTGGTTCCGGCGGGCCTCTACTTCTACACGATCCGTTCGGGGGGCGAGAGCGAAACGCGGAAGATGATCCTGGTCGACTAGCGGTCCGAGCATCTTCGAGCGCGCATTCCAGGCCCGGGTGTCGGCATCACCCGGGCCTCCGCGTCACCCCTCCGGATGCGGGCACGATCCCTGCGACCGGGGCGATCGTGAAGAGAGCGCCCTTCCTCGCGATTCCGGAGTCGGCGCTCCTTGCGCGGCCGATTCCCGCGGTGGGCTGGGTCACTCTCGCCTTCGCTGCGCCGCTTTTCTTCTATCCGGCCGGCGCGGGAGGCGCGGTCTACTGGTCGATCGGGGCGCTCCTTCTCTGGGTCGTCGCGCTTTGGACGCTTGGGCGTCGCCGAGGCGGTCGCCCGGTCGATTTGGTCCTCTTGGCGCTCCTCGTCACGCTCGGCGCGGGTTGGGGATCGGGGAGAAGCGTTCCGCATCCACCGCCGCCAGAGCTTCCCGAACTCACCGTGCGGGGGAAGATCGAGTCTGCGCGGGGCAGGCTCTCCGATCTCAAGGTCGCCGTCGACGGCGAATGGAAACCCATCCCGGGGCACTACACGCTCGCCGGCCGAGCGGGCGTGAGCGGTCCGTTCGCGGGACGGGCGCGGTTGACGCGCTTCGACGAGCCGCGCCTGCCCGGTCTGGCCGAGAGGCATCGGGGGTCTCGGTGGGCCGGATCTTCGGGCATCGCGCAGATCGAGAATGGCTGGGCGCTCGAGGGAGGCGAGGCGGGCCGATCGCTCGCCTCGATGCGCGAGGGGATCCGCCGGCGGCTCGCCCTTCGCATCGGCCGCTCGCTCGATCAGCGAATCGCGCCGATCATTCCTCAGCTCGTCTGGGGTGAGAGGCTCGAGATGGATCCCGAGATCGAGCGATGGTTCCGCGTGACGGGCACGATGCATCTGATCGCGATCTCGGGACTTCATGTGAGCCTCATCGCTCTGCTCTGCGAGTTCGTGCTCCGCGTGGCGATCCACCGTCGGAGACTGCGGACCGCTCTCGTCCTCGTGGGACTCGGCGGCTATCTCCTCCTCGTGGGCGCTCAGCCCTCCGTCCTGCGCTCGGTCGTCATGGCCTCGGCGATCTTGATCGCGAAGGCCATCGGACGGCCGGGCTCAATCACGGCCGGCTGGTGGGCCTCTCTCTGGATCCTGGTCCTCGCGAGTCCCGGGGACCTGACGCGCCCGGGCGCGCAGCTCTCGTTTCTCGCGACGGCCGCGCTCATCCTGCGGCCTTCGGCGCCGAAGCTCCTCGGGACGCTCGTCGCCTCCTACGCGGCGACCGGAGCGACGAGCGGCGTTCTCCTCGCGCATTTCGGAGAGACGGCGCCGTCGGCGGTCCTGGTGAATCTGATCGGCATCCCCGCGTTCACCCCGTGCCTCATCGCCGTTCTCTGGGGGCTCGCATGGGGAGACCCGAGCGCCGCGTGGATGCAGTCGATCGCGTGGGGGCCAGCTCGGATCTTCCTGGATACCTGGTTTCGAACGATCGGGCTCTTCGTTCCCATGGGCGAATCGACGATGATCCGGATCTCGAGCGGAGAAGCAGCCGGGCTCCTCTCGAGCCTGATCTTTCTCGCGATCTGCGCAGTTGCGCGCCGCGCGAAGGGCATGGTCGGCTCGATGGCTTGGCTCGCGGCGGCGGGGATCATCTGCATCGGGGTGGCCGCGGCTCCCTCGATCGCCCGCGCGCTGCGAGGGCCGATCCCCCAGATCACCTTGCTGCCGGTGGGGCAAGGGGATGCCATCCTGATCCGGACCGGCCGCTTCACGGCGTATCTCATCGACACGGGACCCGATCTCGAGGATGGCTCGCGCGGGCGAAGGCTCGCGTGCGCGCTGCGGCACTATGGCGTCTTCCGCTTGAAGGGGCTATTCCTCACTCACGGTGACTTCGACCACTGCGGGGCGCTGCGCGGCCTTCTGCTCGGCGGAATGGCGGTCGACTCGCTCTGCTTGAGCGCGGGGGACGACTACGCCCTTCGCGCGCCTCGCGGGCGGGCGCCCCCGCTTCGGGACCTCACGGCGCCGTCGGCATGGGAGAGCGGCGCGCTTCGCTTCGAGCTGATCTGGCCGCGTCCGGAACGGCTCGCCTCGCAGGGAAACGAGGCCTCCCTCGTGCTGCGCGTGAGCGGCCCCGGAGGGACGGTTCTGCTCCCCGGCGATCTCGGGCGCGAAGGAGAGGAATCGCTTCTTGCGATCGGCGCGGTCGAGCGGACCGACGTTCTGATGGCCGGCCACCATGGGAGCCGAGGCTCCACGATCGATCGATGGATCGATCGGATCGCGCCGAGTCGGGCGGTCGTCTCCTGTGGAGCGCGGAATCGCTTCGGGCACCCGCACCCGGAGGTCCTGGAGCGATTCGGCCGACGGAGCATCCCGCTTCTGCGCACCGATCGGGACGGGCCGATCCGGATTCTCTGGCGCGGGGACGGGATCCAGGTCTGCCCCCGTAGTTGAGACGGTCGGGCCCCTGTGGTATAAACCCTCTTTCGGAGAACAGAACCCTTGGAACGACCTTTCCGCAGTCTGACCGAACTGGGAATCTCGCCGACCTACGCCGGGAAGGTGCGGGAGATGCTCGATTTGGGCGACCACCTGCTGATCGTCACGACCGATCGGATCTCCGCCTTCGATTGCGTTCTCCCCGACCCGATCCCGGGAAAGGGCAGGCTGCTGAACGGCATCGCGGCGCTGTGGTTCAGGCAGCTCGCTCCCCACATCGAAACCCACTTCGCCTCCGACCAAGAGGCCGATTTCCCGAATGAGCTGCGGGCGTTTCTTCCGGAGATCGCGCAGAGGTGGATGCTCGTCCGCAAGGCGGACCGGATCTCGGTGGAGTGCGTCGTCCGCGGCTATCTTGCCGGTTCCTCGATCGACGAGTACGCGAAGACGGGGACGGTGGCGGGCCAACGGCTGCCGCCGGGAATCGCCCCCTACGCGCGCCTGCCGGAAGCGATCTTCACCCCCACGACGAAAGAGGACGAGGGCCACGATCTGCCCCTCACGCTCTCCCAGCTTGCGGACCGGGTGGGCCCGGACCTGGCCAGACGTCTCGAAGCCGCCTCGCTGCGCATCTTCCGCATGGGGGAGGCCTTCGCCCGTCCGCGCGGGCTCATCCTCGTCGACACGAAGTTCGAGTTCGGCTGGATCGACGGCGAGCTCTGCCTGATCGACGAGGCGCTGACGCCCGACTCATCGCGCTATTGGGATGCGACCGCGCCCACTGACTCAGTCCCGGTCTCGCTCGACAAGGAGTACTTGCGCGGCTATCTGAAGACTCTCGACTGGGATCGCAACCCGCCGGCTCCATCCCTTTCCTCGGAGCGGATCGAGGAGATCTATCGCCGCTACCGTCTCGTTTACGACCGACTCCAATCCGAAGGGCCGGCGCTCGGAGAATGAGCGGCCGCAGGAGGAGACCGTGATCGCCATCCGCCGCGCACTGCTCTCGGCCTACAGCAAGGAAGGGCTCGACCGGCTCGCTGGAGCGCTCATCGAATCGGGCGCCGAGATCCTGAGCTCGGGCGGGACGCATCGCTGGTTGGCCGAGAGGGGATTCCCCGTGCGACCGCTCGATGAGTGGGCCGGTCTGCCCTCGTTCTTCGGGGGGCGTGTGAAGACGCTACATCCCCGCGTCCATGGGGGGATTCTCTTCCGTCGCGACGATCCCAAGGATGAGGCGGAGCGCGCCTCCTTCGGCGTGGAGCCGATCGATCTCGTCGTGGTGAACCTGTATCCGTTCGAGGCGACCGTCGCCGGCGGGGACGCGGAGCTCCAGGAAGCGATCGAGATGATCGACATCGGGGGCCCCGCGATGCTGCGCGCGGCGGCGAAGAACCACCGCTGGGTGGCCGCGGTCTGCGACCCTCTCGACTACGGCCGCGTCGCGGATGCCCTGCGCGCGGGCGAGGGGAAGCTCTCGGAGAATCTGCTTCGCGAGCTAGCCGTGAAGGCCTTCCGCACGACCTCTCGCTACGACGCCGCGGTCGCCGGGTATCTGTCGGTGCGGGAAGGAGACGGGGCATGCGAGCTTGCGGAGAGCTTCGTCCGCGGCGAGCCGCTGCGCTGGAGCCTGCGCTACGGAGAGAATCCGTCGCAGCGCGGGGCCTTCTACGGCTCGCCCGGCAGCTTCCCAGGATCACTCTCGAAGCTCCAGGGCAAGGAGATCTCCTTCAACAACCTCCTCGATCTCGAGGGGGCGGCGCTGCTGGTGCGTGACCTGGGACCCGATCCGGCCGCGGCGGTGATCAAGCACGCGACTCCCTGCGGGGCCGCGGTCGCCGGCAGCATCGCCGAGGCCTACGTGCGCGCTCGCGACGCCGACGCGCTGAGCGCCTTTGGCGGCATCGTGGCGCTCAACCGGCCCGTCGACCGGGACTCCGCGGCCGAGATTGTGAAGACTTTTCTCGAGATCGTCGCGGCTCCCTCCTTCGACGAGGATGCGAGGACGATTCTCGCCGCAAAGAAGAGCCTCATCCTGCTCGAGGGGGAGAGCCTTCTCGACGATCCGCCCTCGATCACCGTTCCTCCCTTCACGCATCGCAGTCTTGGGGCCGGGATTCTCATCCAGGATCCGCTCCCGCGGGGACTGGGCGAGGAGGGTTGGGAAGTCGTGACCCGGCGCGCACCCACGGAGAGCGAAAAGCGCGCGCTGCTCTTCGCCTGGAGGATCGTGCGCGCCGTGCGATCCAACGGCGTGGTGCTCTGCGGCGAGGACCGGACGCTCGGAATCGGGGGAGGACAGACCAGCCGGATCGACGCGCTCATGATCGCGATCCACAAGGCCCGCCGCGCGCAACAGCCGCTCGAGGGCAGCGTCATGGCCTCCGACGCCTTCTTCCCGTTCAGCGACTGCATCGAGGAGGCCGCGCGGGTGGGCGTGACGGCCGTGATCGAGCCGGGCGGATCGAAAAAGGACTCCGATTCGATCGAGGCCGCCGACCGCTTGGGCCTCGCCATGATCTTCAACCACGCCCGCGCCTTCAGGCACGGCTGATCAGGAGCCCTGATGGTCGGCATCCTCGACTTCGGCAGCCAGTACAACTTCTTGATCGCCCGGCGCGTGCGTCAGCTGGGCGTCTATGCGGAGCTGCTCCCCTTCGACGTGGGTCTCGAGAGGCTGCGCGCGCGGGGCGTCGAGGCCTTGATCCTCTCGGGCGGCCCCGCCTCGGCGCTCGACGGCCGGCTTCTACCGCGCAGGGAGGTGCTCGAATCGGGGCTTCCGATCCTGGGGATCTGCTATGGGATGCAGGTGATCAGCCACATCCTCGGGGGCCGGGTCGTTCGCGGCAGAGGAGGGGAGTACGGCAGACAGAGGGTGAGCCGCGAGGCCGCGAGCCCGCTGCTGGACTCGCTCGACGATCCGATCGAGGTGTGGATGAGTCACGGCGATCTCGTCGAGGAGCCGCCCCGGGGATTCGAGACGGTCGCGAGCACTCCGACCTGCCCCCACGCCGCGGTCGAGGACCGCAAGCGGAAGATCCACCTGCTGCAGTTTCATCCCGAGGTGAGCCACACCCCGCAGGGCATGCGAATCCTCGAGCGGTTCCTCTTCGGGGTCGCGGGCCTCGAGAAGGGCTGGGATATGGGCGATTTCGTGGAGCGCGCCGTCGAGTCGGTGCGCGCGCAGGTCGCCGGCGGTTCGGCCGCGTGCGCCGTGAGCGGCGGAGTCGATTCGACCGTCGCCGCCCTCCTCTGCCATCGCGCCTTGGGCGAGCGGCTCCACGGCATTTTCGTCGACACGGGGCTTCTGCGCGCCGGCGAGGCGGACTGGGTGCGCGAAAATCTCAGGGGGATCGGCCTGAACCTGACCGTCGTCGACGCGTCGAGGCGGTTCCTGGACGTGCTTGCGGGGGTAACGGATCCGGAGGAGAAGAGGCTTCGGATCGGCAGGCTCTTCATCGAGGTCTTCGAGGAGGCGGCGCACCGGCTCGGCGGGATCGGATTCCTCGTTCAAGGAACCCTCTATCCTGATGTGATCGAGTCGCAGGGGGGCGCGGGTCCCGCCGCGCGCATCAAGAGCCACCACAACGTGGGCGGTCTTCCGGAGCGGATGCGCCTGCAACTGATCGAGCCGCTGCGGGAGCTCTTCAAGGACGAGGTCCGCGAGGTGGGACGGCGGATCGGCGCTCCCGAGGAGCTGCTGATGCGCCATCCGTTCCCGGGGCCGGGGCTCGCCGTCCGCGTCGTCGGCGAGATCACCGAGCCGAGGCTGGAGATCCTGCGCGCCGCCGATCGGATCTTCGTCGAGGAGCTCAGAGCCGACGGCAGCTACGATCGCGTCTGGCAGTCCTTCGCAGTCCTGCTCCCCGTCCACTCGGTGGGAGTCATGGGAGACGAACGCACCTACGCGATGACGATCGTCCTGCGCTCGGTCGACTCCATCGATGGAATGACCGCCGACTGGTCCCGCCTCCCGGCGGAGCTGCTCGAGCGGACCGCGAACCGGATCGTGAACGAAGTCCCCGGGGTCAACCGCGTCGCCTACGACATCACGAGCAAGCCGCCGGCGACGATCGAGTGGGAGTGAGAAGCCGCGGGGCGGCAGCGGTCTTCGCTCTGGTCGTCGCGGCCTCGCCCGGTCCGGCTACGGCGGGAGTCGCCTGGCCCGATCCATCAAGCGAACCGATCCCGGCGGCCGCGGGACCTGAGACCGCGACCCCGCGGGCGATCGCGCGCGACGACTCCCTGCGCCGCTCGCTCCTTGAGTTCCTCGCAACCCCTGAGCTTCCCCCTCCGCCGCAGCAGCCCAGCCCCCATCTCGTCGTCTGGCTCTGCCGGCTGATCGAGGAGGGCCATCCCGCCGCTCTCGAGCGCGTGGGCGTCGAGGGCGATCCGGCCGCGTGGAGCCGGGCCGACACCCTCGGGGAACTGCCCCTCGCGGCCGCGCTCGGCCTTCGCGAGGTCGGGCGGCTCGCCGACGCGCTCGAGTGGCTCGACTCCGGCAGGCAGGAGAGCGGAGACGAGGCATACCGGCGATTGCTCGCGATCGAGATCCTCGATGCGGCGGGCGACTCGACGGAGGCGTTGCGCCGGGCGATCGCGCTTCGCAGGGAACGCGGCCGTGAGGAGTGGACCCTGCAGGCGGCGAGGCGCGTCCTCGCGGGACTCGAGTCGCAGCGGCGCTACGAGGATCTCCTTCACGAGAGCCTGACGATGCGACGCACCCTCGGGACGGGCGCGGACGAGACGGCGGCGCGGTATCGCGCGCTCGCTGCGCTCGGCCGGCCGGCGGCCGCGCGGGCGGTGGGCGATACGCTCCTGTCGCGACACCCGTCGGCGAGGACGGCCAGGATCGAGGCGTTGCGCCGCTTCCGCGAGGCGCCGGAGCGGGCGGCGCGTTCCGCGGGGCATCTGTTGCTCGATGTCCTTCTGCGGCATCGTCTCTTCGAGACGGCCGACAGCCTGCTGGAACGGATGCCGCGATCCGATTCGCTGCGGATCGATCTGCTCGAGGGGCTGCTCGCCGCCCGTCGACCCGCGGACGTCCTGGCCGATCCGGTGCGCATCGGCGCCGACCGATCGGCTGTCCTGCGCGCGCGCGATCTGCTCGTGCGCGCGCGCGCGGCGCGCAACCTGGGGCGCTGGGAAGAGATGCAGGGCCATTACGCCGCCGCGACGCGGGTTGGGCCGAAGACGCGGCGCACCGCGCTCGCCGAGTGGGGCCGGGAGGCGGAATCGGATCGGCGCGAGGAGACGGCCGAGTCGCTCTACACGCGACTGGCGGCAATCCCCGATATGGAGGGCGAGGCGCGCTTCCGCCGCGGCATCTCCCGCTTCGCGGCGGGCAGGGGGACCGAAGCGCTGGCCGACTTCGAGGCCGTCACGGAACCTCGCTTGCGCTCGGCCGCCGCCTTCTGGCGATACAAGATCCGGGATGCGATGGGGGATTCGGCGGCGGCCCGCGAGGCCCTCGCGATCGCGGAGGGGGGAAGGGACTACTACGGAGCGCGCGCGCGGGCCGAACGACGGGCGCGACGCCAGGACGGCGGCGGGTCGGTCTGGGACGAGCTGCTCATGGCGGGCCATGGGCGGGCGGATTCGGCGCTCGTACCGCCGATCGAGTGTCCGTCGCGGGCGCGCGAAGCGGCGCGGGCGCGCCGTCTGATCCTCCTGCGGCGATTCGGCGAGTCTGAGTGGGCCGAGATGGAACGGGCGAGCCTCGAGCGGGAGGCGCGCGTGGAGGGGCGGGCGCAACTGCTCCTCTGCCTGGGCCTGCCGGATCTCGCCGTGCGCTCGGCCGTGGGGCAGGGCGCGCGCGACGAGAGGCTCCGCCACCCGCGACCCTACGCTCGGGCGGTTCTTCAATCGGCGCAGGCCTGCTCGCTGGATGCCGCGCTCATCTGGGCGATCGCGCGGCGGGAATCGCTCTTCGATCCCGGCGCGGTCTCGACGGCGGGAGCGCGGGGATTCCTGCAGCTGATGCAGGCGACCGCGGAGGAGACCGCGCGAATCCACGGCCTGCCGAGCTCGCCGCTGGAAAGGGCCGAGACGAACATCGCCCTCGGCGCGTGCCACATGAAGGATCTGATGCGCTGGAGCGCCGGGTCCTTGCCGGCGGCGCTGGCGGCCTACAACGCGGGCGCGTCGAAGACCCAGGAATGGATCGAGCGTTTTCCCGACTCCGATCTCTTCATCGAGAGAATCGGATGGAAGGAGACGCGCGAATATGTCCGCCACGTGCTCGACGCCTTGTGGACCTACCGTGAGCTGGCGGGACTTGAAGGCGGGGGAGCGCGATGAGACTCTGGCACGAGGTCAAGCGCAAGGCCTTCCATCTCTTCGGCGTCGTCGTGCCGATCGGCTACTACCTTCTGCCAGAGCCGATCGGCCGGCGGATTCTCATGATCCTGACCATCCTCGCCATCGCGATCGATGTGGTCCGCCTGAACGAACCCCGGGTGCGAACCCTCTTCTATTATCTCTTCGGAAAGATCGTACGGGAGCACGAGCGGTTCAACCTGCTTGGCTCGACCTATGTTCTTCTGGCAGCGCTCCTCGCGGCCTACGCGTTTTCCCGGCCGATCGCGATCGCCGCCATGGGCTTCGTCGCCGTGGGGGACGGCATGGCGGCGATCGTGGGGCGCTCCATGGGGCGCGTGCGGATCTTGGGGAAATCCCTCGAAGGGACTCTCGCCTGCTTCCTCTCCTGTCTCTTCGTCGCCTGGATCTACCCGGGCGATCCGTTCACGTGGCGTATGATGATCGGAGGCGCGCTGGCGGCAGCCGTCTTCGAGCTGGTGCCGATCCCACTGGACGACAACATGCGCATCGCCCTCGGTGCCGGCTTCACGATGACCCTGCTCAGCTAGCCGGGGCGTCGCACTTGACGCTCCGGCAGGAGGTTACTAGAATGCGCGGAACCGTCGAGCGGTTCGCCCGTGTTCAAGGGCCGTCGCCGCGGCGGAGGCATCGCCAGATCACCGACGACCCCGTCTCCGCCAGGACGCCGGGGTCGCATCGCGTCGGCCCGTCCGTTGAGGCGATGCGCGACGGGATTGGAGAATAGATCGATGTTGTCAAGTTTGAAGAAGGGGGGATCGAAGGCGGTCACCCGCATATTCGGCACGAAGTCCGAGCGGGATCGACGCTCCCTCGAGCCGATCGTGCGGCAGATCCACGCCGCCGAGGCCTCCCTGAGCCCCCTCACGCTCGAGCAGCTTCCCGCGAGGACGCAGGAGCTTCGGGAGCGCCTCGCCAAGGGCGCCTCGCTCGACGCGCTTCTTCCCGAGGCGTTCGCCCTGGTGAAGCAAGCCTGCCGGCTCCGCTGCGGGACAAGCTGGGCCGTCGTGGGCCAGGAGACCCGCTGGGAAATGGTCCCCTACGATGTTCAGCTCATGGGCGGCATCGTTCTCCATCAGGGGAAGATCGCGGAAATGGCCACCGGCGAGGGCAAGACGCTGGTGGCGGTCCTGCCGCTCTATCTGAATGCGCTGCCTGGGAAGGGGTGTCACCTCGTCACGGTGAACGACTATCTCGCCAGGCGCGACTCGGAGTGGGTGGGGCAGATCCTGCGCGACCTGGGGCTCACCGTCGGAGTGATCACCCATGACATGGACACTCTCGACCGTCGCGCGGCCTACCTGTGCGATGTCACCTACGGGACGAACAACGAGTTCGGTTTCGACTACCTGCGGGACAACATGGTCGTCCGCGCGGAGGATCGCGTGCAGCGCCCGCATTTCTACGCGATCGTCGACGAGGTCGACTCGGTTCTGATCGACGAGGCCCGGACCCCGCTCATCATCTCGGGACCCGTCGTGGGCTCGAACCAGCAGTTCGACCGGCTCCGTCCGCTCGTCGATCATCTCGTCCGGGAGCAGAGCGTGCTCGTCAACCGCTTCCTCGAGGAGGCTCAGCAGCTTCTCGCCCAGAGCGATGCCGATGGCCGCTACAAGGCGGGGGTCCGTCTCCTGCAGGTTCAGCGCGGTGCGCCGAAGAACAAGAAGTTCATGAAGCTGATCTCCGAAGGCGACTTGAAGAAGCTGATCCACCAGGTCGAAACCGACTACATGAGGGACAAGCGGCTCCACGAGCTGGACGAGGACCTCCTCTTCTACATCGACGAGCGGGGACACACCATCTCGCCCTCGGAGAAGGGGCGAGAGCTCCTGGCGCCTCCGGGGGAGCCCGACCTCTTCGTGCTGCCCGATCTCTCCGAAGGGGTCGCCGCGATCGATCGACGCGATGACCTGACCCTGGCGGAGAAGATCGAGGAGAAGGAGAAGCTCTACGTCGATTATGCCCGCAAGAGCGAGGCGCTGGCGAACGTGCAGCAGCTCCTGCGCGCCTACACCCTGTTCGAGAAGGACGTGGAGTACGTCGTCCAGGACGGAAAGGTCTTGATCGTCGACGAGTTCACCGGCCGTTTGATGCCGGGACGGCGCTATTCGGACGGGCTGCACCAGGCGATCGAAGCCAAGGAACGGGTGAAGATCGAGGGGGAGAACCAGACGCTCGCCACGATCACGCTGCAGAACTACTTCCGGCTCTACGCGAAGCTCGGCGGCATGACCGGAACGGCGGAGACCGAGGCGCCGGAGTTTTTCCAGATATACAAGCTGGACGTGGTGGTCATCCCGACGAACGACCATGTCCGCCGCATCGACTACGACGATCTGATCTTCCGCACGCGCCGCGAGAAATACAACGCCATCGTCGAGGAGATCGTCGAGAAGCACAAGGCGGGGCGGCCGGTCCTGGTCGGCACCGTCTCGGTGGAAGTGAGCGAGACGCTCTCGCGCATGCTCAAGCGAACGGGAATCGAGCACCATGTGCTGAACGCGAAGTACCACCAGCAGGAGGCCGGAATCGTCGCGCGAGCGGGGCAGCCGGGAGCGGTGACGATCGCCACCAACATGGCGGGTCGCGGGACCGACATCAAGCTCGGCGTTGGAGTCGTGAAAGGTCCAAAGTGCAAGCTGATCTCGCCGAGCGACGGCGAATGCGAGTTTTACGACCCGAAGGGATGTTCCCTCGACGTGCCTTGCGGGCTTCACATTATCGGCACCGAGCGCCACGAGGCCCGGCGCATCGACCGCCAGCTCCGCGGGCGGTCGGGTCGCCAGGGGGACCCGGGATCGAGCCGGTTCTTCCTCTCCCTCGAGGACGACCTGATGCGCCTGTTCGGCTCGGACCGCCTCGCGGGAATCATGGACCGCCTGGGCGCGCAAGAGGGGGAGGTCATCACACACCCCCTCGTCACTCGCTCGATCGAGAACGCGCAGAAGCGCGTCGAGGCGCAGAACTTCGGCATCCGCAAGCGGCTGCTGGAGTACGACGACGTGATGAACCAGCAGCGCGAGGTGGTCTACGGGCTGCGCAATAGCGGCCTCGACGGGACGGACATCCGCGAACGGATCGCCGAGATGCGGGAGAACCAGATCGATGCGCTGATCGGCCAGCACATCCCGGAGTCCAACCGGTTCGAGGATTGGAATCTTCCCGCGCTTCGGTTCGAAGTCGAATCGCTCATCTTCGCGCCCATCGACCTCACGGGTGGCTCGGAGCGCCCGACGGCCGCCTCCATGCGCGAGCGAATCGCCGTCGTGATGGATGAGGCTTATCGGAAGAAGGAGGAGATCTTCGGCGATCAGATGCGCGAGGTGGAGCGCCGCATCTTGCTCGCGGTGATCGACGAGAAGTGGAGGGACCATCTCCATGAGATGGATATCCTCAAGGAGGGCATCTACCTCCGGGCCTATGCGCAGAAGGACCCGCTGCTCGAGTACAAAGCCGAAGCCTATCGGATGTTCGAGGAGATGATGCGCGCGGTCGAGTCGGATACCGTGAAGTACCTCTATCGCGTCACACCCGTGCTCCCGGGCCAGGCGCCTCCTGGAGGAGAGCGTGCCCCGGCTCCGCGGCTCGCCGCGGCGAGGCTCCCCGTGCGTCGGGCGGAGCCCGCCGCCGGGGAAGAGGTGCACGCCAGCGTCTCCGCCTATGATGCCGGTTCGGCCTCGGCTCGCCCCGCCGCCCCCCGGAAGGCTCGCACGATCGTTCGCAATGAGCCGAAGGTCGGGCGCAACGATCCCTGTCCGTGCGGCAGCGGAAAGAAGTACAAGAAATGCTGCGGCGCGGCTGAGTAAGGAGAAGGATGGCCCAGTCGATCATCATCGTCGAGTCGCCGGCCAAAGCCCGGACGATCTCGAAGTTCGTCGGACGGAACTACCGCGTGCTCGCCTCCATGGGGCACGTTCGCGACCTGCCGAAGACCAAGCTCGGAGTCGACCTCGAAGCCGACTTCGCCCCGCAGTATGTGACTCTGCGCTCCAAGGCGAAGATTCTCAAAGAGCTCAAGGAAGCGGCGAAGTCCGCGAGCCGCCTCTTGCTGGCGCCCGACCCAGACCGAGAGGGGGAGGCGATCGCCTGGCACCTCTCCGACTACCTTGGAACGGCGAAGGCCGAGATCCAGCGGCTGGAGTTCCACGAGATCACGCGCAACGCCGTGCGCGCGGCGCTCGAACATCCGCGCGAGATCGACATGAATCTCGTCGACGCGCAGCAAGCGCGGCGGGTGATGGACCGGCTGGTGGGATATCTTGTTTCGCCCTTCCTCTGGTCGACGATTCGATACGGGCTCTCCGCCGGGCGCGTGCAATCGGTGGCGCTGCGGATGATCTGCGACCGCGAGGAGGAGATCGAGGCGTTCCGGGAGCAGGAGTACTGGACGATCGACGTCGTCCTGAAGACCCGTCCGGGGGCGTCGCTCCGGGTCCGCCTGGTCAAGATCGACGGCGAGAAGCCGCAGCTTCCCGATGAGGCGACGACCGACGCGATCCTCGCTGAGCTGGCGAAGGAGACCTACGCCGTCGCCGACGTGCGCACCCAACCCCGCAAACGGAATCCGTATGCTCCCTTCATCACCTCGACGCTGCAGCAGGAGGCTTATCGGCGCCTCCACTTCTCCGCCAAGAAGACGATGGCGATCGCCCAGGAGCTCTACGAAGGGCTCGAGGTGGGTGAGGAGGGCGTCGTCGGTTTGATCACCTATATGCGCACGGACTCGACGCGGGTGAGCGCGGAGGCGCAGGCCGAGGCGCGGAGCTTTGTCCAGTCGAGCTTCGGCGCCGAGTACCTCCCGGCTTCGCCCCCCGTCTACCCCTCGCGGGCCCGCGCCCAGGACGCCCACGAGGCGATCCGCCCGACCTCGGCGACGCGAACGCCCGATTCGATACGTCGCCGGCTCACCCCCGACCAAGCGAAGCTCTACCAGCTGATCTGGACGCGATTCCTCGCCTCCCAGATGGCTCCAGCGATCAGCGAGGTCACCACGATCGATGTCCAGGCGGGCCGCTTCGGCCTGCGGGCGACCGGAAGCCGTCCGGTCTTCGACGGCTTCACGCGCCTCTACGAGGAGCGCCCCGACGACGATGCGATCTCCCCGGGGCCCGACGAGGAGTCGGGACGGCTCCCGGCGGTGGAGAAGGGCGAGTCGCTCGTCCACAAGAAGGGGGAGAAGGAGCAGCACTTCACGCAGCCGCCTCCCCGATTCACGGAGGCGACGCTCGTGAAGGCGCTGGAGGAGCGAGGAATCGGACGCCCCTCGACCTATGCGACCATCGTCAGCACGATTCTCACCCGCGACTATGTCCAGCGCGAGAAAGGCCGACTCCATCCCACCGATCTCGGCCGAACGGTGACGCGGCTGATCCTGGAGGTCTTCCCCGACATCTTCGATGTGGACTTCACGGCCCGGATGGAGGGCGAGCTCGACAAGATCGAGACAGGCGAGGACCGCTGGGTCGACGTGGTGCGCGCCTTCTACGATCCGTTCCGCAAGGATCTCGACCGGGCGGAGTCGCGCAAGGGAGAGCTCAAGAACGGCATCCAGGAGGAGTCGGATCAGCTCTGCGAGCAGTGCGGCGCCCGCCTGGTGAAGAAATTCGGCCGCAACGGCCCCTTCCTTGCTTGCCCGCGGTATCCGGAGTGCAAGTTCACCAAGCCACTGGCCGAGGCGGAGCAGCCGGTTCCGACGGGAGAGTCGTGTCCGAACTGCGGTTCGCCGATGGTCACGCGGACCGGGCGCTTCGGGCGCTTCGTCGCCTGCCAGAACTATCCGACCTGTCGCACGACGGCCTCGGTCCGAACCGGCGTCTCCTGCCCCATGGATGGATGCGGCGGGCATCTGGTGGAGAAGCGCGGACGCAAGCGGGGCCGGATCTTCTTCGCGTGCGACCAGTATCCGAAGTGCACCTATGCCGTCTGGGACCGTCCCGTCGCCCAGAAGTGCCCCGGGTGCGGATTCCCCATGATGGTGGAGAAGGAGAGCAAAGCTCGCGGGTTCCACCTGCAGTGCCCGCGCAAGGAGTGCCGCCACATTCTCGTTCCCGACGGGGCGGCCAAGGAAGAGGGATGAGAGCGGCAGACGCGGGTGAGTCGGGCGGCCCGGCGCCGGCCGGCGCGCTCGCCACGGCCCTGGAGAACTGGGGCGCCACGCAGCTCGCCCAGGTCGAGGGGAAGAGCCCTCACACGGTGGCGGCCTACTCGTCTGACCTGGCGCAGTTCTTCCGATGGTCCGCCGAGAGAGGGAGGACGGGGCTCGAAGCCTGGAGCCTCCCCAACCTGCGGGCCTATGTGAGCGTGCGGACGACGCGGGGCGCGAGTCCGCGCAGCATCATTCGAACGATCGCCGCCCTTCGGTCGTTCGGACGCTACCTCCTGCGTCGCGGTCTGATCGATCGCGACCCCGCGCTGCTCTTGACCTTGCCCCGGGCCGGAAGGCGCCTCCCTCGCTTCATCCCGGCCGAGGAGATCGCGCGGCTGCTCGACGGCCCCTGGGCGAACGATGCGCGCGCTCTGCGGGATCGTGCGATCCTCGAACTCCTTTACGGAACCGGGATCCGGCTTCGCGAGCTCGTCGGCATCGACCGATCGGAGATCGACCTGCACGGTGGCACCCTGCGGGTGCTGGGCAAGGGAGGCAAGGAGCGGATCGTCTGTTTCGGCCCCCCGGCGCGGCGCGCCCTTCAGGCGCACATGGACGCCTCGCCGGCCGGGCAGGGCGGCAGAGCGGGATCGAAGCCCCTCTTCACCGGCCCGAGCGGGAAGAGGCTTCATCCGCGCACGGTAGAGCGCCGGGTGCAGACGCACCTCTCGCGGCTCGCACGCGCGGGAGGCACGAGCCCGCACGCCCTGCGCCACAGCTTCGCCACGCACCTGCTCGACCGCGGCGCCGACATCCGTCTCATCCAGGAGCTCCTGGGACACGCGAGCCTCTCGACGACCCAGGTCTATACGCATGTCTCGATCGAGGCGCTGCGGGCCGCGGTCGATCGATTCCATCCGAGGGCGAAGGAATGAGCACGCACGAATCCCGCGGGACGACCGTCCTGGGAATCCTCCATCGGGGGGCCGCGGCGATCGCCGCCGACGGCCAGATCACGATGGGAGATGCGATCGTCAAGCAGACCGCCCGCAAACTGCGCGTGCTCGGGGGCGGGAGCGTCCTCGCCGGATTCGCGGGGGGAGCCGCCGATGCGCTGCAGCTCTTCGAGCGATTCGAGACGGCGCTCGACGCGCATCGAGGCAACCTGACCCGCGCCGCGGTCGAGGTCGCGAAGCTCTGGCGGCAGGATCGAATCTTGAGACGGCTGGAGGCCCAGCTGATCGTGCTCGACCGCCATCATGCCTACGCTATCAGCGGAGCGGGCGATCTCTTCGAGCCCGATGACGGGATCCTCGGAGTCGGCTCGGGGAGCGGTTACGCGATCGCCGCGGCCCGGGCGCTCGTGCGACACAGCGATCTACCGGCGGATCGGATCGCCGAGGAAGCCCTTCGGACCGCCGCGGAGATCTGCATCTACACGGGGGGGACGATCCTCGTCGAGCGGCTGGAGTCCCCGGCGGAATGAGCCGGCTTGCGGGCGCGCTCACGCCCAGACGGATCGTCGAGGAGCTCGACCGGCACATCGTCGGCCAGGATGCAGCGAAGCGCGCGGTGGCGATCGCTTTGCGGAACCGGGCGCGCCGCCAGGCGGTCCCCGGGAGCCTGCGGGAGGAGATCCTCCCGAACAACATCTTGATGATCGGTCCGACCGGGGTCGGGAAGACGGAGATCGCCCGCCGCCTGGCCCGCCTGGCGCAGGCCCCCTTCCTCAAGGTCGAGGCCTCCAAGTTCACCGAGGTCGGCTACGTCGGACGCGATGTCGACTCGATGGTGCGCGATCTCGTCGAGCTGGCGATCGCGCTCTCGAAGTCGACGCACGCCGTCGAGGTGGAGTCGAAGGCGAAGGAGGCGGTCGAGGAACGATTGCTCGACCTTCTCCTCCCGGGGCCCGCCCCGGGCCCCGCAGCGCGAGTCGAGGCGGCAGAGGAGGGCGAGGACTCGCCGGCGGAGAGGCGCCACAGGGCGCGCGAGAGGCTTCGCTCGCAGCTCCGGGCCGGGGAGCTCGAGGAGCGGATCGTGGAGGTCGAGATGTCGGTGCGCTCGGTGCGCCCGGGGACCGTCTTCACGTCCAGCGGCATGGAGGAGCTCGACATGAACCTCGCCGAGGCGCTCGACTCGCTCGTGCCCCGTCGTACGCGTCGCAAGAAGGTGCGCCTGGCGGATGCGCGCGGAATCCTGTTGCAGGAAGAGACGGAGCGACGCCTCGACATGGATCAGGTCGTGCAGGAGGGGCTTGAGCTCGCTCAGAGCCGCGGGATCGTCTTCCTCGACGAGATCGACAAGATCGCGGGGACCCACGCGGGCAGCGGGCCGGAGGTCTCCCGAGAAGGAGTGCAGCGGGATCTGCTTCCGCTCATTGAGGGAACGAGCGTAGCGACGAAGTACGGGGTCGTGCGGACCGAGCAGATCCTGTTCATCGCGGCGGGGGCCTTCCACCACTCCAAGCCGTCCGATCTGATTCCGGAGTTGCAAGGGCGGCTTCCGATCCGTGTCGAGCTCTCGCCCCTTGGAGAGGAGGATCTTCTTCGGATCCTCGAGGAGCCCGAGAACGCGCTCCTGAAGCAGTACCAAGCCTTGCTTGCCGCCGACGGGTGTGATCTTGTCTTCACGAAGGAAGCGGTGCGACGCATCGCGGCGGTCGCCGCGCGGGTCAATGAGACGACCGAGAACATCGGCGCCCGGCGGCTCCAGACGGTTCTCACCACGCTTCTCGAGGAGGTTCTCTTCGAGGCGCCGGATCGAATCGAGGGGAGAATCGTCGTCGACGAGGGTATGGTCGAGCGGCGGCTCGCGCCGATCCTCGGGGATCGAGACTTGAGCCGGTTCATCCTGTGACGGCGCCGGAGGCGCGGGGGAGGGGAAGATGGCGAAGAAGGATTTTCTGAGTCTGGCGGATCACCGGCGCGGTGAACTCGACCTGCTGCTCGATCTCGCCGGCACGCTGAAGGACGCATGGAGGGCCGGCCGCAACGACCCGAGGTTGAGCGGCAAAGTCCTGGGGCTCGTCTTCCACAAGCCCTCGCTCAGGACGCGCATCTCCTTCGAGGTGGGGATGCACCAGCTCGGCGGGCGCGCGATCTACATCACCGATGCGGAGATCGGCCTGGGCAAACGGGAGTCGATCCATGACGTGGCCCAGGTGCTCTCGCGATTCGTCGACGGGATCATGATCCGCACCTTCAAGCAGTCGGACGTCGTGGATCTCGCGCGGCACGCCTCCGTCCCCGTGATCAATGGCCTGACGGACGCCGAGCATCCCTGCCAGATCCTCTCCGATCTCTTCACGATTCGCGAGAAAGGAATCGGGCTGGACGGTATGTCGCTCGCCTGGATCGGCGACGGCAATAATGTGGCGAAGAGCTGGCTTGACGCCGCGCTCGCCTACGAGATCGACCTGCGCCTCGCCTGTCCCGAGGGGTACGACCCGGACGCGGAATCGCTCCGCCTCGTGGCGAAGGAAGGGAAGGGGAAGGCTCGGATCATCCGCGATCCGAAGGAGGCCGTCGCCGGCGCGCGGGTGGTCTACACGGACACATGGACGAGCATGGGCCAGGAGACGGAGGCGGCGAAGCGCCGACGGGACTTCTCTGGATTCCAGGTGAATGACGCTTTGCTCGCCAGCGCCGATCCGAAAGCGATCGTGATGCACTGCCTGCCGGCTCACCGAGGCGAGGAGATCACGGACGCGGTCATGGACGGTCCGAGAAGCGTCGTCTTCGATCAAGCCGAGAACCGGATGCACCTTCAGAAGGCGATTCTCGTCCACTGCATCGGCTCCAGTCCGAGGCGCTAGACCGCGCCGAGTCGGGCGGAAACCGGATGCGATCGAATCGGGCCGCTGCGCTCCTGGTCATGCTCACGCTGGGAGGGTGCGCCCAGGTCGAAGCCCCCAGCGGCGGCCCTGAAGATCGGACGCTGCCGAGGGTGGTGGGCATCCGTCCCGACTCGGGGGCAGTGGGCGCCCGCCCCGAGACGTTGAGCGTCCTCTTCGGGAAGCGGATGAATCGCGCCTCCGTGCGGGACTGGACCTTCATCTCGCCTCCGCTCGAGATCCGCGAACGTCTCTGGAAGGAGAACCGTCTTGACTTGGTCCTCGAGGCCCCACCCGAGTCCGGAAAGACCTATTCGATCCTCTTCGGCTCCGAGGTGATCGACGAGCGGAAGAACCCTCTCGGACCGAAAATCTACGCCTTCTCCACCGGCGAGACGCTCGACAACGCGCTGATCGAAGGAAAGGTGATCTCGGGCAGGCTGCGCGCTGCTGGGGTCTATCTCTACGCGTGGGCCTGGGAGGATTCTCTCGCGCTCGACTCGCCGGACCTGCCGGATCCCCTTCGCATGGGGCAAGCTGGAAAGGACGGGGGCTTCCGGATCTCGAACCTGCCCCGCGGCGTGGATCTCCGGATCGGCGCGCTCTACGACGTGGGCAGGAATCGCTCCTACGATCCGGAGGACGATCTCTGGGGGTTCACCGACACCCCGGTCCGGGTGGACGACACCTCCCGGGTCGTCTCGGATGTGGAGATCTACCTGGTCCTCGACGACGAGCCCGGGGTCCTGACGGGCACGGCGGTCGATTCGAGCTGCACAGGGGCGGGTCTCGCCATTCTTGCCCAGATCGAGCGGGAGATCGACAGCCTCGCCGTCGTCGTGGGGAGGCGAGCCGCGCCTGGCGGCGGGGGTCTGACCGATAGCCTGGTCGGCTTCGCGGCGCCTCCCAGGGACGCGATCGACACGCTCGCCGTCGAGTCGCGGCTGACGGAGCTCGACTCCTTGCGCGCCCTCGCCCGGACCGACTCGGCCCGCTGCGCCACACCGGTGATCGTCCGCCTGCTGGCGGCGGACTCGAGTCTCGTCAGCGAGACGCGCGGAGCCGGCCCCTTCGATCTCCGGGAGCTCGAGCCGGCCACCTACCGGATCGAGGCCTTTCGTGACCTCGATCTCGACGGGCTGGCCGGCACGGGAGAGCCCGCCGGATCCTACCCGGATTCGATCCGCCTCCTGCCCGGACGGCATCTGACGGGGCTCGATTTCCCTCTCCTCGCCCCCCCCTGAGGAGGCGGTCGGGTGGACCCGCTTGCGCGGCAGCGCCTTTTCGCGGAAACTGCATACGGTGGCGAGAGACCCCGGGCGTCTTCGAGGAGGTGCTGAGATGGCGAAGGTCGATCGTGCGACGGAGTCGCTGCCGTTTCTCAAGGTCGAAGCGGCGGGCAATGACTTCGTGTTGCTCGACTTGCGGACCGAGCCGGGCCCGCGCCTGACTCCCCCCGCGGTGCGATATCTCCTCGACAGGCATCGAGGGATCGGCGGCGACGGTCTACTGATCCTGAGAGACAGCCCCCAGGGAGAGGTCGTCGAGTTCCGCAATCCCGACGGGAACCCCGCTGACTTCTGCGGCAACGGCGCGCGGTGTGTCGCAGCTCACCTTCTAGGTGAAGGCAATGGGCCCATCTTGTTCCGATTGATGAAAATAGCGGTCGAAGCACGCCGCACGGAGAGCGGGATCGCCGTGCGATCCGGCGGCGCCCAGGCCCTCGCGATGCCCGATCTCTCGCGCCTGCGCCCACGGCCCGCCGCGCTGATCCATGCCGGGGTGGATCACTGGATCGTGCCGGTGGGCGACGTCGGCTCCCTCGACCTGCTCGGGCTCGGCTCCGCCCTGCGCAGCCATCCATGGCCCACGGAGAAGGGCGCCAACGTGACCTTCGTCGAGCGGAGGCGCACCGAGATCCGAATCCGCACCTACGAGCGCGGGGTCGAGGGGGAGACCCTCTCCTGCGGGTCCGGGGCGATCGCCGCCGCCCACTGGGCCCTGGGAGATGAACGGGGACCGATGAGCGTGCTCACGCGGGGGGGAGATCTCATGCAGGTCTGGCGGGACGAGTCGGGGAGCTACTGGCTCGCAGGACCGAACCGGGTCGTCTTCAGCGGGGTCTGGCCCCTCACATCGAAAGGCGCCGGACCGGCGACGCGCAGCAAGGCCGGGAGGAAGGAATCGTGACATTCGAGGGATTGTCCGTCGCAATGGTGACGCCGTTTCGCGACCAGCGAGTCGACGAAGCGGCCGTCGATCGGCTCCTCGAGCACCTGCACGCCGGTGGCGTCCAGGGAGTCGTTCCGGCAGGATGCACCGGAGAGGCCGCGACCCTCGACCTGAGCGAGCGGGAGTGGCTCGTCCGCCGTTGCGTGGCGCGCAAACCCGCCGGAACCTTCGTGCTCGCCGGCACGGGAACGAACGTGACACGGTCCACCTGCGACCTCACGCGCCGGGCCGAGGACTGGGGCGCGGACGGCGCGCTGGTCATCACCCCGTACTACAACAAGCCGACCCAGTCGGGGCTCCTGCGGCACTACGAGGAGGTCGCTCGATCGACCCGCCTTCCGATCTGCCTCTACAACGTCCCGGGACGCACCGGCGTGCGCCTGGAGCCCGAGACGATCCTCCGTCTGGCGGAGATCCCGAACATCGTCGCGGTCAAGGAGGCATGCGGATCGCTCGACCAGGTTTCGGAGCTCTGCGCGGGCAATCGCTTGACCGTCCTATCGGGCGACGATTCCTTGACCTTGCCGATGCTCGGCGTCGGCGCGCGGGGCGTGGTCTCGGTGCTGGGAAACCTCTACCCCGCCGCTTTGCGCGAGATGATCTCCGCATTCGAGTCCGGCGCTGTGGCGCGAGCGCGCCAGCTCCACCTCGCGCTCTTCCCGCTCATGAAAGGGCTATTCCTCGAGTCGAATCCGGGACCGGTCAAGCACGCCCTGGCGCGCCGCGGATTGATCGCCGAGGAGTTTCGCCTTCCCCTCGTGCCGGTCGTCGACTCGACGCGAGCGTCGCTGTCGGCGATCCTCGAAGCGGCGGACCGCCTCCTCGGAACGATGGGAGCCGCGTGAGTCGCTCGCTCAGGATCGCGCTACTCGGCGCCTGCGGGCGCATGGGCCGCGAGGTCGAACGGAAGATCACGGGGGCCGTCGACCTCCGGCTCGCCTACCGCGCCGATCCATCGCTGAGTCGCGAGGGGGGCGCCGTTCCCTGCGGTCCCGATCTGGCCGAGATCGCGCCGGGCTCGATTGATGGCATCATCGACTTCAGCACACCTGAGGGAACCCGCCACGCGGCCGAGCAGGCCGGACGTCTCGGCTGCGCGCTCGTCTCAGGCACGACGGGCCTCCCGAGCGAATGCGTGGAGCGCCTCCGGCATGTCTCGCAGCAGGTGCCCGTCTGCTGGTCGCCCAACTTCAGCCTCGGCGTCCCGCTGCTCGCCGCGGCGCTGCGCGTCGCGGCCCGGATGCTTCCCGCCGACTGGCAGATCGAGATCGAGGAGATCCATCACGCGGGCAAGAAGGACGCTCCGAGCGGCACCGCCCTTCGCCTCGCTCAGACCTGGCGGGACGAGCGAGGGGGCCGCCTCGTCCACGGGCGAGAGGGGATGACGGGGCCGCGCGCCGATGATGAGATCGGCGTGCATTCGCTCCGCCTGGCGGGGGTCGTGGGGGAGCACCGGATCCTGCTCGGGTCGGGCGGCGAGATCCTGGAGGCGACGCACCGGATGCAAGATCGATCGGGGTTCGCCGGCGGAAGCATCGAGGCCCTCCGCAGACTGTCTGGGGAGGGCCCGGGGTGGTACGAATGGGAAACGCTGCTGCTTCGCGGCTAGGCGGTTTCTTGCTTCCGGGAGCGCTGGACGAGCTTCGCCGCCCGGCTCTTCCGCCTGTCGGCGGTGCGCTTGTGGAGGACGCCCTTGCGCGCGGCGTTGTCGAGGACCGAGTGGGCCTCGCGCAGGTTCTCCTGCGCCTTCTCGCCGGCGGCCCCTTCGCGCAGCTTGCGCAGCGTGCTGCGAACGGCCGACTTGACCATGATGTTCTTCTGGCGGTCCCGCTCGTTGGTGCGCATCCGCTTCTCGGCCGACTTGTGATGGGGCATCGACTTCAATCCTCCTTGGAAGCGGCGTCTCGGCGCCGCCGTCCCATTGACCGCAAAGTTTGAGACTAATGCCTCGAAAGCGTCCTGGTCAAGTCCCCGCGCCCCTTCTCGCGGCGCTCTCCGGCGCCCTGTCGGCGCTCGCCTTTCCCCCGGTGGGGCTCTGGCCGCTGGCGATCGCGGCGCCCCTGCCCCTTCTCTGGGCGCTCGAGACGATCCCGGGAGTCCGGCTCCGCCAGGCGTTCCTCTACGGCTGGCTCGGCGCGGCGACGCACTTCGCGCTGCTCCTCCACTGGATCCTCGCCCTGCCCGGCGAGGAGGTGACGATCCCGGGCCTCATGGTGCCGGCCCTGCTCTTCCTCGCCTCCTACCTGGGAGTCTACTTCGGCGCGGCCGCTGCGCTGGCCCATGCGGGCCATCGTGGCATCGGGCTTCCGCTGGGCGCCGGGTATCCGCTCTTTGCGACACTCGCAGACGCTGCCCGGTCGCACGGAGAGCTGGCCTTTCCTTGGGGCTCGCTCGGCTACGCGCCGGTCGAGGCGACGGCCCTTCTCCAGTTCACCTCGGCGACAGGCTTCTGGGGGCTCGTCTTGTGGGGCTACGCCGTCGCCGGCCTCGCGCACGGCAGCCTGCGCGCGAAGTCGCGCCGGAGGATCGCGCTCGCTTCGGCGACGCTCGTGCTGGCCGTTGCGCCGTTCATCCACGGGGGGATCCTCCTTTCCCGCAGCGGCGGAGACGGGATCGATGAAGGTCGAGGCATCGCGATCTCGATGATCCAGCCCAACACGAGCCGCACGATCAAATGGGATCCGCGCTACCGCGAGATCGTTGTGGGAGACCTCCTCGAGCGCACCCGCAAGGCCGCGCGCCTGCGCCCCGATCTGATCGTCTGGCCCGAGACCGCGGCGCCGATCGTCCTCCTGCAGGAGCCGGTCTATCTCGAGCAGGTGCAGGAGACGGTGCGCGCCGGGGGCGTGCCGCTTCTGGCCGGAACGCTCGATCACCGGCTCGTCCAGGGGATGTATGAGGCGCACAACTCCGCGGCTCTCTTCGACTCGGCCGGAAGGATCGTCGACCGTTACGACAAGCAGCGCCTCGTCCCGTTCTCCGAGCGGATGCCCTTCCCGAAGCTACTTCCTTGGCTCTCCAGCCTGAACTTCGGGCAATCCGACTTCACGCCCGGCCGCGAGAACGTCATCTTCCCCGTCGCGGGCGCTCGGATCGGCTGCCTCATCTGCTTCGAGAGCATCTTCACCGACCTCGCGCGCGAGTTCGTCGCCTCCGGCGCCGATCTTCTGGTCAACATCACCAACGACTTCTGGTTCGGCGACACGGCGGCCCCGATCCAGCACGCGGAAATGGCCGTCTTTCGCGCGGTCGAGACACGCACGCCCCTGCTGCGCTGCGCGAACACGGGTATCTCGATGGTGGTCGACCGCTGGGGAAGGGTGCAGCGCGCGACCGACACGTTTGTCGAGGCGCGCATCGACGTGCGCGTCGAGCCCTCGCGGTCCGGCAGCTTCTACGTCCGCCATGGCGAGTGGTTCCTGCGCATTCTGATGGCCGCCGCGGGCGGTCTCTTCGTCGCCTGGGCCGTGGCGCGCATCCGGGGCAGGGGATGAGCCAAGCCCGCCACCGATTGATCCTCCGGCCGGGACGGGAAGCCTCCGTCCTGGGGCGGCATCCATGGATCTTCTCGGGCGCGGTCGAGACCGTCGAATCGCTCCCCGACGCGGTCGATGGGGAGATCTGCGACGTCCTCGACGCCCGCGGGCGTTGGCTGGCCCGCGGCACGCTCCAGAAGAGCTCGCAGATCATCTGCCGGATCCTCACCTTTCGCGACGAGCCGATCGATGCCGGCTTCTTCGGCAGGAGGTTCGAGGAGGCCCTCGCGCTGCGCCGCCAATGGATCGACGTCGATCGCACCGACTCCTACCGTCTGGCCAACGCGGAGGCGGACCGGCTTCCGGGGTTGATCGTCGACCGCTATGCCGATTGCCTCGTCACGCAGTGCCTCACCTCCGGGATGGACCGGCTGCTCGAGCTCTGGTGCGACGCTCTCGAGGAGCGTTTCCACCCGCGCGTGATCGTCGATCGAGGCGATCGCGGAACGCGGGACGCCGCGGTCGCGGGACGGCGCACGGCGATTCGCGGGACGATGCCGGAGGGCCCGGTTTGGATCCGCGAGGAGGGGCTTCGGTTCCGTGTGAGCCTCGACCTGGGGCAGAAGACCGGATTCTATCTCGATCAGAGGGAGAACCGGCTCCTCGTGCGCTCCCTCGCCGGGGGCAAGAGGGTGCTGAACGGCTTCGCCTACACCGGCGGTTTCGGCGTGGCCGCGGGAGCCGGGGGCGCCGAGAGCGTCGTGCAAGTCGAGTCGAGCGCGTGGGCACTGGACGAGGCACGGGTCCACTGGCGCGAGAACTCCCTCGCCCCCGATTCCGTGGAGTTCGTGCGAGATGATCTCTTCCGCTACCTGCGCGGACCCTGCGGGCCCTTCGATCTCATCGTTCTCGACCCGCCGCCTTACGCGAAGGACCGGGCGAGCGTGGATCGCGCCGCGCGAGCCTACAAGGACCTGAACCTCTGGGGCCTTCGCCGGCTGCGTCCCGGGGGCCTCCTCCTGAGCTTCTCCTGCTCGCAGCATATTGGTGTGGACCTCTTCCAGAAGATTCTCTTCGGCGCCGCGCTGGACGCCCGGGCCTCCTGCCAGTGGATTCGCAGACTCGGACCCGCGGCCGATCACCCGGTCCACCTCGACCATCCGCAGGGCGAGTATCTGAAGGGTTTCCTCCTGCGTCTGATCGAACGAGACGATTCGGCCCCGCGCGGGGGTCGTGGAGATGCAGGCTCAGCGGCGGCGGAGGATCGCGGCGCTGCCGATCAAAGCCATGAGGGGCTCAACCGAGGCGCGGTAGCGCATCGAGACGACATAGACGAGAGCGAGAAGCCCGGTCAGGACGATCGCCACGAGTGAGAGATCGCGAATCGCCCCTCGGGCGCGGCGCAGGCCGGCTCCGAAGGCGACGAGAAGCGCGGTGTAGGAGACGACGAAGATCGCCGCGACCCATGGGGGATAGCCGCGAAAGAGATAGGGGCGAAAGAAGACGAAGGCGGCGAGCTTTCGTCCCACTCCCTTGAGCAGCGCGCCGGGCTGATTCCTCCAGTGCTCGATTCCCTCGGCATAGAAGGCGCGGTCGCGTTCGATCTCGGACATCCCCCTCAGGCGCGCCTGCTCCTGCTCGGGCATCCGGCGAAAGATCCGCTCCAGGGGGGGGATGCCTCCGCCGTATCGGGGATCGTTTCCGATCGCGAAGTTGAATCCGCCGTTGGTCGCGATCGGCACGAGCGCGCCGTGGACGCGGTAGTTCCGCGCGGTCCAGGGCATGGCGGAGATCCCGGCCACGGCCGAGGCGATCAGTATCCCTGCGGCGAGCCCCCGCCGCGAGGTCGCCGGGCGCGCGAGGAGCACGGCCGCCCAGGCCGCCCAGATCACCCCGAAGGTGGGACGCACATGCAGTCCAGCTCCCAGGAGGAGCCCCGCGACCGCCCATCGGCGGATCGGCGCTGGACCGGATCTCGCGGCCGATGCCAGGATGGTCGCCAGGGCGAGGAGAAGCCATCCCTCGAGGACGGCCGTGTTTGTCACGGCGGCCTGTCCGATGGCAGGTGGATAGAGGGCCCATGCGAGGGCGGCGAGCTGCGGGGCGCGCGAGCCGGTCCTGGGCGCTGCTCCCGGTTCCGCGGCCACGAGAGAGGCGGTGAGCATCCCGATCAGCCACGCCGTGGCGCCGCCGAGAAGCGCGTTCAGGATCTGCGCAAGGATCATCGCCGTCCTGTCCGCGCCCCCGGCGAGCTCGAGGAATCCCGCGAGGACTGCGGGGTAGAGGGGAGGAACGAACGAGCCGACGACCGGCCCGGGGAAGAGGCCGTACCAGTCGAACCCGAAGCCGTTTCCATCGACGAGGCTGTGCGCGTGCGCCCAGTGCTCGTTCTGGGGCGTCGTGACCCCCAGGGCGTTCAGCACGAGGCAGGCGGCAACGCGCGCGAGGACGGCGATGAGGAAGATCCACGCAAGATTCGGGAGCGGAAGCCGGGCGGCCGCGCGGGAGCGCGCGTGGAGTCGGTCCGCGTCGCTCGCTCCCATCGATTCCTACCTCCAGTCGCGGGGCGCGGTGGCGCGCGACCCCATCCGGGCTGATGGGGAAGGTAGCAGCCCGGGGGCGGCCTATCCAGAAGATGCGCGGGGGCGCTCTGCGTCGAAGGATCGCGGGGGATCGCCGTGAACGCGCGGAACCGGGCGAGGATTCCGCGTACCGAGGAGCGGATCTTTCCGGCAGCGAGGCGCATCGAGGATCGGATGCTATCCGAGCACTGGGCGCGCTACCGCTTCGTTGCGCCCCTTCTGGAGGGGAGAGTGCTCGACATCGCATGCGGCACCGGATACGGGACGCGGGAAGCGGCGCGGACGCCCGCGGTGCGCGAGATCGTGGGGATCGATCGTTCGGAGGCGGCGATCGCCTGGGCGGGTCGTTACTATCCTGACGCGAAGGTTCGCCATGGCCGGGTCGACCTCGAACGCGCCGGCTGGTGGAGCGATCTTGGGCGCTTCGATCGCGTGCTGGCCTTCGAGATCGTCGAGCACCTGAGCGATGACCGCCACCTGATCGACGGCATCGCCCGCGTGCTCCGTCCCAGGGGGATTGCCTGGATCTCGACCCCGCTGGGGCGGGGCAGGGGCCGTCGGACTCAGGATCCGTTTCACGCCCATCAGCTCCTGCGATCGGAGGTCGCCGCGCTCTTCGATCCGCGCCGCTGGCGCGTCCGCTTCTACGGCCAGATCCACGATTGGATCGAACCGTGGGTCCCGGGGCGCAGGTACGCTACCATCCTCGCGCGGGCGGAGCGTCCGGAGGAGCCGGGAGAAACATGAACCATCAAGGGTGGAAGATCGGAATCGTCGGCGTGACGGGAGCCGTTGGGCGAACGATGGCCCGCTGCCTCTCGGAAGTCGAGCTACCCGCGCGGGAGGTGAGAGGCTTCGCGCGGCCTCGCTCCGCCGGAGCGATCGTGAGTTGCCCCGCAGCCGCCGGGGGCGTCGTGACCGTCGAGCCGCTCGCGAGGGAGCGGCTCTTCGATCTCGATCTCGTGCTCCTATCGGCGGGCGCGGAGGTGAGCCGTTCATGGGTCCCCGAGATCGCCGCGAGAGGGATCTGGGCGATCGACAACTCGAGCGCCTTCCGGATGGATCCGGCCGTCCCGCTGATCGTGCCCGAGGTGAATGGCGCGACGCTCCCGTCCTCGCGCGGCGCGATCGCGAATCCCAACTGCTCCACGATCCAGATGGTCCTCGCCCTCGCCCCGCTCGAGCGCGCCTTCGGCCTGCGCCGGGTCCACGTCGTCACCTTCCAGTCCGTCTCGGGCCGCGGACAGAAGGGAATCGACGCTCTTCGCGCCGAGCGCTCCGGCGCGGCTCCGGGGAACGACGCGTTCCCCCACCCGATCGATGCGAACGTGATCCCGCAGTGCGACCGGTTCCTGGAGGACGGCTTCACCAAGGAAGAGGAGAAGATGATCCGTGAGACGCGGCGCATCCTCGCTCTCCCCGAGCTTCCGATCCATCCGACCTGCGCGCGGGTACCGGTGGAGGTGAGCCACAGCGAGGCGGTCCATGTGACCCTCGCGCGTCCGGCCGGGGCGGAAGAGGTGCGCGCTTGCCTCGCCGCCGCGCCGGGGCTGCGCGTGCTCGATGAGCCGGCATCCGGCCTTTACCCGACGCCGCGGGCGGCGGCTGGCACGAACGATGTCTGGGTCGGCCGAATCCGCAGGGATCGCAGCGATCCCACGGTCGTCGAGATGTGGGTGGTCGCCGACAATCTCCGCAAGGGCGCGGCCTGGAACGCCGTTCAGATTGCGCGGCTCGCGCACGAGCGCGAGGGGGCGCATGCCCGTCTATAGGCTGCTCGTCGAGTACGACGGCGCTTGCTTTCACGGCTGGCAGGTTCAGCCCCAGGTCCGCACCGTGCAGGGCGAGCTCGAACGCGCCTTGACAATTCTTGCCCGCACGAACGTCGTCATCGCCGCCGCTGGAAGGACCGATCGCGGGGTGCACGCGCGGGGGCAGGTCGCCTCATTCGCCTTTGACGAGCTGATTCCTACCGATCGCTGGATGCGCGGCGTGAACGGGATCTGCGGACCCGATCTGCGCGTGCACCTCCTCGAGGAGGCCCCTGAGGACTTCCACGCGCGCCACCGGGCCCGATGGAGGCTCTACCGCTATCGAATCGCCCTCACGCGAGGTCCGCTCGCGCGGGCGAGGAGCTGGTCGCTTCCTCACGCGCCCGGGTTGCCGCGACTGCGCGAGGCATGCGCTTCCGTGGTCGGACGCCATGACTTCAGCGCCTTTGCCAACGCGAGCCCCGACGCGGCGGAACCCGTCTGCGAAGTTCAGTCGGCCGAGTGGGAGGCGAGCGCCGAAGGGTACGTCTTCACGATCCGTGGTGATCGCTTCCTCTACAAGATGGTGCGCACGATGGTGGGGACCTTGGTCCGCGAGGCGTCCCGCGGCGGCGGCGGAGAGGCGGTGGCGGCCGTCCTGGACTCTCGCGATCGCCGGCGCGCCGCAGCGCCCGCCCCCGCGTGGGGACTCACGCTGGAAGCCGTCGGGTACGATCCGCCGTGGCCCGATCGCCCTCCGTTCGCCGGATGAGGCGGAACCCGGCCATGAGGGGGCGCGAAGCGCGAAACTGGGTCCGACCGCTGGCGTGGATCTTTGCGGGCGCCTTCGCTGTCCGCCTGTTGTTTCTCCTGCTGTTGCCGCGGCTCGGGATCGATCCGCTCGGGAATCCCGACGCGGCGCAATACGACATGCTGGGCTCGGCGCTCGCGGCCGGCCGGGGATTCGCTCCCGATGCGCGCAACGCGACGGAGGCGCTCTTCCGTCCGCCCCTCTACCCCGCGTTTCTCGCGGGAGTGTATGGCGTGGCGGGCCGCTCGATCCACGCGGTCCTGATTCTGCAGGCGCTCTTCGGCGCCGGCGCGGCGGTGATCGCCGCATCGATCGCGCGACCGCGGTTCGGGGGCCGGGCGGCATGGATCGCCGGAGGTATCCTCGCGATCCACCCCCTCATGATCCTCCCCGGAGGCGAGCTGCTCACCGAGTCGCTCTTCATCCTGCTCTATCTTGGAGGCTTCCTCGCCGTCTCGCGCGCGCTCGACTCGCGGGGCCGAGAGGGGATCGGTCATTCCGCGGCCGCGGGGCTCCTCTTCGGCCTGGCGGCGCTCGCCCGCCCCACTCCTCTCGCGGCGATCCCCATTCTGGCGGCGGGGCTCGCCTGGGCCGCGCGACCCGCCTTCGGTCGAGCCGGCCTTGCCCGCGCGGGGGCCTTGATGGCGGCGGCGTTCGTCGCGATCGCGCCCTGGATCCTCACCACGCACGCGCGGCACCACGCGTGGGTGCCGATCGCGACCACGGGGGAGTTCACCCTCTACCTCGGCAACGCGCCCGGTTGGGCGGAGAGAGTCTTCATCGAGGGTGAGTCGCCGGCCGGCCAGGAGTGGGATCTGGATCGCTACAGGGAAATACCCCAGACGCCTCCGGGGGGCTTCGCGCAGAAGGCGCGCCGGATCATCCGCGAGGACCCGGGACGGTTCGCCCGGCTGACAGCGATCCGCGCAGGCCGGTTCCTGAAGCTGGTTCCAGAATCGAGGGGCAGCGCGCCGCGGCGAGCCGTCGCGTACCTCGGATACACGATCTTCTTCCCCCTGGGAGTGGTCGGGTGGCTGCTGGCGGCGCGCCGGCGCGATCGTCTGGCGCTGCTCCTGATCCCTGTCTTCGCGGCGATGATCCTCATCCACGCGGTCTCGATCCCGAGCATCCGCTATCGCGTCGCCCTGATCGACGCGCTCCTGCCGGTGTTCGCGGGGATGATCCTCTCGGAGATCTGGGTCAGGGCGCGAGGAAGATCCGCCGCTGGATCCGCTCCGCTCCAGCCTCGATCGTGAGCAGATAGAATCCGGGAGCGGCGCTGCGGCCCGAGCGATCCCTCCGGTCCCATTGGATCGTCATCGGTCCGCCGATCGTGCCCGCCTGCTGACCATCGAGTTGCCAGACCACCCGCCCCTCGATGTCGCGCAGCGTTAGCTCGATCTCCTCGACGGGCGTGCCGGGAGGCAGATCGACCTCGAAACGGCAGTGAGTCGTCACCGGATGGGGGAAGGGCCCTTCGAGTCGCAGCGCGCCCCCTCCGGAGGGAGTCGCCTCGACACGGTCGCTCTCGTTGCCCGAGACGTCGACGGCGGCCACGGCATAGGCGATCGCCGAGGAGTGGATCTCGATCTCGTGGACCCCGGCCGGGATCGGAGCCTCGTTCCACCGAGACCAAACTCCATCCACAAACGCCAGATCGACGAAGTAGCCGGCGAGATCGGGATCCGGGGAGGGCTCCCACGAGAGCCGGACCCCGCCTCCGTCGCCCAAGCCCTCGCAGCGCACTCCGGTCGGCTTCTGCGGAGGTGCGAGGTCGAGCGCCGGCGTTTCGAAGCGGACGACGTTGGACAGAGGCGAGACCTGTCCAGCCGGGCCGATCGCGCGGACCGCCGCCCAGTAGACGCTCCCTGCTTCGAGCCTCTCCCATCGGATCGAACGGCCCTCGCCCGCTCCTCCCGGGGCAGGAGGTTCGGGGTGGATCGTCGCGCTGCTCCACGTCGAGTCGTCCAGCGGGATCGTCGCGAGGGCGGCCTCGAATCGAGCCGGGCCACCGCTGTCTCCGAAGCCGAGCGGGTGGCGGAACTCAAGCGATACGGCCGTCTCCTCGACCGCGACGATCGTGAGGTCCTCGGGGGGCGCGATCGTCTCGACCGTATCGGGCGGCTCCTCCGGCGCGGGCATCGTCACCCACGCGCCGGCGGCGAAGGCCGAGAGCTGCCCGGCGGCGTCACGCGCCCGGATTGCGAGGCCGTACGACGAGCCGGGAATGAGACCTCCCAGAATCGCCCGCTCCGGGCTTCCGGCGGGCTGGGGCGCGGCCAGGGATTCCGCTGAGTCCGCGGCGCGCTCCCAGTCCTCGGGTGTATCGATCGGCTCTCCCGCCAGGATGCGCAGGAGGTAGGCCGAGGCGCTTCCTTCGAGGCTGTCTTCGCCGACGGCCGTCCAGCGAAGCTCGAGCGAATCGGGGGCCAGCGCCGTTGCGGCGAGGTCGAGGATCGCCGCCGGAGGCGGATCCGGCGTCTCCACGGGGATCTCCGGCAGCACGGCCACGATCGAGTTTCCGAGCGCGCCGAGGAGCCCCTCGCGGTTCTCCGCGCGGAGGGCCAGAGCATAGCTGCCGCCCGGCTCGAGCGGCTCCAAACGCAACGAGTCAAGGGAGCCGGGGGCGGATGGAATCGGGAGCGCTCCGTCCCAGAGCTCGGCGGCGGCCCAATCTTCTTCCGTCACGATCGGTTCGCCGCCTTCTCGGATCGCAAGCAAGATCCTCGCGGCGGATTCTTCCGTCTCGCCCACGCCCGGCGAGGTCCATCGCAGGTCGCACCCGGTCGAGTCGGCGCGCACGAGAACCAGATCACGGATCGGATCCGGCGGCGGAAGGGGCGGGGGCGGCGGAGGCGGCTCCTGCGCGGTATCGAAGAAGAAGGGGCTCGGGAGTCCTCCGAAGAGGGAGGAGTCGTCCTGGGCGCGGATCGCCAAGCAGTATCGCGTTCCGGGCAAGAGTCCCCGGACGGTCCACTCCTCGAGGGTTCCGGCAATCGAGGGCCTCGGCATTCCCGTAGTGTCGGGGACGGCGGATTCCGCCCAATCCTCCTCGCTCTCGATGGCGATCGACGGGCGGAGCCTCGCATGGTAACTCGTCGCGGCGCCGGACATCCCGTCGTCGCCCGGGGCCGTCCAGCCGATCCGCGCCGAATCCAGGCCCGCGTGAATCAGGTGGAGATCGACGATCGTCGCCGGCGGACTTGGAGGAAGCACCTCGGCGGTAGTGAAGGCGAGCGGAGGGTTCAGCGGGCCGATGTTGCCCGCCTCGTCGCGCGCCCTCAGCGCGACTCCGTAACGGGTTCCGGCGCGCAGCGCCCTGAGCGTGTAACTCTGGGGCGTCCCCGCCGCGGCCGGATGCACCATGGCCGTATCGGTCAAGGGAACGGCGATTCCCCAGTCGATCTCCGTCTCGATCGGGCGGCCCTGGAGCAGACGGAGCTCGTATCTCTCGGCCGTTCCCAGATCACCGTCGTCGCCTGGAGCCGTCCATGCGAGATCCGCCGTGTTCTCGCTCACGGCCGTCACGGCGAGATCGACGACCGCTGCGGGAGCCTCCTCGTCCAGATGCGGCGGCGGCGGAGACTCCTCTCCGGCCTCGGCGGTGATCGGATTCGAAAGCCCCGAGCGATTGCCCACCTCATCCGTCGACCGCACCGCGAATCCGTACATGGCGCCGGGCTTCAAACCCTCGACCCGGAATGACTCCATCGCCCCCGCCACTGCGGGATCCGGCAGGGGAGGCGGCGCAAGGGCCGCTTCGGCCCAGTCGGCTTCGCTCTCGATCGCGCGACCCATCAGGGAACGGATCTCGTAGGAGGCGGCCCGTCCGATCATCCCGTCGTCTCCCGGAGCCGTCCATCGCAGATCGACCGCGCCGCTTGCTCCCGTGATCGCCTCGAGATCATGGATGTCCGCCGGGGGCGTTGTGTCGACCGGCGGAGGCGGCGCATCGAGGGTCCGGGCGGTGAAAGGAGCCGACAGAGGGCCGAGATTCCCCGCCTCGTCCTCCATGCGAACGGCGAATCCATAGAGCGTCCCGCCGCTCAAGCCGCTCACGCGAAAGTCGTCCGCCACGCCGGCGGGCGGCGGGGGGTCGGGCAGGTTGACCGGGACAGAGGAACTCCAATCGTCCTCGCTCTGGATGGCCGATCCGACGCGATAGCGGAGGCGGGTCCTCGTGGCGATTCCCTGCCCGCCGTCGTCGCCGGAAGCGATCCATCCGAGGTGGACGTGGTTCGATCCAGCGGTGATGAGCGTGACATCCTCCACGACTCCGGGGGGAGTGGTGTCGAGGAAGATGGAGGTCGTCGCTTCCGCGGGGTTGGAGAGAACTGGCTCCGGACGGCCGCGAGTCCATGTGCGGACGGCGAAGTGATAGGTCGTGCCGTTCGCCAACCCGGCGACGTCGATCGCGACCGGGCTCCCCGGCGTCGCATAGATCGGGTTGCCCGCATAGGACGTCGCCGATTCCCAGTTCTCTGTGCTCAGCGGCTCGGTCCCATAGCGGAGCTCGTAGGAGTCGGCCTCGTTGTGCTCGCCGTCCGGAGCCGTCCAGGTAACGCGGATCGCCTCCTCGCCCAGCGATTGCGCGCCGAGATCGACGACGGGCAGCCATAGGGTGAAGCGCGTGTCCTCGGGCGGCACGTCCAAGAGCGGAGTCTGCGCCGGATTGACCTCGACCATCCCGCGAGTGAATGCGCGGACGTAGAGCGTGTCCGAGCCCATTGTCTCGCGCGAGAAATCCCCGAGGGGGAGCCCGAAGTCCCAGTTGAACTCGGGCTGCCATTCGGGCATCCGCTGATCCCGCGTGTAGCAGAAGTAGCCGTCGCCGAGCATCGCCGTGCCGAGGCCGAAGCGCATCTGCCGGAGGTTCTCTTCCCGCGTCAGCCGCGATTCTTCCCAGGTCTGGATCCAGGAGACGTCCCAACCCTTCAGGTGGTCCTCGACCGGCTTGTCGAAGGCCCACTCCGTCCAGAGGTAGCCCGCGCCCCAGTTGTTCTGCGGATCGTAGGGCGGAGTGATCCCGTAGAAGTAGTCCCACCAGTCGGCCCAGGTTGGGCAGCAGCCCCGCATCCAGTTCTCGAGTTTCATCCCCGAGAGCCGGGTCCTCCACCAGGGGCCGAGGTAGTGTGAGTTCTCGTTGATCGTGAAGACGAAGTCATCGGGGAAGGTCTCATCCAGGATCTCGTAGAAGATCTCGTTCTCGGCCCGGAACAGGACGCTCAGCGGATCCTCGTTCCCTCCCGTCGAACAGGTGTGATAGACGCCTTCGGCGATCCCGTCGCGGTCCGGATCGGCATTGGCGTATAGCTGCCACCCATAGGAGCCGAGGCAATCGACGAGGATCTCGAACATGAACCCGTTGTAGGCGGTGCGCGAGTCCCAGCTCCACGGCTCCCAGTACCGTCCCGAGAGGGCGATGTCCGAAAGGGCTCGGGAGGCGATCCACTCGGCCGCGCGCATCCCTTTCGAGGAGCCAAAGGTCCCCACGGGGCAGTGGGCGGTCCAGTTGAGAATCATATGATTCCCGTCGGTGATGATCTCGCCCGTGGTGTCGCGCAGATACCAGTCGTTCTTGTACGCGTAGACGCTTGCGAGACGCTTGAAGCTCCAGAGCGTGTCCGGCATCCACCAGGCGCTGTCGCCCTCGAACGCCTCGACATGCTGGGGCATGGCCATCCACAGATAGCGTTGGTCGGGATTGCGCTCGCGCAGGCCCTGGATCGTCGCGGGGCGTTCCATGCAGACGAGGACGTCGTACCAAGAGAGGGTATCCTGCACCGATTCGGGCAGCAGGTTGACCGCCGAGGTGTAGGCGAGAACCTTGGGGTAGTTCTCCACACCCGGCACCGCCTGTGTCGTGCCCGGAATCGCCGTGATGATGCCAATCGTGATGAGTAGACGCTTCACGGTGCGTTCAAATTACCAGAACCGTTCCGTCTAGAAAAACGCGCAAGATCGCAGGTTACGAACTTTAGTGGGCTTCCGGCCGATGCAAACTGCACGCTCGCGCCGAGATCTGCACGACCGGGGGAAGTTACGCGGCTTCCCGGGCTGTGGTATTCTGCCTCTTTCTCGCGCCGGGGAGAGAGTCGAGCCTGAAAGGCTCCCGGATCGAATCGGAGTGTGGAACATGCGCAGGTGGTTGCCGTTGGCCCTTTTCATCGCGGGAATCGCGGGGGGAGGACTGCTCTGGTCCTTCCTGGCGCAGCGTCCGGCTGCCACCCCTGCGGGCGGGGAAAACGTTTCGACGGAAAGCAGCGAGACGGCGCCGGAGTCGAGCCTGACCGTCAATGAGCCCCCCGCCCAGGATCTGCCTGACGTCCAGCAGAGCATCGAGGAGGGGCGGCGCAATGCCGTCGTCCGATCCGCGGAGAAGGTCGGACCTGCCGTGGTCTCGATCAGCGTCGTCCAGACCCGGTATGTGCGGGGACGGGTTCCCGCCGATCCCTTCGGATTCTTTTTTGACCGCTATCTGCCGGGCCCGATCTACAAGGAGCAGGTTCCGGTGCTCGGCTCGGGCGTGATCATCGATCGTGCGGGCGTGGTCCTGACCAATGAGCATGTCGTGCGCGACGCCGAGCAGATCAAGGTGACACTGACCGACGGACGCACCTTCGATGCGCGGCTTGTCGGCGCCGACTCGAACTACGACCTCGCGGTCCTCAAGATGGCGGCGAGCGACATCCCGGTCGCGGAGCTTGGAGACTCCGAGCACGTCATGGTCGGCGAGTGGGCGATCGCCATCGGCAATCCATTCGGTTTCCTGCTGAACGAGTACCAGCCGAGCGTGAGCCTGGGCGTCATCAGCGCCAAGGGCCGGGACATCAAGCAGGCGGCCGGAACTGGCGGAATCTACAAGAACATGATCCAGACCGACGCGGCGATCAACCCGGGCAACTCCGGGGGACCGTTGGTGAACGGCGAGGGAAAGGTGATCGGCATCAATACCTTCATCTTCACCGAATCGGGCGGATCCTTGGGGATCGGCTTCGCGATCCCGATCAATGACGCCATGCGCGTGGTGCGGGAGATTCTGCAGTACGGGAAGGTCCGAAGCGTCTGGACCGGAATCCGCGTCCGGCCGATCACGCCCTATCTCGCCGCCTACTTCAACATCCAGGATCGCCGGGGGTTGATTGTGGTCGAGCTGGAAGAAGGAAGCCCCGCCGATCGGGCGGGAATCCAGGTGGGCGACATCATCCGGAAGGTCAACGACGAGCCGGTCTGGAGCGCCGATCAGGCGAGTCGGCTGATCTTCGGCGCAGAAATCGGCGACCGCATCCGCCTCGCTGTGGAACGCGAGGGGACGCTGAGGGAGATCTCGGTTCGCCTCGAGGCGGAGCCGGTCCAAAGGGAAGAGTCTCGATGATCCCCCGCTACACCCGCCGGGAGATGGGACGGCTCTTCACCGACGAGCATCGATTCCGGGTCTGGCTTGACGTGGAGATCGCTCACCTGGAGACGCTCGAGGAGCACGGGCTCGCTCCCGCTGGGACAGCGGCGGCGGTTCGAGCGCACGGCCGGGTGCGACCCGCGCGGGTCAAGGAGCTGGAGGCGACCCTCCACCACGACGTGATCGCCTTCCTGACGAGTGTGGGTGAGGAGCTTGGTCCCGAGAAGGCGCACCTTCACTACGGCATGACTTCCTCGGATCTTGTCGACACCGCGCAAGCGCTGATTCTACGGGAGGCGGCCTCGAGGATCGCGGCGGACTGGGAACGCCTGGGGAGGATTCTGCGTGGGCTCGCCGAGCGGTACCGGGGACTGCCGTGCGTGGGCCGGACGCACGGGGTGCACGCCGAGCCGATCACCTTCGGGTTCAAGATCCTCGGCTGGTTCGCGGAGTGCGAGCGGCAGGCCGCGCGCTTCGGCGAGGCCCGTGAAGGCGTCTCCTACGGGAAGCTATCCGGAGCGGTCGGCACGGCCGCGCATCTCCCGCTCTCGATCGAGGAAGGGGTGATGCGGCGGCTCGGCCTGCGGGCGGAGCCGGTCGCCACCCAGGTGGTTCCGCGGGACCGTCATGCGCATCTGCTCTCCGTGCTCGCCGGGATGGGCGTGACCGTGGAGCGGATCGCGACGGAGATCCGCCATCTACAGAAGACCGAGGTGCGCGAGGTCGAAGAGCCCTTCGGCGCGGGGCAGAAGGGCTCCTCCGCGATGCCGCACAAGCGCAACCCGATCCTGTGCGAGAGGATTGCGGGCCTGGCGCGGCTGCTGCGCGGCTACGCGATCGTCGGACTCGAGGACGTCCCGCTCTGGCACGAGCGAGATATCAGCCACTCCTCCGCGGAGCGCGTCGCGCTCGCCGACGCCTTCACGGCGCTCGACTATATGATCGATCGGCTCCGCTTCGTCCTCGAAGGGCTCGTCGTGCGGCCCGCTGCGATGCAGACGAATCTCGACGCCACGGGCGGGCTCGTCTACTCGCAGCGCGTTCTGCTCGCGCTCACCGAGGCATGGGGGGACCGGGAACGGGCCTACCATGTCGTTCAGGGGCACGCGATGTCTGCGTGGGAGGGCGGAGCCTCGTTTCGCGACCGGCTGGCCGGCGACGCGCAGGTCGTCGACGCGCTCGGATCCGACCGGCTCGCCGTCCTCTTCGATCCCGAGGGCTTCTTCACCAGTCTTCCGCAGATCTTCGAACGGGTACTCGCCACCAAGTGGGGGGGGATTTGATCCAGACGATTCGACTCCTGGGTGTGGAGGCGGAGGAGGCACGGCGGGAGCTCGAGCGGCACGGGATCCGCGCGGAACCGGCGGAGCTGATCGGCGTCGCGCGCCGTTTGGGCAGGGATCTCACCGTCCCCGAGGCATTCCTGCTCGATGTCTCCTTCAGCGAGCACTGCTCCTACAAGAGCAGCCGGCGTTTTCTGAAGGCGTTGCTTCCGCCGATCGCGCGTCACGTGATCCTCGGTCCGGGGGAGGATGCGGGGGTCGTGGACCTCGGCACGGTCGAGGGAGATCGCTATGCCCTCGTCGTCGCCCACGAGAGCCACAACCACCCCTCGCAGCTTCTGCCGGTCGAGGGGGCGGCGACCGGGATCGGCGGCATCGTGCGGGACGTCTACTGCATGGGAGCCGACGTGATCGGCGTGCTCGACGGTCTACGCTTCGGCGATCTCGACGGCGTCAACGGCGCCACGGCCCGCGGAGTCGCGCGCGGCGTGATCCGGGGGATCTGGGAGTACGGAAACGCCCTCGGCGTGCCCAACCTCGGTGGCGATCTCGCCTTCGACGCCTGCTACGACGACAACTGCCTCGTCAACGTCGTCGCGCTCGGCATCGCGCGGGCGGATGAGATCATCCGGAGCCGGGTTCCGGAGGCGGCCAGGCGAGAGCCCTACGTCCTCGTGCTGATCGGCAAGCCGACGGATCGATCCGGACTTGGGGGCGCCTCATTCGCCTCGAAGATCCTCGATCCCGAGGCGGCGGAGACGAATCTCGGGGCGGTCCAGATTCACGATCCTTTCCTGAAACGCGTGCTGGTGGAGGCGACAAAGGAAGTCTGGAACCTCATTCGCGCGAGCGGCGACGAAGTGGGATTCAAGGACCTCGGCGCGGGAGGGTTTGGCGGCGCCAGTTCCGAGCTGGCGCTCGCGGGGGGATTCGGCGCGGAGATCCGTCTGGACGAGCTGCCCGCAGCCGACGCCGAGCCCAACCCGGCGCACCTCCTGGTCGGCGAGACGCAGGAGCGCTTCGTTTGGGCGATTCCGGAGAGGATCGCCGCCGATGTGCTGGCGATCTACAACGAGCATTTCGATCTGCCCGGAATCTACCCCGGCGCCTGCGCCCGTGTCGTCGGCCGGGTGATCGAGGAGAAGCGGTACCGCTGCTCATGGAACGGTCAAATGGCGGTTGATCTCCCCGCGGAGATCCTCGAGGAGGCGCCAACCTACGATCGGCCCGTGCGCGCGCGCGCGATCGCAGGCGAGGAGGGTTCGCTCCCGGAGCCGGAAGATTGGCAATCGTTCGCGGAGAGGCTGATGTCCCACCCCGCGCTCTGCAGCCGCGCGCACGTCTATCGCCACTACGACTCTGAGGTGCGTGGCGAGGCCCTCATCCGCCCGGGCGAGGCCGATGGCGGAGTCTGCCGCCCGATTGCGGGCGGGTTCTTGGGGATCGCCGTCTCCCTGGACGGCAACGCGCGCTGGTGCGACCTGGATCCCTACAACGGCGCCGCTGCGACCGTGGTGGAAGCGGTCCGCAACGTCGTTTCCGTGGGGGCGCGTCCGCTCGCGCTCACCGACTGCCTGAACTTCGGCTCGCCGGAGGATCCGGAATGCCTCTGGGAGTTCCAGGAGTGCCTACGAGGGATGAGGGACGCGTGCATCGCGCTGGGGCTTCTCGACGGATCCGCCGACGCGCTACCGGTCGTCTCGGGAAACGTCTCCTTCTACAACCAGTCGGCGGGAGGAGCGCGCATCCGGCCGACCCCGATCATCGCCTGCTTCGGCCGCATCGACGACTGGCGCAGGAGTCTTCGGCCGCATGTTCAGAGTCCCGGCAGCGGGATCTTCATGCTCGGCCATGCCGCAAAGGCGCTCGGGGGTTCACCCGCTCTCGATCTGCTCTCCCGGTCCGATCTCCGTCTGGCGCCGCCGCGTCCCGTCTTGGCCCGCGAGCGGCTGCACCTGCAGGCCGCGCTGGGCGCCATCGAGGAAGGCCTCGTCATCGCCTGCCATGACTTCGCCGAGGGGGGGCTCCTCGCGGCGGCCCTGGAGATGCTCATGCGCGAGGATGGCCCGACCGGCCTGGGTCTCGAGCTCGCCCTCCCCGACACGTCGATGGGTCGTGCCGAGTTTCTGCTCAGCGAGAGCGGCGGCTTTCTCTTCGAGGTCGAGGCTTCGCTCGAGGAGCATTTCCGCGAGTCGATCCGCCGGGAAGGGGTCGAGGCGATCCGCCTGGGACGCGTCGTCGAGACCCCGCGGCTTCGAATCGCCGGCGGGGGAGTTCCGACGATCGAGCTGGACCTGCGACCGATCCACCGAGCATGGGCGGAGCGCCTGGGACCCTGGATGGAAGGAGGGGCATGATGAAGCAGGCGATCGCCGTCCTCCAGCTACCCGGGAGCAACTGCGAGTGGGAGACTGCGCGCGCGATCGCGCGGGCCGGGGGCAACGCCCGCGTGGTGCGATGGAATGAGCCCGCGGAAGTCCTCGACCGCCACGCCGGCTATGTCATTCCGGGCGGTTTCGCCTATCAGGATCGTGTGCGCGCCGGCGCGGTGGCCGCCCGGCTTCCGTTCGTGCAGCAGGTGGCGCGGCGCGCGCGCCAGGGAGCGCCGGTTCTCGGCATCTGCAACGGGGCGCAAGTCCTGGTCGAGGCGGGTCTCGTGCCCGGTATGCGGGAGGACGCCCTCGACCTGGTCCTCGGCCCCAACCGGATGATGGGCCGGGATGGGTACTACTCGCGCTGGGTTCTACTGGGCGCCGGCCCGGCGGCTGAGCGCTGCCTCTTCACGCGCGGCGTGGGCCCGCGTCTTCTCCCGATTCCGATGGCGCACGGGGAGGGGCGATTCGCAACGCGGGATCCGATCGTCGCCGAGCGCATCCCTTCCTACGTCGCGTTGCGCTACTGCATGCCCGATGGGATGGATGCGATCGAGTTCCCGCACAATCCGAACGGAAGCATCGCCTCGGCGGCGGGGATCACCAACGAGGCGGGGAACGTCCTGGCGCTCATGCCGCATCCGGAGCGGGCCATCCTGCGCGCCCAGGTCCCCGAGGAGCTCGGCAGCTTCGTGCGCGGGGGACCGACCGAGGATGGACCCGGATTGGGGATCTTCCGGGCAATGGTCGAGTTCTTGGAGGAAGCATGAGTTTCCAGTGGACGCAGGTCCTCGTTTCGCTGCGAAACGCCGATCCGACAGCCCTGACGGCGCTCGCCTGCCTGCGCCGATCGCTCGGCTTCGGCGAACGGCTGCTCGCGTTGCGGCGGCGGGTCCTCTGGGAGCTCTCGGGTCCCGCCGAAGCAGACAGGGGCATGGTGATCGAGCGGCTCCGGCTCGGCGGAGAGCTCTGGAATCCGAACAAGGAGCAGGCTCGAATCCGAAGCGCCGGTGAGCCGATCGATCTCCTCCAGCTGGCGCCAGCACAGGAGCGGTCCTGGTTTCACGCGCTGGCATGGTCGCCGGAACGGGACCTCGATCGACGACCCCACGCCCTGCGTTCCGCGATCGATGGCGAAAGGTGGTCGCTTCGACGCGGGATCCTGTGGAGTCTCAAGATCGACAGGCAAGAGGGAACGGAGGGACGTAAGGGCGCCGAGGAGGCGGTCCTCTGCTCCGCGCCGGGCCGGGGCTTGCTCGTTCATCCTCAGCTAGAGGACTATCGATGGATTGACGGCGACCCTTCGCTGCCCTGGGTTGGGGAGGGTGCCGCGGAAGGACTTGAGCTCTGATGGAACGCCGGGGATTTCACGAGGAATGCGGTGTCTTCGGAATCTACGGGACCGGAAACGTCTGCGACTCGATCTACTACGGGCTCTACGCCCTGCAGCATCGTGGCCAGGAGGGGGCGGGGATCGTTGTCCATAACGGCGAGAAGACGCGTGTCCACCGCGGCCTTGGGCTCGTCAGCGACGTATTCCCCGATTCGATCCGCAATCAGATGGACGGCTATATGGGGATCGGGCACAACCGCTACGCCACGACGGGCAAGTCGACCAAGCTGCGCAACGTCCAGCCGATCCTCGTCGACTACAAGGGCGGAAAGCTGGCGATCGCCCACAACGGGAATCTGACGAATACGGTTGAGCTGCGACAGTCGATGGAGCAGGAGGGATCGATATTCCAGACGACGACCGACTCGGAGCTGGTGTTGCACCTGATCGCCCGATCGAAGCTGCCGACGCTGCCGGACCGGGTCGACGATGCGCTCGGACAGGTGGAGGGCGCGATCACCTGCCTGATCATGAACGAGAAGATGATCATCGGCGCCCGCGATCCCTTCGGCTGGAGGCCGCTCGTGCTCGGCCACATGGATGGCGCCTACATCCTCGCCTCGGAGAGCTGCGCCCTGGACATCCTCGGGGCCCAGGCGGTGCGTGAGGTCGAGCCCGGCGAGACCGTTGTCCTCGACGCCAACGGCGTGCACAGCCGGATGAACCGCGCCGGCGGGACGCATGCCTATTGCATCTTCGAGCAGATCTACTTCTCGCGACCCGACTCGCACGTCTTCGGCGAAAGCGTCCAGGAAGTGCGGCGCGAGCTGGGCCGCCTGCTCGCGCGGCGCCACCCGGTCGAAGCGGACATCGTCATCTCGGTTCCCGACTCCTCGAACAGCGCGGCCCTCGGCTACGCCGAGGAGTCCGGCATTCCCTACGAGCACGGCCTGATCCGCAATCACTACGTCGGACGCACGTTCATTCGCCCGGGGCAGCAATCGCGCGTCGACGCCGTGCGGGTGAAGTTCAACCCCGTCGTGGAGATCCTGAAGGACCGACGGGTCATCGTGGTGGACGACTCGATCGTGCGCGGGACGACGAGCCGCCAGCTCGTGCGACACATCTTTCGGGCCGGCGCGAAGGAGGTCCACTTCCGGCTCTCGAGCCCTCCGATCATCAGCCCCTGCTACTACGGCATCGACACTCCGCGGAAATCGGAGCTGATCGGCAGCCGCCTGGAGACGAATCGGATCCAGGAGTACATCGGAGCGACGACGCTCGGGTATCTCTCCATCGAGGACCTCAGGGCCGCGGTCCAGGCGCCGCAGTCGTACTGCTACGCCTGCTTCACCGGGTCCTATCCGACGCGGGTTCCCGAGGAGGCGGATCCCCTCGTCTTCGACGTGGACTGACGGCGTGCTCTTCGAGCTGTTCGTCGCGCGCCGGCACCTCCTACCGTACCGTGGGAGGATTTTCCTCTCCTTCATCACCCTGATCACCGTGCTCGCCGTGACCCTGGGCGTCACCGCGCTGATCGTCGTCCTCGCGGTGATGAATGGCTTCGAGAAGGAGGTGAAGACCCGCATCGTCGGCACCAACGCGCACGTGATCCTCCTGCGCTTCGGGGAGGAGGGGATCGCCGGCGCCGATTCGATCGCGGCCCTCGTCCGCGGGATCCCCGGCGTGGAGGCCGCGGCGCCCTTTGTCTACGCGAAGGCGATGATGGTCGCCGCCGGCCGCGCCGACGGAGCCGTCGTGAAGGGGGTCACGACGGACCAGGAGGAGGAGGTCACCTCCTTCAAGGAGTACGTCGAGACCTTCCCCGACGCCCCGCCGCTCGCGCCACCGGAGGGCGGAAGGCCGGGGATCATCCTCGGGATCCACCTTGCCGAGTCGCTCGGTCTCACGATCGGAGAGCCGCTGCAGCTCATCTCTCCGAAGGGAACCGCTCCCACGCCCCTCGGCTTCGTCCCGAAGGTGCGGACCTTCGTTCTCTCGGGCGTCTATCGCTCGGGGATGTACGAGTACGACGCGGGGATGGCCTTCATTGACATCGCCCAGGCGCAGGACTTCTTCGGATTGGGCGATCGCGTGACCGCCATCGAGATCCGAGTCACCGAGATGTACCGTGCGCCGGAGAAGGCGGAGGAGATTCTCACCTCGCTTGGGGGCTTCCCCTACCGGACGAACGACTGGATCCAGCTCAACGAGAACCTCTTCTCCTGGATGCAGACCGAGAAGCGCGTGATGTTCGTGATCCTGGCGTTGATCGTCCTCGTCGCGGCCTTCAACATCGCTTCGACCCAGATCATGCTCGTCAAGGTCAAGCGCCGTGAGATCGGCGTGCTGAAGTCGATGGGGGCGACTGAGGGGAAGATCCGCAGGCTATTCGTCATCGAAGGGGTGGCGATCGGGGCCGTGGGCATGCTCCTGGGGACGGCGCTCGGTCTCCTTCTTTGCTGGATGCTTGAGCGCTACAAGTTCATCAAGCTGCCGGGGGACGTCTATTTCATCGACACCCTGCCCGCGCGGGTCTCGGTTCCGGACGTGCTCTGGATCGAGCTGGCCGTCATCGTTCTGAGCGTGGCGGCGACGTTCATCCCCGCGATGTGGGCGTCGCGCTTCGATCCCGTGGAGGCGATCCGGCATGAGTGAGGCGCTGCTGCGGGTCCGCGCGCTCGAGAAGGAGTTCGTCGCTCCCGGAGGAATCTTGCGGGTTCTGCGCGGGATCGACCTCGATCTGGGCCAGGGCGAGATCCACGTCGTCCTGGGCGCCTCAGGAGTGGGGAAGAGCACCCTCCTGCACATCGTGGGCGCGCTGGATCGCCCCACCCGAGGCGGAATCGAGTTTCGCGGGGAGGATCTCTTCCGGCGCAGCGACGCGGATCTGGCGCGATTCCGCAACCGGCACGTCGGCTTCGTCTTCCAGTTCCATCACCTCTTGCCCGAATTCACGGCGCTCGAGAATGTCATGATGCCCGGGCTGATCGGCGGAGCCTCCCTCGCGGAGGGGCGCAGTAGGGCGCGAGAGCTTCTCGCCCAGGTGGGCCTCAGCGAGCGGGAGGGGCACAAGCCAAACGCTCTCTCCGGAGGCGAACAGCAGCGAGTCGCCGTCGCCAGGGCCCTCTTCCGCGAGCCCCTGCTGGTGATTGCCGATGAACCCTCCGGAAATCTCGACCCGGAGACGGCCGAGCGGCTCCATGCCCTGGTGTATACTCTGGCCAGGGAGCGTGGCCAGAGCTGGCTCATCGCCACGCATAATGAAAGCCTCGCGCGAGTTGCCGATAATAGAAGTAGGCTGATCCAGGGCCGGCTGATCCCGGAGGATCCGGGAGAGGGCCCGGGACCCGTTGAGGCTGCGGAAAGGACTCAGGGAGCGTGAAGTGCCAGGTGTGCGGCGAGGCCGAGGCCTCCATCCACTTCAAGGACCTGCGGGGCGAGCAGGTGCAGGAGATGCATCTCTGCGCCAGCTGCGCGGTTGAGAAGGGATTCCACACCCTCGTCGAGCAGCAGAAGGCCTCCTTCCAGCAGAACCTCCTCTGGATGGCCGAGGGGATCTATCCAGAGGGAGTCGGCAAGCTCGCCGCCCTGCAATGCGAGCACTGCGGGCTGCGCTACAGCGAGTTCACCGAGATCGGCCGACTCGGGTGCGCCCGCTGCTATGACGCCTTCGACACGCAGCTGCGCCGCCTCATGCGGCGGATCCACGGTGGGACTCGCCACACGGGAAAGTCGCCGGGGAGAGCCGAGGCTCCCGCCGGGCGGGACGAACAGCTCCGCCGGCTTCAGGAGGAGCTCAGGCGCGCGGTCTCATCCGAGCGTTACGAGGAGGCCGCGAGGATTCGCGACCAGATCCGCCAGTTGGAGGCGGCTCCCGCGGAGGGGGGCTCCGGTTGATCTCCATCGACTCGATGCTCGTCGGACAGGGGCGGTGGTTTGGCGGCAGCGGGCCGCGCGCGGACGAGATCCTCTCGACGCGCGTCCGGCTTGCGCGCAACATCCGTGACGCCCGATTCGTCGCCCGCTGCCGGGAGGAGGAGCTCTCCGATATATTCCAGCGCGTCGGCGCGGCGCTGCGTGGGTCGACATCGTTGAAGGGTGGAATGGTCCGGGCCGTCGAGGAGCTCGGAGTCCTGGATCGGCAATTCCTGCTCGAGCGCCACCTCGTCTCTCACGACATGGCGGCGGAGGCGCGGCATCGCGGAGTCGCGGTCGGCCCCGACGAATCGCTCAGCGTGATGGTCAACGAAGAAGACCATCTGAGGATTCAGTCGCTGCGGAGCGGCCTCGATCTGGAAGGCGCCTGGCGGGCGGCGGGCCGGCTCGACGACGAGCTTTCCGCGAGCGTCGCCTACGCGTATCACGACGAGTTCGGCTATCTCACCGCCTGTCCCACAAACGTCGGCACCGGAATGCGCGCAAGCGTGCTGGTGCATCTCCCGGCGCTCGTGCTCACCCAGCGGATCAAGAAGGTCTTGGCGGGGATCACGCAGGTCGGCTTCACGGTGCGGGGCTTCCACGGCGAGGGGAGTGACGTGATCGGCAACTTCTTCCAGGTCTCGAACCAGGTGACCCTGGGCGTGACCGAGGCGAGCACGCTCGAGAAGCTGCAAGGGATCGTGCTTCAAGTGCTCGACATGGAGGCCAAGGCGCGGGAATCTCTCCTCAGGGACGCGCGCGTCCAGATCGAGGACAAGATCTGCAGAGCGTATGCGACGCTGCGCTACGCGCGGCTTCTCTCGACTCAGGAGTGCATGGGGATCCTCTCGGCGATCCGCTTCGGCGTGACCCTGGGGATGGCTCCCCTGCCGGACACGGGAACCCTGAACGCGCTGCTCCTGTATACCCAACCGGCGCATCTTCAGAAGCTGGCCGGGAGGGAGCTGTCATCGTCAGCCCGCAACGAGTACCGGGCTGCCTGGATTCAAGAGCGACTGAAGGTGACCGATGCGCCGCGCCCCGGGAACGGGACGGCGGCTGGAGGCAGAGACCAGTGACGCACGACAAGTTCACCGAGAGGGTCCGCAAGGTCATCTTCCTCGCCCGGGAGGAGGCCAGCCGGCTCCAGCACGACTCGATCGGCACCGAGCACCTCCTCCTCGGCCTGATCCGCGAGGGGGAGGGGATCGCGGCGAACGTCCTGGCCAATCTCGGGCTCGATCTGGATGTGATCCGCAGCGCCGTCGAGAGCATGGTCTCCCAGACGGGCGGGACCCTCACGATCGGGGAGATCCCCTTCACCTCGAACGCCAAGCGCGTCCTGGAGCTCGCGGTCGACGAGGCCCGCCAGCTCAACCACAACTATATCGGCACCGAGCACCTCCTTCTGGGCCTGATCCGGGAGGGGGAGGGGGTCGCCGCGAAGGTCCTGACCGACATGGGAGTCGACCGCAAGAAGGTCCGCGACGAGACGCTGAAGCTCCTCGGAGGCCCTCCCCAAGGAAACGCCCCGGATCAGGAGGAGAAGAGCGAGACCCCCAGCCTGAACCAGTTCGGCCGTGATCTGACCCAGTTGGCCCGTGAAGGCAAGCTCGACCCGATCTTCGGAAGGGAGCCGGAGATCGAACGCGTGATCCAGATCCTTTGCAGGCGGAAGAAGAACAACCCGATTCTGATCGGAGAGCCCGGCGTGGGCAAGACGGCGATCGTCGAGGGTCTCGCCCAGCAGATCGTCGAGGGGCGGGTCCCGGAGTTGCTGCGCAACCGCAGGCTGATCACCCTTGACCTCGCAAGTGTTGTCGCTGGAACGAAATATCGCGGACAATTCGAGGAACGCTTGAAGAATATCATGAACGAGATCCGCGAGGCGAACGACACGATCATCTTCATCGATGAGCTGCACACGATCGTGGGCGCCGGCGGCGCCGAGGGCGCGATCGACGCCTCGAACATGCTGAAGCCCGCCCTTTCCCGCGGAGAGCTGCAATGCATCGGCGCCACGACCCTCGATGAGTACCGCAAGTATATCGAGAAGGACGGCGCTCTGGAGCGGCGCTTCCAGATGATCATCGTCGAGTCGCCCAGCGTCGAGGAGACGATCCAGATCCTCAGGGGGCTCCGCGACAAGTACGAGGCGCACCACCGCGTCCGCTACACCGACGAGGCGCTGGTGGCCGCCGTCAAGCTCGCGGATCGCTTCATCACCGACCGCCACCTGCCCGACAAGGCGATCGACGTGATCGACGAGGCCGGCGCCCGGGCACGGCTCTCGATCCAGACGCAGCCGACCGAGCTGCGCGACCTCGACCGCGAGATCGAGAAGATCGCCGGCGAGAAGGAGGCGGCGATCCGGGCGCAGGAGTTCGAGAAGGCGGCCTCCTTCCGCGACAAGGAGAAGGCGCTGCGCCAGGAGTACTTCCGCCTCAAGAAGGAATGGAACGAAACGAAGTCCGTGCGGAGGGCCGAGGTGACCGATGACGACATCGCGACGGTCATCTCCCGGATGACGAAGATCCCGATGTCGAAGCTCGAGGAGCGCGAGCAGGAGAAGCTCCTGCACATCGAGGAGGAGCTCTCGAAACATGTCGTCGGGCAGGAGGAGGCGGTCACGGCCATCGCGAAGGCGATCCGCCGCAACCGCGCCGGTCTGCGGGATCCCCGCCGGCCGATCGGCACCTTCATCTTCCTGGGCCCGACCGGCGTCGGCAAGACCGAGCTCGCGCGCGTGATCGCGCAGTTCCTCTTCAGCGATCCGGACGCCCTGATCCGGGTCGACATGAGCGAGTATATGGAGAAGTTCTCCGTCTCGCGGCTGGTCGGCGCTCCCCCGGGGTATGTCGGCTACGAGGAGGGAGGACAGCTCACGGAGCGGGTCCGACGGAAGCCCTACTCTGTGGTCCTCCTCGACGAGATCGAGAAAGCGCACCCCGATGTCTTCAACATCCTGCTGCAGGTCCTCGAGGACGGGCAGCTCACCGACAGCCTCAAGCGGAAGGTCAACTTCAAGAACACGGTCCTCATCATGACCTCGAATATTGGCGCCCGACTCATTCGCGGACAGGGACGTCTCGGGTTCCAGAAGCAGGACGACGAGGTGACCTACGCCCAGATGAAGTCGACGGTGATGGACGAGGTTCGCAAGATCTTCAATCCCGAGTTCCTGAACCGGATCGACGAGATCATCGTCTTCAAGAGCCTCGACAGGACGCAGCTCGAGAAGATCGTGGAGATCCTCCTGAACCAGGTGCGGGAGAGACTGAAGGACCGCGACATCATCTTGACGATGACGCCGGGCGCGATGAGCCTGATCCTCGAGAAGGGTTACGATCCCGCGCTGGGCGCGCGACCCCTGCGCCGGGCCATTCAGCGACTCATCGAGGATCCCCTCTCCGAGTTGGTGATGCGCGGAAAGGTTCGCCCGGGCATCGAAGTCAAGGTCTCCAAGCGCGGCGATGAGCTGGCATTCGAGGAAAAAGTGCCCGAGGTCTCCCGGTAAGAGCAGATCGCCGCGGCCGCGCCGCGGAGGACGGAGCAGGACGCATCCGATGACACTACGGCGGGTTCGTGCGGGCGCCGGAGGCGCCGCGACCCTCTGGTTGATCTGGCTTATCCTCATCGCCCCGCCTGCCGCGGGGCAAGAGGCGCTTCCCGTACTCCGGATCGAGGTCGAGGGCAATGTGGCGGCCGATCGGGACCTCATCGTCCGGACCCTCGACATCCCCCTGGAGGCGCCCCTCTCCACCCGCAGATTGCGCAACGGGGTCCGCGCGCTGTGGAACCTGGGGCTCTTCTCGACCCTCGAAGTCCGAAGCGAACCGGAAGGGGACGGCCAGCGGCTCACCGTGGCCGTGGCGGAGAATCCCCGCGTCACGAGCCTCGAGTTCGTCGGCAACAAGAAGATCGGAACCGAGGACCTCAAGGGCAAAGTCGACCTGCGAGCAGGGCAGATCCTCTCCCGCAGGCGGCTGCACGAGGGATGCGAGGCGGTGGAGAAGGCCTACCGGGATGACGGGTACGCCATGGCACGCTGCGTGCCCGAGGTCAAGGAGGAGCCGCCCGGTCAGGCCGCCGTGACGTTGCGCGTGGAGGAGGGGCCGCGCGTGAAGATCGCCGCCCTCTCGTTCAGCGGCAACAAGGCCTTCAACGACGACGCGCTGCGCGGCGCGGCGAAGCTCAAGCCGAACTCGCTCTTCCGCAGGAAGCGATACACCGCCGAGGCCGCGCGCGAGGACCAGATCCGGCTCGAGGAATACTACAAGAACCGCGGCTACAGGGACGCGGTGGTTCGCACGCTCGATCCCGAGTTCCTCGAAGAGGGCAGAAAGGTTGTTCTCCGTTACGAGATCGAGGAAGGTCCCTACTACCTCTTCGGCGACCGTACCTGGAGCGGCAACACGGTCGTCCCCACCGAGAAGCTCGAGGCTGCCGCCGCGTTCGCCATCGGAGAGCCGTTCAGCCAGGAGGCGCTGGATCGTACCACGGCCGAGGCGTACAGCCTCTACACGGAGAAGGGCTATCTGCTGGAGATCTCGGTGCAGCCGACGATCCAGACACGGGGCGACACCATCGACGTCGCTTACGAGATCCGCGAGGGTTCGCCTTCGAAGGTCCACGAGATCGAGATCCGGGGCAACCGGCGGACGAAGGAGAAGGTGATCCGGCGGGAGATGACCCTCTACCCGGGCGATCTCCTGCGCCGTTCGGCGCTCCTGCGCTCGCAACGAGACATCTTCGCGCTCGGGTTCTTCGAGGACGTGCAGCTCGATTACCAGCCCACCGGCGAAGGAACCGATGTGGATCTCGTGTTCGTCGTCAAGGAGAAGAGCACCGGCTCGGCGAGCGGGGGCGTAGGCTATTCGAGCGAGACCGGCCTTACGGGATTCGTGCAGCTCGGCCATCCGAACATCTTCGGCAACGGGCAAAGCGTCTCGCTCTCCGTGGAGCGTGGAGGGCGGCGCGAGAACTATGAGATCAGCTTCAACGATCCTTGGGTCTTCGGCACCCCGACGGCCTTCGGATTCGACATCTTCAACACCCGAAGGACCCGCGATCTCTACACGGAGACGCGCAAGGGAGGCGGCATCAGCTTCGGCCGCCCCTGGTTCTATCGCTATCCCGATTACACGCGGGTCTATCTCGGCTACAGCATGGAGGACTACAAGTTCAGCGATTTCGACCCCTCGCTCGAGGAGACGGACTCCGCCTCTGACGGAGTGCCCTTGGCCGACCGGCTGCGCGAGAGCTCGGGGCTGATCAGCAGCACCTATCTCTCTTTCGTGCGCAACTCGACCGACAACCCCTTCGATCCAACGCTGGGCGCCCGCACGACGCTTCGGCTCGAGCTGGCGGGCGGGATCCTCTCTGGGGACCAGCACTATTTCAAGCCGAGCATCGATCACCGGATCTACTTTCAGCCCGTCTGGAGGCCCTCGCTCATGCTCCGCTGGCGGTTGGGATGGCTGGTCCCACTGGGAGACGGGAATGGGGTCCCGAGCACCGAGACCTTCCGGCTGGGCGGAACCCGTCCGTTCGAGTACCTCCGGGGCTACGACGACTACTATGTGGTGCCCGAGGAGAATGTGCGGGGGACCGGTTCGGGACAGGTTCGTTTCCCAGGCGGCAGGGCGATGTTCGGGTTTACCGCCGAGCTGGTCTTGCCGATCGTCAGCCCTCTGAAAACCCTCCTCTTCTACGACGCGGCTGACGTGTGGAACCGCCCTGGAGAGATGAGTTTCAACGGGCTGAAAGAGGGGCTTGGCGTCGGGCTTCGCTTCGAGATCCCGATGCTCGGTCAGGTAGGATTCGACTATGCATACGGAACAGCCGTGAAGGACTGGCGATTCCACTTCATCATCGGATCCGCGTTCTGAGCCGCTTTTCCGCCTCGCCGCTCTCCCGAGAATTGGTTAGGATCCGCTCGCGGACGGCGAGCCGTACGGGAGGTATCGACATGCTTCGCAGATTGCGAGTTCTCATCGCTGCGGGCTTCGTCCTGGCTGCCGCGGCCGGGGGAGCCAGCTCACAAGATCTTAAGATTGGCTTCATCCGCTCGGCGACGATCTTGGACCAGTACCAGGGCGCGCGTGTCGCGACCGAGACCTTCAATCGGGACGTCGAAGCATGGAACCAGGAGATGCAGCAGCGTAAGTCGGAGCTCGACCTCATCGGCAAGGCGCTGGAGGCCCAGTCCCCGATGCTCTCCGATGTCTCCCGAAGAGAGAAGGAGCAGGAGTATCAACGCAAGTTGAACGAGTACGACCAGTACGTGCAGAGCATCTGGGGGTCAGGGGGGCTCGTCCAGCAACGCAACGAGGAGCTCCTGCGACCGATCGTCGAGAAGATCCAGAGGATCGCCCGGAAAGTGGCCGAGGAGGACTCCTACGACTTCCTCTTCGACGCTTCCGAGGGAAACCTGATCTACGGAGATCGAGAGCATGATCTCACCGCTCGGGTGATCGAGCTCTTGAACCAGCCCGAGTAGGAAGCCGTGTCGATGCGCATTACCGTCCGGGAGCTCGCCGCGCGGCTGGGACTGGAGTATCGCGGGAACGGAGATGCGGTCCTGAGCGGCGTGGCGGGGATCCGCGAGGCGGGGCCCGGAGATCTCACATTCCTCGGGAACCCGCGGTACGAGGCCGACATGGCGACCACACGCGCGACGGCGATCATCATGGCCGAGCCGCGAGAATCGATTGCCGCCGCCGTCATCTTGAGCCATCAACCCTACCTTGCCTTCCTGGAGGCGCTCGGCATCTTCTCCTCGGGGCGCCCCGAGCTCGCGCCCGGCGTGCATGCGACCGCCCTGATCGGCGAGGGGGTTTCACTCGGGGACGGGGTGGCGATCGGCGCCCATGTCTGGGTCGGTGAGCGGACGACGATCGGCGATGGAACTTCGATCTTCGCGGCATGCTTCGTCGGGAGCGATGTCCGCATCGGGAAGGGAACGTTGCTTCATCCGCGCGTCGTGGTCCGAGAAGGGGTCGTGATCGGCGATCGGGTCATCGTGCACGCGGGAGCCGTCATCGGGGATGATGGGTTCGGCTTCGTCCGGGACGGCGATGCGATCCGGAAGATCCCCCAGATCGGGACTGTGGAGATCGGCGATGACGTCGAGATCGGAGCAAACGCGACCATCGATCGGGCGACGACCGGCGTCACGAGGATCGGTGCGGGCACGAAGATCGACAATCTCGTCCAGATCGCCCACAACGTCCAGGTGGGTCGCAACTCGATCTTCTGCGCGCAGGTCGGCGTCTCGGGGAGCACCGTGGTCGGCGATGGCGTCACGCTTGCCGGCCAGGCGGGTCTGGTGGGCCATATCCGCATCGGAGACGGCGCCCAGGTCGGGGCTCAGGGCGGGGTGACGAAGTCGGTGCCGGACGGCCAGACCGTTTCGGGCTACCCGGCCCTTCCGCACGCGCAGGCGCGCAGAATCTACGCGTCGATGCGCCAGTTGCCGGAGCTTCTTCGGACCTTGCGGGACTTGGGCCGTCGCATCGATCAGCTCGAGAGAGAGTCCGGCCGCACGGAGGAGGGGAATCGATGACGGGCATTCGCCAACGAACGCTCGCGGGGACCGCCTCGTACGAGGGGGTGGGGCTGCACACCGGCTGCACGACACGACTGCGATTCCTGCCGGCCCCGCCCGAGTCAGGGATTCGATTCATCCGAATCGATCTACCCGGTCGGCCGGTCATCCCCGTCCGCCCGGAGAACGCGGGCAATGCCCGCGATCAGATGCGCCGCACGGTGCTGCGCTCCGGCGAGTGCGAAGTGCACACGGTGGAGCATGTCCTTGCGACCGTGAGCGGGCTCGGGATCGACAATGTCGATATCGAGGTCGATGGCCCTGAGGCGCCCGAACCTGTCGAGGGGAGCGCCCGGCCGATCGCCGAGGCGATCCTTGGCGAGGGAATCGTCGAGCAGGATGCGCCGCGACGCTACTTCGAGATCGAACGCCCTGTCGTCTTCAGCGAGGGCGAGATCCAGATCCTCGGACTCCCCGGCGAAGGGACGCGCATCTCCTTCACGATCCAGTTCGAGAATCCGCTCCTGGGGACCCAGCACTGCAGCTTCGAGATCACCCCGGAGATCTTCGCGAAAGAGATCGCTCCGGCGCGGACCTTCGTCCTGTACGAGGATGTCGAGAAGCTCCGGAAGGCCGGGATGATCAAGGGGGGAACGGTCCACAACGCCGTCGTCGTGAAGGATCGGGAGATCGTTTCCGAGGGGCCCCTCCGGTTCCCCGACGAGTTCGTGCGGCACAAGGTCCTCGACCTCCTCGGGGACCTTGCGCTGCTCGGCAGGCCCTTCAGGGGGCACGTGATCGCGATTCGGAGCGGCCACGACTCCAATGTTCGTTTTGTTCGCGAGCTCGCCGCGGCCGTCGCGGGCCGTTCCGACTACGAGCGGCTTCGGACAGCGGTCCACTATGACATCACGGCCATCGAACGGATCATGCCGCACCGCTATCCGATGCTGCTCGTCGATCGCATCCTCCTTCTGGAGGAGCGGCGTCGCGTCGTGGGGCTGAAGAACGTGACGATCAACGAGCCCTTCTTCGTGGGGCACTTTCCCGGCCATCCGATCATGCCCGCGGTCTTGATCATCGAGTCGATGGCTCAGGCAGGCGGGGTGCTGCTGCTCCATACGGTCGACGATCCGGATTCGAAGCTCGTCTACTTCATGGGAATCGACAATGCCAAGTTCCGGCGGCCCGTGCTTCCCGGGGACCAGCTGGTCCTCGACCTGGAGATGGTTCGCCTCAAGAGCTCGATCTGCAAGATGACGGGTCGGGCATTCGTGATGGGACAGCTCGTGGCGGAGGCCGATCTGCTCTCGAAGATCGTCGACCGCTAGGGCGCGTAGGGGGAGGGGATGCCGAAGATCGACCCGACGGCTCGGGTCTCGCTTCATGCGGAGTTTTCGGATGACGTGAAGATCGGGCCCTGGTGCATCGTGGGCAGGGGCGTTCGCCTCGGCCCCGGATGCGTCCTCGACTCGGGTGTCGTGATCGAGGGACCTGCCGAGATCGGAGCGAGGAACCGTTTCCACCATGGCGCCGTCATCGGCACCGATCCCCAGGACCTGAAGTACCGCGGAGCGCGCTCGTCGTTGCGAATCGGCGATGGGAACGTCTTCAGGGAGTACTGCACGGTCAATCGCGCCACGGTCGAAGGGGAAGCGACGGTGATCGGGAACACGAACCTGATCATGGCGTATGCCCATGTCGCCCATAACTGCATGGTCGGGGACAACGCGGTCATCGCCGGCTCGGTCGCTCTGGCGGGGCACGTGGAGGTCGGCGACTACGCGATCATCGGCGGGGTCACGCCCGTGCATCAGTTCGTGAAGATCGGGGCGCATTCGATCATCGGCGGGGGATGTCGGGTTCCGAAGGACGTCGTGCCCTTCGTGCGCGCGGCCGGCAATCCTCTTCGGGTGGCCGGGCTGAACAGCATCGGCCTCGCCCGGCGCGGGTTCAGCGAGGAGACGCGCGCCGAGCTGAAGAAGCTCTATCGCATCTTCTTCCGCACGACGCTCCTGGTGGACGAAGCCCTTGCCACAATCCGGCGCGAGTGCCGGCCGCTTCCGGAGATCGAGCAGTTCTGCCAGTTCGTCGAGCGTTCGGAGCGGGGAATCACCCGTTAGGAGGAGAGATGGAGCCCGTCCCGGTCGCGGTCGTGGGTTGCGGGCATCTCGGCACGTTCCACGCTCGCGTCTACTCGCGAGACCCCGCCTGCCGACTGATCGCCGTCGCCGACATCATCCCCGAGAGGGCCCAGAAGCTCGCCGCTGAGCTCGGCGTCGAGCCCCTGTACGACGCCTCCATGGTGATCGGCCGCGTCGCGGCGGCGAGCGTGGCCACGCCAACCCTCACCCACGAGGCGATCGCGGGGATGCTCCTCGCGCAGGGGGTCGACGTCCTGGTGGAGAAGCCGCTCGCCGCTGATCCGGAAGCCGGGGCTCGCATCGTCGCTGCGGCAAGAAACGCCGGACGCGTCCTCGGCGTGGGGCAGATCGAGCGGTGCAACCCCGCCTTCGTCGCAGCCCGCTCGGATCTGAAGTCCCCGCGCTTCATCGAATCGCACCGGCTGGCCAGTTTCGTGCCCCGGTCCCTCGATGTCGATGTCGTCCTGGATCTCATGATCCACGACATCGATCTCGTCCTCTCGCTCGCCGCCTCTCCCCTCGAGAGGCTTGACGCCATCGGGGTGCCGGTCATCACGCAGGCGGCCGACATCGCGAACGCGCGACTCCGTTTCGGCGATGGCTCGGTGGCGAATCTCACGGCGAGCCGCGTCTCGGGGCAGCGGATGCGGAAGATCCGCTTCTTCGAGAGAAACCTCTATCTCTCCGTCGACCTCCAGAATCGAAGGCTCGAGCGCGTGCGGCTCACGCCCCTCTCAACGAGGGAGTCGCCCGAACCGGCCGCTCCGCCCGAGGCCTTGATGCTCGCCGCCCGCGGGCTCAGGCTCGACCGCGCGAGCGTCGAGATCACCGAAGGGGACGCGCTCGTCAGTCAGCTGGCCGCCTTCCTGGCGGCCGTCCGTGGCGAGGGGAGGCCGGCCGCGACGGGGGAGGAGGGACTGCGAAGCCTGGAGGTCGCCGTGCGCGTGCGTGAGGCCGTCGCCACGAGCCTGGCGCGCCTGGGGGAAGTCCGAGCGGGATGAGCCGCCTCTTCCTCGTCGCAGGAGAGGCCTCCGGGGACCTGCAGGGGGGGCTCCTCGCCGAGGCGCTCCGCTCGAAGGCTCCGGAAATCCACATCGAGGGGATCGGCGGCGAGGCGATGGAACGAGCCGGCGTCGCTCTCTTCCACCGCAACGATGAGATGGGTGTGACCGGGATCGTCGAGGTTGCGCGGCATCTTCCTCGCATCCTGCGGCTGCTGAACGCGGCGGCGCGGCGAATCGAAGAGTCAAAGTCCGAGGCGGCGATCCTGATCGACTATCCCGATTTCAATCTGCGGCTCGCCGCCCGGCTTCGCCGACGCGGGATCAAGGTCATCTACTACATCTCGCCCCAGCTCTGGGCCTGGCGCAGGGGAAGGATCGAGACGATCCGCCGCACGGTCGCTCGAATGATCGTCATCTTCCCCTTCGAGGAGGCCCTTTACCGGGAGGCCGGCATCCCCGTGAGCTACGTCGGGCATCCCCTCGTGGAACGGGTTCGACCATCCAGACCCAGGCCGGAGATCCGAGCGGAGCTTGGAGTGGGGGCCGGGGAGCGCTTGATCGTGCTGATGCCCGGAAGCCGAAGGAGCGAGATCTCCCGGATCGCGCCTGTGCTCGATGCCGCGCGCCAGCGTCTCTCGGGACGCCCGGGGCTCCGCTGGGCGCTTGCTCTCGCTCCGGGGATCGAACGGGAGCTTCTGCCGGAGTCGATGCGATCGGATCCATCGATGCCGGCCCGCGCCGGGGCCACCTACGATCTTCTCGCCGCTTGCGATCTTGCCGTCGCGGCGTCGGGCACCGCCACCCTCGAGGCGGCGATCCTCGGCGCGCCGATGATCGTCGTCTACAAGATGCACCCGCTCACGTGGGAGATCGCGCGCCGTCTCGTGAAGGTGGAGCACGTCGCGATGGCGAACCTGGTGGCTGGGAAGCGCATCGTGCCCGAGCTCCTCCAGGGAGAGGCCGTGCCCGAACGCCTCGCTGACGAGATCCTCCGCTTCCTCGACGATCCTGATCTGCTGCTGCGCACGCGAGAGGCTCTCCTCGAGGCGGCGGCGAAGCTGGGAGCGGGGGGAGCGAGCGGTCGCGCCGCCGAGGCGGTCCTGGAGGAGATCGCGCGGTGAAACGACCCGACGCCCAAACCGTTCCGCGCGATCTCAGCGGCGGCCTCCGGCCCCGACTCGCCGGCGTCCTCGGCGCCGGGTTGGTCCGAGTCCTGGGATCGACCTGGAGGATTGACTGGCTCGATCAGAATGGGGCATTGGCCCGACCGTCATGGGATGCGCCTGCGGTCTATGCCTTCTGGCATGGGACGCTTCTCGTGTTGAGCTACAGCCACCGCGCGCGCGGAATCGTGGTCCTGGTCAGCCGGCACGCGGATGGGGAGTACATCAGCCAGATCATCTGTCGCCTCGGATTCGGGGTCGTGCGGGGCAGCTCGACCCGCGGCGGCCTGAGGGCGCTTCTGGAGATGGGGCGGGCGGGCAGGGAGGGACATCCCCTGGGGGTCACGCCCGACGGCCCGCGAGGGCCGCGAGCAGTGCTTCAGGCGGGCGTCCTCCACATCGCCCAGCGAAGCGGGCTGCCGATCGTTCCCCTCGCCGCCTCGGCGGTCCGCCGGACACGGCTCGCATCATGGGACCGGTTCCTGATCCCGCACCCATGGAGCCGTGTCGCGATCGTCACGGGAGCGCCGATCCACATCCCTGCCGATCTCGAGCCCTCCATGCTCGAGCCCCAGTGGGGAGCGCAGGTGCGCGCGGGAATCGAGGCGTGCGAGGAGGTTGCCTCGGCCTGGCGGGCGGAGCGCGCCGGGTCTACATGAACCGGCTTGCGTTCATCGCCTACCAGGCGCTGCTCGGGCTTCTCGTCCTCGCGGCCTTTCCCTGGATCCTTCTTCGACGATCGCGGGAGATCGCGGAGCGCCTTGGGGGAGGGCCATCCTCGTCGGGAGGGGCGTTCTGGATCCATGCCGCGAGCCTCGGCGAGTTCGAGGCGGCGGCCCCGATTCTCGAAGAGCTTCGCTCGGCGAGGCCGCCGCCACCGATCATCGTCTCCTGCACGAACTGGATCGCCCGCGCGCGGCTGCAAGAGCGGCTCGGTCCGGCGGTCCAGGTGCGTCTCGCTCCGATCGATCTGATCGGAGCCGTGCGGCGCTCCATGGCGGCGGGCCCCAAGGCCCTTCTCTTCTTCGAGACCGAGATCTGGCCCGCATGGATCGCCGCCGCCTCGCGCGCCGGCGTGCCGATCGCCATGCTGAGCGCCCGGATCTCCGATCGATCGTTTCCTCGATACCGGCGATTGCGGGCGCTGCTCGCTCGGCCGCTGTCGCGCATCACGATCATCGCCTGCCGGACGCAGGAGGACCGGCGCCGCTGGATCGAGATCGGGGCGCCTGAACATCGATGCGTCGTCTGGGGCAACACGAAGTACGACCTGGGGCCGCCGCCCGCGCCGCGTCCCGCCCGCTCGGCGGGGGATCCGATCCTCTTCACGATCGGCTCGATCCGGCGGGGCGAGGAGGGGGTTCTGGACGCGATGCGCGCGCTCGGTTCGGAGCGGTTCCGCTTCCTGCTCGCGCCCCGGCACATGAGGGAGCTCGACCATTGGGAGGACGCGGCGATCCGTCGGGGATTTCGAGTCCGGCGGATTGCCGATTCCGGCATCGATGCCGAGGCGCCGGAGGAGCGTCTCCACTCCGCTCTCCGCTCGGCGGGCGGCGCGGGCATCGACATCCTCCTCGTCGATCGCCTGGGGCTCTTGCGCCGCCTCTATCGGGCGGCGGATCTGAGCTTCGTCGGAGGAACGCTCGTCCCGATCGGCGGCCACAATCTCTTCGAGCCCGCTCGGGAGGGCTCGCCGGTGCTCTTCGGCCCTTCGATCGGAGGGGTGCGGGACGCCGCGGAAGCCCTGCTCGCAACGGGAGGAGGATTCCGCATTCGAGACGCGTCGCAGCTCGTCGAGGTCGCCGACTCCCTCGCGCGCGATCCGGGGAGCCTCTCAGAAGCAGGCCGCCGGGCTCGACGCGCCGCGGAGTCTCTGGCCGGAGGCGCCCAGCGCACGATCGCGGGGTTGCGCGCCCTCGGATTCCTCGAAGGATGAAGGCGATGAAGCGCCGGTTGCGCCAGTGGCTGGAGCGGGCCTGGGATTCGCCCCCAGGAACCCCGCCGCCGTTCGTCGGTGTCCTGGACCTGCTCTCGCGCGGCTATGCCCTCGCCATCCGGCGCCAGCCGTGCGCATGCTCCCCCCCCATCCCTGTCGTCTCGGTCGGCTCGATCCGGGTCGGCGGAGCGGGCAAGACTCCGCTCGCCTCCGAGGTCGCCCGCCTCCTCGAGCAGATCGGGGAGCGACCGGCGATCGTGCTCCGCGGCTACGGCGGCGGGTATTCGGGCGCGGCGCTCGAGGTGCCCCGGGACGGATGCGAAGCGGGGCGCTTCGGAGACGAGGCCTGCCTCCACGCCCGTCGGGGAATCGGGAGGGTCTACGTGGCCCGGCGCAGGATGGCTGGAGTCGAACGATGCCATTCGGACGGCTGCACGGTGGCCGTGCTGGACGATGGGATGCAGCACAGGTCCATTCGCCGGGCGCTCGAGATCGTGACCCTCCCGCAGGTGGCGCCCCTCGCCAATGGCCGCCTGCTGCCGCGAGGTCCGCTGCGCGAGTCTCCGCGCGCCCTGGCCCGCGCCGATCTCCTGGTCGTGAGCCACGCCTCCGGGGCGGTGGAGGCGCAGGAGGCGATCGCCGCGCTCCGGCCGCATCTACGACCGGGGACCCCGATCCTCGCCTGGAGCGCCGCGCTCCGTGTCGAGCGCGAAGGCGGGCGGTTCCTGCCGCCCGCGCGCGTCGGGCTGCTCTGCGGCATCGCCCGGCCCGACTCATTTCGCATGACGGTGGCCACCGCGGGCTACGAGATCGCCTGGATGGCCGCGTATGCCGATCATCACCGCTTCACTCCCGAAGAGCTCGCCGAGGTGACGCGCCGGGCGGAGTCGGAGCGTCTGGACGCGGTGCTGACGACGGAGAAGGATTCTGCGCGAATGGCGACGACGGCGCAGGGGCTCCCGGCCCACTGCGCCGTCGCGCATATCGATCTGGTCTGGATCGGATCGGAGACGGAGGAGACCTTGCGCTCCCGCCTTCGCCGGATCACGACGTCCGCTGGCGGCTAGTCGTCGGTATCCCCCCAGTTCGCGCAATGCACCGGCAGCTTGGCCGAGGCAGTGATCTCCTCGTTGGAATCCACTTCGGTCCCGATCAACTTCACATTGGCGATGAAGCGCATCTCAACGACGTTCTCGCGGAGCGACCTCAGGGGCTCGACCACCTTGTAGGCCGCCGGAATCACCGTGATCTCTCCGGTCGCCGTGGAACCGCTGGCGACTCTCAGGTGAATCGCCCCGAAGAGGGGGGGAAGCACTTCCTCGCCCTCGAAGCGAACCTCGTAGCGATCGAAGACGACCGCCCCGAACGCGCCCGTGCCCTCGATGTCGAGGCCGACGTCGTGGGGCCGGTTGCGGACGAGGATCTGGATCTGGTCCTCGACGACATAGTCGTCGCCGGTGAGGTACTCATCGTCGTCACCGTTGTTGTAGACGTCGCTGTCGAGCGTCTGGTTTCCGTTGATCTGCTCGATCGTGACCACCGACCGGGCCGACTCGTCGTCGCTGCAGCCGGGGGCGGCGAGCAGAAGCACGGTTGTGAGGACGAAGGCGAGAGTGGAACGGCGCATAGCGGGACCTCCTCGGGTCGGGCACGAACGGCAAAACCCTTTCGTCTGTCTCTTCGGCCGGTTAGGATCCTCTCTGAACCGGAAAGGGGGTCCCTCCGGCGGGATGGTCCCGGGGTGGAGACATGCAGAATCGATCTGATTTCCTCGTGCTCGGCTCCGGTATCGCAGGATTGCTTTTTGCACTCCGCGCCGCCCGCCATGGCAGCGTCACAGTCCTGACGAAGAAGGCCCCCGCCGAGTCGAACACCGCCCGGGCGCAGGGTGGAATCGCCGCCGCGATCGGGGAAGACGACTCCCTGGATCTCCACGTGGCGGATACGCTTAGCGTCGGTTGCGGTCTCTCCAAGCCCGATGTCGTCCGCGGGATCATCGCCGAGGGGCCGCCGATCATCCGCCTCCTTGAATCGTACGGCGTTCGCTTTTCCCGCGAGCCGGGAAGCGAGAAGATCGCTCTAGGGCGGGAGGGGGGCCACTCCCGTCGCAGGATCGCCCACACGGGAGACGCGACCGGGCGGAGCATCGAGGAAGCGCTCCTCGCCCGGGCCGAAGCCGATCCGAACATCCGGATCGTCCCCAACCAGTGCGCGGTCGACCTGATCCGGAGATCGAAGATCTCCGGCGGCGTCGAAGCGGTCGTCGGCGCCTATGCTCTGGACTCGGCTACGCGCGCGATCCATCCGTATCTCGCACGCGTCGTCCTGCTCGCGACCGGCGGCTGCGGTAAGGTCTACCAGTTCACCTCGAACCCGGACATCGCAACGGGAGACGGTCTCGCCGCGGCATTCCGGGCCGGTTGCCGCCTCGCGAATCTGGAGTTCATGCAGTTCCACCCGACCTGCCTCTACCACCCGAGCGCCAAGAACTTCCTGATCAGCGAGGCGGTCCGAGGAGAGGGGGCGATCCTCACCACGATCGGCGGCGAGCGATTCATGGAGAGCCATCCGATGAAGGAGCTCGCGCCCAGGGATGCCGTCGCCCGCGCCATCGACCGCGAGATGAAGCGCCGAGGCGAGCATCATGTCCTGCTGCACCTGGAGCACCTGGACGGCGCGCGCATCCGCGAGCGCTTCCCGGTGATCCATGAGACCTGCGGACGATTCGGCATCGACATCACGCGCGAGCCGATTCCGGTCGTCCCGGCGGCCCACTACATGTGCGGCGGAGTGATCGTCGATGCCGTGGGGAGGACCGACCTTCCGGGCCTCTACGCTGCGGGCGAGGTCGCCTGCACGGGTCTCCACGGCGCCAATCGGCTGGCGAGCAACTCCCTGCTCGAGGCGAGCGTCTTCGCGATCCGGGCCGCGGAGGCGGCTGCCGCCGATCTCGCCTCGATCCCGGATCCCCCGGCGGCGCCGGAATGGCAGGTCGGCACCGCGACGCTCCCGAAGGAGTCGGTGCTCATCGACGCCCACTGGCACCTGGTCCGCAAGCTCATGTGGGACTTCGTCGGGATCGTGCGCACCGATCACCGCCTCGAGCTCGCCTCGCGCTATCTCGGACTCCTGCGGCGTTCGGTGGAGTCCTACTACTGGGACTTCGTTCTCGACAGCGATCTGGTCGAGCTGCGCAACGTGGCGCTGATCGCCGAGATGATCGTCCGCTGCGCCCGCTCCCGTCCAGAGTCGCGCGGCCTTCACCACAACGAGGATCATCCCGGGGAGGATCCGTCGCTGGCCGTCGACACGATCCTTCCGCCGGTCTGAGACGGCGGGAAGTCGGATGGAAGACCTCTACGGGAGCCTGGAGCGGATCGCCGAGAAGTCCGGCCGATACGATCCCCGCGCCTACCTCTTCGTCCTCCGGGGTTTGGAGCATGCCCGGCAACGCCTGCGGCGCGAAGGGCACGTCAGCGGACAGGAGCTCACCGAATCGATCCGTCTGCTGGCGATCGCTGAGTTCGGCCCGACGGCGAAGCTGGTCCTGAACGGATGGGGGGTCGAGACGACGGATGACTTCGGGCGCCTCGTCTTCCAGATGATCGATGGCGGCCTCTTGAGCAGGACGGAGGAGGACTCGCTCGAAGACTTCCGCGACCGATTCGACTTCGAGACCGAGTTCGTCCGCAACTACCCTTGGTGACGTGAGCCGGATTCTCTTGGCACGGTTTCATTCCCTCGGGGACGTCGTCCTTGCCTCCGGCCTGGCCGTGCGATTCTGCGCGGAAGGAAACGAGGTCGAGGTGGCCACCGCCGAGAAGTTCGTCCCGCTCTTCGAGGGCATCCCGCTCCGCTCGATCCTGACGCCTGACAAGCTCCGCGAAGCCGCACCCTACGATCGGGTCGTCGATCTGCAGGCGAACGCGACCTCCCGGCGATTGCTCCGCGGGTTGGGTCCGATTGCGTCCTGCCGCTCCCGTTCGGCGGCGCGACGGTGGATCGTGTTCTGGGGGCGCCGGCCCCCGACCCCGCGGATCCCGCACGCCGTCCTGCGCTACGCGGAGGCGGCCGGCGTCCGCTCTTTGGAGGCGGCCGACCTGTCTCCTCGCCTCGTCGTAACGGAGGAGGATCGCGCCGCGGCCCAGGCGCATGCCTGGGCCTGGGATCGCACCGGGCGCCCCGTGGTCGCTCTTGCCCCGGGTGGCTCGCGCAAGATGAAGCGGTGGCCGGCCGAGCGCTATCGGGGCTTGTCCCGAGCTCTGGCCTCGGAGGGATGGGAGAGCCTAGTCTTCCTGGAGCCGGATGGGACGCCGGACCGCCCCGAGGAGGGGATCGTCCGGGCGTCCCTGCGGGCGATGAAGGGGCTTCTCGCGCGTTGCGCGTGTCTCGTCACGAACGACTCGGGAGTGATGCACGTGGCCGTCGGACTGGGCGTTCCGGTCGTCGCGATTTTCGGATCGACGGTTCGGGAGTTCGGTTTCGCCCCGCTGGGCGAACGGGATCGGGTGATCGAGCGCGACCTCGCCTGCCGGCCTTGCGCCCCGCACGGCGCGCGCTTCTGCTGGCTCGGAGGCGGCGACTGCCTGCGCAGCATCGGCGCACAGGAGGTTCACGCCGTCGTCCGGGAGATCCTGAAGGAGGATGCCTCACGATGGACTGGAGCGATACGCTGAGCCGGATCGGCCTCGCGCTCCTGCTGATCTTCCCGATCGGCTGGGAGCGTGAGGTGGGGCATAAAACCGCGGGGCTTCGGACGCACCTGCTCGTCGGAGTCGGCTGCTGCCTCTTCACGCTCGTCAGCTTGGCGGTGGCTTCATCGGGGGATCCGCAGCCCGACCCGGGCCGGATCGCCGCGCAGGTGGTGACGGGAGTCGGATTCCTGGGCGGCGGGGCGATCCTGAGGGCGGGCGGAGCGATCCGGGGACTGACCACGGCCGCCTCGATCTGGAGCGTCGCCGCCGTTGGGATGGCCTGTGGCATCGGGTATATCCCCGGGGCGGTCGCGGGAGCCGTTGCGACCTTCATCACCCTGACGATCCTCGAGCGGTGGGAGCGCCGGCGGATGCGGGGGATCGAGACGGTCGGCTTGCGGATCCACATCCGGGGACCCGAGGCGTTGCAGCGGGTCCGAGAATCGGTCGACGGCTTCGGAGTCGCCATCGAGGAGATGCGCGTGGAGACGCGGGGGGATCTCACCATTCTGGTTGTGCGAGGCGCGTTCTCCCAGAACGCGATCGGCCTGCTCTTCCGGGAGCTCTTCCACGACGCCAACGTGGTGGGCGTGGAGCGGGAGGCGTCGTGACCGGACCGGTCCCGGCCGAGGCGTCCGGAAGCGTGCGCCGGCTCCGTCCCGAGGTCGTCGCGAAGATCAGCGCAGGCGAGATGATCCTGCGGCCGCTGTCGGTCGCCAAGGAGCTCCTGGAGAACTCGCTCGACGCCGGCGCGGAGCGCATCGAGATCGAGATCCGCGAGGCCGCCGATCGCTTCCTCTCCTGCGGCGACGATGGATGCGGGATGAGCGAAGGCGAGTGCCGGCTCGCTGTGGAGCGGCATGCCACGAGCAAGCTCCGCGAGGAGGAGGACCTTCTCGCGGTGCGCACCCTCGGATTCCGCGGGGAGGCGCTGCCCTCGATCGCGAGGGTCGCCCGGCTGCGGATCGTCACATCCTCCGATGGAAGGGGAGGGACGGAGCTTCTGATCCGCGGAGGCCATCTCGAGTCGGTCCGGCCGAGCCCGCGAGCGCGCGGAACGACCGTCGTGGTCGAGGATCTCTTCTTCAACAGCCCCGTCCGCAAGCGATTCCTGCGCTCTCCCGCCGGCGAGGTCCGCCTCGTCCAGAGGCTCATCGCCGCCTACGCGCTCGCTCGCCCCGGCGTCGACTTCCGCCTCGTCGTCGACGGACGTGAATCCCTCCACTACCCGCCCGGGGATGCGCGCGCGCGCCTCGAGCAGGTCCAGGGGGCGCGTTTCGGCGAGAAGGTCCTGCCGCTCGAAGGAGACCATCCGCGGATTCGCGTGAGCGGATGGATCGGCATCCCCGAGATCGCCCGCGCAACCGCTTCGCATCAGACCTTTCTCGTCAACGGCAGGTGGGTGGCGCATCCCGCGCTTTCCCACGCGCTGCGCCAGGGCTATGGCGATCTGATCGCCCCGGGGAGGCAACCCTTCGCGGTCATCCTCCTCGACCTCGCCGAGGGCGGAGCCGACGTGAACGTCCATCCCACAAAGCGCGAGATCCGGTTTCTTGACGAATCGGCGGTCTTCGCCGAGCTCGTGCGTGTGGTCCGCATCGCCGTCGCTCGCCTCGTGCCCGGCCTCGCCGCGGATGCGCGGAGATGGAGCGCCTCCGGCATGGTCCGTGACGAGGGTGGACCGGCTCGTCCCGACCTGACACCCGGTCTCGGGTTGCGGACGGAGCCGCACCCGGAGCGTGTGACCGCCTCGGATGCGGAGCCCGCGCCGATGGTGGAGCTCTGGCAGCTCCAGCAGCGCTACATCGTCGCTCAGACCGCGCAGGGGATTCTGGTCGTCGACCAGCACGCCGCCCACGAGCGAGTCCTCTACGAGCGAGCCGCGCGCGCCCTCGAGGGCGAGCAGGCGATCGGCCAGCAGCTGCTCTTCCCGGTCGTCGTTGAGTTGCAGCCGGGCGAGGCGGACCTCCTCGAGTCGCTCAGCGAGGACCTGGGGCGTTTGGGCGTCCAGGTCGATCCCTTCGGCGGCGACAGCGTGATCCTGCGCTCGGTGCCCGCGACGTGGGAGGGGGATCCCGGCGCGATGCTGCGCGATCTGCTCGACGACATCAAGGAGCGGACGAGACGCAGCGAGGAACGACGCGGGGCGCTGGCAGCCTCCTTCGCCTGCCGCAGCGCGATCAAGAGCGGGCGCAAGCTCGATCTCATCGAGATGAACCGCTTGATCGACGAGCTCTTCGCCACGGGCATGCCTCACGGAGATCCCCACGGCCGTCCGACCTACGTCGTCCTCAGCGTGGATGATCTGGACCAGCGTTTCGGTCGCTCGGGTTAGCAGGAGATGACGCCGCGGGAGCCGATCCTCGCCTTCATCGTCGGGCCGACCGGCGTGGGGAAGACGGCGGTGGCGGTCGCGGCGGCCGAGGCGCTCGACGCGGAGATCGTCAACGTCGACAGCCGCCAGATCTACCGCAGGCTCGACATCGGAACCGCCAAACCGTCGCGGGCCGAGCAGCGTCGCGTCCGCCACCACCTGCTCGACCGGATCGAGCCCGAGGAGGTCTGCACCGCCGCACGCTTCGCCACGATGTTCCGGGAGGCGGTCGACGATCTCGTGGCGCGAGGCGCGCGCGCTCTAGCCGTCGGCGGGGCGGGACTCTATGTCGATGCGTGCAGGAAGGGTCTTCATCCGCTTCCCCCGGCCGATCCGGCCATCCGATTGCGCCTCGAGGATGAAACCGATTCGCTGGGTGTCGAAGCCATGCACGAACGGCTGGCCGGACTGGATCCTGAGACCGCCGCCCGCGTGGGTCCCCGCGATCGTCAGCGCATCGTGCGCGCGCTCGAGGTGGCCACGATCACGGGCCGGCCGATGAGCGCGCAGCTCAAGGGGCCGGCCGAGCCCGCGTGCGACCCGGCGACCCCGCTCGTTTATCTTGCCAGAGAGAGGCGCGACCTCTATGCGCGCATCGAGGAGCGCTGCCGCGCGATGGTCGAGGCGGGCCTCGTCGAGGAGGTGCGCCTGCTGCTGGAAAACGGGCTCTCCACGCGCGCTCCGGGATTGAAGAGCGTGGGCTACGCCGAGTGGGTGGCATTCCACGAGGGGCGCATCGGCCGCGGCGAGGCGCAGGAGCGATTCGAGCGGAACTCGCGCCGCTACGCCAAACGTCAGGAGACATGGTTCCGCAATCGCCACCCCGATCGAATCGAGATCCCCATCGCGCCGGCGGACGAGCCTGGGGCGATCGCGCGCCGCCTGCTCGAGGTGCTCAACCGATCGGAGGGGGAGTTGCCCCTTGACACCCCGCCGAGGGCCTCTTAGGCTGAAGAACGCAGTCCAACATGCGGGCATAACTCAGCGGTAGAGTGCTAGCTTCCCAAGCTGGAAGTCGCGGGTTCAAATCCCGTTGCCCGCTCAGGCAGACTCGCCGAAGGGTCCACTCGCATGGACCCTTCGGCGCTTTTCCAGGTGGTAACGATATGAAGATCGAGCGAGTCCAGTCGGGATCGAGGGCCGAGGCCCTCGGCATTCGCGCGGGCGAGAACCTGGTATCGATCAACGGCCGCAAGGTGCGAGACATCCTCGACTACCACTTTCAGGTCGCCGACGGCGACATCGAGGTGGTCGTCGAAGCCAGCGGCGCTCCGGCCCGCGCGATGCGCGCCATCCTCGATCCGGGACAGGATCTGGGCCTCGAGTTCGCCGACATGAAGACGCGCCTATGCGGAAACGAGTGCGTCTTTTGCTTCATCGACCAGATGCCGAAGGGGATGCGGCCGACCCTCTACGTCAAGGACGAGGATTACCGCCTCTCCTTCCTGCACGGCAACTTCGTCACGCTCACAAACATGAAGCCATGGGAGCTCGACCGGATCGTCGAGCAGCGCCTGACGCCCCTCTATGTGTCGGTCCACTCCACCAACCCGGAGACGAGGCGCAGACTCCTGCGACCCAAGGCCGACCGCGACATCCTGCAGCTGATCGACTTCCTGACGCAGAACGGCATCACGTTGCATACGCAGATCGTTCTCTGTCCCGGGTACAACGACGGCGAGGATCTGGAGGGGACGATCCGGGATCTATCGGCGTTCTGGCCGGGGGTGGCGAGCCTGGCGATCGTGCCGCTCGGCATGACCGATCATCGCGATGGCCTGGTGGATCTCGCCCCGACGACGGTGGAATCGGCGCGCGCGGTTCGCGAGGCGGTCCTGTCGCACCAGCAACGCTTCCGGAAGCTCTTCGGCTCGACCTTCGTCTATCTTGCCGACGAGTTCTACCGTCTGCTGGGCGTCGATCCGCCGGGCGCCGCGCACTACGATGGCTTCCCGCAGCTCGAGAACGGGATCGGGATGACCCGCCACTTCCTCGACCGCCTCCGTCGCAGCCGTCGGCTCTTCGGGCGCGCGACGCGCCGTGGGGAGCGCCGGTTCACCCTGGTGACCGGCGAGCTGTTCGAGCCGATCCTGAGGCGCGCGGTCATGCGCCAGCTCGAGCGGACCGGGGAGGATGCGGAAGTGCAGATCGTCGGCTGCGAGAACCGCTTCTTCGGCAGGAGCGTCACCGTGGCCGGGCTTCTCACATACGGCGACATCGAGCGGACGCTGCGAGGCCGGGACCTGGGCGAGCGCGTCTTCCTGCCGCCCGCGACTCTCAATGACGAGGGGGTCTTCCTCGACGATCGCAGCTTGAGCGATCTAGAGGCGAGACTCGCGGTGCCGGTGGAGGCCGGTTTCTTCCGAACATGAGCCTTCCCCTGGTCGCGATCGTCGGACGGCCGAATGTCGGAAAGTCCACCCTCTTCAATCGATTCCTGGGGCGCGCCCAGGCTGTGGTCGACGATGCCCCCGGCATCACGCGGGACCGCCATATCGCGCGCGCCGAATGGAACGGCCGCCCTTTCTATCTCGTCGATACGGGGGGATGGGTTCCGGAGGGCGCCGACGCGATGGAGCGACGCATCATCGAGCAGGTCCTGAAGGCGGTCGAGGAGTGCGAGCTCGTCCTGTTCGTGGTCGACGCGAGAAGCGGTCTACAGCCGCACGATGCGACGATCGGCCGGGCCCTCCTCGAGCGAGGCGTGAATCCCGTTCTGGTCGCGAACAAGGTGGACTCCGCGACCATCGAGGCCGACGTGGGGGAGTTCGCGGCCCTCGGCATGGGGGAGACGACCTGGGGCGTCTCTGCGATGGAGGGCCGGGGGATCGGGGATCTGCTCGACGAGGTGGTCGCGCGAATCCCGGCCCGCGCGACCGGCGCGGACGAATCCCCGGCGATCCGCATCGCGGTTCTGGGGCGACCCAATGTCGGGAAGTCGTCGATCGTGAACCGGCTCCTCGGCGAGGAGCGCGTCATCGTCGACGACCGGCCCGGAACGACGCGCGATGCGATCGACGCGCCTTTCCGATTCCACGGCCGCGAGATGATCCTCGTGGACACGGCCGGGATCCGCAGAAAGCTCGCCTCGCAGCCCGATTTCGAGTTCTACGCCACTCTGCGCGCGACCCGCGCGCTCGAGTCGAGCGACGTGGCGCTCCTGGTGCTCGACGCGACCGAGCCGATCAGCCGCCAGGATCTCCGGATCGCCCGATTGATCGACGACGCCGGCAAGGCGTGCGTCTGGGTCTTCAACAAGTGGGACATCGTCAAGAAGGACGACAAGACCTCCGGGCAAATGCTGCTCGCCGCCCGGGAGCAGATCTCGTTTCAATCGTACGCTCCCGCGGAGTTCGTCTCGGCGCTCACCGTGCAGCGGATCAGCCGGCTCCCGGAGCGGATCGTCGAGGTCTACGAGGCCGCGCGCGTGAAGGTCCCCACAGCGGAGTTGAACGACCGGATCCGCCGCGCCGTGGAGCAGAATCCGCCCAAGCCCGTCGGAGGCGGACGGCCCCTGCGCGTCTACTACGCGACGCAGGTGCGCGTCGCCCCGCCCACGTTCGCCCTGTTCGTGAGCCAGCCCCAGAGGCTTGCGCGCGAGTACGAGCGCTACCTCGCGCGCGAGATCCGCGAGGCCTTCGGCTTCATCGGCAATCCGATCCGGCTGCAGGTGCGAAGGAGCCGATGACCTCCGCCCTGGCGTGGATCGCCGCGTGCCTCGCCGGCTTCGCCGTGGGGTCGATTCCCGTCGGACTCTGGTGGGGGAAGCTGTGGAAGGGGATCGACGTCCGCGAGCACGGCAGCCGAAACCTCGGAGCGACGAATGTGTTCCGGACGTTTGGCCCCGCGCACGGGATCGCCGTGCTCCTCCTCGACGTCGCCAAGGGGGTTCTCGCGGTGTCGCTCGGCCGCGCATGGGCCGGAGGGGATATCGGGGGCCTGGTGGCCGGACTCAGCGCAGTCGTCGGCCACGCATGGACTCCATGGGCACGATTTCGCGGCGGCAAGGGCGTTGCGACCGGACTTGGAATCTGGCTCGCGCTCGCCACGGCTGCCTCCGGCATCGCGCTGGCCTGCTTCGTCGCGACTCTGGCGATCACGCGACGAGTCTCGGCCGGCAGCCTGCTGGCCGCCGCCGCGCTTCCCGCGGCGGTCGCGCTGACCGGGCCGGCTCACGAGCGGTCCGCTCGGATCGCGGCGGCGATTCTCACCGCGCTTCTGGTGTGGGTCCGCCATGGGGCGAACATCCGGCGGCTGATCGCGGGTACCGAGCCGCCGCTGTGGGGCGGGTCGCGGTGAACGCCCCGGTCGCCGTCATCGGCGCGGGCTCCTGGGGCACAACCCTTTCGATTCTGCTGGCGCGCAACGGGCTGGAAGTGAGGATGCGAGAGCCGGACCCTGATCTCGCCGCCAGAATGGAGTCCGAGAGGGAAAACGCCAACTTCCTCCCAGGTTTCCTCTTCCCTCAGACCCTTCATGTGATGTATGACATGGAGTCGGCGATCCACGGAGCGTCCGCCGTCGTGCTGGCCGTGCCATCGCAGGCCCTGCGCGGCGTCGTCTCCGAGGTTCCCCGAGACTGCGGCAGGGGCATGCCGTGGGTGGTCGCCACCAAGGGGCTCGAGGAAGGTAGCGGTTATCGGATGACGGAGGTCGTCTCGCAGGTCCGGCCTGGTGATCGAACCGCAGTTCTCGCCGGTCCGAGTCTCGCGCGCGAAGTGGCCGCGGGGCTGCCGACGAGCGTGTTGAGCGCCTCCACCGACCGGGCAACGGCCGAAGAGGTCCGCGATCTCTTCCACTCCGCGACGTTTCGTGTCTACACGAGCGAGGACCCGATCGGCGTCGAGATCGGGACATCTCTCAAGAACGTGGTCGCCCTCGCCGCGGGGATCAGCGAAGGAATGCAGCTAGGCGCCAACACCCTGGGCGCTCTCCTGACCCGCGGCCTCGCGGAGATCACGCGCATGGGGGTGTCCCTGGGCGCGCGCCGCGAGACCTTCCTGGGCCTGGCGGGCGTGGGCGATCTCGTCACCACCTGCTCCTCGCCCTTGAGCCGGAATCGGAGCCTCGGCTTCGCGATCGGCCGCGGGACTCCCGTCGATGAGGCGATGGCCGCCATGACCCAGGTCGCCGAGGGAGTGCCGACGACCCGATCCGCGGTCCAGCTCGGCCGTCGGCTGCGAGTCGAGCTTCCGATCGCCGAGCAGGTCCATCGCGTGCTCTTCGAGCGCGTCGATCCACGCGAAGCGCTCCGCGCCCTGATGGGCCGTCCGCCGCGCGGGGAGGGGCAATGACCGATCGAGCGACGGCAGGGAAGCCGGACCCCGACGAACGGGACAAGACCTACTACTCGATCGCCGAAGCCTCGGAGCGGCTCGACGTGCGTCCTCACGTCTTGAGGTACTGGGAGACTCAGTTTCCGATGCTCCGGCCGAAGAAGGGGAGATCCGGGAGTCGCATGTATCGCGCTCGTGACCTCGAGCTTCTCGAGCGGATCAAGACACTCCTCTACGAAAAGGGTTTCACGATCAAGGGGGCGAAGCGCCGACTCCGGGTGGAAGCGCGCTCGACGCCAGAGGAAGGGCAGCTCGGGCTCGGGATCGAGAATCCGTGGATCGAGGGCCTGACGATGATCCGCGACGAGCTGACCGAGATTCTCAACCTGCTCCAATCGCGCCGCTGACCTCTCTTCCGGAGCGCGTGGAAGGCAATCGTCGGCAGCGACCTACAATCGGGCTCGTATCCCCTTCACTCCTGGAAGACGCGCGAGATCCCAGCGCTTCACTAGTTCGAAGATGGCATCCACGGGATTGCCTACGGCTGCCGCGGGAGCGGCGCGCTGCAGTCCTGCGCGGCTGGCGATCGGCATCTGACCGGAGGGGAGAACGCGTCGTAGTTCGGCCTCAGCGAACCCGCGGATCATGATGCGATACCCCACCGGGTGAGACTCGGACCGTGATGGCAACGACTTCCTCGGCGATCTCTACGGGTGCCGCGTCCGTCATCAGGGCCGGAGTCCAGCCTGGGACGAGCTGATCGGGTGGCCGATCCGCCTCCCGAAGACACGCGGCAACGCGTGCGGCCTCGGTCTCGGCAGAGGGAGAGCCGGCCCACCCGGCGTACGCGGCCGCAGCCCGGGCCATCCCATGCGACCACAGTCACAGATTTGCGCGAGCCCAGCGCGTCCCACCCCTGCCCCGGAACCTGTATCTCGCTCCCGGATAAAGAAATACTCTGCGTCCTCGTGACTGCGGCTGGAAGCCGGCCATTCTGATAGGCTGGGGAACGTTTTCACTATGGAAATAGACGAAAGAGACGTATAATGATTTCCAGATCGGCATTCGACTGGACCCGAACGGGGTCCGCGCTTCCGATGTGTTGACGCGCGGGAGCCCTATTCAAGTCGAAGGAGGATTCACATGCGCTCGTTCGGTATTGGACTGCTCATCATTGTTCTCGCAGTGCTTGTCGCAGGACTGAGCCCGACCGCCTCTCAGGCGTATGTCGGGATGCTCTCGAGCGCCACCGGAGGAATCCTCGGAACGGGGAACTGGGTGCTTGGGGGAACGACGGCGATGGAGTGGACCGTCACCCAGAACCAGGACCTCACCTGGCACTACGACTACCTTCTGTCGCATCCGGATGGCGAGACGAGCCACATCCTTCTCGAGGTTTCGCCGACCTTCGGTTTGGACAACCTGCTCAATCCGGGGGGCGACTTTGGCGAGATCCTGCTCCAGACATGGACGGATCAAGAGGGGAACCCGAATCTTCCGGACATCCTGTATGGAATCAAGTTCAACGAGACCTCCGGTACCGCGACGCACATCTACTTCGACAGCGACCGCGCGCCGATGTGGGGCGATTTCTATGCGAAGGATGGAAATTCGGGGGGCCAAGGCGTCAACACCGCCTGGAACGCCGGCTTCACGCTCCCCGACTCCGATCCGATCACGGTCCCGCCGCATGACGGCAGCGAGATGAATCACATCCTGGTGCCCGACACGCAGGTGAATCCGATCCCGGAGCCGATGACCCTCCTCCTTCTGAGTGGCGGCCTCCTTGCGGGGGCCCTGGCGCATCGTCGCCGCCGGGCGTAGCTTCTCGATCCCACCTCCATCGGAACCCCGCCGGAGCCCTCAAGTCCGGCGGGGTATTCGTTTCCCTCCGCCCCTTGCATTCGCCCCGCGCCCCGTGGATACTCTAGCTTGCGGGTTCGAGGCTGAGACAAGGCTCGGACCGACGTTCGGGTCGGGGCGTAGCGCAGCCTGGTAGCGCACTTGCATGGGGGGCAAGTGGTCGCTGGTTCAAATCCAGTCGCCCCGACCAGTCTTTTCCGCGAGGATCCTGCCCAGGTATGGAAATCCTGATCACGAACGACGACGGCGTCCTGGCCGAGGGCCTGCGCGTGCTTCGACACGCCCTCGAGCCGCTGGGACGCGTCTGGGTCGTGGCCCCAGAGCGGGAGCAGAGCGCCACGAGCCACGCTTTGACGATCCACCGCCCCCTGCGCGTGCGCCGGTTGGAGGAGGGCGTCCTGGCCGTCGACGGCACTCCGACCGACTGCGTCCTTCTCGCCTGCCGCGGCATTCCGGGCCTCCTCGAAGTCTCCGTCGATCTCGTGGTGTCAGGGATCAACCACGGCGCCAACGCGGGAGACGACGTCGCCTACTCGGGCACCGTCGCCGCCGCCGTGGAGGGCCGGATGATGGGCCGTCCGGCGATGGCAATCTCCCTCGACGATTGGGAGCCGGGAGGATTCGAGGCCGCGGGGGAGGTGGCGCGCCTGCTCGCGTCCAAGGTCGTCGCCTCGGGAGCGCCCTCCGGAAGCCTCCTGAACGTGAACGTCCCCAGCCCGTCCAACGGAGGGATCCGGGGCTACCGTGTGACACGGCTCGGCAAACGGGTCTATTCCGACCGCATCGTCGCCAAGACCGATCCGCGCGGCCGCCCCTACTACTGGATCGGTGGGGAGGAGCCGGCCGGGCACGCGGACCCGGGGACCGACATCGAGGCGATCGAGGCGGGTTTCGTCTCTGTGACGCCGATCCGCCTCGATTGGACAGACGACTGCGCATTCTCGCTTCTGAGAGGCTGGGACCTTCCGGACGGCGAGGAGAGATGACCCAGCCCCAGTTCGACCCGCTCGCCGCGCGGGAGCGGATGATCGATCGACAGATCCGTTCGCGGGGGATCGTGGACGAGCGAATCCTTGCCGCCTTCCGCGCCGTCCCTCGCCACCTCTTCGTCGATCCAGCGATGGAGGGAAGCGCATACGGAGACCACGCCCTTCCGATCGGCCAGGGGCAAACAATCTCTCAACCTTACATGGTGGCCCTCATGACTCAGGCGCTCGACCTCGAAGAGGGAGACCGGATCCTCGAGATCGGGACTGGTTCGGGCTACCAGGCGGCGATTCTCGCGCACCTGGTCCGGACTGTCTTCACCATCGAGCGCATCGCTCCGCTTGCCCAGCGAGCCCAGCGGATCCTGGCTGAGATCGGCATCACCAACGTGATCCAGCGCGTGGGCGATGGGAGCGTCGGCTGGAGCGAGTTCGCTCCCTATGACGGAATCGTGGTTACCGCCGGCGCGCCCCGATTGCCCGAGGGGCTCGCCGATCAGCTGGCCGTGGGGGGGCGGATGGTCATCCCCGTCGGAAGTGGCGCGCAACAAGTGCTACGGATCGTCGAGCGCGCGGCCGATGGATATATCGACCGTGAGGGCGGCCTCTGCGCGTTCGTTCCCCTCATCGGAAGGCGGGGATGGAAGGAGGCGGGGAGCTGATTCCACGCTTGTCATCCGAACGAAGTTGGTGCTAGCGTTCTTCAAGTTATTGGGTCGGGTCGGGGCGTAGCGCAGCTGGTAGCGCACCTGGTTCGGGACTAGGGGGTCGGAGGTTCGAATCCTCTCGCCCCGACCACTCAAACGACGAGGAGCCGCATGCGTCCGGATCTTCCGCTCCGACTGCGCGCCGCCATCCGGAACATCCCCGATTTCCCCAAGCCCGGGATCCTATTCCGAGACGTGACGACCCTGCTCCTGGAGCCCGCCCTTGTGGCTGACGCAGTCGAGGCGATCTGGGAGCCGTATGCGGCGACCGATGTGAGCCACGTGGTCGCCGTCGAGGCGCGCGGCTTCATCCTCGGCGCAGGCCTGGCTCTCCAGCGGCGATTGCCGCTCGTATTGCTGCGCAAGCCCGGCAAGCTCCCCGGCAGGACGATCGCGGAGTCCTACGACCTGGAATACGGACAGAGCCGCCTGGAGGCGCACGCCGATGCCCTGAAACCGGGGGATCGCGCGCTCGTCGTCGACGACCTGCTGGCGACGGGGGGCACGGCCGCCGCTGCGGGAAGGCTCGTCCGGCGTTGCGGAGCGGTTGTCGTCGGCTATGCGTTCCTGGTCGAGCTCGACGGCCTCGGCGGTCGCGAGAAGCTCGATCACCCCGCCGTGATCTCTCTCGTCCGCTATCGCGCGGACGATGGGCCGGCTTGACCTTCCCCTGGAGATCGGTCACCCTGCAGCCGTTTCCGGGCCCCCGTAGCTCAGGTGGATAGAGCGGCGGTTTCCTAAACCGTAGGTCGGATGTTCGAGTCATCTCGGGGGCAGGCACCCGCCCCGCGCATCGGTTCGGTGCGCGGGGCGCCCGTACCGGTCCGACACCCGGCAGGCCGCTACCGGGACTCCGCGGCTCGTGCGATACTCTCCAGTGATGAATCTCGAAGAGAAGCTCAGGCTCCTGCCCGATCGTAGCGGCGTCTACCTGTTTCGCGACGCGGCCGGCAGCGTGCTCTACGTGGGCAAGGCGAAGCGGCTGCACCTGCGCGTGCGGAGCTACTTCCGGCGCGGCGGCGATTCCGAATCGCGCCTGGGCCATCTCGTCGCCCGGATCCAGGATCTCGAGACCCTGGTGACCGCCAACGAGAGCGAGGCGTTGATCCTCGAGGCCAATCTGATCAAACGCCACCGGCCGCCGTTCAACATCCTCCTGAAGGACGACAAGCGCTACCCGCTCCTCAAGGTCACTCTCGCCCATCGCTTTCCCGGCCTCTTCATCGCCCGTCGCGCCGTCCCCGACGGCTCGCGCTACTTCGGCCCCTACACGCACGTCAAGGATCTGCGTCAGACGCTCAAGATGCTGCGCAAGATCTTCCCTTTGCGCAACTGCTCCGACCGAAGGATCGAGCGGTCGGGGCGGGAGTGCCTCGAGTACTTCATCGACCGGTGCCCCGCCCCCTGCACGCGCAGGACTGAGCCCGACGAGTACGCAACGATCGTCGCGCGCCTCATCCGCTTCCTGGAGGGCGACGTCGCCTCAGTCGTCGAGGAGTTGGCCTCCAAGATGCGGGAGGAGGCGCGGAGCTTTCGTTTCGAGGAGGCGGCGAGGTCCCGGGACGCCATCGCCACCCTGGAACGGCTCGCGCAGCAACAGCGGATGACACCGCCCATCCCCGCCGACACCGACGTCGCCGCGGTCGTCCGCCGGGGCGACCGCGCGTGCGGCGTGCTCCTGCACGTTCGCGAAGCGAAGGTGATCGGACAGGAAGCGAGGATCCTGCTGCGCGCCGAGGGATCGCGGCCCGATGAGATCCTGCGGGCGTTCATCATGCAGCACTACGCCGAATCGCCCGCGATCCCGGCTGCAATCGCTTGCCACATCCTGCCGCGCGATCGCGATGCCCTCGAGGTTTGGCTGGGCGAACGGGCGGGGCGTCCGGTGCGCTTGAAGCTCGCGCGGGGAGCTTCGCTCGCGCCGCTCGCGCAGGCGGCGCGAGAGAACGCCCACCTCCGTCTGGAAGCGGAGGAGCTCAAGGAAAAGCAGCGCCGGGCCCGGATCGGCGCCGGCGTCTACGACCTTCAGGAGCGACTCGATCTCACGCGCACGCCCTATCGCATCGAGGGCTTCGACATCTCGAACCTGCAAGCGACCGACGCGGTCGCCTCCATGGTCTGCTTTCAGGACGGGATGCCTCAGAAGGGATCCTACCGGCGCTTCCGGATCCGGGATGTGGAAGGTCCCGACGACGTGGCGATGATCGGAGAGGTGATCCGGCGGCGTTTGCGGCGCCTGCGCGACTCGGACGGCCCCATCCCCGATCTGATCCTGATCGATGGAGGCCAGGGGCAGCTAGCCCGGGCCTGCCGCGTGATGGAGGAAGAGGGCATGGCCGGCATCCAGATCCTCGCTCTGGCGAAGCGCGAGGAGCTGATCGTCGTGCCCGGCCGCGCCGAAGCGGTCCGCCTTCCGCGCAATGCGGAGGGGCTCCGCCTGCTCATGAGGGTGCGCAACGAGGCGCATCGCTTCGCGATCGCCTATCACCGGCTCCTGAGGGGTCGACGCCAGGTCCGCTCCGGACTCGATCCGCTGCCGGGGATCGGCGACCGCAGGCGGGCGCTGCTGCTGCGCCGCTTCGGCAGTCTCGAGGCGATTCGAGGCGCCGCGGTTCGCGATCTGATGGACGTCGAGGGGATCGGGAAGAGGACTGCGGAGCGGATCCGCGAGTTCCTCGACCGGACGGATCCGGCCGCGGGTGGGAAGGGAGATACGGCTTGACCGGGCGCGAAGAGCCGGTGGACGCCTACTTGGACCACTTGCGGCTGGAGCGGAGACTCTCGCCGCGCACGATTCTCTCCTATCGAAGCGATCTCCAGCAACACCTCGAGTTCCTGGCCTCGCGGGGGGGAGCCGATTGGAAAAGGATCGACACCGAGCTCTTGCGCGCCGACTTGGCGCGGCTTCACCGGCAAGGTCGCGCGCGACGGAGCCAGCAACGGTATCGGAGCAGTCTCCGGGGCTTCTACCGCTTCCTCCTGAGGGAGGGTTGGATCGATCGCGACCCCTCCGTCGACCTCGAGGGGCCGCGCACGCCGCGCAACCTCCCGAAGTGCCTGAGCCGCAGCGAGGTGGACCGGTTGCTGGAAGCCTGCGCGGGAGAAGGTCCCCTCGACCTGCGAGATCGTGCGATGATGGAGGTCGCCTATGGAGCCGGATTGCGGGTATCGGAGCTCGTAGGCTTGGGAGTGGAGGAGTGCGACCTGGAGAAGCGTTGGGTCCGAGTGGTGGGGAAGGGGGACCGGGAGCGCGTCGTCCCCCTCGGCGCTCCCGCCTGCCGGTCGGTCCGGCTCTACCTCCGCCGGGGGCGTCCCGCGATCATGAAGGCCAGGCACTGCCCCAAGCTATTCGTCAACCGCTGGGGGCGCCCGCTCAGCCGTATGGGGTTCTTCCGGATTCTCCGCCGCCGCGGCGAAGTCGCCGCTCTCGACGCCCGTCGCCTGCATCCCCATCTCTTGAGGCACACATTCGCCACGCATCTTCTCGAGGCGGGCGCGTCGCTGCGGATCGTTCAGGAGCTCCTCGGTCACCGCTCCCTGGCGACGACGGAGATCTACACGGCCGTCGATCGATCATTCCTTCGGAGAGTCCATCGTCGCTTCCATCCTCGGGGTGGAGGAAGCCAACAGGAGGAGAGATGAAAATCCTGCGCGCCATTCCGCTCCCCGTCCCGGGGATCCCGACATGCGCCGTCCTGGCCGCGGCGGCCGCAATTCTCTGCCTCGGCCCGGCGCCGGCCGAGGCCTACGAGCATCGCACCAGCACGCCCAGCTTCGGAGCCCAGATCGGCTACGGTCGGATCGTTCACGGCGACACCTACCACATCGCGAACTGGCCGCTGCCCGATGGTGGGAGCATGGAGGCCGATTTCGACCTGGACGACACCCATTCCAGGTGGGGACCGTCGGGCCACATCGGCGTTCGCTTCGTGCTCGACCGCAGCCATGCGCTGGGCTTCGGCTTCGACGACCTACGCTACCGCAGGGAGGGGGGTTACACCGAGGAGCAGAAGGAGGTGATCCCCAGGTGGGTGAAGTTCACCACATTCCACGCGGATTATTATCTCTACTTTCAGCGGCGATCGAGACTCTGTTACTATGTAGCGCCGTTCGCGGGGCTTCAGCAGAGGGAGCTTCGTTTCAAGGGAAGCGAGGTCCAAACACAAGAATATCGTTTCCTTTACGGCAGCGCGGTGGGGGTCGAGTATTTCGTTCGCAGGAGTTTCAGCTTCGATTTGGGGACGCGGATCTTCGCCCTTCGCGGGGGTGACGGGACCACGGTCGTCCTCCAGCCGGCGTTAGGCATTCAAGTCTATGTCATTTGACGGGAGAGGCGATTGACGACAGTGAAGAGGTATGGGGTCGGAGATACGATCCATCATGCCGACTACGGCGAGGGGATGGTCGTGGGGGTCAAACCCCGGGCCTTCTTCGACATCCTCGAGGTCGCCTTCGCCGACGGCGTGCGGCGGCTGAACTCGAACCACCCCCGCGTCGGCGCGAAACCGGAGGCGCCGGCCCCAGCGGCGCCCGAGGCGCCCGAGGGGGAGACGAAGCCCGCGCCTCCCGTCGAGGACGGGGTGCTGCGGATCGATCCTGAATCGATCCGCGCCTTCCAATCGGTCGATGCCGTGCCCCGGGAGGGGCGCGGGCGATTCCTGCTCCACTTGAGCGCCGAGCGGCTCGCGCTGAGCCGTGGGTTCGAGAGCCTCCTGTGCCTGAACGGGGTCCGCGACCTCGAGCGTTACGACTTCCAGATCCGAGCGGTCCTCCGCGTTCTGCGCCAGATGCGAGGCCGCGGCCTCTTGGCCGACGAGGTGGGGCTTGGCAAGACGATCGAGGCCGGGTTGATCCTGAAGGAGTACATCCTGCGCGGTCTCGTTCGGCGGGCCCTCGTCCTGGCGCCCGTCTCCCTGCTCACGCAGTGGCAGGAAGAGCTGGAGCACAAGTTCGATCTGCCCTTCGTGATCCGCACTCGCGGGGAAGACTGGGGGGCGCACCCGCTTCTGATCGCCTCCCTCGACACGGCCAAGACCGAGCGCAACCGCGAGGAGATCGAGCGTCAGGGCTTCGACATCCTTGTCGTCGACGAGGCTCACCGGCTGCGCAATCACTTGACGCAGGGCTGGAAGTTCGTCGACGCCCTCTCCCTGAAGTACCTGCTCCTCCTGACGGCGACGCCGGTGCAAAACGACATGCGGGAGCTCTACAATCTCGTCACCCTCCTGAAGCCGGGAGTCCTGGGCACCTACCGGGCGTTCCGCAAGGAGTTCATGGTCCGCGGGGACAAACGGCTTCCCAAGAACACGCGCCGGCTCTCCGCCCTTCTGGCCGAGGTGATGATCCGCACGACGCGCAGCTCGACCGCGCTGAAGTTCCCCGCGCGCGACGTCCGGATCGAAACGTTCGAGCTCTCGCCCGAAGAGCGCCGGCTCTATGACGGGGTCTCGGCCTTTGTCCACGACGTCGTCTCCGAAAGCGAGCCTGAGGAGTACTCGCGCTGGCACTTCCTCCTTCTCGTGCTCCAGAAGGAGATGGGATCGAGCCACTACTCCGCGCTGCGGACCCTGGAGCGCTCCCTCCGGGTCTTTCGTAAGGGGACCCAGGCCAAGCGCCTGCACCGGCTCGTGGAGATGGCCCGCGCGGTCAAGACGAGTCGAAAGCTCGAGGGGCTCCTACGCTTGGTCGACTCGGAAAAGGACGAGAAGATCCTCATCTTCACTCAGTTCCGCCGGACCCTGGAGTTCATCGAGGAAGGGATCCGCGGCATCGGAATCGAGCCGGCGGTCTTCCATGGATCGCTCAGCTCGAAGGAGAAGGACCGCGCCGTCGAGGACTTTCGACGTGATCGCCGCGTCTTGGTCAGCACCGAGGCGGGCGGGGAGGGACGAAACCTCCAGTTCTGCCGCATCGTCGTGAACTACGACCTGCCGTGGAACCCCATGCGGATCGAACAGCGAATCGGACGCGTGCACCGGCTCGGACAGGTCCGGGACATTCGCATCTACAACTTCACCGCCCGCGAGACGGTGGAGGATTACGTGCTGCACATCCTCCACCGAAAGATCAACATGTTCGAGCTCGTCATCGGAGAGATGGACATGGTCCTCGGGCAGTGGAGCGAGCGCGAGAGCTTCGAGCAGCGGGTCTTCCAGATCTGGGCGAGCCATCGCAGCCGGCGCGATCTCGAGGAAGCCTTCGGACGCTTCGGCGAGGATCTTCTGCTGGCACGCAAGCGCTACGAGAAGATCCGCGACTATGACAAGACGATCTTCGAGGAGCTGGGGGCGGTGCCCGGCGGGGGAGAGTCGTGAAAGCCTCGATGTTCCAAGGCTTCTTGCGCGACTGGCTGGCCGTCCGGGGACTGGAGCCGCATGTGGCGGAATCAGACGTCTGGAGCTTCACCGTCCCGAAAGATCTCCGCGAGCGCCTCGGCTCGTCGGAGCTGACGTTCTCGTTCAACCGCAAGGCGCTGGCGCGCAATCCTCGGGCCGAGCTGGCCACAGTCGGCAACCCGGTCTTCGACCGCCTGCTCGCCGTCGCGCGGGAGGAGGGCAGGATCGGGATCGCCTTCATCCGCCCCACCGGCGCGGCGCCGAGACCGCCCGCACCCGAGAAGCTCTTCCCGGATTCGGACGCCCGGTTCGGTCCTCCGATCCCGGTCTACCAGCCGATCTACCATTTCCTCTTCACGATCACCTATCCCTCCATCGAGGCCGCCGATGAGATGGAGCTGGTGAGCGTCGACGGCACGACCCTGGAAGTCTGGGCGCAGACGCCGGATCTGATGGAACTCTGGGAGTCGCTGGAAGACGAGGCACAGAAGGGAAGGACGGCGCTGCCCGCGCTCCCGCTGACCGAGGTCGTTCTCGCGACCGCGCGGCGGGCGCTTGAGCGCAGGATGCGACGACGGATCAAGAAGGTCGAGCAGACGAGCCATCAGCGGCTCGAGGAGGAGACTGCCTCGATCACCGTCTATTACGAACAGCTCATCGAGGAAGCCCGCAATCAGAGCCGCCGCTGGACGACGAAGGTCGAGGATCGAGAGGAGCGGATCCGGTGGCTCCAACTCGAGTGGAAGCGCCGGATCGAGGAGGCGAACGAGTTCTGGAAGCCTCACGTCGATGCCCGCATGGTCGCCTTGGGCATCATGATGCAGCCGCGCCAGGCCTATCCTCTACAGACCCACGCGAAGGGCCGGCGCGCCGCCGTGCCGAAGGGGCCGTACCGCTTCTGGGACGAATCGACGAAGAGCCTCCTGCAACCGGCGTGCGACGCCTGCGGGCGGACTGGGCTCGCCGATGCGCGCCCATCGCCTCGCGGGGGATGGCAATGCCCCGTCTGCCCGGATCGCCCGCTGGAGCCCGAGGGGCCCGACGGTAACGGCGCCGGCGGCGAGGCCGCGGCGAGACCATCGGCCGCGGCATTGACGCGGAAGAAGTCGGCCCGCTAAACTATGATTTTGCCTTTCGTCATGGGGGAGGAAATCCGTTGACCGAGAAGATGACCAAGGAAGAGCTGCGCGAAGATCCGGTTCTCTCCGGGCTCCTGAAGGCCAAGAACTTCATCCAGACCAAGGGGACCTGGATCGCGATCGTCCTCGCGGTCGCGCTGATCGCCGTGATCGCCGCGCAGATCATGCAGCGCTCCCAGCAGCGATCGGAGCAACAGGCCGCCGTCCTCCTCCTGGACGGAGAAAGCCAGTCGATGAACGGGAACGCGGCGGAGGCGTTTCGGAAGTTCAAAGAAGCCGCCGACCGCTTCGGCGGAACGCCGAGCGGGCGGGTGGCGATCCTGCGCGCGGCGGACTGCCAGCTCGAGCTTGGAGGCTTGGACGAAGCGAAGCGCCTCTACGAGCAGTTTCTGAGCCGCGGCTCGAAGGACGGGCTCCTGCGAGCCTCGGCCCTGCGGGGCCTCGCCGGGGTGTTGGACTCCCAAGGGCAGCACGAGCAAGCCGCCGCGAAGTTCATCGAGGCGGCCGGCATCGCGGAGTCCCCGCTTCGCCCCGACGATCTGGTCAGCGCCGGCAACGCGCTGATGGACGCCGGCAAGCACGACCAGGCCCAGGATGCGTTCCGCCAGGTCATCGAGAAGTACCCCGAGCATGCCCGCGTGCGCGACGCCCGCGAGGGGATCGAGGCCGCAAAGGCCCGCGCAGGCGACTGATCGCCCACGAATGCTGGGGCAATGAGCCTGGTGGGGGAGTGGCCTCCCCACCGGCTCCCGCTTCGGGATCAGCGAACGACGGCGAGGACGCCGGGCCCGTTACCGCGAAATCCGCTAACGAGCTTCTCCGTGCCGGCGCCGTCGACGCGCATCGGGGCGCGGATCTCATCGTCGATGGCGGCCGGATCGCGACCGTCCATGAGGGCGAGGCCGGCGGCGTAGGCGCGGTTCATGCGAGTCGCCCGCCGCATCAAAGACCTGCCGTAGATCTGGATCCCCTGCCGCGCGATCGTCGATGAGTCGGGGGGCTGCGCGAGACCTTCCCGCAGCGCTTGCTCGAAACCCTCGATGATCCTCGGGATGTTCCCCGCGGCCGTTCCGGCCGAGGCGTACCAGAGCACCGTCCCGTCCGAAGCGCGCTCGACGCTCGATCCAATGCTGTAGGCGAGCCCCTCGCGCTCCCGGAGCTGGAACTGGATCCGCGACGAGACGATCGCATTCCAGACCTCGAGAGCGGGGAGGGAAGCCGCATCGGCGTTCCCGATCGCCCGGACCTCCAGAACGGTCGCCTGGCGGCCGCCAACCGAATCGGCAAGGACGAGAAGCGAGTCGCCTGAGGGAATGCCGCTCGAAGCCGGCACGACGCCGGAGCGAAGCGCGGCGCGCAGGTGGGGAAGGGGGGCGAAGGGGCTCTTCGGCTGAGGAGGAGATCCCGAGGGAAGGGCGCCGATCGAGCGCGCGGCGAGCTCGTGGACCATCGCGGGAGGTAGAGAAGTGGCCGCGACGAGGAGAAGACGCCTGCCAGTGAAGTACTCGGCTGCGAAGTCCCGCAGCGAGCCCGGCGTGATCGCCTCGAGACTCTGAGGCGTGCCGAAGACGGAGCGGCCCTCCGGCCGATCCCCATAGAGCGTGCTCCTGAGCAGCTCCCGCGCCCGGGCCCGAGTCCCGGCGGCCGCCTGCTTCGCCTGGGCCAGCATCGCCCCGCGTTGTTCCTCGAAATCGGCGTCCGTCCATGCGGGCGGCCCGAGGATCTCCCCGAGGATCGAGAACGCCTCATCAGCATGCTCGTCCAGGGTCTGGAGCCGCACGTAGCTGTGGCCCGAGGTGGAGTAGAAATCGTCGTAGGGAATGTTCGGGTCGTCGGCGGTCTTCAACTCAGCGCCGATCGCCCGCAGGCGGCGGGTCAGCTCGGCCGGATCCGACCGCGACGTGCGACTCCCCATGAGCCTGTGGAGAAGCTCAGCGGCTCCATCCTGGCCCTGGGGCTCGGTTTGTGAGCGTCCCTTCACGAAGAGATGCAAGGCGAGGACAGGGCTCTCCGGGCTCGAGAGCACAAGGAGTTCCGCGCCGTTGGGAAGCTCGGAGCGGTCGACGGCGGCAGGTTGCGTCGGGGTCGCGTCCGGCTGCGTCGTGACCGGCTTCGGCAACGCGACCGTGACGCATGGCGGCAGCGCGGAAGGCCAATCCGGCAGAATCGCCGCCATGGAGGCGAGGGATAGCGCCTCGAGCCGTTCCGGACGGCTCGCGACGGCCGCGAGGCCTTCCGAGGCGATCCGACTTCCCGCGATGACGCCGTAGTAGTGAGGCCGTTCCCTCAGGAAGAACTCCTCGGTTCGCTCCGAGACTCTCCATGCCTCGAAATCGGCTGGATCCGGGAGCGCGCGGGAGGATGCGAGGATCTCGGGCACTTCCCGTGCGCACTCGCGCCAGTCGATCGTCGCCTCCGCTTCGATCCGATAGCGGAAGAGGGATCCACTCGGCCACCCCTCGAGCCGTCCTCCTGCGGACTGAATCATGCCCGGGAAACGGCCGCGGACGGCGGCGTTCACGGGCGCTGCCTCCTCGCCGGCGAGGAGATCGACGAGGGCCTCGTAGGCGAGAAATCCAGGTGTGCTCGGATCGGGACCAGGCCAGCTCCACTCGAAAACGCCGTTCGCGCCCTCGTGATGGGAGACGAGGGGCGTGGAGTCGCACGCGGGCTCGGCGATAGCGAAAGGCGGGGGAGTCGCTCCGGGGGGCTCCTGGCCATAGATCTCGCGGATCGTCTTCTCCATCGCGATGGAGTCGAAGTCTCCCACGACGAGGAGCGTCATGTTCCGCGCCACATAGAACTTCCTGTAGAAGTCCAGGATCGCCTCTCTAGGCATCGATCGAATCGACTGCTGGCTCCCCAGAACCGGAAGCCCCGGCCCGCTGGGGCCGAAGACGGAGAGGTTGAGCAGCCGCTCGAGGGCGTAGCCGCCTGTGTCGGTGTCGCGCGCCATCTCCTCCAGGATGATTCCGCGCTCCTTCTCGACCTTCTCGGCGGGGAGCGTCGAATGGAAGAGCATGTCCCGTTGGATCTCCATGCCGTCGCGGACTTTCTCCGCCGGGGTCACCATCATGAAGACGACATGCGTGTCGCGGGTCGTCGCGTTGTTGTAGCCGCCGATCGCGTCGACCGCGTCGTAGAGCTGCTCCTGGGTGCGGGATTCGGTCCCATTGAAGAGCAGGTGCTCCAGAAAGTGGCTCGCGCCGCTCGTGGCGAACTCTTCGCGGGCCGACCCGGAGTGGATGATCATGGAGGTTCCGATGAGCGGCGCAGCGTGGGATTCGAGTAGCAGATAGCCCATTCCGTTGTCGAGGTATCCCCAGACGGGGGGCGATTCGGCCCGGCAGGGGAGGCTTGCCGGGAAGAGGAAGATCAGGGCAGGGAACGGGCTCAGGAGCGTTCGAACGAATGTCGCATAAGATACATTATGTAACCATGCCCATCTGCCGAATCCTCGAAATCGTGCGGATCGCACGCCTCCGCTATGCATTCTCCCCCTCCTCGAGCGGCCCGCCTCCTCCCCACCTCTGGCGAGAAAACCGGCAGCCGCTGCATCCCATGACATCAGAACTCGTTGCGGTCCCGGGCAGCATCCGCGCCAAACCGCCCGACCTGGTACGGAACCTGCGATTCAACTCCGCGGAGGCGAGAGAGTGGACGGTCATGCGTGCATCAGGGCTCGCCTTCATTCGTCAGAGACGCTTCTGCGGTGCGCGTGAGCAGTCCCCTTGGATCGCGGACCACGAAAGTTTGAATGGCTCCGGCTCGACTCCAATCGGCACGGCATCCGCGGATGAAGCTCTGAACCTTCGGCCGGCCGCGAGGCCGGCACAATCCAGGGCCCCCGGCTACGTGCCCTTGGGGCCCCGGATCACTTTTTTCCGCTTTCCGCTCAACCCAGCTCGCCGAGCCTGGCCCGGGCCCGGTCCGCGATCCACCCCTCGGACCGCATGCCGAGGAGCTTCTCGAACTCCTTGCGCGCGCCTCTGCGGTCGCCGAGAGCGAACTTCGCCTCTCCCAGGTAATAGACCGACAGGCTTCGGCGTGACGGATCCTCAGTATCCTTCGTCAACGCCTCGAGCTCCGAGCGCGCCTCCTTGAGCCGGCCCGCCTGGAGAAGCGCTCGAGCGCGCTCGAGGCGGATCTCCTGCGCTTCCACAGATCGATCCTCGGTCCTCGAGAGCAAGGTGTCGAGATGAAGGATCGCCTCCTCGCAGCGACCACTCGCCATCAGCACCCGGGCCAGATCCTTGCGCGGGGCGGGGAGTTCCGGGTGATCCCTCAACCTCTGCCGCAGGATGAATTCCTCTCCCGAACGATCCAGGATCCGCTCGAGCAGCACGCGGAATCGCTCAGGAGGCAGATACCCCCGGGCGCTCTCGACGAGCTTGCCCGAGCGATCGATGAACACGACCGTGGGAAACGCGCGAGCGCGGTAGGCTCGTGCCAGCTCCGGATGCCGCTCCGCGTCAACCTTGACGCAAGCGAGCCGCTGGCTCAGCGCGATCACCGCGGTATCGGCGAAGGTCTCCTTCTCGAGGCGCCGGCACCAGCCGCACCAAGTCGTGTAGAAGCTGATCATGAGGACCCGCTCCTCGATCGCCGATCGCTCCTGAGCCGCTTCGAAACTCGAGGCCCAATCGATACCCGGCCGGCCTTCCGCCCCGGCCTCCCCGCAGAGGACGGCCAGGAGCGTGAGACACAGAGACACGCGCCGCCCGAGCGATCCTCGCCGGCTCTCCGCCAATTAGCGGCTTCTCCCGAGCGCTTGCTCGATCGCCCGCTGCAAGGACTCCTTGGACGCGGCCCCCCCGGTCTGCCCCACGACCTTCCCCCCCTTGAATAAGATCAAAGTCGGGATCCGCTGGATCCGGTGTCGCTGGCTCAGCGCCGGATTCGCGTCGACATCGACCCGAACGAACTTCACCGCTCCCTTGAGCTCGGCGGCGATCGTCTCCAGAAACGGGTGAATCGTGCGGCATGGAGCGCACCACTCGGCCCAGAAGTCGACCACGACCGGCGTGGGGCTATTGATGACCTCCGCGGCGAAGCTCTTGTCGGTCACGTCGATCAGATACCCCATCCCAAACCTCCCTCACCGGGTCGGCGGCCGGGATCGGCCCGCCTCATCCGAGGAGCACAGACGAACGATCTCCATCTCGAGGGCCGCATCCTGCAGCGCCGAGGGGATCGCGCCGGACTTCACGCCTCGCTCCAGCCGATAGCACAAATCGAGGAGGCGGGCGGAGTCTCCTCCCCCGCTCCCCCGCCGGTTCCAGCGCGGGTCGAGCTGACGCGAGGCGAGGATCCAGCTCACCGCCGGGACGGTCGTCGCGCTGCGCACCGCGTCCCACATCCGCAGCGCCCGCGGCAAGTCCCTCGCCCGGAGCGCCGCCTCGAGATCGTTCAGCGTGCCGACGGTCCCGCTCCGCAGCCAGTCGGCCAGATCCGATTCGGCGACCCGCGTTCCCCGGCCCAGCCTCAGGGCGAGCCGATCGACCTCGTGCTGGAGATCGAGAAGATTGGGGCCTACGGCGTCGACGAGGCGGCGCGCAGCCTCCTCGCTCAGATCGAGCCCATGTCGCTCCCGCGCCGCCCGGCGGACGATCTCCACGGCGGCTGCGGCCGAGGGATGCTCGAGTCGGACGATCGCGTCGACCCGTTCAAGGGTGCCACGGATGAACTCTCCGCCGCGCTCCATCTCCCAGAGTGACTTCTCCGTCACGAGGATCATATGGACTCCCGGGCTCGGCGTCTCGAGGCAGCTCCAGAAATCCTGCCGATCCGCCTGCGAGGCCCGTCCGTAGCGCTCGAGATCCGTGACGATCACCAGCCGCGACTCGCAGAAAAGCCCGACAAGTCGCATGCCTGAGGCGACCTCCGAGAGAGGCGTCTCGCGGGCGGAGAAGACCTCTCGCCCGAATCGCTCCCCCTCCCCGCCTCCAAGAACCTTTTCCCGGAGCCGGCGCACGATCTCATCGCGCAGCAAGACCTCGGGACCCACGAGGAAGAGCGAGGATGGAGCCGCGAGCCGGGAGAGCGAGGTGAAGAAAGCCTCCGCCTCGTACCGGCGCCCGTCCCAGCCCCCTCTCACCATTGCTCCATCGTCCTGGCGAGGACATCTTCGGCCAGATCCTTCAACGCCTTGGATCGCGCCGCAGACTCATCGCCGAGCGCGCTGGGATCGGCGGATGTGACCGAGTAGACCGCCGAGACGGTCATCGCGTCGTCCTTCCAGAGCTCCCGGTTTTTCACCGCGTCCCGCAGAGTCGCCGCGAAGCGGATGACCACGATATAGTCGACCGGCTGCTGATCGGCGGTATAGTTGTAGACCTTGCTCTCGTATCCGCTGATCGTCCCCTCGAGGATGCAGTCGGCGCGCCCCTCCCCCACGACCTTCAATCGGTTGTCCTGCAGGAAACGCTGCGTCACGATCTGGGTCGCCTCGTTCGCCACATCGTACTCGAGCGACTCGTTGCCGAAGATGGGCACGGCGATTGTCTTGATGTGGGACGGGAGGGAGCTCCCGCTGAACGAATAGAGGCCGCATCCTCCGCCGATGAGGCCCAAGAGGATCATGGCCGCCGCCAGGCGTGGCGCCGCATGGAGCGAGATTCGCCGGAGCATGGGCGCAGTATAGATGCGCCCGGCTCCGGCGACAACGCCCGGCGGAGACCGCGGAGACGGACTCAGGGCGCCGGCGTTCCGACGACCTCCCCGCGACGCGCGTAGAGCTTCATTCGATACCGGAGCTTGTCTCGAGTGGTCTGGAGCAGCTCGGCCGCGCGAGTCTGATTGCCGCCGCTCGCCTCCACGGCGCGCTCGATGAGCCCGCGCTCGATCTGCTCGATCCAATCCTCGAATGGGATTCCCGAAGCTTCCATCCGCCCCTCCACCAGCACGGAGCGGAGCGACTCGAGAATCCCGGTCTCCAGGGGGCGCGATCCCGCCTCGACGCCGAGCTTCAGGTGGTGGACGTCGATCTCCTCGCCGTCTTCCAGGAGGATCGTCCGCTCGAAGAGGTTGCGAAGCTCGCGGATGTTCCCCGGCCACGCGTAGTCCTGCAGGAGAGCCATCGCCGATGGGGTGACCCTACGGAAGCGCTTGCGGAAGGTCTGGTTGAACTGGCGCATATAGTGCTCGGCCAGCAGGGGGATGTCCTCGTGGCGCTCGCGCAGCGCGGGCATCCGGATCGGCACGACCATGAGCCGGTAGTAGAGATCTTCGCGGAAGCGTCCTTCGGCGACCATTTTCGAGAGATCCTGGTTGGTCGCCGATATGATCCGCACCTGGACGTTGAGGTCCCGGGTCCCGCCGACCCGGCGGAACGACATGCTCTCGAGCACCTTCAAGAGCTTCACCTGCAAGTTCGTGCTCATCTCCCCGATCTCATCCAGGAAGAGAGAGCCTCGATCGGCGAGCTCCAGGAGGCCCTGCTTGCGGGCGCGCGCATCGGTGAAGGCGCCCTTCTCGTGTCCGAAGAGCTCCGTTTCCAGGAGCTCCCTCGGGATCGCCGCGCAGTTGATCTCGAGAAAGGGTCCCTCCGCGAGAGGCCCCATATCATGGATGTAGTGGGCGATCACCTGCTTGCCCGTCCCGCTCTCCCCCTGGATCAGAACGCTCGTCGTGTCGCTGGCGGCGACCTTCTCCGCGATCTCGTAGACGGCTCGCACAGCCTTCGAGGTCCCGCGCACGAAGTCCTGCGCGTAGCGCTCCTTCTCGCGGCGGCGCCGGTGGGTCAACTCCCGCACGACGCGCGCCGACTCCAGGGCCTTCGACGCGAGGACCCGGATCTCCTCGAGCTCGAAGGGCTTCGTGATGAAGTCGTATGCCCCCGCCTTCATGGCCGCCACCGCGGTCTGGATCTCGCCGTAGGCGGTCATGATGATGACCGGACGGTCCGGCTCCCGCTGACGCAGCTCATCCAGGAGTGTGAGTCCCAGGCCGTCCGGAAGGCGGATGTCGAGGAGGACCAAATCGGCCTCCTCCTGGTTGAGCTTCTCCCATGCCTCGGCGATCGACCCTGCGGCGAGCACGGTGTAGCCGTCCTCCGCGAAGGATCGCGTCAGGAAGTGCCGGAGCGATTCCTGGTCTTCGACGATCAGGATCGTGGCTGCCATTCGAGTTCCCCCCATCCCTGCGCGAGGGGAATGCGGATCGCCATGACGGTCCCCCCCTCCGGCGCAGTCTCGGCGCTCAGCGTTCCTTCGTGCTGCCGCACGATGCTGTGGCTGACATAAAGGCCCAACCCGGTCCCCCCTCTCTTGGTCGAGAAGAAGGGCTCGAAGATATGTTTGAGCTGTTCGGCGGGGATGCCCGGGCCCGAGTCGCGCACCCAGATCCGGATCTCCCCTTCCTCCGGCGCGACTCCGCGCTCCCATCCGATCTCCACTGCCGCCCCCGTGGGCGAAGCCTCCACGGCGTTTCGCGCCAGGTTGACGAGGACCTGCAACATTCGCTCCTCGTCGAGGACGCCGGTCATCGGACGGCTTGCCTCCTCATCCGGCGGCAGGAGGCGAAGCGTCACTTCCCGCTCGTCGGCCTGGGGCTCGACGGCTCTCCAGGCTCGCTGGATCAAGGTGGCGATGCCGGTCCTGCGGAGCTCAAGGGGGCGTGCCTGGGCGGGCGCCAGCAGATCCCGCACGATCCGGTCGAGGCGATGGACTTCCGATCGCAGGATCCGAACTTCTTCAGCCCGGTCGGCTGGAATCGAGGAGCTCAGATACTCGATGCCCGTGCCGATCGCGGCGAGCGGATTGCGGATCTCGTGCGCCACGGCCGAAGCGAATCGTCCGAGCGCCGCCAGCCGGTCCAGACGCCGGATCTCCTCCTCCATCGCCCGCAGTGGCCGCAAATCGCTGATCGTGACAACGAGGCCCCCGGAATCCGGGCCCTCCTCGGCGAGCGGGACGATCTGCGCGGTGATCGGAATCTTCGACCCGCGCGCCAGGATCGCCGCTTCCTCCGGCGGGCGACGCTCCAGCCGATGCAGCCCAGCGCGGCAGAGCTCAGCGAGCTTCGGCGCGTGCGCGGAGAGGGCCGAGAGCCCCTTTCCGAGCAGGGAACGGTCAAGATCGAGAAGCTCTCCAGCCGCCCGGTTCATCGCCGTGATGCGCCCGGTCGCGTCAACCGCGAGGAGTCCGTCGCCCATCGCCTCGAGAAGGCACTCGCGGAATCGCGTCTCTCGGGCGGCGCGCCGCTGCTGCCTGACGCTCTGGAGCAGCGTCGCCGCCTGGAAGGCGATTTGCCCGACTTCCAGCGGGTCGCTCCCCGAGCCCTGGCAACCGCCGGGGCGGATCGCCAGAAGGCCCATCACGGCCCCCGAAGCGGTTTCGCCCTCGTTGGCCGCCTCTCCCGCCGCGAGGAGCGGCATGATGAGAGGCAGGGGCGATGGGGATCCCTCCGGTCCAGTGCTGTCCTCCGAAGCGGTGATCGCCTTGCCTCCGAGGGCCTCCTCCCAGACCGTTCCGCGCAGCGACTCGGCGGGCCAGTGGATCCTCTCGCTCAAACCGCGGCCGATTCCGCGAGTTCGGTACCCGCGCAGGCCTCCCCCGTCGATCCGCGTGAGGACGGCGACCTCGGGAATCCCATAGGCGTGCCCCAAGTAGACGCTGATCGTGCGGAGGATCTTCTCCTCATCCGGTTCTCGAAGGAGCGTCTCCGTGAGCTCCCGCAGTCCCGCAAGCCGCACGTTCTGCTCGATCAGCTGCCGCTGCTTGCGCTCGAGCAGATCGAGGAGGGCGTGGCAGGTCTCCGACAGATCGATCTCGCGCCCGGGGGCATGGAGCTCGGGCACGAGCGCCCCCAACTCGTTCAGCCGGGTGGTCAGCGCGGGGCGCAGCGGAAGTGGATCGGGGGTGGCGTCGGCGCCTCCCAAGGCCAAGGTTTCACCTCCCAGGGGTTCGGTCCCTCTGGGATATCGGCCGGCGCGCAGCGCGGCATGAGGAAGATTCCCCTATTTCTCGAGATGAGCGAAGAGCGAGCGATTCTGGCGGGCCCAATCGATGAGCCGATCGACTCCCTCCTGGGGAGAAATCCGCGGCTCCCATCCGAGATCGGCCCGCGCGCGGGCGATTCTGGAGACATACACCTTCTGATCGCTGGGTCGCCACGGCCCTACCGATCGTGGAACGGGCCGGCCGAGGCGCTCCTCGATCCTCTCGAGCAGCTCGATGAGAGAGAGGGTGAAGGCGGGTCCTCCGCCCATGTTGTAGACGCCGATCTGCGGACCTCGCTGGATGAACGCGTCGTAGGCTCGCACGAGGTCCTCCACCCACAGGATGTCGCGCACCTGCCGGCCGTCGCCGTAGATCGTAAGCGGTGCCGAGCTGAGCGCGGCCAGGACGAACCAAGCGACCCACCCTTGGTCCTCCATCCCGAACTGGCGCGTCCCATAGATGCATGACATCCGGAAGACTCCGACGCGGAGGCCGTAGAGATGGCCGTAATCCTGAACGTAGAGATCGCCCGCCAGCTTCGAGCATCCATAGGGAGTGTGCTCGCATAGATCGATGCCGAAATCCTCGGGGATTCCCTCGGCGTAGTCGTCGCTGAAGCGATAGCGTTTCGCCTCCTCGACGATGCCGACCCGATTCACGTTCGCGCCATACACCTTGTTCGTCGAGCAGTAGAGCAGGGTGGGATGGCGCCCGCTCTTGCGAGCGGCCTCGAGCACCCGAAACGTGCCCAGCGCGTTGGATGTGAAGTCGGTCTCCGGATCGACGGTGGAGGTGGTCACCGCGGTTTGCGCGGCCGCGTGAAGGATCGCATCGGCGTCTCGGAGCAGGCGATCCATCAGGCCCGCCTCGCGAACATCCCCCTTCACCCGTTCGACGCCCGGCAGCGAGCCGAGATAGTCCCAGTTGTACGCCGCGTTCGGATCGGGACGGCGAAGGAGCGCCCCCCGGGAGAGGTTGTCGACGACGACCACCTGATACCCCCGCGCCGCGAAATACTCCGCTGCGTGGGATCCGATGAAACCCGCACCGCCCGTGATCACGATCCGCGCCATCGATCTCTCCTCGCCGGAACGCGCTGCGCCCCCCGCGGAGAGTATCTGCGCGGCGCCACGCTGGCAAGTCGGCTCCGGAGAGAGGGCCCGCAGCTGGAATCAGCGTGCCGAAGGAATCGGCGCGCCGAAGGGATCAGCGCGCCGGCAGGAGCACGGAGAGGGAGAAGTGGTGAAGCTCCCCGGTTTCTTCGTCGGGGGCGAAGGCGTAAGCGAGCTCGAGTCCCCGGGTCCCGATGGCGAGACCCGCGCGCGGCCGAAAGCCGAGCTGTGGATCGTTGGAGTCATAGGCAGCTCCACCGAGAAGGGAGATCCCCCCGGGGCCGTGGAAGCGCCCTCCCCCGAAGACGATCGGAACCTCCCCCTCCCGGAGCACGGAGTGGATCTCGAGCCGCGCCAGACGACCGATGGGGCGGGACGCGCCGAGCGTGAACTCGGTCGGGATCGGATAGCGCCCCGACGGGCCCACCGCATCCGCTCCGAGATTCCGCGCTCCCCCGCCAATCACCGCGCCCAGGAAGTCGACCTCGAGACCGCAGTCGAAGCCCACGCCCGTGATCGCCGACTCCCCACCGTGGAGATAGAGCCAGCGCGCCCCCAGCCCTACCCGAAGCCCCGGCAGGACGGAGCGTCCCCACCCGGCTCCCACGGCGAGCTCGATCGGTTGGAACGATCCCAGAGTCGCGCCGGCGGCGTCGTAAGCCGGGAGGCTCCCGGCATGGACGGCGGACACGTCCACTCCGATTCCCCCCAGAGAGGTCGCGATGCTGCCGGTGAGCGACTCGAGGGCCAAACCGGACTGCCAGCTCTGATGTCCCGCGGCCGCCGCAGCCCGTTCCGCGCGGGCCAGTCCGGCGGGATTCGATCTTGTGGCCGCGGCGGGATCGGTCCCGACGGCCGGGAGCCCCCCGGAGGCCGTCTGTGTCGCCGTGAGAGGCCGCGTGGCTGAGAGAAACGCCAGAGTCGGGCCAGTGGCCCCCGAGGGGGCCGGGAGGGCCCCAAAAAGCCCTAGGACGAGGATCGGCGCAAGATGGGCCCGGCGAGGGAAGGGGGTTCTCATGCCCGGGGAGAAACGCGAGGATCGTGCCGGGCGAGCGCTTGCCGCTGCGTCCGGGAGCCGGCTCGTATCTATAGCGAAATCAGTGGCTTAGAGAATGACTCCGGCGATCGGGCCGCTCTTCGGTCGCCGCTGCGGTCAGCCGGCGTTGCGATGCGCTGCGATCCCCTTGCAGTTTGCGGTTCGACTCGCGATTTCAAACACTCTCGGAGAGGGCCTCCGCAGTGCGGCGCAGTCCCGTCTCAAGGTCCACTGAGGGGCGGAAGCCAAGCAGAGAAGCGGCGCGCGAGATATCGGCAACCGAATCCCGGACATCGCCCACGCGCGCGGGAGCAAAGCGAGGAGTGATCTTCCGACCCGTCACTTTTCCCATGAGCTCGATGAGCTGCAGAAGCGAGGTCTGCTCTCCGCAGGCGACATTGACGATCCGGCCGCCGGTCTCCGCGCAGGAGAGCGCGGCGCGGTTCGCATCGACCACGTTGTCGATATAGGTGAAGTCCCGCGTCTGCCTGCCGTCGCCGTAGATCACGGGGGCCTCCCCCTCCCGGATGGCCCGAAGGAAGAGCGGGATGACCGCCGCGTAGGGGGAGCCGGGATCCTGACGCGGACCGAAGACGTTGAAGTAGCGGAGCGTCAGCGTCGGCAGCCCATAGAGCTCCGCGTAGAGGCGCACGTACTCCTCGGCGATCCACTTGCCCATCGCGTAGGGCGATTTCGGGGCGGGTCGCATCGACTCCCGCTTCGGGAGATCGGGCTGATCGCCGTAGACCGATGAGGAGCCGGCGAGGACGAACCTCCGGATGCCGCCCCCCTTGCGACACGCCTCGAGCAAGCGAAGCGTGCCGTCCACGCTGACCGAGAGGCTGGTTTCGGGGTCCTGGACGGAACGCTCCACGGACGGCAGCGCCGCCTCGTGGAAGACTTCGCTGACGCCGGCCATTGCCTCGCCGACACGGGCCGGGTCCCGGACATCGCCCCGGATGAACTCGATCTTCCGACCATGGGTCGCACGGAGCCAGTCCACCGTCTCGATCGACCCGGTGGAGAGGTCGTCCAGGATCCGCACCCGGCGGCCGTCGCGCGCGAATCGGTCGGAGAGGTGCGATCCAATGAAACCCGCTCCGCCGGTTATGAGTATGACGTCGTGTGCATCCAAGCTGGTTCGATCTCCCGGGCCGAGGCCTTCCGCTCTACAGGCGGAAGAGCTTCGGGCTTTCGATCCCTTTCAAGGCGTTGCGCGTGTCAACCACGATCCGGCTCTCAGCCAGAATTCGATCGTACGGCAGGTTCTTGTGATTCGTGACGATGACCGCGCAGTCGATCTCCCGGAGCAGCTCGCTGGTCAGTTCGACAGACTCCAGGCGGTGTTCCCCGACCTCGAGACGCGGGACGAAGGGATCGTGGAAGCAGGTTTCCGCGCCCATCTCCTGGAGCAGGTGGATCACCTCGATCGCCGGAGATTCGCGGGTATCGTCGATGTCCGCCTTGTACGCGACGCCCACCACGAGGATCCGCGAACCGTTGACGCTGCGGCGGATCGAGTTCAGGGCCACGATCACTCGCCGGATCACGTGGCGCGGCATCTCCGCGTTCACCCGATCCGCGAGGTCGATGAAACGCGCCTCAAACCCGGCGAGGCGGGCCTTCCAGGAAAGGTAGAGGGGATCGATCGGAATGCAGTGTCCGCCCAGGCCCGGGCCGGGATAGAAGGGCATGAATCCGAACGGCTTGCTCGCGGCCGCGTCGATCACTTCCCAGACGTTGATTCCCATCCGGTCGCTCAGCTGCGCGATCTCGTTGACGAGTCCGATGTTGACGCTGCGGAAGGTGTTTTCCAGCAGCTTCACCATCTCGGCCACCTTGGGCGAGCCGACCTGCACGACCTTCTCGACGCTCGATTCGTAAAGCAGCGCAGCGAGCCGGGTGCACTCGGGCGTCACCCCGCCGACGACCTTGGGGATGTTGTGGGTCTGGTAGACCGGATTGCCCGGGTCGACCCGCTCAGGGGAGAAAGCGAGGTGGAAATCGACTCCCACCCGCAGGCCGGTCCTCTCGAGCATCGGCTGGATGACCTCCTCCGTCGTGCCGGGATACGTGGTGCTCTCCAGGAGGACCAGCATTCCGGGGTGGAGGTGGGCGGCGATCTGCTCCACAGCCGCATTGATATAGGAGAGGTCGGGGGCTCTGGTCTTGCTGAGAGGCGTGGGGACGCAGATGTTCACCGTGTCGCAGTCGGCAAGAACATTGAAATCGGTCGTCGCCACCAGCTTGCCCGCGGAGACCGCGGGCGCGATCCAGGCATCCGGCACATCCTGGACATAGGAGCGCCCGCGCCGCAGCGATTCGACCTTGCTGGAGTCCACGTCGATCCCCGCGATGCGGAATCCGGCCTTGGCGAACTCCGTCGCCAGAGGCAGGCCGACGTACCCCAGGCCGATGACTCCAAGATGAGCGCTCCGGTCCCTGATCTTCTGTTCCAGCTTCACAGTCACACCTCCCCCTCAATTCATCGGAGCGGACGGGCCCAGCTTGAGAATCCATGGATGCCGCCGGCGGACGGTTCAGGCGGTTCCACTTCCCGCGCCCGCCGGATGTTACGACACGCTCCCCTTCCGGGCAACCTGCAAGGCGTCTGTTTAGCCGCGGCGGCCGGTCTGTGGTATCGTGGAATGTGGCGAGGAAACGGCGAGGGTCCGGGGGACCGTCGCCCGCCCGCCGCGAAGGGAGACGAGAGATGAGCTCGAAGCGTCTGCTCCTTGTCACCGCCGGGTGCATCCTCTTGGCAGGAATCCTGGGAAGCGCCCTGTTCCTGCGAAGCGGACACGCATCGGGGCGGACCGTCTACACGCAACTTCAGGTCCTCACCGAGGTGCTCGGGCTCGTCAGCGACAACTACGTCGAGAAGACGAATGGAGAGGATCTCATCGACGGGGCGATCCGGGGAATGCTCGAGCAGCTCGATCCCCACTCGAACTATCTCGATCCCGAGCGATTTCGCCGGATGCAAGAGCGCAACCGAGGCTCCTACTACGGGATTGGCGTCTCATTCGCCATCGTGGACGGGGACCTGACCGTGATATCTCCGATCGCCGGCACCCCGTCCGACAAGCTCGGCATCCGCCCCGGGGATGTGATCGCCAAGATCAACGGCGAGTCGGCCAAGGGCATCAAGGAGGAGGAGGTCTTCGAGAAGCTGCGCGGCGAGCGTGGCACGATCGTCCATGTCTCGATCCGCCGCCCCGGCGAGACCGATTTGCTCGAGTTCGACATCGTGCGTGACGAGATCCCGATCTATAGCGTCTCGGCGAGCTTCATGCTGCAACCCGGCGTGGGCTACGTCTACCTCAACCGCTTCTCCGCGACGACGAGCACCGAGCTGGAGGATGCGCTCCAATCGCTCGCCGATCAGGGGATGGAGAAGCTGATCCTCGATCTCCGGGGCAACGCGGGCGGTTACCTCAATCAGGCGATCGAGATCACCGACAAGTTCCTCCCGGCCGGAAAGAAGGTCGTCTACACGATGGGCCGGCTTCCGGACGCCAACGAGGAGTACTACTCGACCGGCAAGGGCCGGCACACCCAGGCGCCGATCGTGATTCTCTTGAACCACGGCAGCGCGAGCGCGTCGGAGATCGTCGCAGGCGCGCTCCAGGACTGGGACCGCGCGCTCCTGGCCGGCGAGCGAAGCTTCGGCAAGGGCCTCGTCCAGCGCCAGTATCCCCTCAAGAACGGCGGCGCCCTCCTCCTCACCGTTGCGCGCTACTACACCCCCAGCGGGAGGCTCATCCAGCGCGACTACAGCGATCGCGACCGCTATCTCGAGGAGACCGCGGAGGAGATCGACGAGGAGGCGTCCAGCGACACGACCGCCGCGATGAACGAGGAGTTCAAGACCGCCGGCGGGAGGACGGTCTATGGAGGCGGCGGGATCCAGCCGGATGTCAAGCTCACATCAAGGCTTCGAGCGACGCGCACGCAGGGTCAGCTCGGCAACGCCTACTTCGACTTCGCCAACGCCTACATCGGCGAGTCGAAGCCCGACCTCGGCGACCTGGAATCGTTCCGCAGGAATTATGTCGTCGGAGACGACCTCGTTCGCCGCTTCGAGAGCTTCCTCGCCGAGAAGAAGATCTCCTACGAGCCCGACAGCCTCAGGGCCGAGATCGATCTCGTGCGCTTGGGCATCAAGCGGGAGATGGCGCGGAACGTCTGGGGCGAAGCGGGACGGTGGGCGGTGACGATCGACTTCGATCCGCAGGTCTCCGAGGCCTTGACGCTCCTGCCGCAGGCCGAGCTCATGGCGCGCAAGGAGCCGGTCGGAGATTGGCGGACTCGCTCCCGCTGACGAACGATCGCATTCACCCGCATCCGAGAACAAAGCCTGGCCGGATCGTCGATGATCCGGCCAGGCTCAGTCGTCAACGCCCGCGCGTCGCGACTCAGGGACTCTGGAGGCGCGCGGAGACGATGTTCGAATCGCTCGTCAGTGGGCTTCCACCGTCGATGTCGGCGTCCGCCACCACGACCTTGTAGAAGTAGTCCTGTTCGGGATCCCCGCCCGGCAGGAAGTCGGTGTAGCTCGTCTGCTCACGTCGGTCGAAGCTGGCCACCGTCTGGGTGATGGCGCCCGGAGAGGTCCCCCGCATGAGCCTGTAGGACGCGAAATCGGCGTCCGCGTTGCGCGTCCAGCTGAGCGAGATGCTCGCCGTCGTCGTCCCCCCGAGAGAGAGCGTCACCGGAGTCGGAGCGCGGTTCGCCGTGACGATCGATCGCTCGGATGAGCCCGTAGACCCTCCGGCGTCATCCCGGACGAAGACCCGGTAGTAGTAGCGCGTATTGTCGGTGAGATCCGCGTCCCGATAGGTGAGCGTCGAGATCAGATCGATCACACGGACGAGGGTGGAGTTCTCCCCCACCGCCGGAGAGGTGTCGCGATAGATCCGATAGTTCTCGAAATCATGGACGCTCGATGCCGTCCAGGAGAGATCGAGGGTCGGAGTCTGCGCTCCCGCGACTTCCACGGGGGCGTTCAGGGTGACTGCCGGCGGGTCGGCGTTGTCGGTCGTGACCAGGATCTCATTGCTCGGGCTGGATTGGCCTCCTCGATCCCGGACGAACAGGCGGTAGTAGTAGTCGGTGTTCTCCCGCAGCCCGCTGTCGGTCCAGCGCGTTCGCTCGGCGTCCGTGATCGTCGTCACCAGCGTGGATCCTTCTCCGACGCCGGCGTTTTCGGAGCGGTGGAGCCTGTACTCGGCGAAATCGAGATCGCTGTTCCGGGACCAGGACAGCCCGATCGTCGTTTCTCCCGCCGGATCCGGGGCGCTCAGGGTCGAGGCGTCCGGATAGAGATCCTCGATGGTGGCGCTCACCTCATTGCTCCAGGCGCCCGCCCCCAGGAGATCCACCACCTCGATCCGGTAGTAGTAGGTCTTGCCCTCCTCGAGCTCGGAGCGGTCCTCATAGGTCGTGGTCGCCGCGTTGCGGATCTCGCTCAGGTTCCGGCGGTCGGGGTCGGTGTCTACACCCGCGCGCTCGCCGCGCACCACTCGGTAGAGCGCGAAGTCCGAGTCATGGTTCCGGCTCCAATCGAGACGGACCGATTCCTCGGTGATCCCATAGGGGCTCGCCAGAACGACCGCGATCGGAGAATCGTTCGCCTGCGGCGCGCGCGAGACCTCATTGCTGTACGACCCGAAGCCGTCCGGATCGAGCAGCTGCACGGAATAGTAGTACTGGCGTCCCGGCTCCAGATCGCTGTCGGTGTGCTCCGTTTGCGACCGCGAGGTGAACTCCCGCACGAGGACGCGATCGCTGGCGGTGTCCACTCCAGGCGCTTCGGCGCGCAGGAGCCGGTAGGATCCGAACGGAATCCCCTCCGGGGCGCGCGACCAGCGAAGCGAGATGGACTCGGGGTCCGGACTGCCCGGCTCCTCCAGCGTCACCGCCGGCGGGACCGAGTGGATCGTCAGCCGTCGATCAGCGGCGCGCGCCGGCGCCTGGTTCCCGGCTTCGTCCTGGAAGTGGCCGACGATCTCCGCGCCGATGAACTGGACGGCCGTCTCCGCGGGATAGAGAAGCGAGTAGACGCCGTCGCCCGGTTGCGCGTCGGGCGCGACGCCGTCGTCGCGCATCGTCCAGCGCTGCCCGCCGCGCGGAATCTCGACCTGCGCAAAGCCGGCGGGTTCGCCCGAGCTCAATCGCATCTCGATCTGCTCGCCCGGTTCGCGCGTGTCGGGGCCATCGTACTCCAGGCTCAGGATCTCCGCGCGGGTGTCGACGCGGATCGCATCCGAGACGATCGAGGAGAGGTTGCCCGCCCCGTCAGCGAAGCGCGCGTAGGCCGTTCGAACGCCGTCCCCCTCGAGCAGGATCCAGGAGACGGTTTCTCCGAAACTCAGCGTCACGGCATCGGCCAGCGCCGGGTCGTTGGAGAGCAGGATCGCCGTCGTGCCGTTCGGCGCCTCGGCGGAGATCAGGACCGCCCGGCTGGCGGTCACTTCGCGTCCCTCGGCGATGCTGATGGCGAACAGCCCGGGCGCGGCCGCGACCTCGGAGGAGCGGTCCCCTTCAAGCCCGTTCTTCAGCACGGCGCTCACCGAGAAGAGAGTCCCCGTCCCGTTGAGAAGTCCGGAGATCCGCTTCGGGCTCGCGACCGCCGAGTCGGCGAGCGAGAACTCCTCCGCGATTCCCGAGCGGCGATAGATCCGGTAGGAACGGATCTCTGCGGGCTCCCAATCGTCGGGCAGGGCCCAGCTAAGGGTGACCGCCCGATCCTCGATCTCGGCCCTCACTTCAGTCGGCACCGGCGGACGTTCCCCGCCGGTCGCGGGGTCCCGTGGATTGCGGGTCGGGCCGAGGTCATGATCCTTCGAGCAGCCGCCGGCCGAGAGCAGCCCGATCGCCAGCAAAACAGGGATCGTGCGTGCGAGACGCATCACCGCGATCCTCCCTTCGATCCTGAAAGGCTCAAGAGCAAGGCGACTCCATCGGCTCCGCGCGAGGCGATGCCGAGCCGCGGCCCTTCATCGCCCCATGGGGCGAAGTCCGCGAACGATCCCTCGGCCGGCTCCGGGAAGAAGAGCGCGGCGTCGAGGAGCGAGATGGCGTAGATCGCGCCCGTGGCCAGGAGCGCGACTTGACGGCGGTCGTAGGCCCGGTCGGCGTCCCGCCGCTCGCGGTCCGCGCGGGCCCGGAGCGCGGGTAGCTCCTCGAGCCGATCCTCGCCGAAATAGGCGTTCCGTGCCGCTCTGTAGTCGTCGACCCGGTCCTGGTAGTCTTCCTCGGTCAGGGCGATGGCGATCCCGCCCGCGGCGGCTCCAAGCAGGAAGAGATATCCCTTGCCCCGCTCATCCGCGTAGAACTGACCCCAGCCCGGAACGAGGAGACTCCGGGCGGCCGCCTTCCAGGCCTGCTTGCGCGCGAGTTTCACGGTGAGCTCTCGGTCCTCGCCGGGGCGCAGATCGATCTCGCGGCTCCAGTCCTCGTAACCTTTCAGCTCGACTCGAACCTCGTACTTCCCCGCGATGTCGCGCTCGATCTCCCACGGAGTCGTGCCTCGCCAGCGGTGGACGCCTTCAAGAGTGACCATCGCTCCCGAGGGTTCCGACACCATCCGGAGTCGCGACTGCCGGACCGCCTCCGTGGTTTCTTCCGCGGGAGTCTGGCCGGCCGCGCCGGGGGCCAGCCCCACGACGAGAAACGCCGTGCACATGACGTACCAGGCCGACCGCCGCAGGGCCGCAGTCCCCTCGATCGATCGAGATCGCATGATCCCTCCTTGGATTTTCATCGAGCCTCTCTCTTCAGGAATCCTTCTCCTCGTCGCCGCCGCGACTCTCGCGTTCGCTTCTCTCCTGTCCGCGGTCGCTCCAGTAGTCGGAGACCGCCGGCGGGTCGCTCGCCCGCAGGACCACTCCGATCGTACGACACAGGATCGCCAGGTCGAGTCGCAGTGAGATGCGTTCGAGGTACTCCACATCGAGGCGGATCCTCTCCTCCCACGTGAGCGACTTGCGCCCGCGCACCTGGGCGAGGCCGGTCAGTCCCGGCCGCAGCCTGAGGCGCTGGCGCTGGAACGCGTCGTACTGCCGCACCTGGTAGGCCAGCGTCGGCCTCGGCCCGACGAGGCTCATCTCGCCGCGCAGGACGTTCCAGAGCTGCGGCAGCTCATCGAGGCTCGTGCCTCGCAGGAACTTGCCGACGCGGGTCACTCGCGGGTCGTCCTCCAGGACGAGGACTCCGGTTCCCATCTCCGCCGCGCCGACGACCATCGTTCTGAACTTGAGGAGCCGGAACGGACGTCCCAGGAGCCCGATCCGCTCCTGCACGAAGAACGCGCCGCCCCGCGACTCGATGATGACGGCCAGCCCCGCGACGAGCAGGACGGGAGAGAGCGCGAGAAGGCCAATCGCGGCGGCCACGCGATCGAGGATCGGCTTCACCCGCCGCGCATAGAGCCCCTCGGCCGGCGTCTCGGGGAGGACCCCGAGGTCAAGCCGCTCGCCTGAATCGTCTCTCACCGTCGCCCTCAAGACTTTCCCTTCAGCGCGGCGCGGACCTGCGGCGCCTCGGATTGAAGGCTCCGGACGGCTTCGACCACTCGATCGACCTCCCCGTCGCGCATGTGCGAGTAGAGCGGAAGGCATAGGACCTCGGCGCAGACGCGGTCGGTGTTGGGATAGCTCCCCTCGAGCCCCGGCAGGTGACGGAACCGCGATTGCCGGTGGAGCGGCGGATAGAAGTAGATCTTCGTGCGGATCTGATCCGCCTCGAGCGCCGAGCGGAGCTCCGCGTTCGTCAACCCAAAGGCCAATGCCTCGATCCGAACCGCGAAGTAGTTGTGCGTCGACCTGCAATTCTCGGCGATCCTCTGGAATCGCACCCCCGGAACGCCGGCGAGTCCGGAACGATAGCGCCGCACGATCGCATCGCGCCGCGCGATGTGGGTCTCGGTCTGTTCGAGGCTGAACACGCCCAGCAGCGCGTGCAGCTCGCTCTGGCGCGCGTTGAGTCCTGCGAAGAGGCAGTCATAGTCCCCCGGGTTGCCGTAGTTGCGGGCGATCCGAAGCTCCCGCGCAAGCGACGCGTCTCTCGTCGCGACGAGGCCGCCTTCGCCCGATACCGTCACCTTCGTCGGCGCGAGGCTGAAGACCTCCGCCTCGGCGAAGCTCCCGGCCATCTTGTCTCCCACCCGGGTTCCGAGAGCGTGCGCCGCGTCGCTCAGCGCCTTCAGCCCGCGGCTGGAACGGAGTTGCTCGATGCCGTCCCAGTCGGGAGCGTTCCCGAAGATGTAGACGGGGAAGATCCCGCTGACGCCCGGCGACCATCGCCGCGCCGCGTCGATCGGGTCGATGTTGAAGCTCTCAGGGTCGCAGTCGACGAGGACCGGTTCGATCCCGTTCCACAGCAGAGCGTGGAGCGTGGCGGGAAAGGTGAAGGACGGAAGCATGACCTTACCGGAGAGACCGAGCAGCTTCGCGACGAGGATGAGCCCGGAGGTGGCGTTTCCGAGGGCGACGACCTCGGGCACTCCGAGGTAGCCGGCCGCCGTCTCCTCGAGCCGCGCGACCCATCGGTCGTTCGTGAGCTGCCTCGATTCGAAGATCTCGCTCAAGGCCGAAGCATACCGATCGTAATCGGGAAGGGTCGGTTGGCTGATCGGAAGGACGGTCTGCGGGACAGCGCCCCCGAGTATCGCGGGTCGGCTCATGCCGGCACCTCCTCGGCGCTCGATTCGCGCGTGAGTCTCTCCTCGATCGCCACGACTCCCGAGAGGGCGAAGAAGTAGCCGCTCAATCCGAAGTCGAACAGGCGCTGCCCGAAGAGATTCGAGACCAGCAGGCAGCCGATGACCCCCTGGTACGCGCGTCCAAGCAAGGCGGTGCGCCCGCCGCGGCGCGTGAGCCGCGCTCCCATGCGCCAAGCCGAGACGAAGATCCATAGCAGCAGCGCGAGCCCGGGGATTCCCATTTCACCGGCGACCTGGAGGTAGAGATTGTGGACATGCTTGTAGAGCCCGGCAGACAGACGAGTCGCCGTCATCATGTTCCCGTAGCCGACCCCGATGATCGGGTTCTCCTCGATCACGCGCAGCGACTCCTTCCAGATGGTCAGGCGTCCCCCCGAGGTCTGATCAAGCCCATCGGTCGTGTCGTCCGCCTCAGAGGTCTCCTCCACCGTGCTCGTGACCCGCTCCTTGACGAAGCTCGGCGCCCACAGGGCCCCGCTCCCCACGACAACGACGAACAGGAGGATGCCGAGAATGCCCGTCCGGAGGGCCTGGGGCACCGCCGCGGCGAGGAAGCCGACATAGGCTCCCCGTGAGTTCGGAAGGAACATGCCGAGGGTGGTGATCAGCCCCGAGAAGAACGTGCCGAGGCGTCCAGCGCGGCGGAACGCGCCGGCGATCGAGAGGGCGAAGACTCCGGACATCGCAAGGAACGAGCCCATTCGGTTGATGTCGCCGATTCCTCCGCCCGTGCGCACGCCCCAGCCTCCGTCGAGGATCTCACGGACCGGGCCCAGCATGCCGAGAGCCGATCCGAGCAGGAGAAAGGCCACGATCCGCCAGACCTGCTTCCGTTCGGTCAGGAGATGGGTCATGACGAAGAAGACGATGAATCCCGACATGCTCGACCAGAAGGACTTCAGGCTTTCCACGCTCCCCCAGGATCGCTCGGGCCAGAGGTAGGTCCCGTTGACCCAGGAAAACGCCATCCACAGGAGGAAGATCAGCATGGGCCAGTTCAGAGGCGTGCCGACGATCGGATGGATCTTGCGCTGCGCCGTGAGCGCGAGCGCCCCGAGAATCGCGCACATCACGAGGATGTTCGTGGTGTTCAGCAGGGGAATCGGCGCCTTCGGCAACCAGTCGGAGAAGGGGAACGCGAGGCAGAGCACGTAGGGGACCAACCCGGGACGAAGCAGCAACAGGCCGAAGAGCACCGATCCCGCGGCGATCTTGAAGATCTGATGCGTCCGGATGTCGAACGTATAGGCGAGGTAGGGCAGCGCCACGGCGATCATGACGGCGAGAATGGCGGAGCCGATCGTCACGAGCCAGACCTTGCTCCTTTCGAGGGTCTCCTCGATCGGAACCTGACCGGCGTGGCCGCCCATCGCCCTCTCGCCCGGCGTCAGTTCGTCGAGACGTCCCTTCTCCGTCACGCGACCTCCCCGTCGTGCGCGGATCCCCGCCAGGCCGTTCTATCCCCCGCAGGGCGGTTCCACGTTGATGCGGCGGCCAACGTGCTCAGCTGAGCCGCCACCGCACGAAGCAGGTCGACATCTTCCGAATGGAGGGGTCTTCCGGCTCCGGATCCGCAGCCGAGAATGCCCAGCAAGCGCCCTCCCCCCCGCAGCGGGAAGAAGATCCGAAGGCCCTGCTGCGCGAGTCCCTCACAGGACAGCAGGAGCGGGATCTCGTCGATCTCCGAGGCTTCCGGAGGAAGAATGAGCGGCTCAACCCGACTCGCCAGCGCCCCCACGAGGGGGTGGTCGGCCGCCATGCGAGCCGACGGCTCACTCGAACCCGCCTGGAAATCGCCGCTCTCGGCGTTCTGCAGCCAGATCTGGAGTCGCACCGGACCGATCACGCCACGGAGGTATTCCCGAATCGCCGGGGCGAGATCTTCACGCCTTCTCACGTCGGCGAGCACGCCGTTCACGTCCTCCCACGCGCTCCTGTAGTCGAAGCGGCTCACGTAGAAGTTACGATCCACGAATCGCCGGATCCACGCGCGAACGCCCGGCAGGATCACCAGGGCGAAAGCTACGATCACGGTCGCCGTGGCGATCTGCTCCTGCCAGGCCGCACGGAGCTCCACGCCCAGGTGCCGGAGCGTCTCCGCGATCAGCGCCATCGCAAGGAACAGGAAGCCCAGCGCGGTCAGAACGAGCGAGGAGTAGACGACCGGTCGCCCGACCGGAAGGTCCGCTTCCGTGAGGGTCTTTCTGCCTAGAGCCCCCACGAATGCCACGGATGAGATGATCGCGGCGGGCACCAGCACGAGCGTCTTGGCGCGCGGTTGTTCGGAGTAGAGCAGAAGATCGGCGGTCAGGTAGAGGACGATCACCAGGATTGGAAGCGTCGCGTAGATGACGTGGGTGATGCGCGAGCGTCCAGCGCTCCGCGCCGTCTCGAGGGTGGCATGGAAGTTCCAGAGCGCGACGATGAGACCTGCCAGAATGTGGACCGCGACGAGCCTCCCCAGGGGTGGGGCAAGGATGAAGCGGTCCAACTCGGCGTTCAACGCCAATGGGGGACGCGAGAAGCCCAGCACGACGAGGATCGCCGCGGCGCACCAAAGGAGGAAGAGCACGGGTTTCTCGCTACTCCTCGAGGAGGCCGGGTCCCTTCCGAAGCGATACGAGAAGTGGACCCAGGACGGGACGGTCAGCGCGGCGGTCGTCCACGTGAGCCGCAACCAGAAGGAAGCTCCCAGCGGCGGCTCGGCTTGTCGCAGGATTCCCAGGAAGACGCAGACGAGCGCCAGGCCGAGCGAGGCGAGGAAGAGCCAGACTCCCGCACGCGCCAATCGACGCGCCGTTCCCAGGGAGCCGGCGAGAAGGAGCCCGAAGGCCGCCGCAAACCAAAGCGCTGAACTCATGGCCGAGGCGGGGAGACCTATCTCCCCCGAAGAGCGGCCGCTTCCTCGCGGGCCTTGGCCGCGAGCGGGCTCTCAGAGTATCGCTCCGCGAGCTGGTCGAGAATCTCGGCTGCCTTCGCCGGATCGTTCAGCCGGTCGCGCGCGATCGCCGCCGCCTCCACCATCCGCATCGGGTTTCTCGGCTGGTTTGGGTACTCCAAGGTGAGCGCGATCAACCGGTCCGCCGCCTCCGACCAGCGCTCCAGGCGGCTCAAGGCGACGACCTCCATCTCGCCGGCCACGACCGCCTCCCTGCTTCCCGCTTTCTCCGATCGCATCCGCGCATAATCATCGACCGCCCTCTGCAGGGTCGATCGCGCAGCTTCCGCCTCCCCGCTCTGGGCGTAGTGCGCCGCGATCTCCAGCGGCGCTCCGAGCGCCGCGTCCGTCGCGGGGAAATCGACCATCAGCGAGCGATACCGCGAGAGGGCATCGGGGAAGCGGCCCTGTCGCACCAGGATCCGCGCCGCCAGAAGGCGGGCGCGCGGCACGCTGGCCCGGTCCCTCGGGAACATCTCCTCCATGCGGTCGATCGCGCCGAGGGCGAGCTCGGGCGTGCCGGCGTCGGCCAGGCTGGCCGCCTGGCGGAGCAGGGCCTCGGGCGCCAGGGGATCTTCCGGGAAGCGCTCGACGATCTCCCCGAAGACGGTCGCGGCGGCGCCGAAGTCCTTGCGGCTCTCCTGGTGCAACGTGCCCAGGATATAGAGGATTCGAGGTTCAATCGCGGTCGCGCCCGAGATCCTCCGTGCGTGATCCACCGCTTCGACGGCCCGGTCGAACCGCCCTCTGCGCGTCGCCGCAAGCCCCAGCTGCACCCAGGCGAGCGCCGCCGTCTCATCGTCGGGGTTCTCGTTCACGACCTCGCGGTAATAGATCTCCGCCCGGTCCAGCTCCGCAAGAGCCTCGTCCTGTCGGCCCGCCTCGAGCAGCAAGTCGGCAGCCCAGATCGGAGCGTCCATCACCGGAACGCGGGTCCGTCCGTCGGGCCTCCGCACCGGAATCTGGGAGACGATCTCCTGACAGACCTCCACGGCCTGCTCCGACCGTCCGAGGGACCGAAGCGCGCCGATCTGCTCCACGGCGAAGCGGAGGGTGATGTCTGGATCCCACGGGTACGATCGCCAAGCCCGGTCGAGATGGGCGAGAACCGCGGTCGAATCACCCCGCAAACGGTCCATCCGGATCAGCCCCCGTTCGGCCTGGGCGCGGATGATCCCCATCGAGCGGACATGCGCGCTGTCGCGCCCCGCAGGGGTCGCCGGCCTGGAATCCGCTCTCAGGATCCGTTCGTAGGCACTTTGCACCCCGGAGATCGTCTTTTCATCCGGTCGCTTCCCGGCCTGCAACTGCAGCCCGAGGTTGCGTTCCATCTTCTGCGCACGCCAGAGGTCCCGCTCGGCACGGTAGCGCTTCCCCGTCGTGTTCTCGCCGCACCCCACGACCGTCACCATCCCCAGGAGGAGGATCGCCAGGTATCGTCGACGCGCCGTTCCCATCCAGTCCTCCTATCGCGCCGCACCCTCGGTGCGGATTCGGAAGAGCCGTGCGCCCGACCCCGCCATGTAGAACGCCGCGACGGCGTAGAGCAGGACGCTCAGAGCGAGCAGCCACGCCACGACCTCGGGCGCCATGTTCCGCACGATCGTGTCGGATCGGCGAAAGAGCGCCGAGATGGGGACCTGGATCAAGTTCGGCACCAGGACGGCGCCGAAGGTCGCAAGCGGCGCGCCCGCAGCCAGACTCATGCTCCGCCGGATCGCATCCAGCGGCCGACGTCGCTCCACCAGAATCGCCAGTGGGGCGTAAAGGAAGAGGCACTCGAGCGCGGAAGCGACGACGATCGAGCCGTAGCGGATCGCCCGCACGAGTGTGCCTGGCACGTCCGCCACGGAACCGAGGACCAGCCGCGGGAGCAGAATCAGAAGGCCGACGATCAGCAGAGCCAAGGGCAGTCGCGCAAGCAGGAGGCTCCAGTAGGAGCTTCGGGCGCGCTGGATGCCCCCCGTCCCCGGATCGGCGGGACGATCCGCCTGCCAGAAGAGGAGGAAGCCGGCGCCAAGCAGCCACGCGCCGAAGAAGATGTCGATCAGGATGCCGGCGGCGTTGTAGATCGTCGGAAGAGCGGCGAAGTACACAGGGTATCCCATCGCTCCCTCACCCACGACGAGACGGATCCACGGAACCAGAACGGGCGCCAGAATGGTCCGATGGAATTGAGTGAGGAGCAGCAGGAACGCCCACTGGATCACGACGAGGAGCAGGAACGGTCCCCATATTCGTCCTCGCCCGAGGTTTCGCGTGGTCTCGATCCACGACCACAAGAGCACTTTCAGCTGACCCATCCGCGGATCCCCCCTATTCCCTGATCAGATCCGGCAGCATGTCGGCGACCTCCGCCGCGAACCGGCTGGTCCAGGCTTCCGCCTCCCCCTGACTTCCGGTCTCGAGCGTCGAGATCCGAACGAAAACTCCATAGGTTCGGTTTCGCCGGAGCCCCTCGAGGAGGAGACGGCTCCGATACTGACTCTCATCCGCGACAAGCCGGCCGCCGGGAGCGTACCAGAACGTGGCCACCCGCTCGGCGCGATTCGATCGCCTCGCCAGGAAGCTCTCGGCGCGCCGCTCCCCCACCTGTGCGGAGAAAGCAAGGTCCGGGAGCCCTTCGGTCGTGAAGCCCTGGCTTCGATAGCAGAGTCGCGGGTCATGCCCTCCCAAGCGGGTGTTCACGAAATAGACGAGAACCACCCAGACGGGCACGCCGTCTGGCCTGCGGTAGAGCCGGATCAGGAGATCGTCCGAGTCGAGATCCTCGAGGATCGCCGCATCCGTGGGCAGGTCCTCTCCCGGGCAGCCGAGGATCTGGTAAGGCAGGTCCTTCAGGTGGCTCTCCGCTCCCTGGGACGGCGGGAAAGCGAAGCGATAGATGCCTACGACGCAGAGAAGCAGCCCGGGCACGAGCAGACGCAAGTCCCTCAGCATCGAAGCACCTTGCGGCTGAGAAGGAGCAACAGGAATGCCACGGCGAAGAGCGCGTAGCCCCCCACGTCGTGGAAGAGCCCCGCCGCCCCCTGCACGGATGCCACGCTGGCATAGACGCAGAGCCCCGCGATGCGGATCGCGTTCGCGAGCACGGCGATGGGAAGCGTCAGGGCGAAGAGAAGCACCCGTTTCCAGATCCTCCCGGACGAGAGGTAGGCGAAGAGCGCCCCGAGGGCCAACAGGGCGATGAGCGAACGAAGACCCGAGCAGGCGTTCTCCACGCTGAGCACGCCGCCCGGGAAGACCATGTTGACACCTTCACGCTGGACGGCGATGCCGATCGCCTGGCTGAATGCAACCGCGCTCTGCGCCGCGATCAGCTTCAACTTGAAGCTCGCGACGTTGATGAACCAGGGAAACGTCGGGATCATGAAGCCGAGAAACGCCAGGGGGAAAGCTGCGCGCCTGAAGACCCGCCCACCGAAGAGCATCCAGATCGTCCCCGCGATGGCGAGAATGAATGAGAGGCCCTGCGCTGTCGCGATGTCTCCGCGCAACCCGAAGATCTGAAGGATGACGGCGGGGACCATGATCAGGATCCCGTACAGGCTCCCCCGGGGATCGACATCGCCGACGAAGGACTTGCGTTCTCGCCAGAGCAGCCAGAGAGCGATGGGCGGAATCAGGAATCCGTGCGAGTAGTTCGGATTGTGCATCCAGACCCGCCACAGCACCCGAACGGTCCCGCTGTGAGCGAAGGCGAATCCCACGAGCGCCAGCGCGATGGCGGCGATCCGCAATCCTCCCACCCGATTCGCGGGAACAGCCATGGTCGGGGCGTTCGCGTCCGTCGGCGGCTTCACGAGCGCTCCGATCCCCTCGTCCCGTAGTACGGATACCCGTAGTGGCGGTAGTGATAGTAGTAGGGCATCGACTCATCGACGTTGTTCATGAGAATGCCCCGCACATTGCCCGTGAACTGCTTCTGCAGCTCCACCCCCCTCTCCACCATGTGACGCGGGGTCGCGCCGGCCTTGATCACGAGGATGACGGCGTCGACAAGCTGCCCGATGATCAACGGGTCGGGAACGGGAAGATTCGGCGGCGAATCGATGATCACCAGGCCGTAGCGGCGGGTCAACTCCGGCAGGAGCCACGAGAGGTTCTCGAACGTCAAGAGGTCGTTGCGCGGCGCGGGCGCCGCGCCCAGCGTAAGGAGATGCAGGTTGGGCAGCATCGTCTTGCGGAACACAGCTTCTTCGATGCGACGCCGCTCGAGCGTCTGGATCACCCCCGGACCGTCCTCCGGGATGCCGAGCGACCTGCCCAGCGAGGCCCTGCGGAAGTCGAGATCGACGAGGAGCACCGGCAGACGCGGCTCCTCGGCCGCGGCCGTCGCTCCCAGCAGGATGCAGCTCGTCGTCTTGCCCTCGCCGCCGCGCGTGCTGGTCACGAGGAGGCTCCGAATGGGCTGCTCGTCCTCGCCGCGGATCTCCAGCATGATCCGCCGGATCTCCTGATACCCCGGGGAATCGTGGAGGTAGGCCTCCATCCTCGCCTGCGTCCAAACGGTCCGTCCTCCGCGGGACTCGCCTCGCGTCGGCTCCATCTGCGGAAGCGTCCCGAGGACTCGCAGGCCGAGCAACCGCTCCGCCTCGCGCGCGTCCCGGAAGGTCTGATCCTGTCGCTCGACGATCACGAAGGCGAAGATCCCCAGGATCAATCCCGCCAGCAGGCCGAGGACGCCGATCGCGATCCGGTTTGGCTTCACGGGCTTCAGCGGTCGGGAGGCCGGTTCGAGCACGGTCAGCCGGTTCGCGGCCATCGTCGCCTCGAAGGCCTCGCGAATCTGGCTCGTCGCCAGCTGCTCGACGAAAGCGTTGTAGAGCGATCGATCGGTCTCGACCTCGTCCTTGAGACGCTGCAGCACCGTCTCCCGCTCGGGTTGTCCGGCCAGGATCCCTTCGACTTCCCCGATGCTCCGGGTGAAGCGCTCCCGGCGCGTGGTCACGCCGGCGATCTTCGCTTCCGCCACCATGAGTGTCCTCGCGTCGGCGCGAACCTCCGCGGGGACGTTTCGGGTGGGATCCGCCAGGATGCCTGAGGCGAGCCTGGAGGCATCCTCGAGCTTGCGGGCGATCAGAAGGGCGATTGTTTCGAGCCCGCCGTCGACGCGAGAAGGCTGGATGCAGGCGTCGGCGTACTCGCGCTCGAGGTCACGGATCTCCTGCAGGAGCGTCATCCACTCGACGCCGAGTGTGCTGCGGATGACGGCGGCGGTATTCGGCGACTTGGCCTCGATGGAGACTCTCAGCCGATCGCGCTCGACGCTGAGGCGCGCCAGCTCATCGTCGGCGGAATCGAGGTGCCGCCGGATGTCTCCGAGGTTCTCGGGACTGACCATCGCGGCACGGAACCGAGTGCCGGTGATTCCACGCGCGTAGGCGTCCAGACGGTCCTCGGCCTCGGTCAGGCGCTGCTTGTAGAGCACGATCTGCTCGAGGCTGAAGTCGTGGAGCGATCGCACTCGATCGAGCTGTTCCCGCTTGTTCGCCTCGATGACGCCGTCGCTGACCTTCTGGACGATCTCACGCGCGCGGTCGGGGTACCAATCGAAGAAGGTGATCATGATCAGGTTCTCGCCCGTGCGGCTGCGGTCGTTGCGCATGGAGCGCCTCAACCACTGCGTGAGGTAGAGATCCTGCAGCTCCTCGGTCTTCATGCCGGGGTAACGCCTACGACCTTTCTCGACCCACTTTCGAATCGAGGGATCCCCGCGTAGTCCTGTGGCGTCGATCACCTTGATCAGGAAATCGTTGCTCTGCATGATCGACCGCAGGCGAGCCATCTCCTCTTCCATCTTGTTCTGCGGGACGATTCCCTGGAGGCCCCGCGTGAGCTGGGGAGGGAACTCGACCAGCAGAGTGGCCGAGGACTTGTAGACCGGCCGCAGGATCTTCGGGTGGCCGATCACGAATCCCGCGATTCCGCCCGCCAGAACGGGGATCAAGAGCACCCACTTGCGCCGCCATGCCGCTTGAAAGACGCTTCGGAGGTCCTTCCCTTCCGCGGCCGTTGAACCTCGCTGCATACGCGAATCAGCCTCCTATCGATCCTTGAGGATGTCCCAGCTCAGGACCAGGCTCAGGATGTTGCTGGATACCCCCAGCACTTCGCGCGTGACCGCCCAGGCGAGTCCGGCGCCCCGGCCAGTCCGGGGCAATAGCCGCACCGTGTCACCCGGTCGAATCTCAAAACCGTTCGTCTTCCCGTCGAGATAGCGCTCGAGGTCGACGGTGACCGTATAGCCGCCGTCGTCTCCTGCCCCTTGAGAGATGACCTCGATCCGTCGGAGATCGGCACTAGGCAGGGCGCCGCCTGCCACCGCCAGAAGCTTCAGCAGGTCCATTCCCCTCCCCACAGGATAGGCCCCCGGACGGCTGATCTCGCCGACCAAAAACGCCACGCTTCCCCCTCCCGCGACGTCGGCCGATGCGCTCGGGACGTAGATCACGTCCCCCGTGACCAGGCGGGGGAGGCCCTGAATGTCGCCCGTTCGGAAGCTCTCGCTCAGATCGACGGTCATCGACTTCTCGGTCCCCTCCTCGAGACGGTAGATTTGCACGCGGGACAAGTCGGCCTCAGGTCCGAGGCCCCCCGCCGCCCCCAACACCTCCAAGAGACTCGGCAGGCGCTCGAAGCTGATCCGTCCAGGCGTCCCCACCGCCCCGGCCACGGTCACTCGTTGGCTGTTGAAGGCGAGGATCTCGACGGTGACCTGGGTCGGGCGGCGCAGGAAGTCGTTCAGGCGCTGCTCCAGAATGCGCGCCAGATCGGCGCTGGTTCGATCGACGACCTCGATCTCGCCGATGGGCGGGAAGGTGATGATACCGCTCTCGCGCACGACGATCGTGCGGGTCAACTCGGGGCGTTCCCACACGGAGATCGCCAGCACGTCACCTGGACCGATCCGGTACTCGTCCGCGCCTTGCGCCGCGCAGACGCCCAACAACATGAGGGCGAAGAAGCCGAGGGCCCCAATCTTCGAGAACATCGATTTCATCCTTCCTTTCCGCTCCGGGCGCCCGCGTCGACCGGAGGCGGCCCCTCCGATGTCGCCGCGCTGCGCTGGAAAAGCCTTGGCAGTGCCCGCCTCAGAGCGTCGATGTCGATCCTCCAGTTCGCGTGACGGCCGTAGTAATGGTCGTAGAGGACCGCTTCTTCCCCCTCACCCCCGAGGACCTGGGAGGGGCCGGTCAGCCCGGGCTTTCGGGCAAAGCACCAGAGGCTGATCGCGTCCTGCCTCCAGCTGTCGTTCTCAACCAGGTGCGCCGAGGGTCCCACCAGGCTCATGTCGCCGCGCAGGACGCTCCAAAGATACAGCACGCGATCGAGCTTCGCCGAGAGGAAGCCCCGCGCGAGGAAGCGTTGCAGGCGGCTCATCCGGGCAGCCGGATGGAGCGCCATGCGATAGGTGACGAATGGCCTGCCCGGAAGCCGCAACTTGCGCCGATCGCTGTAGCGGCGATCGATGCCCACCGTAGTTCGAGAGGCGCGCCGTTGCTCCCTCCGGCGATTGACTCCGATACGCCTCTCCGCCTGGAAGACGACCTGGCTCGGTCCCGCGAGATGGAGAAGGCCCCAGGAGACCGCGGCGGGCACGGCAAGGAGCAGGAGGCCGATCCCCGCGGCGACGATGTCGAGCACGCGCTTGCCGGTCGGCTCCTCGGCCGCCGGGATCGCCGGTGAGGCGGCGAGAGTCTCCGTCGTCATGGATGGACCGGGCAGCGGAGCCACCGGAGTCTGCCGGTATTCCGAGACGATCCGCCCCAGGGCCGTTCGAATCTCCTCAGGCCCGCCGTGCGCAGCCAGAGCGATGAGCGCATCGATCTTATCCTCCATGATCGCCGGATCGAGCGAATCGAGCTCGCACTGGTAGATCTTCGCGTGGCGCGTCGTCCGAGTGCGCTCCTGGCGCGTGAGCAGCTCTTCCTCCAGCTTCTCGCCGGGACGAAGGCCGATGAACTCGATCTGAACGTCGCGGTCGGGCTCCAGCCCGCTCAGGCGGATCAACTGGCGCGCGACATCGAGGATACGCACCGGCTCGCCCATGTCGAGAAGGAAGACATCTCCCGATTGTCCAAGGAGGGCCGCCTGGATGACGAGCTGGCTCGCCTCGGGAATCGTCATGAAGAAACGCCGCGCCTCCGGATGCGTCACCGTCAACGGGCCGCCCCGAGCGAGCTGCCGCCGGAAGATCGGCAACACGCTGCCTTCGGAGCCGATGACATTCCCGAAACGGACGGCCACCATCGTCGTCCTGGAGCCAGGTCCCATCGCCTGCAGGAGCATCTCGCAGACTCGTTTGGAGGCGCCCATCACGCTCGTGGGATTGACCGCCTTGTCGGTGGAGATCAGCGTCAGTGTCTCCACTCCGACCGCCTCGCTCGCCCGGGCGACGTTGCGGGTGCCGAGGATGTTGTTGAGAATCGCCTCCCGCGGAGCCGCCTCCAGCAGATTCACATGCTTGTGCGCGGCGGCGTGAAAGACCAGATGCGGCCGCTGGCGGGAAAAGAGCTCGCGCATCCCGAGCTCGTCCTTGATGTCGCCCACGACGAGGACGACATCGAGGCCCGGATGGAGGTCCTTCAGCTCCAGTCCGAGGTAGCAGAGGCTGTTCTCACTGTGATCGAGGATGACCAGCCTGGATGGGGCAAAGTTGGCGATCTGGCGGCAGAGCTCCGAGCCAATCGATCCCCCAGCCCCCGTGACCAGCACGATCTGCCCCTGGACCCGCTGGCGGATCCCCGGCAGATCCAACTGGATCGGGTCGCGGCCAAGCAGGTCCTCGATGCGCACCTCGCGCACCTGATCGAGGGCCCCCTTCCCCTCGATGTAATCGGCGAGCCGCGGTACGGTCCGGCAGGCGACGCCCCGGTCGAGACAGACGCGCACGACCTGCTGAAGAAGGCGCGTCGGCGCGGAAGGCGCAGCGATGATGACCTCTCCGATCCGCTTCTCGTCGATCAGCCGGGGCAGATCAAAGGTCGTTCCGACGACCTCCAAGTTCTCGATCCGGGTCCCCTGCTTGTTGGGGTCGTCGTCGACGAAGCCCACAGGCCTGCCCGTGTAGGTCGCGGATCGCACAAGCTCGCGGGCGATCATCGCGCCTCCATCCCCTGCGCCGACGATCAGGATCCGTCGATCCGCGTCCGTGCCGCGCCGGACCGGGCTATGGAGCGCCCGGAAGGCGACCCGGATTCCTAGGATCAGGATGATCGACAGCAGCCAGGCGAGGATCACCACGCTGCGCGGCAACGGCTGGGGCCGGGAGAGGATGTTCAGGAAATAGAGGGCGGCGAAGGCGAGGGTCAACGCGTTCGCGATCGACAGCGCCGTCGGCAGACCCGCATACCGCCAGAGGGTCCGGTGGACCTTGAACACGTTGAGGCTGACCAGAACGGCCAGCGTCGCAATGAAGAAGAGGTCGAGGTAGCGGCGCAGGTACGTGTCGGGCACACGACCATCGAAGCGCAAGAGCAGCGCGATCAGGACGGCCCCGTTGAGCAGGAGCGCATCCAGAATGTTCAGAACGACGACGCGGACCCTAGGTCCCAAGCCCGACTCCTCCGTGATTCCAGCCCCGAAGGGCGCGCCAATCCCTGGGCGCCGCTGCTATCGTGCCGCAGGCCCTCGATCCCCAAGCCTTCCTAGTATCGGTCATCCACGAGCCAGGGTCGAGTGATGGAATCGTCGCGGGGGCAAGAAGATGGCGGGGATCGCAATGATCCCCGCCTCCATTGGGCCGCCAGCGACCTCAGTCGCGCTTGCGTCGTCGGACGAGCGCCCCGAGCAGCCCCCCTCCCAGGAGCAAGAGGCTCGCGGGCTCTGGGATGGGTTGGACGTTGGCGTTCAGCTGACCATCGATCCTGTACTCGTAGCCGGGGGGCACGCCCGAGCCCGGAGCCTGCGTCAGCCCCCCGAAGGTGAAGAGCGCATCCTCACCCAGCTGCCCATAGAAGGCCCCGCCGTCATAAGCGCCCACGCCGCTCACGGTGCCTATCTCTGCGATCGTGTCGATGAGAACCGAGAAGCTCGACAGGCCCCCGCCGAGCCAATAGAGGCCATCGGTGAACGACGAGGGGGCTGTGCCGTTCGGCGGGTCACTGCCGTACTCGTAGCCGGCGTTGGAGGCGTCGGTCGACTGATACATGTCGAATCTGCCGCCGCTGTAATCGTAGAAAAAGAAACCTCCCCCGAGATCCTGGACCTGACTCAACTCCAGATCAGAGAGAAAGTACGTGAATGTGGCGGTGGGATCGGGGATGTCCGGGGTGAAATCGTCGATCACTCCGACCGCGAACATCGAGGTCTGCTGCCCGTCCGACTCCGTCCATGTGAAGCCCGTGTAGTCGATCAGGAGAGGATAGGCGAGCGATGGGCCGCCGGCGATGAGGCATGCCGCCAGGAGCGGCAGGAAGGTTCTCCAACTCAGAATTCTCGGTCCAATCGACATCTCTTCTCACCTCCGCGCGAGCTGCGGCCGCGCAATCAGTTTTCTACCGGAACAAGCCCCGGATCTTGCCCCAGGTCGACGCTTCGGTCGCGGTCGGCTCCGGCGGCAAGAGCTGCGGATCCCACGCCATGCTGTACCCCTCGGGAATGTCCTCCTGGAGCGGGTTGTCCGTGACGCCGCCGAAGAAGAGCCAGTTGACGGTCACGGGCAGTTCGCCGAGACGGCTTCCTCCCGTCCAGTCGACATGCCCTTGCACTGTGCCGGACATGGTCGTCGTCATGTAGATCATCCTGCAGTCGGTGAAGTGGCCCGAAAGAATGAGGGTGCCGTCGATGAAGCGACCGGGCACGGTTCCGTTTGGAGGATTCGGGGTCCACTCGGAGTTCTTTGCGCTGTCCTCGAAGATCTGGATTTCTCCCCCGTCAAACTCCACCTGGATCAACGGCAACGTCGTCTGGATATCGACAGCCATCAGGTCCTGGACGAAGACCGTGTATTCGTAGTTTTCAAGGTCCAGAGGAATGACCGGGTCCGGTTGGACCGGGTCGAACCGCGCTGGGACGAAGGTCAACGTCCCAACTTGCCATTGAGGACCTTCGAGGTACGAATAGCCCCAGAAGTCGAAGAACGGCGTCGCCGCAGCGATCCCGGATGAGGCGAACAGGACCAGTAGCATGAGAACGAGAGCCGAACGCATCGCGCACCTCCAAGATTCCCGGTGTTCAGGCGACTTGGCACTGAATGGAATCATTATCGCCGGAAATGCCCGATATGTCAACGATGATTTTCATCGTAAACTACAGTATACAGCAAATACGCTGATATGTCGGATTCCGTCTTGCCAGTAGCGCGCCGAGCGAAGACATTGACACGCCCCGCACCCGGGGGGATCCTCCCGCCGACGCCTCATCTACGGGAGGGCCCTGATGGAATACCAGCCGCCGTCGATCCGGTCCGAAGAGCCGCCGCCATCGCCGATCCAGAGGATGAGCCGCGCCCTGCGCCTCTCGCCCGACGCATTCCGCGCGCCGATCCGCCGCCCTGATTGGCTCATCCCCATCCTGATCCTCCTCGTCATCCAGATCGCGAGCGGCATTCTCCTGCACGACCTCTTCGTCCAGGTGGCGATCGAGCAGCAGGACGAGATCCGCGCTCGCATCGAGGAGAGCCCCGGCATGTCCGCGGAGCAAAAGGAAGAGGCGATCGAGCGCATGGAGGGTTCGTCAACCGGAGCAGCTCTATGGCTCTCGACCCTGGTCGGGCCGATCATCGGAGTCATCGGTCTGAACCTTCTCTTGGCCGTCCTTCTCCTTCTCTTCCTCAACTTTGGCATGGGAGCGGAGGCCTCATTTCGGGCGCTCTGGTTCGTCGGCGCCCTCTCCTGGGCTCCCAAAGTGATCGAAGGGGTCCTTTTCGCCATCGCGGCGAGGGCCAGCGGTTCGATCCACGTGGCGTTCGGACCCGCCGCCTTCCTCCCATATGACGCCGGAACTGCGCGGAAGGTGCTCGAGGTCTTCGATCTCTTCGACGTGTGGCGACTTCTCATCACCATCGTCGGCATCGGCGTCGTCGCGCGCGTATCCAAGGGGAAGGCGGTCACCGCCGGCCTGGGGGTTTTCGTGCTTGGGTGGATCGTGATGATCGTGCTCGCCATTCTCTCGAAGGGTATGGTCGGCCCCGTTTGAGGCGTCGTGACGGGCTCAGCGCTGCTCGCGGATGATCTGCAGGAGCTGCTGATGGAGGATCGGTCCCTCCTCGTCCTCGTGCGCGAGCAGAATCACCTCGCGCAGGCTCGATCCATCGAGGAGCCGATCGACCAGCGCATGCAGGGGTATCCGCAGCGTCTCGGGTCGCGGCCGCTTTCCGGCGGCCAGCAGGGAGTGGACCAAGAGGCTCTTCCAACCCTTCGACTCGGCGGATGCGACCGCCTTGACGATCGCCCTCCCGGCGGCCTCCTCGTCGAAGACCAGATCCTGCCCCATCACCACGCCATGGAGAACGCCCTGCACTGGGAGGCTTCCCGCCCCGGTGGCGACGACCTCGCCGAGCGGGATCGGACCGAGCTTCACGGCCTCGATCTCGATCTCCTCCCCGCCGGCCCGCTTGACGTCCATCGCCGCGCCGGCCGACATCCAGAGGTAGTCGTTCGTCGGGAGAAAGAGGGCGTCCGCCTCGGGCCAGGGCGCGCGCCCCGAGGCGATCCGAACCTTCGTTTGGACGAAATGAAATGACACCGGATCGACTCCCTTCCGATCAGGACCAGGAAGCGGCATCGCAGTTTCGGACGATTCCGGGCCTGCTGCTGCTGCTCACCCTGGCCGCTCTGCTCTGGATCGTCTTCCGACAGGTCGGCGCCTCCGTGCTGCTCGTCGCCGCCCTCCTCCTCCTCTGGCCGCACCGCCGTGAGGAGTGGGCGCGCCGCTGCTTGATGCTGGTCGTCATCGTTGGGCTGTTCTGGATTCTCCATCAGGCGCGCCAGGTTGTCTATCCCCTCCTGGCGGGACTCCTGGTTGCCTATTGGTGCGATCCGATCGTCGATCGTCTCGAGCGCCGAGGGATCTCTCGCTCGGTCGGCTCCCTCCTGGCGCTGCTCCCGGCCTTGATCCTCGGACTTGGGTTTGCGCTCTTCATCTTGCCGGCGCTCCTGAGCCAGCTGAGCTCTCTCATCGGCGGCATCCCGAGCGTCTACGAGGAGATCGAGACGCGCGTCAGACCCTGGATCGGCCGCATCGTTCCAGTGGCCGAAGGAGAATCGAGTCCTGGAGCTTGGCTTCGGACCGCGGCTTCGAATATGGAGTCGATCGCCCGCGGAATCTGGGGAGGAGCCGCAGGGATCACGCGGGGCGTCAAGTCCGTCATCGGTTTCCTCGCGATGCTCGTGCTCGCGCCGATCCTCTCCTACTACCTCCTCGTCGACTACGACGCGCTCGTGCGCTGGATTCGCAATCGCATCCCGGAGGAACGGCGCGCCACAGTCGATGCCCGCTTCGCCGTGGCGGAGCAGATCCTGCGCTCCTATTTCCGGGGCCAGGTCCTTCTCTCCGCCGCGATCGGCCTCCTTCTCACGGTTGGCTTCATCATCATCGGCCTCCCCTACGCATTGCTCCTCGGCTTCCTCTGCGGGATCCTGAATCTCGTGCCTGTCCTGGGATTCTGGCTCGGGGCGATTCTCTGCGTCGTGGCGGCCGTGCTCTCGGGCGAGGCGGGCCCGATGTTGCTGCGCTTGGGCATCGTTTTGGCCGTGCAGCAGTTGCTGGAAAGCCAGATCCTCTCGCCACGGATCGTGGGCAAAGCCGTGGGTCTCAATCCTGCGATGACTCTCGTCTCGGTGCTTGTCTTCGGCGCGATCCTGGGGCCGCTGGGCGTGCTGATCGCCGTGCCGGCCTCGGGGCTCGTCAGGGCCTATCTCGCCCCCCCGCAGGCGCCCGTCGCCCCACCGAATCGACCGACCGACCGCGAGACGACCGGCTAGGTCGAGATTTCCCCCGGGGTCACCGGTCCGCGGCCACCGACCGCATCCCAGCCCGTGTCAATCCTCTCCCGCAGCGAGGCGGGCGCCAGAGACGCGACCGCGCGCCCGGCTGGGGCCAGATAGGGCAGGGCTCTGCTCTCGCGCACGATGCTCCCTGTCGGAGGGAGGAATGCCACGATGATGCAGCCGATCGCCCCAGTGAGAACGAGTCCGCGGAGGAGCCCGAAACCGAATCCCAGGATTCGGTCCGCCCCTTCGGCGCCGGACTTCTTCCCCGTCGAGAGGGCAAGCCCCAGCAAACGCACCAGCGCGAAAGCACCCAGGAAGCCGACCACAGCGGCCAGGATCGGCGCGCCGGGGATCCCCTGAATCGAGGGGGGAAGCTTCTCGAGCAGAGGCCCCGACAGGCGGAAAGCGACGAACGCGCCGGCGATCCACGCCGCCAGGGAGAAGATCGATTCGATCAGGCCATGCCGCCAGCCGGAGAGAAGGCTCAAGAGGAAGACGATCACGAGGGCGATGTCGATTGCGACAACCATCGGGAAACCTCCTGTTGCTGGCGCGGAAGCATAGGCGCGCACGCAATCCGGCGCAAGGATCCTGCAGGCAAAAAGACGACCGGACGCCGTTCGGCTGAGCCGCCCGGCGTCCGCTCACTGGGCACGGGGAGCCTAGTTCAGGCTGAATCGCATCGGGATCTGGACCCAGACGGCGACGGGCTTGTGCTGTTGCAGGGCCGGCTTGAAGACCGCCTTGCGCGCCGCCTCGATCGCCGAGTCGTTCAGCATGGGAACTCCGTCCGTCACGAAGGCGTCCTGCACCTTGCCGTCCTTGCCAACGAGGGCACGAACCATGACCGTGCCCTCCACCTCGGCCTGCCGCGCCATCTCAGGGTAGACGGGCGCCGGGATCTGGATCAGAACGGGCATCTCCTCGACCGCGATGAAGTCATCCGGGGAAGGGTTGTCGCCTCCGATACCACCCTCCGGGATGTCGATGATCAGAGAGTCGCCACTACCCCCGCCGAAATCGCTGATGCTCGTCGGCACCAGCATCTGGGCGAGCTGATCCTGCGTAGCGATCGTGCTCGTCGTCGCCTGGAAGTCCGGAACGGGCTCGGGGACGCCGAGCGTCGGCGGGGCGACCTGAGCTGCGATCTGTACCGCCTGCGGCGCGGCCTCCGAGGCGATCGAGGGCGGGACACCCAGTTCGGTGTACTTGACGATCTTCACCTCACGCGGTCGTTCGGGCTCCTTCTGCATCGATCGAGCGACATACCAGGCGCCGAATGTCACCAGGTGAAAGAGCGCCGCAACGAACGTCGCCCAATAGGCGAACCTACGATACCTCCGGCGAAGCGGGTGCTGCTCCCCGACGACCGGCAGGCGCGCCGCATCGTCAAATGCCATCGAGTGGGTCGCCGCTTTCGTCATGGCAGCGCCTCCACTTCCGCTGATTCCTCCTCCAGCATCGGCACGAGGCTGAATCGCGTCATCTCCGCAAGCTCGAGCTCATCCATGATGTCCACCATCGTCTCGTACCGAGCGGTCCGATTGATCTTCACCAGGATGATCAACTCCGGATTGAGGCGTTCCTCCTCTCGGAAGAGCTCGCCGAGATCCTTCATCGCGGTCGACTCCAGGGGGCCCTTTGCGCTTCGGTAATAGATCCTCTCGTCCGCGCGGACGAACAGGGTCATCACATTCGATTCGGCAACCTGGACCTTCGCGCCCGATGGCGGGAGGTTCACCTCCATCGCCTGCGGCTTCCGAAAGACGGTCGTGACCATGAAGAAGATCAGAAGCAGGAATGCGATGTCGACCATCGGAGTCATGTCGATCCGGATCGATACCCTCCGCTTCGGCCTTCGCAGGCCCGCGCCTTTCTTGTGCGGTTTGCCTTCCGCAAAGTCCATTCCGCCCATTCGATCACTTCCCCTCTGGTTGGCCCGTCTTCAGCTCCGTCATCAAGTTGAATCGATTCGTGTTCGTGGTCTGCAGGGCGTCCATGATGTCGGCGATGGCGCCGTACTCGGCGTCCTTGTCCCCCTTGACGATCACCCGCGCGGCCGGCCGGCGGCTGCGCGCCGTCACGATCGCGTTGACGATCTCCTCCCTGGGAACTTCCCCGGCAGCGCCGGATTCGTCTCCGATGAAGAACTTCCCGTTCCTATTCGCGGTGATCACGATGATCCCCGTCTCGGGAACCTTGATCTCGGAACTCGACGCGGGAAGAACCACGGAGACCTCCTCCGGCGGCTTGAACTGCGTCGTCGACATGAAGAAGATGAGCAGCAGGAACGCGATGTCGACCATCGGGGTCATGTCGATCTTTATCCCGATGCGTCTACCCTTGGCCATGTGCCGTACCCTTCTGGTGCTCGAGCAGCTGGATCACCTCGTAGGAGGTCTCGTCCATCTGATAGTTGAAGCTGTCGACACGGTTCGTGAAGTAGTTGTAGGCGACGATTCCGATGATGGCGATCGCAAGCCCGCCTGCCGTGTTGATGAGCGCTTCGGAGATCCCGATGGCAAGCTGGATGGCGTCCGGAGCGCCGGCATGGCCCATGGCCTTGAAGGCCCGGATCATTCCCACGGTCGTTCCGAGTAGGCCTACCATCGTCGCGATCGAGGCGATGGTCGAGAGAGCGATCAGGTTGCGCTCGAGAAGCGGCGTCTCAAGGGCATTTGCCTCTTCGATGGCCCGACGCGTCTCCTCGATGACCTCATCCTTGTCCATGGCGCTTCCGTGGAGCTGCCCGTACCTCTCCAGCCCGGCTCCTACGACATTCGCGAGGCACCCCCCCTGCTTCCGGCACGCGCCGATGGCGTCCTGCAGCCGGCCACCGTCGATCGACTTCTTCAGCACCCTCGTGAAGCCCACGAAGTCGCCACGTCCCTGCGCTCGCTTGAGGTTGATCAATCGTTCCACGATGAAGGTGACGGTGATCATCGACAGCGTCAGAAGTACGGGAACCAGGTATCCGCCCTGCTTGATGAAATCAGGCAGCAGATACTGATAGATCCCCAGCGAGATCAGAAACGCGACGATCAGAATGGGAATAAAGACATAGCCCTTCATTTGGCTCCTCCGCTTGGACTCCTAGGACTCCCGCCCGTTGCGCTCGTTTCCGGCCAACGCTTCTTCGACGCTGTCGAAGGTCTCGAAGACGAACGCCAACCGAGTGATGAGAAACAGGTTGTTGATCCGCTTTCCGATACGCGCCAACCGCAGCCAGCCCTGCCGATTGCGGCAGCTCGTGTGGGCCGCGACGAGCGACCCCAGTCCGGTGCTGTTGACGTATGACACCTTGCCCAAGTCGATTACGATCCTCGGCGGTCCCTGAGCGATGATCTCCTGGATCGCCCGTTCCAGCTCTCGGGTCTCCTCACCGCCGCTCAGATCCTTTCGGGGCGTGAGAACATGAACATCCCCGCGCTTCTCCATGTCGAAACTCATTCGTCACCCCTCATTGATTTCCGAAAGCCACACCCCCTCATTTCGCTCCCCTCAGGATCTCCAACGCCTTCTTGGCGTCGGCATGATTCGGGGCAAGCTCCAGAACCTTCTCGAAGGATCGGATGGCCGTGTCATTGTTGCCGGTTCCGACCTGTGCCCGACCCAGCATCATCCAGTTGTCCGCATTCGCTGGATCGACGTTGACGGCCTCCCTCATCACCTGGACGGCGCCTCCATAATCCCCGCGCTTAAGGTAGCAGAAGGCCAGCCCCCGCAAAGCGCCGAGGTTTTGCGGTTCCTTCTCCCGCACGAGCTTGTACTCGACCATGGCCGCGGAAACGGAGTCGGAGGAGACGAGCGCATTGGCGAGGTAGAGGTGGCCGGCCACCACATCGGGAGCGAGCCGGGTCGCTTCTCGGAGACTGGGGATCGCCTCCTTGTTCTGCTTCAGCTGCATCAGCGCCACGCCGAGGTTGAGGTGGCCCCCGACATTCGTAGGGGCGAGCTCGAGGGTCTTGCGGAAGTGAACGACCGCGGAATCGGGGCGCTGGCGGTTCAGCTCGAGCAGGCCGAGCGAGTAGTGGGCGTCGCTCAGAGTGGAGTCGAGCTCGACGGCCCTCTGCAAGTACCGGCTGGCGGGATCGATCTCCTTTCGCTCGAGGGCCATCTGGCCCATGGAGACATAGTCGGCCGCCTCGAAGAGCGTGCTGTCCTTCACCGAGGCGTAGACCTGCGCCGCCTTCGCCTTTTCCCTCGCCTGGAACGCGGAGCGCGCGAGGATCAACCGCGCCCGCGTGTCGGTCGAATCGATCTTGAATGCCTGCTGCGCCGCCTCGTACGCCTGGAGGAGGTACTTCCGCATGCCGAGCGCCGACTCGGCGAATCCGAGGAAGCCTACCGGGTCGTCATTCCTCAACTTGGTGTATTGGAGGTAGCGGTTCGCCGAATCCTCATACCGTTTCGCGAGGAAGTAGAGATCCGCCAGGTCCTTCAACGCCGGGGCATAGGTCGAGTCCATCTGCACCGCTTCGAGGTACTGGTTCTTTGCCTCGTCGTACCGCTGTTCCTTCTGGTAAAGCCTGCCCAGGCTATGGTGGACCGGCGCGGCGACCAGCAGACCCGGAGTCGCGAGGACCTGCTCGTAGGCGTCGATGGCCAAGGTCGGCGCGCCCCGCTTTGTGAAGACCTCCGCCACAAGGGTCCCGTACTCCGGATCGTTGGGGTAGATGTTGAGTGCCCTCAGAGCGTTCTTCTCCGCTGAGGGGAGATCGTTCTGGGCGACCTGGAGGAGGGCCATCCCGTAGCGATAGAGATCTTCGCGCTCCGCGAAGCCCTTCTTCTTCGCCCCCTTGTCGAAGTACTTCGCCGCCGCGTCGTAGTCCTTCTCGATGAGGGCGATCCGGCCGAGGCCGTACTGGGCTTCCCAGAGGCTTCCCTTCTCCCGCAGGGCGGCCTCGAACTCCTGCTTTGCCTCCATGTCGCGACTCAGACGTAGAAGCACCAGTCCGAGTCCGGCGTGAGCTTCGGGGTAGTCAGCCGCTCCGGTCTCCTTGTTCTTCTCGATCAGCGCCTGACGATAGAGGGGTTCGGCGTCGGCGTACTTGCCCTCGAGGACCAGGATCTCCGCGAGACCGTAGCGAGCGCGATAGATCTGATGCTCGTTCTCGATCGCCTCCTGGAAGTGCGCCCTCGCCTTGTCGTACATCCCCTCCTCGATCGCCTTCATTCCAAGACGGACGGGGTCGTCTTCGTACCGGTAACTCCTCTTCGCCGCATCGCTGTGGGACACGACGATGAGAAGCGCCGACAACGCGGTCAAGGCGACGATACAGGCCCTGGGCCTCCGGGCTACAGATACGCGCATCAAGCTTCCTCCCTCATCGACAACCGACCTACCCCACTTGCGGGGTCAGGGTTTTCGTCAGGATGATCTCCCGGGGCACGGCGCGCGCGGGCAGGAAACCCTCTCGCTCCACGAGCCTCTGCCCGCGTCCACTCTGCAAGAACGAAACGAAACCGGAGGCGAGACCGCCTCCCTCCGGCCGACACGAAACATAGAGGTAGTGATAGAGCGGATACTCCCCGCCCGCAACCGATCCTTCGGTCGGGCCGGAAGCCGGCTCGTCGGGCTCCCGGGAAATCGCGACCGCTCGCGCCCCCAAGCGTTCGAGGTCCGGGGGGAGGCAGAGCGTGCTGACGAAACCGATGGAGCCCGGATCCGCAGACACCGCCTGGATCACCTCCCTGTCTCCGGCGAGCCAGGTCACGGGACGGGCCGGTTCCTCCGGGAGTCCGAGCTGCTGCGTCAGAGCGGTCCAGAGGCCGAGATTTGGATCGGCGGCGTAGATTCGCTCGACTGCCTCGTCCCCTGGGCCCAGGCCAGTTCCCGTTCCCATGAGAGCCTCGCGGAGACGGTTCGCCGGAATTGCGTCGAAGGGCGAGCTTTCCGCGGTAACGACGGCAATACCCCCCAGGGCCACCGGGAAGCTCAGCGCCGTATCGCCGATCCCGCGGATGATCGCCGACTCTTCCTCCGTCATCAGCCGGGAGGTGAACGCCACATCGGCGCGACGATTGAAGAGATCCTCGAGGGCTTGACGGGTTCCCCCCCCATTCACCCGCAGATCCACTTCCGGGTAGAGGCTCTTGTAGACATCGACCACGCGCATGATCAGCACCGGCGCTTGATCAAGCCCAGCCAGGGTGAGAACGGACCGGTCGCGGACGGAGCGCTGTTCGGCCAGATACGCCCGGATCGCAGGCACTCCTCGGTAGAGAATCAGCGCGGCCAGAATCGCCAGATAGATCCACACCCGGGCGCGCAGCCCTCCGAAGCGGGCCAACGCCCTCTTGCCTCCTCCTGGATCCCCACCCTGGCGGTCCATCGCTCTTGCCTATCGTCGTCCCAGGGACACGCCCAGGAACGGTATGACTTCGCCGTGGGAGGCTCGAGCGCCGAGCCCGATGTGCAGGCGTTCCTTGTAGAAGGGCGATATCCGAAGCCCCGCGGAGGCGTACGCGTCAGACTCATCCTCCCCATCCGCCTGAGTCAACAGCGAGTACCCTGCGCCCAGGTCCAGACCGAGTCGGCGGTGGATCAGTGGACGGCTGAGCAGCAGACCGACCTCCTTGTTGGAGATATCCGACGCCGTCCCCAAGCCGAACCCAATGGCGACGCCGACGTCCATTCCACCCCTCTGGGTGAGAAGCTGCTGCACCTCGAGGTTCGCGGTCTCGATCTCATCTCCAAGATCCCGCCGGACCGCCACTCCAGTGGATGCGGGGAACCTCCCCTTCGGGTCGTAGGATTCCGCCGACCGGGCTTGGCGCAGATCCTCGGCGGTGCGCGCCCTCTCGGCCCGGGTGGCCTGGAGCCTTTCGTCGGCGACTGCAGACTTCACGCGGAGAGAATCGATCTCCGAGGTGCGGGTCCGCAGGTTCTTCTCGTACTGCCCGAGGCCCTTTTGCGCGCCCTGGCTCCTCTCGCGGAGGTCGAGCACCATGTCAGAGAGCCTGAAGAGCCCCTGCCCGAGCTGCTGCGTCCGCGTGACCTGGACCTCCAGCTCATCGCGCATCCGCTTCACATCGTCGATCGTCTGTTGGTGCTCGGATCGCATGTCCACGAGGTTCGCCTGGATCGCCGCGGCCACCGAGTCGGCCTGCTCGATCAACCTGGCATTCTCTACCTGCGCGGTCGTCCGCTCGGCTTCTTTCTGGCTGATCATCTTCGTGCCGTGCGAATCCACATAGATCCGGCCGCTCGCGTAGAAGATCGCCGCAATGATCGCGAGGTCGACCAGAATCCAGGCATGCGACTTCTTGAGCTTGAACTTCGGGCGAGGGACGTCGTCATCCGTCCAGCGAGCCATGGATCACCTCCCTCAACGCTTCGGAAGCGCGTCCCGGTTCGGATAGTCTCCCTCACCGGTCACCAGCGCGGTGTTCCTTCTGTAGGCCTCAGGACGGGCCAGCCGATCGGCAAGGTCTCGTTCCTGGGCAATCTCCTGTTCGAGACGCGCGATCTCAGCTTGATGGGTGTCGATCAGCACTCGAATCGAGTCGACCTGGGCCTGCAGGGTCGAGAGCGACTCCGAATACACCATCGCGCGACCCTCCGCCTCCCCCAGAACAGCCCGCAGCGAATCGGACTGGGCCTCCAATCGGTGTGTTTCTTCGATGTGGCCGCGCTGGAGAATGAGAACGCTGTCGAGGAGAGCCGCGATCTGCCCTGCGCGGACGTTGAATGTGTCGGCTTCCGCTCGCAGGCGGGATGTCTCCACGCCGAGGGAGCGGGCCTCCGTCAAGATCCTCGTGCGGGTCTGCTCGGCCTCCGCGCGCTCCGTCTGGATCGTGGCCTCGATCGCTTGGACCTGGGGCACGACCTTTTGGCTGTGGTACCACCAGATTCCGATTAGGGGGATCACGAGAAACCAGCTCCGCTTCAAGAGAGCGCGGAGAAAGCGATTCCCCTCGGGCTTGTCCCAATTGTCGGGTCCATCACTGCTGAAGTACCGAGGCATCTTCGGCTTCCTCCTGGCTTGCGGCCGGCTCCCCGGCCCCCTGTCCCCGCCCTCGCGCCACCTGACGAGCGGTCGACGGTGCTTTCGAGGCTACTCCGACGCTCCGAAACGTCCGCGCCCCTCAGCCACCTGCCTCCCAACCCCCGACCGAGCGCCTCTCGGAGCAGCCTTCATCCTGGTCTACCCCGCCCGGCCTCAATGATTTCCATGAGGATTGCTCCGCGGACCGCCCGATCGCCAAGCGACCGACCTCGTGGCAAGAGCCCGAGCGAGCGCGTCAGCATGTCGAAGGGGCAGATCCCAACCGCGTCCGAAGGTTTGAAAGACGGATGGACACACCCTGGGGCGATCCCCTCGATCGCCCGGAGGAATCCGAGATTCCCATCGCGCACCCAAGCGTCCCCCCTCCCGGCTGCGTTTAGTTTCAATGCGTTGGCCGTCACAAGACAAGAAGAAAAATGCCGTGGCGCGGGGCGCCTTCGCGCCGTCGCATCCGTGCCGGATCAAGGCACCAAGACGAGTCGACAACGTGCGGCCTCCCGGCCATCGATTCGGAGGATCGCGGCGTAGATCCCGGCGGGCAAACGCCCCTCCCCGCGGGGGTTCCATCCCCACCGGTGGGTACCGGCATGGAGGATACGCTCGGGCAGGCGGGCCACCCGCCGACCCTGGAGGTCCCGGATCTCGAGCGTTGCCAAGCGGCTCCCCGTGGGGTCCGATTCCGGGACGGACGCCTCGAAACTCGCATGATCCGCCACTGGATTCGGAACGACACGCAACTTGCACCCGAGCGCGCGGGAGTCTGGCCAAGCCGAAGCCGGATCGACTTCGCCCTCGACCCAGACCGGGGAGGACCATGCCCGGTCGCCATCGACCTGGGTCACTCGAACGAAGTAGTAGTGACTCTCGCCCTGGGTCAGGACTTGCGTGAAGCTCCAATCGATCTGCGCCCCGATCTGGATCCGGCTGTCGACGACCTCCCCGTCGCGAAGGAGATCGACCCGGTTGAAGAGGCTCGTCCCGTTCAACGCCCACGCGGCCCCGGTCAGGTCAAGATGCGTCCCCGAAGACAGTCGCGAGCCCATCGGGGATCCATTGGCGTAAAACGCGAGCCCGATCCGATCGCTTGGGGGATCGACCTCCATCGCGAAGAACCGGCGGGCCCGCAGGGCTTCCAGAATGGCCGGCGCGCTCAGCTCGTCGGCGAGAATGCCGGTCAGGTAGATCTGGCCACCGGAATTCCAGTTCTGCTGGTCTCCCCAGTGTCCCTCGTGATTGTCCTGGTTGCCGAAGGGGCCGATCCGCCAGCCGTTGCGTAACGCCTGGAGGTACTGAGGCTCATAGTCGTCCGCGCGCAGTCCATTGCGGATCTCGATACTGATCATCACCGATTCGTACTCGGGGTAGTAGGCGAGATCGTTGAAGTTCGATCCATAGATCGGATTGGGGTGGTTGAAGTTGCCCACCGCGCCCATGTCCAGCATGAACTGGTAGCTGCCGAGGAGGTTTTCGGTCTCGTTCGGATTCCTGAGAACGGTGTCGTAGATCCCAAGGTGCCCGAAGTCATTGAGATTGCCGAATTCCTGCGCCCCCAACGCGACGAAAATTCCCGGCTGCGTGTGAGCCGCCGCCGCGTTCAGGAGATGGTTCCACTCGCTCGAGGTGAGCAGGTGGGTGTGCTCGGTCAGGGCGAGAACATCGATGTCAGCGATATCGCGCGCATAAGCATAAGCCTCCTCAGGAGTTCCGATGCCGTCAGACAGCGCTGTGTGTGCGTGGAGGTTCGCGAAGTAGACCTGGTAGGCGTTTGCCGCCCCTTGGATGAGGCACAGCAGACAGAGGGCTCCGGTCAGGATGCGGATCATGGTGCTCTCCTCCGGGCGACGGACGGGGTTGATGCGTCAAGAATAGCTGGGGGGCGTCTGCTCAGGCAAGCCGGCCTGGACCATCAGCTCGGCTCCGCGAGGATCTGCACGGGATCGCCGCGTCCTGCTCCGATGCGGCGATCGGCTCGGCCGCTGTGGATTGCGATCTCCAGCAATTCCATGCTCCCGAACAGAGCGACCGGTCGGCCCCGCTCCACGTCCTGGTAGGTCCTTGAGACCGACTCGATCGACTTGGCGTTGACGATGATCTTGAAGCGCCGCCCTGACAAGAAATCCTCGAAGAGAGTTCTCGGAACATTGGTGATGATGTTACCGAAGCTGTCGATGTGGATCACTTCCGCCGTGAGCTGGTCCTTCCAGACGACCGGACGGGGAGGATCCTGCCGGAAGGGATCGTGAACGATCGGGCCCATCTCCGACGGAGCGGCGCCGTTCAGGAGATGCGCCGCCGCCGGCGCGAAGATGTCGCGTCCGTGGAAGGTGTCGCTGATGTGCGGCAGACGGAATCGTTCACCGGTCAGGTGCCGCACGGTGCAGGCGTCCGCCGCGTAGATCCGCGAGAAGACGCCGTTGTCGGGCCCGATGAAGAGGTGCGCCCCGCTCTCCACCAGGATCGGCCTGCGGGTTCCTCCGACGCCTGGATCGACGACGACGATGTGAATCGTCCCATCGGGGAAGAATCGATAGCAGCTCTCGAGGACGAACGATGCCTCCAGCAGATCCTGGGGCTTGACCTCGTGCGCCACGTCGACGATGGTCGCGTCCCGACAGATCTTGAGAATCACTCCCTTCATGGTGCCCACGTAGCTGTCCCTCAAGCCGAAGTCGGTCACCAGCGTGATGATTCCGCTGAGCGGGCGCTTCATCGATCCTCCTCGGGAAGGGTCGCTTCCTGCAGCCATCGGAGATACCTCTCCGAAACGGCCGCCGGCACGATAGTGAGAAGCTCGGGGATATCGTAGGGATGCTCGCGCAGGATCATCTCCCGCGCCGCTTCTTCCGCAGCGCTCGTCGTCTTGACGAGCAGGAGCCACTCTTTCTCCTCGACGACCGAGCCCGCCCACCGGTAGGTGGACCAGATCGGGTGGATGAGACTCACGCACCCCGCGAGGCGGGCTTCGACGAGCGCCCTTCCCAGCCGATGCGCCTCTTCATCGGAGCCGGTCGTGGTCAGCAGCAGTACGACTCCATCCCCTGGTGGCTCGATCGTGCCCATCGAGGCGGCAGTCTAGGTTCGCCCTGGGGGCAGGTCAAGTTAGCCGGAGCTCGCACGCGCCGGACGCAGCGGGCGATGGAGCCAGAGATCCCACGTCGTTCGAACGGAGATCGGAACCGCGCACCAACCGGGTTGACGCGGACCCGTCGCGGCGACCCGCTCACCCACGCTCCCGACGATCTCGAAGCGATCCACGCTTCCCAACGCGTATTCGAGGCGGACTGTGAGCCGGTTGCGCTCAGCCTGTGGAGGGGGATTCGGGAGGAATTCCACCGCCCGCAGAGCGCACAGATTCGAAACAGCCGCCGCCATCGCGTCGCTGCGGATCGCCAAGGTATCGCCCCCCGCGATCTCCCGCCAGAGTCCCTCCCCCGGACGGACGAATCTGCGTGTCTGCGAGCCCCCCGCAATCGAGACAGCGATGACGCTGTCCGCGACGGAGTCGAATAGACGCGTCTCTCTCAGGCGCTGGAGGCCGTCGACCCACGCGCGAAAGTTCTCACTGCCCACCAGAGCGACGACCTTTCGTCCCGCGGGGATGATATGAACGCTTCGCTGATCCTTCGTAGGATTCCCGATGCGGACCGTCTCCCGCTGCGCGCCCTGGATCAACGTCCAGCGAGCGCGTGGAGGATCAAGACCCAGGGCCCTCAAGTCCTGCCCCCCGATTGGGCCGAGGAAGTCGGTGATGCAATCGCTGCTGAGAGCATGGACGGCTCGGGCCAGGTCAGGGGCCGATCCCTCCGCCTGCAGGGGATGGACGATCTCCCATCTCTGCGCGGCGCGGCGCACGATGCGCATCTCTTCATCACGGGTGGCGATCGCGAGCGAATCGATCGGCCCGATCCGGATGCGGCTGGGCGAGGGATCGTGCAGGTCCTTGAATGGGGGGGAGAGGAACCGGCGCGCGATGAACGGGTCGACGATCACGATCTCCCGGCGCGAGCCGAGTCTGGCGTAGCGCCCCGCTCCCGCAGGCAGGGTGTCGCCCAGCTCGACGACGTACTCGCCACCGGGCCAGCGGCATCGCCACACCGCGGAGGGACTCGCCAGGCCGAACTCCGCCCCAGCCGTGTCCGGAAGCTCGCGGATCGACTCCAGCGTCGCGGCCGCGCGGCAGCTCTGCGCAATCAGCTCGTCGTCCGCGCGGTCGGGATACGGGTCGGTGAGCCAGAAGCCATCTTCGGTGCGCAGAGCGCGCGCTTCGCCACCGGGCTTCTCGAAGACGATCTCGTGCACTTCCTCGGGCGGAAACGCCACGCTCGCCACGAGCCTGCCCCCATTGCCCTCGGTTCCGCGATCGCTCAGAAGCCAGAGTGCCGCCAGACCGGCAAGGGCCACGAGCAGGACGGCTTGCGCCGGGGAAAGCACTCTCCTCGGCATCCGTCAGCGCCGCCGCGTCCAGATCCCGATGCCGATGCCGAGGAGCGTCAATGGGACCGCGACCTGCAGCAGGTAGAAGAGCAGGCGCAAGCCCCCCATCGAGATGCGCAGAGGCGTTCCCCTGGCGTCGACGGGAGGGATCCTCAGGAGGAACTCCCTCCTCGAGAGCCAATGGAACGCGCGCAGCCCAAGGTCCCGGTTCGAGAAGAGATCGAGGAACTGACCGGAGAGCCAGTCCGAATCGCCGATGATCATGAGGCGCGCGTAGCGTTTCTCCGGCGCCTCCTCACCCGGGGCGGGCTCGCCGGAGGAGGGAATCTCCCACTCCTGGACGACCGCCAGGGGCAATGCCGCGCTCGCGCCCGCCGACGGCCCGCCCCCTGAGACGGGGGCCCGGGCCGCGGCTGGGCCGGTGCGCATCAAGACCTTGGCGTCGATGCCCCAGTGGGCGTGCTCCGACAGGCCCACGGAGCGCGCCCCCGAGAGGACCGCATACCCCATGCCCGCGGCGACGATCGGGTGCGGGGCATAATCGGCGACGACGATCGTGCGCGAGCCGAGTCCGAGTCCCCTCGTCGCCGGGCTCTCGTCGACAACCTCGAGGCTGTCGAGGACGACTCCGCGCATTCGAAGCAGATCCTCCACGCCCGAGACGGTCCCGGGTTCGAGGCAGATCAGGAGCCGTCCGCCTCGATCCAGGTAGCGCGCGATCTTCTCCACTTCGCCCGGGAGCAGCCGGCGCCGCGGACCGACGAGGGCGAGCATCGATGCGTCCTCGGGGATCTCCTCCTCGAAGAGGCGGACCTCCGCCGGCACATACCCCGACTGGCGGAGTGCGGCTGCGAACTTGCCCAGGCCATAGCCGCTCCCCTCGCCGATCGCGCGCTCTCCATGCCCCGTGACGAAGACGAGCTTGGTCCGTTCGGGATTCTCGACGCGCAGGATCGCCTGGGTGACCGCCTCCTCCGTGATCTCGTCCACTTCCTCCCGTACCTCGCCTGATCGCACGAGGATCACCCCCGCCCGGGTCACGCCCGCCTGTCGCGCATCCTCGGGCCGACGGTCCGGATCGAGGAGGCTCACCCGCACGCGTGGCGAGCTCGTTCGATAGACCTCCATGAGGTCGATCGCGAGAGCGCGGATCGGGCTCGTCTCTCGAAACACGCCGACCAGCTCGATCCTGCCCTCGCGGCTGTTGAGGATCTCGCGACTGGCCGCGCTCAGGCGATTGACTCCCCGCGCCGTGAGATCGGCTCGGATCGGACGCGCGGCGAGCAGGGCCGAGGCGAGGAGCAGCACTGCGGCAAGAAGCGTCCAGGTCGTAGCGGGACCCGGTTCAGCGGCGCGCCTCGCGCTTCCGAAGAGAAACGCGATCTCTCTTCGACCGCGCACCAGGAAGAGCACGAAGCAGACGGCAGCCCCGAGGAAGAGGACGCGTGGCAGATAGGCGCGCGGGCCGGAGAGAGTGCCGAAGGAGGCGCCCAGCGCGACCAGGAAGAGGCTGCCGAGAAGCAGAGGGAGCAGTCGCGCCCCGCCGTTCACGCCCCCCTCCACCGCAGAAGATCCACCGCGCGCAGCGCGAGGGCGAGGCAGAGGACCGTGCCGCCCAGCAGGAACGCCACGTGACGCAGGTCGATGACGCCGCGCGCAAAATCCTCGAAGCGCATCAGGATCGCCGTGAACGAGAGCAGTCGGGCCAGAACCGGGCTCGCGCTTTCGGCCACGCCCGGCCCGAGCCCGAAGAGCAGCAGCAATCCGAGGGTCGCCACGCCGGCCTCGACCTGGCTCTGGGCGAGGGTGGAGAGCAGGATTCCAAGGGCGACCATGAAGAGCCCGAGAAGCAGGAGGCCGAGACCCCCAGCGGCCGCCGCGCCCCAGTCGGGCGCGCTCACCGCGGCGAGGATCAGCCCGTGGACCGGGACGATGCAGAGGAGCAACGCCATCGTCAGCGACGCCCCCAGGAACTTGCCCACGATCAGATCCTGGCCCCGCAGCGGCAGGGAGAAGAGGAGATCGAGGCTTCCGGCGCGGCGTTCCTCGGCGAGCGACCGCATCGTGAGCAACGGGACGAAGAAGAGCAGAACCGAACCAAGATTGTACAGATAGGGCCGCACGACCCAGTCATTCACATGAAGCCCGACCTCGCCCGACCGAATGCCGGATCCTTGGGCGAGGCTCAAGGCCGCCTGGCGGTAACGAATGAGGAGCCCCACGAAGATCAAGCCGGCAATCAGGGAGAAGACGGCGAGGATCGTCCACCCGACGGGAGAGGCGAAGAACCCCCTCACCTCCCGCACCGCGAGAGCCCGGGCGCGCGCCACGCTCATGGGGAATCCTCCTCGCCCAGGGTGAGCCTACGGAAGACCTCCTCCAGACCCTCCTCCCCCATCCTCCACTCCAGCAAACGCGCGCCGCGATCCAGGAGATGGCGCAGGAGCGGCGCTCCGTCCTCGCCCGGATCCAGAGATCCCTCGATCACCCATTCCCCCGGCCGCCCGGAGGGAACTGCTTCGAGACCCCCTTGCAGCTCGCCGGAAGCGTCATCGATTTCGAAGCGTGCGAAGATTCGCCGGGGGTCCGTGGTCGGACGACCCAACTGGCCGGGCCGGCCCATCGCGGCGAGGCGGCCACGGCTCAGGATGATGACCCGGTCGCAGACCTGCAGCGCCTCGGGAAGGATGTGCGTGGATAGAATGACCGCGTGTTCGCGACCCAGAAGCCGCAGAAACTCCCGGAACTCCCGAATCTGGTTGGGATCGAGACCCGTCGTCGGCTCGTCCAGGATGAGAAGCTCGGGATCGCCCAGGAGAGCCTGCGCAAGCCCGACGCGCTGGCGGTAGCCGCGGGAGATCGCCCGCGTCGGGCGCTCCCAGACCTCGCCGAGGTCGAGCCGATCGCGTACCCGCTGGAGCGCCGCCGAGCTGTCGGCTCGCCGGATCGCCTTGACCTGCCCGATGAAGCCCAGGTACTCGCGGACGGTCATCTCGCCGTAGAGGCTGATCTGCTCCGGCATGTACCCGAGTTGCCTTCGGACGGCGGCCCCCTCCTGGATCGGATCTCTCCCTGAGAGGCGGACGCGACCTCGCGTCGGAAGCAAGCTCCCCGTCAGCATGCGTAGCGTCGTCGTCTTGCCGGCTCCGTTGGGGCCCAGCAAACCCACGATCTCCCCGCGTTCCACTCGGAAGGAGAGATCCTGAACCGCCTGGATGGAGCCGAACTCGCGCGAGAGTCCCTCCGCCTCCAGAGTCGGAGCGCCAGAATGCGTCATTTCGTCCACCGGGGCTTGAAGCCCGCTTCGAACCCCCCTAGATTTGAATCGATCGCCCCCTGGAGATGTCCCCCTGGTGTGCCGATTCGAGCTATAGGTCGAGGGCAGTCTACGAGAGGTCCGCTGGAGGATCAATGAGCCAACACACCCGAAGCACTGCGCTAGCCGCGCTCTTGTGGGCCCTCTTTGCCGCCCCCCAAGCCTTCGCGCAGGCCGCCACCTCCCCGTTCGTCCGCCCGCCGGAGCTGGAGCCGCACGTGGCCTTCTGGATAGAGATCTTCACGCGTCATGACAAGGATCGGACGATCATCCACGATGGCGGCGATCCGTCGATTCGCTACGAGACCCTGTCGACCATCGGGATGACGGAGAAGGACCGCAACGACCTCGTCAAGGCTCGGCGCCAGTACTACTCGAAACTCCTCGAGCAGCTCGCCCTGAAGCCCGAGGGTCGATGGGACTCCGGAGAGCGCCTCGTCGCGAGGCTCTTTCCCAAGGGGACCAAGGTGGAGCGCTACCTGAGGGCCGCAGCGGAGGTGCGCTCGCAGCGTGGCATCCGCGATCAGTTCATCGACGGGCTGAAGCGATCCGGAAAGTGGAAGTCGACGATCGAGGAGATCTTCCACGGTTATGGAATGCCCAAGGAGCTGGCCGCGCTGCCTCACGTCGAATCCTCGTTCAATCCCTCGGCGCTCTCGAAGGCGGGCGCCGCCGGGATCTGGCAGTTCACCACGGGGACGGGACGCCGCTACATGAGGATCGACCGCCATGTCGACGAACGGCGCGATGTCTATCTGAGCACTCATGCCGCGGCCCGCTACCTGCACGATGCCTACCGGAAGCTCGAGACCTGGCCGCTTGCCGTCACGTCCTACAATCATGGAGTCGACGGCATCCTGAGGGCGAGGCGCGAAGTCGGCAGCTCGGATCTGGGCCGGCTGATCCGCGAGTACGATGGGCCGGCGTTCGGATTCGCCTCGAAGAACTTCTACGCGGAGTTCCTCGCCGCCGTCGAGGTGACCTCGGACACCGAGCGCTACTTCGGAAAGATCGAGATCGAGGCGCCGGAGCGGTGCGACCGGTTCATTCTGCCTGGCCCCGCGCGCCTCGAAGGATTGGCGAAAGCGTTCGGGACCGACATCACGGAGTTGAAGGGGCTCAATCCGGCCTTGAACCCCCCCGTCCTCGAGGGACGCCTCGCGGTCCCGCAGGGCGTGGTCGTGAACATCCCTCAGGGGCGCGTGGGCGATCCCGGAGCGGCCTACGCGAGCCTCACGCCCGAGGAGCGCCGCGGCACCGACGACGGCGAGATCTACCGCGTCCGTTCGGGCGACACCCTGTCGGGGATCGCGCGGGCCCACCGCGTCAGTATCGCCGCCCTCCAGGAGGCCAACGGCCTCGGGCGCAAGACAAGAATCTACGCCGGCCAGCGATTGACCATCCCCGTCGGCCTCGATTGACCCGCCCGTCCCTGCGCCTTGACAGCCCGCGAGGGGATCCGGGATCCTGCGGTTTGTTTCTTCCTTGAAGCACGCCACGAAGGAGGTCGCTTTGGGCAGCGAAGGGATTACCCCGCGGAAGGATGATTTCGCGCGCTGGTATCAGGATGTCATTCAGGTCGCCGAGCTGGCGGACCATTCTCCGGTGCGTGGATGCATGGTGATCCGACCGAACGGGTACGCCATCTGGGAGAAGATCCAGGCTTCGCTCGACCGCTTGATCAAGGAGACGGGACACCAGAACGCCTACTTCCCGCTCTTCATCCCCCAGAGCTACATCCAGCGGGAGGCGGAGCACGTCGAGGGGTTCGCTCCCGAGCTCGCGGTCGTCACCCACGCCGGAGGGGTCCGGCTCGAAGAGCCGCTCGTCGTCCGCCCCACCTCCGAGACGATCATCTACAGCATGTTCGCCAAGTGGGTGCAGTCCTACCGCGACCTACCGCTTCTGATCAATCAGTGGGCGAACGTCGTGCGCTGGGAGCTGCGCACACGCCTCTTTCTGCGAACGACGGAGTTCCTATGGCAGGAAGGACACACCGCCCACGCCTCCGAGGCTGAGGCCGAGGAGGAGACGCTCAAGATGCTCGGCGTCTACCGGACCTTCGCCGAGGAGTACATGGCGCTGCCCGTCCTCATGGGCCGGAAGAGCGAGGCGGAGAAGTTCGCCGGGGCGGTGCGGACCTATTCCATCGAGGCGATGATGCAGGACGGAAAGGCCCTTCAAGCGGGCACCTCGCACAACCTGGGGCAGAACTTCGCGAGAACCTTCGAGCTGCAGTATCAGACCGCGGACAATCGGATGGAGCACTGCTGGAACACCTCTTGGGGCGTTTCGACCCGTCTGATCGGAGCCTTGATCATGGGTCACTCCGATGATTCCGGGCTGGTCATACCGCCGCGCCTGGCGCCGACGCAGGCTGTGATCGTCCCCATCTGGAAGAAGGATGAGGATAAGCGCGCGATCGAAGCCTATGTCGATCGGCTGGAGGACGCACTGCGGGCCGCCGGGATCTCATTCCGTTCGGACATGCGCGAGCAGCTCACGCCCGGCTGGAAGTACGCCGAATGGGAGTCGAAAGGAATCCCCGTCCGGATCGAAGCCGGACCGAAGGATCTCGCCAAGGATCAGGTCGTCCTGGTGCGGCGCGACGATCGGTCGAAGCAGTTCGTTCCCCGGGAAGGGCTCATCGACGCGCTCCGGGCGACCCTCGAGGCGATGCAGTCGGCGCTCTTCCAACGCGCTCTCGACTTCCGTGAAGCCCACACCTACCCCGCGGAGGAGTATGGCGAGTTCCGATCGATCATGGACCAGGATCGGGGATTCGCCCGCGCTCGCTGGTGTGGATCCTCCGAATGCGAGGCGCGCGTCAAGGAAGAGACGAAGGCGACGATCCGGACCATCCCGATGGACGACGCCCATGACCCGGGGTCCTGCGTCGTCTGCGGAATGGCTTCGGAGCGGCGCGTGATCTGGGGAAAGGCCTACTAGCGAGCCTCGCGCTCACGCGTCGCCAGCCATATCCGCTCGAGGGCCTCGTTGCCCGAGGCGTCGATGGCGCGGATGGCGATCCAGTTGCCCTCCTCGGGGGTCTCAAGATCGATCCGCGCTTCGAATGACTCGGACGATCCATCGAGGATGCCATCACGCGAGACGAGAGGCCGCCAGGTCCCGGCGTCCCAGGAGATCGAGAGGCTCCGGATCGGGGACGAGAGATCCTCCACCGTCCCAGTGACTCGGATCTCCTTCTCCGTCGTGCGGGTCGCCACGACCCCGCTGAATCTCGGCGCGGCATGATCGACGCGAAACGGTCCGCCCGTGCGCTCATCCGCGAGCCCCTCACCCGGGGCGTTCGCTTCCTCGTCGCGCGCGCGCACCCGAACCTCGTACTCCCCATCGGGGAGCGTGGCGGTGTCGATCGCCAGCGCGGGCGCGCGGAGGCGCCGGGCCAGGGGGCGCATCTCCGTCTCGCCGACGCGCCGCAGATCCACGTCATAGAGGAGCGCGTCATCGTTCGGATCGGAGGCGTCCCAGACGATCGAGCGCACCGACCGGACCCATGGGGGCGGGCCTGGGCCCTGAAGCGTTGATTGTGGAGCGTTGCGCTGGATCTGAACGCGCACTCCGTCCCCCAGGTCTTGCGTGAAGGTCGATGCCTCGCTTCCCAACTCCCCCGAGAAGCCGCCACCCTCCTGCGAAAATCTCACTCCCGAGATCCGGGGCGGGAGATTCGGCTCGCTGCCCGGAATCCATACCCGACGCATCCGCGCTGCCTCCGTTCCCGATGGCCCATCGAAGCGAGCCTCGATCTGGAGGAACCGCGCCGGGGGGCTCGTGATGAGACTTCCCTGGGGATCGGTGAGGCGATCGGACCAAGGGCTCCAGGAGGAGTCGGCCTCATCGGTCATTCCGCTTCGCGTCCGCAGGCTCCATTCGCCCGATCCGGGGAGAACTTCCCATGCCGCCCGCCCCCAACGAACCGCGGAGCCGGCATCGATCGGCTTCGGCTGGATCCATCCCCCCGTGGCTCCGTCGGGTCCGAGACGGTAGACCCTACCTGGATTTCCGGTTCCGACGTAGATCGATCCCTTCGCCACCGCAATTGAAAGGACCTGGCCTTCCTCGGGTCGCCAGAGAAGGGTCGCCTCTCCCCGCGGAGTCACCCGGTAGAGCCCCGCCGGACCTCCGGTGCCGACGAGGAGATCGCCGCCTTCCTCCGCGATGAGGGCATGGATCGTCTGGTCGGGAGACCGCCAGACCTCGGTGACGAGTCCCTCCGGAGTCCGGCGCCAGAGCGATGGATTCTCTCCCGTGCGAGAGCCCTCGTCATCCTTCGGCGCGTCCTCCCCGGGCGGCGCCATGGGTCCTCCGGCGCGCGTCGAGCGGCCAACCGCAAAGAAGATATCCCCCGATGCGGCGGCAGCGACACGCGTGACCTCATCGCTTTGCGAGTCGTGCAGGACCCGGCTTCGGCCGGCGGCGGGGTCGATCTCGAGCAGGAGGCCGCGCCCCGCCGTTCCCACGGCCAACTTTCCGTCGGCGAGCAGGGCCATCGACATGAGGTGACCCTCCTCCGAACGGTGCACGATCGAGGCGGAGCCGTCCCGGGAGATCAGGTAGATTCGTCCCTTCTCGCCTGTGGCGACATAGAGGCCTCCGTCCGGGGCGCTGAGGATGGACCAGGCGACTTGCTCGGGGGAGTCGAAGAGCGTCGAAAGCGTGTCATCGGCCTTCAGCTCGACGATGGTCGCGTTCGGCGCCCCTGCGGCAAAGATCCTCCCCTCCCGCGTCGCGTGAACGGCGAAGACCTCGTACTCGGCGCTCGCGGCCGCCCTCTCCCCGCGATCGCCACGGATCCGGTAGATCCCGCCATCCGATCCGCTGCCGGCGTAGATCGTCCCGTCTCCCGCGATCGCAAGCGACCAGACCTGCGCTCCCGCGTCGTTCAGCAGCGAGTGGAGCGATGGCCCCGGGGCCACGACTCCATCCGCATCGAGCGACACGCCGCTCATGCGCGCCTCGCCGAAGGCCTCCCTTCCCTCGATCGTGAAGGTCCGCAACTTCCCGCCGAGAGCCGGGCCCGCGACGGTTGCCCAGGCGCAGGCGACTCCCGCGATGACGATCCATGCCCCTCTCATCGTCGCTCCGCCTTTCACTCGACTCGCACTCCCACGCTCAGCAGCCCGTGGACCGGCCCCCCGGCGTCGAGCCGCCTCTCCTCGAGCTGGTAGCTCGGGGCGGGGCGCGCCGGCCCCCTCTTCTGTTGCGATCCCAGCACTCGCGTGACCGACGTCGGGAGCGGTCCCAGCTCCCGATCGCCCAGGAGAATCCCTTCGTCATTGCTGTAGATGCGGACCAGGAGGCTCCCGTCGTCCGGGTACTCCCGCAGGAGGCGCTCCAGGCCGGCTAGATCCCGCGGCCGGTAACGCGACGGCGCCCGTTCGATGTCCCAGGCGATCAGCTCCGCCGGACCGCCGGTCAGGATGAGGAGATTGCGGCCCCGCCAGAGCTCGGGTACCGGAATCTCCACCCGGTGGTCCCGGGTCTCGCCCTGGCGCTCCTGGAGGCGGACCATGAGCGAGAGCTCCTCTCCTGGCCGCACCCGCTCCCGCTCCGCCCAGACGTCGATCAGCTGCGACTCGACGATCTCGGTTCGATAGCTGACTTCCAGGCGCAGGGAATCGAGCGAAACCTTCTCGTATGGGTTCGTGAGGAGCAGGGGAACTGCCGCTAGGAACATCTGCGCGATCTCGATCGAGGGAGCGCGGGAAGCGATCCGATCGTGACGATCCAGAACGCGGTCCCCGTTATAGTGGACCGAGAGGGTTCCCTCGAAGCTCGCCTCTCCCCGGCTCCACCCGCGCCGTAGAAAGGAGTTGCTCACCGCCCAGCTGAGCAACGTCGGCTCGAGCATGGTGCCGCGCGCGATCCTGTACCGGAACACCTCGCGGCCACCCGGACCGTCCAGCTTCACCGTCACGGGAAGCTGCGGGGCCGTCTCCCCGAGCCGCCCCGCGATGCCCGCCCGGTAGTCCTGACGCACCACGCCGATGATCGGTCCCGGGCTTCCCATCTTGAAAGAGGCGTTGTAGGAGGGAATGATGCCGTGGATCCGCGCGGCGGCGAGTGGCAACGCCACCGGGCCGGCCTGGAATAGGGGATGACCGAAGCCGACGATGCGATCCCCGTCTCGATAGGTGAGCGTCCCGATGGCCGAAAGAGTCGCATCGCCATCCACCAGCAAGACCGCCAGCGCGGAGCCCGGCGCGACGTCGGCCTCCGTGTCCCAGATCTCGCCGCCACCACCGCTGGCGTTGACCGGCCGGCCGAGCCGGAAGCGTTCGGAGAACAGATCGATTTCCGGCTGGAGATCCGTTTCCCAGCCCTCGGCGCAAAGGCTCACGAGACTCCCCGCCGCCTGCGGGCCGGCCGAGCGCGGAAGAAGCTGCCTCCAGACAGCCGGGTCGACGCGGCGATAGAGGAACGACGTGAGGAGCGGTTCATAGGGTTCCGCAATCGCGCCAATCCAGGGTCCCGGCGGCTCATCGATGCGATCGAGCCCTTCCAGCATTTCGCCGATCGGCGTGATCAGCCCAATCGCGTCTTTCGCGAAGGGAAAGGCGAAGGCGACCGCTCCCAGGAGTTTGCCGTCGATCGTCACGGGGCTGCCGCTCATTCCCCCGACGATTCCGGTGTGTTGCAGCGTGTCACCCAGGGCCCTGAAGAGGATGAGCTCCCCCTTCGGACGCTGCGCGTCGGTGCGTCCGAGAATCTCGATCTCGAAGCTCCCCGCATCCCGGCCCTCGAAGACGGTCCGCGCCTCGCCCTTCATCCCCGGACGCAGGTCGCGCAAGTCGAAGAGAGGGGGTGTTGCGGCGTAAGCTCGGGCGAACGCGATTCCGAGCGCCACTAGTAGAACGCACGACTTCCGAATCAAGGTGTCCCCTCCCTCGACGCCGATTGCCGGTCATCTGGCTCCATATTAGAGATCCGGAAGGGAGCCGGCGCCAGCGCTTTTGTGTTGCCGCAGCGCGGGGCGGCATCCAAGATCCACGGGTGATGAAGGTCAGCGGGTTCTCTTTCGTGCGCGATGCCGTCCGGCTCCACTACCCGATCGCCGAGGCGATCCGATCCGCCCTCGGCCTCGTGGATGAATTTGTCGTCGCTGTCGGCCCTTCGGATGACGGTACGCTGGAACGTATCCGTACGATCGGCGATGACCGGGTCCACGTGATCGAGACCGTTTGGGATCCGGCGCACTTCGTGCACGGCCGGATCAACGCGGTTCAGACGGACATCGCGATGGACGCATGTCACGGCGATTGGGGGCTCTACCTTCAAGCCGACGAGGTTCTCCACGAGGACGACGTTCCCCGGCTCCTCGCGGCGATGGGGCGCTGGCGCGACGATCCCGAGGTCGAGGGTTTCCTCTTCGACTACCTTCACTTCTGGGGCGACTTCGAGCATATCCAATGGGCGAGGAACTGGTATCGGACCGAGGTGCGAATCGTCCGTCTGGGTACTGGAATCCGCTCCTGGAAGAGCGCGCAGGGATTCCGTCTTGAAGGCAGGAAGCTCCGGGTGCGCCACGCGGGCGGCCGCGTCTTTCATTACGGATGGGTCCGCCCTCCCCTCGTGATGAAGCGCAAGCAAATCGCACTCGATCGCCTGCACCATGATCCGGGCTGGGTAGAACGCCGGCATGGCGAAGAGATCTCGGTGCCGTTCGACTATGGTCCGCTGGATCATCTCCGGGCGTTTCGCGGGAGCCATCCGGCGGTGATGCGCGACTGGATCGCCGCGAAGGATTGGTCGGCGGAGGATTATCGGCGCGAGGGAACGGCTCACGAGCACGACCGATGGACGACGCGACTTCTCACCTGGACCGAGGATCGGATCCTGAAACGCCAGATCGGCGTCTATCGGAACTACAAGCTGATCGGTCCCGCCTAGCTAATCCTCCCCCACCGCCGCCTTGAGTAGCCCGATCCTCTGGTTGACCTCTGTGAGCGACAGGCTTCTGAACCGCTCCGGGAGGAAACGGGCGTCCGTGCACTCCTTCACCGCCAAGAGATCCATCAGCTCCAGGCGCTCCGAATGCGCGGACGGCCGCACATCCTGGATCACCTCGGCGATGATCTCGGGCAGAGGCCGGCCGCCAGAACCGCCCGGTCCGCCGGTGTCACCAGCGCCGTCCGCTCCGCCAGGATCACCCGTCCCCTCCCCCTGAGTCTCGAACAGACGCAAGGCCCGCACCAGGATCCCTTCCATCTCGTTTCCGCCGAGCTGGTCGTTTTCAGGCAACGGCGGCAACTGCTCGGCGGCCACCGGGAGCCGGAGCTTCTTTGCCATTGCCGCGAACAGAGCTCTGCGCCCTTCGGAGGACCCGGGCGGAAACAGCGGAATGTGCACATCGAGGCGGCCCTGGCGCTTGAGGTCAACCTCCAGGAGATCGGGCCGGGAAGTCGCGAAGATCCAGATGATCTTCCCCCTGTTGTTCGTGTCGCTCATCTCGCGAGCCATCATCGCGTAGACACGCCCCGAGAGGCCAGAATCGCCTTCGCCGCCGCCCCGCCGCCCCATCGCTTGGTCCGCTTCGTCCACGAAGACGATTACCTGACCGAGCGCATGGAGGATGCTGAACACCTTCTCGAGGTTGCCCTCCGTCGCCCCGACCCATTTCTCGCGGAAGTTCTTCAGCTCGACACAGGGAATCCCGATCTCTCCAGCCAGGCACTCGACCATGTACGTCTTGCCGGTGCCGATCCGGCCGGTGAGCAGATACCCCATCGGGATCGCGGCCTTCGCGCCTTTCCTCAGGAGGACCGCGTCCTGCCTTAGCCACGCCTTCGCCTCGTCGTGGCCGGCCACGTCATCCAGGGTCCGGCTCGACTCGATGAACTCCAGGCGGCCGAAGGCCTCCTTTTCGATCGTCTCCTTCTTCATCCTGGTCAGGCTCGCGTCGGTCAGCCGTCCCGCTCCCGACGCCCGGACCCGCTGCACCAGCGTGCGCACCGCCACGCGCGAGAGGCCCACCAGGCGCTCCCCCAGAGCATCCCGCCCGATCTCGCTCAGCCCCGCGAACTCCGCGTCGTCCGGCGTGAGGGCGGCGATGAACTCCCGCATCTCGGAGGCATTGGGCAGATCGATCCTGATCTTCGCGCTATAGGGATTCTCCACGAGGAGGCGCTGCAGGTCCGCCAGGTTCTCGGTGATCAACACCGTGGCGGCGAAAGCGCCCGTCACGGCAGGATCAGAAGCCCAGTCCAGGAGCTGAATCAGGGTCTGGCTCGAGTCCGCGAGATAGATCGGATCGCCCTGCGGCGCGATGAAGTGAGCGTAGTCGATCAGCACGGCCACCCGGAGCGGGTCGGCGACTGCCGCTCCCTCGACGATCTTCGTCCGCGCGAGCGAGCCCCGCAGGAACCGGTCGATCAGCTCGAGCGCGGGCTTTGGCTCGCGAGGCAGCAGCCCGGGCAGTTCCAGCGCCGCGGCCGCCCTCTCCTGCTGCCCGGCGGCGCGCGGCATGGATGCCCACGCCGTCCCTTCGAACGCGTCGAAGGCCTTCAGGAAGCGATGAAAAGTCTCAGATCCCTTTCGGACTCGAATCCCCTTGCCGCGGTCATACTGCACGACCACCTCAAAGGGCTCGAACATCACCTCCGTGAGGTACTGGCGGAGCGGAAGAAAGCCCTTTCCGTCAGGAGAAGGCACGAGGTCGAAGACATTGCCATGCAGGACGAACTGGCTTGTCGTTCCCGCCCGAAACAGCTCCCGCATCTCCTGCGCCCACGCGGGCAGCGCACGTCTTTCCATCTACCGGTTCCTCACCTCGGCCTCGCTCTCGCCTCGCCTTCGCCTCAATCTCGCCTCTCTCGTCAACGGAGCCGCCACCGCACGAGTGACAGATGACCGCGCCTCACTCCTGCCTCCGCTCCCGTCCCCCACCTCACTCCCTTTCCCTGTCGCCGCGCCTCCCCTTGCGCGGTGGAGTCTCGTCCTCCGGCGGCGGCTCCTCCTCCAGCCGAGGCAGCGCCGTCGCTTCAGCGTCGAGCAGGTCGGTCGCGAGCCCCCCGAGCAGCTCCGCATTCTGGTCCATCCAGCGCGATGTCTCCGAGAGAGTCTGCGTGACGGCGTCGAGACGGGCCGACAACGCCTCAGGTCCGCCACTGACCGCCGTCTCCTCCCGGATGAGGCGCACCTGACCCTCGATCCGGTCCAGCTCGGCTTCGATCAAAGCCAGGCTGGAGTGCGCCCGCCTGAGATTCGCCAGCCGCTTCTGCTGAATCTCGACCGTCGCGGCCAGGGATCGCGCCAGGGGGCTGTCCTTCTCCTCGCCGGCCAAGCGCTTCTGCAACCGCTCCAGGTATTGCTCGAGACTGGCCTGATCCAGCTGCTCCAGATTGGCGCGGATGAGCTGCTGAGAGGTCAACAGGCGAAGGAAGAGCGCGAGAAGGCTATTAAGGCTCCCCGCACGCAGGTCGGCAATAGCGCCGACCTCGCTTTTCTCTCGTTCATCGGCGTCAGGAGCGATCCCCAGGATCAGGTTGCACTCGCTCAGAAGCCGTCGGTACCTCTCGCGCGCGTCCAGATGGAGCGCCCTCGCGGCCCGCTGGATCTTCTCGTCGTATTCTTCCTGCGAGTTGAGCAGGCGATCTCCCTGGACGAGCTTCTGGAAGCGGCTGTTGGAGGACAGCAGCGCGAGGTATCCGACTTCGGCTGCGGCACCCACAAGCCAGAATCCTGGATTCAGGACCCCGAGGGCCCCGAAGACGACAAGCAGCATCTGATTCACGGGCATGCGACCGAGAAGAGGAACCTTGTGCCCCCGGGAGAAGGCCGCCTTGACATATTCCCAATACGTCAAATGTTCCATCGTCACTCAGCGCTCCGGCTCTTGCCCCGCCTCCAGTTCCCGGAAGGCATGGGCCACCTCCGCCACGACTTCCTTGAACCCCGGTGATTCCTGGACCTCGATGGGATCAAGATTCCGTGTCCGCGGGATCCTCTCGACGAACTCACGCCCGATCCGCCCCGGAGCCGGGGTCATGATCCAGACCCGATCGCCGAGAAAGACCGCCTCGGTGATCGAGTGGGTCACGATGAATACCGTCGCCTCCACCTCGTGCCAGAGCTGCATGATGAGCCGCTGCATCTCGCAGCGCGTCGGCTCGTCGAGGGCCGAGAACGGTTCGTCCATGAGAATGATCCTGGGTTTGACAATCAAGGTCCGCGCGATCGCGACCCGCTGCTGCTGTCCCCCGGAGAGCTGGTGCGGGAACTTCGCCTCATGTCCCTGCAGGCCGACGCGGCGGATCCATTCGCTCGCCAGATCCTCCTTGGCGGATCGTGATAGCCTTTCCTTCCCCTGCATCAGTTCCAGGCCGAATGTGATGTTCTTCAAGACGGTGCGATGCGGAAAAGAGCTGTACTTCTGGAAGATCATCCCCCGATCGCGGCCCGGCCCGGCGACCACGCGATCGCGGACCAGGACCTCGCCCGTCGTGGGTGGATAGACGTCGTCGAAACCCTGAATCAGGTTCAGGAGCGTCGACTTCCCGCAGCCCGAGGGACCCACGATCGCGATGAACTCGCCGTAGTCCGGCTTGTCTTCAATGCGGAAGCTCACATTCTTCAAGGCGACGAAGGCGCGCGGCGTGCCCGCATTGAAGACCTTCGTGACGTCGCGGAACTCGACCACCGGCCGAGGCGCCGAGCCGGGCCCGGGCCCCGGCCGTACCCCCGACCCCGAACCCGCCCCCGCGCCTGCGTCCGAGCCCGTGCCCGCCCCCCCCGCGGATCGCTGCCCGCTCGCCGTCATTGCGTCCCCCGGTAGGGGAAGAGGCGGCGCCCCACCGCGGCCCATACCTTGTCGGTCAGAAAGGCGAGGGCGACGATGGTCAGAAGGACGAGATAGATGTGCTCGCGAGGGCCCCGGCGCTGGGAGATGATGATGATCCCCCCGAGACCCCTGCCGATGTCCACCATCTCCGCCAGCAGGATGTAGCTCCAACCCACCCCGAATCCCAGGCGCAGTGATTCGAAGATCTTCGGCCAGGACACCGGCAAGAGAACCTTTTGCACCGCCTGGATCCGGCTAGCCCCTAATGTGTAGGCGGTCTTCAGGAGATTGTCAGGCACCGACTCGACCGCGGAGGCGACGAGCGGAAGGAGGTAGATGCCGAAGGCCAATCCCAGGAACACGATCTTCTGGAGTTCCCCGGTGCCAAACAAGCTCAAGGTCAACGGCACGAGGGCGGGGATCGGCAGATACGCCCCAAAAACCGACAGCGGCGTGAAGGTGGCCCGTATCTTTGTGAAGGAGCCCATGAAGAGCCCCAACGGGAAGACGATGGCCACCGCGAGGAGAAATCCCTGCAGCACCCGCCCGAATGAGACCAGGAGATTCCTCATGAGCGCGCGGTCGACCCAGAGCGCCGGGAAGGATCGCACCACCTCGATCGGGCTCGGCAGGATCGTCGGCGAGATGATCCTCTTCTCGGCCTCGCTTCCTGCCGTGAGGAAGAACCAGATCAGGAGCAGGCCCGCGATGGGCAGCGCCCCGAGCAGCCATCCGAGCCATGGGGGGATCACTTCGCGGATCCGCAACGTCCAGAGGCGCGGGGCCGTGGGCGGCGGCCGGCGCTGTTGCTGCTGCCCTCCAGCCGCCCGGAGATCTCCCCCGGTCGGGGAGACGCTCACTGAAGCTCCGGCGGGTAGACCGCGATCTCGACGCGCCGGTTGAGCGCCTGGTTCAGGGGATCGTCCGCGTCCGCCGGCTCATCCCAGGCCTTCCCCTCGACGATGAACTTGTCGGGCGTGAACTTGTACTTTTTCACCAGCGCGTCCTTCACCGCGTTGGCCCGGTCGACGGAGAGTCGCTTCACCGACTCGTAGCGGACCCCTTTGTCCCGCATCGAGGAGTCGGTGTGCCCGACGACCGCGATGGCCGCGCGCTCGTACTGCCCGACGAGCCTGGCAACCTTCTCGAGCGTGGATTCCACCGAGGGATCGTAGAGGGTATTGGGGACCGGCTTGTCGAGGTCATCGTGTTGCGGCTCGTAGATATTGCTGGAGTTCGGATAGAAGTTGATGCGAATCGTCTGCGTCACGATAGGCGCCTCGGCCGACAGCTTCTTGTACGTGGTCGCGGGGAAGCTCGACCGGTAGGTGTCCACCTGGTGTTTGAAGAGGCCCTCCTTGTCGAGCTGCTGGACGACGGTGAAGTCCATCACCTCATCGAACCGCACCGGTGTGCCGATCAGGCCCAGTTCCCGGTAGACGAAGTTGATGTTCTTCCATGTCCGCTCGAGGTTGGTCGGATTGTTCGCGTTGAGGAAAAACTCCTTGTTCTCGGCGAAGTTCGTGGAGTGGGCATCGTTCGCCATCCCCTCAACCTCGCCGACCTGCATGCCGTATCCATCCGCCATCCACTGGAAGGCGCGCGCCTTCGAGGCCGGATCGCTCAGCATGTCCATCCCCTTGAAGATCCCGGCCACGAGACCCTTGATGATCTCCGGGTGGTCCTTGGCGAAGTCTGCCCGTGCGGCCCAGACGTCGGCGATCAGCTTGTTCGCCTCGGACGTGGTCGTCAGGATGCGGGTCCCCGCGACTTTCTCGGGGATATTGTAGATATCCGGGGCCCAGGAGACGCAGGCATCGATCCTCTTGTCGGACACGAAGGCGGCCGCGGCCTCGAACGCGGTCGCCGTGTACTTGTGGATGACATCGGAGGGCTGAATGCCGGCCGCCAGGAGCAGGTTATTGATGAAGTACTGCGAGGGGCTGTTCTGGGCGTAGACAATCACCTTGCCCTTCAGGTCCTGGACCGATCGGATGTTCCCCCGAACGACGATGCCGTCGCCTCCGTTCGACCAGTCGATTTGCTGGTAGACGCGGGGCGCCGTGCGCGAGTCCTGCATGAGACCCGGAGCGAAGAGCGCGATCATGTCCAGGGTTCCCCAGAGTATGTGGCTTTCGCCCGCCGCGAACGCGTCGCGCGCCACCACCGGGTCGTCGATCAGCTTCAGATTCACCTTGAAGCCGTAATCCTTGAAGAACACCGACTCGGCGTTTGGGGCGAAGCCGTGATTCGCGGCGACAATGGGGAGCCAGCCGATCCAGACATTGATCGGGAACTGGACGACCTTGTTGGCGGAATCCCATCTGTAGTTCGAGACCCCTTTGACGGCCGGGAGTTTCTCCTGCGGCAGGTAGGTGTACTCGTTGACTGTGGTGATGCCCTTGGTGTCCGGCGCTTCCATCTTGCCCGCTTGCTTCTTGAACGCATCGATGTCGACTGGGCCCGACCCGTCCGTCCCTTTGGGGAAGATCTTGTCGCGGAAGAAATAGCCGGCGCCGGCAAGGCAGGCGAGGATAAAGAGAATGAGTACGATCTTGCCCAGGACCGTCGGACCCGCCTTCTGCACCGCCATGATCACCCTCCTTCTGCTTCATCCCGCTCTGCGCCGCGGTGGGCCGCGGCCGCGGGGTGGAGCCTAGGTTTCGTAAACTGGGGCTTCGAGTCTGATCCTTCCTATGTGGCCGATCCCTCCGTGGCCGCGCCTATTTCGCCGGTCCCTCGGTAGCAGGACCCTCGGTGGCCGGTCCCTTCGTTGACGGTCCCATGTCCTTCGCAGGGGGGGACGACCCGGCGGCCTGTTCGCTCTTCGGGGGCGGAGGAAGCTCCAGGCCGTACGCCGCGGCGAACTCCGTCAATGCCTGGTCGGCAAGGGCCTGCTGCTCCGCCTCCATCAACTCCACCTTCGAGGTGTCCACGGAAGAGGCGGCGACTCGGGAACGTCCCGCGGCTTTGTCTCGTCGCTCGGTGAGGTACTCCTCGACGCGGTTGATCGTCTCGCCCCCGCTACCGATGGATGAGACCATACCGCTCGCCATCTCCTGCAGCTCGGCCTGGGCTTCCAGCATCTCCGTCTCGGTGAGGAGACGCTTCAGGCTTTCGATCTTCGCCTGGGCCTCCCGGACCGCGACGTCCCGCGTCTGGACGAGCTTCTTGTATGTTTCCTCGGCGGTGATGAGCTGGGATCGATTCTCTTCGAGCTGCTCCTTGACCGTTTTTAGCTGCAGGGCATACTGCCCGGCGGCGCTCCGGTTTCCGACCTTGAGGTTCGCGGCGGCCTTGGCGGCCAGATCCCGCTCCAGCGCCTCCAGGTTCTTGACCTGTCGCATGAGGCGCTCGCAGAATCCTGCGTGCGTGGCCAGGTTGTCATTGAACCGAGCGATCTGTGCCCGCAGGTTCTCCTTTTCCACCTCGATGAGCGCCCGGGGATTCTGTCGCTCCAGTCCCGATACGAACAGACCCAGGAATCCACGGAGAAGATTGCTGATCCGCTTCCACATGCCGGTCTCCTTCAGGTTCGCTGATGACGACCCTACCGAAGGCCCGGACGCCAGGTCCAGACGCATCCGGAGAGCGCTCGAGCCCGCCGGAGCCTATCAACCACTGCGGATTGCGTCAATGAAGGGGGAACGGGCGATTGAGGGGTAGGGGGCAGTCGCCGATGGGGATGAGTTGGGAATCGCTTCCATGAGGCAGGGCAGTCAACGGCGAGATCTCCCGCCTCCTGTCCTCTCGTCCGCCCTACAGATCATCCCGAGGTGATCAGCTTCACTCGGTGAGGACACTCTGACGGCTCGCCCGCCTACATGGGATCTAGAAGATGTAGATCCTCATGCCGATCTGGACGAAGGCTCCGGAAAAGTCGGCGTCGAGATCCTCTCGAACCGTCGGCTCCTCGTCCTGGCGCCCGGGGGCGCCGTTCAGGAAGCCCCATAGATAGGACGTGTAGCTCCCCTCGGTGTCCGACGGATCGCGGCCGTCGGGAATCCCGTCTCTATCCGAGTCGCCGCCCGGATCGTAGACATCGATCGAATAGGACCCATTGTCGAAGCCCGCCTTCACGATCCGGTAGCCTGCCTCGAAGGAGAGGGCAAAGCGATCGGAGAGGGTGTACTCCCCCGCGAGCCCCCCCAGGACCCCCGTCCCCGATCCCTCCACGGTCAGAGTCTCGGTGCGCCGATCCTGGAGGTTCTCGCTCGTCTTCTCGTGCTCGATCGTGGTTTCCGCGCCGCGCAGGAACACGAGCCCCCCGAAGGCGCGCAGGGACATGTCATCCATCGGCCTCCATGGGAGTCGCACGAATGCCCGCGGGATGATCATCCCGCTCTCCGGGCTCACCGAGATCTTGTGGAGGAAGTCGACGCTCGTCTTCCCCGTGGTCCGCTGGTAGAGCAGCCCGACCCGCAGCCAGGGAGAGAGGTCGTAGGAGGCGTCTCCGATGAAGTCGAATCCGAGATGGATCCGCTCGGGAAGATCCCACTCCTCCGAGAGCGGATTCGCCGCCATGAGATGGTTCGATCGGGAGATCCCATTGTTGACGTCGCCCATGTCATAGCCGCTGATCCCGAGCCTGCCGGAGATGCTGAAGCTGCCGATGGGATCCGCAGCCTCCACGGCGGCGGGTAGAAGGAGAAAGGCACTGAGGATTGCGAGGGACGCGAGTCCCGACCACCCGACCGACTTCACCATCATCACCCTCCCCGCGGGAATTCGTATCCCAACCCCGGCTTCGGGCCAGGCCAACCCACAGGCGCATCCCGGCTTAAGCCAACGGCAAGCTAACACAGCCTTTCCAAGGTGTCAACGAACCCCGCTCCAGGCGCGTCTCCGCCTGGGCCGGCACGATCGCGCGCCGGGCGGGCAAGGCGCGGCGCCCCCCGCGGCCGGGGAGGCCGCTCACGTTGCCGGTCGGCGATCAGAGGTCGTGGGGGAGCCGTTCCGGTTCGCTCTGGTAGTACTTCTCCGGCGGGTAGCGCCCGAAGTTCGAAACCCTCGACGTGTAGATGCACGCGAACTCGCGCACCTGCGCCGCGAAATGGCTCAGCTCCCGACCGGTGCGCATCATCGGTCCCCAGAGAGGATTGTGGCGCCGCTCGCATGCCGCCTCGACCTCGGCAAGCCCCCGCTCCAGTTGAAGGATCTCCCTGCGAACGGCCTCGCCCCTTCGGCTCGCTTCTCCCAAGTCGGCGCCGGAGTCGGCTCCCTCGCCCAGGTCAAGACGCGCGAGGTGATCCTCCACGCGGCGGATCGCGCGCAACCGGGAGTACTGCTCGCGGAGGAGTCGCTGGGCCGCGCAATCCTCCCGGGTGATGCGGATCTCACGCTCCAGCTCCGTCAACGCGAGGGCCGTCCTCCACAGCCGGACCCGCTTCGATTTCAGGATGTCGCCGTAAGTGTGATCTCCCACATAGAGGATCCGATCCCCTCCGCAGCCGAGCCGCCGCTCGAGGTCCCAGACTCCCCCTCCCATTCGACACTTTCGCGCCTCCTTGGGATCGACGACCCCCGGAAGCATCGCGCTGCGCGACTCCCCGCGGTTTCGGAAGAAGTCTGGTTTGCGCGCTCGGACCACGATCAGGTCGAAGTACTCGGTCCACCGGGGATACGCGGGAAGTCGCCCGTTCAGCAGACGGTCCATGATCAGCGATGTGTAGGGCTCCTCTGAGTTGGTGAGGAGAAAGAGCCGGTGGCCCGCCTCGCGCATTCGCTTCAAGGTCGACGGCAGGTCGGGGTCCAGTTTCAGGTACCGATCGAGATCCCCCGCAATCCGTCCCTTGATGCTTCCATCGGCATGCGCCGCGTCCATCGCGGCCCGCACCTCCACATGGAGCTTCCGATAGCTCTTCGGGGGCCGGGCGGATCGGTCGAGCCACGTGACCATCTGGGCGTAGAGATCGATCTCCGGCAGGGAAAAGGGCGTGTCGATCGAGACGAAATCGGAGCTCGAGAGGCGCACCGGCTGATTCTGGTAGATCTCCTTGCGCACGGCATCCGGGAGCGATTCGACGCCGTGCATCGCCGTCGCGACGTAGCGGTGCTGGTCCATCTTGAGGATGTTGCCTCGCCTGCGATCGACCACGAGCCCACGGATCACGGAATCGGGCCTGTACTGGAGGGATCCGACATCCTCGGGATAGCCAGCCTGGATCAGCTTCTTGCGAGCCTCGTCGAACGCCAGCTCCTCGAAGGGAATCGGGTCGTAGGTGGCCAGAGTGTGATCCATGTCGAATCCGATCGCCCCGATCCCCGACATCCGGAGATTGCGATTCACATAGATCTGGTTCTCCGGAGGGATCTCCGCCGCTTGGAGGAGTCTCTCCCACTCGACGGGAGGGATCGAAGGCGGGTCGAGGCTTGTCATGGCGCTGGAAACCGGATCTTACGGCTCTGGCCGATTTAGCGAAAGTGCGGAGACGGCGCCACAGGGGAGGGCGATGCCCTCCCCCCGTCCGAAATCATTACTCGAAGAGGGTGATGCGATAGATGGAGAAATGAGCCAGGGAGGCCGTGCGTGTCGCGCCGCTCGCGATGCTGGGAATGTCGACCCAGACCCCGGACTGAGGGTCGAACCACTGGATCTCCTGAGCTCGAGCGTCCAGGCCGGGAGCGACCATGAATGACAGCTCCACTGGAGCGGCGAACTGCTGCCCGTCCGGCGAGAGTTCGACCGAGCCGTCGGCTCTCCGCTCGATCGCAATCAGCGTCGAGGATTCGAGCGCGCCAACGGGGATTTGAAGCCGCACACCGGCGAGGGCGAGGCTCCCACCCGCGGGGCCGATCCACCCGGACGTGACGATGGAGCAGCCAGATTCTCGGTCCGCATGGGCGATCGCCGTAACCTGAGTCGGGAGAACGCGATCCTCGGAGCAGCCGATGGCCAGAACTGCGAGGCAGACGAGCGCAAGGGTGACACGCTGGACTCTCATGCTTCTCTCCTCCCGGGCGGGTAGCCCAGGTTGGAGTCGGCACTTTCGGTGCCAAGGGGAGGCGGGGGACGTCGAGATGCCTCTAAGAGGTTCTAGTGTACTGTCTTAGGGGGAGGGACTTCCTCGATCGCCGCTGCGTGAGAGATGCGAAGCGGGGTCTCTTCGCCAGGAGCCGGGACGCATGACGCCGGCCCCGTCAGCTTGAACCGGACTAACTCATTGATCCAGCGCAGATTCGGATGTCTGGCCGATATCAACCGGAAAGGGGGGAAATCACTGCGGCCCTACCCCCTCCGGGTGGGGCGTACCCGGAGGATGGCAAGGCCGCTACCCAACCACCCTTCCCGGAGCAGAGCCCCCCACTCCGCCTGGCGGAACGGGGGCGGTCAGTCTGCCCGAAGCGACTACCAGCCCGCGCGACCGAGCGAGAGCACAAGCACAAGGCTGAGGAGCGTGATCAGACCTCCTACGAACATCCTATTCACCTCCCTTCTGGTGTGAAGGCTCGCGTGTCCTGTCGAGGGCTCCTGCCCTCGCATCCAGAGATCAGCATCCGCCGTGCCATCGCGGGGAGTCAGGGGAGGAAAATCGAAGTGGGGCTATCTGCTTGTATATTCTTAGGTTATGAGAGGTCGGGTTCCGGACGCCGCCGCTCGCCGCGCCACAATTACCGTCATCATGTCGTCATGCGACGACACGCCCTGGACATATCCGACGTAATATGTTGATGTGTTTTACTGTTACGCCTGCGACAAGTCCAGCGTCAAATGTCCAATACACGCGACATTCAAGCGTCGGCTCTGTGCCCTATCCCACGGCGCCGAGGCCGATCGAGGTTGTACTGACGGATTCGCGTATGGAGATGCTGGCGAGATATCCCCAGCGTCTTGGCCGCCCGACTGACGTTCCAGGCATGGCGCTCGAGAGCGTCGACGATCACCTGGCGCTCCGCATCCTGGCGGAACTCGCGGTATCCCGGCTCATTCTCCGAGGCCCTGCGCGGTGGCGCGTCGATCCGCCCGGCGGCCAACAGGAGGTCGTCGCCATCGAGCGCGCGTCCAGCCTTGAGGAAGACGCAGGCGCCCTCGATCACATTGCGGAGCTCGCGGACGTTTCCCGGCCAAGAGTGGTGCATCAGGAAGCGCACGCCCTTCTCCGTGAATCCTTCGTAGGGCCGGCCAAGCGAGGCGAGCGATTCCCGCAAGAAGTGCTCGGCGAGGAACAGAACGTCCTCGCGGCGGTCACGGAGGGGCGGCACTTCCAGGGTGACCACCTTCAACCGATAGAAGAGATCCTCCCTGAAGGAGCCATCCTGGATCATCCGGCCCAGGTCCCGATTTGTGGCGGATATGATGCGGACATCGACGCGGCGCGAGTGGTTCTCGCCGACCCGACGTATCTCGCCGCTCTCGAGAGCCCGCAGGAGCTTCACTTGCAGCTTCATTGGCATTTCCCCGATCTCATCGAGGAAAAGCGTTCCTCCGTCGGCCGCCTCAAAGACGCCCTGCTTGTCCTGCAGGGCGCCGGTGAACGATCCCCTCTTGTGGCCGAACATCTCGCTCTCGAGAAGCTCGGCGGGCAGCGCGCCGCAATGGATCGGGATGATCGGCCGCGAGTTCCGAGGGCTGCCGCTGTGGATCGCCTGGGCGACCAGGTCCTTGCCGGAACCGGTTTCCCCCAGAATGAGCACCGGTGACGAGACCTCCTGGACCTGGGCGATCCTCTGTCGGAGCTGCACGATCCCAGGACTTCTGCCGAGGATCATGCCGACGCCCGCTGGACCCGGCAGCGCGCGACGCAGGTCTCGGTTCTCGCGCTCGAGTCCCGCCCGCGCTTCGATCAGTTCCTGATGGAGTCGAGCGTTCTCGACGGCGATCGCCGCCTGCGCCGCGAAAGCCTCGAGGATCTCGCGATCTTCGCGTAGCAGGAGGCTCCCGGCCCTGCGGCTGTCGAGATAAAGGACCCCGATCGGACCGTTCGGCGTCTGCATCGGCACGCAGATCACAACTGAAAGCTGGAGGGCGTGGATGCTCTGCTGATCTCGGAACTCCTCCCTCTCGAGCGCATCAGAGATCCACTGGACTCTGCCCTCGCGGTAGGCGCGGATCGCCAGCGACCGGCTGACGCTGCTTTCCTCCTCCTGGGGCAGGGGTCCCTCGACAGCATCGTAACCGCACTCGATCGAAAGATCGCCCCCCTCGCCGGCCAGGAGCAGGAAGCCGCGGTCCACGCCGCTCAGCGCCACGACCTCGCGAAGCACGGAGGAGAGCAGCTTGTCCAGATCGAGAATGGAGGTCAGCGCGCGCGAGCACGCCGCGAGTCGGTCGTAGGCCGCCATGCGGTGGCGGAGCCGTTCGATCTCCTCGCGCGTGCGTTCCTCTTCTGCGGCCAGGAGCGCCCGCTCCGTTGCGCTCACCCCTCGATCCAATCGCCGGAGGAGATCGCGGGCGTCCGGCGCTCCCGATTGGGATTCCGGCGAGGGGATGCGGCCCTCTTCAGGATTCGGTACTCGCTCGCTCATTTGAGGAACACCTCCAGATCCGAGCTTCCTCGCGCTTGGTCGCCGACGGCGGGTGCATCGCCGTCGCACCATGCGAGGAATCGCCGTGGATCCGGTCGGAGGATGTACGACTCCCGGAGCACCTCCGATCCGATCCGCATCATGAGATTCCCGAGCGCGTCGCTCGCTTCCCTGAGGGCGCGCAGGGCCATGGCGCTGTTCCCTCGCTGTCGATGAAGTCCCGCCTGGGCAGCGCGGCATCGCCACGTCCACAGGCGAAGCTGCGCCTGCTCCGATCGGGCCGCCGCCCGTTCGAGCAGCTCGATCGCCGCGGCGAGCTTCTGTTCCCCTCCGTCCGCCGCGCCCGATTGGGCGTCCACGAAGAGACGACGGACCTCGATGTCCGCGCTTGCCTCACTCGACGCGGGCCAGTCGCGATCGCTCCCGTTCGACGGGCCGCCGTGAGCCGCGAGCTCCAGGGCCTCGATCTCGAGCCGGGTGCGCGCCACCTCGTCCACCGCGCCGCAGTCCGCTGCGATCCGAGCCGACTCCTCGAGGAGCGCGCGGGACTCGACGAGCCGGCCGCTTTCCCGGAGTGCTCGCGCCCGATCGCGCAACAGGACGGCCATCGCTGGGGGAGCGAGGTTTTCGCTAGCCTCGGGGGCCTCGAGCGAGGAGGCGACGGCCGCGGCGCTCTCGCCCAGGCCGATCTCGACCAGGATCGAGGTCTCCAGAGCGATTGCGTCGAACGCGGCGGGCGCATCCGTGAGCGATTCGAATCCGGCTCGCGCCGCTCGGATCGCATCGAGCGCTTCTCCGAGACGTCCCGCGTAGAGAAGGACGGCCGCGAGATTGCGGCGCCCCATGGCGACGCGTCGCGGATCGTTGATCCGTTCCGCGATCTCGATCGCGCTGCGATTGACCGCTTCGCTCTCCGCGAGAGAGCCTTCCTCGAAGAGAATTCCAGCGAGATTGGACTGGGCGCTCACCAGATTCGCCCCGTCGCCGGCCGTCTCCGCCGCCTCGCCCGCGATCTCGAAGTATCTCCGCGCCCGCCCGAAGTCCGCGCGCAGGAACGCGTCGGCCCCGAGAGCGTTCGCCAGCATTTGGCGCTCCCGCAGGCCGACCCGATCGAGTTCCTCCTCGCAGATCGCGCGCACTTCATCCACCTCGGGACCTGTGCGCCCCCGGGACGCCAGCGCTGAGAGCAGAGCCTGAGCGGGGGCGCTTCGCCGCGTCGGCGCGTCCTCGGTCCGCGCGGCGTCCAGCAGCGACGCGCCCTCCCGTTCCGCTTCCTCCCACTTCCCCATGAGGAGAAGGCCTCGCAGCGTGATCATCCGCGCCGCGAACCGAAGTTCCCGATCATCGCCAGAAGCGATCGACTCCGCCATCGCAATCGCATCGAGGTATCGGCCTGCGCGAAGGGTGAGGTACGCCTCGATCGCGCGCCGCCATTCACCCGGGACCGACTCCGGTCCGCGGCGCGCGAGCGCCAGGCACCGGGTCGGACTCCCCTCCTCCATCGCGAGATGGGCCCTCCAACCCTTCCATCGCTCCGGGATCTCGCCACCCGCGACAGCCTCCGCCTTCTCGAGGAGATCGAGCGCAGGGCCGGGGCGGCCTTCACTCCGCAGGCGCTGGACCGCAGCGGGAATCAGCTCCGCCGTGCGCTCCGGCTCTCCGGCCTCGATCGCGTGCCACGCGAGAGTCACCGGATCGTCCGCGGAACCAGAGGCGAGCGCGCAGCGGAGCAGGAAGCGATGGGCGCTCTCGATCGCTTCCGGCCCGACCACGATTCGAAGCGACTCCAGGTCCCAAGGGGGGATCGCGAGCTGGAGTTTCCCGCCGACGGCAACACGCGCGTAACCCGCCTGCAGCAAAGGGTCGCTCGCTAGCGGCGACGGACGCTCGCCGTCCGCGATGGCCGCCAGCGCCGTGGCGAGGCGATCGGCTGACTCGCGCGAAAGGGTATCCGCGGAGGCCGCGGCGAGGCTCCTGCGGTATCGCCCGGAGGCGCGCCGTTCCGCTTCCCCGCCCAGCCGATGCATGATCCGAAGACGTAGGAGCGCCGGAAGCCACTCGGCCTCCCCTCCCTCCGGCTCGAGCCCGAAGGCCTCGAGGGCCGCGCGGGCGCCCGAGGCTCCGATCGGGCCGAGCACTACGCGCTCCTCACCGAAATCGGCGCGTCCGATTCGGCAGACGACGCTCCCTGCGGCCAGACGATCCGCCTGCAGATTGCAGCCGGCTCCTTCCACTTCGGCGAGGGCCTTCAGGCGATGCAGTAGCCGCCTCCGCCCGCTCCCCCATGGCCCCTCGACGCACCAGCGCTCCGGCCCGGATCCGCGCACCGCTTCCCGCCACTTCGCCTCGAGCCCGTCCGGGGGAACGAGGGGCAGATCGACCGGCAAGGGGAGCCGCGACTTGGCAACGTAGTCCGCCCGGTATCCTGCGACGGCGTGTAGCGTGCGCCATGCCTCGAAGGCATCTCGCGGCCTGTTCTCGGGACGGTGCGCCAGCAGGGTGTCGACCCACCGATCGACCCCCTCGGGCATCCCCTGGAGTCGATCCCTCAGCTGTCTGCTGAGGCGGATCGCCTTGCGCCGGGCCTGCTCCGCAAGATCGCCTCCGCCCAACGGCCGCTCACCTGTCCAGATCTGCAGGATCGCGCAGCCCAACCCGTAGAGATCGGCGCGTCGATCCCAGGAATCGCCCGCCAGGATCTCGGGCGCGATGAAGCCCCAGGTCCCCCGGGGGGGAATCGCCGAGCCCTCGGCCGCCGCCAATCCGGGATCGATGAGGAGCAGCCCATCGGAGCCGAGGAGAAACTGGCTCGGCTTGAGGTCGAGGTGCGCGAGACCCAGGGCGTGCAGGGACGCGAGCGCGCCCAGGATGGCGCGGATCGCTTCGGGGTCCGTGGGTGAGAACTCCGATCCCTGTCCTTGGTCTGGTGAGCGGCCTCGCACGAACGGCATCCGGTAACCGCAAGTGCCGTCCGCGAGGTGGTGGAATCCGAGGGGGCGGATCCAGTGAGGGTGTCGAATCCGATCGAGGAGAAGGAACTCCTCGATGATTGCGTCGCGGCCTGTCGAATCGACCGGATCGGTCGCCCGTTTCAGTACCTCGGCCCGATCCTCGACTGGGTTCCTCACCAACCACAAATCGCGTCCCGCGCTCGCGTGGATACACGAGACAGCTTCAAGCCCCTCGACGCGATCGAGCACGGGTGGCGCCGCGCTCATCTGCGAAGCACCCTCACGAAGGCGAGACGCCCGTCCGCCGCGCGCAGACGTCCAAGATATACCCCGGGCGTCACCAAGCGGCCTCCGTCGTTGCGGCCGTCCCACTCGAAGCGCGACCCCGGAACCGGAATCTGCCGGACGCTCCGTCCCTGCGCGTCGAAGAGCTCGAAGACCCCTTCGGTCGCTCCCGCGGCCCCCAGAGCCTCGAAGCGCACGGCGCTCCACGATGGATTCGGGCCGAACTCGATCCTCAGATCCATCCCCGGCTGGTAGGCGAGAAGTCCGCTCGGGTTGCGCGTGTTGTAGAAGAGGTACTCCCCCTCGGTGCTGTCCCAGTTCGAGAGGAGGAGGTCGAGATCGGCCGAGGTGACGAAGGTGCATCGGACCTCTGCGCCCGCGCTCGGCGCATCGGGGAGAACGATCCAGCCGTCATCGGGGTCGAGCCGAACGGAACCGACCGGGAGCGAGACCCCATCGACCGCCACCGACAGCAGCCGGCGGGCGGGACGCTCGGGAAGGACGAAGAGCTTCCTTGAGCCGTCGCCGTCCCATTCGGCGATCCGCCCTTCCTGGAGTCCGTCGTTGTCGAGATCCTCCCAGACCTCGTTTTCGATCACCGACGCGGTAGCCGAGGTGTAGGCCGGAGCCGTGCCCAACACGCCGGCCGCGTTCTCGTAGATTCGCACCGGACCCCACCACTCCCCCGTCGCCAGGTCGAGATCTCCGTCTTCATCCAGGTCGATCCAGGAGACGTGGGAGCCGTATCCCCCATACGAGGACTGCCAGATCGGCTGCGTGCCCAGCGTCCCGGTTCCGAGGTTGCGGTAGAGCTTGAATCGCCCGCCGCCCCCGAGTTGATCGTTATCCGCGATCGCGAGGTCGATCCATCCGTCGCCGTCGTAGTCGCCCGCGGCGGCCGTGTTCGCGTAGATCGAAGCGTCCGAGGAGCTCCAGCCCGCGGTCGGCGCGATGCCGCCTCCGGTGGCGAAGTAGATCCGGTTCGGACAAGAGGTGCCGGCGAAGGCGAGATCGAGCGCCCCATCGCCGTTGAAGTCGGCCCAGGTCACGTCCAGCGAATACTCGCTCTCGGTCGACTGCCACACCGGAGCGGTCTCGAGCGCTCCCCCGACGTTTCGGTAGATCCTTCGCCTCTCGGGATGATTGTAGTAATCGTCTCCGGTCGCGCAGGCCAGGTCGGGGTCCCCGTCCATGTCCATGTCGCCGAAGGCGAGGCTGAAGCAGTAGAACGTGTCCGCGGATTGCCAGGCAGGAGTGTCGCTGAATCGACCGTCGCCGAGGCCTCGGTAGAGTTTCACCCGCCCCGGGGTGCTGAATCCGCTGGCGCCGATATAGACGGAAACGGCGAGGTCGAGAATCCCATCCCCGTCGACATCGGCGAGATCGAGATGCCCGAGGTAGTCGATGTCCGTAGAGGTCCAATCAGGAGTCGAGGGAAAGCTCCCATCCCCATGATTGAGGTAGACGCCCACGGACTGGCGCGCCATGTCGTTGCCGTTGGAGACGACGAAGTCCATCCATCCGTCGCCGTTGAAATCCCCTACGCCAAGCCCGGTGCCGTAACGGCCCTGCGCCGTGGATTCCCAATCGGGAGTTGCGGGTAAGGGGATCGTGGCATGGGCCATCGAGGCTGCGAGACTCAATCCTGTGGCCAGACCGGACATAAAAACCCACCTGGCGAGCACGTTGACCTCCTGGTCGGGCGCCCAACTCCTTGCCGCGCCGCAATTAACATTCATGCGGCAGCGCCTCAAGCATAGAAGGACCCCGCAAACGTGTCAAGACATCCTTACAATGTCGTCAGCTTTGGCACTCGGGGAGCCTCAATCGAAGAATCTGTAGCGGAGTATGGCCCCGAGCGCTGCGAGTCCATCGACCCACCGGATCTTCTTTCCTTCGGCGTAGTCGCGGCCAAAGTAGCTGATCGGGATCTCATAGAAGCGAGCTTTCCGGCGCGCCAGTTTCGCCGTGATCTCAGGCTCGAAACCGAAGCGATCGGAACGTAGCGGGATCCCCTCAATTATCTCTCTCCGGAAGCACTTGTAGCAAGTCTCCATGTCGGTGAGGTTGAGATTGTTGAGCAGATTCGAGAAGAAGGTGAGGGTCTGGTTGGCCAGGTAGTGCCAGAAGAGATGAATGCGGTGCGGCCCCCCCAGGAAGCGGGAGCCGTAGACGACGTCGGCGACCCCGCGTTCGATCGGCTCCAGCAGAGCGGGGATCTGGGAGGGGTCATACTCGAGGTCGCCGTCCTGGATCACGATCACCTCCCCGCTGGCTTCCAGGATCGCCGTGCGGATCGCGGCCCCCTTGCCCCGGTTGACGGCGTGCTGGAGCACCCGGATGCGCGGGTCGCCCATCGTTCGCAGGATCTCGGCCGTGCCGTCGGTGGATGCGTCGTTGACGATGATGAGCTCCAGGTCGAGCGGGATCGCCAAGACCCGCCGAACGATCTCCTCGATCGTCGCCCGCTCGTTGTAGACGGGCATGATCACGCTCACTCGCATCGTTCCCTCCCGCTCCGGTCGCCGCTCTCCGAATCGACGCGAGGCATCGTATCAGCCCCCGTCCTCCCCCGCCAGGACGCGCCGGTAGATCTCCGCGATCCGCTCCACCATCGGCTCGAGACAGTGGTTGCGCTCGAAACGCTCCCGCGCCCCGTGAGAAAGTGCGGTCCATCGATCCGGGCTCCGGGCGAGGTCGAGAACCGCCATCCCCCAGCTCGGCGGATCGGTCGGCTGGGTCATTCCAGCAGCGGGAGACCCCTCGAGCAGCTCGACGAGCGGGTCGATTCGGGCGCCCAGGATGGGAACTCCCGCGGCCATCGCCTCAAGGGCCACAAGGGGCTGGCCCTCCCACCGGGAAGGCAGGAGGAGCAGATCGCTGCGCGAGAGCAGCGCATCGACCCTGTCGAGCTCCCCCATCCATTCCACCCGGGCCGCGGCGCCCACCGCTTCGAACCCCTGACGTAGCGCCCCCTCGAGCGGACCCCTCCCCGCAACGACGAGCTTCCATGCGTCTCCGGCAAGACGATCGAGCGCACGGCCAAGCTCGATCAAGAAGAGAGGATTCTTCTGCTCCGCGAGCCGGCCGATGAACGCGAGCCGAAACGGATCCTCGCGGGCCCGCTCGACTCTCCTCAGGCATTCGGCGGGGATCCCGTTCGGCACGTGAACCACCCGGGCCTCCGGAAGTCCTGCCGCGACGAGGAGATCCCGGTCGCAGGCGCAGACGGTCATCGTCATTCGAGCGGCCCGGCTCGCGAACGCCTCGCGCCGCATCCGCAGGCTGGACCCCTCGCGCCGGATGGCTCCGAGGCCGTGCCGCGTCTCGACCGCGGGCAGGTCCTCGCGACGGGCCGCGAGGACGGGAAAGCGGCCGCTGTGCGCGTGGAGAATCTCGATCCTGCGTTCGCGGATCACTCCCCGCAGGCGCTGGAGATATCGCGGATCCCAGCCCCTCCCGCGGGAAACATGATGGATCGGGATCCCGGCTCCCCGGAACTCATCGAGGATGGGCCCCTCGCGGCTCACCGCAAGCTCCACCTGCCAGCCGCGATCGCGCAATCCTTCGGAGAGCCGAAGCACGTGGATTTCCGTTCCGGCTCGATTGCCGCAGTCGATCACCTGGAGCACGCGCGCTCCCGAGGTCATTGCAGATCGAAGGGGCGCGGGACGAAGCAGAGGATGAAAACGATCAACGCCAGGATCCCGAGCGCGATCCGCCTTCGGTCCAGCCGGCCGCTGGGCAGTCGCGATGCCGGGTGACGCACGCCGATCAGGAGCAGCAGTCCGAACCAGAACCACCACCCCTGGAAAACCGTGAGCGCCAGGATCGCGAGTCCTCCCATGCTCACGGTCGCCACGATGACGGAGCGCCGCCCGAAGAGGCCGTAGACGACGTGTCCGCCGTCGAGCATTCCGACCGGTATCAGATTGAGACCGGTGACAAAGAGTCCCGTCCATCCTGCGAGGGCCACGGGATGGAGCACGACGGTGCGATCCGGGTCCACGCTTCCGAGCACCAACCACTGGAGCGCTCGAAAGATGAGCGAATCGCCGAGCAGGAGTCCCGGTCCGCTCAGCCCACCGTCGACCACCTGCGAGTGGGCGAGCCCCCACGCGGCGATCGGCAGCGCGACGACGAGCCCCGCGAGGGGCCCCGCGATGCCGATGTCGTAGAGGACCCGTCTCTCGCCCGTCTGCAAGCGCATCCGGATCACTGCGCCCAGCGTCCCGAGGAAGGAGATCTGAGGAGGAATCGGTATGAAGTAGGGCAGAGTCGAGGGAACCGCGTAGCGGCGGCACATGAGGTAGTGGCCCATCTCGTGCACGAGAAGGATCGTCATCAGGGAAGCGGCGTAGGCGGGGCCGTTCGCCAGTTGAGTCGTCACGGCCGTCAAGACGAACAGGACCGCCGGGAGGACGAACGCCGGAAGGCGGGCCTTGCGTCCCACGCTCTCCACGGGTCGCGGCTCCTCGAGAACAAGGAAGGGACGCCGACTCAGTTGCTCGCGAAGATCCACGCTCCTCCTCTCGCTTTCGGCGCAGTATAGCATCGGTGAGGGGGCCGATGGCGCGCCCTCCGGCCGATCGGTATAGTCTGCCCGGGACGGGAGGGACCGGAATGGATGCGATCCTGCTCCAGGGAGTTACCAAGAGCTTCGGCTCTCAGCGGGCCGTCGACTCGGTCGACTTGAACGTTCCGCAGGGCTCGATCTTCGGGCTTCTCGGCCCGAACGGATCGGGGAAGACGACGACGATTCGCATGGTGCTGCAGATCATCCTCCCCGACTCGGGCCAGGTCCGCGTGCTTGGCAGCGAGCTGGACGACGCGCTCAGGCGGCGGATCGGATACCTCCCGGAGGAACGAGGGCTCTATCGCTCGATGCGGGTCGAGGACCAGCTCGTCTTTCTCGGCGAGCTACACGGCCTGACCCCGGTCGATGCGCGCCGCCGTGGTCGGAGGTGGCTCGAGCGACTGGACGCGGCCGACTGGGTCGGTCGGAAGGTTCAGGAGCTGTCGAAGGGAATGCAGCAGAAGATCCAGTTCATCGGCACCATGCTGCACGAACCCGACCTCGTGATCCTCGATGAGCCCTTCAGCGGTCTCGATCCCGTCAACGTCCGCATGATGAAGGATGTCATGCTGGAGCTGCGCGAGAGGGGCGCCACGGTCGTCTTCTCCACCCACCAGATGGAGCAGGTGGAACGAAGCTGCGACCGGATCTGCCTCATCAACGAGGGGCGCGTCGTCCTCGAGGGCGCGCTGGCGCAGATTCGCCAGAAGTATGGGGACGAGACGGTTCAGATCGAGTACGACGGCAAGCTGCCCCGAGAGCCGATCGCCGACCTTGTCGACTCGATCGACGACCACGGGCGGTTCGCGGAGATCCGGCTGCATCGGATCGAGGAGAGTGGCGAGCTCCTCCGGCGCCTGGTCGGAGCTGTCGAGATCCGCCGCTTCGAGCGCAGCGAGGCCTCCTTGAACGACATCTTCATCCGTCTGGTGGGAGGTGGCCAGTGAGCCAGTTCGGAACGATCGTCAAGCGAGAATACCTGGAACGCGTCCGTCAACGCTCCTTCATCCTGAGCACCGTGCTCGTGCCGGTCTTCATGCTGGGCGTCACCTTCGTGCCGATCTGGCTCATGTCCCGATCATCGGGCAAGCCTGTGCGGCTGCTCGCCGTGGACTGCACCGGGGTTCTGGGCCCGCGCATCGAAGGCGCCTTCTCCGACTCCCTCCCCGACGGGACGTTGCGGTTCCGGTTTCAGTGGGAACCGCCGCCGGTCGAAGGGGCGAGCGAGGAAGCCACACGTTCCGCGCTCGAAGGGCGGGTCCTCGCAGAGGAGTGGACGGGGCTTCTCTGGATCCCTTCCGGGGCGATCCAGGACGCCTCCGCGAGCCTCTACGCGCGCGGCCTCGGCGACCCCGAGATCCTCGCGCGGATCCGTGACTCAGTCTCGCGCTCGGCGATGATGGCGCGCCTCGAGCAAGCCGGGGTCGCCTCGGGAGATACCGATCGGATGTCGCGACCGGTTCCGCTCAAGATCTTCAAGCTCTCCGAGGAGGGAGTCCGCGAGGGCGGGATCGAGAGCGACTTCATGACGGCGATCCTGCTGGCGATGATCCTCTACATGACCGTCCTGCTCTATGGGGTCTCGGTCCAGAGGAGCGTCCTGGAGGACAAGACATCCAGGATCGTGGAGGTCCTGCTCGCCTCCGTACGGCCCTTCCACCTGATGCTGGGCAAGATCGTGGGGGTCGGAAGCGTCGGCATCACGCAGTACGCCATCTGGGCCGTCGTAGCCACGGCGGGAGCGGCCTATATCCGGTCGAGCAATCCCGCGCTCGCCCAGGCTGCGTCCTTGAGCCCGCTCACCCTCGCATTCTTCGTGGTCTATTTCGTCCTCGGCTACTTCCTGTATGCCGGGGTCTACGCCGGCGTGGGCGCCGCCGTGACGAGCGAGCAGGAAGCCCAGCAGTCCCAATGGCCGGTCACGATGCTCCTCGTCGTGCCGATGATCTTCATCGGCCAGGTGCTCCGCGACCCCGACGGGACGCTCACCACGATCCTCTCGCTCGTCCCCTTCTTCACGCCGATCGTCATGTTGATGCGGATCAATCTTCATACTCCGCCCGCCTGGCAGCTCGGGCTCTCGATTCTCCTGATGGTGGCGAGCATCGGAATCGCCGCGTTCGTCGCCGGGAAGATCTTTCGCGTCGGAATCCTCATGTACGGCAAGCGGGCAACGCTGCCGGAGCTGCTTCGGTGGATCCGCGCCGCATGAAACGGCCCGATTTCGCCGTCGTCGGGTTCGGACGATTCGGGGCGCTCGCCGCGCGGCACCTGCGCGACTCGGGCGAGACGGTCGTCTACGACCCGCGACCCCGGGCCGAGGAGGCGGCTCGACTCGGCGTACGCGCGGTCGACGTCGCCACGGCGGCCGGCGCGCGGGTGATTCTCCTTTGCTGCCCGATCCGCAAGATCCGCGAATCCTTGCTCCAGCTCATTCCGCACATGCTCCCCAACACCCTGGTCGTGGACACCGCGAGCGTGAAGCTCGCCCCCTCTCTGGACCTGCTCGAGCTGCTGCCCGATTCGATCGCCTGTCTCGGGACTCATCCGCTCTTCGGGCCCGACAGCGCCTCCAACGGCCTGGCCGGGCTCAAGATCGTTCTCTGTCCGCTGAGGCGGGCCCACGAGCGGCTCGCGGTGCGGTTCCTGCGGTCGAAGGGGCTCGAACCGATCCTCTCCTCTCCGGAGAAGCACGACCTCGCCATCGCCGAGACGCAGGTTCTCGTCCAGTGGATCGGACGCGCCATCGAACGCCTCCCGGAACCTGGCGCGATCGCGACGCCTGGCTACACGAAGCTGCGCGAGATTCTGCAGTTTGTTGCGCGCGATTCCTGGGAGCTCTTCACCGATATCCAGCAGCGCAATCCTTTCGCCGCCGCGTCGCGCCGGCGGTTCCTCGAGGCGCTCAGTGCTACGGAGGCAGAAACGATGGAAGGACTCGTGGTGGTCTACCGGGCGGCCGGGATGCCGGAGGCGGAGCTCGTGAAGGGGTACCTGGAAGCCCAGGGAATCCCCGTCGACCTGGAGTACGAGAGCGCCGGGCCGGTCGTCGGGCTCACGATGGATGGTCTCGGAGAGGTCAGGATCATCGTCCCCTCGGACTGGGAAGATGAAGCCCGGGCGGCGCTGGAGCGCCGCCCGGATCTCAGCGCTTAGGGCCGGGGCCTTCCGATCACTTCCCGGCTTTGCGGGCCAAGTTCGCCGCCTGGACCGCCGCGATCGCCGTCGCATTGACGATATCCATGTCGTCCGACTGGGGTTGGAGGAGCTGCACTGCCCTGGAGGTGCCCATCAGAATCGGGCCAACCAGCTCCGCGCCGCCCAGCCTCTGAAGCAGCTTGTAGGAGATGTTCGCCGAGTCGAGGTCGGGGAAGATCAGCACGTTGGGCTCCTTGCCGTTCAACGAGCTGAACGGGTAGAGCTTGGTGATGATCTCTCCCACCACCGCCGTATCGGCCTGCATCTCTCCGTCCGCCACGAGATCGGGCTCCTCCTCGTGGAGGACGCGGAGCGCCTTGCGTATCTTCTCGGTCTGCGCGTCCAGATTCGTTCCGAAGTTCGAATAGGAGAGCATGGCGATCCGCGGCTCGAAGCCGAACTCGCGCGCCACCTGGGCCGCCAGCCGCGCGATCTCGGCCAGTCCCTCCGCCGTCGGGTCGATGTTCACGATCGGATCGGCGAAGAAGAAGACCCTGTTGCGCAGGACCAGGATCTGCATCCCGCTCACCCTGCTCACGCCCTCGCGCATCTGGACGATCTGGAGGGCGGGACGGATCGTGTCGGGATAGCGGTGCGCGATCCCTGAGACCATTCCGTCGGCGTCTCCCATGTGAACCATCATCGCCGCGAAGACATTCGGGTTCTTCATGGCTGTGCGGGCGCCGTCCAGCGTGATCCCCTTGCGGTGCCGCAGCCGGTAGTATTCCTCGATGTAGGACTCGAGGCGGCCGTCGTTCTCGATATCGGCGATGAGAGTGTCTCCCATCTCCAGCGACAGCTCCTTGAAGAGCGCCTTGATCGCGGCCTGGCGGCCGACGAGCACCGGCTGGGCGATCTTCTCCTCTCGTACCATCACCGTCGCCCGGATGATCCGCTCGTTCTCCCCCTCCGCGTAGACGATCTTCTTCTTCGCCTCCCGCTTCGCCCGGTTGTAGACGCCGCGCATGAGCTCGCGGCTGCGGCCAAGGAACGTCTCCAGGCGGTAACGGTACTCGTCGAGGTCGAGCGGCAGCTTCGCCACGCCCGTTTCCATCGCGGCCTTGGCGACGGCCGAGGCTTCCCAGAGCAGCACACGGTAGTCAAAGGGCTTCGGAATCAGGTAGTCCCGTCCGAAGGTGAAGTGCTGCGCCTGGTAGGCCCGGGTCACCTTGTCCGGGACGTCTTCTTTCGCCAGCTCCGCCAGCGCATAAGCGGCGCCTCGCTTCATCTCCTCGTTGATCGTCGTCGCCCGGCAGTCGAGCGCGCCGCGGAAGATGAACGGGAAGCCGAGGACGTTGTTCACCTGGTTCGGGTAGTCGCTCCGACCCGTGGCCATGATGACGTCCTTTCGGGCGGCGGTCGCATCCGGATAGGTGATCTCGGGATTCGGATTCGCCATGGCGAAGACGATCGGATCCTTCGCCATCGTCTTCAACCACTCGGGCTTCAGGAGGTTCGGTCCCGAAAGGCCCAGGAACAGGTCGGCGTCGACCAACGCATCCTGGAGCGTCCGCGCCTTCGTCGTGCTCGCGAACTGCTCTTTGTACGGATTCATCCCCTCGCCGCGTCCCTTGTAGATGACGCCCTTCGTGTCGCACATGATGATGTTCTCGAGCTTCACGCCCAGGGAGACGTAGAACTTCGCGCAGGCGATTCCCGAAGCGCCCGCGCCGCTTATCACGACGCGGATCTGGTCGATCTTCTTTCCCGTCACCTCCATGCCGTTCAGAAGCGCCGCCCCGGAGATGATCGCCGTGCCGTGCTGGTCGTCGTGAAAGACGGGGATCTTCATCGTCTGCTTCAGGGTCTCCTCGATCAGGAAGCACTCCGGCGCCTTGATGTCCTCGAGGTTGATGCCGCCGAAGGTCGGCTCGAGGAGCTGGCAGGCGCGGATCACTTCCTGCGGATCGAGGGTATCGAGCTCGAGGTCGAAGACGTCGATATCGGCGAAGCGCTTGAAGAGAACTCCTTTGCCCTCCATGACCGGCTTGCCGGCGAGAGCGCCGATGTTGCCGAGTCCGAGGACCGCCGTTCCGTTTGAGACGACCGCGACGAGATTGCCTCGGGCGGTGTAGCGCCAGACGTCTTCCGGGTCCTTGGCGATCTCGAGACACGGATCGGCGACGCCGGGAGTGTAGGCGAGCGAGAGATCCCGTTGTGTCGCGCAAGGCTTCGTGGAGACCACCTCGATCTTGCCGGGACGGCCGACAGAGTGGTAGAGCAAGGCATCTTCTTTGAGGCTCATCGAGGACTTCCTCCTTGGGAATCGACAGGGATCATCGGGCCGGGACGGAGAGGGTCTCGGTCCCTTGGTGGCCGGAGGGAGATCGAGTCGGATCGGGGTGGAGAGCGAAATGTGATATGCCCGGCGCAAGCGTCCGAGATCGGCGCCCGCATGCGCTGCGGGTCCTGAGGCCCAACCACGCTACCCTCTCCCTTCCACGGGCCTGCGAGAGGCCCCCCCAATCGCACCCTGCTGGTATACCACCCGCCCCGCCCGCTGGCAAGGGGCAGGCGGGCGTGAAATCGTCGCCCCACGTCGGTTCGAAGCCTCCGGATCCACGCCCTGCCGTATACTCAGGCCTCGGCCCGGCTCTCGGCAGCGGATGCGGAGGGCGCGGTCGTCGGGAGGATTCGTGAAACCGATCGATACCATCATCGAGGCGCTGCGCGGCGTGCGCTTCCCCGGGCTTGACCGGGACATCGTTTCTCTCGGCTACGTCAAGGAGGTCCGCGAAGAGAACGGCAAGCATCTCATCCTGATCGAGATGTCGACGAGCCTCCCCGACGCCGAGGCATGGATCGAGCGCGAGGCGAGCGCAGCTCTCGCCAAGACGGGTATTCCCCACGCCCTGCGCCTGCAGGTTCGCTCCCCTCGATCCGAGGCCACCGTTTCGGCCCAAGCGGGCGGGCTCCTGCCCGATGTCCCCTTCAAGATCGTGGTGGCGAGCGGCAAGGGGGGGGTCGGAAAATCGACCGTCGCAGTCAATCTCGCCTTGGCGCTCGCTCGGCTGGGTCGGCGAGTCGGCCTGCTCGATTGCGATGTCTACGGACCGAGCATCCCCCTGATGCTGGGGATGGAGAATGAGCGCCCCGCCATGAGAGGCGAGAAGCTGGTGCCCCTGACGCGCTATGACGTCAGGTCGATCTCGATTGGCTATCTCGTCGACCGACACACTCCCGTCATCTGGCGCGGTCCCATGGTCGGCAAGGCCCTCGACCAGCTCATGGGCGAGGTCGAATGGGCCGGAACCGAGATTCTCGTGATGGATCTGCCCCCCGGCACCGGAGACATCCAGATCACGATCGCGCAGAGGGTGGCGCTCACCGGCGCGGTCGTCGTCACCACCCCGCAGGACGTCGCCCTGATCGACGCGGGCAAGGGTGTGGCGATGTTCGAGAAGGTGAACGTCCCCATCCTGGGAATCGTCGAGAACATGAGCTACTTCGCCTGTCCCCATTGTGGGGAACGCACGGAAATCTTCCGTTCCGGCGGCGGACGCAAAGAGGCCGAGCGCCTCGGGGTGCCGCTGCTGGGCGAGATTCCCATCGACCCGCGTATCCCGATCGGCGGGGACCTGGGCAATCCAATTGTCGCGCAGAACCCCGAGAGCCCCGCGGGACTCGCCTTCCTTCAGGTGGCGGAGACGATCTGGGCGGGCATTCGGGTCGGATCTTGAGCCTTACCGATCCGAGAGCGCCGATCGAACGCCGGAGGTCGGTCCTCGACCTCAGCCGCCTCGAGCCTCCCCTTCGCTGGAACGAAGTGTTTGGCCCCGGAATCGAGCGCGTCGAAATCGAGCTCGGCTCGGGAAAAGGAATGTTCCTGCGCCGCGCGGCCCGGGAGGCGTCGAGGACGGGATTCCTCGGGGTCGAGCGCGCGGGCAAGTTCTTCGACCTCTGCGCGCAGCGGCTGGAGCGGGACGATCTGCCCAACGCGCGCCTCGTGCGCGCCGACGCCTACGATCTCTTGAGCCGCTGGATCATCCCCGGTTCGATCGGTGCGCTTCACATCTACTTTCCCGATCCCTGGCCGAAGAAGCGGCACGCAAAGCGCAGGATGCTCTCCCCGCCCCTCTTCGATCTCGCGGCCCGCGCGATCGCCGAGGAAGGCCATCTCGTGATCGCGAGCGATGTCGAGTGGTACTTCGCCGAGTCGCTGGCGCTACTGCACAGCCATCCCTGTTTCGAGCCGGCGGCGCTTGACCCCCTCGAGCCGCAGCAGCTCGCGACTCACTACGCGATCAAGTACCAGAAGGAGGGGCGGACGCTGCAGCGCGCGCGCTTCGTGCGGAACGCGTCCGCCGCGCCGCCGCCTCCGACGCCGGCTTCTCGGCGGCGACCGGACGCTGGTACAGCCCCCGCTCCCGCACGAGCAGGCGAGCCATGATGAGCTCTCGGCGCAGCGTGCAGAAGTCCTCGTGCGCCGCCTTGAGCAGCTCGTTCACCTCGGGTTCCCGATAGACGCGTCCGGGTTCGAAGCGTCGAACCAGGATGCGCAAGACGACGTCGCGGGTCTTGCGCTGGGCGGGAATCGTCTTGAGCCGTCCGCCCTCGAAGAAGCGGTTTCGCACCGAGGCCTCGGCCGGGTCGGGTCCCGAGGAGATCTGGGCGTTCCGATTGCTGACGGTCTCCAGCCAGGCCCTGAGCTCCGACTCCTCGATCCGCCAGTCCTTGCCCACCTTGTAGGCGGGGATCTCGCCAGACTGGAGCTTCCGGAGAAGCACCTGGTGGTTCAGCTTGAGCAGGCCGGCCACTTCCGCGGCGGTCAAGAACTTCAGGGATTCTAGATGACTTTGGTCCATATTCACCTCTTTCATGTACTATACGCTACCATTCAGGACTTCACCCTGTCCAGCGCTTTTTCCATCCGGACGGCGAGCCGACTCCGGGAGCGTGCTAGACTCGGCCGCTCGGAGGGAACAATGACCGAGAGGGTGAGCTGGCACGACTACTTCATGGGGATCGCGCGCGTAGTCGCGACGCGATCGACGTGCGACCGCAAGAATGTGGGAGCCGTGATCGTGCGCGACCGCACGATCCTCTCGACCGGGTACAACGGATCGATTCGAGGGATGCCCCACTGCGACGAGGCCGGCCACATGATGGAGGCCGGCCACTGCGTCGCGACGATCCACGCCGAGACGAACGCGATCCTCCAGGCCGCGAAGAACGGAGTGCGCATCGACGGAGCCGAGATCTACACGACCGCGAGTCCATGCTGGAACTGCTTCAAGATGATCGCGAATGCGGGGATCCAGTCGATCTATTATGGGGAGTTCTACCGGGACGAGCGGATCTTCCGGCACGCCGAGCTGGCCGGCATCCGCCTCGTCGACCTGAGCGGAGGACCGACCGGCGAATCGGGCAATCCTCCAGAGAACACCTCGACGAGCCGATGATGAACGAGGACCGGCGCGGGGCAGTCGCCGACCCGAGGGAGGAGATGTTGAGCGATCTGAACTGGGTGAACAGGTTCGAAGAAGAAGAGGACGAGCAGCCCGAGGAGCATGCGGCCCCGGAGCGCGAGGAAGAGCCGAAGATGATGGAGAAGTTCCTGAAGACCCGCACGATCCTGATCTCGGAGGAGATCACGTCAGAGGTGGCGAGGCGGGTCTACCAGAACCTCCTTCTGCTCGAGGCGGACGACCCGGAGAAGCCGATCACGGTGATCATCAACTCCCCCGGCGGCGAGGCCGACTCCGGCTTCGGCATCTACGACATGCTCCGCTTCGTTCGCCCGCCCGTGCGCACGCTCGTGGCCGGCCTCTGCGCCAGCGCGGCGATCCTGATCTTCATCGCGGCGAAGAAGGGAGACCGCCTGAGCCTCCCGCACTCGCGATTCCTGCTCCACCAGCCCTCCTCGGCGAGCTTCGGACAGGCGTCGGATCTCGAGATCGCGGCCAACGAGATCATCCGCCTGCGCGACCGGTATAACCAACTGGTGAGCGAAGCGACCGGCAAGCCGACCGAGACGGTGTCGGCCGACGCGGATCGCGACTTCTGGATCGCGGCGCCCCAGGCGATGGAATATGGCCTGGTCGATCGGATCGTCACACGCAGGGACGAGATCTGAATCTCACGTTGTGACGCGGCAATTCCTCGGCCCACCAACTCCAGACTTCGCGCCACAGCCCAATTGATGAAGCGGCCCCCCGGTTTGCGCCGGGGAGCCGCTTTGAACGCGATGGCTTTTTCTTGGAGCTGATCGGGATCGAACCGACGACCTCATGACTGCCAGTCATGCGCTCTCCCAACTGAGCTACAGCCCCGAGCGGGTCCGGCCGAGGCCGAGACCCGGAATCGATGCTACGGGCCGGACTTTCGGAGTGTCAACGCAAAACCCCTTGCCGCGCCCCCCACGGCTGCGGCTAAGCTAAGCTTCGCGCTGGCTCGAAGCGTGCCGGAGTGGTGAAACTGGCAGACACGCGGGACTCAAAATCCCGTGGGGGCAACCTCGTGTGGGTTCAAATCCCACCTCCGGCACCATCGACCGAATCCGCCGCTTCTTCCCGCCCCTGCTCTCCCATGCTAGTCTCCACCCGGTCGCGGCACGGCCCGCAAGGGGAGGAATCTGTTGAACGAGGTAGGGGTGTGGATGTGGGTCATCTTCAACATCCTCACGGTCGTCATGCTCGTGATCGACCTGGCCGTCTTCCACAGGAAGGCGCACGAGGTGCGCGCGCGCGAGGCGGCGATATGGAGCGGGGTCTGGATCGGCGTCTCGCTCCTGTTCAATCTCGTGATCTTCCTCCTGATGGGCCGCGCGAAAGCCCTCGAGTTCTTGACGGGCTACCTGATCGAGAAATCCCTGAGCGTCGACAACATCTTCGTTTTCGTCTTGATCTTCTCCTACTTCAAGGTGCCTCCGGCCTACCAGCACCGCGTCCTCTTCTGGGGAGTCGTGGGCGCGATCATCCTGCGCGCGCTCTTCATCTTCGGCGGGATCGCGTTGCTTCATACCTTCCATTGGCTCGTCTATCTCCTCGGGCTCTTGCTGATCTGGGGCGGCATCCAGATGCTCCGGCACGACAAGGTAGGGGTCGAGCCCGAGAAGAACAAGGTCTTGCGGCTCTTCCGTCGATTCGTGCCGATGCTCCCCGACTACGAAGGTGCGCGCCTCATCGTCCGCCGCAAGGGCCGGATCTTCGCGACGCCGCTCATGGGAGTTCTGATCGCCATCGAGACGACCGACATCGTATTCGCGCTCGACTCGATCCCCGCGATTCTCGCCATCTCCCGCGATCCCTTCATCGTCTATTCGTCGAACATCTGCGCGATCCTGGGGCTGCGGGCCCTCTACTTCCTCTTCGCGGTGATCGTCGACCGTCTTCGCTACCTCCGGTACTCCCTGGCCCTCATCCTCTGCTTCGTCGGAGTCAAGATGGCATTCGGCCATTGGCTCGACCAAGTGCTCACGACCGGCCACGCACTGATGTTCGTCGCCGCCGCCCTTGGCGTCGGAGTGCTCGCGTCGTTCCTTCCCCCGAACCCAACCCCCCTATTCCGGCGGCGCCGCCGCCGACGCGAGTCGACGGACGACAAAGCTCCGAGATCATGACCGAAGCAGCATGGATCGAGGGGGTCCGCCTGGCTCCGATGACGAGCTGGCGCGTCGGGGGCGCGTGTCGCGCCTTCACCGAGCCCGGCTCCCCGGAGGCGCTGCGCGAGGCGCGGGCGCGAGCCGATCGCCTCGGCTGGCCCGTCTTCATTCTGGGAGGCGGCAGCAACATCCTCGTCGCCGACACGGGCTACCCGGGACTTGTGATTCGCTACCGGGCCCGGAGCTGGAGGATCGACGAGGCGGATGGCGCGAAGCCGCTGTTGCTGGTCGAATCGCGCGCCCCGCTGGCGGGGATGGCGCGAGAATCGGCGCGGTTGGGCTTCGCCGGACTCGAGTGGGCCGAGGGAATCCCCGGCACCATCGCCGGCGCGATCGTGGGAAACGCCGGCGCCTATGGTGGCGAGATTGCGCAAGTCCTCGAGTGGGTCGACATCCAGCACCCCGACGGTGAATCGGAACGGTGGCCCGCGGCGCGCATGGCCTATGGCTACCGCGCCTCGGCGCTCAAGGGGCGCGACCCGAGCGGCCCGGCGATCCTTCGCGCCGCGCTACGCCTGCGGCGCGACGATCCGGCCAGGCTCGAGCGCGAGATGCGGCGAATCGCCGAGGAGCGGCGCGCGAAGACCCCGGTCGGCGCCTCGTGCGGCAGCGTCTTCCGCAATCCCCCGCAGGCAAGCGCGGGACGACTGATCGAGGAGGCCGGCTGCAAAGGGATGCGCCGTGGCGCCGCGGTCGTGAGCGAACGCCACGCGAACTACATCGTGAACGAGGGCGGAGCCACCGCCGCCGATCTGCGCGCCTTGATCGAGGAGATCCAAGGGCGCGTCCGCGACGCATCGGGCATCTCTCTCGAGCTCGAGATCCAGCTCGTCGGCTTCGCCGATCGTTGACCCACCCGCGCCCTCATCCTCTCCGGGTCCGCGAGAGCCGCTCCAGGGCAGGACGAAGCCGCGGATGGGCGGCTGCGAGCCGCGCGTAGCGGGCTTCGCGCGTCGAGCCCTTCGCCCGGAGGACCGAGGCCAGAGACCGGCGCTCTTGCGAGGACCACCGGTCGATTCCCGGAAGGAGCAGCACGAGGGGACTCCAGCGCTGCAGAGCCCGCCTCTCCTCCGCGGTCCAGCGATCCCAATCGCGGATCGAAAGCAACCGGAGGCAGCGCCGCAGCGACGCCGCTTCCGCCGCGCTCCTGTCGCCTGCGAACTGCGCTTCGATCCGGCGGCTCACCCGCGCGCCGATCGCCCCCAGGTCGATCTCGAGGACGCGCGCGCGGCGGGTCCGCTCGGGGCTCCAGCGCATGTCCGAGCGGGCCAGGCGAACGAGCATCGAGCGCGCGCTCCGCGTCCCGGGCGCGCGGGCGATCCGCGCGGCCTCTCGCTCGGCGAGGCGGGCCACCGCGGGATCGACCGAGCGAAAGCCGAGCTTGTAGTAGAACCAGAAGGAGCCGGCGTCGAGACCCTCGTCGTTTTCGTGACCGAGCTGGTAGCGCTCGATCCGGAACCGGTCCACGCCGAACTGCCGGCGGAAGATCCGCGCGAGCTGCTCGAAGACGAAGGAGGACTCCCCCCGGCGGTAGGTCGGGAAGATATTCGCCGCGATCTCGACCTCGCCCAGGAGGATCGCCGCCACGCCGTAGCCGATCGGAACCCCGTTCTTCAGGACGAGCGCCGCGTAGTTCGTCTCGATGGGGAGCCGGCGCGCAGGACGCATCCCGAAGAGAATGATCCGAATCCCCCGGCCGACAAAAGTCTCGTACACCTCGCGCGGATTCGCGTGCGCCAAGGGGAACAGCTCCCGCTGCCGCGTGGCGAGCGCGAGGACCGCCGTGCGGATGAGCTCCTCCGCCCGCCTTCTCGATGTGGGACGAAGCGCCGGCAAGCGCCCCGCAAGCGCGCGGTCTAGATCAAGGCTGCGCGGCCGCAAGGGCCCATCGTGGAAGAACGGCTCCGGCTCCCCCAGCCGCAGGCGCGTCCGCGATCCCGCGCCTCTCCCGAGATCCCATCGCACCGTCAGGCCCAGCCGGTCGTAGAGAGCCTCCATCACCTCTTCGGGAAGTCCAGAGGCGTCCAACCGCTCGACGAGCCAGGCCAAGACGCTGATCCTCCGGCGGCCCCGCGCGCGGTCGAACCACTCGAAGAACGACAGGCGTTCGTCGTCGAGACCGGCCGTCTCGATCCAGTTCGCGAAGGGGGCCGCGGCCGCCGAGAGGTCGTCCTCCTCTCGGTCGTCATAGAGATCCCGATCGATGTCGAGCGACCGTCCCGCGACAGCGAGGAGGCGGCGGACCATCGGCAATCCAAAGGGGTAGCAATAGACCGTGGCGGCGATGCCCGAATCGAGCAGCTCCTCCGGCAACTCCCCCGTCTCGCGATCCCGCAAGCGCTCGACGCGAGAGTCGAACGCCTCGAGTTCGGCGTGGGCCGCGCGCATGACATCCGGATCGTCCGGGAAGGCGCGCAGGAAGCTCAGGGACTCATGGTAGGCGACAAGCGTGGCGGCGTCGTCGATCCGGGCGCGGGCAAGGCGGGCGATCGCCCGCCGCTTCTCCGCGGCGGGCCGTTCGCCGAAGGCGGTCGCGCCATCGCTCAGATCCTCGACCCATCGCTTCACGCGGACGCGTCGCATATCCGTCCTCAGGGTCGCGAGAACTCGGTCAGCCAGCGCTCCTCCCGCGCGCGCAAGTCGGCGACCTTGAGACCGTCTCCGGGGCGGGCCTGCTGCAGGATACAGAAGGCGTAGCGTCCGCCTCCGGGCGCGTCGATGTACCCGGCGATGCTGGACACGCCGGAGTCGCCGAGGGTGCCCGTCTTCGCGCGCATCGAGGGAGGCGGCTCGATCCCGCGGAACCGTCGCTCCATCGTTCCCGCCCCCCCCGGCCGAGCGAAGGAGGCGAAGAGGTCGGCGAAGATCCGCTCGCTCTTCTCGGACCAGGCGAGGATCGAGGTGATCTGCCTCGGGGTGGCGCGGTCTCTCGGGTCCAGTCCGCTGCCGTCGAAGACTTGCAGCGGTGGGCCGGTCAGTCCGAGCCCGGCGGACCAGGCGAGGACTTTTCGGGCGCCCGCTGCGCTGGAGGTGTCTGCCCCGAGCGCGAGGAGGAGTCGGTCGGCCATGTAATTGTTGCTGTAACCGTTCATTCGCCGGATGAGCTCACCTAAAGGATACGATGAAAGCCTGGCGATCACCCTCCCAATGGACGGCTCTGAAGCGATCCCCGTCGCGCCGGTGAGCCTGACCCCCTCCCGGGCGAGAAGGCATCCCAGGAGCCCCGCGGCGGAAAGTCCAGGACGGAGAGTGGCCCGGTAGAGCCGCTCCGGCTCGGCTCCCAGGGCGATCGAGCCGGTGACCTTCCATGTCTCGCCCGTCCCGAGGGAGAAGCGCCGGGCGTCGAGGGTCTTCGCCTGGCCGGGCCGGACGGTAAGGGTCTCGCTGATGATGTCGAAGCCGGGGATGGGGCAGGGATCGAACGCGCATATCGCGGGATCGCCCTCCTTGGCGCCTGGCCGCACGAGGACCGCCACGGAGTTGAAGTTCACTCCGAGCGTCGTCACAGGCGAGGAGTAGGGGCTCTCCCGGTCCTCGATCGCGCGAATCGAATCAAGACCCGCGTCGAGCGACGTCTCGACGAGAATCCGGCCCGTGATCTCGCGCAGGCCCCAGGCGGCCGCATCATGGGCCAGGATCCACACCCGCTCGGAGACGAGGAACGGATCCCCATCGCCGCAGAGGATCAGATCGCCTCGAAGAACGCCGTCCTCGATCGGCCCTGTCGCGACGAGCCGCGACTCGAACGTGTGGTCGGGCCCCAAGAGGTCCAGCGCGGCGACGGAGGTGATGATCTTCTGGACGCTCGCCGGGGGCAGCGAAAGGTCCGCGTTGCGAGAGATCGCGGAGGCGGGCTGGTCGAGGGGCACGAAATGGATCGCCGAGACGATCCCCGGAGGATCGGCCTCCTGCAGGAGGAGCCTCGCCAGAGATTCGGGCGAGGCGGCCGCCGGATCGGCCTCTGGCGCGACGAGGAAGCAGAAGGACCATGCGATCATCCTCGCCGTTCTTCGGAGGATCGCGGGAAGCCGACTACGCATCGAGCGTGAACCGCAGGCGCGGCTCGCGCCCCGAGAGCACCTCGATCGAGATCTCCCCGAGGGCGATCGGATTCTGGAATCCGAAGCGCTCGAGGACCTCGGGATCGACTTCGCCGATCGTCCCGATCGAATCGCCGTTTGCGCCCAGGATGCGGGCGCATCGACCGCGTAGAAACGGCGGCTCTTCCGTCGGCTCCCAGCCTGCCTTCGCGCCGAACTCCCGCACGACCGACTCGGCGACCGCCCGGGCATCGGTATAGCCCGCCTTTGGCGAGATCAAGGCGAAGGCGAGCATCCGGGTCTCCGTCGCCTTGGTCTCGGCCTGCCCGTCGAGCCGGGTGACATCCCCCACCTCGAAGATCCTCTGCGGGAGCGGCTCGTGCTGATTGTGGCACAGCACCTGCAAGAGCCCCGGCAAGAGGCGCGTCCGCAGCCGCGTCTGATCCAGGGAGATGGGATTGTCGATTCGCACTGCTGTGGCATCCTCGGCGAGGCCGAGCATGGAATCATGCGCCTCGTCGTTTAGCAGCACCAGGGTCGTCACCTCGAGATAGCCCAGTCCGCAGAGAACCTCGCGCACACGCTCGGTGAGCGTCTCCAGCGCGAGGGGCCGACCTACGGTGCGGGCGGGCAGCAGTTCGGGGACGATGTTGTGGTACCCATAGGCGATCGCGAGATCCTCCATCAGGTCCCGTTCGTGCATGATGTCGTTTCGGTAGGCGGGAACCTCGACGCGGATCCTCTCCGGGTCAAGCGCCGTGGCTCGGTGGCGCATCCTCTCGAGAAGCGATACGGCCTGGGCCGCGTCGAGGTCGATGCCGATCAGCTTCGAGGCGGCAGACACGTGCAGGGTGGCCCTCTGCGGAGAGAGATCGGGCGTGACCAGGCTCTCCGTCCGGGCCGAATCGCCGGCGCGATCGCTCGCGCCTTCGATCCGCACGCGGCCGATCCGCACGTCCCGCAAGTTCTCCGCGAGAGAGGTGACGAGGATGTTCAACGTCCTCTGGACGACCCGCTCCCCGAGTCCGGTGACGTCGATGAAGAGCCTCTCGCTCTCGGGACGCACCTTCGTCTCATCGCTGTTGATGATCGGTGGCATCGAGAGCACGCGCCCGCGCGCGTCTCGAAGGATCGGATACCGCGCGAATCCCTCCAGGAGATGCCGGTATGCCCTGCCCTTCGGGTGCTCCTCCAGAATTGCGCGCAAGCTGCGTGCCTTTCCGTCGACGGCGCCCAGAGGGACGAACGCGTAGCGATCGGGATCCTCCGTCGTATAGACGAGCTCGGAGTCGAGGCCCGCCATGTCGTATACGCCGATCGAGGCGTGCTTGCGGTCCCGGCCCAGCGCCCAGTGAAGGTTTTCCTGGAGCTTCATGAGAACCTTCACACGGTCGCCGTCGAGCCGCGCCCCTTCCAGCACCGCGCAGGCGATGTGAGGCCGCAGGCTTCGGGGATCGCGCACCGAGGCGTCGACCCGCACACGGACGCCGCTCTCCTCCATGGGATAATCCGGCCACCCGACCTCGATCCCGAGGTAGCCTCGAAGCGCGCGTGCGAGTCCGCCGGGATCGAACATGTCGGGGCGCACGGCGAGCAACTCCATGCGGACGACCTCGAGATCCGGAAGGGGCTCGATCGAGGATGGATCGGCCCGATGATCGGCGTCGCAGCGGTCGCAGCGTGCGGGAGTCTCCTCGGTCTCCGTGCGCTCCTCGACCCAGCCGCATCGGGCGCAGCGGCTGCGCTTGAGGCGCGCGTAGCCTTCGACGTCGCAGCCGATCTCCTCGAGGATTCTGAGGAGCCGGTCCGCCTCCACGTCCGGACCCAGCCGCGCCCGCAGCGGCTCGAGAGGGATCCCGATCACTGGCATAACGCCACCCCCTTCAGCCACTCGACGCTCGGCATGTAGAGATCGCGGATGTCGGCAAGGTCGTAACGCATCATCGCGATCCGCTCGAGCCCCAGACCCCAGGCGAGCACCGGGTGCTTGCAGCCGAGCGGCTCGGTGACTTCCGGGCGGAAGATTCCCGCCCCTCCCATCTCGACCCAATCCTTCCGCTTCTCGTACCAGATATAGACCTCGACCGACGGCTCCGTGTACGGGAAGAAGGCGGGGCGGAACTGGAACTGCTCGAAACCCATCTTCCGGTAGAAAGCGGAGAGGGTGCCGAGGAGATTCGCGAAGGAGGCGTCCGCGTCGATGACGATTCCGTCGACCTGGAAGAAGATCGGCAGGTGCTTGTAGTCGATCGTCTCGCGCCGGAAGACACGCCCCACGCTGAAGACGCGACGCGGCGGAATCGGGTCCGCGGCGAGGGCGCGCACCGTCGTCGCGGTCGTGTGCGTCCGCAAGACGGCGCGCTGCGCGACCGCGGGATCCCAGCGATACTGCCAGCCGATCGATCCGGTCGTTCCGCCGTCTTCGTGCGCCGCGCGCACGGCATCGACGATCCCGCGATCGGCCGGAAGGTCGATCGACGCGGGCCGCTCGAGGTAGAAGGTGTCCTGCATCTCCCGAGCCGGGTGGTCCTGCGGTTGAAAGAGAACGTCGAAGTCCCAGAAGGCCGACTCGACCAAGGGGGAGACGATCTCCTCGAAACCCATCTCGATATAGACGCGGCGCGTCTCGTCCAGAACGCGCTGCAGCGGATGCCGCTTGCCGGGATGGATCGTCTCCGCGGGCAGGCGCACGTCGTAGGGGCGGACCGTCACATCCCTCCAGCCCCCGCCGGCGATCAGCTCCGGCGTGAGCTGGTTGACCTCGCGCGCCGCGTCGATGCCCGCCTCCACCGCCGCGCGGCCGGCTTCCTCGAGCGATGCGCGCCGGATCGTCTTCTCACGCACCTCGCACAGGGAGGCTCGCCCCTTCAGCAGCTCGAACGCCTCCTCGACCGGCACTCCCGAGGCGCGCAGCCGCTCCTCCGCGGCTCGATCGATGGGCTCGAGGGCGGCCAGCAGCAGCTCATCGGCGCTCGGAGGGGGATCGTTCGCCAGCGCGCGAAGACTCGCGCCCTCCTTTGCGGCCCAGGCTTTGGCGGCGAGATAGCGCAGGGCGCCACCGACTTCCTTGGCCTCGAGCCCGCTCGCCCGCGCCGCATCCGCCAGCGAGAGGCTCCCGCCCGCCTCGTGGAGGGCGCCAAGGATCTTGCGCTCCGGGAACCCCTCGCGGGCGAACCGCCGGCCTTCCGGACGGATCGCCACCTCGCGGTAGGCCTCCTCCTCGATCCGGAGGAATCCCGCATCGCGGAGGATCACCGCCGCCGCGGCGATGCGCGCCTGATCGATCTGCAAGCGCTCCGCGATCTCGTCGATCCGAAGAGCCGCCCCGCACGCGGCAAGCTCCCGCAGAAGCCGCGCCTGTTCCTCGGGTAGTCGCATGCACTCCTCCCCTTCTCTTTCAATCGGCCGCGATCGCCATCCTCATCGCCCGAGCGAGGCCGAATGCCCCGACCACGCAAGCCGTCTCCGCCCGCAGGCGAAGGGGGCCGAGGGCCCAGAGCCGGGCGCCCGCCCCGACGAGCCGGGCGCGCTCCTCATCCGTGGCGCCCCCCTCCGGGCCGACCAGGAGACGCACGGCTCGCGTATCGCGGTCGATCGGCGGCTCCTCCGGCCCGTCGGAGTCCGCGAGGATGACCTGTGTCCCGCTGCCGCCGCAATCGGGCGATCGCGCGGGATCGAGCTCCGGCAGCCAAGCCCTCTCCGACTGCTTCATCGCCTCGCGCAGGAGGCTCCTCCAGCGATCCGCGTTCCTCTCCGAATGCGCCTCGCGAACGGTGCGGGTCCAGAGGATCGGAACGAAGCGATCGACTCCGACCTCGACCCCCTTCTCGATCAGCCAATCGGTCCGGGATCGAACGCGCAGAAGAGGAAACCCAAGCTCCAGGACGAAGCGTCGTTCCTCTACCGGCTCCGACTCGAGCACGACGCCCTCGACCTCCCCCGCACCACCCAGAAGCCGGATCAGGTACCGGCCTCCCAGGCCATCGACGACCCTGCAGACCGATCCCGCTTCGAGTCGAATCACGTGGAGAATATGGTGCGACTCCTGCGCGTCGAAGCGCACCCGATCGCCGTGGAAGCGCTCAGGCGGGGCATAGAACGGATGCGGATCCCTACCCATCCCTATCCCGAGAACGAGTCGCGCACCCGCTCGAAGAATCCCCTCTCGGCCTTGGGGGGTCGATCGCCCTCGAGCTTGCGAAGCTCTTCGTAGAGCTCCCGCTCGCGGGCGGTGAGCCGTTCGGGCACCTGGATCTCCACGCGCACCAGCTCGTCGCCCCCCTCGCGTCCGCCCACTGAGGGCAATCCCTTGCCGCGCAGGCGCAGAACCTTTCCCGCCTGGATCCCGCGGGGGATCTCCACGATCGCCCGCCCGGTGAGGGTCGGGACCTCGACCTTTCCGCCGAGGGCGGCCATTGAAGGGGTGATCACGATCTTCGTCAGGATGTCGTTGTCGTGGCGCTCGAAGACCTCGTGGGGCTTCTCCTCGAAGACGACGATGAGATCCCCCGCCGGCCCTCCCCGGAAACCGGCGTGTCCGCGTCCCCGGTGGGTCATGTAGTTGCCCTCCATGACGCCCGGAGGGATCCTCAGGGGGATCGTCTCGCTCCCCTCGACGCGTCCCTCGCCCTTGCAGTCGTGGCACGGATCGCTCACGACCTCCCCTTCGCCCCGGCAACTGGGGCAGACCGTCACGTTCACGATCTGGCCGAAGAAGGATCGCTGCACCTGCCGAACCTGTCCCTGGCCTTCGCACTTGGGACAGGTGACCACCTTGCTGCCGGGCTCGGCCCCGCGTCCGCCACAACGGCCGCAGATCACCGCCTTTCGGACCCGGACCTTCTTCTCCACTCCCGAGCCGATCTCCTCGAGGGTGAGCCGGAGCTTGATCTGGATGTCTCCGCCGCGCGATTCCCTCGTCCGCTGGAACGAGTCTGACTCCTCGAAGATCGAGCCGAAGCCGCCGAACTCGCGCATGAAGGCGCGCAACGCGTCCTGGAGGTCGAAGCCGAACCCGCCGCCGCCGCGTCCCGCGCCCTGATAGGTGGGATCGACCCCGGCGTGGCCGAAACGATCGTAGGCGCCGCGCTTCTGCTCGTCGGAGAGGACCTCGTAGGCTTCGGTCACCTCCTTGAACTTCTCTTCCGCCGTCTTGTCGCCCGGATTCCGGTCCGGATGGAATTGCAGGGCCAGCTTGCGGTAGGCCTTCTTGATCTCATCGGTTGAGGCGCCGCGATCGACGCCCAGGACTTCATAGAAGTCGCGTTTCGACACTCCTTCGACCTCCTCGATCCCGCCGTATTGCGGCGGCAACAGCACCGAGGGGTCAGCATAGCAGGATTTCGGCGCCCGCGCGGCGGGAAGCCCCGAATCATGCCTCCGCGCGCGGAAGTCCCGCGAGGCGGATCGCCTGGTACGCCTTCGATGGAAGCGGACGCCCCAGCGCCTCCTCGACGACGCGAGTCGCCTCGACGAGCCGGCCCAGATTGACGCCCGTCTCCACGCCCAAGCCGTGGAGGAGGTAGACGAGATCCTCCGTCGCGAGGTTTCCGGTCGCGCCGGGAGCGTAAGGGCAGCCGCCGAGCCCGCCGGCTGAGGAATCGAAGACCGCGATGCCCGCCAGCAGAGCCGCGTAGACATTGGCGAGCGCCGTCCCTCGGGTGTCGTGGAAGTGGAGGGCGATGCGGCTCAGATCGAGGCGATCTCCCAGCCGGGAGAGGAGCGAGGCGAGATCGGAGGGAACAGCCATTCCGATCGTGTCCCCCACCGAGACCTCTTCGCAGCCCATGTCCATGAGCCGGACGATGACCTCGACTGCCCGCTCCGCCGTCACCCGTCCCTCATAGGGGCAGTAGAACGCGGTGGAGACATAGCCCCGCGCACGGACTCCCTCCGCGCGCGCTCTCTCGAGCACGGGCGCGAACCGCTCGAAGGACTGCGCGATCGAAGCGTTCGTGTTCTTGCGGTTGAACGTCTCGCTCGCCGCGGTGAAGACCGCGATCGATCGCACACCGCAGAGGAGCGCCCGCTCCATGCCGCGCATGTTCGGCACGAGAGCGGTGTAGCGGACGCCGGCGCGCGGCGCCAGCATCCGGAAGATCTCCTCGCTGTCGGCGAGCTGCGGCACAGCTTCTGGTCGGACGAAGCTGCCCGTCTCGATCTCCGTGAACCCCGCATCCGCGATCTTCGCGATCCAGGCGAGCTTCGCTTCCGTCGGCAGAACCTCGCGCTCGTTCTGGAGGCCGTCGCGAGGGCCTACCTCGACGATGCGTACCCGTCCGGGGATCCCGGTCATCGCCTCACCACCGCGGCGCCCGCCGCTCCAGGAAGGCATCGATTCCCTCGCGCCCCTCGGCCGAGGCTCTCAGTCGCGCGATGTGCCGGGCCGTCAAGGCCTGCACGGCCTCCGGCTCGCACGCGGCCAGGAGGCGCAGCAACTCCTTGAGCGATGCCTGCGCCTTCGGTCCCCCGGCGAGCAGGGCCTCGACGATCTCCGCGACGGCCTCATCGAGGGAAGCCGCCTCAGCGACGACCTGCACGAGCCCGATCCGCCGCGCCTCGAGGGCGTCGAAGCGCTCCCCCGTCAAGGCATAGCGCCGGAACTCGCTGGGCAAGACCTTTGCCAGGATGAATGGGGAGATCACGGCTGGGACGAGGCCCAGCCGGACCTCGCTGAGCGCGAAGCGCGCCCCGCTCGAGGCGACGGCGATGTCACAGGCCGCGACGAGCCCCACCCCCCCGCCGTAGGCCGCCCCCTGGACGCGCGCCACCACCGGGGCGGCCGAGTCGGCGATTGCGCGGAACATCGCCGCCATTCGGAGGGCGCCGGCCTCGTTCTCCTCCGGCGTGCGGCCGGCCGCGCGTCTCATCCACTCGAGATCGGCTCCCGCCGAGAAGGATTCCCCCTCACCGCTGAGGACGATCACGCGAACGCCCGCATCCGCGCCCTCGGCCCCGAGCGCTTCCGTCAACTCCTCGACGAGACGATCGTCGAAGGCGTTGTGCCTTTCCGGACGCGTGAGGGCGATCCGGAGAACTCCCCCGTCACGCGTGACTCCGATTCGTTCCCGCATCGCACCTCCGAGAGTCGCCGCGCCACGGCGGAGCGCGACGCCGGCGCCCGGGCCTAGCTGCCCTTCTGCGTGAAGACCGCTCGCACAGTCATGAGGAGGATCCGCACATCGAGCCAGAGCGACCAGTTCTCCATGTAGTAGAGATCGTAGCGCGTGCGCTCCTCGATCGGGGCGTTTCCGCGCAAGCCGTTCACCTGCGCCCACCCCGTGAGGCCCGACTTGATCCGGTGCCGCCCGTAGTAGTCGGGAATGGAATCGAGGAACTGCTCGACGAAGTGAGGCCGCTCGGGCCGCGGGCCGACGAGGCTCATCTCGCCGACGAAGACGTTCCAGAGCTGCGGAAGCTCATCGAGGCTCCAGGTGCGCAAGAACCGGCCCACGCGAGTCCTGCGCGGATCGTCTTCCCCCGCCCAGACCGGCCCCGTCTTCGCCTCCGCATCGAGATGCATCGAACGGAACTTGAGCATGCCGAAGATCCGTCGATCACGCCCCATCCGTTCCTGTCGGTAGAAGACCGGACCCTTCGAGTCGAGACGGACGAGGAGCGCGAGGGCCAGAAGGAGCGGGGATAGCAGGAGCAGCGCGACTCCCGAGACCAGGAGATCCATGGTCCGTTTCGCCACCCCGCTCCACCCCGCGAGCGGCAGCGGCCGGCCGCGAACGATCGGCAGCCCGGCGACCTCCTCGACCTGGATTCCGCCTCGAAACGGGAACTCGAGTCCGGGCACGACATCCAGGTCGAGATCGTGTTCGCGGCAGATGCGCGCGACTTCGGCCAGGCTCGCGCTCCGATCGGCCGGAAGCGCCGCCAGGATCCGATCGAGATTCCGCTCGGCCGCCACCTCGGCGATCCGGGCGGGATCCCCGAGATCATCCACACCAGGCGGCGCGGGATCGTCCGGTGGCGCGCGAAATACGCCGCACCACTGGTGCGGAACAACTCCGGATCGCGGCAGCGCCCGCGCGAGCCGCAGGCCGGCGTCGTTGCAGCCGACGAGCGCGAAGCGGATCGGGGGCAGACCGCGCGAGAGGACGAGAAGCCGCAACCCGGCGCGTCGCAGGGTGCGCAACAGAATCAGCGTGGCGAGCCAGATGATCGGCGCGGCCAGCCTCGAGAAGGACGCCTCGCGATAGAAGAAGGCGACTCCCGCGTCCAGGAGCATTCCGAGCAGCGATGCCCGCAGAAGCACGGGAGTTCTCAGGCCCCGCCGCGTGCCCTCCGCGCGGTAGAGCCTCAGCCCATGGAAGAGCGCGATCCAGAGCGCCGAGGCGACGAGGCCGGCCCGGATGTAGAGGCCAAGGGGAGGGACGGGGCCGCGCGGGGGGAAGATCTCCTGCACGGGACCGGAGAAGCGCACCGCGTGGCCGACGGCGAAGCCGCCGACGACCGCGATCAGATCCGCGAGGTGCCAGACCGCCTCGATCCGCGTCAGCCGCTTGCGTCGCTCGATCTGCCCCACGCGGCGGTCCCCTTACCCGCTCCCGATCTCCGCCTCGAACCAGGAGTCGATCGCCGCCTCGAATCGCTCGCGCGAGAAGCGCAGCGCGTTGGCGCGGATCGCGTGGGGATCCCACTCGATCCGCCGCGCCCGCTCCACGGCCTCGGCGAGCGCCTCAGGCGTCGGCTGGTCGTAGAGGACGCCGCTCACCCCATCCAGCACGGTTTCGAGGACCCCGCCGCGTTTCCATGCGATCACCGGCCGGCCGCACGCCATCGCCTCGACCGGGACGATCCCGAAGTCCTCCTCCCCTGGGAAGAGCAGGAACCTGCATCCCTGGACGAGACGAACCGTCTCGTCCGCATCGAGCCAACCCAGGAAGCGCACGTTGGATGGCGCGAGCGAAATGAGCCGCTCGCGCTCCACGCCGCTTCCGGCCACGATGAGCGGCTCTCCCCGCTGCCGGTAGGCCTCCAGCGCGATCTCGATCCTCTTGTACGGGACCAGGGCGGAGAGGATGAGATCGTACTCGCCCTCGCGCGCCTCCGCCGCGGGATGAAACCTCACGGTGTCCACCCATGGGTGGATCACGCGCGCCTCGCGCCCGTACCAGCGCCGGATCCTTTTCGCCACGTGGCGGCTGTTGGCGGCGAAGGAGTCGACACGCGGAAGCGAGGCGACGTCCCACATCCGAAGGCCCGTCGCCAACAGCGGCATCAGCCAGGAGACGGGCGCCGAGAGCCGCCCGTCGCCAAAGTACTCCTCGTAGGCGGGCCAGACGTAGCGCATCGGGGTATGGCAGTAACAGAGGTGTCTCGCGCCCGGATGCACCCTGGCGCCCTTGGCCACGCAGTGGCTCGTCGAGACGACGAGCTCGTAATCTCGCAGGTCAAAGCGCTCGACCGCCGCCGGCATGAGCGGCAGGTACCGGGCGTAGGATGTGGCGGCCCCTGGCAACCTCTGGATGAAAGAGGTGCGGATCGGGTGGCGCTCGATGATCTCGCTCACCGATCCATCCCGATGGACGATCGTGTAGATCGGAGCCTCCGGGAAGCGCTCGCAGAAGGCCTCGAGGACCTTCTCCCCCCCACGCATCCCCGTGAGCCAATCGTGCACCAAGGCGACCCGCACGCACCCTCCCCTCGGCTACTCCGCGGCGGCGAGGATCTCCGCGACGATCGCATTCGATACGAAGAGGCCCTCGCGGCCCAGGCGGAGCCTCACACCATCATCCTCGATCAGGCCGGCCGGCGCGAGGGGCGCGATGCGTTCACGGATCCGTGCCAGCCGGACGGGGTCGAAACGCTGCCCCAGATCGGCCCAAGCCACGCCGTCGCGCAGCCGCAGTCCGAGCATCACCGACTCCTCCGAGGCGCTGCGCTCGTCGGTGGGGATCTCCTCCCGCCGCGGCGGATCCCCCCGCTCGAGGCTGGCGATGTAGCCCTCCAGATCCCTCCTGTTCGCCGTCCGGCGGCCGGGAAGATGCCCGTGGGCGCCCGGGCCCAAGCCCAGATAGTACCCGCCCCTCCAGACGCCGAGATTGTGCCGGCACTCGAACCCGCGGCGGGACCAGTTGGAGATCTCGTAGTGTCCATAGCCGGCATCTTCCAGCGCCCGGACGGCCGTCTCATAAGCCGCGCGCGCCTGCTCCTCGCCGGGCAAGAGACCTCCGCTGCCGGAGGCGAGATGACGCGCCAGCGGCACATGGTCTTCCAGGGTGAGGAGGTAGCAGGAGATATGATCCGGCCCCAGGCCGATCGTCTCCTCGAGCGAGCGGCGCCACCGAGAGTCCTCGCGCTGCTCCGCTCCGGGCGCGGCCGGCAGACCGTAGATCAGATCGCAGCTCAGATTCTCGAAACCCGCCTCGCGGGCGAGCCGCACGGCCTCCCGGGCCCCGCGCGCGTCGTGCGCACGCCCGAGGGCGGCCAGGGAGGCGTCGTCGAGCGATTGCACGCCGATGCTGAGACGGTTCACCCCCGCCGCGCGGATCGCGTCCAACAGGGGGCGGTCTAGGGACTCGGGATTCGCTTCCATCGTGATCTCGGCAGCGGGATCGAAGGGGAGGCGGGCGCGAAGCCCAGAGGCGAGGGCGGTCGCGAGATCCCCGCCGAGGTGCGAGGGAGTCCCCCCGCCGATATAGAGGCTCTCGCATACACCGCCCGGGATCTCTCCTGCCGCCGATTCCGCCTCAGCGAGGATCGCCCGGACGGTCCGCCGCCGAATCTCCAGGGGCCGGATCTCGACATAGAAGTCGCAGTAAGCGCAACGTCGCTTGCAGAATGGGACGTGGCAGTAGACCCCGGTTCCCATGGAACTCAACGGATCAGCCTGAAGAACCGGCTGAAGCGGGGAACGCTCCGCTCGCCGTCCCAGGAGAAGTAGAGGATCTGGGCCTTGCCGCGCACGAGCTTCATGTCAAGGAAGCCCCAGAATCTGCTGTCCTGGCTGTTGTCTCGATTGTCCCCCATCATGAAGAGCATCCCCTGGGGGACCCGGACGGGGCCGAAGTTGTCCCTGCGGGGATTCATGCCTGGGTCGATGTGCTTGACGTAGGGCTCTTCCTGCTTGATTCCATCGACATAGAGGACCTTGTTCTTGTACTCGATCGTCTGCCCCCCCACCGCGACGCACCGCTTGATGTAGTCCTCCTTCAAGTTCGTAGGGTTCTGGAAGACGATGATGTCGCCCGGCTCCGGCTTGCCCAGTCCCGGCAGCCGGGTATGGGTCAGCGGAATGTTCGGGCCGTAGGAGAGCTTGCTGATGAAGAGAAAATCGTGGATCAGGAGGGTGTCCTCCATGGACGGTGAGGGAATCCGGAACGCTTGAAAGAAGAGGCTACGGATGATCAGGAAGAGCACGAACGCCCAGACGAGCGAGTTCAGGGTCTCCCGAACCTCCCGCCTCAATCGGCTCTCTCCCGGCCTGGGAGCGGACTTGACCCGACCCATGATCACTGCACCGTCTTCAGGAGGGCGAGGAACGCCTCCTGGGGGACCTGCACCGTACCGATCTGCTTCATCCTCTTCTTGCCTTCCTTCTGCTTCTCGAGGAGCTTGCGCTTCCTCGAGATGTCGCCGCCGTAGCACTTCGCCAGCACGTCCTTGCGGATCGGCGAGATCGTCGATCGCGCGATCACGCGCGAACCGACCGCCGCCTGCACCGCGATCCTGAACAACTGCCTCGGAATGAGGTTCCTCAATCGATCGACCAGGTCCCGACCGCGCTCGTAGACGTGATCCGCATGAACGATGATCGATAGGGCGTCCACCGGCTCCCCGTTCAGCATCACGTCGAGCTTCACCAGATTCGAGTCGACATAGTCGTAGAAGTCATAGTCCAGCGTGGCGTACCCCCTGCTGCACGACTTCAATCGATCATAGAAGTCGTAGATCAGCTCCGAAAGAGGAATCAGGTAGGTCAGCCGGGCCCGTGTCGGATCCAGGTAGTGGATCTCCTCGAACTCCCCCCTCTTCTCCTGGCAGAGCTTCATGACGCCGCCCACGTAGTCGGTCGGCGTGATGATGGTCGCCAGGACGAACGGCTCCTTGAGGACGGCGATCTGGTTGGAGGGCGGCAGCTCTCCCGGGCTGTCGACCTCCAGCCGCGCGCCATCCAGCCTCTCGACGCGGTAGGAGACCGTCGGGGTGGTGGCGATCAACTCCAGGCCGTACTCCCTGCGCAGCCGCTCCACGACGATTTCCATGTGCAGCGGGCCGAGGAAACCGGCTCGGAAGCCGAAGCCCAGAGCCATCGAGGTCTCCGGTTGATAGACGAGGGCGGCGTCGTTTAGCTGGAACTTGCCCAGGGCGTCCTTCAAGCGTAGGTAGTCGTCGCTATCGACCGGGAAGAGCCCCGAGTAGACCATCGACTTCATCGGCTTGTAGCCTGGAAGCGGCGGGGCGTCGGAACCGGCGTGCAACACCGTGTCGCCCACGGTCGCGTCGGCGACGATCTTGATCCCGGCGAGAACATAGCCGACGTCGCCCGCCTCGAGCTTCTCCTGCGGGATCATCCGCAGCTGGAAGATCCCCACCTCGAGGACTTCATACTCCTTGCCGGTGGAATGAAGGCGGATCCTTTCGCCGGTCCGGATCGTCCCCTCCACCACGCGCACGTAGGCGCAGACTCCACGGTAGGCGTCGAACGCCGAGTCGAAGATCAAAGCGCGCAGAGGCGCGGACGGGTCTCCGCCCGGCGCCGGGATCCGTTCGATCACCGCCTCCAGGATCTCCCGCACGCCGATCCCCTCGCGCGCGCTGGCCAGCAGGATTTCCTGCTCCGTCTCTCCGGTCAGGCCCTTCACCTGGGCGCGGACATCGTCGACGCGCGCGTTCGGCATGTCGATCTTGTTCAGGACCGAGATCACGGTCAGGTCGTTCTCGATCGCCATGAAGAGGTTCGAGAGCGTCTGAGCCTCCACTCCCTGGGAGGCGTCGATGAGGAGCAGCGCGCCCTCGCAGGCGGCCAGGCTGCGCGAGACTTCATAGGAGAAGTCCACATGCCCGGGCGTATCGATCAGGTTCATCCGATAGATCTGCCCGTCGACCGCCCTGTAATGCATGGTGATGGCGTGCGCCTTGATCGTGATCCCGCGCTCTCGTTCCAGGTCCATCGCGTCGAGGACCTGCTCGCGCATCTCTTTCTTCGTCAAGGTCTCGGTCATCTCGAGGAAGCGATCCGCGAGGGTGGACTTGCCGTGATCGATGTGCGCGATGATCGAGAAGTTGCGGACGAGATTGCGCTCGACCGTCACCTGCGCACCTCGTAGAAGAGCAGGAAGCTGGCGTCATCGGGACGAAACTCCGTCTTGAACCCTTTCAGATGCGCGTCCACGTATGCGTCCCCCATGCTCAACAACACGGTGAAAGCGCCCCACCAGATGTAATCCTTCCGGCGGGCGCGATGGTCCTCGGCCTCCGCCAGCCAGAACCCCTCCAGTCCTGGCTCGGCGGCCGCGCGGGCCTCGGCGTCGTCTGCGAGGTTTCCCTCGTCGACGATACCGTAGATGAACGCCCCCTCCGCTCCGGCGAAGAGGGCCGCCTTGAGCCAGGCGCCGTTCTTGAACTGGCCCCAGCCCGGAACCACCACCGAGCGCATCATGACCCAGAACGGCCGGTCGAAGCCGCGTCCCCGGCCGACGCTCGTCGAGTCCGCCACAGGATTCTCGGCGCCACCTGCGGCACCGGCCGCCGCAAGGAGAGCGACGAGCCAAACGCCAAGCTTCAGGGAGCCGCGCGGCGCGAGATGGCGGGAACGTGTGGGAATCGAACCCACCCCGGACGCAGAAACGCCCGACAGAGGATTTGAAGTCCTTGGGGCCCACCAGAACCCATGCGTTCCCGCTGCATTGCGACTCGCCACCCGCGGAGGATACGGAAAGGCGGGGAGCCCGGTCAACGCGCTCCGTCGGGATCCGCCAACAACGCGATCACATCCATCTCGACTCGGGCGCCCTTCGGGAGCGCCGCCACCTCGACGGTGCTGCGAGCCGGGAAGGGCCGGCCCACCCGCTGAGCGTAGATCTCGTTCACCGCGGCGAAGTCGTTCATGTCGGTCAGGTATAGGGTCGATCGAACAACCCGGTCGAATCCCGATCCGGCGGCTTTGAGGACGGCTTCGAGGTTGTCGAACACCTGACGCGCCTCGTCCTCGATCCCCCCGTCCGCCAGCTGGCCGCTGCGGGGCTCCAACCCGACCTGTCCCGCCGTGAAGATCAGACCCAGCTGCTCGCAGACGATCGCCTGGCTGTAGGGTCCGAGGGCCGCTGGGGCGGCCGGCGTTTCCACGTATCGCATGCTCGAGTGCATCACGTCCCTCCTCCCGGTTGTCGAGGGCCGAGGTTCCTATCCCCGGATGGCCCCGTCAAGTCCCGGGAAGCGGCGCGGTCGGGGCTCCTATTCGACCGTGACGCTCTTGGCGAGATTCCGCGGCTGGTCAACGTCGCAGCCGCGCAGAACCGCCATATGGTAGGCAAGGAGCTGAAGCGGGATCACCGAGAGGAGGGGGGTCAAGGGTTCGAGCGTCTGGGGGATCGTGATGATATGGTCGGCCTTGTGTTCGAGCGAGAAGTCCCCCTCGGTCGCGATGGCGATGATGTGACCCTTCCGGCTGCGCACCTCCTCCATGTTGCTCAGGATCTTGCCGTAGGCGGAGTCGCGGGTGCAGATGAAGACGACGGGCATGTTCTCGTCGATCAGGGCGATCGGGCCGTGCTTCATCTCTGCGGCCGGGTAACCTTCAGCGTGGATGTAGGAGATCTCCTTGAGTTTCAGCGCCCCCTCGAGCGCGACCGGGAAGTTGTATCCCCGCCCGAGGTAGAGGAAGTTGCTATGCCCGTGGTAGACGCGCGCGATCTCGAGGATGCGCTTGCTGCCCGCGAGGCAGCGTTCGGCCAAGGAGGGAAGATCCATCATCGCCTTGGCGAAGGCGCTGGCGCCCGCGAAGGCCGCCCCGCGCATCCGCGCGATATGAAGGGCGAGGATCATGAGGACCGTCACCTGCGTGGTGAACGCCTTGGTCGAGGCCACGCCGATCTCAGGGCCCGCATGGGTGTAGATCCCCCCGTGCGCTTCTCGCGCGATCGTTGAGCCGACGACGTTACAGATGCCCAGGACGTGTCCCCCCCGCTTCTTCGCCTCGCGCAGGGCGGCCAGGGTGTCCGCGGTCTCCCCGCTCTGGCTGATGGCGATCACCAGGGTCCGCTCGTTGATCACGGGATTGCGGTACCGGAACTCGGATGCGTACTCCACCTCCACCGGGATCCTGCAGAACTCCTCGATCATGTACTCGCCGATCATCCCCGCATGCCAGGAAGTCCCGCACGCGGTCATGATGACGCGGTCGAACTGCTGGAAGCGATCCGCGGTGATGTTCAGGCCGCCCAGCGTCGTCTCTCCCGTGGACTCGCTGATCCGCCCGCGCATCGCGTCGAGCAGGGCGCGCGGCTGTTCGAAGATCTCCTTGAGCATGAAGTGCGGGAAGCCCCCCTTCTCGATCTGCGAGAGCTCCCAGCTGATCTCCTCCACCGCCTTCTCCACGGCGACCTCGTCGAGCGTCTGCGTCCGATACCCTTCTTTCGTGAGGACGACCATCTCCTCGTCGTCGAGGTAGATCACCTGCCGGGTGTGGGCCAGGATGGCCGAGACGTCGGAGGCGAGGAAGTACTCGTTCTGCCCGACCCCGACCACGAGCGGACTGCCACGGCGCGCGCCGATGATCTTGCCCGGATCGAGATCGCTCACCACGGCGATTCCGAAGGTCCCTTCGACCGTCTTCAGGGCGGTGGCGACGGTCTCCTCCAGGCGTCCCGTCCAGGACTCCTCCAGAAGGTGGGCGAGCACCTCCGTGTCGGTCTCCGTGGCGAAGGTGTGTCCGCCGCGCTGCAGCCGCTCCCGGAGGGCGTCGAAGTTCTCGATGATCCCGTTGTGCACGATGGCGAAGTGGCGGCCGCAGTCGACGTGAGGATGCGCATTGCGTCCGCTGGGGATTCCGTGGGTCGCCCAGCGCGTGTGCGCGATCCCGATCGTCCCGTGCATGGGATGGGCGGCCGCGAGCGCCTCGAGCACGCTGAGCTTGCCGACGTCCTTGAGGACCTCGAGCCCCCCGTTGCCGATGATCGCCAGGCCCGCGGAGTCATACCCCCGGTACTCGAGGCGCCGCAACCCTTCGATCAGGATCTCCTTGCATGAGCGGTCACCCACGTATCCGACAATTCCGCACATCGTTTCACTCCAGTCGTTCCAGGGCTCCGACGCGAGCGATCACGCGGTCCAGGAGTTTCTGCGCCTCGAGATCCGACTCCGCTTCCACGATCGCGCGAATCACGGGTTCCGTCCCCGACGCCCGGACGTGGACGAATCCGCCCGGCCGACTCCATCGTACGCCGTCTCGTCGATCCTCCGCAGGACCTAGTTCGGCCTCGACCGCGGCCAGCGCCCCGGCGGGATCCCGGCGGGGGTCGATCTCGATCTTCGCCTTGCGCATCGCCCGGGGGGGAATCCCGGCCGCCAGCGCGCCGAGACCTCCCGGTGTGGCCGCGTGCGCCTCGAGGAGCCACGCCGCCGCGACCGCGGCATCGCGTCCGTAGTGGATCGTCGGATCGATCACTCCCCCGTTGCCCTCCCCTCCAAGGACCGCCTCGTGCGAACGCATCGCCGCGACGACGTGGGCTTCGCCCACAGGAACGCGATGGAGGGTCGCGCCGCACTGGGCGGCGACGAAGTCGAGGCGCGTCGACGTGCTCAGGTTCGTCACGACCGATCCACGCCTCCGCCGGAGCAGGTGGAGCGCGACCAGGGGCAGCGTCCACTCCTCCCCCACGGTCCTTCCATCGGGAAGCGCGAGCGCGCATCGATCCGCGTCGGGATCGACGGCGATCGCGAAATCGACGCCGCGGCGCCGCGCCTCCTCGCTGAGATCGACCAGCGCCGTCCCGGTCGGCTCGGGATCTCTCGGGAAACGCCCATGGGGCTCGGCGTTCAAGACTTCCACCTCGGCTCCGAGCCCGACGAGGAGGTCGGGGATCAGGACCCCTCCGGCTCCGTTCACGCAATCGACGAGGATACGAATCGATCGACCGCGGATCCCGGAGCGATCGATCCGCCCGACGATCTCTTCGCGGTGCATCCGCAGCGACTCCTCGCCCCTCGGAACACGCGCTCCCCAGCGATCGAACGGCAGGAATCCCCGCGGCGGCTCATCGACCCGCCGCCTCATCGCGGCGAACGGCTCGGGCCCAAGGAAGGAGCCCTCAGTCCCGACGAACTTCAAGGCGTTCCATTCACCGGGGTTGTGACTCGCGCTGAGGATGAGGCCGCCCGCCGCCTCCCAGCGCTCCACAGCCATCTGCACGGTCGGCGTGGGCACGATTCCCAGGTCCCAAACCGTGCGGCCAAGGCTCTGGAAGATGTCCATGGAGGCGCAGGCGAGCCGCTCGCCGCTGCTCCTCGAGTCGCGACCGACCACGATCGGTCCGGGGGGAAGCCCGCCGCTGAACGCCGCGGACCAGACGGCCACGCGCAGGGGATTCAGATCTTCCCCGACGATCCCTCGGAGCCCCGAAACGCCGATCATGAGCCGGCTCACCGATCTCCCCCATAAGACGAAGCCCTTCCCGGCACGACTGGGAAGGGCACGTCGCTCAATAGTCTGGAGCTGGTGAGCGGAATCGAACCGCTGACCTGCGCATTACGAATGCGCTGCTCTACCAGCTGAGCTACACCAGCTTCGATCATCTGCCAAGTCATGACCCTCCCGCAGGACGTAGGAGGTCGCGCGGAGCGGGTCGAGAAACGGGTGGTGCGGCCTCGCAGAGTCGAACTGCGGACTTCCAGATTTTCAGTCTAGCGCTCTACCAACTGAGCTAAGGCCGCACCCGGATTGCATATCTTCTCCACGGCGACGAAATCGGTCAAGGGGGGTTTTTGGCTCCTCAGGCGGCGCGCGAGAGCAGCGCCTCTCGGATCGCGCCGCGCAGACCTTCCGGGTCTCCCCACTTGAGCACGAAATGATCGGCGGCCCAGCAGCCGAAGTTTTCCCGGAGCTCAGGATCGGAGCTGTAGATCACGATCGGAATCCGCGGAGAGCGTTCGATGATGCGGCGCATCAGATCGAGGCCGCTCATTCCTCCCACGGCGGGGTCGACGACGACCAACGAGATCGACTCGCGTTCCATCAGGGCGAACGCCTCTCGGTCTCCGGCGGCGCCGCACACCCGAAAGCCCTCCTCCTCCAGCTCGCATGCGACTCGTGCGGAGGTAGTCGGATCGTCCTCGACGAGCAGAATCGTTCTCATCTCGACACCCTCGCTTCCCTCGTGAATCACGCGGCGCGGCGTCGGTCCCGCCCCCCGCGTCGCTCGCGGCTGCGCCGCCGGTCCTGGTTCGTGCGGACCGGCAAGCTCACCGTGAAGACCGCGCTGTACTCAGGGTCCGACCGGACGCGGACCTCGCCCCCATGCTCCCGAACGATCCGATCGACGATTCCGAGCCCCAACGGGCCGCCCGGCCGGCCGGCGGAAGTGAACGGGACGAAGAGCTGCTCGATCGCCTCACCAGGAGGCGCTTCGCCCTCGTGGGCGATCTCCACCTGAGCCCATCCCTCCGCCGCCCGTGTCCGCACGCGGATCTTGCTCCCCGGCCGCGTCGCCGCGGCGGCGTTTGACAGGATGTTCGCCAGGAGCTGCCGCACCCGGGCGGAATCGAGGAGCATGGGAGGAATCCGGCTCTCGTTGATCTCCAGAAGTCGCACGCCGCGAGCCTCCAGGTCGTCGCGGATCGCGTCGAGACCCGTGCGCACCAGCGCCGCGAGATCGGCGATCTCCAGCCGCAATGGCGCCGCCTGCCCGAAGGCGACCTGCTCGGCGAGCTCCTCTTCCAGCCTGCGAGTCTCGAGCAAGATGAGCGCGGCCGCATCGCGCAGCGGCTCCTCGGCGGATGCCTCGAGACCGAGCCGCTCCACCGCCGCGCGCATTGCCGCCAACGAGCCCCGAGCCTCCCGCGCGAAGTGCAGGCTCATCTCCCCGAGGGCGACCAGACGCTCTTGCCTCAGGAGCGACATCCGGGCTTCGGCCATCGCGCGATCGTCGGCGCGGTGCGCTTCCGCGAGCCTGGCATTCTCGATCGCCATGCCGGTCTGAAGGGCGACCGATTCGAGGAATGTCTCGTCATCTGCGGTGAAGAGATGGGGCTCGAGCCGGTGCGACCTGGACTTCTCGACGCACGCGATCACCCCGTGCACCTCATCGAAGACCCGCATCAGCGCGATGAGGCCCGCGAACTCCTGGCCGCCCGCCACCACCCGGCCCCGGAACGCGGCCCGACCCGCCAGAGCCTCGGAGACGCGCATGCTGATCGCCGCGAGCCGGTCGTCCGGACTCCCCGCAAGCGCCCCGAAGCTCGCGACCAGTTGCGGTGGGCTCTGGGAGCCGTCCCCCGTCCAGACGCCGGTGAAGGCGGCGCGCACGCCTTCGCCCGCCACCTTCGAGGTCATCCGCAGGACCTCCTCGACCCGGCTGGCGCCTCCGATCCGCCTCTGGTGATCCAGAATCCGCCCGAGGCGCTCCGCCGCGAGGGCGGATTCCCGCTCCACTCGAAGCCTCTCGAGCGCTCCTGCCGCCTCGTGCGCGATCTCCTCTATCCGGCGCAGCGATTCCTCCGCGTTGCCGCCGGTCGACCCGTCCGGGAGGATCAAGACGCCGATCGCCTGATCCCGGCCCCGCACTGGAACGACAGCGACTCGCTGGCGCGCTGCGATCCGGATGGGAAGATCTCCCGTCGCTCCTGGCGGCGAGACCAGGCTCCGCCCTTCTCGCACGACTCGAGCGACGATCCCCTTCTCCTCGTCGATCTCGATGCGCTTGCCGAGCAGGGCGCGGCGCTCGGACTTCGGCCAGATCGCATCCCAAGCGTGCAGGGACTTTCTGTCCTCATCCAGCAGCATCAGGAGAGCTCGGTCGGTCCCATGGAGCGTCGCGGCACAGCTCACCAGGTGCCCCGCGAGCGAGTCGATGTCGGGGAGGTCCTGCCAGCGAGGGAGGGTCAGGTCTCGTTCCACGGATTTTTGCTCCTCGGCGTCTCAGCCTTGGCTATACTCCTGCCGGCCCCCTCCCGGGGGCCGCGGCGCGGCACGCTCGGCCCGTGCGAGCGGGGCTCACTCAGGCGGAGCGATGACGGGGATTCGGTGAAGTTCGGCTGGAGCGGGCAGGACCCGCGGGGAATCGAATGCGTTGGCTGAAGAGGGGCCGGGCTTCGCTCCCGGCCCGGAGGGACGCGATGGAGAAGCAGGCTCCGCAGACCCAGGTGCAGATCCACATCGAGCCGAGCGAGGCGGAGGGAATCTACGCCAACCTCTTCGTGATCGCCCATTCTCCCTCGGAGTTCATCCTGGACTTTGCCCGGATCCTGCCCGGCGTTGCGCGGGCGAAGGTCTACGCGCGAATCATCATGACGCCGCAGACCGCCCGATCCCTCCAGCGCGCCCTCGAATCCCGGATCGACGCGTACGAAACCCAGCACGGGAAGATCCGAACCCAAGGGGAGCCTCCTCCCAATCGAGATATCGGATTCAAGACGGATAACCCTTAGGCAAATCGATCGAAGACAGGGGGATGACGTGATGGTGGGGATGAATGTTTCGAGGCGCGGCCTCTCGGTTCCGCCCTCGCCGATCCGAAAGCTCGTGCCGCTCGCCGACGAGGCCCGCCGGCGCGGGGTCCACGTCCATGGCCTGAACATCGGCCAGCCGGACATACCGACACCCGAGGTGATGTGGAATGCGCTGCGGGGGCACCTGCCGCGCACCCTCGCCTATTCCCCGTCGGGGGGAATCCCTGAGCTCCGCGAGGCCTTCTCCGGCTACTACCGCCGGCACGGAATCGCCCTTGACCCCGCCGAGATCCTCGTCACCACCGGCGGCAGCGAGGCGATCCTCTTCGCCATCGGCGCCGTCGCCGATCCGGGCGACGCCGTGATCGTGCCCGAACCGCTCTACGCGAACTACCTCGGCTTCGCCCGCTTCCTGGGAGTCGAGGTCACTCCGATCACCAGCGCCGCCAAGAATGGGTACCACCTGCCCCCCGTCGCGGAGCTGGAGAGGACGATCACCGAGCGTACGCGCGCCATCCTTCTCTGCAATCCGGGCAATCCGACGGGCACCGTCTATGAGGAGGCAGAGGTGGAGATGGTCGCCGGCCTCGCCCGGCGGCGCGGGCTCTATCTGATCGTCGATGAGGTCTATCGGGAGTTCTGCTACGACGGGCGTCGCCACAAGAGCGTCCTGACGATGCAGGGGCTCGATGGCCTGGTGATCCTCGTCGACTCCATCTCCAAGCGATTCAGCGCGTGCGGCGCGCGCATCGGGTGCCTTGCGACCCGCAATCGCGAGGTGTTCGACACGTGCATGAAGTTCGCCCAGGCCAGGCTCTCCCCTCCCGGACTCGGGCAGATCGCCGCGGTTCCCGCCCTCTCTCTGCCGGATTCCTACTATGAGGGTTTCGTCCGGGAGTTCCAGCGCCGGCGCGACATCGTCATGGAGATCCTCTCCTCGGAGCGCTCGATCGGATGCCGTCCGCCCCGCGGGGCCTTCTACGTGATGGCCACCCTCCCGGTGGACGACGCGGAGCGGTTCGTCCGCTGGATGCTGAACGAGTTCCAGAGCGGAGGCGAGACCGTGATGGTCGCCCCGGGCGACGGCTTCTACGCCACCCCCGGACTGGGGAAACAGGAAATCCGGCTCGCCTATGTCTTCGAGGAGGAGACGCTGCGGCGCGCCGTCTCTCTGCTCGTCGAGGCTTTGCGCGCATACCCCGGCCGCCGCGTCTGAATCGTTCGCGAGCAGACGCGTTGCCAGGGAAGGAGCTCCGATGAGCGAGCGTTCCGTCGAAGCCAGATCGTTTCGGCCATACATTCCAGCAAATGTCCGGTTGCGGGAGTTCACTCCCCTCCCCCTGGTCGCCGGGACGATCCTCGGGATGGTCTTTGGAGCCTCCTCGCTCTACCTCGTGCTGAAAGTCGGCCTGACCGTCAGCGCCTCGATCCCCGTCGCAGTGCTCTCGATCACCCTCTTTCGAATCCTCTCCAAGTTCGGGTTGCGCGACGCGACGATCCTCGAGAACAACATCGTCCAGACCGCGGGCTCCGCGGGAGAATCGATCGCCTTCGGGATCGGCGTGACGATGCCGGCGATCATGATCCTCGGCTTCGACCTCGAGATCGCCCGCGTCATGCTGGTCGCCATCCTGGGAGGGCTGCTCGGCATCTTGATGATGATTCCGCTGCGACGCGCCCTGATCGTGCAGCAGCACGGGATCCTTAAGTACCCGGAGGGGACCGCCTGCGCCGAGGTCTTGAAGGCGGGAGCCTCGGAGGAGTCGCGCCGCGCCGCGGCGGCGGGGGGGATCGTCGAGGAGGAATCCGGGGGATCGAAGATCGGCGCCCGCACGATCTTCACCGGCTTCGGGATCGGTTTCCTCTATCAAGTCGCGATGGCCGCCCTGAAGGGCTGGAAGGAGATCCCCGAGAAGGTCTTCGGCCCGCCCTTTCGGGGGGGCGCGGTGGCGGCCGAGATCTCCCCCACGCTGCTTGGCGTGGGATACATCATCGGACCGAAGATCTCATCGGTGATGTGCGGAGGAGGGGTGCTCGCCTCGCTCGTCCTGATTCCCGCGATCAAGTTCTTCGGCGAGGGGCTTTCCGCCCCTCTTGCGCCCGGGACGATTCCGATCGCTCAGATGAATCCCAATCAGATCCGGGGCGCATACGTCCTCTACATCGGGGCGGGAGCGGTGGCGGCGGGCGGGATCATCAGCCTCCTGCGGTCCCTGCCGATCATCTGGCACGGCCTCAAGGGAGGAATCGCCGACATCCGGGAGAGCCGCAGCGCCGGCGCCGAGCGTTCCCGAACCGACGATGACTTGTCGATGAAGCTCGTCGCCGTGGGGATCGTCCTCCTGCTGGCGCTGATCTTGATCTTCCGTACGCTCCACATGAATCTCCTGGGCGCCGTCATGATCATCGCCTTCGGATTTCTATTCGTCACCGTCTCGTCCCGATTGACCGGGGAGATCGGCTCCTCGTCGAATCCGATCTCCGGGATGACCGTCGCGACCCTCCTGCTGACCTGTCTCATCTTCCTCGTGATCGGCTGGACCGGGCCGACATACTATGTGACCGCCCTGTCGGTGGGCGCCATCGTCTGCATCGCCGCATCCAACGGCGGCACGACATCGCAAGATCTGAAGACCGGATTCCTCGTCGGCGCGACGCCGCGCCTGCAGCAGATCGCCATCCTGATCGGCGCTCTCGCATCGGCGCTCGTCCTGGGCCCGATTCTCCTGCGATTGAACGACGCCGCGACGGTCTACGTCCCGCGGGTCCACTACGAGCGGATCGACTCGGGCTCGAAGAGGATCCCCGCCGAGATCCGCGGCGGGCTCGAGCCGATCGCGGCCGACGGCCTGCCGGATGGGGGGCCCTATCGCGTGCTCGATCTCCCCGAGCGCCTCGATGCCCTGGATCTCGAGGCGGGGCGCTTCCTCGTCGATCCCTCCGGCGCGTTGACCCACCGGATCGTCATGACCTTCCCCGAAGCGCTGCGCGCGCCTGTCGAGAAGCTCGGAGCGCAGGAGTGGTTGCGTGGCCCCCAGGCGGCGGCCGATCCGGCGAGCTACCGCGTCTGGATCAAGACCGACGATGTCGCGGGCCCGGCGGGGCGTTACCTTTGCGACGCCACGGGCAGTCCCGTCTATCTCGTCGATCCCGGCATCAACGGGATCCACCGGACGCGCCCCGACGGGACCACAGTGACGAAGTTCGACGCGCCCAAGGCGACTCTCATGTCCTACATCATCCAGGGGATCCTGAACCGCCGCCTTCCGTGGGCGCTGGTCCTGCTCGGCGTCATGATCGCCGTCGTGCTCGAGATGGCGGGGATCCCATCGCTTGCATTCGCCGTCGGGGTCTACCTCCCCATCTCCAGCTCGACGCCGATCCTGGCGGGCGGCTTGGTGCGGCATCTGGTCGACCGGTGGACGCGCCGGAAGCTGGCCTCGCGCAAGCTGAGCGCGGAGCAGCTCCTCGCCGAGGGGGACAAGAGCCCGGGCGTTCTGATGGCCTCCGGCTACATCGCGGGGGGCGCCATCGCGGGGATCGTGATCGCCTTCATGGCCGGCGTCCTCACTGAGATGAACCGCAAGATCGAGGGCTGGTCGGCGGAGCGCAACCCCTTCTTCAGCGGGGCGCATGCCGATCTCCTGTCGCTTCTACCCTTCGCGATCCTGGTGATGCTGCTCTATCTCACCGGACGCGAGCGGATCCTCTCCGCGCGATCGCGCGGTTGAGCGGGCGCGCGAGACGGCGGGAATCGGCGGTCCAGCAGGCCGAGGAAGGCCCGCCCTGCTCGTGAGGGAGGGCCGGCCGGCGGGGTCAGAACGCCCGTGATCCGATTCAGGCTCCAGCCGCGAGTCTTCAAGACCGCCAACCGTCCGCGCCGCACGTCCTCGCGCACGCTTGCCTCGGGAAGTACGGCGAGGCCAAGTCCGCCCTCGGCGAGCTTGCGCAAGACCTCGGGGCTCGAGACCTCCATCGCGACGCGCGGCACGAGCCCGCGGGCCGTGAAGTAGCCCTCGACCAACGCGCGGGTCACGGATCCGGCCTTGTGGGCGAGGATCGGCCCTTCCGCGATTCGGGCGAGGCTCACCCCGAGGCGCCTTGCCATCGGGGCGTTGGCCGCGGCGACCCAGACGAGGCGGTCGCGGGCGATGGGGCGCACGGGCCCCGGCGGATCGAGGATCGGAAGCGTGAGGGCGGCGAGCTCGACGTCTCGGGACTCGACAGCCCCGGCCAGCTCCGCGCTTCCCGCGATGACCAGCCGGAGCTCGACTTTGGGGTGGAGCATCCGGAACGATTCCATCACCGGCGGCAGATGGTGGATCATCGCCACATCGGTCGCGCCGATCCGAAGCGGGCCGGCGATCGGTCCCTCGTCGACCCATCGCTCGATGCTTCGGGCATCGTCCAGGATGCGGCGGATCGGAGCCAGAAGCGCCACTCCCGCCGGCGTGGGACGAACTCCCCGAGCCCGCCGCTCAAGCAACCGCTGCCCCAGCCGCCTCTCGAGGCCGGCGAGCTGGATGGAGACCGTGGGCTGGGAGAGGCCGAGGGATCGCGCCGCCGCCGTCAGGCTGCCCAGCCGCGCCGCGGCCTCAAAGGCCCGCATGGGGCCGATCTCGATTCCGTTCATATAGAGAATCTCAATATCTCCATTTACAACTATGACATGGACGCATGCGTCTCGACAAGCGAACCTCTCCCCCGGAGTTGCCAGTCGAAAGGAGAACGACGATCCATGAGCCAGACGATTCAGCCGGCAAAGGGCAAGCTTGGAATCCTCACGCCGGGGCTCGGCGCTGTGGCGACGACATTCGTCGCCGGCGTCGAAGCCGCGCGACGCGGCCAGGGAACCCCCCTCGGGAGCCTCACGCAACTCGGAACGATCCGCCTCGGCAAACGGACCGAGAACCGCGTTCCGCGCATCGCCGATTTCGTGCCGTTGGCCTCGCTCGAGGACCTCGTCTTCGGCGCGTGGGACCCGATTCCGGACAACGCCTACGACGCGGCCCTGAAGGCCGGCGTCCTGCGGCGGGAGCACCTCGATCCGCTGCGCGCGCCGCTCGAGGCGCTTCGTCCCATGCCGGCGGTCTTCGACAACCGCTGGGTGAAGAACCTGAACGGCCCCAACGTGAAGAAAGCGGCGACCCACGCCGATCTCGCCGAGGCCCTGCGCCACGACATCCGCGCCTTCAAGAAAGAGAATGGCTGCGACCGGTTGGTCATGGTCTGGTGCGCTTCCACCGAGGTCTTCCTCAAGCCCACGGAGGTTCACCAGAGCCTCGCGGCGTTCGAGAAGGGGCTGCAATCGAACGACTCCGCGATCGCCCCGAGCATGATCTACGCCTATGCCGCCCTCATGGAGGGCGTCCCCTTCGCCAACGGGGCGCCGAATCTCACAACGGACATCCCGGCGCTCGACGCGCTCGCGCGCGAGCGAAACGTTCCGATCTCGGGCAAGGACTTCAAGACCGGCCAGACGCTCATGAAGACGATCCTGGCGCCCGGATTCAAGGCGCGCCTGCTCGGGGTATCGGGGTGGTTCTCGACGAACATCCTCGGCAACCGCGACGGCGAGGTGCTCGACGATCCCGACTCGTTCAAGACGAAGGAGGAGAGCAAGCTCTCGGTGCTCGACTCGATCCTCCAGCCGCACCTCTATCCGCAGCTCTACGGCTCGCTCTATCACAAGGTGCGGATCAACTACTACCCTCCGCGCGGCGACGAGAAGGAAGCCTGGGACAACATCGACATCTACGGCTGGATGGGCTATCCGATGCAGATCAAGGTGAACTTCCTCTGCCGCGACTCGATCCTCGCCGCTCCGATCGCGCTCGACCTGGCCATCTTCATGGACCTGGCCCAGCGCTGCGGGATGCGGGGGATCCAGGAGTGGCTCTCCTTCTACTACAAGAGCCCGATGCACGCGCCAAGCATCTATCCGGAGCACGACCTCTTCATCCAGCTGATGAAGCTGAAGAACACCCTGCGCTGGCTGCGCGGAGAGGAGCTCATCACCCACCTCGGCATCGAGTACTACGACTAGCGATCGAACGAGGGGCGGAGCGGCCGGGTCGCATTCGCGGCCCGGCCGTTCATCAACCCGTCACAGGGTTTTCCAGGGCGCCGATCCCTTCGATCTCGATGCGCACTCGATCCCCGGGCTTGAGGAAGACGGGGGGCTTGCGGAAGACGCCGACGCCGGCCGGAGTCCCCGTGGCGATGATGTCGCCCGGGGCGAGCGTCATCTGTCGGCTGATGTAGGCGATCAGGGAGTCCACGTCGTGGATGAGCCGCGAGGTGTTGCTCTCCTGCATCGTCACGCCGTTCCAGAGCGCGCGGATCGCGAGGCCGTGGGGGTCGGGCAACTCATCGGTGGTGACGATCCACGGGCCGCAGGGGCCGAAGGTGTCGTAGCTCTTCCCGCGGAACCACTGCTTGTCGCCATACTGGGCCTCCCGCCCCGAGAGATCGTTCATGATCGTGTAGCCCAGCACCACCGCACGCGCCTCTTCGACGGGCACGTTTCGCGCCGTGCGTCCGATCACGACGGCCAGCTCCGCCTCGGCGTCGGTTCTCGTCTCCTGGGGCGGGATCGCGATCGGATCTTCGTGCCCGATCAGACAGCTCGGCGCCTTCGCGAAGAGCAGCGGCGCGGCGGGCGGCTCCTTCCCCTGCTCCTCGGCATGGTCGCGGTAGTTGAGGCCGATCGCCACGATCTTCGACGGATTCGGGATTGGAGGGCCGAACCGCGCGCCTTCGCCCGGCGACCAGGCTTGGCCGGCGCTGCGCCGAACGATCTCGGTGACCGCGCCGATTCCGCCTCGCTCGAGAAGGCTCCTCCAGCTTTCCGCCTCCACCATCCGGAAGCGCTTCCCATCCTCGGATAGGACCGCCGGGCGTTCCGCTCCGGCTGCCCCGATGCTCGCGATTCTCATCCCCCATCCTCCCCTTGCGGCGCCCCGTCTTCGCGGGGACGGGTCTTCCAGCGCCGATGCATCCAGAACCAGTGATCGGGCCGCGCGCGGACCTGCGCCTCCAGCGCGCGAACCCAGCTCTCCGTCGCCGCTCTGACCGCGGAGGCCTCATCGCCCGAGGTCTCGACCCGGATCGGCCGAATGAGCTCCATCCGGTGGCGTCCCGGTCCCACGCGCGTCGCGTATCCCTGAAGAATCGGCACGCCGAATCGACGCGCGAGGACCGCTGGACCGATCGCCGTCGATGCGGGCGTCCCGAGGAAGTCGACGAAGATCCCGTCCCTCCCGGCGTCCTGGTCGGCCACGATCGCCACGAGCCGGCCCGCCTTGAGGGAACGGTAGATCCCGCGCAGATCGCTCACCGCCGAGAGAACGCCGACCCCGCGGCTCCTGCGGATGCGGTTCATGACGGCATCGACCTTCCGGTTCCGCTGCTCGGCGACGACGACATCGATCGGCATGCCCATGGCCGGAAACAGCGCGCCGAGGTATTCCCAGTTGCCGAAGTGGCCGGTCAGGAGGATGGCTCCCGTCCCTCCATTGCGGATCTGCTCGAGCCATTCCCGTCCCTCGATCGCGACGCGCGCGACCAGCTCGGCCTCGCCCATGGCGGGAAGGCGGGCGAACTCGACGACGGTCTTCGCGAAGGTGCGGTAACACTCGCGCGATGTTCGCCGGATCCTCAGGTCATCCCAATCCGGGAAGGCGCGCCGGAGATTCGCGTGGGTCACGTCTCGCCGCACGCGGACGACGTCGTAGACGAGATCGCCGAGGAAATTCCCGAAACGCGTGAGCGAATCTTCCCCGATGCGGGCGCAGACCCAGAACAGGGCGCGAAGCGCCGCGCACTCGACCGCATCCCGGGCGCGGCTCATCGAGCGGCGGTCGCGCGGGAGAAGCGCATCCCGGGCATGCGTCGGATCAACCCGAGCGCCTCCAACCTGCCCAGGAGGGCGAGGAGCGCGTCGGGCGCGCAGATCCCCTCGCGACGCAGGGATTCGAAGGAGCGTCCACCCCGGGAGAGCCGCCCGAGGATCTTCCCCTCGAGGGAATCGGCGGCATCCGGAGCCGGCATCGCGGCCGGCCGCGCCACCCCCACATCCGATCCCGCGAGGGCGAGACCCAACCGGTCCCCGCCACGGAGCAGCTCGAGGAGCTCGAGGGCGCAGGTCACCGGCGTCGACCCGGATCGAATGAGGGTGTTGGGCAGCGCCGCGCCAGCATGGAGCGGATCCCGGGGAACCGCGGCGACCTCGCGACCCAGATCGATCGCGTGCTGCACCGTCGATCGGGCCCCGCTCTTCGCCCGGCCCTCCACGACGAGCACGACCTCGGCAAGAGCCGCGAGGATCCGATTCCTCCTGGGGAAGTGGAGGGGTCGGCACCCGGTGCCCGGCGGGAACTCGCTCACCAGCGCGCCGGCCTCCGCGATCCCCTCCCCAAGCGATCGGTTGCAGACCGGCGTGATCCGATCGACCCCGGATGCCAGCACGGCGACAGTCCGCCCCCCGCCCTCGAGCGCCCCCCGATGCGCCGCCGCGTCGATCCCCATGGCCAGCCCGCTGACGACGACGACGCCGCACGCGGCGAGGTCGCGGGCGATCGTATGCGCGATCTCGACGCCCGCCTCCGAGGGATGGCGGCTGCCGACGACCGCCACCGCAGGAGCCTCCGGCGCGTGGAGGGCTCCCCTGACGAAGAGCGAGGGAGGAGGATCGGCCATTTCGACCCAGAAGCGCTTCATCCACCCCTCATCATCCGGAGTCTCAATCCGGATCCCGGCCGCCTGCGAGTTCCGTAGAATCCGCTCGGCGCGGGCCGAGGCGCTTTCGCGCGGCTCGAGGGAGGGCGTCGCATCGACGGGAGGGGGCGCCATGCCGTGACCGCGGACCCACTCGGCCAGGGCAAGCGGTCGCCGTGTGATGTCGAGGGAAGCGGCGACCCAGGCCACACGCCGATCGGCGCGGGCTTCACCCATCGCGATCCGACTCCGATGCATCGGCGGCGCACACGAACACGCGCGTCGGCCATGGCCTGGGACCGAGGTCGTCCCCGCGCGCGACCCTCGAGGCAAAGGCATCCAGAGGGCCGGACGTTCCATCTTTCGCGCGCGAAGGCGTGAGAGAATCCGGCTCGATCGGCTCCTCCACCGCGCTCTGGAGGATCCTCTTGATCTCCTGAAGAAGCGCCTCGAGTCCCTCGCCCGAGTGGGCCGAAAAGACGATCGGCGCGTGGCCTTCGATCAGCGGAGGGACCCAGTCGGCGCCGCGCAGGTCGTGTCGGCTGAAGGCGACGAGGCTCGGGCGGGCGGCGAGGGAAGCGCTGAAGGAGGAGATCTCGCCTCGAAGCGTGGCAAGATCCTCCGCAGGATGCTCCGAGAGGCTGTCGAGCAGGAAGAGGAGAATCCGCGTCCGCTCGACGTGACGGAGGAATCGCGCGCCCAACCCCTTTCCCTCGTGCGCGCCCTCCACCAGCCCGGGGATGTCGGCCATCACGAAGCTCCAGTAGGGGCCCACCTCCACGATGCCGAGGTTGGGCTCGAGCGTCGTGAAGGGGTAGTCGCCAATTCGCGGACGGGCGTTGGAGACGCGCGCGAGAAGTGTCGACTTGCCGACGTTCGGCAATCCCACGAGCCCGACGTCGGCCAGCAGGCGCAGCTCGAGGCGGATCTCCCGCTGCTCCCCTTCCTCCCCGGGTGTGGCGATGCGTGGCGTGCGGCGTGTGGAGGACTTGAAGTGGTGGTTTCCCTTGCCCCCGCGCCCCCCACGCGCGATGCGGAAGGAATCGCCGATCGCCACGAGGTCGGTGATCCACGCGCCGGTGCGCGCGTCGCGCACGATCGTTCCGATCGGCACGCCGATCGTGCGGCCGGCGCCTCCGCGGCCGGAACAGAGCTTGCCCATTCCGTTCTCGCCCCGCCCGGCGGCGACCGTGCCGACGTGACGGAGGTGGCTCAGCGTCCGCAGGCCCGGATCGACGACAAGCACGACGTCTCCTCCGGCCCCCCCATCGCCACCGTTGGGCCCGCCGCGCGGGACGAACTTCTCCCGGCGGAAGCTGACGCAGCCATCTCCGCCCTTGCCGGCGACGACGCGGATGCGGGTCTCGTCGACGAACACGGCGAGGGTCCTACTTGCCGCTTTCCGGCTTCTTCTTGGACGCCCCGCCGTCGCCGCTCGTCTCGGGAGCCTTCGGTTTGGATGGCGGTCCCGAGACGCCTTCAGATTTCGCGGCCGCCGGGGTCGAGCCGGAGTCGCCGGCCGCCTTCGTCTTGTATTCCGGGCTTCGATAATCGGTGATGTAGAAGCCGCTGCCCTTGAAGAGGAGTCCGGCGCCCGCGCCGATCAACCGCCGGACCGGTCCGCCGCAGTCGGGGCAGGTCTCACAGGGCGGGTCGGACATCTTCTGGAACAACTCGAAGCGACGCCCGCAATTGCTGCATTCATAATCATATGTCGGCATGCTGCTTGAACCTCCAAGCCCGGATCGGGCCCGGCTAGCGCGCCGGGCCGAGCTCCTCCATCGCGCGGCGCATGCGGCCCAGTCCCGCGCGAATCGTCTCCTCCGAGGCGGCGAAGCTGATCCTCACATGGCCTTGGGCCTGGAACGCGGAGCCCGCGACCGTCGCCACCCCCGTCGAATCGAACAACCATGCGACGAAGTCGGGGTCGGAAGCAAGTGTCGGGCCGTTCTTCCGCTCCCCCAGATAAGCGGCAATCCGAGGGAGGAGGTAGAACGTCCCCTCCGGCCGGAACAGGTCGCACCCCTCAAGACCCGCGAGCATCTCCATGACGAGGTCTCGCCGCTTCTGGAACGCGGCGCGCATCGTCTCGACCGACTCTCCCGCGCCTTGCAGCGCGTGGAGGGTCGCCTCCTGCGAGATCGAGCAGGGGTTGCCGGCTTGATGGCTCTGGATCGCTCCCGCCATTCGGATCCAGTCCGACGGCCCGGCCGCGTATCCGATGCGCCAGCCGGTCATCGCGAACGACTTGGACACGCCGTTGACGATGGCGATGCGCTCGCGCAGATCCGGAGCGATCGCGGCGAGGCTGCGATGGCGTCTGCCATCGAAGAGGATCCGATCGTAGATCTCATCGGTGATCACCCAGAGCCCGCTCTCGCGCAAGACCGGGACGAGAGCCGCCAGCTCCGTCTCGCTGTAGACGGCGCCGGTCGGATTGCCCGGGGTGTTCAGGATGATCCCGACGCTGCGGGGCGTGATCGCCTTGCGCAGCGCCTCGGGGGTCAGCTTGAAGCCGTCTTCCAGCCGCGTGGGCGCGATAACGGGATTCCCCCCCACCAGGCGGACCATCGAGGGATAGCTCACCCAGGCCGGAGCCGGGAGGATCACATCCTCATCGGGACTCACCACGGCTGCGAGCAGATTGTGGATCGCATGCTTGGCGCCGCTCGAGACGAGGATCTGCGAAGCCGTGTACTCGAGCCCCTGCTCCTTCTTCAAGCGCGCGGCGACCGCCTCCCGAAGCTCGAGGATCCCCGTGGGGGACGTGTACCGGGTCTTCCCGTCGCGGATTGCCTGGATTCCCGCCTCGCAGATGTCCTTCGGAGTCGGGAAGTCGGGCTGTCCCACCCCGAAGTTGAAGACCTCCAGTCCGCGCCTCTTGCGCTCGCGCACCTTCTCATCCATCGCGCCGGTCTCGGAAAGACCAACCTTCTCCGTGAATCGAGCCAGTTTCATCCTCCACCCCTCCCTTATCGCTTCCCCTTCTTCGTCACGCGAAAACTCCGCGCAAGTTTGCGCGCCACCATTGCGGGGACGAGCCCTCGCACGCTGCCTCCGTTCCGGGCGATCTCCTTTACGAGCGTCGAGTTCACATAGGAGTGCCTCTCCGTGGGCATCAGGAAGACCGTGTCGAGATCGGCCCAAAGGCGCTGGTTCATCTGGGCCATCTGGAACTCGTACTCGAAATCGGAGATGAACCGCAGCCCCCGCACGACGGCCCGCACCCCCCGCGCGCGCGCGAAGTCGACGAGCAGCCCGTCCAGGACGGCCACCTCGACACGGGACTTGAGGGCAGCCGGGATCACGGATGAGAGCATCTCCACTCTCTCCTCGACGCTGAATAACGTCTCCTTGCGCTGCCTTTCGGAACGCGCCACCGCGACGATCACCTGGTCGAAGAGGTGCAGGGCCCGGTCGAGCACCTCGAGGTGGCCCATCGTCACCGGATCAAAGGTCCCCGGAAAGATCCCCTTCCGCGTCATCCCGTACCCCCCACTGATAGAAGCCGAGCTGCGTCTCCCCTACCCGGCGGCTCCGGGTGCGTCGCAACCCTCCAATCACCGCTAGATCCGCTCCCCGCGCCGATGATTCGAGCACGAAGACGCCGTCTCTCGCCAGGAGTCCCCCCGGCCCCACTCGAATCGCGCGCCGGATCCATGGGGCCGCAGGCCGATCATACGGAGGATCGGCGAAGATCCAATCGAAGCCGCGCGAATCGCTCGCGAGGATGCGGATTCCCGCCTCGACCGCCACTCCGAGGACTCGGCCATGATCGATGAGCTCGAGCGCCTCCAGGTTTTCCCGGAGACAAGCGATCGCCGCAGGGTCTCGCTCCACGAAGCAGGCCTCGGCCGCCCCCCGGCTCAACGCCTCGATTCCTATGGCGCCGACCCCCGCATAGAGGTCGAGGACTCGCCGGCCCACGATTGCCTCACCCACGATGTCGAAGAGCACCTGCCGGACGCGCCCCTGCGTCGGCCGCATCCACCGGCCGTGGGGCGCGCGCAGGACCCGGCCGCGGTGAAGACCCGAGATCACGCGCATCGCGGATCCATTCCTGGAAGGCCGAGGCGCGCGGCGATCTCGCCGGCGATCTCCTCCACGGTCCGGCCGTCGGTTTCCACGATGAGCTCGGCGCCGGCATAGAAGGCCTCCCTGCGCCGCATCAACTCGGGCACGATGAGGCTGCGATCCCCCTCCCGGAGCATAGGGCGAACGGGCGCGCCCGGCTCGGCGATCCTCTGGAGGATCTCTCCCGCGCTTGCGCGCAGCCAGACCGCCACGCATCGCGCGGCGAGACAGTCGCGGTTTTGCTGGTCGATCGTCGTCCCTCCCCCGCAAGCGATGATCTGGCTCGATCCTTCGCAGATCTGCCGGAAGAGGCGCCCCTCGCGCTCGCGGAAGTAGGCCTCGCCGCGGCGCGCGAAGATCTCGGCGACGCTGAGCCCCTCCAGGTCCTCCAGGATCCGATCAATGTCGATAAACGGAAGCCCCGTTCGCTCGCCGAGGAGCGCGCCGACGCTCGTCTTTCCCGAGGCCATGAAGCCGATCAGGGCGATGTTTCGGCCAGTGATCATCCCTCTCCTTTGACGTCGTCCGAGGGTTCGACTTCGCTTGGTCCCCCGGAGGCGGCGCTCGGCGGCGAGGGGTCGTCGGTCCCAGCTCGCGCCGGGACGATGTCGGCCCGGGGCGGAGGGCGCAGAGAGGACGAGGAGCCCGCTCGCGGGAGATCCTCTGCGGCCCTGCGGACGTTCTCTTCCACCCCATGCAGCCCGCGCTGAAGGTCTCCCAACCCCTTTCCGAGCGCCCGGGCCACATCGGGAATGTGCTTCGGCCCGAAGAGCAGAAACACGAGCAGAAGGATGATCAGGAGTTCTTGTGAACCGATGTTGAACAAGGCCGCGGTTCCCCTCCCGACTTCAGTGGACCGTTTCATGCTACCAGAACGGCGCGTCTCCGCAACCACTCCGGGTCAGGCATCGAGAAGAGGGCCAAAAGAAACGGGGCGGAGGCCGCATCGGCCCCCGCCCCGTGACAGGCCGCGCCTGCCGGCTAGAAGTTGAACTTCACGCCGAACATGTGGTTGTCGTCGAAGTAGTCGTTCACGACCCGCATGCAGTAGTCGAACTGCATCTTGCTCTCGCCGCCGAGCGGGATCGAAAGCCCGGCGCCGAAAGCGGGTCCGAAGACATAGTCGTCGTTGCCGCTCAACACCCCTCCACCGCGGATCTGGAAGATGTCGCGATAGGAGAACTCGGCTCCGAGGTCGAACTCGTCGTTGTTGAAGTTGTTCGACTGGAAGGAGCCGTAGCCCGCGATCGAGCCCAGGTTCTCCAGCGGATACTCGTAGCGTCCCCCCACCTCGAAGTAGGAGGGCAGCTCAAACGGAGCGGAGAGAGACGAGAGAGAGCGGTCGTTGGCCTGCGGGTTGTCGCTCGTCTGGTGGAACGACTCGAAGTCGCTGCCGCTGAAGCGCATCGAAGGGCCGATGTTCTTCACGGCCAGACCGAAGGAGACCCCGCGCGGACCCGGCCGGTACTGGATCCCCATGTCAAAGCAGTATCCCGTGGCATGAGCCTCGAGGATCGACTCGTTGATCATCTTGGCCGTCACGCCGATCGTGACCTGGTCGGTCATGTAGCGACCGTAGGTGACGCCAAGTACGGAGAAGTTCGGGGAGAAGACCCGCCCCGTCCCCTCGGGGTTGTCCTCGGTGGTCTCGATGATGTCGCCGATGGAGAGAACGTCCGCGGTGACGGCGATCGTCCCGAAGCCGGTCCGCGCCGCAACCGCGACATAGTTCTTGTCCATGTCGGCGATGTAGGAGAGGTTCGTGAAATAGGCTTCCACATTGCGGACGCTCGCGATCGCGGCCGGATTGAAGTAGAGCATCTCCACTCCGCCCCAGTCCGCCACCGCGCCACCCCCCAGGGCGAGTCCGCGCGCGCTGTTCGGGATCGCCAGCTCCTGGGCTCCGGCCGTCCCTATGCGGTCCGGATTCCCAGCGGTCGCCGCCCCCGCCACGAGGGCCGAGAGCAGGACCAAGCATCCGAAGATCCGATACACCTTCATTGCATATCCTCCTTCTCGTGCCCCCGCTAGAAGCGGTTCAGGCGTTCCTTCTCCACGAAGACCGCCATCTTGCCGTACTGCGTACCGACTCCCTTGGCGTCGACGTGGTAGACATAGATGCCGCTCGCGACCGGGATCCGTTCGGAATTCTCCAGATCCCAGGTCAAGATGGACGACACGGGATCCTCCTTCTCCAGCGTGCGAACGAGTTCGCCCGCCAGGTTGAAGATCCGCACCGTCGTGGGCACGTTCGGAAGATTGATGAACCGCACGATCCGGTTGAACTGGTTCAGCTCGTACCCGCTCTGGTTGAGGTAGGGGTTCGGGACGACACGGATCTGCTTCAGGTCGTAGCCGACCACCGTCCCTTCGGCTGAACCCGGCTCGTAGGTCGTGAAACGGAACTTGTCGGCCGGCGTGTTCGGCTTCGTCGTCGACATCTGGATGACCGTGCCCTTCGGCGGCATGACCATGTCATCGGTGTTCGCGAAGATGACCAGCCGAGCGAAGAGCTCGTTCTGCGTCGTGTCGTTGTCGAGGTCGCCATCGGCGGTGACATCTGCCACCAGGGCTTCCCAGTCGCCGTCGAAGGTGTAGGCATAGCACCAGTCGGTGGCCGGGGCGCCGAAGGCGCCGTCGACGATGCCATCGGCGTAGTCGTAGACGCCCACCGTTCCGCCCCCGGCCGAGAAGGCCGGCACGAGACGCGTCTCGACCTGCGTGATCGGATCCCTCAGATAGAGCCCGAAGGGGATCACGGCCCAGGTGCCGTCATCGAAGACCCACCATCCCCAGTTGTCCGGCGCATAGTCCCACTTCATGATGATGTCGGCGGCCGTGAGATTCGCAAGGTTGGTGCCGTCGCGGGTCATGCGGTTCTCGGTGCCTTCGAGGCTGCCGTCGCCGCCGCCCGCCGAGATTCCCCACTCGCCTGTGGAGTTGATGCTCAGCCACAGGTCGTTTCCGGGTCCGCCCCATGCGTCAGGCGGCACCGGGGCGCCCCCGCCTGCGCCGTCGCCCGCGATGACCTCGTCCATCATCGGACGCGAGGGATCCCGGTTGTTGCGCTTGAACCCAGGCGCGGGCCCCAGCACCCGGACCATCATTCCGTCCACGACGGGATAGGCGTACTCGTTCGGGTTCGAGGACTGGGTCGCCTGCGCCTTCAGAAGCGTGTCCGTCGTCCCGGTCTCCACCACGTCCCAGACCGTTTCGGTCACCTCCTCCTCGTCCTCGATGCGCGTGATTTCGCGGAAGGTCACATCGAAGCTGGTCGAGGGAACGATCGCGGGATCGATGTAAACGATTTCGACTGAGCCGTCGCTCGTGCCCGCGAGCCGCGCGGCGGAGGATCGCAGCACGGCCGCCGAGGATTTCGGCGTGGCCACCACGCCCTGCGGCGAGTTCTCCAGCGCGGGCGAGATGTGTCCCACCAGGTTCTGGCCGACGATGAATGGCGTCGCGTGGTTGACGTCGTACGAGTACGAGGTCACCGCGTAGAAGTAGTCCCTGTAATTGCGCAGCGGTGAGCCCTCGATCATGTCCTGCGTCATCTTGATCTGATGGACAAGACCGCTGTTCGTCCCCTTCTGAAGGATCACGCGCTGCGAGCCGCCCGCGTCGATGTCGAGCACATCCCCATAGATGAGGGCCACGGAGTCCACAACGTCCCAGGTGTAGATCTTCTTCCAGGGCCCGGCGATCGATTCGCCCTGGTAGAGGTTATACCCCTGGTGATGGTACTCCTCGCCCAGCTCCACGCTTTGCTGGACGTTGTCGACCGCGTCGGTCGACCAGATCAGGTCGAGCTCCCCATCGCCCGGCACGACCCACAGAGCGGGCCGCGGAGGCGCCGAGGGGATATTGAAGTTCACGTCGAAGACCGCCTGCGCCTGCTCGTCATATAGCTTCAGCAAGCTCAGGCTCGAGAGCCGATCGCTCCCCTGCGCGATCAGGACGCTGATCACGACCTCCTGGCTGTCGCCGGGAGCCATGGTGAAGGGTCCTGAAGAGAGCATGAGACGACGGTCGGAGGCGTCCTCGTCGATCCACCCCTCTCCCGAGATCGGATCGCCCGAGACATAGTACTTCGTCACGCGCCCCGTCTTCGGATTGATCAGCGGATTTCCTTCCGGAGTCAGGCCATTCATGTAGTTGTAGGTCTGCGTCGCGCTCCTCGGATCCGTGCCGTTGATGTACTTGTTGAACGAGCTCATCGGCAGGTTCCGGTAGTCGGGCACATAGGTCCCGCTCACGTAGGCGGTGTCGCCGGGAGAGGGAACGATCGGCCCCTGGAAGAAGTCGTAGCCGACGGCCGGCGGGGAGCTCTTGTAGATCTCGTCGTTGTTGTTATCGTTGTAGACATAGCCCATCGAGAGGAGCGTATCGCAGCCGACGAGGTCGTCCCCGGCGCCCCCGAGGTCGGGGTCGGACCAGAGGGACATGTAGCAGTCCTCGAGGGTCTCGTTGCCGCGGTTGTAGACGTTGAACTTCACGAAGATCATGTTGCCGAGCGGCGCCGGCCGGTCAAAGGCGAAGGTTGTCTGCTTGACCTCGAGGTTCATCGGCGCCGTGCCGCCGGCGTTGTTCGTGTGGCCATCGGGGTTGCCGTCGTTGTAGACCGCCCAAAGGGTCTGATCGCCCACGTTGAGCGGCCGGCCGAATTCGTCCACGGGCGCGCCGTCGGCGGCCGGCCAGTCGAGATAGTCGGCGGAGAGCGTATCTCCCTTCGTGATCTTGTAGACGCGAAGCCTGGGATCATCCGGGGAGTCCAGCGTGATCGTTCCTCCCTCGTTGTAGATGCGACCGGGTTGGTACTCCAGGTCGTACTCGGCGACCGTGACGCGGACATCGTCGCCGACCCTCGCTCCGAACCAGAGCCCGCAAGCGTAGACGGCCGTCTTGTCCGTTCCGCGCGGGAAGAACAGCCCGGATGGCCCGCCGGGCGACTCGAGGTCGCGCGCGAAGCCTCCGGAGTTGGTGACGAACATCGAGATGTTGTTGACGTCGATCAATGTGTCGTTGTCGATGTCGAGGGGAACCCCCAGACTCCCGATGGCCACGCTCCCGACAGCCCCGGCGGGGCCCGAGAACGCAATCAGCGCGGAGAGCACCAGCCAGGCGGGGATCCACCGGTTTGGCCGAATCATAAATCCTCCTTGTCGATCCACCCGTATTCCGCGGGCGGGATTCTCCATCCGCCCCACCTAGAAGCTGGTCCTCAACCCGAACCGGACCATCCGGGGAATGTCGTAGTTGTTCGGGTTCTTCTGCGCCAGATCGTAGAGCGCACGGGCTTCCTCGGAGCTGTATGACGCCTGGCCGCTCGTGGTGCTGAGCCAACCGGTCTCCACGGCGTCGCCCGATGAGGTGTAGACCGTCACAGGGTTCTTTCGGTTCAGGACGTTCAAGACCCAGACGTATGCGTTCAGGTCGAGATTCCCGATCTGGAACGACCGATCGACCTTCATGTCGATCCGGTAGCGCCAGGGACCGTAGCGGGAGTTGATCGGGCCAGCCGGCTCGACGTTCACCGCCGCGAGCGTCACCTCGTCGTAGGCCTTGGTCGGGGTGTACGGGTTTCCGCTGCCCAGGTTGGCCAGCACGTTGACGCCGAACTCCTCGAACGGATGGATGTCGCCCAGCGTGGGCCCTTGGCCCTTGCCGAGGCGCCAGTCGACGTTGAGGGAGATCTTGTGCCGCTGGTCGAAGTCGAGCGGCGCGGTCTGCTTCGGCGACTCCCCGCCGGTCCAGGCGATGTTCCGCTGCGTGTTGGCGACGGACCCGGTGCCGTTCGCGAAGGAGAAGGTGTAGTTCAGCGTCGAGGAGATATTCCCCGTCCGCCGAAGATCGAGCGCGAAGTCCAATCCCTTGATCGTTCCGTAGTCGGTGTTTCGGAAGGAGGAATAGGAGTTCGGCGCCGAGCGGATCGATTGGACCTGGACGAGGTCCTGGACGTTCTTGTAGAAGGCCGTCACGTCGAAGGTGGCGCGCTCCGAGACCATCTGCTTGAAGCCGATCTCGTAGGCGGTCGTCGTTTCCGGCTCCAGGGCCGGGTTCCCGAACGGATAGTAGTAGCCTCCGACGCGAACCTTGTACTCCACGTAGTTGTAGCCGGTATAGAGGTCCTCGAGGTTCGGCTGCTGGAAGAAGATCCCGTAGTTCGCGTGGAACTGAGTCCGTTCGCTCACGGGGAACGCGACGCCGAGACGCGGGCTCAGCTTGTGACGGATCTCGCCTTCCTTGAGATCCTCATCGGGATTGAGGACCGCGCGATCCTCTCCGAGCGGCAATGTCTCGTCCCTGAAGACCTGGGTATCGACGTCGAGGTAGTCGTAGCGCAGTCCGGCATTGAGCACGAACTGCTCCTTTTCGTATTTGTTCTGGATATAGATCGACGCGTCCTTCGGGTGCTTCGCCCCGTCCAAACCCTCGTCCAGCTGCGAATCTGGATCAGTCAGATCGTAACCGAAGCGATCGACGTCGGTGTATGCGCCCACTTCGCCGCCGACACGGTACGGGAAGAGGTGACGATAGCGGCGAAGGGTGTGGTAGCGGTACTCGACGCCCAGCTTCGCCTGGTTGCTCTGATTCCACTGGGCCGAGAGATCGCCCTTGAATCCGAGGTAGGACGATTCGCGGTGGAGGTAGTCGTCCCAGATCGAGGCCGTCTGATCGGTATAGACATAGCTGGTGTCTCCCTCGTCTGAGATCACCATCTGGGTCTCGGGACCGTACCAGAACAGCGGGTTCGTCGGATCGTAGGTCGGGTTCCCGTCCGGCCGTCCGTAGGCTTCGAGGTCCTTGAAGTAGCGACCGTCCCCGCGATAGCGCTCCGTGTAGAACCAGTTTGCGCCAAGCGTATAGAACGTGTTCGGCGTGAGCGTGTGCGTCATCGTGCCGAAGACGCTCTGGTTGGTGTCCTGGTAACGCGGGGTGTGCGGAAGGTCGAACAGATAGGAATGGCGGTACTCCTGCCAGTCGTCTCGCGAGTTCAGGGTTCCGACCCTGAACTTCATCGCATTGCTCAGGAGCCAGGTCGCCTTCGCCTGCCACGTGTACCCCGAGAGGTCGTTATTCGGGAGCCGGCCGTCCTTGTAGAGGGCCTCCTGCTCGCTTGTCAGTCCCAGCTTCTCGATCGGCTTGGGGTTGCGATCCCGCGACCAGCGACGTTCTCCGCTCGCGAAGAAGGTCAGCTGGTCGGAACCCGGAATGAGCGGGCCGCCGAGCGAAAGATCGTAGAGGTTGTTGTCGTAGCTCTTGGCGCCGATCCAGTCGCCGGCAAGATTGTCGGTCACCGCCTCGATGGTCCCGAAGTACTCCGGGCCTCCTTCCCGGGTGATGACGTTGACGGCTCCCGACATGATCTTTCCGTACTCGGCGTTGAAGCCGCCGGTCAGGACCACGATCTGGTCGATGGCGTTGGAGTTGATCGTGGTCGTCGAGAGCCCCGTCAAGGGATCCTGCTGCGAGAAACCGTCCACGAAGTAGGCGACTTCCTCGGCGCGGCCTCCCCGGACGTGGAGTCGAGGGGTGTTGCTGGCTTCGCCGCCCACCGGAGTCACAGTTCCCGTCACGATCCCCGCCTGGAGCCCGGCGGCGTCCTGATACCCCCTCGTCGGAAGGTTTTCCATCTCCTCGCGGCCGATGAACCGGGTTGTGCCGGTGAGGTCCTTCTGGATGAGCGGTTTCTCCGCGAGGATCTCCACCGTCTCCACGATCCCGAGCACTGTCTGCTCGAGAGCGAAGTTCACCTCGGTGGTGAAGTCGGGCGCGACCACGACATTCTCAATGAGCACCGGCTTGAAGCCTACGATCGATGCCTGGATCTGGTAGGTTCCGGCTGGGACGTTGAGAATGAAGAACCGCCCCGACGCATCGGCGCTCGTCCCCATGAGTGTTCCCACCACGGTGATGTTCGCGCCTGCGATCGGCTGTCCGTTTTCTTTGTTGGTCACGACTCCGGATAGCTTTCCTACGGTTCCCGCCCAGGCTGTCGTTCCGACTGCCAGAGCGATCAGCGCGAAGGCGAGGAACTTAAGGAGCCGCATGTGCAGGAACATAGGTCCCCCTTTGCTCGGATCGGGTAGTCCCCGGACTCCCTGTCCGACCGGGCCGACAGGCCCGTTTCCCCTCCGTCCCAACGCAAACCCGCGTAATTACGCGATAGTCGCTTGGGACCCATGAGCTTAGGCGATGGCAAGATAAATACTGATCCTGAGGCTGTCAAGCAGTTTTCCTGATAGGACCGACCCCCCAGGATCGAGCGAATCGCACTCAGGACCGTGCACCCGGCAAGAGTCCGACCGCCCGGCGGCGCCCTCCCTGCGCCTAAGTACAGAGATCGGCCCAATCGCCCGATAACTGAGGAAGGGAATGGATCCTGCTGCACCCAGGGGGGGGATCGGATCCGGTGCGTTAAAGGAGGAGAGGCGTCCATGCCGGCTAAACGAAGCAGGACCGGCCGCGATATGGGAAGCGCCGGCTTCACCATCGTGGAAGTCCTTATATCTTTGATGCTTATAGCGATAGCGGTGATGTCCGTGGGGCAGATATTCGCCATGGGCAGCCGGAACGTCGCGATGGGTCGCACGGAAACGATCGCCGTCTCCTTGGTCCGCGAGATCTCGGAAAAGATCATGAGCGAGCCGGCTAGCGATCTTCCGTCGATGTTCGACGGCGTCGACACCGCCGAGCCGGGCACTCTCACGCAGCCCTGCGAGATCTGGGCGGACCACCTCGCCGCGCAGCTCGGCCCGTTGGGCCGCGGCCGGATCACCGTGCGCGACCCCGAGGAAGACCTAAGCCTGCTGCCCGGGATGTTCTCCGTGGAGGTCGACGTTTCCTGGATCGCCCACGGAGACACGATCCACGTCCCGTCCCGATTCGCCGTGGTCCGCATGGCCGACTAGGAGGCTCCAATGCGCGCGTCCATTCACAGATCCATGCGATGCCAGTCGGGAAGCAGCCTCCTGCTGACGATTCTCATCGTCGCCGCGCTGGCGATCCTCGCGACCTCAATCGCCGTTGTCAGCATCGGAGACCGCACCGACTCCCGCTACGACCGCCACGCCATGCAGGCGCTCGCCGCGGCCGAGACGGGAGTCGCGTTCGCAAAGAGCCTCATCATCAGCCAGACCGCGCCGCTGGAGGACTTCGACTCCGACGGTCGACCGGACTTCGCCATTGCCGACACCCTCGACTGGGGAGGCCGGTACACGGTCCTGGCCGAGGCCTCCGATGTGGTCGAGGAGGACGTGACAGCCTTCCTATCGAACGGCTTCACGATCGTCTCCGAGGGCAACTACCTCGGCGCGGTGCGCCGGGTCAAGGTGGAGATCGCGCACGACACGTACTTCAAGTTCGCGCGATTCGTCTACCAGCACAGCATCCAGTTCGAATGCGGCGACGTCATGGCCGGCGAGGTCTACACCGGAGGCACCCTTTCGCTCTCGTGCGGCTGTCCCGTGGGAGAGGAGCCGCTCTTCCTGGAGAAGGCCTACGCGGTTCAGAGGGTCCCTCAGGCGGACTGCGGGATCTTCGAGGAGGGCTACGAGGAAGGGGTGCAGGTAATCGATCTTCCGGGTTCCCTCGACTGGGAGCAGATTCGCGACAAGGCGCATGGCATCGGTTCCGACAACGCTTGCGAGGGCAGAGGCAGCGTGGGGATCTACATCAGCCTGCCCCTGACCGATCCCCTGGACCTGGCCTCGCAAGCGGGATGGGACCTGAACACCGTCGTGCTCCACTACTTCGACTTCTGCAACACGACCCTTGCCCCCCCCGACACGGTGATCACGTATCGTTCGATTCCCGTCATGAACACGGTGACCGGGGAGATCATGCGCCGCGATGACTTCAACGGCATCGTCCTCTTCGAGGGGGATGCGCGCGTCCGGGGCACGTTGGATGGCACAAGCGCGTGGCGTCTCTCCGTCTTCGGCACCGACCATGGGCTCATCCGTGGCGACATCGTCGCGGGCCATTTCGGGTACGATCCGATCACCCGTCTGCCGAACAACTCCGGCGATCCCGTGACCACCGCCGTGATCGCGGAGAACTACGTCGCCATGGATGACGGAACGCCGCGGATTCTGAGGATCGACGCCGCCCTCTTCTCCAGGACATCGAACTGGCGGTGCCTCGGCGGCATGGGAAACCATCCGATTGGCGGGCCAGGGCCGCTGGATCTCGACATCGACGGCATCGTCGGCGAGACGCCTTACAACAACGATCCGGACCCCGGGATCGGTTGGGACGAGCTGAACATCACCGACAAGCACTGGATCCTCAATCTCACCGGCCCGATCATCACCTACGCCCAGGGCGACGCCTACCCCTGGAACGCCGAGCCGATCCAAGGGGCGGCGAGTGGACCGACGCACCGCTACAACTACGACCTGGACTACATGCGGTTTCCACCAGCCTGCTTCCCGCTGCCGGTGAACCTCTGGATCGACATCAGCTGGACCGAGATTTTCGAGGCGCGCAGCGCCCTGGCCGAACACTTGCCAAACTAGATCGAGGCTGATCATGTCGTGTCTTCGCAGGTTGCCCGCTCAGGGCTTCACCATGGTGGAAATGATGGTCGTCATCATCATCATGGGGATGTCGCTCGCCATCGCGCTTCCGACCCTCACCCGGGGAAACCGCGCTCGCCAGGTCGAGGGGACCGCTCAGGAACTCGCCTCCCGTCTGCAGGTTTGCAGGCAGAGGGCCGTCGCCACGCGGGTGCCCCAGAGACTCGTGCTCGTGCCGGAAGAGTCCCGCTATCTGCTCGAGCGGCTGGCCGACGACTCGACCTGGTCGGCAGACGCGGGCGACGAGTTCGAGGTTCCTCCCCCCGTCGACCTGACCTGCGTGGCGGGCGGCGAGCTTGGCAATCACACGATCGAGTTCGAACCCCGCGGCACCGTGCGGTTCGAGGATTCGCCGGCGCGAATCGCGGTCACCAACGCATACGGCGACACCTTCACCGTCTCGCTCGTTCGCACGGGTCGGGTGACGCTGCGCCGCGGATCGATCGAGTAGAGGAGGCTTCATGTTCCGCCAGACGCACCATCGAAAGGCCGGCTTCACCCTCATCGAGGTGCTCGTCGCCCTCGTCCTGGTCGCGATCGTCGCCGTCTCGCTTTCCCAGCTGCTCCAGACGGGCCAGCGCAGCCACGCGGTGAGCAAGCACCTCGTGGACATGCAGCAGAATGCCCGGATCGCGATCTCCTCGATCGCCGACGACTTCCGCCATGTGAGCTACGGCAAGGATCCCACGCAGCCCTCGATCTTCTTCGCAGGGCCGGACTCGATCGTCTTCGTGGCCGACATGATGACGGAGACTCCGGGAGCTGAGCTGATTTCCTACTTCCTCTCCCCCGACGGAGACCCGGACACGCCGAATCCCAACGACACGGTTCTCATCAAGGCGGTCGCCGACAGCTCGGGCGCGCCAATCTTGGTCGAGCCCCAGTCGTACGGTGTCGTCGCGGGAGGATTGAGCATTCGGTACTTCAATGGAGGTGGCGAGGAGCTGCCCAATCCGGTGCCCCAGCCCGAGCTGATCGGCGAGATGCTCATCGAGGTGGCCACCACCGAGACGGAGCGCTGGAAGCAGGCGGATTACGCACAGATGAGCCTTTCCTCCACCGTCTATCCCCGGAACCTCCCGCTGACCCCGGCCCGCAGCCGTCCGTCTAGCCCCCAATGCAGCGATCCGATCTATCCGAACTGCGCGGCCGCCAAACTGACCTGGGAGACCCCGACCACCTACACGGACGGCACGGAACTCGACTTCGCCGACATCAGCCACTTCAACTTCTACCTTGGGACCGATCCCGACGAGATGGACGTCCGGACCCGCCTGGCCAAGACGGTCAACGAGTGGATCGTCTCAGAGCTGGGCTGCGGCACCTACTGGATCGCAGTCTCCTGCGTCAGCCAGAGCGGCGTCGAGAGCCACAAGTGCCGGCGCCAGATCGCGGTCTACGGAGATCTCCTCCCGAAGTCCACCGAGAGCATCTGGCTGACCGATTCCACCGGAGTCGTGATCGAATGGGCACCGGTGACCCAGTTCGAGAACGACGAGCCGATCACCGTGCCGCTCGACTACACGCTCTACCGGAGCGAGATTCCTGGATTCGTCCCGGACGACGCGAGCCGGATCGCCACGATCGGCGGAGCGACCCGTTACCATGACAGTCCGCCCGATGTGTGCACACGCTACTACTATGCCGTCACGGCCAGCGCGTGCTGCCGAGAAGGCGCGCCATCGGGCCAGCCGTCGATCGAGCGCCCCTCGCCTCCACAGTGCCCCACGGCCTTGGCTGGAGCGCCGATCGAGGGAGCCGGAGCGATCGATCTCACATGGACGCATCCGATTCAGCGCGACGACCTCAGTTTCCTGCCCCTCGAGGAGATTGCGGCGACCTGGGTGTACTTCGACACGATCCCGGGCTCGACGGTCCGCAGCGTGCGCATCGAGGGTCAGGCCACCGGGACGCGGATCGAAGGACTCTCCGGATGCGCGACCTACTTCCTGCACGCGAAGACCGAGGACACCTGCGGGCATCTCACGTCGGCGTCCTGCCTCGGCAACGAGATCTCCGTCCACCTCAGCGATGGATGCGATCCCGAGGCGCCGGCCCAGCCTGCCGAGCTCGCCCTGACCCCTCTGGATGAGCGGGTCGATCTGCAGTGGCTCCCGAACACCGTTGACTGCGACTTCTACGGGTACCGCATCCTCTACGGCACGAGCAGCGGAGACTACAGCGGAGTGGAAGCAAATGAGGGCCGTTCGCCGATCACCGTCACCGCGGCCGAGGTCTACAGTGAAGGCACCTGCCGATTCAGCCTGACCGGGCTCTCCGCCTGCGAGACCTACTATGTCACGGTCGCGGCCATCGACCAGTGCAGCCCCCCGCATGCGAGTCCGACGGCGGATGAGGTGAGCGGGATGACCGCCTGCATCCCCTGCGAAATCTCGGCCAGCTGCCCCAGCTGGGTCTCTTCGCCGGCGCTGGCCCATCAGGACCTCCACCTCGAGATCTACACGCAGAGCGGGGGCGATGAGACGCTGGCCCGGCTGGTGCCGAGCTGGAACAGCGATGCCCGTCTCATGGCGGTCGCCTACGGCCGTCCCCTGCTGCCGATCTGGTCCTATGACGGCAGCTCCGGCGAGAACGGGCCGGTTGATCCCCAGCCTTCCGGCGCGACGATCGACCTCTCGGACGTCGTCGTCCCATCATGGACCAGCCTGGAGGACGGCCAGCCGCTCGCGCTCTTCTTCGATCGCGACGTGCGGGATGTGAGCTTCGACCTGCAATTCAAGAACCCGACGGGGGGATTCTGCACCGCGCAGGACGTCAACCGCCACGGCGCGATCTTTGATGATTTCGACGACGGCAACTACTACGGATGGCATCCGCTGAGCGGCAACTGGACCTGCACCGCCGGGGAGCTCTATCAGTCCAGCATCGGAAGCAATCGGCTGATGGTGAGCGATCGGATCTTCACCAATGTCACATTTGAGGGGAAGGTTCGGGTCACCTCCGGAACGACGGCCTGGTTCGTCTTTCGCCACGAGGACGGCAACAACTTCCACCTCGCCGGCCTGACTCCTTCGACGGACACCGTGCAGCTTGCGCGAGTGAGATACGGGAAATTCGCTCAGGTGGCAGCCTACAACACCCCCTTGGAGATGGACAGCTGGTACAACATCAAGATCGTCGTCGCCGGGCACACCGCGAGCGTCTACCTGGATTGCGTGAAGGTCCTTGAGGAGACCGACTACTCGATGATGTTCTCCGGCAGGGTCGGATTCCGGACCTCGTCCGCGGCGGCCCGCTGGGACGACGTTCGATGCCAGGCGGCGGCCATCCCGCAGTGAGGCGCCTCCACTTCGTTCTCTGCTGGCTGGCGGGGCTGGCGGCCGCCGCTCCGGCCCCTCCGGCCGCTCGGGCCGCTCCGGACCGGGCGCAGCGGGAGCTTCGCGTCATCTTCACATCGGAGCTTCGGGAGAACGTCCTTCCGTGCGCCTGCCCGACTCGACCGCTGGGCGGCGTCGCGCGCCGCGTCGCATGGATCGATTCAGTTCGCGCGGCGTCCGATGCTCCCTTGCTCGTCGTCGACGGGGGCGGCTCCATTGCGCGGCGCCATCGCGAGCCCTCAGCAATGCCAGGCTCAGGCGGCGGCTTGCAGGAGGCATTCCTGAATGGGTTTCGCTGGGGCGGCTACGACGCCGTCGCGGGCGTGGCGACGAGAATCGAGAGCCGGGACATCCCTTGGCTCGCGCCCGGGGAGTCCCGGAGGATCGCCGTTGCGGATCTGCGCGTCCAGGTGACGGCGGTGAGCGATCAGAGCGCGCCGGAATCGACTCCCGCCACGGCCGACCGGCCCGCGGCGGACCTGCACATCCTGCTCTGCGACGGCGATATCCACTTCGCGACCGCTGCCGCGCGTCAGCTGCACGCCGGCGTGGCGGTGGTCTCTCGTGGTGCCAAGTTCGACGAGCCGCTGTGGCGTGACGGAGTTCTCTACCTGGCGGCCGGCAGCGACGGCAGATACGTCGGCGAGTGCCTTCTCGGCCTGGGCGAGCGCGCGATCGAGGTCAAGGCCCACAGATTGCGGGCCATGGATGCCTCCGCCGGCGGCGGGACCGGCGGGGGCGACTCGGCCCCTAGGCTCTCGTCATCGACCCTCCCCCGTTGAGCTGAAGCGCGCAGACGAAAGGGGCCCGCGCGATCCGTCACCGAGATCACCCAGGCCCCGCGTCGAAGTCACGCGATATCGCGCGAAAGCCGGATCAGCTGCGGCGCCGCCGGCCGCCCAAGGTCCCCAGGAGGCCGATGCCCAGCAGAGTCAGCGTTGCCGGCTCCGGGATCGGATTGACCGACTGAACGGCCAGTCCGAAAAGGTCCGGGCTTTCGGTGCTCACCGAACGGAGGATCGACCCGTCCTCCAGATCGAACTGATGAAAGTCGCCGCTGTCGAAATCCCCGGCCCAGAACGTCGAGCCCCCGAGGCCGAGAGCCACCGAGTACCAGCCGTTCACGCCGGAGATGTCATAGGTCTGAACCACTGAGCCCAAGGCATCCAGGCGCTTGATGTTCGTCTCGTCCGCTACGAGCAGCCCGCCTCCGACGAGCAGCCGGAAAGCATGGGCGACGCCGCTTCCCGGCAACGTCGCGAAGTCCGCGAGCTGCGCGTTGCCCACGACATCGAACCGCTTGATCGCCCGGCCCTGCGATGTGTAGAACATCGTCGATTGATCGGCTGCGAGGTCGATGTGATCGACTCCGCTGTCTTCTCCGATCGGGTCGAATGTCCCCAGTGGATTGCCCGCGCCGCTCAGCTTCAGGAGGTTGTCGGAGATCCCATCCTGATGGCCGACATAGAAGTCGCCTGCGGCATCCCGAACGATCGATTCGGGCGCCGGACCGTACCCCGAACCGAAGTCGCCCAGGAGTGCGCCTGTCAGGCCATTGAATTTCCGCACGGTGTTCGCGCTCCAGCACGTCACATAGAGGTTTCCACTGGCATCGAAGGTCATTCCAGTCGTGTATCCCCCGACTCCGGTGTCGAGATCCTCGAACGTGCCGAAATCGGCGCTGTAATGGCGAACGAAGCCATTGCCGATCGAGGCAAAGACATCCCCCACGCCGAAGGCGAATGCCGCCGCCGGACCGGGAGCCGCGAGACAGGCGACGGCGAGCACCAAGACGAGCCCGGTCGCTTGCAGGTTGGCTTTCATGCGATCCCCCTCATTCCGTCTCCAGGTTGCAGTGCCGATTCAACGCGCCCAGCTTCGCAGCGGGGAGCGTGACGCCGACCGAATTATCATTGAAATCACCGATTCTATCAAGGCCTCCCATTCCGCGCCTGACTCCTTCCGCCCCATGCGGGGCGGAAGGAGTCGGCTCGGTCATCGGACGAGGAGGACCTTGCGGGTCGTCTCCGTGTCGCCCAGGGCTGCCCGGATGTAATAGATGCCCGCGCCCGCGTCATCGCCCTCATCGGTTCGGCCGTCCCAGACGACCTCATGGTGGCCGGCTCCGTATGTACCGTCGACGAGACCGCGGACCCGCTGTCCGTGAACGTTGAAGATCGAGACCCGAACCGAGCCGGCCTCGGCGAGATCGAACACCACGGTGGAGTTCGGCCTCATCGGGTTGGGCAGACTCAGACGCGAGGCCATGATCGTGGGCCCGTTCAACGGGGCATCCGGGATGGCGAAGGGCCGATCGCTCAGGTCGAGATTGCCGCTTTCGACATCGGTGATCCGGATCTTGTAGCGATAGGCGCTACTTCCGCAGTTCTCCACCGTCCACTCGTAACTCCCGTCGTTCTCCTCGCTCTCCGCAATGACAAGGCAGACGCGATAGGCGGGCTCACTGCGGAGGAGCTCGATCTTCACGGTCGGACCGCAGCCTTGCGGTTCCCAGGTGATCAGGTGGACCGTCCCCTCGGTCCAGACTTCTCCACCGTTGGGCTGGAAAACGGTCGGGTCGCACGGGATCTCGTCCTCGACAATCGAGAAGGGAGCGTCGCTCGTGTCCACCGATCCAGAATCGAGGTCGGTCACTCGGATCCTGTAGCCGAGCTCGCCATTGCACGACTCGACCGTCCAGAGGTAGCTGCCGTCGTTCGGGGTTTGCTGGCTCAAGGTCATGCAGACCGCGGCGTTCTGCAGGAGCTCGATCTTCACGTTCTGGCCGCAGTTGAGGATCTCCCAGCGGATCTCGTACTGCGAGCCGATCACCAGCACTTCGCCGCCGTTCGGCTGGAGGATCGTCACTTGGCAGGGCTGCGTGGGACACGGATTCGGATCGCAGTCCGTCCCCGCGCCGAGCCACTCGTCCGCGCAGTCTCCGGAGGCGGTCAAGGTGCACGATCCGTCCGGGGCGCAGCAGGCGCCGAGAGGCTGCTCGCAGGGGTTCGGATCGCAGTCGCTTCCGTAGCCGAGCCACGACCCGGTGCAGTCGACCTGGAGGGTCATCGAGCAAGTGCCGTCCGGCTGAC
>JAXDAY010000031.1:0-217922 GCA_034679345.1 Candidatus Eiseniibacteriota bacterium
CTATGTCCCCGCCGACGACCTGACCGACCCGGCGCCGGCGACCGCCTTCGCCCACCTCGACGCCACGACGGTCCTCTCGCGCCAGATCGCCGAGCTCGGCATCTATCCCGCCGTCGATCCGCTCGACTCGACCTCGCGGATGCTCGATCCGCGGATCGTCGGTGAGGAGCACTATGAGATCGCCCGCGCCGTGCAGAGGATCCTGCAGCGCTACAAGGACCTGCAGGACATCATCGCCATCCTCGGGATGGACGAGCTCTCCGACAGTGACAAGCTGATCGTCTCGCGGGCCCGCAAGATCCAGCGCTACCTCTCGCAACCCTTCTTCGTCGCCGAGGCCTTCACCGGCCAGGAGGGGCGCTACGTGAAGGTCGAGGACACCGTGCGCGGCTTCAAGGAGATCGTGGACGGCAAGCACGATGACATGCCGGAGCAGGCCTTCTACATGGTCGGGACGATCGAAGAGGCGATGGAGAGGGCGGAGAAGCTCCGCGCCCAGGGCTAGGGGAGAAGCGCGCCGATGGACGGCCGATTCGACCTGCGGCTCCTGACGCCCGAGCGAACCGTGCTCGAGATGCGGGTGATCTCGATCATCGCGCCGGGCAGCGAGGGGTATCTCGGCATCCTCGCAAACCACGCCCCTCTGATCACCGCCCTCGTCCCGGGGAAGCTCACGATCCGCGAATCGGATGCGCGCGGCGCAGGGGAGATCCTCTTCGCGATCTCCGGCGGATTCCTCGAGGTGAGCGACAACGTCGCCACGATCCTCGCTGACGCACTCGAGTCGCCCGAGCAGATCGACCTGGAGCGGGCGAAGCGCTCTCGGGACCGGGCGCAGGAGCGGCTGCGCGACACGAGCGGCAAGATCGACGTCGTGCGGGCCGAGGCCTCCCTCCGGCGGGCTCTGAACCGCATCCGCATCGCGGAGAGGCGGTAGCGATCGAAGCGAGCCGCGCCTTTCTGCTCGTCGCGGGATTCCTCGCCCTGGCCGGTTGCCGCAAGGAAGAGATCGTTCCCACCGATCTCCGTTACGAACCCGACATCCGACCCGTCCTCGAGCGCGCGTGCGTCGGCTGCCACTCGCGCGCCGACACATTGAAGGGTCCCAACGCGCACGGCGTAAACCTCGAGACGTATGCGCGCGCGCGCCGGTATCGGCGGGCGATCTTCGAGTCGGTCGTGGTCGAGCGCACGATGCCGGGTCGGGCGGGGGACAGCCTCGGGATCCGCATCACCGAGGATGAGCGCGCACGGATCGGCGAGTGGGTGAGAGGCGGCGCGCCTCGCTGACTCAGCGGATCTTCCGACGACCTCGAAAGCGCCCGACCCGAGTCGGACGCGGTCCTAGGCGTCCAGCGTCGCGATCAGCCTCTCCCGGTTCTGACGCGCCCATTCCTCGAAACTGCGCATCCCGGGATTGAGCTTCTTCGCGCGCTCGATCTCGGGCCGTTTGCTCGGGAAGTGCGAGCGGTAGAACTCGAACATGTCGGCCACATCCTCGGCGCCGGGGAATCCGAAGCTCGCGAAGACCTCGCGTGGGATGTGATGGAAACGGACCTGACGCCCCGTCACACGGGAGATCGCATCGGCGTAACCGGACGCGGGCATCTCATCCCCGAAGACCGCGACCGTCTGTCCCAGGAAAGCGCCTCGATCTCTGAAGATCGGAAGAACGACCCCGCCAAGATCTTCCACGGTGACGGCCCCGAGAGGCGTTTCTCCCTGCGGGAAACCGAACGCGTAGGTCCCGTCCGCTTCCTTTTTCGGAGGGAAGAATGCGAGGAAGTTCTCGTAGTAGAAGGCGACGTGGACGAAGGTCGCCGGCAGCCCCAGACTTCGGATTCCCTCCTCGACCTCCGCCTTCGTCTCGAAGTGGGGGACGTTGAGGTGCGGAGCGGATTTCTTGACCGAGGGCAGCCCGCTGAAGACGAGGTGTTCCACGCCGCCGGCCGCGACCGCATCGACGAGATTGCGCCCGTGCTCGATTTCGCCTTTGAAGTGCTCCCAGAAGTTCGTCACGCCGAAGACGCCGTAGCACCCATTGACAGCGCGCCGCATGCTCTCGACATCGCCCATGTCGCAGGCGACCACCTCGGCGCCACCGGCCTTCAAAGCTCGCGCCGCTTCCGAGTCGGGTTTGCGCGTCGCCGCTCGCACGGAGAACTCGCCCGATGCGAGAAGCGCTTTGGCGACGCTTCCGCCCTGCGCGCCGGTCGCGCCCGTCACGAGAATCAGTCTCTTTGCAGCCATGATGGCCTCCTCCTTCTCATTGGTAATAATCGTAAACCCGCAAGGTTACGCGGCGGTCACGAGGTGAGTCAATCAATCCATCCCTCGGCGTCGGCATCACCTGTGCTAGAATTAGTCCGGCTCGAACATCCATGGAGGTCATCGATGAAGCCAATCGGCGCCCCCGCAGGCGGTCTCCTCGCCCTCCTCCTGCTCCCGGCCCTCGCCTCGCCTGAGCCGGCCGATTCCCTTGGCGGCACCGGCGGCGGGCCGATCACGGGCGCCGTCGACGTGCGCGTGATCCGCGCCGGAACCGCTGAGCCGATCCCCGGAGCCTTCGTGATGGTCGGCCCGCGCACGAACGAGCCGTTCGAGGGAAACTGGGGCTTCGCATCGCAGGGCGGCGCGATCCGCTTCGAGCACCCGTCGCTCCAGGGCGCGACCACCGTCACCGCCGGCGCTTCCGGATTCGCCTACGCCACGATCGTCTTCGTCGACGCGAACGAGATCGTTCTCCCGCTGCGGCCGGCATCCGCGGCGCAGGAGCCGTTTCAGGTAGGCGACTATGTCTCGGGGATCGACGTGAACAACGGCTCCTTCCACGCGGGCGATGGAAACATCGACATGGCGCTCGTGATCCCCGCCTTGCGGATCGAATCGCTCCTCTCGCCGAGCATGTCGGGCATCATGGGTCCTCCCGAGATCGTGGAGATCCTGGACACGCCATTCGAGATCCCATCGAACATCTTCATTCCGCAGCAGTGGGAGATCTTCGTCGAGATCCGGAAGGACCACTACTACCAGTACCTGCCCGCAGGCGACTACACGCTCACCGCCGTCTCGGGGCGCGTCCCGCTCGATGCGGTCATGAACATGGGCGGCATCGCCGATCTGATTCCCCTCATGTCGTGGCGGGAAATCGACATCCTCGATCTCGCGGTGACCGGGAACACCCTGGACGCCGATCTCACGGTCGATCCCGACCTCGCGCCGACGGCGACCTTGAACCTCGCCAATGTGCCGGACGGGACCGATGCCTGGTGCTACTCCCTCGCCGACATCGACAGCCTCGCGGGACTCGGGCGCCTGGTTCCCATGGGGATCAACGTCCTGGGATGCCCCGCGGGCACGGGACCCTGCTCGGGGACGGTGCCTCTCACCACGACCGCCCCGCTGGGGGAGTTCAGCGGCATCTCCTACATGCCCGCCGTCGTGATCGACGACTCGGCATCGGAGGACTTCCTGCTCCTCTTCGATCGGAATCCCCATGCGCAGTTCTACACCCAGGAGATGGCGAGCTTCTTCCGGCGCCTCGATCTTGACTACCGCCTCGGGACCTTCAGCTGGAGCGATGCGACGAATCCCCAGTCGGGAAGCCCCCCGGTGGATCTCCACATCGCGCGATTCGTCGATCCCGCAAACGGCGAGCTTTGCTGGGAGTTCTGGCTTCCCTCGGGAGTCTTCGATCTCGGAGCGCCGCGGCTTCCCGCCGAGGCTCCGCCCGCGCCGATCTGGGGATCGACGTACCGCTGGCAGCACGTCTCGCTGGCTCTGAGCTTCGGTCTGCCCGGCTTCGACTTCGACGCGTTCGCCTTCAGCGACATCCTGGCTCACACGTCGCACGCGGCGAGCGATCAGATGGACTTCATCTACCTTGGCGATCCCTCGCAGGCGGACGAGGCGCCTCCGGCGGGGCTCGCGCGCTTGAGCGTTCGCCCGAATCCCTTCGATGATCGCGCGCGCATCTGCTTCGATGCGCCCTCGGGCATCGCCTCGATCACGGTCCATTCCGTCGACGGCCGGCTGGTGAGGACGCTTCTGGATTCCGCGGCGCCGGTCGGGGGGAAGATGGAAGCCCTCTGGGATGGGAAGGACTCGGCGGGAAGGAATGTTGCGCCCGGCCACTACTTCGTCCGCCTGAGCACTCCGGAGGGAACGCTCAGGTGGAAGCTCGTCCGCTGGGATTGATCCGCCCGCGCGCGCTCAGGCCAGGCTCGCAAGGAGCAGAGCCGGGTGTTCAGCGGCCTTCACGTCGCCCACGGCCATGCGGATCGTGCCGTCAGGGCCGATCACATAGCTGATCCGCCGCGCCGATGCCGCTTTGGCGTCATCGCACGCGCCATACGCCAGACCCACCTCGCGGGTCGTATCGCACAGGAGTGGATAGGGGAAGCCGTACTTCGCGGCGAAGGCGGCGTTCTCCTCGACCGAGTCGAAGCTGATTCCGAGGATCTGGACCCCCTTCGCCTCGTATTCCTTGCTCAGGTCGCGGAACCCGCGACCTTCCGCAGTTCAGCCCGGAGTGTCGGCCGCGGGATAGAACCAGAGGACGACGGTCTTGCCCCGGAGATCCGAGAGCCGGATCGTCTCGCCGGTGTGCGCGGGGACCTCGAAGAGGGGCGCGGGATCGCCGATGGCGAGCATGGAAGCCTCCTTCCTCCTGAGCGGCACAAGGAATGATCGAACACTATACCCGCTCGGGCGGGCCTCTGCTATGCTGGACCTTCGCAGGTCCGAACCGGAGATGAACGAGGAGCAACCGATTCTACTCAATCGCCTCGCCTCGCTTGCGCGCTGGCGCCGGCTGATCATCCTGAACACGGCGGTCGTCGCGATCGCGGCGGTGATCGTGAGCCTCCTGCTCCCGAAGTGGTATCGTTCCACCGCTTCCGTCTTCCCGCCGCAAGAGGAGACGTTCTCGCTGGGGACCCTCTCCTCGATCGTCGCGGCGACCGCGCTGGGGCCCGGCCGGTCGAACCTTCCGATCTGGGCGACCCCCTCGGATGTCTACGCGGCGATCCTGAAGAGCCGATCCGTGCGCGAAGAGATTATCCGGCGCTACGGTCTCATGGAGCTCTACGAGGTGGACACGGTCGACGAGGCGCTTCTCACTCTGCGCTCGCGGGCCAAGGTTCGAGTCGGGGGCGAGGGGATCGTTTCGATCACCGTGGTCGACAAGAGCGCCGATCGCGCGGCGGCAATGGCGAACGACTTCGTCGCTCTCCTCGACGCGAAGTCGAAGGAGCGCCGCAGGACGAGCGCCGGCGCCGTGCGCGAGTTCCTGGAAAGGCGCGTCGCCGACTGCAGGGACTCCCTGGAGATGGCCGAGAGCCAACTACAGTCCATTCAGGAAGAGACGGGGATCCTCGTCCCGGAGGATCAAGCCCGGGCGCTCATCGAGAGCGCGGTGCAGATCGATCTGGGGCGCAAGATGCGCGAAGTCCAGCTCGGGATGCTGCGCGCGCAAGTCGGCCCGGATGATCCCGACCGCGCGAAGCTCTCGCGCGAAATCGATCTCATGGAATCGAAGCTGCGCGACATGGATCGGGGCGCGCGCAGCGACACCGCCTCCTTCCGTGTGCCCCTCTCGAAGCTGCCCGAGCGCACGGTCGCCTATACGCGCGCTCTGCGCGAGGTGAAGATCCAGGAGGCGATCTACGAATTCTTGACCCAGCAGCTCGAGCAGTATCGGGTCAACGAGCTGCGCGACACTCCGACGCTGCAGGTGCTCGACGCCGCGGTGCCTGCCGAGAAGCGCTGGCGCCCGATCCGGTGGCTCATCTGCACGATCGCCACGCTCCTCGCCTTCGGCGCCAGCTGCCTGCTCGCCTGGTCGCTCGATGGCCTCGAGCGGATGCGCCGCGACCGGCCGGCCGAGTGGGCGAGCCTCGCGGCATCGGCGAGAAGCCTGCACCCCAAGCGCTGGTTCTCTCCGGCGGACGATCCACCGGGGCTCTAGCCGAAGATGGCCGGGCTGGCCCGCCTCCTCGCGCTGCCGCGCGCTCCTTCGTCCGGCCACTCTCGCGCCGCCATCATCCTTCTGCTGATCGTGGATGCCGCCGTGATCCTCCTGCTCCCGCACGCCGCATGGATCCTGATCGGCGTCGCGGGCGTTGCGATTGCCTGCGCCACCGCCTCGCGGCTTCCCCTGGCCGTGGCGCTGCTGGGCGTGGGCTACCCGCTGCTGGATCCGATCTCGATCGCGACGCACGAGGAGGCGATCGCCTTTTACGCGGTTCGCGGGGCCGTCGTCCTGGGGCTGCTCCTGCTCGTCCTCTTCCGCCTGCGATCGCCGATCGCCTGGTTTGCCCGCCTTGCCGGCGATCCGATACTTCTGAGCGCGATTCTGCTGGGCGGCGTCCTCGCGGTCGGACTCGCCTGGACGCCCGCGCCTCTCTATGGGCGGATGAAGGTGACGGCCTACTGGATCACCGACATGCTCCTCTTCGCAGGCGGCTACGCCGTTGCGGCGCCCCGGGAGGCAGAGACGGGCGAGACGGTCGATGGGCGATATGACGCCATGCTGCGCGCGATCGTCCTCTTCGCTCTCCTGATCGGCGTCGCCGCGCTCCTGAATCTCGCGATCCGCTACTACGAGTTCGCTTCCCGCCTCACCGTCCTCGGGATCAATCCGATCTGGCTCGCCCGCACGATGGGGCTTGGGATCCTGAGCCTGCTCGCGCTGCGGTCGATCGGACGGATCGGCCGAGGTGCGGCGGTCGCCGCGGCGTTGCCGCTCGCGGTCGTCATGATCCTCGCAGGCTCCCGCGGTCCGCTCCTGGGGATCGTCGCAGTGCTCGCCGTGCGCGTCCTCGCCTTGGGTGAGCTTTCGACGCGAAGGCGGCTCGCGCTCTCTGCCGCCGGGATCGCCGTGGTCGCAGTCGCGCTGCTCGTCATGCCCGCGGAGCTCCGGGAGCGCTTCTTCCAGCCGGTCTCGCGGGAGACCTCGGGAATCGTGCGCCTGCGGCTCTTCGCAGTCGTGCGCGAGGCGCTCCCCGCGATCCTCGGTCCCGGTTTGGGGACCGGGGGCTTCAGCGAGCTCTTGCGGATGGGCGATCAACGCTTCTATCCCCACAACCTCTTCGCCGAGATCGGAATCGAGAACGGCCTGCCCGGGCTCGCGGCGCTCATCCTTTTCCTCGCCCTCGCGATCGGGCGCGCGATCCGGGGTCGGAGCGACCCGAGGATCCTCGCCGCCGCCGTCGCCTTCCTCTTCGCGCTGTGGAACGCGCAGTTCAGCGGCGATCTGCTCTCGAACGAGTGGGTCTGGCTCTTCGCCGGAGTGATCGCCGGGCGATCGCGCGCATGACTCGACCCCCGCTCCGGATCGCCGCGTTCTCCGCCGTCGATCTCTCGCTTCCGCAGGGCCACGCGATCCACCTTCGAGGGCTCCTCGACGAGCTTTTCGCTCGCGGCCACGCCGTCGAGCTGGTGACGCCGCGACCGACATCCGTCACTCCGCCGACGCGGTTTGCCCGTGTGGAGATCCCCGTTCTTCGCCTCGGGGTTCTGGTCCACTGGAGCTTCGAGCTGATCGGAGGACTCGCACTTCTGCTGCGCGCGCTGCGATCCCGCCCCGATCTCATCTACACGCGCCATGACCTCTACACGATCGCTCCCGCCTTGGTGGGGGCCCTCCTGCGCATCCCGGTCGTCTCGGAGGTGAACGCCGCTCTGCCGGTCCAGGTCGATCTCTGGGGAAGCCGCCGCGCGCGCGGGTGCGTGGCCGCCTGCGAGCGCTTCTCGCTGCGCCGGGCCTCGGCGATCTTCGCCCTGAGCGATCGGATGGGAGAAGGGATCGTCGAGCGCGCCGGAGTCGATCCCTCCCGGATTCGCGCGATCGAGATCGCGACTCACCTGCCTGCCGTGAGCGATTCGCTGCCGGTCCGTCACGAACAGGGCGTGGCCGACGATATCTTCCTGGTCGGCTTCGCGGGCAACCTCGCGCCCGTCCAGGGGGTGGAACGGTTGATCGAGGCTGCGGCCGCGATCCCGGCCGAGGATCTCCGCTACTGGATCATTGGAGAAGGAGTGGAATCGGAGCGGCTGCGCTCGCGCGCCGGCTTGTCGATCCGGTTCTTCGGGGGGCTTCCGCGGGAGGAGTCGGATCGACTCCTGTCGGCGTGTCAGGTCCTCGTAGCGCCCTATGACGGCGCGGCCTTCGAGCGCCTCTATGGGGGCGCTGTCTCGACGAAGATCTTGAACTACCTCTCCCTGGATCGTCCCGTGATCGTCAGCGCGATCGAGTCCTATCGCTGGATCGAACGCTTGGGGGTGGGCGAGCTGTGCCCGGAGCCGGATCTCGCCGGCCGGATCGCCGCATGGCGCTCGCGATGGATCGATGCGGGCCGGCCGCTGCGGGACTGGCCCTGGCCCGCTCCGGGAGCGGGCAGGCGCTGGGTCGAGGAGCACGCGACGTGGCGGATCGCGGCGGCCCGCGTGGAGGAAGCGTTGCGGGCGATCCTCACTGCCTCAGGGCGATCACCGAGATGACGAGGGCGGTGATCCCGCTGATCGGAGCCAGCAGGGTCGATGTCTTGTAGGTCCAGCGCTCGGGAACGATGACGGTCGATCCCGGCGGGACGTACGACTCGCCTCCGACCTTGCGACTCTCCTCGCTGCCGGGTTCGCGCAGCTTCCAGCCCGATCCGCGCCCGATCTCCGTGGGGCCGCCGGCGAGGCGCACATAGTCCGACGCCGTGAGGGTCGGCAGATGGGAGTAGGGTCCGGGATAGCGGACCGCGCCGACGACGAAGACCCAGCGATCGCGCATCGCCGCTTCCACCACATCGCCCGGGAGAAGCGTGACCGCATCCGCTTCGACCGCGGCGATCATCCGGCGCTCCGCTCCGCGGACTAGGAGAATCGAGCCGTCGGAGTCGGGCGACAGACCGCCCGCGCGCGCCACGGCGCTTCCGATCGTCTCGCCGTCCATCCATTCGAGCAGGATGTCGGGCTGCTCCGGAATCCTCGAACCGACGTTCGGCACGATGATCCGATCGACCGCCGGGATGCCGCGGACGGCGCCCGTGACCCGCACGAAGTCGCTCGCGGTCCGCAGGTGGATCGACATCCCGGGTTCGAGGAACGGATTCGAGTCGAGTTCGCCGAAGCTGGCGAAGCGGACCAGGTCGAACTCCTCCTCGCTTCCATCGGGCCGTGTCACGGCCACGTGCCGCAGACTCGCCCCCGGAAGCGGACCGCCGGCCGCCGCGATCGCGACCGAGAGGCGGTCGTAGGCGCGCAGGTTCTGCACGCCCGGGTTGAGCACCTGTCCCGTGACCGGCACGCGAAATGCGCCGGGTTGGAGCAGATGCAGCGAGACTGGCTGGCGCGGATATCGATGCGCCATCGCTTGCCGCACGCGTTCGGCCGTCTCCGCGAGGGTCGACGAGGCGACATCGATCGCTTCGGCCCCCGGGAGCAGGAGAGTTCCTTCGGCGGTCACCGCGAGTCGCCATGCCCGGTCCGACTCCCCGCCTACCTCCAGCTGGAGCAGATCGCCCGGGATCAGACGGTAGCTTCCCGCATCGAGGGGCGCTTCAAGGGGTGGCGAGATCTCGGGGACGACGGTGGTCGCCTGGGGCAACGCTCCCGCCGCGGAGCGCGGAAAGAGAAGATCGGCCTCGAAGGTGCGCTGCTCGCCGCTCGCGGCGGAGCCGACCCGAGGCGCGTGGATCAGACATCCCGCGATCAGGATCCAGCAAGGGAATTGTTTACGCATCGTCTTGAGCATGAAACGCCAATGGATCGATTCTAGGAACCACGGGAGCCGAAGGCAATCCCGCCTTCTCGCCGCCCAAGGCCTCATCGCTTGGCCCGCAGGTAAGCGGCGGGCCATTCGATCGCCGCGCCGAGAGCCGTCGCGCAGCGAAGCGGCCAGTGCGGATCGGCGAGGAGCTCGCGGCCGACTGCCACGAGGTCGGCGGCTTGCTCCGCGAGGATCCGTTCCGCCTGGCCGGCTTCTGTGATCCTGCCCACCGCCATGGTGGGGATGCCGCCCTTCCTCCGGATCTCGGCGGCGAGGGGGACCTGGTATCCCGGCGCGTCGGCGCCGGGGGGAGGAGGCTGTGAGACGATTCCGCCCGAGGAGCAGTCGAGCAAGTCGATACCAAGGGAGCGCAGGCGAGATGCGCGAGCGCAGAACTCGTCCACGGTGAGCCCCCCGTCGATCCAGTCGGTCGCGGAAATCCGAAGCCACAGCGGCCGATCATCGCTCCAGACCTCGCGGATCGCCGTCGTCACACGCTCCAGGAAGAGGAACCTCCCGTCGGGGGTCCCGCCGTAGCGATCCTCGCGTCGATTCGAGATCGGGGAAAGGAACTGATGAATGAGGTAGCCGTGAGCCCCATGGATCTCGATGAAGTCGCACTCCGCCTCACGCGCGCGGCGCGCCGCCTCCCGCCATGCGGCGATCACGACCTCGATCTCCTCGGCGCTCAAGGCTCGCGGCGGAATCCATCCATCTCCGAAGGGAGATGTCGTGGGAGCGATCGCCGGCTCGGGTCCGTCGCCCTTCGTGGGCGTGAATGCCTTGCGCCCGGCGTGTGCGAGCTGCACCCCGAAGGCCGCGCCCTGGGAACGGCAGAAGCGCGCGATCCTCGCGAGCGGAGCGATCTGCCCGTCCTCCCATAGACCGAGATCCCCGACGCTGATTCTCCCCCGAGGCTCGACCGCGACCGCCTCGGTCATGATGGCGCCGCACCCGCCGACCGCGCGGCTTCCCAGGTGGACCAGGTGCCAGTCGGTCGCCCGGCCTCGCTCATCTGCGAGGTAAGTGCACATCGGGGAGAGGACGATGCGGTTTCGGAGAATGAGGCGACGCGTCTGGAACGGGGAGAAGAGGATCGTCTCGGCCATGGAATTCCTTTCGGCGAAGGAAGGTCTTGGCCATTCTCGCACACGGCGCCCGCGGACGGCAGCGCGCTCTTCCCGGAAGAAGGGACGCCGCGCCCGGCCCGGGGGGGGGAGAGCCAGACGCGGCGGGGGGAGAGAAGTTGGCGGACCTTCCAGCCTGCCTTGCCGGCGAGGCGCGCCGAGAAGTGCCCGAGCTCGGCGCTGCGAGGATCATGATCGCCGGGTCGAGACTTCCTCCAATGTCCACCCGAGCGGCGGAGTCCTCATCGAGCCGATCGCCGGTCGGCTCATCGGCCGGAAGCGCGTCGGTCCCGTGGGGTCGAGGAGTCGAGGCGCATCAAGAGCCGCTCCGCGGGGGAGGCTTCCCGGCTCTTTCATCTCACGCCTCCATCGTGCCTCTCCGGGACTCGTCTGATTTCTGCGCAAGACTGGTGCCAGGTCTGGTTGTATGAGATTTCGGTAGTTTCGGCGTGTTCATGTGCGACATGAGCGCAATCCTTCGGCCCGCAGGTGGCGAGGGAATCGACGAGGCGAATGGAACCTCGGATCATGCTTAGAGTTAATGGGCATTGGCTGAATTCGGCCACTCGCGGGAAATGTGCCCGGCCTGGCTCGCCTGCGGGGGATCGTGTAGTCTCCGCCGGGAATGGAGATCGGAGGCTGTGATGACCATTCGAGAGCGGTCGCGAGCCGGCAGCCCGGTATGGGAACTGCCATGGACGGCGCTGGCGCTGTTCATCATGGGGCTCGCGGCGGGTTGCTCTGAGGACGACAACCCTCTGGCATTCGATCGTGGGCCCCGCGGGCCGTACTCCATCCGACCGGAGACGCTCGCTGTGGCCGCGCCGGCGGCCGATCTGGAATACCGGCCGGAGGTTTCCACCGCCGTAGGCCAATCGCTCTTCGTCGGGCGGGACTCCCTCGCGGAGGCGAGCGCTTTCGTGCGATTCGAGTCGATTCCCGATACGACGACGATCCGTCGCGCTTACCTTCGTCTCTTTCTGAAGCCGGGACGCGGAGATCCGATCACCGTCGCCGTTCAGGAAGTGCTCGGTGGCAAGGGGAGCTGGAACGCCGTCGGCATCCGCTGGGCCAACGCCCCGACGAATCTGGGCGAGGTCCTCGATCGCGTCGAGGATTGTCCGACCGAGACGGTCGATCCCGATACGCCCTTTCAGCTCTCCGATCTCGAGATCCCGATCGCCCTCGTGCGCCGGTGGGCCGCGCTGCCCGACAGCAACGGCGGACTCAGGATCTTCTCCGAAGAGGGCGACGGGATCGCCCGATTCGTTTCGAGCAACGACGCCATCACGAACACATCCGGAGCGAGAATCGTCGCGCCCGCCCTGATCCTGGCCACCGACTCGACGCTCGCGCAAGTGCGGATCGGCTCCGCGGCGGCGGATGCCTTCGTCATGCGCGATCTGCGCGCGCCCCCAGGCGGATCCGATCCCACCGCCGCGCTCCAGTCGGCGCCCGCGGCGCGCGTCCTGATGCGCTTCGATCTCGCGGATCTCCCGCCGGAGGCCTCCATCATTCGCGCGACTCTCGGCCTGAGGGTTCCGACCGGCCAGTTCTCGGCGGAAGATCCCCTCATCCTGAGCGTCTACGAGATCGAGTCCGACTGGTCGGAGGCTGCTCCGCCGGAGAGCGTGACGGTGGGCTCGCGGATCGAGGTGGAGGAGCTCGATGACGAGGCGTCCGACACGGTCGAGCTCGAGGTCGGCGTCGCGGTGCAGTCGTGGGTCGACCGATCGCTGGAGAACCGAGGCATTCTCGTGAGGATGGGAGACGAGATCTCGGTCATGCGCTCTCTCGAGCTCTCCATGCGCGAGGCTCCCGACTCGAGCGACCGCCCCACCCTGCGCATCGTCTTCGTCCGGACGCCGGGATACCGGTGGTGAGGAGCCGAGGGATGGCAACCACGCCTCTGCGACTGGGAATCTGCCTGCTCGTCGCCTCCAGCCTGGGAGCGGCCGACGCTTCGGCCACGGTCTTCTCCCGCGACGGCTGGGGTTGGTGGATCGATCACGGCGGCGCCGGGGCGCGCGGGCGCGGAGGCACCGGCGCGGCGGTGAGCGGCTACGGCGCCTCAGGCGCCGTCAATCCCGCCGGGCTGGCGGGGATCGATGTGAGCTACGGGTTCGTCTCCTACGTGGGCGAGATCGCTCATGTGAGCGGAGGCGACGACGAGTACACCCAGCGCCAGGACTATCTCCCCGAGTTCGGCGGGGTCATCGTTCTGCCGCAGGGCGTGCGCGCCGGCATCCTCCTCAAGACGCAGACCGATGCCAGCTTCGAGCGCGTCGAGCCATTGGGTGGCGAGGCGGGAGCCGGCGATCGGCACATCACCAAGGGATCGGGCGGGTGGAATCGCATCCAGGCGAGCTTCGCCGGGCCAGCGCTGGATGGCCGTCTGCACTGGGGCGTGAGCCTGGGCCCGACCTTCGGAACGGTGAAGGAGGATCACCACTACGATCTCGCTCCGGGCAACGGCTCCGATGTCCGGCAGAAGATCGAGGGACGCCTCCGGCCGGCATGGAGCGCCTCGGTCGGGGCGATCGCGCACGCGACCCCAAGGCTCCGCGCCGGCGCCGCCTACGGCCTCCCCGGCTCCGCGACGCTGATCCAGGAGGTTCAGGTGATCGAGGGCTCCACCTCGAGCCATTCGACGCGCGGGGAACAGGAGACTCCCGCGCACTGGACCGTCGGTCTCTGGGGCCTCGCCCATCCGCGGCTCTCGATCTCCGCCGACTACGGCGAGGTCCTTTGGAGCCAAGCAGAGACGCGCCCCGGAGCGGGAGTTCCGGCGGAGACTCCCTACGAGAACGCGACGCGCTGGGGCGTGGGCGTCGAGTGGCAGTCGCCGCTCGTCGAGGGGCAGGCGGCGCGCTGGATCTGGCGCGCAGGCTACAGCGAGTCGACCTCCTATGTCCGCTCCGTTCTTGGCGAGAAGATCACCGAGCGCGCGGCGAGCCTCGGAGCGCGCGCGCGCGCGGCGAAGGGGCGCGCGGCGATCGATCTGAGCCTGGAGCTCGGTGAACGCGGCGATCAGGAGAGCCTGGGGATCGACGAGCGCTTCGCGCGTTTCACGATCGGGGTCGGCTACTCCAGCGCGGAGAGGGAGTACTAGTGAGCGACGAGCGCCTCGACCGAGTGTCCGGCACGGGCGGGACTCCTGATTCGCTGTAGGTGACGAGACATCACCCTTCTAGCGCATCTGCCCGCCCGTGGCTATTCCCTCTCGTGAGGAATCCGGGCTAGATGTCCAGATCCGCCACGAAGTTCCTCGCGTTGCCGCCAAGCTTCGTTTTGACTGCGTCCCGAACCTGACCGAACACCTCTTGGTTTAGCGTCATCGCCTGGACTGCCTTGTAGATGGAGGTGTGGGATGCGGAGAAGTCGTACCATAGAAGGCGATCAACGTTCTTGCTGCTGGAGAAGTAGAACGCCCCGATCTTCATGGCGACCTGACCTCCGTTCTCGCTGCACGCGGCGATCTGGAAGTTCCCGTTGCTGTCACTGTGGGTAGAATGGTCGAATAGGACGATGCGATTGTCCTTGGCCGGGAGGTTCTTGAGAGCTTTCATCGCCAAGGTCACCGCCTCCATCTCGTTGTCGGCTGCAATGGAGACCAACATGTCGACAACGAACTTGTCCACAGTGGCCGACGCTCCCCCGATGTCCTGCTTCTCGAACTGGAATGCCTGGACCACCCAGCCGACGTTTTCGAGTACGTTACGGTAGAAGGCGTACCAGTTCACCGTGTTCTTCTCGCGGTCGAACTTCTTGTTCGCTGCGAGCTGCGCCAGCAACGTGGAGTTGAGGACATCGGCCTGGTTCTGCGCGCTGATCCCGGCGACAAAGGTCACGAGGCTTCCATCATCGACAAAGCCGGATGGCTTCGCCGGATTTGCCGTGATCACGCCATCCGTTGTGGCCGCGGAAGCATCGAACATCGGTCCGAAGAGAACCGTTGCCTCGCGTCCGACGTGGACCATGTCGCGTGGAGGCAATTCCAGATTCTTCACAAAGTCGATCTGATCCTTGGTCAGCATCTCCTCATCTCCTATCAGAACTGACGCGCTCCTTCCGAGGACGACGAGGATGCGTCAGCTCTGTCCGGCCGGTTTTCCGATTCGTCTTCTCATGCGGCCAGGGAATCAAGGAGGGCATCAATCGTCGCGGTCGCGTGCAGACCCACGTTCGAAAGGAACCGGGCAGACTAGCCGATGAAGTTCTCGATGGCAACGAATATTCGAGCGGCGTGAGGGCGGCGATCTCGATCAGTCCGATCGGCGACTGGCCCGACGCGACGCCGGCCAAGATCTTGGAGCACGAGCTGCTTCGGATTACAGTCTGTCCGCATCGGCGGACGTCCCAAGGCGATAGAACTCCGTCCTGCGATCGGCCCAGAGATCGTTTCGGCCCGTGGCGTGCTTGTCATCGGCGGCCGTCGGGTCGATCTCCGCGATTCCCGTGGCCTCCGCGGCCGGGGGCCCGTCGCTCAAGACCGTTCCGTCAGGCGAGACGATCCGGCTGCCGCCGGTGAAAGCAAGGCGACTGCCCGCGCGCTGCTCGACGCCGATCCGATCGGCCGTCACGGTGAAGACTCGGTTCTCGATCGCGCGCGTGACCATGGCGGCCTGGCAATAGGGATGCACCAGGTTCGATGGGTGCGCGATGACCTGCGCGCCGGCGAGGGCGAGCGTGCGGGCGCTTTCCGGGAACCTCCAGTCGAAGCAGATCATGACGCCGACACGCGCTCCCGCAAGGTCCATGACCGTGAAGGGAGTATCTCCCGGGTCGAACCACTCCTTCTCGCGGTCGAAGAGGTGGACCTTCCGGTAGCAGGCGCGCAGTCCCTGCGGATCGATGGCGATCGCGGCATTGTAGATCCGCCCGTCGGGGGCCGCTTCCGCGATCCCCGCCACGATGGCCGAGCCCGTTTGACGCGAGAGCTCGATCAAAGATCTGCAGATCGCGCCCTCGGGGACCGGCTCCGCAAGCCGGCGGCACTCCTCGCGGCTGCCGAACAGATAGCCGGTGGCGAACAGTTCCGGCAACACCCACAGCTCCGCGCGCTCGCTGCGAAGCATCTCCCGCACGCGCTGCAGGTTCCTCTCGGTCTCGCCGTAGGCCGGATCGTTCTGGATCCATCCCACCCTCATGGGCCTGAAGTTAGGGCGAGGAGGCGCGACCGCGCAACCCGCGCTATCCTCTTCGGCGGAGGGACCGCCATGGGATGGCTCGAACGGCTCCGAGCGCGGCTGCGATTCCCGCGCGACTCGATCGCCCCGCCGGCCGCGGAGGCCGAAGCTGCCGGCGACGCGTCCTCCACGGCCGACGCGTGGGATCCTGCCGCGGAGGATCCGGTCGTCCTTCCTCCCTCCGACACCCTCGATCTGCATGCCTTCGCGCCGCGGGAAGCGGCCTCGGCCGTGCGTGAGTTTCTGGACGAAGCCTGCCGATCGGGGCGCCGGCGGATCCGGATCGTCCACGGCAAGGGGATCGGCGTGCAGCGCGCGATGGTGCGTCGCATCCTTCGGGAGGATCCGCGGGTCCGCGACTACGGCGACGCGGGCGATCCTGGGGGTTGGGGCGCAACGGTCGCAACCCTCGAACCGCCCGGCGACCACGGTGACTCACAAGAAGTACTAATCCGGGACATGGAGGATGAAGAACAAAAGTGATCGTTTTGATTGCCAGATCTCTGCTGGGGGTGATAACGTCAGTCAGGGGTGGAGGCGGCACGGCGTGATGGGCGAACTCATTGATCGGCAAGGCATTGGAGCGCCGTCCTGGCCGTGGGGCATGATCCCGCGTCACCCGTGCCGATGCCCCGACGGCGCCAACTGGCATCCTCACGATTTCGGTCCGCGGCGTGCACGGTCACTTCGAGGGAACGGCAAAGCATGACTGCAGAAGCCCACCACCGCTACGAGATGGTCCATGTCCGGCCAGGCTACGTCATCGTCGAGCGCGACCTGTTCAGCCGGGCCGTGCGTTCCTACTTCTCCGCCGAGCCGATCCCTCCCAAGGAGGAGTACCGCGAGGGGAATCGGATCTGGAAATACTCTGGAATGGCCCAGTCGTTCCAGTTCGACGTGCGGGACAACGAGACCAGCGAAATCGTGAAGTTCAGCGAGCTCCTTGGCCTGCTCTACTATGGCTGCGCGGCGAAGGACACGGACATTCATCGGATCGGCGAGATCGCGCACGAGAATCGGATCTCGATCTATGTCGCGATCACCTACGAGGCGGAGGACGGTTCCCGCATCAACATCTCCGAGGACAAGATCCGGATCCTGAATCGCCTCTTCAACGACAGGCTCGAGAGCCGCGACAAGAAGATCCTGATCCTCCCCGACTTCTTCAATCTCTACAAGGCGGTCTCGTACGGGGAGATCATGATCGACTTCGGACTCACCGCGATGGAAGAGGAAGTCGGGTAGCTGCCGGAAGGAGGCGATGGGATGAAGTTGCAGCTCTTGGGCGAGAAGCTCCAGTTGAAGGCGCTGACGAAGGTCTTCGACCGCGAGATCACCGGCGTCTACATCTCCGACATGGTGAGCGACGTGATCGCCAACGCCCAGGCGGGAAACCTCCTCGTGACCGTCCAGATCCACGCGAATGTCATCGCGGCCGCCAACCTCGTCGACATCGCCGCGATCATCGTGACGCAGGGGAAGTTGCCGACGGACGATGTCGTGAAGATGGCGGAAAAAGCCGAGATCACGCTCTTCTCGACGGCGCTCGATCGCTGGAAGGTCGCGACGGGCCTCTACGAGGCTGGAATCCGCTAGGCGGGACGGAAGCTCTTTGCGATGCCGGTGACGATGGAACGCGTTGTCGAGGCGCTCCAGTGCGACGTGATCTGGGGAGCGGACGGCCTGCGCGACCTCCACCTCACCGCCTGTTTCGCCGCCGATCTGATGAGCGAGGTCCTCGCCTTCTCCGAGCCGGAGGCGCTGCTCATCACGGGCCTCACGAGCATCCAGGCGGTGCACACGGCCGATGTGGCGGAGATGCGCGCGATCCTCTTCGTCAATGGCAAGAGACCTGGCCCGGATGTGCTGCAGCTCGCGCGGGAGCGCGGAATCCCGCTTCTGACGACGAAGCACAGCATGTTCGAGGCCTGCGGGATCCTGCACCGCGACGGGCTGCAGGGGACCATGCGGGGCTGAGGCCCGGCGCGTCGAGATGGCGGAGGCCCTCTTCAGGGAGAGCTTCAGGATCCGGGGCGGGGATTACGAGCGGGGAGGAGAGGTGGCGGCGAGGATCAAGGCGATCATGAAGGAGCTGGGGATCGATGGCGGCGTGATCCGCCGCCTCGCGATCGCGAACTTCGAGGCCGAGATGAACGTCATCATGTATGCGGAGGAGGCGGAGCTGGAGCTCATGATCTTCGCGGATCGGATCCAGATCGAAATCCGGGACCGTGGGCCCGGCATCGCGGACATCGAGCTCGCCATGACGCCGGGATTCTCGACGGCGACCCCGGAGATGCGCGCCAGAGGCTTCGGCGCGGGCCTCGGGCTGCCGAACATCAAGAAGAACACCGACCGCTTCGCGATCGAGTCGAGCCCCGGCGGAGGCACCAGGCTGCGGTACTCGATCCTGTTGAGCTGAGGGTCGCGGCTGAGGCGAGATGAACGAGCCGGAACACGCCATCCTGATCGATCCCGAGCGGTGCGTCGGTTGCGTCGACTGCTGCAAGGTCTGCCCGACGCTGGCGATCCGGGTGCGCCACGACCTGGCTGTCGTCGATCCCGAGCTCTGCATCGACTGCGGCGCGTGCCTGCGGGCATGCCGGTACGATGCCGTCCGCGCCCAGACCTCCTCGCAATCCGATCTGAAGAAGTTCAAGTACAGAGTGGCGTTACCCTCTCTCACGCTCCATGGCCAGTTCGGACGGGACGTGGATCCTCCTCAGGTCCTCGCCGCTCTGACGAAGATCGGGTTCGACTCGACCTACGATATCTCCTGGATGTGCGAGATGCTCGCCGGGGCGACCGACGCATACCTCTCCGAGGCGCGCGGACCCTGGCCAAAGATCTCCGTCACTTGCCCGGCCATCGTTCGGCTGATCCAGATGCGGTATCCCGATCTCATTCCGCACCTGCTTCCGATCGAGACGCCGCGCGAGCTGGCGGCGAAGGTGATCCGCAGGAAGCTCAGCGTCGAGAAGGGGCTTGCGGCGGAGGATATCGGGCTCTTCTTCATCACGCCGTGCACGGCCATCATGAACTCGATCGTGCGGCCGATCGGGCTCGAGGAGTCCTACCTGGACGGCGCGTTCGGCATCAACGAGGTCTATGGCCGGCTGCTCATGATCATCAAGGGGCAGGGCCCGGTGAAGGACCGCGCCCCGGTCAGCTATCGCGGGCTGCTCTGGGCGATGGCCGGGGGCGAGATCGCCGGGATGCGCAGCCGCAACACGATGACCGTGAAGGGGGTGCGCGACGTCCAGTACGTCTTCGACCATATCGAGGCCGGGAAGTTCCAGAAGGTCGATTTCATCGAGGCTTGGATCTGTCCGGACGGCTGCGTGAGCGGCCAGCTGACGATCGAGGGGCGTTACGCCGCGCAGAGAAGCATCCAGGAGATCGTCAAGAGGCTCGGCGACCAGGAGCAGGTCAAGGAAGAGAAAGTCCGCTCGCTCCTGCGTGGCCACTTCTTCGATCTCGAGTGCAGGATCGACGCCCGGCCTCTCCGGTCGCTCGGACGCAACCTCGAGGAATCGATCGCGCGCAGACGAGAGATCGACGAGACAAGGAAGAAGCTGCCGATGAAGGACTGCGGCGCGTGCGGGGCTCCGAGCTGCGCGGTCCATGCGGAAGATGTCGTGCGAGGGGAATCGGATCTGGCCGGATGCGTCTTCGTGGCCATCGATCAGCTCCGGGAACAACTCGCCGGCCGGAAGGATGGGTGCGATGAGTAAGCACATGCTCGTGCTCGAGCTGATCTGTCCGCAATGTCAGGAGCTCCTGACGGAGGGGACGCGGGTCCACCTCGAAGGCTATCTGAAGGAGCGCAACCAGGAAGCCGCGATCTACCTGAGCGCGGTATTCGGCGACTACGCGATCGAGAGCGAGCTCGATATCCCGGAAGACGGGGTTGTGGAGTTCCGCTGTCCCAAGTGCGAGGCGAGCATCATGCTCCCCATCACCTGCAAGATCTGCAGCGCGCCGATGGCCTCGCTGAATCTGCGCAAGGGAGGCTACGTGGAGTTCTGCTCCCGGCGCGGATGCAGAGGGCATGCCTTGGGCGGGGTCGGCGACATCGATCAGATGATGAGCTTGATGAACCGCATGTTCGACACCCCCTACGATTAGCCCGCCGTGGCGGTGAAGGGGTTTGGGTGGCAAGGGAGCAGGATCGAGGAGGCACCCCATGGAAGCGCGACGGACCTTCGACTTCAAGAACATGCACTATGCCGGGCAGAGCGGGATGCTGATCCCGGCTCTCCAGCGGGCGCAGACCGAGGACGGATTCATCAGCCGGGAGCGGATCCTCCGGATCCACGAGGAAACCGGAATCCCGGTGAGCCAGATCTACGGCGTCGCCACCTTCTATGCCCAGTTCCGGCTGAGCCCCGTGGGCAAGCACATCGTGAGAGTCTGCCACGGCACCGCCTGCCATGTGAGCGGCGCAAACGACATCAGCAAGGCGGTCGAGGATCAGCTCGGGGTCCAGAACGGCGAGACGACCGACGACAAGCAGTTCACCATTGAGACGGTTTCCTGCCTCGGCTGCTGCAGTCTGGCGCCCGTGGTCATGATCGGAAACGACACTTTCGGGAATCTCAAACCGGCCGATCTGAAGAAGATCCTCCGGCCCTACCGCAAAGCGGGGGAAGAGGTGGCGAAGTCATGAGAGTCCTGGTGGGTATGGGCACCTGCGGGATCGCCGCAGGAGCGGAGGCGACCTTCCGGGCGCTGCGGGAGAAGATGTCGACACGCGATTCGGTCTTTCGGCTCGAGAAGACCGGCTGCATCGGAATGTGCTACCGCGAGCCCCTCGTGGAGGTGCGCGACGACACCGGAGCCCGCTACCAGTACGGAGGGATCACGCCTGACAAGATCGATCGGCTGCTCGACGAGCACATCGCCCTGGGACGGCCGATCGAGGACTGGCTCGTCTGGACGAGCGGGGAGGCGGGAGCGGAGCGGGAGTTTCTCGATCGTCAGAACAGGATCGTGCTGCGCAACTGCGGGGCGATCGACCCCGAGTCGATCGATCAGTACATCGAGGCGGGCGGTTACGCGGCCTTGAAGAAGGTCCTCGACGATGCGAATCCCGACGAGCTCATCAACGCGATCATCGACTCGGGCCTGCGGGGGCGCGGAGGCGCCGGCTTCCTGACGGGCATGAAGTGGCGCTTCACCCGGCTCGCGCAGGGCAAGAGCAAGTACATCATCTGCAACGCCGACGAAGGAGACCCCGGGGCTTTCATGGACCGCTCGGTCCTCGAAAGCGACCCGCACGCGGTCCTCGAAGGGATGGCGATCGCCGGCTTCGCGATCGGCGCGAGCAACGGATACATCTACGTGCGCGCCGAGTATCCGAAGGCGATCGAGCGGCTCCACATCGCGATCGCGCAGGCCGAGGAGCGGGGCTATTCCGGAGATCGCATCCTGGGTAGCGACTTCTCCTTCCATGTCAAGCTCAAGGAAGGGGCCGGCGCGTTTGTCTGCGGCGAGGAAACCGCCCTGATCGCCTCGATCGAGGGCCGCCGGGGGATGCCTCGAATCCGCCCGCCGTTCCCGGCCGTGAAAGGCCTCTGGGACTGCCCGACCAGCATCAACAACGTCGAGACTTTCGCCAATATCCCCTGGATCGTCGTCAATGGCTCGAAGGCGTTCAATTCCCTCGGCACGAAGAACAGCAAGGGAACGAAGGTGTTCGCCCTCGCCGGGAAAGTGAAGCGGGGCGGTTTGGTCGAGGTGCCGATGGGGATCTCCATCAAGGAGATCGTCCACGGCATCTGCGGCGGCATCAAGGAGGATCGAAAGTTCAAGGCGGTCCAGATGGGCGGCCCGTCCGGAGGATGCATCCCTGCGGAGCTGCAGGACACGGTGATCGACTACGAATCGATCAACAAGACAGGAGCGATCATGGGCTCCGGAGGTCTCGTCGTCATGGACGAGACGACCTGCATGGTCGACGTTGCGCGCTTCTTCCTCGACTTCACCCAGCGCGAGTCGTGCGGCAAGTGCACCTTCTGTCGAGTGGGGTCGAAGCGGATGCTCGAGATCCTGACACGAATCACCGAGGGGAAGGGGCGCGATGGGGACATCGAGCTCCTCGAGCAACTCGCGGCGCTCGTGAAGAATAACTCCCTTTGCGGGCTCGGACAGACGGCGCCGAACCCCGTGTTGACAACCATCAAGTACTTCCGCTCGGAGTACGAGGCCCACATCAGCAACAAGAAGTGCCCGTCCCACAGCTGCAAGGCACTGTTGACTTACACGATCACGGAGGCCTGCAACGGATGCATGGCCTGCGGGCGCGTCTGCCCCACGAAGGCGATTTCGGGTGAGAAGAAGCAGCAACACTACATCGATCACTCGAAGTGCATCCAGTGCGACGAGTGCTACAAAACCTGCAAGTTCCACGCCATCGTCAAGGACTGAGCCGGCCGCGGGATGATGGGGGCGAGGTGAGGTAAAGATGGACCTGGTCAAGCTCGAGATCGACGGCAAGCGCATCATCGCCGACAATCGGATGACGATCCTGGAGGTGGCGCGGCAGAACGGGATCGAATCGATTCCAACTCTCTGCCACGACGGCCAGCTCGAGCCGTTCGCTTCCTGCTTCCTCTGCGTCGTGAAGGTCAAGGGCGCGCGCACGCTCCTGCCCGCCTGCTCGACGAAGGTCTCGGCCGGGATGGTCGTCGAGACCGACAACCCCGAGGTGCGGCGCTCTCGGAAGGCGGCGCTGGAGCTCATGCTCTCCAACCACTACGCCGACTGCGTCGGCCCCTGTCAGCTCGCCTGCCCCGCGGGGGTGGACATTCAGGGCTACGTCGCGCTCGCCGCTCTCGGCAAGTACCGCGACGCGATCCAGCTCATCAAGGAGACGAATCCTCTGCCGGCGATCTGCGGCCGCGTCTGCACCCGTCCATGCGAAGTGACCGGATGCCGGCGCAACCTGCTGGATCAAGCGGTCGGGATCGACTACATCAAGCGTTACGTCGCCGATCTCGACCTCGGCGCCAGGGACTCGTATCGACCGCCCGTCGAACAGAAGAACGGCCATCGGGTCGCCGTCGTCGGCGGAGGCCCGGCGGGGCTTTCTTGCGCCTATTACCTGGCGCTCCGCGGCTATGCCGTCCACATCCTCGAGGCCCTGCCCGAGGCGGGCGGGATGCTCCGCTACGGGATTCCGGAGTACCGGCTCCCCAAAGAGATCCTCGATCTCGAGATCAACTCGATCCTCGATCTCGGCGTGACCCTCTCCACGAACGTCGCCCTCGGGCGCGACTTCACCGTGAAGAGCCTTCGCGAGGATGGATATGACGCCGTCTTCCTCGGGCTCGGCGCGTGGGAGAGCTCGAAGATGCGCGTGCAGAACGAGGAGTCGGCCGGAGTTCTCTCGGGCATCGAGTTCTTGAAGCAGATCGGACTGCACAAACCCCCGAAGATCTACGGGCGAGTGATGGTGGTCGGAGGGGGGAACACGGCGATCGACTGTGCGCGCTCCTCGGTTCGGCTCGGCGCGGAGGAGGTGCGCATCCTCTACCGGCGCACGCGCAAGGAGATGCCGGCCAACGAGATGGAGATCGACGAGGCCGACCACGAAGGCGTGAAAATGGACTTCCTCGTCGCACCGACGCGGGTCGTCCTGGCCGAGGATCGCGTGACGGGAGTCGAGTGCCTGCGCATGGAGCTCGGGGAGCCCGACGCGAGCGGCCGCAGGAGCCCCAAGCCGATCCGCGGCAGCGAGTTCGTGATCCCCTGCGACTTCGTGATCGCGGCGATCGGGCAGAACACGAGGGTCCAGGAGCTTCTGGGCGGCAAGGTGCCGGACTTCCTCCCCTTCGGCGAGGTTCTCAACCTCACCCGCTGGCAGACGATCCAGGTCAACGAGAAGACCTTCGAGACGAGCGTCGATGGGGTCTTCTCGGGAGGAGACGTCGTGACCGGCGCGGCCACCGCGGTGGAGGCGATCGCGGCGGGGCGCAAGGCGGCGCATGCGATCGACTGCTATGTCCGAACGGGCAAGGCGGCTCCCGAGCCCACGGAGTTCGTCAGCCGCAAGGACGCCTACCACCAGGTGACGATCGACGATCTCCGGGACGGGTCGCGTTACGAGAGGCGCACGATGCCGGCGCTGCCGCCGGAGGAGCGCAAGAAGAGCTTCGTCGAGGTGGAGCAGGGGTACACGCAGGAGGACGTTCTCCGCGAGAGCCAGCGCTGCCTCGAGTGCGGCTGCGTTTCCCTCTTCGACTGCGACCTGCGCCGCCACGCGACCGAGTACCAGGTCGAGATCCAGTCGTTCATGGGAGAAGCCAAGGAATACAAAGTCGACCGCGGGCATCCTCTCATCGAGCTCGACATGAACAAGTGCATCCTCTGCGGACGTTGCGTCCGGATTTGCAGCGAAGTGGTCGGCGTCGCTGCCTACGGATTCGTGAACCGCGGATTCAACACGGTCGTTCGTCCCGCCCTGGGAGGATCCCTGCTCGAGACCGACTGCGTGAGCTGCGGTCTCTGCGTCGGCACTTGCCCCACCGGGGCGATCGTCGAGAGGATCCCTCTTGCGAAGCCGGGACCGTGGAGGACCGTTCAGGTGTCGACGATCTGCCACTACTGCGGCGTCGGGTGCGCGCTCAACTGCGAGATCCACGGCGACTCGCTCATCCGGTTGAGCCGCAACGAGGAGGCCAAGGCGACCCTCTCGAATCACTGCAAGAAGGGCCGGTTCGGTTACGGGCATGTCCGCTCGATCCAGCGACTCGTCCAGGGGCGGATCCGCGCCGGACGGGAGCTCCAGGACGCTTCTCTTGCTGAGTCCCTCGACTTCGCCGCCATTCGCCTCAAGGAGATGCTGCGCCGCTACTCCGGCGACGAGATCGCGGTCTTCGTCTCGCCGCGGATGACGAACGAGGAGATCTACCTCGCGCAGAAGTTCGCGCGCGTCGTCTGCAAGACGCACAACGTCACATCCTTCGCGAATCTGGTCAATGAGGAGCTCTTCTGCCCCGACGTTCTCTCGACGGCCTCCTATTCCGATCTCACCGACGCCCAGGCGATTCTCTGCGTGAACTCCGAGACGGACGAGGAGCACTTCGTGGTCGACATTCTCGCGAAGCATGCCATTCGAAGGGGAGGGCGGCTGGTCTATGTCGGTCCCACCCCCAACCGCACGAGCCGCTTCGCCGAGATCTTCCTCCAGTGCAAGGACGGGACGCAGACGCAGGTGATCCTGGGTCTCCTGAGGGAGTACGCGCACGCCTCCGGCACAAGTCTCGCCGGGCCGCCCTCCCTCGTCGAGGCCGTGGCGGCGATGACCGCCGAGCGCGTGGAGGCCTTGACGGGCGTCCGGGCGGCGGAGCTGGCCGAGGCGGCGCGGATCCTTGGGGAGAGCCTGCTCAAGGTGCTGCTCTTCAATCGGGATTATCGCGGCATGCGCGTCTCCGGGGATGAACGGATCTTTGCAGAGGCGGCCGAAGCGATGGGCTGCGGCATCCTCGCGCTGCGGGAGAAGTCGAACATGCAGGGCCTCCTCGATATGGGGGCCGACCCGCGATGGCTTCCGGGCTACCAGCGACCGGACGACGATGCGGCGATCGAGATGCTCGAGAAGGAATGGTGCGTGGTTTTGCGGGACCTCGAGGTCAAGGGTCCCGGCATCGCGCAGCGGCTGCGCGAGAGCAAGATCCGCCTGGCGATCGTTCTGGGGGAGGATCCAGCGGGGTGGGCGTCGTATCCGCGGGATCTCGCCGACGGGCTCGCCGCGGCCGACTTCATCATCGCGGGAGATCTCTTCGAGACGACGACGACGCAGATCGCCAATGTCGTGCTTCCCCTCTCCGCCACCGAGGAAACGAGTGGGACGATGACGAACCAGGAGCGTCGGGTGCAGCGGCTGCAGCGGGCGATCCCGCCGATCTCCGGGATGGAGACGTGGCAGATACTCTGCGATCTGGCGGGTAGAGTCGGATACCGATTCAAGATGAAGTACGCCTCCCTGCAGGAAGTGACGGAGGAGATCCGGCGCGTCGCGCCGATCTATGCGAACGTCTCCGTGGGAAGCGGCGGCCCCGACGGGATCTGGGACGCGGAACGTCTGGGAGTTGCGCGTGTCCCGGCCGACTACGGCGGCCTCGGCGGTCCGATCCGGCCGGTGGAGACCCTCTTCCTGGACAAGCTCGAGGAGAGGTTCGCCCGCTGGTTCGACGGCACGATGGCGCGGGCCCGGAAGGATCTCGAGTCGTCCCGAGCGAGCTGAGGATTCGACGGACGGGCACAGCGAGGCTCCCGCGCGGGAGCACGGGAGGGGTGGACGATGCGCGTGAGAGCTGCGTTGTGCGCAGTCCTGTTCTGTCTCGCCGCGCTGAACGGATGGTGTGGCGAGGCGAAGACGGTCCTCGGGGGCGAGATTCGCCTGAGGGGCGAGGGATTCGACAACCCGCTCGATCTCAGGGACAGCGCGGATGACGCCTACGCCTACTACCGGATGCGAACGCGCTTGAACCTGGAAGTCGACGCCCGTCCGGGTCTCCATTTCGGCTTCCGCCTGGGGCACGAGTACCGCTTCGGCCGCGGGGAGAAGACCGCCGGGGTGCGGGACGCCGACGCCAAGCTCGCCATCGACAATGCCTGGGCGAAGATCGATGTCGCCGAGGGGATCGCAGTCAAGCTCGGCCGGCAGGACCTCTGCTACGGCGAGGGGTTCCTCCTCATGGACGGAACCCCCGCCGACGGATCGAGCTCCGCCTTCTTCGACGCGATGCTGGGGCGGTGGACGCGATCCGATCTCTCGCTCGATTTGATCGTCGCGAAGCTCGACGAGGAGGGATTCGGCGGCGCCGCGCGCGACGAGGACCTCTACGGCCTCTATGGCCGCGCGCGCGCGCAGGAGTTCTACCTGCTGCACCGGCAGAAGCGCAAGTCGACGGAGGCGGCCGCGGGGTTCGTCCACCCATCCCAGCGAACGACCGCGCTGGGAGGACGTTGGTCGATCCTCCCGGAGGCGGGAGCGCACCTCGCATTCGAGGGGGCCTACCAGATCGGCGAGCTCGATGGACGCGAATCCCAGGCCTTCGGGGGATACGCCCGCGGGGGCTGGACCGCCTCGGCCGCGGTCCGCCCGGGAATCGAGGTCGGAGGCGTCTTCCTGTCGGGCGACGATCCCAAGACGACGCGCCACGAAGGGTGGGACGGGTTCTACTCCGAGTGGCCGATGTTCTCGGAGCTTCTGGTCTACACGATGGGGGACCAGCTGACCCGCATCCGACCGGATGACCTCGGGCTCTGGACGAACATGGCGAGCGGTTGGATCGAAGGCCGGGTGAGCCCGCATTCAAAGGTCAAGGCGACGCTGCGCGCGACGCGGCTCTGGGCGGTCGAGGAGACGCGCCCGGGGCGTGGAAACAGCCGGGGATTCCTGGTCGCCGCGGCGGCGAACCTCGCGCTGGCATCCGATCTCCAGGGTCAGATCCTCGGCGAGTACTTCGATCCTGGGAGCTTCTACGACTGCGGGGCGGAGCCGGCGATCTACGGGCGCTGTCAGATCATCGCGCGTTTCTGACGGCGCGCGCGCCGTCGCGGGGGTGGGAATGGGCGGTTGGAGCACTCTGCTTGCGGTGAGCCCGGTTCTCGCGATCTTCCTGCTGCTCGTCCTGAGACGAACGCCCGCGGACATCGCGGGGCTCATCGGCTGGGGGATCACCCTGCTCGTCGCGATCCTCCACTTCAGGACCGCCCCCGGGGTCGCGTTGGGCGCGAGCCTCGCCGGGATCGTTTCATCGTTTCCGATCAGCCTCATGGTGGCCGCATCGATCTTCCAGATGACCTTCATGATCGAGACGGGGGCGGTGAAACGCATCGTGGTCGCGATGAAGTCGATTTCTCCGAAGGATCGGATCCAGCAAATCCTCATGATCAACGTCGGCTTCGGCTCGCTCGTGACCGCCCTGGGCGCCACGCCGGTCTCGATTCTTCCGCCGATCATGATCGCCCTGGGCTACTCGAGCTTCGTCGCGATCGCCCTGCCCGCGATCGGTTACGACTCGCTGTGCACCTACGCTCTCCTCGCCATCCCGGCGGTCGTCTTCACCGACGTCCTCTCGCCGATCGCGCGCGCCGCCGGAACGACGCTCACCCTCCAGGACGCCGGCTTCCTCTTCGCCCGCTTCATCCCCTTCGTCACGACCGGAATCGCCCTGGGAATGCTCTGGATCGTCGGGCGCTGGAGGATGGTGGCGCGTGGGCTCCTGCCGGCGATCCTGACGGGGATCGTGGCATGGCTCTCCTGCTACGGCATGGCGGCGCTCGATCTCGTCCCTCTGACCGGGATCGTGGCAGGGCTCATGATGATCCTCCTGGCGGCAATCTCGCTCAAAGCGAGGCGTCTGCCGGTCTACGAGGAGGGGACGCTCTCCGCCGAGGATCGCGCCGCGAAGGACTCGATGGGGCTCGTGCGCGCGGCGAGCCCCTGGATCCTTCTGCTCGCCTTCGCGACCCTGGTGAACTTGAAGGTTCTGCCCTTCTTCGGGCTCTTCTTCGAGAGAATGCCGCTCGCGATCCCGATCATCCCGGGCCATCCGACGGCGACGCGCGCTCTCTGGCAGGCCTACACCTGGGTTCTCGTCTCGACCCTCGTGGCGGCCATCTGGCTGCGACCCACGCGCGGCCAGTGGCGGGCGATCCTGCGCAAATCGGCCCGGCGGGCCCCGCGGCCGGTCCTCGCGGCCGCCATCTACTTCGCCATCGCCCTGGTGATCGACCACTCGGGCAAGGACGCCGCGTGGACTCTCGCCGATCGCAGCTTCAACATGATCGCCGTCGTCGCGACCGCGGCGGCCGGCGCGTTCGGCTCCGCCTACGGCCTGGCCGCGCCCTACCTGGGACTCCTGGCGGGATTCATCTCCGGCTCCGAGACGAGCGCCATCGCCATGCTCTCGCGCTTCCACACCGAGACGGCCATGGCCCTCGGGCGGCCGATCGGTATCGGGCTCCTGCTCGCCGCCGCCGGCGGGATTGGCGGAGGATTGGCGTCGGTGATCTCTCCGGCCAAGCTGCAGAACGCCGCGGCGATCATCGATCGGATCGGGGAGGAGGGGCGGGTCTTGCGAACGACGATCCTGATCAGCATCCTGTTGACCTTCTGCACCGCCGTCGTGACGCTGATCTGGTTCGTGAGGGGATGAGGATGCTCGCCGGTATCGGGGCGGCGCCCAGGCGTCGCGCGCGCGACCTGCGGCTTGTCACGCGATTCGACGGATGGGAGAATCCCCGGGGGGAAGGGATGGCTCATAGGAGGTGGCGATGCTGCGCGATGAAGTGAAGCGGATCTGGCCCGAGCTGGAGTGGATCGCGGATCCCGGCCTGCGCGAGAAGACGACCGACTGCTGGGTGAAGGCGTTCGAGAGCTCTCCTCTCGCCCCCGCGGATCTCGAGAAGATCCCATTCACGCTCAAGGTGCCCAACTGCCCCGTGAGCTTCATGGATCACAAGCGCCTGGTTGTCCACATCTGCCGCGAGTCGGGCCTCAAGATGAAGAGCTTCTTCGGCGCGACCCTGCCGGTCGACATGGACGTTCTGCTCTCGGGCGCGATCCTCGCCGACGTCGGAAAGCTTCTCGAATACGAGAAGGACCCGAAGGGGGAGAGCAAGCAGAGCGCCAGGGGGATGTACCTGCGCCATCCGTTCACGGGCGTGGGGCTGGCGATGGCCGCGGGACTTCCGGACGCCGTCTGCCATATCGTGGCGACGCACGCCGGCGAGGGGAATCTGGTCGAGAGGACGACCGAAGCCTGGATCGTCCACCATGCCGATTTCATGACCTTCGAGCCGTTCGTGAAGCGGCTGAAGGTCTGAACGGCGCGAGGATCTACGCGCCCGTGAGCGCGCACGAGCTGGCGGGAAAGCAGGCCCCGCGCGAGCTGCTGATCCATGTTCCGCGACTCATGACCGCCTACTTCGCCTCGAGACCCGACCCGGCGGTGAAGGAGCAGCGCGTCTCCTTCGGGACCTCGGGACATCGGGGATCGTCGCTCCAGTCGAGCTTCAACGAGGCGCACATCCTCGCGATCGCCCAGGCGGTCAGCGAAGAGCGGGCGCGATCGGGGATCACCGGCCCCCTGTTCCTTGGGATGGACACCCATGCCCTCTCCGAGGCCGCCTTCGCGACGGCGATCGAGGTCTTCGCCGCAAATGACGTGGAGATTCGGATCCAGTCGGGCCGCGGCTACACGCCGACGCCGGTCATCTCTCACGCGATCCTCACCCACAATCGCGGTCGGCGCGACGGGCGCGCCGACGGAGTGGTCATCACTCCCTCCCACAATCCGCCCGGCGATGGCGGGTTCAAGTACAACCCCCCGACGGGCGGACCGGCCGACACCGTCACGACGCGGCGGATCGAGGATCGCGCGAACGAGCTGCTGGAATCGGGCCTCTCCGGCGTGCGGAGGATGCCGTTCGAGCGGGCGCTCGCGACTTCGACGACGCGTGAGGTCGACTTCGTCGTGCCCTACGTCCGGGATCTGGCGGCGGTCCTGGATCTCGAATCGGTGCGCGCGAGCGGCCTCAAGATCGGCGTCGATCCGATGGGGGGCGCCGGCGTGGGGTTCTGGGGACCGATCGCCGAGATCTACGGACTCGACATCGAAGTGGTCAATCCCCGAGTCGACCCGAGCTTCAGCTTCATGACGCTCGACTGGGACGGCAAGATCCGGATGGACTGCTCATCGCCCCACGCGATGGCTTCCCTGATCGGGCTCAAGGACCGATTCGACATCGCCTTCGGCAACGATCCCGACACGGATCGCCACGGAATCGTGACCCCGACCGGCGGTCTCATGAATCCCAACCACTACCTCGCCGTCGCGATCGACTACCTCTTCCGGACGCGTCCGGGGTGGGGCGAGAGTGCGGCGGTCGGCAAGACCCTGGTGTCCAGCGCGATGATCGACCGCGTGACCGCCGCCTCCGGCCGGCCTCTGGCCGAGGTTCCGGTCGGGTTCAAGTGGTTCGTGGAGGGGCTGCTTGACGGAAGCCTCGGCTTCGGTGGGGAGGAGAGCGCCGGGGCGTCCTTTCTGCGTCGGGATGGAACCGTCTGGACGACCGACAAGGACGGGATCCTCCTCGATCTCCTGGCCGCGGAGATCACCGCGGTGACCGGCCGCGACCCCGGCTCCTGTTACGACGAGCTACAATCCCGTCACGGCGCTCCTGTCTACGAGCGCATCGACGCGCCCGCGACTCCGGAGCAGAAGAAGCGCCTCGGATCGATCGAACCCTCGCTCATTGCGCGCGATAACCTTGCCGGGCAGGCAATCCGCTCGAAGATCACGCGGGCTCCGTGGAACGACGCGCCGATCGGTGGGATCAAGGTCGTTGCCGACGACGGATGGTTCGCCGCGCGGCCCTCGGGCACCGAGGATGTCTACAAGATCTACGCCGAGAGCTTCCGAGATCATGCCCACCTGCGCCGGATCCAGGAAGAGGCTCAAGAAATCGTCGCCTCTGTGTGCGGGGAGCGCCGCTAGCGCCCAGGTTGTGGACCGAAGATGGGAGGCGATGGCGTCCACGCAGCCGCGCCCCCCGCGGCGGGGCGCTCCCCTTCGTTGCCCTGACGGCCCGCGGCTGGTAAACTTGAATGGGTCTCGATTTGGAATGGTGAAATGCAGGGGGGAGGAATGCAGAAGAGGTCGCTCGATTTCCTGAAGGCGATGATGGGGGTTGCGAGCCCCTCCGGTTTCGAGATGGGCATCCAGGATCTGATCCGCCGCGAAATGTCCGGCTTCTGCGATGCGGTCGAGTCCGACGTCCACGGCAACGTGATCGGAATCCGAAACGCGAAGGCGAAGACACGCGTCATGCTGGCGGGCCACTGCGACGAGATCGGTCTCATGATCACCCACATCGACGACCGCGGATTCCTCTACTTCTCGTCGGTGGGAGGCATCGATCCCGCGGTGATCGTCGGTCAGAGAGTCTGCGTCCATGCGGCGCACACGCAGGTCTTCGGGGTGATCGGACGCAAGCCGATCCATCTGATGGAGCCCGAGGAACGCACCAAGCCGGTGCGGATTCACGACCTCTGGATCGACATCGGGGCGAGGAACAAGCGGGACGCATCCGCCGCGGTCGGAATCGGCGACTACGTCACGATCGACGTCGGCTTCAACGAGATGCGAAACGGCATGGTCGCGGGCCGAGGCTTCGACGACCGCGCCGGAGCCTTCGTCGTCGTCGAGACGCTGCGCAGACTCAAGGGACGGACCCCCAAGGTGGGTGTCTTCGGAGTGAGCACGGTCCAGGAGGAGATCGGGCTGCGCGGCGCGAAGACGAGCGCCTTCGGGATCGATCCCCACATCGGGATCGCGATCGATGTGGGCTTCGCGAGCGATTTCCCCGGCTGCGAACCGAAGGTGATCGGCGAGTGCAAGCTGGGGGCGGGAGTGTCGCTTCACAGGGGACCGAACATCAACCCGGTCCTCGGCGCCATGATGGAGCGCTCGGCGAAGCGGCGGAAGATTCCCTATCAGCTTGTCGCCGAGCCCCGCTCGAGCGGGACCGACGCGAATGTGATGCAGGTGAGCCGAAGCGGTGTCGCGACCGCGCTCGTGAGCATTCCGAACCGATACATGCACACGCCGGTCGAGGTCGTCTCGCTCGAGGATCTCGACAACGCTTCGAAGTTGCTCGCCGAGTTCATCATGGAGCTCAAGGGACCGATCGACTTCACGCCCCGGGCGGTCTGAGGCTTCCACCGCCCACGCCGCGCGGGAAAGGCGAGGCCGGACCATGGCGAGACGCATCTCGGGCGGACGGGCGCTCCGGCGGAATCTCCCCGCGATGCTCCTGCTTGCGCTCGCGGGGAATCTCCCTCCTCCGTCGTGGGCCTCCATCGGGCCCACGCTCGCCGAGATCGACTCGCTCCGGATCGCAGGCCGGGTGGATTCGGCGCTCGCCGCGATCTCGAGAGCGATTCCTGCAGCGGAAGCAGCGGGCGAGTCGGCGAGGCTCCTCGGTCTACAGCTCCGTCGCGGGGAGCTTCTCACCTCCGTGGGCTACGCGCGGGAGGGGGAGCAGGTGTTGCGTCGCGCCATCGCGACCGCACAAGCATCGGGGGACTCCGCCACCGCCATGAGCGCTCTGCGCTGGCTGAGCGTCGCGGTCGATTCGCAGGGCCGGGCGGCCGAAGCCTATCGGCTCTACCGGCAGCTTCTCGATCTCGCCGTCGCGCGGGGCGATGGGAGGCATGAGGCCTGGGCCCGCGTCGGGCTCGCATGGGGGGCGTTGCGGGACGGGCGCTCACACGAGGCGGTCGACGAGTATGAGCGGGCCACGGACCTGTTTCGTTCGATCGGCGACCGGCGCGCGCTGGCCTGGGCCGAGAATGGTCTCGGAACCGCGTTCTCGGCGCTCGGGAAGTTCGACGAATCGCGCTCACGCTACAAGATAGCGCAGGCGCTCGCGCGCGACACGGGCTACACGATGGTCCAATGCCTCTCCGCGAATAACCTCGGGACTCTCGAGTACTCCCTCGGCGATCCCGGAACGGCCGCCGGGCATTACCGCGAGGCGATGCGGCTCTATCGAGGGCTCGAACAGCTCCGCGAGTCGGTGATTCCCGGGATCAACCTCGCGATCTGCGAAGCGGAGATGGGCCGGCTCACGCAGGCGGCCGACACGCTGGCGGCCCTGCTCGCCCGTTGCCGCGGGGAGGGTCACGCCGATCTCTCCGCGAAGATCATGAACCAGCTAGCCCGGACGCGCGATCTCCAGGGGCTCGAGAGCGAGGCGCGGGCTCTCTACCGCTCCGTCATTGGGATGGGTGAGCATGCGCCGATGAAGAACCGCGTGGAGGCGTCCGCCGGCCTCGCGAGACTCCTCGTCGACGCCGACAGCAGCATGGCCGCGGTGGAACTCCTCTCCGGCCTCGCGGCGACCCTCCCGGCCGACTGCAACTCGCAGTGGAGGATCCAGACGGAGATCGCCGCGGGTGAGGCCCGGCTCGAGCTTGGCGATCCCGAGCGCGCCCTCATCCACTTCCGGGCCGCCGACAGGCTCGCCGATTCTGTCGGAATCGAGCTGTGGCGAGATGACGCGCTCTTCGGCGCGAGCCTCGCATGGCGAGAACTCGGTCGCCCCGACAGCGCGGCCTCCGCCCTGGAGAGCGCAACGCGAATCTGGGAGTCGCTGCGCGCGAGGCCCGCCGATCCCGAATGGCGGGAGGCGCGGGGGCGTTCGGGCCAGACTCTGTGCGCCGAGCGCATCGCGCTCGATCTGGCGACGGGAGCCGGCGCCCGCCGCGCCTACGAGCGGGCGCAGACCTTCAAGGCGCGCACGCTCCTCGAGCGGATTTCGGGCCCTCAGGCGATCGTGGACGGCCGGTCGACCACGGTCCCGCTTGCGCGGCTTCAGGCCGAGCTCCTCGAACCGGACGATCTTCTTCTCGACTTCTTCATCGGTTCGTCGAGCTCCTATCTCTTCGCGATCTCCCGCGACTCCTGCCGCGTCATCGCGCTGCCGGGCGCCCAGACCATCGCTCCCAAGGTCCGCCTCTATTACGATCTCCTGCGCTTGCCGCCCGGCCGAAGAGGCGAAGAGGCGGCCGTGCGGGCCGCCGGCTCGGCTCTCAGCGCGTCGCTTCTGGGTGGCGCAACGGATCTGATCGATGGAAAGAAGCGGGTCTACTTCGCTCCCGACGGGTTCCTCTCGCTCGTGCCTCTCGAGCTCGGGCAGGGAATCGACGGCCCGGTGTGGATCCGGATCCCATCCGCGGCGATTCTGGCGCTCATCCGCGCGCGCGACCGAGGCGGCTCGGGAGAGGCCGACCGGATCCTTGCTCTTGCGGGGGAGCCGAGTTCAGGGGCCGGGCTTCCGGGAATCGGACGGGAGGTGCGACGGCTCGCGGGCCGATATCGGAACGTCGAGGCCAGATACTTGACCGATCGCGACACGCTTCGCCTGGCCGACCTCGCGGATGCCATGGCCATTCTCCATGTCGCCTCGCACGCGGAGACGGACGACGAGCGCCCCTGGCTCTCCAACCTTTGCGTCGGCGCCGGCGGACTGCAGGCCGAGAGACTCGCTCGCTCCTCCATTCCCGTGCGTCTGGCGGTCCTCTCCTCCTGTCAGTCGATGCACGGACGGGTCGAGACGGGGGAGGGGGTCCTGGGCCTCTCTGCCGCGCTTCTGAGCGCGGGGGCCGACTGCGTGGTCGCCACCCTCTGGCCTGTCGACGACCGCACGACCGCGGAGTTCATGGAAGCCTTCTACGATGCTCTGGCCTCGGGCCGGAGCATCGCCGGCGCGATCCGGGATGCTCGGGAGGGGCTTGAATCGAGGCCGGCGACCGCCCACCCCTTCTTCTGGGCCGCATTCGTCCCGATCGGGCTCGGGGAGATCCAGATCCCGATCCAATCCCGGACCGCGTCGGGCCTGCCCAAGGTCCTGCTCGCCCTGCTCGTCCTGGCGGCGATCGGTTGGGCGATTATCGTCCGATCTCTTCACCGCCGGTCTGTGATCCGGCCTCCCCAGGAGCGTCTCATGGGGTGAAGGCAGCCGATCTGGAGCAGCGGACCGACCGCGAGCTCTTGAGCCTGGCCCAGGCCGCAGGCGCGGGCGCTCCCGGGAGACAGGCGGTTTCCGTCCTGCTCGAGCGGTATCAGGATCGCGTCTACATCTGGTGCTACCGCATCGTCCGGGACCATGAGCGCGCGCTCGATCTGGCCCAGGAGACCCTGATCAGCGCGTTTCGGAAGCTGGACGGGTTCGAGGGGAGATCGGGATTCTCCTCCTGGCTCTTCGTGATCGCGCGAAACCGATGCCTGAGCGCGTTGCGGCGTCCGTCGCCGTGGGAAGATGACGACGCGGTCCTCGAGACGATCCCTGATCCGTCGCCGACGCCGGATGAGGAGCTGGAGAGGCGAATCGACGAGGAGTCGATGATGGAGCTGATACGGGAGAGTTTGGATCCGATGGAGCGCGAGGCCCTCTGGCTCCGCTGTTACGAGGGCTTGCCCGTGGACGAGATCACCCGTCTGCTGCGGATCGACGCCGCGACCGGGGCCCGGGCGATCCTCCAGCGGGCGAGGCGCCGACTGCGGGCGGCCCTATCAGCCCGGGACAATCGAGCTCGCGGAGGAAGCGGGGCGGAATCATGAAGCAGGACTGCATCCCCATCGAGCGATTCGAGGAGATCCTCGCCCTGCCGCCGCGGGATCCGATGAGGCTGCACTTGGATGATTGCCCACGCTGTCGCGCGCGGATGACGGCGTTTCGCGCCTTCCTCGATCCAGAACCCATCCCGGAAGGCGCGCGGGTCGACGATGCCCGCCGGGTGCTCACCGCCGTGATCGCGCGGGAGGCCTCCCGCTCCGTGAGGCAGGGCCAATCGAAGGGGAGACTCGGGTTCTTTGATTGGTTCACCGGAGCCGCCTGGAGGCCTGCCCTCGCGATGGCCGTTCTCCTGATCGCGGCTCTGATCGGCGGACGCATCGTCACCGACGACGGTGGAGTCCGGCAACCCGTGCTCCGCGGCGGAAGCGAGAGCTCCGCGCCCGCTCCGCCGGCCGCATCGTATCTCTCCGACGGCTCACTCCATCTGCGCTGGCAACCCATGGAGGGAGCGGAGTCCTACCGAGTCGTCTTCTATGCGCTCGATCTGGCCCAGACGGGCTCGCTCGCGATCGACGGCGGGACCGAGACGATCGTGACCCCGGAACGCCTCGGGAGCCTCGAGGCCGGGGGCGGCTCGGGCTTCGTCCGGATCGAGGCCCTTCGCGGGGGGGATCGCATCGCTCTCTCGCCCCCGGCGGTTCTTCCCCCGCGGTGAGGCCCCTCGCCCCCCGGTCTTACTGCGCCGCGGCGCCGCCGTACTTGACCGAGCATCCGTACGGCTCGGTCTTCGAGTTGGCGATGGGTTGTCCCTTCGCGCACGACAGCAGGGCCAGCGCCAGGTAGTTCGATCTGTCCGGCTTTGACCCGCGCGGATCGTCGTCGATTCCGCCCGCGTAGACGAGGATGCCATCCTTCGGGATCACGAACATATGGGGCGTGGTCTTCGCCCCGTAGCTGCGACCGACTTCCCCCGACTCGTCGAGCAGGATCGGGTAGGCGATTCCATACTCGCTCTTTGCCTGCTTGTTCCGCTCGAGCCCGGCGCCCTGCTTTCCGGGGGCGCCCGAGTTGATCGCAAGCCACACGATCCCTGACTCGCGATGCGCGGCCTCTAGCCTCTGCATCGTCTTCTCCTTCTCGTGGTGGCGCCGCACGAAGGGGCAGTCCGGGTTGAACCACTCGAGGACCACCGTCTTCCCTTGCGCGAGGTAGTCGCTCAAGCGGTGCTCTTTCCCCTCGGTGTCCTTGAGGGCGAAGTCCGGCGCCTTCTGGCCGACGACCGCATGGGCGGGGGGCTTCGGGGCGGCGGAGGCGAGGCCAGGGATCGCGATGGAGAACAGGGAGGCCAGCGCCACCGCGATTCGAGCGCTTCGATGGACGTTGCTCACTCTGATCTTGCTCATTCTCATGTCGAACTCCTCTCTATCTTCCGCACCGCGGCGAAGTCTTCACGGCAGCTCCGTCGCGGAGTCGAGCGCGTAGAACGCTACGCCGTCTTTCGTTGTGACCTCGAGCGTCCCGGAGATCCGGAGCGCCCCTTCTCCATTCGGTTCGAATTCCAGCCGGAGGCTCTCGCTCCGCGATTTCGCATCCGTGATCGGATCGGCGAGCTTCGCGCACTGCTCCCCGGGGAAGAATGCGAGCCCCAGAGCGCCGGGCACCTCGATTCGCCACCCGGCTTCCTCCGGCCGCAGGACGGCCCGGCCGCCGAGCTCGTTCCAGGGGCGGGGAAGGCGCTCGAGGGTGCGATGGATCGCCCCAGCATGTGCGGATGGTTTCACGGGGCGACTGGCCGGAACGATCGGGATGCCGATCGTCATCGTTCCTTCGCCCGGGATGCACCCGGTTCCGCAGACGAGCCACTCAGCCCGGCACTCCAGGCGGATGAGGCTTCCGGGACTCGCGTCCGCCGGGATTCGAACCGGCACGATGACCGCCGTCTCGCCCTCGTAGACATGGTCGAGGATCGACCCCTCCGAGACGAGGCGACGCGGCGCGGGCCATGCGATCGGGCCAACCTCGACACCCGAGGAGGCCCTCGGCTCGAGGAGAATCGGAAGCCCCGTGTCGTTGGTGTAGGGAGCGTAGAGGTGCCAGCCGGGATCCGTTTCGAACAGGACGGCGAGCCGGTGCGTCGATCCGGGCCTTGCCGAGTCCGTCTCGGAGACGAGACGCGCGCGGACATGCTCTCCCACCGCGCCGGACTCCGGCTCCGGAGCCGGAGCGGCGCAACCCCACGGCAGAAACGCCAAAGCGAGCAGAATCGAGTCTGGGCGGCATCGTCGCCGGCCCTGTCGCGTCCGGGTAGTTTGCATGACCGGCCTTGAACCGGTCCGGGAGGGGGAAGTTCCGGAGATGGACGATTCTTCGATGAATGACCCGCACCTGGGGTTGACACCGAGATCCCCGGCGTTGTCTAGTCCCCGGTTCGACAGCCAGGGGCGAGTACGGTGACCTGGGGATTCTTCGAACCAAGCCTCAGCAATGAGAGCTCCGCACCACTCGCCGAGGTCGCGCTGGGCCGGCTGACAGGGGACTGGCGGCGGATGAGGCATCGGAGGGCGCGAGCTTCCAGCCCGATCGACTCCATGGAGCCGACCATCTCCTGACCGCGGGCGACTCGTGACAAACCTGGAATCCGGAATCCGGGGACGGACCAGACGGGAGGCACCATGAGATCCGCAATGAGTCGAGAGATGCTTCTCCTGCTTGCCATTCTCCTGCCTGGCGCGGCATTGGCGCAGATCGAAACCAAGTGGTCGAAGGTCGGAACCGTGCTGGCCTACGCGGACTTCGACGGCGATCAAGATCTCGAGATCGTGTCTGCTTTCACGGAAAGCGATCGCATCTCCATCCGCGATGCGCACACGGGAAACAGCCTCTACGATCTTCCGGCGCAGTGGGGCAGCGGCTTTGATGTCGAGGTCGCCGTCTTCGACATCGACGGAGATGCCCTGCAGGAGCTATTGATCTGGCATGACCTGGCAGGCGGAGGCGAGCGCTTGGGCGCGTTCCAGCATTCAGGCGGCTATGTCCAGATGTGGGAGGCCGACGAGGTCGTCGGACCTGGGGTGTTCGCCTTCGCGGACCTGGCCAACGATGGTCGCGCCTATGTCGCGTTTCACAACAGCAGCCATGTGCAGGTTTTCGATCCAACCGACGGAATGCTCGAGTACAGCTCGCTGGGGGAGGGTGTGCCCCAGCCGATCCGGAGTGTGTCGATCCTCGACATCGATGGGGAGCCGCGCGATGAAATCGTGATCGTGGCGGGTCAATCCCCGCAGATCGCGACCTTCGTCATCGAGATCGCCGGTTCGGCCCTTGTGGGCGAGGCTCCTGCGTCTTCCTCGCTCAGATCCACCCCGACCTTCCCCAATCCCTTCGCGGAAGCCACAGAGGTCCGATTCGATCTCGCCCGTCCGGGCCGAGTGTCCGTGAAGGTCTACGACGTGGCGGGCCGGCTCGTCCGCCTGCTGCACGACGGTCATCTTGAAGCGGGAACGCACAGGATGCGCTGGGATGGTCGAGACGCGGCCGGCCGCGTCGCGGAGAGCGGGGTCTACTACCAAGAGCTCGCCGTGGAGGGCGAGCGGATCAGCCGGAAGGCCATCCGGGCCCGGTGACTCGGCTGCGCACTGCCAGCGTCAATCCGCGCATGCGGTTCGCAGCACTCGTTCCCGGGTCCGCCGGAGGTCCCTGGCGGCGACATCCCGGGGGGGCGGGGTCAGAATCCCCTGGCGCTTCCGCGAACCGCGAGATATGATGAGGTGTTCGAACAAATGACTGGTAGCCGCCTGGATGCGATGCGAGGGAAGGTCCCTCGCGGTCCTTCCTTGAGAATCTTCAAGAGATTCCTCCTTCAGCCGTCTCTCCCCGGACTTGCGTGAGTGGAGCTAGGTGCTATCCGACGGACGGGGAAGCCGCACGCGCGGGCGCAAAGCCGCCCGGCTGCGGCGTGAAAGCGAGAGTATGCGATTCCAAGACCTGGGGCTCCGCGAAGAGCTCCTCCGCTCGGTCGAAGAGGCCGGGTATTCCGATGCCACTCCCATTCAAGAACAATCGATTCCCAAAGCGCTGGAAGGGCGCGACCTGATCTGCTGCGCCCAGACGGGCACGGGCAAGACGGCCGCCTTCGCGTTGCCGATTCTCCAGAGGCTCTCGGGGTCGCAGCGGTTGCCCCTGCGGGTGCTCGTCCTGGTGCCGACTCGGGAGCTCGCCATGCAGGTGGGGCGAAGCATAGCCGAGTACGGCAAGTACCTCGACCTGCAGACGGCCACGGTCTACGGCGGGGTGCCGATCGAGCCGCAAGAGCTGGCGCTCCGCCTCGGCGCCGATATCCTGGTGGCCACCCCGGGGCGTCTCAAGGACCATATCTGGAGAGGCAATATCGACTTTCGTAACACCCGTCACCTCGTCCTCGACGAGGCCGACCGGATGCTCGACATGGGGTTCATCGACGATGTGCGAGAAATTGTTGAGTTGCTTCCCGAGGAGCGTCAGTCGATGCTCTTCTCCGCGACCCTCGAACCGGAGATCCGTCGCCTCGCCGCGGCGATCCTACGGGACCCGCTGAGAATCGAGGTCGCCCCGCCGGCGTCGACGATCGAGCTGGTCGATCAGTTTCTCGTCCCCACATCGCGCGACCGAAAGCGTTCGACGCTCGAACGCCTCATCCGGGAGCTCGGCATGACGCGCACCATCGTCTTCGCGCGCACGAAGGCCGGGGCCTCGCGTCTGGCAAGTCAGCTTCGCGAGCGCGGCCATCGGGCATCGGCGATCCACAGCGATCGAAGCCAGAGCGAGCGAGTGCAGGCGCTGGAGGCCTTCCGGGTCGGGCGCGTCCATATCCTGGTCGCGACCGACATCGCGGCGCGCGGAATCGACATCGACGACGTCTCCCACGTCGTGAACTACGACATGCCCTACGCGGCTGAGGACTATGTCCACCGCATCGGCCGGACGGCCCGCGCGGGTCGGCGGGGGATGGCGGTCTCGCTGGTCACCCCCGAGGACGCGAAGGGCGTCGCGTCGATCGAGAGGCTCATCCAGATGAAACTGGGTGTGCTCGGCGAGGGCGCGCGCCCGAAGCCCACGCCCGCGGTGAGGCCGGCGTCGCCCGCGAAGCGCGTCGCCACGAGGGAGCCGGCGCCCGCGGCCCGTCCGAAGGGCGCCGCGTCGGCTCCGCGCCGTCGTCGTCGCCGCCGCAGCAGCGCCACTTCTTCGCTGGCCGGGAGGGGCGCCGCGCCGGTCGCGGCGCCCGTGGCGATCGATCCGCCCGCTGGCGGTCTGAAGTCTCTGATCCGCCGTCTCCGGACGGGGATTCTTCCCGCGCTGGGCGCCTAGCGCCCAGCCGCCCCCTGCGCAGGCTCAGGCGTCGAAGTAAAGCTCGATCTCCCGCGGGTGGGTGCGGTTGCGGACGTCGAGCGACTCCTCCCGCTTCATGTCGAGCCAGACGTCGACCGTCTCGGAGTCGAAGACGCCCCCCTCGAGAAGAAACGCGTGATCGGCCTCCAGTGCGTCAAGGGCCATCCCCAACGAGAGAGGCAAGTGCTTGAGCTTCTTCAGCTGGGACTTCGGCAGGGTCATGATCGACTGGTCGTACGGGCCGAAACCGGCCGTGCGCGGGTCGATCTTCTTGCGGATCCCATCGAGGCCTGCCATCAGCATCCCAGCCATCGCCAGGTATATGTTGCAGGTCGCGTCGGGAGGACGGAACTCGAAGCGCTTCGTCTCCTTCGTCTTGGCTCCGGCGGGGATGCGGACCGCCGCGCTCCGGTTGGCGAGGCCGTAGATGAGAGTCACCGGCGCCTCGAAGCCCGGGACCAGGCGCTTGTAGGAGTTCGTGCTCGGATTGGTGAGGGCGAGCAGGGCGGGGGCGTGCTGGAGCAGGCCGCCGATATAGTAGTGCGCCAGCTCGCTCAGGTCGGCCCAGCCCCCCTCGTCCCAGAAGAGGTTCACCCCATCCTTGAACAGGTGCTGATGGATATGCATTCCGTTGCCTGCCACGTTCCATAGCGGCTTGGGCATGAAGGTGGCGGTGCGTCCGGAGCGGTCGGCCGTCATCCGGACCATGTACTTGATCGTCATCGTCACGTCCCCCGCCCGCAGGAGGGGGTAGAAGAGGATCTCGATCTCCGATTGTCCCGGACCTCCCCCCTCGTGGTGGTGGTACTTGACCGGGATGCCCGCCTCCTGAACGTGCCGGACGATCTCGTCGCGCAGGAGGTAGAGCCGGTCCCGGGGCGGGAGCGCGTGATATCCGCCCTTGGCCGGCATCTGCGTTCCCCGGCTGTCCTCTGCGTCGGAGTTCCACGCGCCTTCCTCCGAGTCGACCTCGTAGAAACAGATGTTGGGGTCGTTGCGATGCCGGACGGAGTCGAAGATGTAGAACTCGAACTCCGGGCTCATCATCGCCGCATCGGCGATGCCGGACTGCTTCATGTATTCCTCGGCCCGCCGAGCGATTCCGCGTGGATCGCGGCGATACGGAGTGCCGTCCCCGCCATAGACATCGCAGATCAGGCTGAGGACAGGCCGATCCCAGAAGGGGTCAAGGATCGCCGTCTCCGGATCGGGAATCATCGTCATATCGCTCGTCGCGCCCTTGGCGTAGCCTGCGACGCTTGAGCCGTCGAAGGCCACGCCGTCGTCGAAGAGCGAGGCGTCGAATCTCTCGACTGGCAGGCTCAGGTGATGCCAGCGCCCGGCCAGGCTCACGAACTTGAGGTCGATCGTCTCGACCTTGCGGTCGCGTGCCAGCTTCAGGACTTTCTGGACTGATTCCCGCCGGTCGGGGATACTCGTCGAGTTCACGGCTCATCCTCCCTTCCACCCATCCGTGATCGCGGAGCGGGTCCGACGAGGCCGCCGAGCTGCCGCGATCGAGCGAGGTCGAAGTGATCCTACACCCGCAGAGCGGCCGCGCGGAAGAGACGGCTGGCGCAATCCTCGCCGGGCTGCTGCGCGCGGCGCGGCCCCTCGAGCTGCTTGCCCCCCCGGTCGCTTTCGTCCTCGCGACGCGTCTCGCCGCCGGCGGTCCGCTCGGACGTCCGGCGCTGACGGCCCTTCCCCTCCTCGTCGTCGTCCACCTGGGCGGCTTTCTCATGCGTGCCGGATTCCGTGGCGACCCCGGCGATGATATTGGCGCGGGCCGGCGGGAGAGGACCTTTCTCATTGCCGGAGGAGTCGTGCTCTCGGCGGCGGCTCTCGCGCTGGCGATTCCCCTCGGGCGCGAGATCTGGTCGGTCTTTGCCGCGATCTTCGTCATCGCTCTGGCCGAGGCCCACCCGGCGATCCGCTGGGGAGAGCGGCGAACAGGAGGCGTCCTCGCCGCAGCCTCCTCCCGCGGTTTTCTCAGCTTCGACGCTGGTCTTCTCACAGCCGCCGGCGCATTGTCGTACTGGAACGACTGGCGGATCGCCGCGGGGGCGCTCGTCGCGGTCGCGATGGCGGTGGCGCTGCATCTCCTCGCCCGCCGCTGAGCGGCTCCACGACTCACTTCAGCAGAAGGAGTTGTCCCCTCGCTTCTCGATCGGGCGTGCGCAGCTCATAGACATAGAGACCGGCAGGAACGGGCCGGCGCAGATCGTCGTTTCCATCCCATGAGAGCGTGTAGGAGCCGATCGGCAGGACGGAATCGACGAGGGTTCGGATGAGCCTTCCCTGGACGCTCAGGATGCAGAGGCGCACGGGTCCCTCGCGCGCGAGCGTGAACGAGACCGATTGCAGCGAGGAGAGCGGCGCCTCGGGCGGAGGTTGCTCGGCGAGCGGATGCGTGGGGGTCGGCGTGGTCCGCGACGCGGACTCCCCTCGATCGGCGGGGTGGGTATACATGCCCGTGTTGCCGGAATCGAATCCTCCCTTTGGCCAGGGCGCGGCGGCGGGCCCGTCCGCGGTGGGGAGCGGCCACGCGTAGAGGCCTCCCTGCACCTCCGTGCCGAGCAGGAGGTCGAGGCGTCCGTCGGAATCGAGGTCGGCGACGCAAGGGCCTCCGCAGATCACCTCGCATCCCTCGAGACGGATCGGGAAGGGCGCGACGAGGTCGCCCGAGTCGTCGAAGGCGAGCACGGCGACGGCCGGATCGAAGTGCGTGCGAAGCGCCGCGACGACGATCTCGACCGAGCCGTCACCGTCGACGTCCGCGAGGATCGGGCCGGCATTGACCGACAGCTGCGCGAGCCCGACGGGAAAGCCGCGGCGCATGCGCCCCCTGTGATCGTAGGCGACGATCCAGCTTTCCTCCCCCATCGTGGCCGCCACCAGATCGAGGCCGCCGTCTCCTCCCAGGTCGCCCACGGCGACGCCCGAGTTGGCCCGCTCCGGCAGATTCACCGGCCAGCCTCTGAGGCTTTTCCCCAGCGCGTCGAGCGCATAGATCCTTGGTGGTCCGCTGAATCCCTGATCGGTGGCGATGATGAGATCCGTCGAGCCGTCCGCGTCGAGGTCGGCGAGCACCGGGTCCGCGTATCCCAGGCGCGCGCGGTTGTCGAGCAAGCGCGGCCATCCGCGGACCGGTCGGCCATCGGCGTTCCAGGCGTGGACGCGGTAGTTGTTCGCGGTGACGACGATCTCGGACCGGCCGTCGCCGTCGAGATCGCCCAGGGCGGGACGGGCGAAGACTGTGCCCGCGTTCGGCGGATCGGCCGCCGGCGCGGTCGCCGTCGGCCAGCCGGCGCGCACCCTGCCCGCGGCCGAGAAGACGCAGACGCGGCCCGCGGCCTGGCACGCGACGATCTCGATCGAACCGTCGCCATCGATGTCCGCGGCGCTGACCGCGCCCTGGATCGCCGGCAGCTCGCAGTTGCCGGGAATCGACGCGGGCCATCCCTTCGCGTACGCGCCGGCCGGTGTGATGGCGTGCACGCGTCCCATGGCGTCACCCACGATGATTTCGAGGAGCCGGTCCCCGTCGAGATCGGCGAGGGCTGGCGCCGCAGCCAGCCCGCTCTCGATGTGGATGGGCCAGCCCGGTGGGGGAAGCGCGTCGGGGCCGAGGACCCAAATCCAGCCCTCGCTCGTCACGAAGATTGCCTCGCGGGTGCCATCGCCATCGATGTCCTCCACGACAGGAGTGGCGGGAACCGGCCCTCCGGGACGAAACGGCCACCCGGGGAGAGGGCTGAGCCCTTCGGGATCCGGCGGGCCCACATGGATCGCCTCCGCCTCAAGCGCAACCGCGGGATTCGCTCGCGGAGAACGCATCCGCGCGATCACGCGTCCGGTCGTCGGGCGCAGGAGGTAGAGCCCGGTGGACTGCTCGACGATCGTGTAGTCGCCGCTCGAGGAGACGGGATCCCAGAAGAGGGGATCCGGCAGGGGAATCGTCATCGGAGCCGAAGGAGGCCCGATCGGCGTCTGCGACTGAGGGCGCGCGGAGTGAGGGATGCAGAGCAGGAGGATCGTGAGCGAGATCCTGACGGCTCTTGCCTCGGCGCGGCCGCGGAGCGGCGTGGATCCGACCGGGCGGTTTCCCGCAGAGACAACGCGGATCGGGTTGGACATTCCTTGACATTCTCCCGGCGGCCTCGTGAAATTGCAACGATGCTCGGTTTGCCGGCCGGAATGCTCGGGAGGCTGCGCGGGGCTCTGCACCCGGCCCGCCTGAGTCGATCGGCGAGGAGCTTTGGATGGCTCCTTCTGTTGGGGATACTCCCCGCTCTCGGGCTCCTTTCGTGCGACGACGACTCCGGGCCGGACGATCCCGGGGAACCGGAGCCTCTCGTCTACGGCTCTCTCGTGACCCCTCGGAGCGATCTCGACGTCGATCCCTACCTGGTCGACGCCTACCAGTCCCTCGGCGTCGACGGCTATCAGCTCGGCCATTTCGCCGTCTCGTGGAGCGCCGTGGAGCGCGGTCCCGCATCGCACGATTGGACCCGGTTCGAACGGCACGTCGAGCAGGCCAGGCGCCGCAGCATGGGGCTCTCCGTCGTGGTGGAGTTTGTCCATGGCGCCGAAGGCGATGTGCCCGCTTGGCGGTGGCCCGAGTTCCCCGGTTGGGAGGATCCCGATCTGCTGCCCGCCCTCGCGGGATTCATCCGCGAGATGACTCGTCGCTCGCGCGGCACGATCCGTTATCTGTGGCTGGGCGAGGGGATCGATCGGTTTGCCGCGCGCTACCCCGGCGACGAGCCGCACATCGTCCAGTTCTATGAATCGCTCGCCGACTCGGCCCGGGCGATCCTTCCGGAGACGCGGATCGGGACGATGATCACTCCCGCGACTCTTGATGCCACCGGAGGGGAGCCGCTGGTCCGGGATCTCCTCGATCGCCTCGACTTGATCGGCCTCGCGATCCCGGCGGAGCCGACCGCCGGAGCCATTCCGCCTCCGGACGTGGCCCTCGGCGTCCTGCGGTTGCGGATCGCAGCGTGGGAGGGTTCGCCCTTCGCCGTGATCGATGCCGGCTATCCTTCGGGGGAGGATTTCGCGTCCAGCCCTGCGATCCAGAGCGCCTTCGCCTCCACGCTCGCCGCGTGGCTCCGGACACGACCCGCGACCTTGGAGCTCTTCTGCTGGTCGCCGATCCACGATGCCGGACCCGCGCTGGCCGACTCGCTTGCGATGCGCCGATTCCCCTTGGAGGACGAAGCGAGGGCGAGGATGTCCGCGCTGTTGCGATCCTCCGCGCTGCGGCGCCTCGACGGATCGCCGAAGGTCGGGCGTCAGGTCTGGGTGGAGGAGCGGCCGTGAGCCTCCTCCCTCCCGATCCCATCGAAGGAGGGGAGATCCCCGCCGGGGCCCGGTTCTTCGAGGAGATCTTCCGCGATCACGAAACCGGATGGTTCTCCGGGATGGAGCCCAGCACCCTCGCGCGACGGCTCCATCACTTCACGCGGTTGCTCGAGATCCCGCCTGGATCGCGTCTCCTCGATCTGGGATGTGGCGAGGGACGCGATCTCCTCTTCTTCGCCGGACTGGGGTTCGATGTGATCGGCGCCGACGCCTCTCCGACCGCGGTGGCGCGGGCGCGCGCGGCGGTCCAGGCAGCCGGTCTCGAGGTCCAGGTCTTCGCCGCGGACATCGCCCACTTCCCGTGGGACGGGGACTATGATCTGATCTTCGCGAACAACTCGGTCCAGTTCGTCGGCGCCGACGCCCCGCGCATCATCGCTGAGATTCGGAACAGGACCAAACCCGGCGGATTCAACGCGGTCGGGATGTTCACCCGGGAAGAGACCGACTGGAGGAGGGAGACCGACGCCTACTACCTCGAGTCGCGTGAACTGCGCTTCTTCTACAAGGACTGGACCTTGCTCGAGTATGGCGAGTCGGTCGCTTTCAGCCCGCGCCGGGCGCACTACCTCTCCTTCGCGAATCTGATCGCCCGACGCCCCTCCCTGGACTGAGCGCGTCCTCGCGATCGCGGACGGTGGCGCCAGGTCGATGATTGCCCTAGACTACGCGGCAGGAAACGATCCGATGCGCCGGCGATCGCGCCGCGGCCGGCGCCGACCCCCGGGAGGATCCGCATGACGGTCCATTCCACTCGCCGCATCCTCGCAGCGTTACTCCTCTGCAACGTCTCGATCGCCGCCCCGGTCGCCTCGGCCACGCTCGAGGTCACCGTGGTCGATGCCAGAAACGGGCAGCCTCTCGGCGGCGCGTTCGTCATGGTCGGGCCCGGGAAGGGGATCCCGTTCACGGGCAACACGGCCGTGACGCCTCCGACCGGCACGGTGCTCTTCCAGAACCTCGCGCTGATCGGTCCTCAGACGGTCACCGCCGGAGGCGAAGGGTTCGCGTTCACCTCTGTCATCGAGTCGGCGGAGGGTTCGATCCGCCTGCCCCTGACCCGCGAGATCGCCGACTCGACGGTCTATGGCCCCTCCGCGCGGGTGCAAGGCGCCGTGACGGGGATCCGGACGGTCGACAACGACGGGAATCTCGACATCGCCGTCGTCCTGCCCGCCCTGTCGGTCGATCAGATCCTCGGGTCGGGAGGCACGACCTGGAAGATTCCGCCGGACACGTTGGAGATCCCGGGATACGGGCCAATCGTGCTGCCCGGCAACATCTTTATCCCGCTGCAGCGCGAGCTGTTCGTCCTCGACATCGAGAAGCCGCTCTACAAGCTCGACTTTCCCGCGCAAACGGTTCAGACGCTGCACTCGATCAGCGCGCGGATCCCGTTGAGCCTGATCCTCGATCCGCCCGAAGACCTCGGCGTCCTCCTTCAGATCGCACAGGTGCGCGAGCTGGGCGTGGAGCGCGACCGCGCGGTCCTGAACGGGGCGACGATCCATTTCGCCTCCGACCTGGACGACCGGAGGAACGTGACGGTCACGATCGAGGGGGCGCCATCGGGCACGACCTTCACCGCGGCCAGCCTCGCGAGCATTCCCGTCGCGGGCGGGGAAGGGGTCCTCGGTTACGACATTCGATATGCGCTCGTCGACACAACCGATTCCTTCGAGCTTGCCAGCTGGGTCCCCGCCGTCGATATCCCCGACGCCCAGAACTTCGTGGGCGGGGGCTACGCCGACAGCTCGATCTATCGCGCGTTCAGCGCCGGCAGGATCGACCGCACACCGTTCAGCCCGCCGGCGACCCGCGTCATCCGGGACATGTACGACCCGCCGGTCCTGACGAGGCAGCGCGCGGTCTTCAACTGGAACGACGTGCACGATCCAGGCGTCGAGCCGCCCGCCACCTGGATCGCGCACACGATCCGGCTCTCCGCGATCACGCCGGGGGACTCCACGGTGCAGGAGCATCTGCTCTGGAGGATCATCGCCGAGGCGGGGGCCCATTCCTTCAGCCTGCCGTCGCTCCCCGGGGAGGCGCCGGGCCCGCCCGCGGGATTGATCGACCCGGCATCGACGCCGGATGCCGACCGGCTGGTCTGGGACGCATTCGCCGGCAATCCGCAGGGCACGATCGATGAGATCCTCGTCACCCCCTTCCGGGGCGTGACCCACTTCTCCACCCGAAGCCTGACCCTCGATCTGCGGCCGGCCGACATCCTCGAGCCGATCGAGGAAGCCTCGCTCGGGATCGAACCCAATCCGTTTACCCGCGAAGTCCGCATCCGGCTGGGGGAGGCCGGCGCGGCGGGCCGGCGGATCGAGGTCTTCGATCCCACCGGGCGGCGGATCCGTTCGATCGGCCTCGCCAGCGGCCAGAGCGGCGCCGTCTGGGACGGCCGGGACGACATGGGACGATCGGCTCCACCGGGGATCTACCTCGTTCGCGCGGGAACGGGCGAATCGGGCAAGCTTCTGAAGCTCCGCTGATCAAGGCATCGGGGGAGCGAAGGTGTCCGCCTCGAGGCCTCAGCGCAGGGACAAGCGGGTCGAGCGCCGAACGACGCGCCAGGGCCAGAAGCAGCGGCTGCGCAAAGCCATGACGAAGGCGGAGCTGCGCAAGCGCTTCGACGCGCGGATCAGACGCGTCGTCGAGTCGCTCGCGCGGTTCGACCGCACCGCGAACGCCGGCGGTCGCGAGCGCATCCTGCGGGACTCTCTACGCCTGCTCGACGCTTGCCTGGATGAGAAGCCGCAGAGCCATCTCTTGCGGGAGCAGAGGCGACTCTGCATGGATGCCCTCCAGGAGATTCTCCGCGATCCGGTCGCGGCGGGCGGGGTCGCGCTGGAAAGGCTCCTCGACGATCCCGCCCGCGTTCGCCTGGTGCGACAGGCGCGGATTCACGCGCCCCCGTCGGATCGGAAATCCTGGAACTGAAGGCTCGCCCGCGGGGGAGCGCTCATTCCTCGCCGTGCGTGTGAAGCGGCAGGGTGAAGGTGAAGCGGGTCCCCTTGCCGATCTCGCTCTCGACGCGGATCTCGCCGCCGTGCCGGTCGACGATCTCGCGGACAAACGTCAGACCGAGGCCCCAGCCGTTGGGTTCCATCTCCTTGGCCATGCTTCCGCGATAGAACTCATCGAAGATCCGCGGGATCTCATCGGCGGGGATCCCGACGCCGGAGTCTTCGACGACGATCTGGATCCGATCTCCCACGGGGCGGGCCTGGACCGAGATCCGGACTCCGGGAAGCGAGTACTGCGCCGCGTTCATCAAGAGGTGACTGAAGGCGGTGGCCATGCGGCCCTTGTCGCCGGCGATGAACGGCAGGTTCGAGGGCAAGTCGATCGAGAGATCGCAGGATTTCTCCCCCGGCCGCATCAGCAACTCCTGGACTGCCTGATCGACGACCTCCTTCAGACTGAACGGCTCGACCGCCAGGGTCCGGGATGCGCGAATGCGGCTCAGATCGAAGAGACCCCGCGCAAGCCGCAGCAGCCCCTCGACGCGCCGGAGGGAGCGCCGGATGAACTCGATCCCCTTCTCAGGGATCGCCTCCGACATCGTCTCGACCACGAGATTCAGCATGCTGTGCGTCGCCGCCAGGGGGGACTGGAGGTCGTGGGAGACCCGCAACACATACTCCGAGCGCGCCCGGTCCTTCTCGAGAAGCGCCGCGTTCGCCTCGCGCAGCGACTCCTCGAGTCGGGCGAGCTCTTCCTCCCGCTGGCGCAAGACCCCGGTGATCCCGGTCGCGAGGTAGACGGCGAGGAAGATCGTTGTGGCGAAGACGAAGAGAAGGACGAAGATGTACAGGGGATCGTTGTGGAGGCCGAAGCCGAACGATCGACCCAGAGTGCTGTGGGGAATGATCCCGCTCGACTCTCCGATCGCCATCAGGGTCACCAGAAGAATCGCCAGGCCGGCCTGGGCGTAACCCGATTTTCGGGAAAGCAGGATTCCCGCCAGGATCGCGTGGAATATGAAGTACATGAGAAACGGATTCTCGATTCCCCCCGCGTAGTGGAGCAGGATCGTCAGTGCGATCCAATCGAGGGCGATCTGCACGTGGAAGGAGCGGGAGATGGATCGCAGGCGAGCCTGTGGAGTCGCGATGTGCACGCTGCGCCGCTGGTGGATGAGGAAGAGCACGTTGTAGGCCAATATCCCGCACACAGTCAGGCTGAGGGGAAGGGGATCGACCGGCAGCCGCAGAACTCCGTAGACGATGAGGACTGCCATGCCGGCGCCTGCGGCGGCGATCCAGCGCAGGCGGATCAGCCAGCGCGCCCGCTCGATCAGCGTCTGCTCTACGGGGAGGATCGAGAGCATCCGTCCTCAGCGCGGCATCGAGAGCAGTCTGCCGACCCTCTTGAGGACCTCTTCGCGCACCGGCGGTTTCTCCATGAAATCTTCGACCGGCAGAAAGTCGCCGTCGGGCTGAAACCTGAAGAATGTTGTATCGTGGATCGCCGTGAGAATCAGGATGGGTATGGAGGCGAACTGAGCGAACTCGGAGCCCGGGTCCTTGCTCTTGATCCGCTTGGCGACCTCGAAGCCGCTGATGGTGCGCTCCATCATCACGTCGAGGATGATCAGATCGGGCCGCTCCGATACCATCTTCTTGAGCCCTTCCTCGCCTGATGACGCGGCGACAACCGTGTACCCGCCGGACTTGAGGATCTCCTCGATCACGAGCTGGTAGTCCGGGTCGTCCTCGATCACGAGGATCTTCGCTGATTGGGCCATCACGACTTCCCTTTCCGCTTCCGGCGCCTCAGTAGGGCAACAACGACATGTCCGCGACGGATCGTATCTCCTCCCAGGTGTCCGGATCCAGCGGCCTGAATCCCCCGATGCCCAAGGCTCCGAGGACGGCCCGATCCGCGGACGCCTGCGGGTCGAGAGAGAGCAGGCTCTCCCGCACGCGGGCCGCGACCTCCGGGTCCGTCCCGGGGAGAGTCACGAGGCAGTCGGATCCGACCGGCTCCGTGCTCGCGAGGACCTTGAGCCCCGGGGGGACGCTCTCGCTCGCGATGAAACCGGCATCGGTGTCGCCGGCGTGGAGCCGGGCGATCACCTCGTCCTGCCAGCGCACGGTGACGATCTCGAGATCCCTCGCCCGCACGCCCGTCTTCTCGTCGAGAAGGAGGACCGGCGCGATGAATCCGAGATAAGAACGCTTGGAGGCGACCGCGACCGTCCGGCCCTTCAGCGCAGCGAGATCGGCGATGTCGCTTCCCTCCGCGACGGCGATCACGCCGTGACGGCTCCGCTCTCCCCCTGGACCTTCCATCTGGAGGAAGGGACGCGCGTCCTGGAGCTTCGCGAGGAGGCCTGTGTGGAAGGCGTCCTGGATGCTCAGATCGGGCTGCTCCCGCTCCACCGTCGCCATGAAGGCCTCCGGCGATGGGCAGGAGATCCACTCGACCCGATACCCCGACCCGAGGCTCTTCTGGAGGCGATCGATCAGCGGCGCGTAGCGGGCCGCCATGAGGTTCAGGGAGTACTCGGGGAGGATCGCGATCTTCACGCTCTCGACCTTCTGGGTCGGCCCATGGGCCACGCAGGAGAGGATCATGGTCGAGAGGAAGAGGACGAGGAGGGCCGGCGCCTTCGCCTTCATGGTTTCGCTCCCGCGTGGCTGCCGACCGGCGGAGGGGGCATGAGCTCCTGCTTCTGCGTCTTTCCCTCCACCTTCTTCTGCGCCAACCCGACCGCCACGGCCACGCCGTGGAGGATTGCCTCGGGACGGGGAGGGCAACCGGGGATGTGGAATGCGATCGGAAGGATCGAGTCGGCCCCGCCCAGCACGCTGTAGGAATCGAACCACATCCCTCCGCCCACCGCGCACGACCCGACGGCGAGGACGAGCTTGGGATCGGGGGTCGCCTCGTAGAGCCGGCGCAACGCCGGCGCCACCTGGCGCGTGACGGGACCGCTGACGAGGATCACGTCCGCGTGCCGCGGCGAGCCGACCAGCTTGATCCCGAACCGCTCGGCGTCGTAGTAGGGCGTCAGGACGTTGATCACCTCGATGTCGCAGCCGTTGCAGGCGCCGCAGTTCGCATGGAAGACCCAGAGCGCCTTCGGGAATGCCTGTCTGCATAGCGTGCGGAACAAGGTTACCTCCTCTAGGATGCGACCCCGCCCAGGACCTGCAGGATGCATTTCGCCGCGTTGTCCAGGAGCGGATAGGCGACCTTCGGGTAGACGCCGAGAGTGATGACGACGGCGGCGATCGCGGCCATGGCTCCCCACATCGCGGGAGGAACCTCGCCGACCTCGTCGACGATCATCTCCCGTCCTGCGGAGAGCTGCCCCCAGAAGATCCGATAGGCCGCGCGAACGAAACAGGCGACGGTGAGCAGTCCCGTGAATACGGCGATCACCGCGGCCCACATGAGCCCCCGCTCCGCGGCGGCGATGAAGAGCGTGAGCTTGCTCATGAACGCGCTGAAGGGGGGCAGTCCGCCGATGGCGAGCGCCCCCACCAGGAAGCATGCCGCCGTGACGGGCGCGCGTCGGCCCAGCCCTCCCAGCTCGCTGATCTTGCGGGTCCCGGCGACCATGACGATCGCGCCGGTGGCCAGGAAGATCAGCGCCTTGATCAGGGTGTGATTGACGAGGTGGAAGAGCCCTCCGTAAATCCCGAGATAGGTCCCGAGCCCCAGCCCCTCCACGATATAGCCGATCTGGCTCACGCTCGAGTAGGCGAGCATGCGTTTCAGGTCGTCCTGAACGAGCGCCATGAGGATTCCGAAGATCATGCTCGCCGATGCGATGATCGCGATGAAGATCACGATCGCGCTGAAGGACGGCGAGAAGATCGTGATCGTTCGCGCCAGCGCGTAGGCGCCCACCTTGATCACGATGCCGGAGAGAAGGGCGCTGATCGGCTCGGGCGCTTCGGCGTGGGCGTCGGGGAGCCATGCATGGAACGGGACGAGGCCCGCCTTCGTCCCGAATCCCACGATGAGGAACGCGTTTGCCAGGAGCACGAGGCTCGGCGCCATCCGGTCCGAGGTCTTCGCGAGATCGGAGATCAGCAGCAGGTGGAGCCCCTGCGTCTCGGTCTTCGGCAGTCCCGCCGCGGCGCTGTAGATGAGCGCGATCCCCATCAGGGCGCAGAGGATTCCGACGGTCACGAGCATCAGGTACTTGTAGCCCGCCTCGATGGAGGCCCGTTTCTGGTAGAAGATCACGAGGAATGCCGTGGCCAGGGTCGTCAATTCCAGCGAGAGATAGAGCATCACGATGTTGTTCGTGCTGCATGTCCAGTTCATCATCCCCAGGAAGACGAGGAGCTGACCGTAGTAGGTCGACAATCTGCGGCCGGCGTGCTGGATCTCCAGAAGGCGCGTGGGAATGAAGGGGATGGAGTAGACCACCACGAGGAGCCCGAGCACGCTTGAGAGCAGGATCATGAGCGCCCCGAGCCCGTCGACGTAGAAGTTCTCCCCCCAGAGCGTGAGGATCGTTCCGTCCATGACGGCTCCGACGATCATGAAGGAAACGATCGCCGTGAGGGCGAGTCCGATCAGCGCGGTTCCCTCGTGCAGCCGCCGCCCGTGAGCGCGCAGCAGGATCGAGGCGCACCCGAACGCCACGGGCAGGACGATGGCCAGAAGGGGCAGGATCGATGTCTGCTGCGTCATGCCGGCGTCTCCCTCCTTATCGCTTCAACTCGGAGAGTTTCATCGTGTCGGTCGTGCCGAGAGCCCGGAAGGTCACGACCCCGAAGTACAGGAGGAGCCAGGCCGCGAGGACCACGTTCGTCACGATCCCGATGATTCCCGTCTCGGGCCGCGAGGGGACCAGGGATATGAGCGCCAGGTGGGCTCCATTCTCCAGCAGCAGGACTCCAATGATCACCTTCACCATGTCCCTGCGGACGATGCAGACATAGATCCCGAGCAGGAATACGGTGAAGGCCATCGCGAGGCTCGAGCGGGTCGGCTCCGCCGCCGCCGCCACCGTCGGAACGAGGGCCGCCAGGTAGGTATGCAGGATCTGATAGATCACCAGGACCGAGGCGACCACGATACCGAAGGAGACCCAGCTCGACACCACAGGCTCCGCCTCCTGCCTCGGGAGGATCTTGATGGCCCGCAGGAAGAGGTAGGGGAGCAGGATGACCTTCGTCGCCAGGCCCCAGGCGAACCAGGCGATCATCCAGCCCTGTCCCCAGCCGAGCAGGAGAATCACCACGCACAGGGTCAGGGACTGCACGATCAGGGCGTACACCGCCGAGCGGAGGTTCTTCATCTCGGCGACGACCATCGAGGCGAGGAGGTGGATCACCATCAGTGTGACGACCAGACCGCTGTTCACTGCGACCGATCCCATCTGCGCATCCTCCTCAGGTGACGAGGCCCTTGGTCGTGATCCGGTCGAGCGGCTGGTCGGGCTTGAAGCAGCGCCCGCAGCGCCCGCAGCTTGCCATGAAGACCTCCAGATGGTCCGTGAGGTCTCCCTTGTCATTGGTGGCCAGCTCGAACTCGTGGGTCAGGCGGATCGCCCGCTCCTGGCATACGTCCTCGCAGCGCCCGCAGTAAGTGCAACGCTCCCGGAAGATATCGAGCGAGCGCCAGTGCTGCTCCATGTCGCGCACGACAATCAGGCGGGCGGGACAGACGAAGGCGCATCCTCCGCAGCCGACGCAGCGATCGAGATCGAGCTCCACCTTCCCCCGGAACCGCTCCGGAACCGGCGGCGCGGGGGCCAGGGGATAGTCGAGGGTGACCACGCCCGCCTTCACGGCGATCATCAGTTCCCGAATCTTGCTCCCGATCATGCGCCTCGGTCCTTTCCTCAGGCCGACAGATAGGCCAGAACGACCGCCATCGCGCCGATGACGAACAGCATCGCGTAGTACCGGAGCGCCTGGTCGATACGAAGGCGCGGGAAGAGCGCTTCGCCGACGCCGACCAGGACGAAGACGACGAGGACCTTCGCGACGTGAATCGCGAGGTTCGCCGCGAACCAGGGAGTCACGGGCCAGGGGACGAACACCTGGACGAAGAGGGATGCCACCACGAATCCTTTGGCGAGGAGGGCCCACTTGAAGAGCGCGAGCTTCCTGCCCGACATGTCGGCGAAGGGGCCTCCCATCAGCTCCTGGTCTGCCTCGGGGGTGTCGAAGGGGAGCTTGCCGAACTGCGCGGGAAGGAGCAGGAGGATCGGGATCCCTGCGAGGACCATCGAGAAGTTCGGCCCGGCGGCCGACTGCCAGACCACCCAGTCGGAGATCCGCATCGAGCGGGTGTTGACCATCACCGTGATAAAGGCAACCGCCATGGCGATGTCAATGAGGAGCAAGCCCATCACCTCGCGCAGACCTCCCGACATCGTGTAGGACGAGCCCCCGGCGATCGAGCCCATGACGATCGCCACGGAGATGAGCCCCAGGAAGTAGAGAAGGACGATGAAGTCGCCGCCGAACTCGAAGGGCGCCGGCCCGCCCATGGGAGTCAGGAGCGCGCACATGAGGACCGCGCCCATGGCGAGGATCGGCGCGAACCGCTGGAGGAATCCGCCCGTTTCCAGATCCTCCTTGCCGAAGAGCTTCAAGAGGTCGATGAAGGGCTGTAGAGGCCCCGTCAGGGGGCCGACGCGGGAATGGGCGATGTTCGCCTTCACATACTTGCGCGACATTCCCTCGAAGTAGGGCCCCAGCAACAGACAGAGGGCGATGTTGAGCGCCCCGACGGCGATCGCATAGAGAATCATCGCGCGCTCTCTCCTCTCGATAGACGCAGTAGATCGTCGCCGCGCAGCACTCTCGTGGAGCCGGCCTCGATGTCGACGACCTCCATCCGCTCAGTGCATGAGAAGCAAGGATCGTAGCTGCCGATCGAGATCGGCACATCGGCGATCGAGCCGCCCTGGATCATGACCGGGACGGCCTGCAGGTTCGGGTAAGTCGGCGCTCGGACGCGCCAGCGCTCGAGACGGTTGTCGTCGCCCGTCAGGACATAGTGGATCGACTCGCCTCGCGGGGCTTCCACCACGCAGAGCCCCTCGCACCCGGCCGGAACGTCGGCCAGGTGGAGGCTGATCTCCGAATCCGGCGCCGACTCGAGCGCGGCGATGCTCTCACGGATGAGGCGGATCGAGTCGAGGAGCTCCTCCAGGCGCACGACCGTGCGCGCCCAGACGTCCCCCTCGGGGTGGACCATCTTCTTCGGGATGATCTCGTCGTAGGCGGAGTAGGGATGGTCGATGCGGGCGTCGATCGCCACTCCGCTGCCTCGGGCCGTGGGGCCGACAACGCAAATGGCGCGCGCATCGTCGTAGAGCAGCCGGCCCACGTCCTTGAGCCTCGCCTCGAGGCTCGTGTCGCCGTCGATGGCGCGCACGACCGCCACCGATTCCTTCTCGACCTTGTCGAGCACCTCGAGGATCCGCCCGAACATCTCTCGGGTGATGTCCTTCCTGACCCCGCCGACGATGTTCATGCCATACGTCTTCCGGTGGCCCGTGATGTACTCGGCGAGCCACATGACCGGCTCGCGGATCCTCCAGCTCTGCATCAGCACCGTGTCGAAGCCGATGATGTGGCCGGCGATCCCGAGCCACAGCAGGTGGCTGTGGACCCGCTCGAGCTCGAGCAGGAGCGTGCGGATGATCCGCGCGCGCCGCGGGGCCCGAACGCCGATCGCCGTCTCGGTCGCCTCCACGTAGGCGGTCGAATGGATGAAACCGCAAATGCCGCAGATCCGCTCCGCGAGGAATGGCACCTGGTTGTATGTGAGCGTCGCGTCGGCGAGCTTCTCGATCCCTCGGTGGTTGTAGAAGCCGCGATAGTCGCAGCCCACCACGGTCTCTCCCTTGACGAAGACGCGAAAGTAAGCCGGCTCCTCGAGAACGGGATAGAAGGGCCCGATGGGCAAGACGCTCGCCCCTTCGGGCGGTTCGATCGGGATCGGCCGCTTCGAGGTGTCGGGCTCGGGCCGCAGGTTGTGCGGAACCTCTTTGCGCAGGGGGTAGATTCCATCGGGCCAGTCGTCGGGCAATACGAGCCGCCGCGGATCGGGATGGCCGTCCACGGCCACCCCCACGAGATCCTGGATCTCGTTCTCCGCCCACTTGGCGCCGGGCACGATCTCCGTGATGGTGGACATCCTTGGCCGCTCGCGATCGAGGATCGCGCGCAGCGTGAGGAAGAGGTGGTCCGGATCGATGGCGAAAATGTGGGAGGCGACGAAGGAGTTCACCACTCCCATCCGCGGCGATCCCGCCATCGGGACCGTCATGCGGCGCGAGTCGACTCCCGCGGTGATGAGAAAGCGAGCGTCGAACCTGTCGACGATCCTCCGGGTCGCCTCGACGATCCGGTCCGGGGCGACGGTGACGTAGACCTGGCCGGGGCGCGGCTCCTCGATATCGAGGCATGCCCCGTCGAGCTCGACTCTGATCTTCTGGATCAGTTCCTGACCGGTCACCGGCGCAACCTCCCCTCGCCCTCAGTGGAGCGTGTACAAGAGAACAACGGCCACCACGAGTCCGGCCGCCATGTAGAGGACATAGACCTGGGGATAGCCGGAATGGACCCGGCTGACCCACCCGATGCTCTTCATTAGTGCCGAGACGATCACGTCGTAGATGAAATCGAAGTTGAACACCGTGCGAACCGGCGCGAGCCATCGGGCTCGGATCGACGGCCAGCGCGGGTAGAAGCCCGCTGCGCGCGCGCGTCCGACCACGGGAGCCGCAAGGCTGCGGAACGTGAGGTAGAACCCGCTCGCTTGATAGCGGACCTCGTCCGGGCGATGGACCTCGCCGCAGACCCACGGGGTGACCTTCCGCACGGATGCTCCCGAGGCACGGTAGATGAAGAAGGGAATCAACAAGCAGACGATCAATCCGAGAAGGATCGGCAGCGGGCTCCAGATGCTCGAGATCCCCTCGCCGAGCTGGATGTTGATCCCCGCCAGCGGGCCCGAGAAGAGCAGCGACGCCTCGGGGAAGAGGCCAGGGCGCGCCGCGGAGAGCGCCTGATGGATCGGGCCGACCACGAGGAAGGGCAGGACCCCGAAGAGGACGCACGCGATGGCGAGGATCACCTGAGCCGCCTGCATGGAGGCCGGCACCTCGCAGATCCCATCACCGCGCGCCGAAACGTTCGTGGAGGGCTGCCCGAAGTAGCTCGCCCCCAGGAACTTGATGAACGAGGCGAGGGTCACCGCCGAAATGAAGATCGCGGCGATCCCATAGAGGAGATAGACCGGCGCCTGGAGGCCCGAGAAGAGCGAGACCTGATAGAGCATCCACTTGCTGCCGAAGCCGTTCAGCGGCGGGATTCCCGCGATGGCGAAGGAGGCGATGACCGCCGTCACCGCCGTCAGCGGCATCATCCGGCTCAGGCCTCCCATGCGATCCAGCTCCCGCGTCCCCGTGCGCAGGAGAGTCGATCCGGCGTTCAGGAACAGAAGCCCCTTGAAGCAGGCATGGTTCACGAGGTGGTAGATGCCGCCGATGAACCCGATGGCGCTCAGCGCGGGGGATACCCGCAGGAATGCGAGACCGATCCCGACTCCGAGGAAGATGTAGCCCATCTGCCCCATGCTGTGAAACGCGAGCAGCCGCTTGGCGTCGTGCTGCGCGAGCGCCTCCATGGTCCCCACGAAGAGCGACAGCGCGCCGAAGAAGGCGATCACCCCGCCCCAAGTCGAGATCATCGGATGCGAAGGGGCGATCCAGAGGAAGGTCCGCAAGATTCCGTAGACGCCGATCTTGATCATCACTCCGGAGAGCAGGCAGCTGATCGGCGAGGGGGCCGCGGGGTGGGCGTCGGGCAGCCAGTCGCCGAGCGGGAAGATCGCCGCCTTCGTCGCGAAGCCCACGAAGAGCAGGAGCAGGAATCCGTGGGCGAGGATTCCTCCGCCGGAGAGGATCTCGGAGAGCGCTCCCCGCGCGGCCGCGAAGCCGAAGGAGTCGCCCTTCAGGCGCAGGATGACGAAGGCCGCGATCAGGCAGGCCGTGGCGATGTGGGTCATTACGAAGTACTTGAATCCGGCGCGCAGGCTCGTGCGGTTCTCCCGCTCGAAGATGACGAGGAAGTAGCTCGCGAGGGTCATCACCTCCCAGAAGACGAGGAAGATGAAGAGGTCCCAGGCGACTGTCACCCCCACCATCCCCAGCAGGAAGACGAAGAAGAAGGGGTAGTAGCGCGCGAGGCTCTCGCCCGCGTAGTGCGGGTGGGTGATGTAGCCGATCGAGTAGAGGGCGGCGACGAAGCCCAGGACCGCGATGATGAGGAGAAAGATCGCGCCCAAGCCGTCCAGGCCGAAGGCGGCTTCGGATTCCAGGATCGGGATCCTGAAGAGCGATCCTCCGAGCGAGCCGCTCGGGCTCAGCAGCGCCTGGGCGGCGAGGCCCGCCATCAGAACCGACGCGACGGTCGTGATGGCGAAGGAGAGCTTGGCGCACGCCGATCTCCGCTTGGCCGTGACCGCTGAGGCCACGCTTCCGAAGAGAAGCAGCGCCATGATCCAGAGAACCGTTGCCGTCACTTCCACGGAGGATCACCTCCTGGCCGCCGCGCGGCCGTCATCGATCGTCCGTCCCGCCTCATGGCTGAAGCTGGTGCACCATCGGCAGGGCCACCAGTGTGATGGCGAAGCAGAGAATGATCAGAGCGACGAGCGTGGTCCACATCGACCCGGAAGAGGTGCCGATGGCGGCCGCCGCAGGCGAGAGTTTCCCGAAGAAGACCTTCTGGCCGATCCAGAGGAACCAGGCGAATGCGATCACGCTCTCGATGAGCAGGAGCACGCCGAGCCACGGGCCGAATCCGCCCATGGAGAAGGCTCCTCCGATGATCATGAGCTTCGAGAAGAAACCGGCGAAGGGCGGCACCCCGGTCACCGTGAATGCCCCGACGAAGAAGCCGACGGCGACCAGGGGCAGCTTCGAACCGGCCCCTGAGAGCTCGGAGATTCGCTTGCTACCCGAGAAGTAGGCCAGGGCTCCCACCGAGAGGAACAGGAGCCCCTTGCCCGCCGCGTGCGCCGCCAGGTGGAGCACGGCTCCCTGGAAGGCGGCCCATGACCCCCACAAGGCGATCGCGCAGCCGGCGAGCATGTAGGCCAGATGCGTGATCGTCGAGAGGGCCAGCAGCTTCTTCAGCTCGTCCTGGAAGAAGAAGAGGTAGAGCGCCATGAACAAGGTCGCCATGGCCACCACGATCATGACCGTGCCCACGCCCGAAGCGACGAGGCCCGCCCGCGTCGCTTCGCTGCATGAGAGGACCAGGCGCGCGATCAGGTAGATCCCGGCCTTCACCATCGCGGCGGCGTGCAGGTAGGCGCTGATCGGCGTGGGCGCCTCCATCGCGTCGGGAAGCCATGTGTAGAAGGGTCCCTGCGCGGCCTTCGCCCATCCTCCCATCAGGGCGAGCAGGAAGAAGATCGTGAGCGGCTTGCCCTCGAGCTGATTCAACGCGGTGAAGTCGAACGAGTGCGTCCGCACATAGAGCAGGACGATCCCCGTCATCAGGAAGAGGCCGCCGATATGGGTCATGAGAAGGGCCTTGTAGCCTGCCCTGAGCGACTTCGGCGTGTCGTAGAAGGAGATGAGCGCCCATGAGCAGAGCGTCGTGATCTCCCAGAAGATGAAGAGCTGGAGGAGGTTCGATGCGATCACCACCCCGCTCATCGCCGCGATGAAGAGAAGAAGCCAGAAGTAGTAACGGCCCTGTCCTGTGCGGGTCGGATGATCGCGATTCCCGGCGTTCAGGTAGCCCTTCGAGAAGAGGACGACGAAGAAGCCGATGACCAGGACCACGATGAGCATGATGGAGCTCAGGGGGTCGACACGGAATCCGAGCCGTCCGGCGGGGAGCCAAGGTAGCGCTTGCCATTCGAAGACGGCCGTTCCGGGGTAGAGCGCCGAGATCTCGTAGAGCCCCAGCACCGCGCAGAATCCTACGACGGCCGTCGAGACCCAGTGGCTGATCTTCTGCAGCGCCGCCGCCGCGATCGCTCCGATGACACAGATCAGGGGGATCAGCGCGAACGTTGCCGCCGACGAGGTTTCCACGGTAGCTAGACCTCCATCGATTCGGCGCGGGGTCCGACCCAGGCCGCGCACGCTCCCGCGGCCCGATCGATTCCCTCGCGCACCGTTTCGCTCAAAGACGAGCCGTATGCGATCGACTCCGGCTGGATCCCGAGTAGCCAGACCTTGGCGCCGATCTGCGTCTCGATATAGCGCGCCAGGAGCGAGAGCGTGGGACGGTGAGTGGAAGCATCCGCGCGTCCCCGGAACCCGCCGCCATCTTCTTCCATCCGCATGAGGATCGATTCGCCCGGCCGGCCTCCGAAATCCACGGCGTCGCAGAGGAGCACCCAGGCGGGGGAGATCTCCCGGATCGCGCCGAGGAAGTTCTCCGGAACCTCGCCGGCCGCGATCAGCGGCTCGCCGGTCCGCCGGGCGATCTCTTCCGCGGCGAGAAGCCCCGCGGCGTCATCCCCCCGGAGGTCGTTGCCGATGCCGACGACGACGCCTCGGCCGGGGCCTATGTCGGATTCTCCCCGCACTGCCACTCCAGTTCCTTGATCTGCACGTATGAGAAGACCGGGCCGTCGGTGCAGACATACTTGTGTCCGATCGCGCAGTGCCCGCACTTGCCGACCCCGCACTTCATGTGCCGCTCGAGAGTCGAGATGATCATGGTCTCGGGCACGCCGAGCTCCAGCAGGGTCAGGATCACGAAGTGGATCATGATCGGCGGGCCGCAGACATAGCTGACCACCCCGGCGTAGTCGGGGGAGATCTTCTTGAAGAGCTCCGTGACGAGCCCGACGTTGCCGGTCCAGCCGGGCGCCCCGATGTCGACCGTGACGTGCAGGTCGATCCTCGGATCTGCCTCCCAGCGCTTCAGCTCGTCCTTGTAGACGAGATCGGCCGGCGTGCGCGCCCCGTACAGGATCGTGATCTTGGGATACTCTTCCGGCCTGGCCAGCATGAAGTGGATGAGCGAGCGAAGCGGCGGCAGGCCGATCCCGCCGGCGACGAAGATCGGCGTGCGCCCGCGGGCGATGTCGTACGGGAAGGAGTTCCCCAGGGGTCCGCGAATTCCGATCCGGTCACCGGGCCGCGTCGCATGGAGGGCCCGCGTGACCTTCCCGGCGGCCCGCACCGTGATGTCGAAGATTCCGTCGCGGCCGTAGGAGGAGGCGATCCCGATCGGGACTTCTCCCACGCCGGCGACCGAGACCTCCACGAACTGGCCGGGCTCGGGTCGGAACCGGCCGTGCGCCTCCGCTTCCACCCAGTCGAGGGTGAAGGTCTTCGTGTCGACCGTCTCGCCTTCGATCTTCTCGATCCGGACGAGGTCGGGAACATAGAGATGTGTGGCCATCTTCGATCGCCCCCCGGGGCTATGCGTCCGCCTCGATCCGCTCGGAGCGGATCGCGTTGACCACGGCGGGCATGTCGACCCCGCCGAAGCAGGCGGAGACGCAGCGGCCGCAACCGACGCAGCCGTGCCTCCCGTCCTGCTGCAAGTAGAAGAAGCTGAGCTTGTGGTAGAACCGCCTCTTGAAGCGGCTCACCTTGTCGGGGCGAGGATTGAATCCGCTCGCCTCTCTCGAGTATCCAGCGTACTGGCAGCAGTCGCGCGTCCGCTCGCGCCGCCCGTTCGACTCGCCGTCGCACATATCGGCGACGTCGAAACAGGTGCATATCGGGCAGACAAAGGCGCATCCGCCGCACTCGATGCAACGCGCCGCGAGCCTTGCCCACAGCTCTTCGGCGACCCGGCGTGAGGTGAGCTTGCGTATCCCCGTCGCCATGTGCGATGTGATCCCGAACTTATCCAGCGCCTCCTCGGCAAGGCGCTCCCGGCGCGTGCGATCCGCCTCCGAGGCTGCCTTCAGCATCCCGCCGGCCCGGCGAGCCGCCTCCGCTCCGCGATCACTACCGATCTCGAAGAGGAATCGATCCCCGAGATCGGTGAGCTGGACGTCGAAACCGCCCTCGAGGAATGGCCCGCCGTCGCAGCAGACGCAGAAGCAGTTCTCGCCCGGTTCGTTGCAGGCGATGCTCACGAGCAGGATCTTCGAGGCCGCGTCGAGAAAGGTGGTCTCGGCAGGCGGGCGGTCGAAGAAGTGCTCGAGATAGCGGAACGCCGTCACATCGCAGGAGCGGATGCCAAAGATCGCCATTCGCAGCGATTGATCCTCGGGCGTGAAGCGGGGCTCTCCGTTCTGGGAGTATCTCCAGAGGATCTGCGTCTGGGGATAGGGGAATCGGACGGGTGAGATCGCGCTGTTGACGTAGCCGTCGAGAATCATCTCGCCGGGGGGCGCGATCCTGTACTCCACCTCGCCCGCTCCCGTGGACACGGGTCCCGCGATCGGGATCTCCAGGGAGCTCAGGAACTCGACGCAACGCTCCTTTGGGAGGGTCAGCGGGTCGTGCGGTGCCATCCGGGATCCTCCTGAATCGGCCTACTTCGGCGCTACGGCAACGTGAACCGCGGCATAGAGGCCGCTCTTCCCGCTCGCTCCGTCCGGAAGCAGCGGGCCCAGAACGAGCCGTGCATAGATGTCGGGAACGATGATCCGTCCGCGCGGGACGTCGCTACGGCAGGCGATGCGTACGCTCGTCTCTCCGTGCCCGGTGCGCAGGACGCCGCGCCCCTGATCGCGCAAGACCGCCTCCTTCGCGTCCGCGGGGTGGATGAGAACGTGCGGCTCGTTCGGAAGGATGGCGAGCTCCCGGCGCATGATCGGCGATCGCAGGATCTCCGAGTCGAAGTGGTAGGGAAGGTAGACTTGTTCCACACACAGGAGCAGGGACTGAGCGTCGCCGTTCTCTCCGGGCAGGGGAGCGTCGGCCGGAAGACGGCGTCCCAGCTCGCCAACCTCCCAGAGCGTGCGCACGAACTCGCCAGTCCCCTCGATCGACGCCTCCGCCAGCGGCTCATAGCCGGGCACGACGCGGGCGATCTCGGAGCGGAGATCATGGATCGTCGCGTACCGCCAGGGAGCGCCCAGCGCCGTGGCCAACGCGGCCCAGATCTCCCACTCCTGCCTCGCCGGGGGCGGTTGGCACTGCCGGCTCCACTGGACGCGTCCCTCGGTGTTCGTGAAGGTGCCTTCCGTCTCGCCCGGCAAGGGGCGCGGGATGACGATGTGGGCGCTGTCGGTCCACGCGGACGGAAACGCCGAGACCGCTATGCGGAGGGGAATCCGCTCGAGACCCGCCAGCAGCTCCTCCGAACCGGGGAGCCCGAGGCCCGGCAGATCGCCGATGACGAGAAGCGATCGGATCCCGCCCGCTTCGAGGATTCCGGGAATGCCGACGCCGTCCGCTTCGCAGACAGGGAGATCCCACGCTCTCGAGAGCGAAGCCCTCGCTTCCGCGTCGCCCGCGTCCCTCCAGCCGGGCAGCAGGTCGGGCCCGATCCCCATGTCGATCGCGCCGAGCGTGTTGGAGCGCTCGAAGAGGGGCAGGATTCCGAGCCAGTCGCCCGTGGTTCGCAGAACGGACAGGAGCCGCCCGAGGGCGTCGATGCTCCGCCTGTCCGCGAGCCGGTCCATCGAAGTGGTCATGGTGACGACGGCGATCCGCTTCGCTCCGCGCAGGAGCTCCGCGGCCCGCTCGATTTGACCCGGCTCGATCCCGGCGAGGCCGACGGCGTCCTCCGCCGGGATCCTGGGCTCATAGCGCGAAGACAGAGCGCTCCCCAGGGCGTCGATCCAGACGGCATCCGCGTGGGGCAGGGGCGTCATGGCGATGTCGGCTTCCGAGAAGAGGTCGGACTTCCACGAGTCGACGGAGATGACGGCCGCTTTACGGGAGATCGCGCGCCAGACCGCGGGGACGATCTGAGGGCACGCATCGCCGTCACCAAGGCCAATGGCGATGATCACATCAGCCGAATCGACCTCACGGATGCCGCAGGTCGACTCGATCCAACGCGCCATCAGACGCTGGATCGCCAGCGTGGAGGAGCCGCCGGGGAAGTCGATCGATTGCGTCGACAGGAAGGTGCGTCCCAGCTTTCCGAGCAAGTAGAGCGATTCGTTCGACGAGGTGGGGGAGGCGATGATCGCGGTGGCGCCAGCAGGCGATCCTGCGAGCATCTCTGATGCATGAGCGATCGCGTCTTCCCAGGAAACGGAGACTGCCTTGCCGCCTGCCTTCTTGATGGTGGCCGATCGGATCCGGCCGGAATCTCGGAGGGGTTGATGACTCGTCCAACCGCGGCGACAGAGTCGGCCCTCGCTTGTCGGGTGAGTCAGGATCGGGGAGATCCCGACCGGGCCTGCCGCGTCGCCCACCATCCGCAAGCGGCAACCCGAACCGCAATAACCACAGACAACGCAACTGCCGGCCAGACTTTCCATACCCCCCCCTTGCATCAACGCGACCACCCAAAGCAGCGAGGGTCGGAGCAGTAGTACACTTAATGTATAGCTGAAGTGTACATCAGAACCGCTTAATACTATGGAATGTCACCTTCTCCATGTCAAGGATAATGAGCGAAATACTTCACATCTAGAGCATCATATCGGACAATGGGATAGACGGATGGCGCACGAGACTATGAATCAGTTTTGTTGAGTATTCGATACGGCTGTTTCCGTCCAAGTCGATGGATCTGGAAGCGAGTGTCTCGACTCGGGACAACTGATTCGCTTCGCTACAACCTCGCCGCCTCGGAAGGGCGGCCGCAGCGTCACACTGGGGTCTCAATCGATGCAGCGCCAGTGGTTTGACGGCATTGCGCGAACGCGTTCGCCTTGGCACGCCGCTTGCGAAACCTCTGAGGTGGATCCGGGCCCCTGGCGGGATGGGATGAAAGGGGCGGCTCCTGACTGGGTGGTGTCTTGGAAGCGGTGGAGCGCTCAGGAGTCGTGGCGGATCGGGGGGACCGTGTCCGGCCGTGGGCTGAGTGGGGTGTGGGTTGTGGAAGCGGCTGGCCACCGTCCCCCTGTGGGGCCGGATCGATACCCACGGACCGAGATGGACGCGGGGCGTATGCGGCCGGATCGGGAGGGGTGGGGTAGCCGAGGGTGGCCCGCCGGAGTGACCTCTGGCGGGCCACGGCCTTTGAAGGGGGAATCGAACGGATGAAGACCCTCGTGCTTTCCAAGATGGATCTCCCCGCTCTTGTCGGCGAGTTCCAGAAGCAAGGGAAGGTGATCGGTCCCCGGCGCAAGGATGCCGGCTTCGTCTTCGACGAGATCCGCAGTCCGGAGAATCTCGTCCTCGACTACACGACGACCGTGCTCCCTCCGGCGCGCCAGCTGTTTCCTCATGAGGAGAAGCTGATCGAGTTCCGTCGCGGAGAGGTTGCCGCGACGAAGCCCGCCATCGAGGCGGAGCCCCTGATTCTTCTGGGCGTCCATCCCTGCGACGTCCAGGGGATCAACATACTCGACGAGATCTTCTCGGACACGCCACAGGACGCGAACTACCTCGCGCGGCGCGCTCAAACCCGGATCATCGCTCTCGAGTGCACTCGCCCCTGCGGCCCGTACAATCTCTGTTTCGACAAGGGGACCTACCGGACGGAGTGGGGATACGACCTTCTCTTCGTCGATCTCGGCGACCGGTTCTTCATCTTCACGCGCACGGCCCCGGGCGAGGCGATGATTGAGAAGCTCTCCTGCCTCAAGTCCGCCACGCCGGCCGATCGGGAAGCGCTAGGCCGCGTTCGCGAGATGCAGGGGGCAAGCTTCAAGCCCCGTCTCTCTGGCCCGGCGAGCCGGCTGCCCGGCGCGTTGAAGGACGCCTACGACGATCTGCTCTGGGAGGCGATCGGCAGACGGTGTCTCTCATGCGAGACCTGCACGATGGTCTGTCCGACCTGCTACTGCTTCGATGTCCGCGACGAGGTCCACTTCAATCTCGTCGACGGCCAGCGATGCCGCCTCTGGGACAGCTGCCAGAGCGTCAAGTTCGCCGAGGTGGCCGGTGGGGAGAATTTCCGACCCAAATCCGCCCAGCGGCAGCGCCACCGCCTCTTCAAGAAAGAGGTCTTCCAGTTCGAGAAGTACGGCCGCAGCGCCTGCGTCGGATGCGGACGCTGCTCGGCCCAGTGCGTCGCGTCGATTCACCTGACCGACATGTACAACCAGGTGTTGGGGGGCTGATCCGATGATCTCGTCTCTTCCCGAAGCCCGTCCCTCTCTCTTTGTTCCCGAGCCGGGGAAGATCCTGCGCGTCGAGCAGCTGACTTCCCAGGAGAAGCTCTTCGACATCGAGCTCGAGAAGCGCTCGCTCGGCCACAAGCCATGCCAGTTCGTCGAGGTCTCGATCGCTGGAATCGGCGAGGCGCCGATCAGCATCACCTCCTCCCCGAGCACCGACAGGCGCTTCCAGCTCTGCGTGCGCTCGGTCGGGTCGCTCACCCGGGTGATGCACCAGATGAAAGCCGGCGAGATTCTCGGCATCCGCGGCCCCTTCGGCAACGGCTTCCCGGTCGAGAAGATCCTCGGCAAGAATGTCCTCTTCGTGTGCGGAGGACTGGGGTTGGCGCCCCTTCGCAGCCTCATTCTCTACTGCATGGAGAACCGCTCCCACTTCCGTCGTCTGATCACCCTCTATGGGACCAAGCGCCCGAGCGACCGGCTGTACGCCTCGGAACTGGCGGCCTGGGCGAAGGACGATCGAATGGAGCTGCACGAGACGGTCGACATCGCCGAGGAGGGCTGGACAGGGAATACCGGCGTGATCACGACCCTCTTCAAGCGGATCGAGGTCGATCCCCTGGAGACGGTCGCGGTCGTCGTGGGCCCCCCGGTGATGTACAAGTTCGCGGTCCTCGAGCTCTTGAAGCGCGGGATCATGGAAAGTCGGATCTACATGTCGCTCGAGCGGCGGATGCGCTGCGGCCTCGGAAAGTGCGGACACTGCCAAATGAACGGGATCTATGTCTGCCAGGAAGGGCCGGTCTTCTGCTACAGCGATGTGAAGAAGGTGAGGGAGGCGCTCTGATGAAGCCGAAGGTGGGCGTCTTCAGCTTTACGAGTTGCGAAGGATGCCAGCTCACGATTCTGAACCTCGAGGACGATCTGCTCGATCTCCTCGGGGCGATCGAGATCGTGAACTTCCGCGAGGCGATCGATGACCGCAGGCACGATTACCAGATCGCTTTCGTCGAGGGATCGATCACGACCCCCGCGGATCTCGAGGAGGTCCGGGAGATCCGCGAGCGTGCGGCGATCCTCGTGGCGATCGGCTCCTGCGCGTGCATCGGAGGCGTGAACGGCCTGAAGAACCGTCACGAGCTGGCCGCGGTGCGCCAGAAGGTGTACGGCGAAGGGGCGCGGCATTTTCCCACCGAGCCGACCAAACGTGTGCGCGACGTGGTCAAGGTCGACTATGAGCTGCACGGCTGCCCGATCGACAAGATCGAGCTGATGCGCGTGACGAAGTCTCTCTTGCTGGGTCAGATTCCTCTGCCCTCGGAGCACGCGGTCTGCACGGAGTGCAAGCAGAACGCCACCGTGTGTCTCTACGAGAAGGGGATCTGCTGCATCGGCCCGATCACGCGCTCTGGGTGCGGGGCGATCTGCCCAGCCTTCGGGGAAGCGTGCGTGGGGTGCCGGGGGTTCCTCACGGAGCCGAACATCGCTTCGATGGTCGAGATCCTGAAGTCGAAGGGACTCACGCGCCGGGAGGTGGAGGATCGACTCACCCACTTCAACGCGCTCACTCCGGTCGATCTGAGTCCCTATTACGCGAGCTAGAGGTTCCATGGGATCGGGGACGATGGTGGGAAGCCTGCAGGGGGACGATGGTCGGGTGAACCGAGTCGGCCCCGGTCCCTTGCCGATCATGTGCGGCGCGTTGTGAGGAGGCGGCGATGAAGGGTTACGAAATCAACGTCCACCACATCACCCGGGTCGAGGGTCACGGCAATATCGTCGTGAACGTCAAGGACGGGAAGATCGAGGACTTGCGCCTGGAGATCGTCGAGTCTCCGCGCTTCTTCGAGGCGATGCTTGAGGGGCGCAAGTGGGACGAAGCGGCCGCGATCACCGCCCGGATCTGCGGGATCTGCGCGCTGGGGCACACCTGCGCATCGATCCAGGCCTCGGAGGCCGCGCTCGGCATCGTCCCGGACGAGGAGACGACGCTCCTGCGGAAGTTCCTCCTCCACGGCGAGACGATTCAGAGCCACATTCTGCACCTCTATTTCCTCGTGGCGCCCGACTTCTTCAACGCCCCGAGCGTGATCCCCCTGGCGGGCAGCCACCCCGAGGTGGTCAAGCGCGCCTTGAGGCTCAAGAAGCTCGGCAACGAGATGTGCGAGATCCTGGTCGGCCGGAAGATCCACCCGATCGGCATGCTCCCCGGCGGCTTCGCGCGCTGGCCGCTTCTCGAGGATCTCAAGAGGGCAAGGGAGATCCTGATCTCCGCCAAGCCGGACCTCGAGGCGACCGTGGAGCTCTTCAAGGGGATCGCGATGCCCGATCTCGACCGGCCCACGGAATACATCGCCCTGAAGGCGCGCGGCGAGTACGCCTTCCTCTACGGGGACATCGCCTCATCGATGGGAGATGTGACGCCCCCGGCGACATACCTCGACCGGATCCAGGAGCGGGTCGCTCCGCACTCGACGGCGAAGCACGTCAAGGCGAAGGCGGAGAGTTACGCCGTGGGCGCGCTCGCCCGCTTCAACATCAACTATTCGAGCCTGCGGCCGTGGGCGAAGGGCGTGGCCGACGCGCTGGGACTGAAGCCGCTCGTCACGAAACCCTTCCACAACAACACCGCCCAGCTCATCGAGGTGCTGCACTGCTACGAGGACGCCCTGGCGATCCTCGACGATCTGCTGCTGCGCAAGGGCTACGTCCATCGGATGAAGGAGCCGACGAAGTACGGGCGCGGAGTGGGCGCCACGGAGGTTCCTCGCGGGATCCTCTTCCACGACTACACGCTCGATTCCGAGGGCCGGATCCTGCAGGCCAACTGCATCATCCCGACCGGACAGAACCTGGCCAACATCGAGGCCGACATGCACAAGCAGGTGGAGCTGATGGCAGGCGCCCAGCCGGCGGAGATCCAGAAGAAGCTCGAGATGCTGGTGCGCGCCTACGATCCCTGCATCTCGTGCGCGACGCACTTCCTCGAGGTGCAGTTCGTCTAGGGAGGAGCCGGTGTCCGGGGAGAGCCGCGTGATGCGCGGCCGCACGCTGATCCTGGGAGTCGGCAACCTGCTCGCGGGCGACGACGGGTTTGGGGTCCACGCAGTGCGACGGCTGCTGGAGCAAGGCGTTCCGGAAGGCGTCGACGTTGAGGACGGGGCCACGGGCGGCGTCGATCTGCTCGAGCTGATGGCAGCATACGATCGCGTCATCGTGATCGACATGCTGCGCATCGTCGAGGGGACGGAGAGTCCTGGCGGATGCGCGCTGGTCGCGGCGGATTCGGTTCGGGGACGGGGTTCGGGAACGATGGGGGGGCTGGTCGGTGGAGAGCGATCTCCGCGACGGCCGGTCCCAGGCGAGGTGGTGGTGTTCCGGCTGAACAGGGTGGAGTTCCCGAACCCTGACCCGTATCTTTCCCTTCACGGTTGCTCACTGGGCGGTATCGTTCGCCTCGCGCGGGCGCTCGACCTCGAGTTGCCCGCGATCGACGTCGTCGGATACGCGTCCGGTGGAATCCAATGGTCGACGGAGCTCTCCACGGCCGCGCAACGGGCCCTCGATGATGCGGTGCGCCGGGTCCGCGCGCTCCTCGAAGAAGGAGCGCCGGCGGCCTGAGGCGTGGACGCGGCGCCGCGTCGATCCATCCGTCGATCCATCCAATGCAGGCGGCCGCGCTGCGGGGGGGGGAGGCTTCGAGCCCTCGATGAGGCGTCGGCAGATCCTGCGAATCCAAGGGATCGTGCAGGGGGTCGGATTCCGCCCCTTCCTCTATGCCATCGCCGTGGCGCGTGGCCTCGATGGATTCGTCCTGAACGACGATCAAGGGGTCCTCCTCGAGGTGGAAGGGGATGCCCGAGCCCTCGAAGGGCTCGAGGAGGAGATTCGCCAGAAAGCGCCCGCCCTCGCGCGCGTCGGACGGATCGCGATCACCCGGCTGCCTCCGGCGGGGCATCGCGGCTTTGAGATTCGATCGAGCCCGCAGGCGCGGCGCCGCCGCGTGCCGATCTCCCCGGATGCCGCGACCTGCAGCGATTGCCTCCGCGAGATCCTCGATCCGGATGACCGGCGCCACCTCTATCCCTTCACGAACTGCACGCACTGCGGTCCGCGGCTGACGATCGTCCGCGACGTTCCCTACGACCGCGCGCGCACGACGATGTCCGGCTTCCCGATGTGCCCGCACTGCCAGCGCGAGTACGAGGATCCCGCCGACCGCCGCTTCCACGCTCAGCCCAATGCGTGTCCCGCGTGCGGCCCGCGGGTGCGGCTGGAGAATGCGACCGGCATCCGCCTGCCGGTGCTCGACGCGATCGCGGAGGCCCGGCGGCTGCTCGCTCAAGGAGCCGTGGTGGCGGTCAAGGGGCTCGGCGGGTTTCATCTCGCATGCGATGCGCGCAACGAGATCGCCGTGCGAACCCTTCGGGAGCGAAAGGTGCGCGAGGAGAAGCCATTCGCCTTGATGGCTCCCGATGCCGAGGAGGTGGCGCGCCACTGCGAGATGACCGGCGCGGAGCGGGAGCTCCTCGAGTCGCGCGAGCGCCCGATCGTCATCCTGCGCAGGAGAGCCGACTGCCGCCTGCCCGACGGCATCGCGCCGCGGCAGGATACGCTGGGATTCATGCTCCCCTGCGCCCCGATCCAGCACCTGCTGTCTTGCTCCTCGGGCGACGAGCCCCCGCCGCCGCAGGTGCTCGTCATGACGAGCGGGAATCGAAGCGACGAGCCAATCGCCTACATCGACGAGGAGGCGGTCGGCAGGCTGGGGGAGATCGCCGACTACTTCCTCATGCACGATCGTCCGATCCACCTTCGCTGCGACGACTCGGTCGCGCGCCTCTTTCGCGGCCGACTGCAGATGATCCGGCGGTCGCGCGGCTACGTTCCCCGCGCGATCCCCCTGTATCCACCGCTCGAGGAGCCGTTGCTCGCAGTGGGGGGAATGCTCAAGAACACCTTCGCCATCGGCCGCGGCGAGGAGGCCGTCGTGAGCCATCACATCGGCGACCTGGAGAACTACGAGACGCTGCGTTCGCTCGAGGAGGGAGTGGTCCACTTCTGCCGGCTCTTCGATCACGATGCCGATCGCATCGTCCACGACCTTCATCCCGACTACCTATCGACTCGATACGCCCTCGAGTCGCCCGCGCGCATGCGGATCGGAATCCAGCACCACGAGGCGCATGTCGCGGCGGTCCTGTCGGAGCACCGTCACGAGGGGCCTGCGATCGGAATCGCTTTCGACGGCACCGGCTACGGAACGGATGGGGCGCTGTGGGGAAGCGAGTACTTCATCTTCCGGGACGGCCGCTTCGAGCGCGCGGGATCGCTCGAGCCCCTTCCCCTGCCCGGCGGCGAAGCAGCGATCCGCGAGCCGTGGAGGATGACCTACTCGCTTCTCTCGAGACTCCAGCCCGGGAGCGACCCGGCCGAGTCGATGGGCGCCGTGGGAACGGCAATCCCGCGCGCGGCGGCCGATCTCGTCGGCCGGATGATCGAGCGGGGCCTCAACTGCCCCTGGACGGTGGGAGCGGGGCGATACTTCGATGCGGTCGCGGCCTACCTGTTGCGCCGGCCCGTCGCCCTCTTCGAGGGGCAGGCGCCGGCGGAGCTGGAGGCCCTCGCCGAACGCACGGCATCCGGCGATGCGGCCGTTCCGTGGCCGGTCGCGTTGATCGAGACGCCGGCCGACACAAACGTGTCCGCGAAAGATCCCGAATGGCCCACCCGATTCCGTATCGATCTCACAGAGGCGCTGCGTGAGCTGATCGAAGCCGACCGGCGCGGGACCGACGCCGCCATTCTCGCGTGGCGCTTTCATCGCACGATGGCCGAGGCGATCGTCATCGGGGCCGCGCGCCTCGCGGAGGTCTCCGGAGCGCGCGATGTCGCCCTGGGCGGCGGCGTCTTCCAGAACCAGCTTCTTCTGGGCATGGTCGTCGACGGGATCCAGGAGCGCGGACTGCGGGCGCTCCTGCCGCTGGAGCTTCCGGCGAACGACGGCGGGATCTCCTACGGTCAGCTGGCTGCGGCTTCCTGGAGGCTTCGGCTCGAGGGATGATAGACTCGGCGCGGCGGGCGTGCGGATTGCGCCGCGTCGCGCTCGACGCAGCATGATGCGGGATGGAAGGGAGAGGGCGACCATGTGCCTCGCCGTGCCGATGAGACTTGTCGAACGCGACGGAGACCGCGGGACGGTGGAGCTCTCCGGGGTGCGCCGTGAGGTCCACCTGGGCTTCGTGCCCGATCTCGCGCTCGGGGACTATGTCCTCGTCCATGCCGGGTTCGTAATCGAGAAGCTCGATACCGAGCGCGCTGAGGAGGACCTGCGGCTCCTCTCGATCCTCCTCGACGATCCCGCGCCGGAGAAGGAGTCGTGAGCGTCTCCTCCTCGGACTCGCCGTCGGCGGCCTTCGCGGATCCCGCCCGCTGCGCGGCCCTCCGCCGCGAGATTGAGAAGACCGCATCCGGCGGCCCGCCGATCACCCTGATGGAGGTCTGCGGCACCCACACGACGGCCCTCTTCCGGTTCGGCCTGCGGGAGATGCTCCCGCCGGAGGTGCGCGTCATATCCGGCCCCGGCTGTCCGGTCTGCGTCACCCCGACGGCATACATCGATCTGGCGCTGCGGCTCCTCGACGAGCCGCGTCTCGCCCTCGTCACCTTCGGCGACATGATGCGCGTCCCCGGATCGCGGTCGAGTCTCGAGCGGCGCCGCGCCCGCGGCGGCCGCGTCGAGGTCGTCTACTCGGCGCTCGATGCGCTCGCTCTCGCCGCGGCCGAGCCGCAAACGCGATTCGTCTTCCTCGCGGTCGGATTCGAGACGACCGCCCCCGGCTCCGCGCTGCTCCTGCGCGCGATCGCCGAGCGGAGAATCGCGAATCTCTATCTGCTCGTCGCCCACAAGCTCGTGCCACCCGCGCTGGAAGCGCTGCTCGGACGTCCCGATCTGCGCGTCGACGGGCTGATTCTCCCCGGGCACGTGAGCGTGATCCTGGGCACCGAGGTCTACCGTCCGATCGCGGAGCGCCACGGCGTGCCCGGCGTCGTCTGTGGCTTCGAGCCGGTCGATCTCCTCTCCGGGATCCTCGAGCTCGTGCGGATGCGCCGCGATGGGACTGCCGCAATCGTCAACCGCTACGGCCGCGCGGTCACGCCCCAGGGAAATCGACTCGCGCGCGCCTCGCTCTCCGAGTGGTTCCTGGAGGAGGACGCCGAGTGGCGCGGCCTCGGACCGATCCCCGGAAGCGGCCTGCGTCTGAGACCCGAGTTCTCCTCCTACGATGGGCTCGGGCTCCTGCCGCCCTCGGAGATCCGCAAGGTCGAGGAGGCCGTGCGCGATCACGAGGGTTGCCGCTGCGGGGACGTGCTCTGCGGAACTGTCGCCCCGCCGGAGTGCCCTCTCTTTGGCGAGGTCTGCACTCCGGAGAATCCGATCGGCGCCTGCATGGTCTCGACCGAGGGGACCTGCGCCGCCTACTTCAAGTACGCGCGGGGCTGGAGCGGGGGAGTGAGATGAGCCCCCGGGGAGGGCATGAGGAGATGATCCTCCTCGCGCATGGCGCCGGAGGACGAATGACCGGCCGGCTGGTGCGCGAGATCTTCCTGCGCCACTTCTCGAACGAAGCGCTTGCGCGCCTCGAGGATGCGGCCTGCCTCTCTGCGGGCGCCGCGCGCATCGCCTTCACGACCGACTCCTTCGTCGTCACCCCGATCGTTTTCCCCGGCGGCGACCTGGGCAAGCTCTCGATCTGCGGCACCGTGAACGACCTTGCCGTCATGGGGGCGCGCCCGATCGCCCTCTCGGCGGGATTCGTGATCGAGGAGGGGCTGCCGATGGCGACCCTGGATCGGATCGCCGCATCGATGCAGGCGGTCTGCGCCGAAATCGGCGTGCCGGTCGTGACGGGCGACACGAAGGTCGTCGAGCGCGGGAGCTGCGATCAGGTTTTCATCAACACCGCGGGCGTCGGGCTTCTCGAAGAGCCGCTTCCCCAGGGCGCGGCCGCGGTGCGTCCGGGCGATCGCGTGATCGTGAGCGGTGGAATCGCCGATCACGGAATCGCCGTGATGGCGGCGCGAAACGACCTGCGCTTCGAGACGACGATCGAGAGCGACTGCGCGCCCGTGCTCTCCGCCACGCGCGCCCTTCTCGAATCGGGGGCGGCGGTGCGCTGGATGCGCGATCCCACCCGTGGCGGCATCGCCACCACCCTCTGCGAGCTCACATCGGGCGCTCCCTTCGCGATCGAGATCGCCGAGGAGCGGATTCCCCTACGTCCGGCCGTCCTCGCCCTCGCGGAAATCCTCGGTCTCGACACGCTCTATGTGCCGAGCGAAGGGAGATTCCTCGCCGTGGTCGATGCCGCCGATGTCGACCGCGCGCTCGCCGCCCTGCGGGCCGATCCCGCCGGCCGCGAATCCGTGGAGATCGGCGAGGTCATCGCCGATCCGCCCGGCCGGCTTCTCCTGCGGACCCGGATCGGCGGACATCGAATCCTCGATATGCTGACGGGCGACCAGCTTCCCCGCATTTGCTGAGACTGATCCGTTTCGATACAGCCCGCCGGGTCGATGTAGCGAATCGGGCCGAGTCCGGCGCCTCTCGCGGCCGACCCGTCCGACCGGCGCGGTGGCTCCTTTCCAACTCCCGTTCCTGCAATCGATTGGATCCTCCCAGATCGATCCCCATTGGCACCCTGCTTGCATCTATGGGGGCGGGGGTTTCCATGTGGTTTGGTCCAGCTCGCAGTCGGTCAGTGCACGCCAGGGTTCCGGTGACCCGGGACCGCGTGGTCGTCGCATCGGACGATCCCGCGTTCTGGGTCAGCCTGCAGCGCGAGGCGCCTGAGCTCGAGGGAGTCTGGATCCTCGCGGGATCGGCGCGGGAGTGTCTCCTCGCGGCCGAGGATCCGCGGGTCCGCATCGTCGTCCTGGACGGCGCCATGCACGACGACACCGTCACCCAGACCTTGCAGCTCATCCGGCGGATCCGGCCGCAAATGGGGATCGTCTTCGCCTTCGATCTGCCGAACGACGCCATCGAGCTCGAGGCGCGCCAGGCGGGGGTCCTCTACTACGGCGACCGGAGTCGTCCGGTCGACCTGCTCCATGTCGTGAGCCAGAACCTCCGCAGGACGACCCGATTGCGCCAGCGCCCCGGTGGTCGCACCGATCCCAGGGAGGCCCCCCGCCCCTAGGCGGGGCGAAGGCGGGAGGCAGGATGCACGAGCTCTCGATCGCGGTCTCTGTGCTCGAGAGCGTGGAGGCCGAGATCGCGTCGCGATCGGGCGGAACGCCCCGCGGAAGCGTCCGTGAGGTCACGATGCGAATCGGCAGGCTCGCCGGAATCGAGCCGGAGGCCCTCTCCTTCGCGTGGGAGGTGGCGCGTCGGGGGACGATCTGCGATGGCGCGGAACTCGCGCTCGACCTGGCGCCGGTCGTTGCCTCATGCTCACTCTGCGGATCGACCTTCCCGATCGAGTCGGAGGGGGGCGCGTGCGGGAACTGCGGACCGGCGGCCTTCTCGATCGTGGGAGGCAGGGAAATCGAGATCCGGCGGGTGATGTGGGAAGTGGAGGAGGAGGTCCGGTGAGCGAGGTCCGCATCCTGGAGATCACTCGAAACGTCGTCGCGCGAAACGATGAGCTCGCGCAGACCCTCCGCACCCGCTTCGGCGAGGCGCGCCTCGCCGTCTTCAATCTGCTCTCGGCCCCCGGCTCCGGCAAGACGACGCTTCTCGAGCGCACGTTGCGGGAGCTTCATGGCCGCGTCCGCTGCCTCGTGATCGAGGGAGATCTGCGGACCGCGCGTGACGCGCAACGCATCGCCGCCGCCGGAGGACGCGCGGTCCAGATCGTGACCCATGGCACCTGTCACCTGGAGTCGCGAATGATCCAGGGCGCGATCGAGGGAATCGACCTGCGCGAGCTGGATGCGATCATCATCGAGAACGTCGGCAATCTCGTCTGTCCGAGCAGCTTCGACCTCGGCGAGTCGGCGCGCGTGGTCCTCGCGAGCGTCACCGAAGGCGAGGATAAGCCGGCGAAGTATCCCTTCATGTTCGAGAAGGCCTCGGCGATCGTCCTGAACAAGATCGACCTGTTGCCGCATCTGAGCTTCGACCGCAAGGAGTTCTGGGATGGGGTCGATTGCGTCAACCGCTCCGCGACGAGGGTGGAGCTCTCCTGCGCGACGGGCGAGGGGTTCGACGGCTGGATTTCGTGGTTCATGGCCAAGGTGAGCGCGGCCCGCGGGAATGAAACCGCGCCTGCGTCGAAGAGATAGAGAACCTGCTCCCTGACGGAGGTAAGAGGATGAACGAGATCAAGAAGGAGAGGTCGAAGCCGCGGGGGAACGTGGAGATCCGCGTCGACGAGTGCAAGGGGTGCCAATACTGCATCGCCGAGTGTCCTCAGAAGGTCTTGAAGCTCGCCCCCGGGCTGAATCGAATGGGATACCGCACCTCGATGTATGTCGGCGACGGGTGCACGGGATGCGGCATCTGCTTCTACGCCTGCCCCGAGCCGGGCGCCATCGCCGTCTTCAAGCTGGCTGCGGCCCAGTAGGGAGGATCCCGAAATGTCCAGACAACTGCTCAAGGGAAACGACGCGATCGTCAAGGGAGCGATCCTGGCCGGTTGCCGCGCTTACTTCGGCTATCCGATCACGCCGGCGAGCGAGATCGCCGAGTCGGCCTCCTTGTACTTCCCGAGGGTCGGCGGAACCTTCCTCCAGGCGGAGAGCGAGGTGTCTGCCATCAACATGGTCTATGGCGCCGCCTCGGCGGGGATCCGGGTGATGACCGCTTCCTCTTCGCCGGGGATGAGCCTGAAGCAGGAGGGGCTCTCCTATATCGCCGGCGCCGAGCTGCCGTGCGTCGTCGTCAACGTCGTCCGCGGCGGACCGGGGCTCGGCAACATCGCTCCCGAGCAGGGCGACTACAACCAGATGGTGAAGGGCGGCGGACACGGCTGCTACAAGATGATCTGCCTCGCGCCCAACTCGGTGCAGGAGATGTGCGATCTCACGCGCCTCGCCTTCGATCTCGCGGACAAGTACCGGGGGCCGGCGGCGATCGTGGCCGACGGCTTCACCGGACAGATGATGGAGCCCTGCGAGTTCGCCGAGCCGAAGACGAGCTTCGAGCCGAAGCCATGGGCCGTCGGGCCGGAGGCGTCGCGCCGGGACAATCTGGTGAGCTCGATCTATCTCGACCCCGACGAGCTGGAGGCGCACGTCAACAAGCTCGACAGGAAGTACCACGAAGTCGAGGAAAAGGAAGTCCGCTTCGAGGACTACAAGACCGAGGACGCGGAGCACATCGTCGTGGCCTACGGGATCGTCTCGCGCGTCATGAAGACCTCGGTGGACATGGCCCGCGCCGACGGGGTGAAGGTGGGGCTCTTGAGGCCGATCACCCTCTGGCCCTTCCCGAAGAAGCGGCTCGCTGCGCTCGCTGCCCTGCCGCGCATGAAGGACTTCCTCGCGGTCGAGCTTTCCACGGGGCAGATGGTCGACGACGTGCGCCTCGCCGTGAACGGCAAGAAGCCGGTCCACCTCTACTTCCGGACCGGCGGCAACGTCCCGACCGCGCTGGAGCTCAAAGAGCAGATCCTCAAGCTGGAGGTGGCGACCCATGCCTAGAGATAGCTTCGTCAAGGCCGACTCGTTCTATGTCGATTTCGACCGCAAGACCGGTCCCGACAAGCTGACGACCCATTACTGCCCGGGATGCGGCCACGGGAATCTCCACAAGCTGATCGCCGAGACGATCGATGAGATGGGGATCGCCGATCGCACGATCTTCATTTGGCCGGTCGGCTGCAGCGTCTTCGGCTACTACTACTTCCGCACGAGCAACGTCCAGGTCGCGCACGGCCGCGCCCCGGCGGTCGCCACTGCCGTCAAGCGCGCCCACCCCGACGCGATCGTCCTCGTCTACCAGGGAGACGGGGATCTCGCCGCCATCGGCGGAAACGAGATCCTCCATGCCGCGAACCGCGGGGAGCACATCAGCGTCTTCTTCGTGAACAACGCGATTTACGGAATGACGGGCGGCCAGATGGCCCCCACCACCCTCGTGGGGATGAAGAGCACGACGAGCCCGCTCGGCCGGTCCGCCACGAATGAGGGGTATCCCATTCGCGTCGTGGAGCTCCTCTCGACCCTCGAAGCCCCGGTCTACCTCGAGAGAGTCGCCCTGACCGACGCCAAGCACATGAACCGCGCGCGGATCGCGGTGCGCAAGGCGATCAAGAACCAGATGGAGGGCAAGGGCTTCTCCCTCGTTGAGGCGCTCTCGCCCTGCCCGAGCCAGTGGAAGGTCAACCCGGTCGACTCGAGGGAATGGATCCACCAGGAGATGGAGAAGTACTTCAAGCTGGGGACCGTGAGGGACATCTCCGAGCATGCCGAGGTGCGGCCCTTGGAGGCCCGGCCCTTCCTGAGTGAGGGTTTGCACGAGAAGCTCGACATCATGGCAGGCGAAACGGGGCTCGCCCGCAAGGGGAACCTCAAGTCGCCGAACTATGCGAATCCACGGGTCAAATTCGCAGGCTTCGGCGGTCAGGGGATTCTCCTCCTGGGCGTCGCCCTTGCGGAGTGCGGCATGCAGGCCGGCTACCAGGTCTCCTGGCTCCCTTCGTACGGTCCCGAGATGCGCGGAGGGACGGCCAACTGCCACGTGCGAATCTCCGATGTGGAAATCGGCAACCCGTTGGTGGCAGAGTCGGATGTACTGGTCGCGATGAATCGTCCCTCCCTGGAGAAGTTCGAGAGGGATGTCCGTTCCGGAGGCCTTCTGATGTACGACTCCTCTCTGATCGACATCGCTCCGACGCGGACCGACATCGAGATCGTCAAGATCCCCGCGACCCAATTGGCCGACGCCATCGGATCGACCAAGATCGCGAACATGGTGATGATGGGCGCCTACATCCAGAAGAGCGGAATCCTGGACCTCGACTCGGTGACCGGCGCGCTGCCGAGCTTCATCAAGGCGAAGAAGACGATTCCGCTGAACCAGCAGGCGATCCAGAAGGGGGCGGAGTACATCCGGCAGCACTAGCGACGGGAAGACCCCTCGGGAGCCTGCGGTCCGGGAGGATTCCATGGCCCGCATTCTCATCGTGGAGACCGACACGAACCTGAGGGGCATCTACGCCACAGCGCTCGAGGGGGACGGTCACGAGGTCGTGACCGCCCCCCATGTTCATGACGCCGCCGCCCTGAATCGGGCCCACCACCCCGATCTCATCGTCATGGATCCCGCCGAAGAGCCCGGCAGCCTCGAGCTCGCCGAGGCGCTTTCGCGCGCGAGCCCGGCGGTTCATCTGATCTTCAACACGCGCGACTTCTATGGAGCGGTAAGGGATTTCTCCACCTGGGTGGCCGACGCCCTCGCGGAGAAGAGCGCCGACCTCTCCCCGCTGCGCCGGGCGGTGCGAACCCTCGCCGGCGACCTGCCGCACGGATAGTCCCCGCGCGGCGAGGACGCCTCCTCCCCACCCGTCGCCGCTCGTGTTGGGGGTCGTCGGGGCGCTCCGGGAACGCTACGATGATCTCCCGGGCGCCTTCGCGGCGCGCCCGGCGAGAGGGGGTCGCTACCGGCGTGGACGAGAAGATCTTGATCGTCGATGACGATGTGGACATGGCTGAAACCTGCAAGCGGATCTTCCGCAAGGCGGGCATCGACGCCGAGACCGCCTATGGGGCCCACCAGGCCCTCGAGATCCTCGGACGTGACCGCGGCTTTACCCTGGTTCTGACCGATCTGCGCATGCCGCGCATGGATGGCACCGAGCTCCTCCAGCGGATCAAGAAGGAGAATCCCCGGCTCGACGTCATCATGATGACCGGCTACGGGACGATCCAGAACGCCATCCAGGCGATGAAGATCGGCGCCACCGACTATATCACCAAGCCCTTCGACAAGGACGAGCTCTTGCGCGCGGTGAACCTGATCTTCGAATCGCGGCGCATGAAGGGCGAGATCACGCGCCTGCGGGGAGAGCTCGCCGACACCTCCGCCGTCCCGAAGCTGGTGGGAGGGGGCGCCCTGATGCAGCGGGTCTTCTCGCTCATCCAGGCCGCCTCGCGCAACGACAGCTCGGTGCTGATCCTCGGAGAGAGCGGCACGGGCAAGGAAGTCGTCGCCCGCGCGATCCACCACGGAGGCCAGCGCGCCTCGAAGCCGTTCGTGCCGGTCAACTGCAGCGCGATCCCGCGGGGGCTGATCGAGAGCGAGCTCTTCGGCCACAAGAGGGGCGCCTTCACGGGCGCGAGCGCGACGACTCTGGGGCTCGTCCGCTCCGCGGACGGCGGGACCCTTTTCCTCGATGAGATCGCCGAGATGCCGATCGAGACGCAAGCGAAGCTCCTGCGCGTCTTGCAGGAGCGGACCGTCCGGCCCGTCGGGGATGTCGCCGAGGTCCGAGTCGACGTGCGGATCGTCGCGGCGACCAACCGGGATGTCGACGAGGCCGTCGCCGAGGGGATCCTGCGGCAGGATCTCTACTACCGCCTCGCCGTCATCCGGATCGAGCTGCCGCCGCTCCGTCGCAGGCCCGAGGACATCCCCTTCCTCGCCCAGCACTTCATCGAGAAGTTCGCCCGGATCTTTCCCAACCGCATCACGGGGCTCGACGCCGATGCGCTGGCGGCGCTCCAGCGCTACCGCTGGCCCGGCAACGTTCGCCAGCTCGAAAACCTGATCGAATCGCTGTTCGCCATGGGACTCGACGGGACTCTGCGGCTGCAGGACCTGCCCGAATCGATCCTGAGCGAGGATGGGGCCGTGGGCGAAGCCGAGGCAGACACTCCCGCCGCGCTCTCCGACGCCGAGAGAATTGCCGTCGAAAGGGCATTGCGCGCATCCGATGGCAACAAGTCGAAGGCGGCCGCGATGCTCAAGATCTCGCGCACGCGACTCTACCGCAAGATCCGGGAGTACGGCTTGACCGAGTACCTCGAATGAGCGATCTGCCGGGGCCAAGCCTCCTCTCACTGGCCCTCTCGGTGGTTGGGGTCGCGGCCCTCTTGGCCGCCTGGATCGTCTTGCGCCGCGCCGGACGAGTCCCATCTCGCGATGGCCCCCTGGCCCACGTCGAGGACACTCGCGGGCTCCTCTCGGGGATCGTCGACGATGCGGCCGACGCGATCCTCCTCCTCGATTCCGAGGCGCGGATCCGCCTTTGGAACCGGGGGGCCGAGGAGACCTTCGGCTATTCGGCGGCCGAGGCGGTGGGCCAGGCGTACGACCTGCTCCTCCCGCCGGGCGCGGGACTCGAGGAGAGCCTCACGGGTGAGTTCGCGGCGGCCGGAACAGTGCGCGACCTGCGGACGCAACGCAGGCGCAAGGACGGCGAGATCCTCGAGGTTTCCCTGACGCGCTCGCGTGTGCGCGGCGGTGGGACCGGGGCCTCGGGCTCGGTGGAGATCCTCCGCGACGTGACGCGACAGCGCGAGCTCGAGCGCGAGCTCATCCGCACGGAGAAGATGGCCGCGGTCGGCAAGATCGCATCGAAGGTGGTCCACGAGATCCGCAACCCCCTGGGCTCGATCAATCTCAATGTCGATCTGCTCCTCGACGGGATCGGCGACGGCGAGAGCCCCGAGGAGCGCGAGGCGCGCGAGATCCTGCAGACGATCAAGCGCGAGACGCGGCGCTTGAGCCAGATCACCGAGGAGTACCTCCAGTTCTCCCGCATGCCCCAGCCCACGGGCAAGGAAGAGGATCTGAACGCCGTCCTCCTCGAGCTGGCCGACTTCCTCCGCCCCGAGCTGCGCCGCAGCGGAATCCGCCTCGTCCTGAACCTCGACGACAGGAAGCCAAAGGTCGCCTGCGACAGCCGGCTCCTGCGTCAGGTGATCTTGAATCTCATCCGCAACGCGATGGATGTGGTCCCGGTCCAGTCGGGGCAGGTGAGCATCGTCTCGGTGTCGGAGCGCGACGGGGCGCGGATCGAGATCGACGACAACGGAACCGGCATCCCGCCGGAGGTTCAGGCGCGGATCTTCGAGCCGTTCTTCACGACGAAGCAGGAAGGGACGGGGCTCGGCCTCGCCGTGGTGCGCCAGATCGTGGAGGAGCACAACGGCACGATCTCCTGCCAGTCGATTCCGGGCAAGGGAACGACCTTCCGGATCTGGCTGCCGCGGGGGAGCGGCAGCGGGTCGGGCCGGGCCGGCGCTCGTTAGGGTCGGCGGGGAAGGGCTCTCACCGGGCCGCGACGGTGCGGGCGGGCCTGATCGAATCTGGATGGATCGCGAGCAAGCCGAAGATCAGCTCGATCCCATCAGACGGTGCCTAGGAGTTTGTCCCTCAAGATCAGATGCCGCTCGAGCCGCTCGGTGCCATCATCGAGCCGCAGAAGGAACTCCTTTCGGCGCGCCACGGATCGAGTGGGCAGCGGGGCGGCGTCGATCGCCGACTCGATCTCGTCGAGGTCTTCGAAGAGAGCCAGGTCGGCGCCGAGGATCCGCTCGAGCGCGTCCTCGCCGATCGCATCGGCGTCGAAGAAGCCGCTGAATCCATAAGGAGCGTAGCGGATCGCATCCGCGATTCCGTCGAGGCGCGCGACGCGCTCTTCGAGCGAAGCTGCGGCCCCCCTGGTCTCCGGGGGCGTCTCGCCCAGAATGTCATTCAGCCGCCCGCGAATCTCGCCCAGACGGCGCAGAAGGAGCATGCGCAGCCGGGAGTCCTCGTCCCTTCGCTCGGTGGGATCCCGGTAGGCGTGGAATCCCGGGACGATGTAGGCGAGGTTCGCGAGGAACCGGGAGCCCGTCCCACCGCTCTCGCAGTCCGCCATTCGATCCTCCCGTCTTGGCCGCCCGGGTTCAGGGGCGCGGAGTCAAGGGTGCGTGCCCAGGTCGCGGATGGACGGACGGGGTTCGGCCGGCGATGCGGCGGGTGCGCCATCCGCTCGCCAGCCGTTGCAGACTCCGTGCCAGGTTCCTAGAGTGGGGCCCGATGGAACCGTATCTGCTGGAAACGAGCCAACCCCGGGTTCTCCTGGTGCTTCCCGACGTGAACGAGGCGCGGCGAATTGCACTCTTCCTGCAAGAGCGCGGACTCGAAGCCGTGCAGGTTGCAGACAACCCTGCGGGTTACAACATCCTCGACACCGAGCAGGTCGACGCTCTCGTCTGCGAGGTTCGCTCTCCGAAGATCGACGGGCTGCGGCTGCTGAGCGTCGCCCGGATGCGCAATCCCGACATGGCGGTCGTCTTGACTGCGGGGCCCGAGGAGGTCGGTCTCGCGACCCGCGCGATGGAGGAGGGAGCGTACGACTTCCAGACCCGCCCCTTGAACCTCGAGAAGATCCTCGCCGTGATCCGCCGCGGCCTCGGGGTGCAGAAACTCGTGGGAGAGATGCACGAGCTGGCCCGCCGCATCGACCGGAAGTTCGGCTTCCGCAACCTGATCGGCAACTCGGCTCCGATCGTGCGCGTTTACAACCGGATTCTGCAGGTCTGCGGCACCGATTCCCACATGCTTGTGATCGGAGAGCCGGGCACGGGACGCGAGCTCGTCGCCGCCGCGATCCATCACAACAGCGCCCGGCGAACCGCCCCGCTGGTGCGCGTCGACTGCGAAGGCCACGACGCGGCCTTTCTCGAGCGAGATCTCTTCGGGGACGGGGATGGAAAGGCCAAGCCGCGCATGGGACGCGTGGAGATCGCAGAAGGGGGGACGCTCGTCCTGGACGGCATTGACGATCTGCCCGCCTCCATCCAGGCGCGAGTCCTGCGACTCATGCGCGGGGGCGAGTTCGAGCGCGCCGGGTCGACGAAGCCGCGCAGGTGCGATCTGCGCTTGATCGCGGTCGCGAGCCTTGCCCTCCAAGACCGGGTCGCCGAGGGACGCTTCCGCATCGAGCTCTACGATCTACTGCGCGGCGTCACGATCGAGATCCCGGCATTGCGCCATCGCAAGCGCGACATTCCCCTGCTCATCGATCACTTCATCGGCGAGGCGAAGGAGGAGACGGGCCGCTCGATCGAAGGGATCCGACCGGAGGCGATGGATCTTCTCGTGCGCTACTCCTGGCCCGGAAACGTTCGTGAGCTCAAGAGCGTCGTGCGCGGCCTCGCGCTCGCTTCGGCCGGTCCGAGAATGATTGGCCCCGCCGACCTGCCCGAGGAGATTCGAGTGCCGCGGGATCCGCGCGATGGGGAGATCCGGCTGCAGGTCGGGATCCAGCTCGCCGAGGCGGAGCGACGCTTGATCGAAGCCACTCTGGCTCGATGGGACGGCGACCGCCGCAAGACCGCGCGGGTGCTGGGCATCGGCTTGCGCACTCTGCAGAGGCGTCTCGCCCAGTACCGGAAGCGCGGACCGACTCATCCGGCATGACGCCATATTGGCATCCCTAGTCGCTTGTGACCCTTGACGGTCCGCGATGACGAGGCCGATCGGAGGATGAGAGGCAAACTCTGATGCCAAATTGGCATCGTGTGCCAATCTGAAACAGGGCGACTCGATCATCCAGTAGCTCACCTTTGCTAACCCTATTGAACATAACATGCTACGTGGACTCTGAGTCCAGCCGTGCTGAAACAATGATCTGGGCTTCCGATGGTTCTCCACGGCTCTCCGGATGTCCATAACCTATTGTGTTACAATCAATTGAGTTCATATCTGTCCGTAGGCACGAATCTTGATACATGACTGAACCGCCGAGAGCGGGCCCTTGTGGGGCCTGATCCTCGCTTCATTTTTCATTCATCACAGGAGCATAGGAGAGGCCGCCGGGCGCGGCAGCCCGGCGCACGGCAGTAAGGAAGAAGGAGGTCTCCATGACGTTGAAGATTCGTCCCCTCGGTGACCGACTCCTCGTCAAGAGGATCGAGGAATCCGAGGAGACCCGCGGCGGCATCATCATCCCGGACACGGCGAAGGAGAAGCCGATGCAGGGCGAGGTGATCGCCTGCGGGCCGGGCCGAACCCTTGACGACGGCAAGCTGCAGAAGATGGAAGTGAAGACAGGCGACCGGGTCCTGATGAGCAAGTACGCGGGGACCGAGGTCAAGATCGACGGGGTGGACTACCTGATCCTGCGCGAGGACGACGTCCTCGGAATCATCCAGAAGTAGGACGGCGCGCCAAACCCGAGGAAGTGTGATTCCGAGTCATTCGAAAGGGAGGCAATGATCGATGCCTGCGAAGCAGTTGCTCTTTAGAGAAGAGGCCCGCCACAAGATCCTGGAAGGCGTGGAGGTCCTCGCCAAGGCCGTGAAGGTGACCCTCGGTCCCCGCGGCCGCAATGTCGTCCTCGACAAGAAGTGGGGCAGTCCCACGATCACGAAGGACGGGGTCACCGTCGCCAAGGAGATCTCGCTCGAGGATCCGTATCAGAACATGGGCGCCCAGCTGATTCGCGAGGTCGCCAGCAAGACCAGCGACATCGCCGGAGACGGCACGACGACGGCGACCGTCCTCGCCGAGTCGATCTTCCGCGAAGGGCTGCGCAACGTGACGGCCGGCTCGAACCCGATGCACATCAAGCGCGGGATCGAGAAGGCGGTTGCGGCCGTCGTCGAGGATCTGAAGAAGCACTCCAAGGACGTGAAGGACCGCTCACAGATCATGCAAGTGGCCACGATCTCCGCCAACGGCGACACCGAGATCGGCAACAAGATCGCCGACGCGATGGACAAGGTCGGCAAGGACGGCACGATCACGGTCGAAGAGGCGAAGAGCATGGAGACGACCGTGGAGACGGTCGAGGGAATGCAGTTCGATAACGGCTATCTCTCTCCTTACTTCATCACGGACAAGGAGAACATGGAGGTCGTCTACGAGAACGCCCACATCCTGATCCACGAGAAGAAGATCTCCGCCCTCAAGGACATCCTGCCGCTTCTGGAGAAGATCTCCCAGGCCGGCCGACCGCTGCTCATCATCGCCGAGGACGTCGAGGGCGAGGCCCTCGCCACCCTGGTCGTGAACAAGCTGCGCGGCATCCTGCAGGTCGCGGCGGTCAAGGCCCCGGGCTTCGGCGACCGGCGCAAGGCGATGCTCGAGGACATCGCGATCCTGACGGCCGGCAGCGTGATCAGCGAGGATCTTGGCCGCAAGCTCGAGAACGTCGGTCTCGGCGATCTCGGCCAGGCGAAGCGCGTTGTCGTGAGCAAGGAGAACACGACGATCATCGAGGGCGCGGGCAAGCCGACCGACATCAAGGCTCGCACCGAGCTCATTCGCAAGCAGATCGAGGATGCGACGTCCGACTACGACAAGGAGAAGCTGCAGGAGCGCCTCGCGAAGCTCGCCGGTGGCGTGGCCGTCATCAGCGTCGGCGCCGCGACCGAGACAGAGATGAAGGAGAAGAAGGCGCGCGTCGAGGACGCCCTCCATGCCACCCGTGCCGCGGTGGAAGAGGGAATCGTTCCTGGCGGCGGCGTCGCTCTGATCCGCTGCCTGCCGGCCCTCGAAGGGGTCGAGACGGTGGGCGACGAGGCGGTCGGCGTGACGATCGTTCGTCGGTCCCTCGAGGAGCCGCTCCGCACGCTTGCCAACAACGCGGGCGTCGAGGGATCCGTCGTCGTCATGGAGGTCAAGAAGCTCAAGAAGTCGATGGGTTACAACGTGGACAAGGACGAGTACGTCGACATGTTCGAGGCGGGCATCATCGACCCCACCAAGGTCACCCGCTCGGCTCTGCAGAACGCCGCGTCGATCGCGGGCCTCATGCTCACGACCGAGGCGGTCATCACGGAGATCCCGGAGAAGGAGAAGGCTCCGGCGATGCCCGGCGGTGGCGGCGGCGACTTCGGCGGCATGTACTAGATCCAGTAGGTGCGCCGCTTGATGAGGCGGGCCGGACGTGAGTCCGGTCCGCCTTCTCTGTGCTAGACTCTCTCTGTTCACCCAGGAGCCGCCGGACAAAAGGAGCAGAAGATCGCCAAGCCGCCCCAGAGCACAGCAACCAAGATCGAGAAGGCCGTCCTGGTCGGCCTCGACGCCGGCGAATCCGCCGAAGACTCGCTGAGCGAGCTATCCCTTCTGGTCGACACGGCAGGCGCCGAGGTCGTCGACCTCGTGATCCAGCGACGCGCGGCCATCGATCCCTCGAGCTTCCTGTCGAAGGGCAAGCGCGAGCAGGTCCGCGACCGGATCCTCCTCCACGAGGCGCAGCTTCTGATCTTCGACGAGGACCTCTCCCCGGCCCAGGCGCGGAATCTCGAGAAGGACTTGAAAGTCCGCGTGATCGACCGGACCGAGCTCATTCTCGATATCTTCGCCAGACGCGCCCGCACCCGCGAGGCGATGCTTCAGGTCGAGCTCGCCCAGCTCGAGTACATCCTCCCGCGGCTCACCCGGATGTGGGAGCACTTCGGTCGCCTCGGGGGCGGGATCGGGACGAGGGGCCCGGGCGAGACGCAGCTCGAGGTCGACCGCCGGCGGATCCGCCACCGGATCTCGATGCTCAAGGACAAGCTCGAGGCGGTCGACCGGGAGCGCGAGGCGCAGCGCAAGGGCCGCCGCGACCTCTTCCAGGCCGTGCTGGTCGGATACACGAACGCCGGCAAGTCGACCCTCTTCAACGCCCTCACGCGAGCGGGCGTGCTGGCCGAGGACAAGCTCTTCGCGACCCTCGATACGACGACCCGCCTGGTCGTCTGCCCTGACGGGCAGAAGCTGCTGCTCTCCGACACGGTCGGATTCATCCGCAAGCTCCCGCACAATCTCGTCGCATCCTTCCGCGCGACTCTGATGGAGGTGCGCGAGGCCGATCTGATCATCCACGTCGTCGATGCGAGCCATGCGAATCACGAAGCGCAGATGCAGACCGTCGAGGAGACTCTCTGCGAGATCGTCACGCGGGACATCCCGCGCCTGGTCGTGCTCAACAAGGCCGATCGCTTCCCTGACGATGTGGTCGAGTCGGCCTTGAGGCTGCGTCACGCCGATGCCGAGATCGTCTCCGCGCTCGCGGCTGAGGACATCGATCGCCTCCGCGCGCGTCTCGGGCTGGAGCTCGCCGAGGCTCGAACCCAGGTGCGCCTCTCCTTTCCGACGGATCGCCTCGAAGAGGCGCGTCCGATCCTGCGAAGGGGAGCGACGCTTCGCGAGTCGTTCGCCGACGGGATGGTTTACGGCGAGTACACCCTCGCGCGCGCCGACGTCGACCGGTTGCGCCAGGCCGGATTCCGGGTCCGCTTCGTCACCGGGGCCTGAGGGACGTTCCGGGTGCGGCGCCGCACGCTGACTGCGATCATCATCGGCTGCATCCTCGTAGCGGCCGTGGCGGTGGGGGGATCAAAGCTCGTGGGCGGGATGCGGGCCGATCTCGCGCGTCGCGCGATTCCGGAGCTGCCCGATCTATCGATGCACAACGCTGCCACGATCGAGCGAATTCGCTCCGCCGACGCCGGCGCCCGTCGAGACCCGACCTCGGTCGAGGCCCTCGGGGCTCTGGCCATGCTCTACCACGCCCACCAGTGCCACGCCGAGGCGGCCGGCCTCTACGCCGCGCTCGAGGATCGCGCCCCGCGCGACTTCCGCTGGCCCTACTTCCACGGCGTCCTCGAGGAAGAGCGGCATGACCCCGTGAAGGCAATTCCGCTCTACGAACGAGCGGTCCGGATCGACGCGGGCGACGCCGACGCCTGGGCGCGCCTGGGGCTGCTGACCCTCGCGGCGCAGCGGATTCCAGAGGCGAGATCGGCCCTCGAGAGGGCCGAATCGATCGATCCCCTCCATCCCCTCGGCGGCCTGGGACGCGCGCGCCTGGCGGCGCTTGATCGCGACTGGGAAGGCGTCGTTCGGATCCTCTCGCCGATTCTCGAAGCGCATCCGCTCTTCTCGGACGCGCACAAGGAGATCGGCCGCGCCTACGCGATGCTCCAGCGCAACGAGGAAGCCGCATCGCATCAGGAGAAGGGAGCCTTCGGCGATCCCGTGGACAGCCCGCTGCTGGAGTCGCTCTACTCCCTCGCGGTTCCGGCTATCCTGGGAGGCGATCCTGCCAAGGGCAGGCCGTTGATCGAAACTCGCTGCCAGCGCTGCCACACGCTCGATCGCACCTTCACGCGGCCCGACAAACCTCCCGAGTGGTGGGCCGCCACGGTGAGGCGCATGCAGCGGCTCGCGGGCAAATCGCTCGTCACGGACGAAGAGGCGGCGCACATCGCCGCCTACCTTGCCTCGCCGCGCCGGCCGTCGAGCTAGGAAAGCCGCGTCAGTTCGAACGCAAGGCTTCGAGCGCCCGTCGCGCGGGGGCGAGGCCGGGCTGGATGCGCAAAGCCATCTCGAAGTTGCGGGCCGCCTCCTCCCTCATCCCCTTGGCCAGGTGGGCATTTCCCAAGTGGAAGTAGGCGAGCGGGAAGTTGCGGTCAGATGCGATCGCCGACTCGAGATCGAGAATCGCTCCGTCGGGATCTCCCATCTTGAGCTTCACATACCCCAGGGCCGTTCGGGCTCTCGCGTCGGCCGGCAGGATCCTGCATGCGGCATCAAGCTGCTCGCGCGCTTCAGGGAAGCGATTTAGCTGCTGGAGGTAGTTGCCGAAAGCGAGCCGCAGGATCCCGTTGTCCGGATTGCGATTGACGCCGCGCGCATAGATCGCGGCGCCCTGGTCGGGGCGGCCCGCCTCCGACTCGAGCCGCGCCCAGTCAATGTAGAGATCCGCGAAGCGCGGGTTGGTCTCCTCCGAGAGGGCGAAGTTCGCCTCGGCCTCCCGCGTCTTGCCCATCCTCCAGTAGGTGAGGGCCACGCGGTGATACCCCATCCCGGGATCTCCCAGGGAGAAGGGCGTGTCCGGAGGGATGGCCAGGCCGCGCCGGAAGAAGTCGAGCGCCTTGGCGTAGTTCTTTCGCACCATTTCGAGCTGTCCCAGGCTCATCCAGGCCATCGCGTGCAACGGCTCCTCGCGCACGATCCGTTCCCACTCGGCGGCTGCTCCGGCGGTGTCGCCCATCGTCTGCAGGATGATGGCGTACTCGTGCCGCGTGCCCATGTAGCTGGGATCGAGCTGGATTCCCATCGCGAGGTGCTCTTTCGCCTCTTTCAGGGTGGTGGGGGTCGCGACGTTCGGCGAGGCGAGGAATCGGCCAAGCGCCATGCGCACGTCCTTCTCGTTCGGGGCGACCTGGAGGGCGCGGCGCAGGAACTTCTCGGCCCGCTGCATCTGCCCCCACGACTGGGCGATCTGCGCGTTGGTGACGAGGACCGATCCCGTGCTCGATTTCATGAAGAGATCCTCGATCAGGGGATCCTCCATCTGAAGCCCCACGTCGGACCCGAGCTCCTCGTGCCGGATCTGATCGGCCGTCCGGCCTAGCTCGGCGTAGGCGAGCGCAAGCATCCGATGGCCCGGGCCGTAGAGGGGGTGGGCTGCGACGCACGGCTCCAGGATCTTCGCCGCGGCCGCCCAGTCGCCTCGCTCGGCGAGGACGCGGGCGACGACGACTCCCGCGTGCGGGTGGGTCGGATCGAGCTCCATCGCGCTGCGCGCGCACCGAAGCGCCTCATCCCACGCCTGGCGACGGAAATAGATCTCTCCCAGGCGCGCCCATGCGTGAACGTTTCGCGGGTCGAGCTCCACCGTCCTCGTGAGGAAAGTGATCGCGCGCTCGTTCTGTCCTCCCGTTCCCTCCAGGTAGCCCAGGTAGTAGGGCCAGAGCGGACTCTTGGCGTCGACGCGCATCGCCAGCTGGTAGCAGATGCGCGCTTGCTCGTGGAAGGAGTTTGCATGGTAGGCGACGGCGAGCCCGCCAACCGCATCCCCGGAGCCCGGCTTGGCGCGCGCCGCCGCGTCGGCCTGACGGATCTGTTCCTGGACGGCGCGGGGGTAGCGCTGCAGCTCCGCGAGCGGCGGGAGGTCTGCCCGGAGACTGGCCTGCGACAGATAGCGGAACCCAAGGATCAGCCCGGCGACCAGAACGACGGCGCCCAGTAGCCAAAGCCCGAGCTTTCCGGATGACTGTTTCTTCGTCACGGCCGCTTCTCCTCATCCCACTCGTTGACCCAGAGTGTGACGCGCGCGATCCGGTCGAAGGGGGGATAGAGGTTCATGCTGCCGGTGACCAGATCGACCCGCCCGTCGGCGTTCATGTCGGCTGCATCGAGGGTGATCAGATGGGTCGGCGCCTCGGCGAGATCGCGTCCAAGCCAGGTCCCATCGCCCAAGTTCTCCCACCACATCATGCTCTGCGCGCCCGGGAGGTCCCAGTAGCTGAAGCCGGAGACCGCGACCACGTCGAGGTCGCCATCGCCATCCATGTCGGCGGCCAGGGGATCGTAGGCGCCTGGGAAGTCGCCGAGGCGGTGGAAGACGAACTTCATCCCTCCCTGATTCTCGAGCCACTGCACGCCGTGGCTCGGCATCGGGCGGTAGTCGGTGGCGACGAAGGCGTCGCCGTTCGCCCAGACGATGTCGGGATCGCCGTCGCGGTCGAGATCGCCCAGCCCGATTCCCGAGCTGCCGTAGTCGTCATCGGCTACGCCGTAGAGCAGGTGGGTCTTGAAGTTCCCCCGCCCGTCGTTCTCGAAGGCGTAGACCTCCTCCCATTCCTGCGACACCAGGGCCACGATGTCGAGATCGCCGTCGCCGTCGATGTCGACGATCGGCGTGTGGATCGTGCCGGAGAGGGATAGGAGGATGACGCTCTCGTACTTCCAGTCTCCGAGATTGCGCATCCAGCGGATCTCGCCCTGATCGTAGCCGAACTGGCCGACCGCGAGATCGAGATCGCCGTTGCCGTCGAGGTCGCCCGCCTGGACGTCGGTCACCCGCGCGATCCGCTCGGCGATGATGTGCGTCCTGAAGCTCTGTCGCCCGTCGTTCTCGAGGAGGATCACCTTGCCGATCTTGTCGTTGTTCGGGAGGATCATTCCCATCGCCGAGACCATCACATCCATGTCGCCGTCGCGATCGAGGTCGGCCACCTCCACGTGGGCGGGCCCGGCGATCTCATCGCTGATCTGCCGCTCGCTGTAGACGCCGATCGGGCTCTGGCGGATCCACTGGATCGCCCTGTGGAGGACGTCGCACAGAAGCACGTCCTTCAAACCGTCCTGATCGAGATCGGCGATCACGACATGGGCGATCGTCGCCTTTTCATCGGGCGTGTCGCCGATCGGACGCGGGCTCAGGAAGTCGATCGCCTCGCCGCGCGGATTCGTGTTTGGGACGGCGGCGGAAGTCCCCGCCTTCGACTGCCGCGAGACGCGCGCGATGATCTCTCCGATGTCGAGACCGGTGCGGCGGCTCTCGTAGGTCAAGAGGATCAGCGGCAAGCCGATGAAAATCACAGGCAGAAGCCACAAGGGCGAGGGAGCGCGACGGCGTCCAGCCATCCTTCCTCCTTAGGCGGTGAAGAACCAGATCAGTCCGCCGCTCAGTATAATGAGAAATCCTCCGATCGGAAGCACTCCGCGCATCGCCTCGGGGCCCTCTCCACGCTCCTCGCGCCACACCCGGTGCGCGGTCTTCAGGGAAAAGACGAGGCCCGCGAGCACCGCGGCGGCCTGGATCCATGCGATCGATTCCGGCCAGATCTGCTTCCAGGGATAGCCCGCGGTGCCGAAGAGGTTCTGGCCCCATCCAAAGGGATCGGAGAGGGTCGACAGGACGAAGGATCCTTCGACCAAGAACATCGGGATGGCGAATGCGATCCAGATGAAGAGCCCGATTGGGACGAGCGCGGAGCTGTTGCGGGGGTAGAGGGAGGCATCCGCGCTCTCGACTCCCGCGAGGCGCGCGCCCCAGTGGGTCAGCAGGCGGATCAGCGCGGGCAGCAGGCCCAGCGCGATCAGCCAGAGCGAAGCGGCATAGCCGAGGAAGAGGCCCCAGTTGTTCTTGTCGACGATGTTCAGCATGTCGCGCAGGCTGTGCCACGGCCCGAGGAAGACCACGCAATAGACGATGGCCAGGGTGAGCATCACGATCGCCTGGATCGCTTGATTCCTGGTCGTGAGGAGTCGCTCGAGGCCAAAGGGGCGCCACTTGAGCGAGATATTGTGGTAGGCGCAGCTCCGGATGCACTCGAGACAGACGCCGCACTCCGCGTTCGTGTCGATCTCATGGACGGCGAGTCCATAGGGACAGGCCCAGCCGTGCTCGTTCCCCCCCCTGCAGGTGACCAGGTGGCGATCGACGCACTTCTCGCAGAAAGTCTGATGGCGCGATCGCAATGCGAGCTTGCCCATCGGAGCGTAGAGGCTGATGAAGCTGTTGATCGGGCACAGGTAGCGGCAGAAGGCTCGCAGCTCGAAGATCAGCGGCAAAAGGGTTGCCATGGCGAGGAGGATCACGAGCGCCCAGGCGGTCCAGCGCGGCTGGCTCACGATCAGGATTCCCACCGTGCCGAAGGCCAGGAAGACCAGCGCGCGGGGCAGCGCATTGGCGAAGCGCTCGGGCCAGCGCCGCATGAGGCCATTGAAGCGGTTGCCGTAGGGTCCCGTCTTGCCCGGGCGGACGCCGGTCGCCGTTCCGCGCTGGATCGCATCGCCGAACATCGGGATCGGGCAGACGGTGCACCAGATTCTTCCGCCGATCGGAACGAAGACGACGACGAGGAAGAAGAGCCAGACCACCCAGAGGAGGAGGACCCCGAGGTTTCCTCCGGCCATCTTGGTGCCGATGAGGGTCGTGAGCAGGATGACGTACATGAGCCCGCTCATGATCGTCATGAACCAGAACTGCAGCCCCTGTGTGCCGAGGACGCTGCGGAGCCACGGCCAGCGATCGAAGAGGTTCACCCCTTCGGTCAGCTCGTCGGGATGGCCCGATGGAGTGAGCGCGCGCGGCTCCCCGGAAGGCGCAGTCTCCATCCGGCGCCGGCGCAATCGCCAGACGCCCACCAGGGGGATCGCGAAGAGCAGCCCTGTCGCGCCCGCGTGGAGGTAGTTCGGATGAACGACGAAGAAGCCCGACTCGAAGGCGTGCATCTCGCCGCAATAGACGTGGCAGCGGAAGCGCGACTTCGTGTTGAAGAAGCCGGCGAGTCCCGGACGGCCGGCCCGGATCACCACCTCGCGCGTGAAGGTCCCCTGCTCGTTGGGGGCGCTGGGGCGCGCCACCTCGACCTCGCCCGTGTTGGATGCCACCTTCACGTCGATGTCGTACTCCTGCAGGAAGAAGGAGTGGGGAGTATCGCGCGTGGAGAAGGTGAAGACCACCGTATCGCCTCTCGAAACGTGGATCACCTCGGGCGCGCTTCCGTAGCGGTAGAGATCGACGTGGATGCGGCGCGTCTGAGGAGGGTCGGCGGTCAGATGGACGACGAGCATCGGGACGGCGAAGGCGAGGATCAAGAAGAGGGCCTGGAGGAGAGCCTCCGGGCCCGGTCTTCTGCTATGTCGCTGATTCTGCGGCATCCCGAAAAGGCTAGCACCCCTCCCATCGCGTGACAACGGAGACGCCCGACCGCGCGGAACTTCCGCGCCTCGTAGAGGTTCGGCCTACACCGATCTGATCGACCGGAGTCGGAGGGATCCTTAGATCGAGGTCGCACGATCGGGGATGGCCGCTTGCGCAGGGAATCGGCGCTGCTAGAATCCGCAGGCGGGAGAATCGCGATGTTCGAGTCATTCTTCCAGGTCCGCGTCCGGGGATCGACCCCGCGGCGGGAAGTCGTCGCGGGTGTGACGACGTTTCTGACGATGTCCTACATCGTCTTCGTCAACCCCGCCGTTCTATCGCAAGCCGGCATGGACTTCGGCTCCGTGCTGGTCGCCACTTGTGTCGCCGCGGCCGCCGGCACTCTGATCATGGGAGTCGTCGCAAACTACCCCATCGCCCTGGCGCCCGGCATGGGAGAGAACTTCTTCTTCCTGGGCGCGGTCCTCGGCATGGGCATCACATGGCAGCAGGGCCTGGCGGCGGTCTTCTTCTCGGGCGTGCTCTTTCTCCTTCTGAGCCTTCTGCGGATCCGCGAGATGGTGATCGACGGAATCCCCGATTCGCTGAAGCATGGGATCGCCGCGGGAATCGGTCTCTTCGTCGCGCTTCTTGGGCTCGTCGAAGGCGGCATCGTCGCGCGCCACCCGATCTCCCCGGTCGTTCCATTGAGGCTCGGCGACATCCACTCGCCCGCGATGCAGACCAGCCTCGTCGGGCTCCTGGCGACGATGGTCCTCCTCGCGCGGCGCGTGCCGGGGGCAATCCTGATCGGGATCCTGGCGACCGCGGCCTTCGGATTCCTCCGCGGGATCGTGCGCTTCGACGGCGTGGCGGCGATGCCCCCCTCGATCAGTCCCACGCTCCTCGCGATGGATCTCCGATCGTTGCTGAGCCCGGCGGTCTGGCCCGTGGTCCTGATCTTCCTCTACATGGCGCTCTTCGATGCGATCGGCACGCTGATCGGAGTCGCGGACCAGGCCGGATTCCTCGTCGGCGGCCGGCTGCCGCGGGCGACACGCGCGTTGAGCTCGGATGCATCGGCCACGGTGATCGGCGCCGCGCTCGGAACGTCGACCGTCACGGCCTACGTCGAGAGCGCCGCCGGCGTGCAGGTCGGGGGGCGCACGGGCCTGGCGAACCTCGTCACCGCGGCGCTCTTCATCGTCGCCATCTTCTTCTCTCCGCTCGTGCGAGCGATCGGAGGGGGCTTCGAGGCGGCTCCGGGAGTCCTCCTCCATCCGGTCACCGCACCCGCGATGGTCCTCGTCGGTTCGATGATGGCGCGGTCCCTCGCTCGCCTGCCATGGGAGGATCCCGTCGAGTTCCTGCCGGCGTTTCTGGCTGCGATCGGCATTCCGCTCACCTATTCGATCGCCGACGGCCTGGCCCTGGGCTTCATCTCCTATCCCGTGCTGATGCTCCTGGCGGGCCGGGGCAGGGCGGTGCGGCCATTGACCTACCTCCTGGGACTCCTCTTCGTCCTGCGCTACGCCTTCCTGGCCTCGTAGCGGATGCCAAGCGAGGCCAGGTGCTCGGCGAGATCGTCCCAGAGGGGCGCCTCGATGAGCGCGGGCGCCTCGAGCAATCGGGCCGTCTCCGCGGGAAGGCGGATCGAGGCCGCGTGGAGCCAGAGCCGCGGCGCCTCCAGGTCGCGGCGGGGATCTCCATACCTCGGATCGCCGCAAATCGGGTGTCCCATCGATGCGAGGTGGACGCGGATCTGGTGCATTCGCCCCGTCTTGGGGATCAGCTCGACGAGAGTGGCCCGCCGGTTGGATCGCACGACCTTGTAGGCGGTTCTCGCAGAGACGCCCGTGGGGTCGATCATCATGCGACCCGATGCGTCGCGGCGGAGGGGTCGATCGATCGTGCCGGAGCGCGGCCGAATCGGGCCGGCGACGAGGGCGAGGTAGCGCTTCTCGATTCTCCTCGCGCGAAATGCCCGGAGGAGGATCCGGTACGCATCTCCGGTGAGCGAGAAAAGGACCGCGCCAGAGGTGTCTCGATCGAGGCGGTGGACGAGTCCGGGGCGGGAGTCCGAGCGCGATTCGGCCCAGGCGAGAAGGCTTCTCTCCGCGACGGGATTCGTGGCCCAGCCGGGTGGTTTCATCACGGCGAGGATCTGCGATGAACGCAGGATCTCGCGCGGCTCATCGATCGCGGGGGGCGTGGCTTCAAGGGTCACCTCGATCCACTGGCCGCGCTTGACGAAGTAGGAGGCGTCCCGCGGGCGACCCTCGACGATCACGGCTCCGGCGCGGAGCAGCCGCTGGAGCGCGTGGCGGCCCAGATCGGGGCAGACGCTCCGGAGGAACCGGTCCAGCCGGAGGCGGTGACGCGTCTCGTCCACCGTAAAGGTCCGCCGCTCCGTGCCCATCCGTGGCAGGATAGCCGATCCCGCGCGCCGGCGCCCGGATTCCCCGGCAACCTCGGGGGCCCGAGCCGCGTATGATCGGCGGATCCAATTGCCGCCGGCGGCTTCGAGCGTCGGCGGCCCAGCCAATCAGGAGGTCCCATGAGAATCCACGCGGCTGTCCTCGGGCTCGCCGTATCGGCGTCTCTGCTCCAGGTTTCAGCGGCCGGCGCGGCCGAGCATCATTCCATCGCCGCCAATCAGCTTACTCTCTCCAATCTCGTAGGGGAGGTCCGGGTCGAGGGGGGCGCCGGCTCGGCCTTCGAGGTCGACGTCTCGATTCTGGGCCGCGACGCCGCGACGAGCGGAGTCCGGGTCGAGGTGACCGAAGGGGAACCGGCGCGCCTCTCCATCCGGTTTCCCACGGACAAGCACGACCGCTTCAACTACCCGAAGCTGGGGTCCGGCTCCAGCACGAATATCAACGCTCGCGGCGGCTCGGCGGAGAAGACCGCCCTTACCGACTGGATCTTCTCCGGTGGGAAGGGCCGCGTCGAGGTGGCCGGGAGCGGGAAGGGGATGGAGGTCTGGGCGGATGTCATCGTGCGTGTGCCCGCCGGCGCCACTTTCGAGGCCTACCATGGGGTCGGTCCGATGACCGCCGCCGGAGTGCAGGGCAATCTCACCTTGGACGCCCGATCGGGTTCGGTCGACGCGAGAGAGATTACCGGAGCCGTGACGATCGGGACCGGCAGCGGCAGCGTGAAGGTGCAAAAGGTTCGCGGCCGCCTCGCAGTGGACACGGGTAGCGGCGGAGTCGACGTGACTTCCTGCCAGGGCGATGAGATCGCGATCGACACGGGCAGCGGCAGCGTTACCGCCGCGGATCTGACCTGCACCCACCTCTCGGTCGACACGGGTAGCGGCAGCGTCGATGCGCCGCGCGTCGCGGCCGAGTCGGCGACGATCGACACGGGAAGCGGCTCGGTCGATCTTCATCTCCTCCGCTGCGGAGCCGGGCCGTATTCAATCGACACCGGCAGCGGGGGAATCGACCTGCGCCTGCCGGCCGAGGCTTCGGCGACCATCGAGGCCGACACGGGCAGCGGCAGGGTCAGCGCCAATCTACCGGGTATCCAGATCCTCGATAAGGAGCGGGACAGCCTCTCCGCGAGGCTCGGTGCGGGAGCGGCGAAGATCGAACTCTCCACGGGCAGCGGCTCGATCCGCCTCTCCTCCTAGAGCGACTCAGAATGGACCGGTCCATATAGAGCCAGTTTGTCACTTTGTTCTTGACTTGAGCGCATCTAGGGTCGATATTGCTCCCTATGGGGCGACCAAGCGAGCCAACCATCCGGTCCATTGAGGGGATCCACCTGGACAGGCAGGAGGGGGATGCCCTCTACCTGCAGCTTGCTCAGGGAATCGTGAAGCGAATCCTCTCCGGCGGGCTCCCCGTCGGAGCGAGGCTTTCGTCCACGCGCGAGGCGGCCGAGGCGCTCGGCGTGAACCGCGCGACCGTCGTCGAGGCGTATCGCTGGCTGAAGGACGAGGGTTGGGTCCGAAGCGGCGTCGGCGCCGGGACGTTCGTCTGCTCCGGGCGAAGGGATCGCGCATCGAGCGGCGGAGCGGACCACTTCTGGGAGCGTTGGGTCGAGTCCTCACCCCGTCCCCTGCCGCCCGCGTCGCTGCCGGACGCGCCGGCCGATTTGATCCGGCTCACATCGCCGACAGCCGATCCTGCGGCTTTCCCGATCGAGGATTTCCGGGAGATCGTCGACGGGATCTTCGCCAGGGAGGGGCCGGCGTGCCTCGACTACGCGCCACCCGACGGTTACCCGCCCTTGCGCGAGCTGATCGCAGAGAGGTTGCGGACGCGCGGGGTCGAGGTGGACGCGCGGCGCGTGGTTCTCGTCAACGGATCGCAGCAGGGGATGGAGCTCATCTTCCGGTTGCTGCTCGCCCGCGGCGGAACGCTCCTCGTCGAGGAGCCGACCTACCAGCATGCGATCCGTACGGCGCGCTCCTTGGGCGTGCCGGCGCGTGGGGTGCCGATCGACTCGGATGGCCTTCGAATCGACCGCCTCGAGTCGATCCTGGAGGACTCGGAGGGCGGGCTGCTCTACACGATGCCCGTCTTCCAGAACCCGACCGGCCTCTCCCTCTCCGATGAGCGGCGCGCCCGGCTGCTCGCGCTCGCGGCGGAGAGGCGGATGCCGATCCTGGAAGAGCACTTCGACGCCGAGCTGGATTATCGCGGGGAAACGCCAAGGCCGCTGCTCGCCGAAGGCGCGCCCCGCCACGTGATCCTCCTGGGGACATTCAGCAAGATTCTCTTCCCGGGACTGCGGGTCGGCTGGCTTGTCGTCCCCGAACCACTGATCGGACCGCTCTCCGAGATGAAGGTCTGCGCCGATCTGTCCGGCGTCTTGCTGACGCAGATGGCCCTGTACGAGTTCTGCAGGCGGGGGATGCTCGACGAGCATCTCACGCGCATGAGGGAGAGAAACGGCCTCCGGCTGCAGGCGATGCTCGCCGCCCTCGAGGAGGAGATGCCGGCCGGCGTCTCCTGGACTCGACCGACGGGGGGTATGACGCTCTGGATGCGCCTGCCCGCCGGCGTCGATTCGGATCGCGTGAGCGACGAGGCGACGCGCCGCGGCGTCGCCGTCAACGCCGGGTCGCTCTTCTACCTGGATGGCGGCGGCCGCGATGGCCTCCGCCTGTGCTTCGTTCGTGAAGACGAGGAACGGATCCGCAAGGGGATCCGCATCCTTGCCGAAACGCTGGTCGATGAGTTCGCGCGCAGGCCGGCGCGTGAGAGGGAAGGCGCCGCGGCGCCGATCCTCTAGAGCAACCCCCGCGCGGGGGATGGAGGTTCGTGACATGGAGATCGGAAGCCTGCGTTTGAAGACCGGCCTCGCCGAGATGATGAAGGGCGGGGTCATCATGGATGTCACCAATGCCGAGCAGGCGAAGATCGCCGAGGAGGCCGGAGCGGTCGCCGTCATGGCGTTGGAGCGCGTTCCCGCGGACATCCGCCGCGAGGGGGGAGTCGCCCGGATGGCGAGCATCGCCAAGATCAAGGAGATCATGGCCTGCGTCTCGATCCCTGTCATGGCGAAGTGCCGCATCGGCCACTTCGTCGAGGCGCAGATCCTCGAGGCGGTCGGCGTCGATTTCGTCGACGAGAGCGAGGTGCTGACCCCGGCCGACGAGGCGCACCACGTCGACAAGTTCGCCTTCAAGGTGCCCTTCGTCTGCGGTTGCCGCAATCTCGGAGAGGCGTTGCGCCGGATCGGCGAAGGGGCGGCGATGATCCGGACGAAGGGCGAGGCCGGAACCGGGGACGTCGTCGAGGCGGTGCGCCACATGCGCGCGATCCAGCACGGAATCCGCGAGCTCACGATCCTGCGCGAAGAGGAGATGATGGCGAAGGCGAAGGAGATCGGCGCTCCCTTCGAGCTCGTGCGCTGGGTCGCCAAGAACGCGAAGCTGCCCGTCCCGAACTTCTCCGCCGGCGGGATCGCCACTCCGGCCGATGCGGCTCTCATGATGCAGCTCGGCGCGGAGTCGGTCTTCGTGGGATCGGGGATCTTCAAGAGCGAGGATCCGGCTCGCCGGGCGCGGGCGATCGTGCGGGCCGTGACCCACTACAACGATCCCGCCGTCCTGGCTGAGGTGAGCGAGGATCTGGGCGATGCGATGCCCGGCCTCGACGTCGCCAAGATGCCGGAGAGCGATCTCCTGCAGACGCGAGGTTGGTAGAGGGATGGAGCGGGCGCGCATCGGCCTCCTCGCCCTGCAGGGCGACTTCACGGCGCACGGCCGCGCGGTCGCCGCGGTCGGCGGGGAGGCGATCGAGGTGCGCCGGCCCGAACGGCTCGCAGGGCTCGATGGGCTCATCATGCCCGGCGGGGAGAGCACAACGCTGCTGCGGCTCATCGACGAGTATGGTTTCCGCGAGGCGATACCGGAGTTCGTCGAGGCGGGCGGGTCGGTCTATGGAACCTGCGCGGGGCTCATCTTGCTCGCCCGGGAGGTGCGCGATCCCGTCCAGTCCTCGCTCGGGATGATCGACGTCACGGTCAAGCGAAACGCCTACGGCCGGCAGGTCGACAGCTTCGCCGCGATCGGCTCGCTGCGAGCGAACGGTGGTCCGCCCGTCTCAGCGGAGATGGTCTTCATCCGGGCTCCCAGGATCACGCGGGTGGGGGAAGGGATCGAGGTGATCGGCGAGCTGGAGGGGGAGCCCACCCTCGTGCGGAGAGGCAGGATCTGGGCAGGGACTTTCCATCCCGAGCTTTCGCAGCCATTCCTGATCCATCGCATGTTCGTCGAGGCGGCGCGCCGGCGCTGAGGGGGAGGGGCGTGCGCCGCCGCGATCTGATCCTCTGGCCGCTGGGAATCGGAGGCGCAGCCGCGGCTGCGGTCCTCATGCTGCGGACGGATCCACTCGGCGTGTTGAAGCCCTGTCCGTTGCTGGCGCTGACCGGAGTGCCGTGTCCCACTTGCGGCGGAACGCAGAGTCTGCGATCGCTCCTGCATGCGGATCCGGGCGGGGCATTCCTCGCCAACCCGCTGATCGCCCTCGTGAGCATTCTGCTCGTCGTCTCGGCCGTTCTGGCGCTCGCGCTGCTCCCGTGGGCGCATCGCCTGCGCGGGCCGCGCCCCGCGCGGGCGTGGATCTGGGGCGCTCTTGCCGCGCTGCTTGTGAACTGGATCTATCTGATCATGCGATCGCGGTGAAGCGCGGGCTCCGCCCTGCAGACACGGGGCGGGGCCTATTCCTGAGTCCCCTCCGCCTCCCCGGTCATCGGCACGAACCGGACGGGCGCCACGCTTCTGCGATGAACGGTTCCGTCGGAATCCTTCTCGACGACGATCAAGTTCTGGTAGTCCTTGCCGACGGGCAAGACCATCGTTCCGCCCCGGGCGAGCTGATCGACGAGAGGCTGGGGGATGTGATCGGGCGCCGCGGCGACGATGATGACATCGAAGGGCGCATGCTCAGGCCATCCGCGGTAGCCGTCCCCACAGCGGACCTCGACGTTGGCATAGCCCAGCCGGCTCAGTCGGGCTCTCGCCTCCTCGGCGAGAGGGCATAGGATCTCGATCGAGTAGACCTCGGCGACGAGCTCGGCGAGCACGGCCGCCTGGTAGCCGGATCCGGTGCCGATATCGAGAGCGCGCGCTCCGGCCCGCGTCCGGGCGAGCTTCGTCATCAGCGCGACGATGTAGGGTTGAGAGATCGTCTGCCCGTGGCCGATCGGCAAAGGGCCGTCGTTGTAGGCTTGCTCGCGCAGCATCTCATCGACGAAGAGATGACGGCGGACCTTCTCCATGGCAGCGAGCACCCGAGCGTCCTGGATGCCGCGCGCGCGGATCTGGGTCTTGACCATCCGTGCCCGTTTCTCGGCGTGCCGGCTCTCGTCGGCCTCCCGCGACGGCTCCGTCGCGACTCGTCCCGAATCGGCGGCCGGCTGGTCCACAGGCGCTCGCGGGGCCGTCTCAGATCTCCGCGGGTCGGGTCCGCACGCAAGTTGCGGCGCCAATGCGAGCGCCAGGAGCAAGATCATGGATCTCCGCCAGACGAAGGCAGCGCGCGCGCCCCAGCGCTCTCGAACCATTGGCGACCCCAATCCAGTCAGGTGGCCCTTCAAGTCTACGGCTCCTCGCTATCGGCAGATTATCACGGATGTCGAGACCTGGGGCGAGAAGGGCGAATCATCCTGCCTCCCCGCGCCTCGCGATGGTCTATGATGAACGCATGTCGCCATACCATCGTCACTCGGTCGCGTTTCGTTCGCTCCAGATCGTGCCACTGGCTTTGCTCGCGCTCATGACGGCGGCGCGGTCGGATGCCGGAGGCGCGCGCGGCAACTTCGATCAACCGCCTTACTACGACGGGAAACCCAAGGGCGCACTGAAGCCTGCCGCACACGTCACGGTGACGTTCCGATCCGGCGATCCGAGCTCGCTGGATCCGACCCCGGACCGCTCGCCCGCCTTGGCTGCCGTCCTCGATTCGCTGCGCCAGGAGATCGGGCGCCTCGGCCTCACCTCCGCGCTCGCCGTCGATCCCAGGCTCCAGGGCGGCCCGGATGTCGCGTTCGGGTGTCGCCGCGGCGGGACCACGGAGGATGGGTTCCCGCGCCCGCCCGATGAGATCGACACGAGCGAACCGAGGCGGATGGCGTTCGAGGTCGAGGACCCGAAGAAGTCGTGGCGCGAGGCCGTGCGCGCCGCCGCCGGCGACAGCGTGCGCTCGATCCTGTGCCTGCAGCTCGGCTTCGGCGAGTACTGGGTCCGGCAGAAGAACTGGAAGGGTGACAAGGTCATCGATCTCGGAAGCGGGCGCGGCATGCCGCTTCGCTGGCTCACATCCCTCGACGATCCGGTCCAGGTTCTGCAGCTGACCGCCGCGCTCGTGTCCCCCGAGGGGCGCGTGCTGCGGGTCGGCGCGGAGGGGCTGACGGCCCGCCGCACGGGGATGGGCGCGTCGGTGCTGGGCGCTCAGGAAGTCCTCACAGAGGCCGATCTCCAGTCGCTGAACGAACCGGCGGCGGACAAGCCGGATCCAGTTTGGCGATCGGCGCTCCGGGAACTCGTCGCGCGCATGCTCGAGGCCCAGTAGGGCTCGCCTATCCTAGGATTCGGCCTGATCTTGTTGCCTTCGCGGCATTCCCACGAATATTGACCGACTTTCGCAAGGAACCCGGCGGTGCGGACGCTGTTTCCAGCAACGACGCCGAAGCGATTCTCGTTCGTCAGGCGTCACCAGGAGGGGCGTCGTGGCGGGTGTCCGCCAAGGAGGTTGCTATGACGGTTCTTGGCAGAGCGTCTCGGTGGACCGTCTTTCTCGCGGTGCTCATGGTTCTCGCACTCGGGGCGACCGACGCGACGGCCAAGCACGGGAGGCGAGGCGGCGAGTCCAAGCAGAAGCACTACCGTGTCCAGCGACACGGCGCGAAGGACTACAAACACGTGGCGCGGCGGCGGACGGCGTGCGAACCCCAGGTCGTCACGCGTTACCAGACTCGCGCGATCCGGGCGCCTTATGTCATCGAAAGCAGTCGTCCGTGGCGGACTCAGGTGGTGCGCGAGTACAGGCCCGCGTGCGAACCCCGGCCGGTCCGCGTGATCCGATATGACACCCGGCCGTTCTACTTCAATGCCGGCCTGAACTTCTATTTCGACAACGCGACTCTCGCGCTGACCATCGGCGATCGGCTGCCGGTTGGATACATCTACCATGATCCGGTCTGCGACATGCACTTCACCGTCGCATCGGCTTACCGGGAGCATCTCCATCATCACGGCCACGAGCCGCTGGTGGAAGTCGTTCGAGATTGCTCGCCGCGCTGATCCGGCGATCGAAGCGCGCGACGAAGGCCCGGCGCCACGATGGCGCCGGGCCCTTCGTTCTTCGGCGGCGCTCGCGCGGATCCGCTCGTCAGGGATTCCACGGGTGTATGCTCACCGGTCGGCCGCGGAGGAGGTTTCCATGGACCGGCGCGAGTTTCTGGCGAGAGCGGGACTCATAGCGACATGGGCCGCGATCCCAATCGCACTTACCGGGTGCGGGGACGACTACGACAACGACACGACGAAACCGCCCGAAGACGGCGACGTCGCAGGGGCGGTCGGCGCGAGCAGCGGCCACAGCCACTCCGTCACGATCACCGAGGCCCAGCTGGAGACGGGTGAAGGGGTGACCCTGGTCTTGACCGGGAGCGGCCACACGCACTCGGTGAGCCTGACCGCCGAGGAGGTCATGTCGATCGCCGGCGGGCAGAGGGTGTCGAAGCAGAGCACGAGGAACTCGGGGCACGAGCACACGGTGACGTTCAACTAGGCGGGCGGCCGGGGGGGGCGTATGATCTTCGTGTCAGATCCGGGAGAGGCGCTCGATGAGCATCATCCCCAGGTTGATCGGAGTCGTAGCGGCCAGCATCGTCATCCAGCCGGCGATCGGCAGTCCGCCCGAAATCTTCAAGGCGGGGATCCTCCAGCGGGATCCCCACGATCTGTGCGATGGGCTCCACGTCCCTGCGGAGCAGAGCTGGTATCTGATCGACGAGTTCGGCACCTTCTCCCTGGGAGACACGGTCGTCGTCACCGCGGCTCAGGTGGAGGCCTGCGATTGCGACGGCTTCCAGACATACGGATGCCTGCGCGACAACACGATCGAAGCCTGGCGCGATCTCGATCTCGGATGCGGCATCGTCCTCGAAGATGACGAGTACCACTGCAAGGGGTTCTTCTCCCACAAGTACGGCCCGTTCTCCCTTCTGGGATCCACGGTTTTCGGCCAAGGCGATTCCGTCCATGTCTGGGGGAACCCTGCCCTGGACGAATGCATGAGCATTCCCGAGTGCGGGTTCGGGTACTGCCTTGAACCGACTCGGGTGGTCGCGTGCGCCGATTCGGGAAGCGCCGTGCAGCCGATCTCATGGGGAAAACTCAGGAGCCTCTATCGCTGATCGCCCGCGGCGAGAGTCCCTCCAAGCTTGCCCGCGAGGCGTCCGAGCCGTATCATCTTGCAGCGGAAGATGTGTCGGAGATCATCGCGACGCATCGCTTCGACGCCGGGCGTCTTCAAGGATGCCCCGGCCGCGCCGCGAGATCTCCCGATCGGCCCATCGATGGAGGAGGTGTCCGATGAGGCGAGCCTTTAGACCTGCGCTACTCCCTGCAGTCGCAATCCTTCTGTGTCCCGGCCCCGCGTCGGGCGATACCGCGCGGACCTGCCTGCAGCATCTGGAGGACGGCACCCGCACCGTGGAGGAGGTCCTTACCTGCTCGGCCGGCCCATCCCTCGCGGAGCAGCTCTCCCGGCAAGGGGAGGGCGCGGAGGTCCTCTGGAGTCGCCATCATGCCGATGCGATCTACCTCACGACCGCCTTGTCCCGCCTCGACGGCATCATCGCCGCGGGAACCTACCTCAATCCGCCGAAGCAGGTCGAAGTGGTCCCGATCGTCGGGGATGGGACTCCGGACTGGACCTACCCCGGCACGGAACTCTATGTCGATGCGTCGCAGGACGGGTCGGTGATCGCCGGCGTCGACGCCGATCCGAACAGCCTGACGGTGACGGTCTATTGCTGGGAACCCGGATCGTCGGTCCCGCTCTGGTCGACCGCGATCAGCCCCGCCTCTCGCGGGAGCTACCGCACCGTGGAAGTCTCGGCAGACGGATCGACGATCGCGGTTCTGGTCAGTATGCAGGAGGGCAGCCCGGCGGCGCGGCTCTACCTCTTCAGTCCGGCTTCATCCACTCCGATCGGAGTCTTCGACGGCCCGGCGGGGTTCGCCCGCAACCTCTCGCTCGGGGCCGACGGTCGATTCGCCGCTTTCATCGGGCTGGCTACAGCCTATGTGGCGGACCGCGACACGGGCATCATCCGCTGGAGCGGAAGCATGGGCGCAACCAACGATCCGATCGCGATCTCGACTGATGGACGGTATCTCGCCTTCGGTTGGACGTCCCTTCGCCTCCTTGAGTGGGACGGCAGCATCTACGCGCCACTCTGGTCGGTTGCAGGCGGCGCCTACTCCTTGAAGACCTGCATGTTTTCCGCCGACGGGTCGACCTTCGTCGCAGGCTGGTATAAGTCGACCTACGACCAGAATCGGATCCAGACCTTCGTCATGCCCTCCAGCACGCCCCTCTGGACCTACCTGTACGCGCTCTCGGAGGGCGCCTACCAGGACATTCCGAGCGACATCGCCTTGACCGAGGGCGGCGAGTACATCCTGATCGGAAGCTGGGGCGATCAACTGGGGATCAACGACGAGGTCCACCTCTTCGACGGAGGAGAAGGAACCCCGCTGGCGTCGCTGGACACGTCGGGATCGATCTTCGATGTCGACCTCGCTTGGGACGAGAGTCGAGGGGGGCTGTATCTGACCGCGTGCGGGAAGACGATCCACGCGAACCAGAACGGCCGCGGCGGCGATCTCTACTCGCTTCACTACCGCGATCCGGCCTCGGTCGCGGACCAACCGGGCTTCCCCGCGCCATTGCGCATCGCGGAGTTGCCGAATCCGTTCGCTCCTGGAGATCGCATCTCCCTATCCCTGGATCGCTCCTCCCATGTCGATGCCTCGATCCTCTCCGCGGATGGTCGCGCGATCCGAACACTGGCGCGCGCCTCCTTCCCCGAGGGCTTGCGGGAGCTCGCATGGGACGGCCTGGACGATGCCGGGCGTCCTGTCGCGTCAGGCCTCTACTTCGTTCGAATCGTGGGGGATCGCGGCCGCGCGGTCGGGCGCACGGTGCTGCTCAGGTGAGGGGAAGCGATCGCGATTCGAGCCTCTGACTCTGCGGGCGATTCCTCCTCTGCTGTGAGGAGGGATCGCCCGCGTCGCTCGCCTGCGCCTCCAACAGGCCCGACCTCGCTTCGCCGGCCTGTCGTCACCTCATGGCGAAGGGCTGCATGCGATGAGCTGAGTTACTGCGCGCGCTTCGGCTGCTTGTCGAGTTTCCGCTTCGCCTCCTGCTCGTGCTTGGTCGCCTTTTGCTTCTGATCCTTCTGCTTGTCCTTCTTGCCGCCTCTGTCTCCCATGGTGATTCACCTCCTGTGAGTCCATGTCCCCAGAGGCTACACCTAGCGGGCGAGAAGGACGACACGGATCGGCGGGGTTTTGCCCAAGCCGTCCAGTCGCGCGAAGTAGACCCCAGGCGCCGGGCTCGATCCGAAGAGCCGCGAGACGGGTATCTCGATCGAGGCGGCCGCCCGGAATCGGGCGTTTCCGACCCGTCGTCCGGCTGAGTCGAAGAGCGTGATCTGCGCATCGTCAACGGGCGTTCCGGAGCCCAGACCCGCCCCCGCGGGCCGCAGGAACGCGACATCCTGCAGGCGCATCGGATTCGGATCGAGGCGGAGCCTTGGGCGGGGGAGGATGATTTCCTCGGCTTCCATCGGGCCCTTCGGCTCGTAGTAGCCCGTGTTTCGCGTATCCCGCCGGATCTTGGGCCAATCGCTGCGGCTCGTGGCGGGATCGAAAGCGCTTCCGTCCACCTCGTAGACCCAGACCCTTCCCGCCCCGAAGGTCTGCCCCTGCGCGCAGAGATCCAGATCCCCATCTCCCTCCAGATCGGCGAAGTGCGCCGAGCTGTGAGCGTCGAGCTCCGAACCGGAGAAGAGGAGTTTCGGGAAACCGGGCAGGAGAGTGCCGTCCAGTCTGAAGCCCGAGATCCATTGGCCTGTGCCCTGGTAGTGGCAGAAGAAGATCTCCTGAATTCGATCCGCGTCCATGTCGACGACCTGGACGGAGGAGATGTTCCCCTCGCCGGGCACGGGGCGCGGATAGCCGTCGAACTCGGTTCCGTCGGGCCGGAAGATGTGAAGCATGTCGTCCGAGGTCATCGTGACGATCTCGGCCAGACCGTCGTCGTCCACATCGGCAATCGCCGGGTTCGAGCGGGAGGACTCCCACTCCGGCGCGATCGCCCGGGGCCATCCGTCGAGATAGGTTCCGTCGTGGTGCCATACGTGCATCCGGTGGCCCCACCAGGTGGGGTCGCCTTCCTGGATGACGATCTCCAGGTCTCCATCGTCATCGAGGTCGCCCACGGCGGCGGAGGAGAAGATGTTGTACGTGGGCCGGGGCCAGCCGGGCATCGCCGTGCCGTCGCCGCGGATGACGTGCACCGCGTTGTTTCCGAGGCAGTTGTTCCCGACGACGACCTCGATCGCCCCGTCGTGATCGAGATCCGCGACGGCGGGCGCGGACCATGGGATGTTCTGGCTCGTGGTCCAGAGATAGGGCCATCCGGGAAGCGGCTGGCCGAAGCGATCGAAGAATGCGACGCCGGGTTCGGTCTGCGCGCCCACGTCCAGATGCCCATCGCCGTCGACGTCCGCGATGGCGGGGGCTGTCACGTTGAGCCAGTACTGATACGGGAGGCTCACGGGGAAGCCCGGCTGCGTCGTTGCGTCGGGATGCCAGCAGCGAATCCTCGCGGGCGCGCCGGGGCTGGCCACGAAGATCTCCGGCGTGCCGTCCTCGTCGATGTCGGCCACCGCCGGGATGTTGTCGCTGCCGCCGGTCCTGGGCCAGCCTGGGAGCAGGTTGCCGGCGTAGTCGAAGACGAAGGTCTGCTGCCGGTCGGTCGTGATGACTTCCATGGCGCCGTCGTCATCGAGGTCGTAGAACATCGGCGAGGAGAAGTTCTCGCCAATCGTCACCGGCCAGGAGCGCGCTCCTCGATGCGTTTCCGCGGTTGGGGAAACGACATCGAGATCGCCGCGCGCGGGCTCTTCCGTGGGGTTCAGCGGGCCATCCCTGCCCGTCAGGACGAAGGGGCGATCCGCCGAGCGGGCCGGTGAGGCCGCGGTCAACAAGATGCTTGCGAGAAGAAGGGCTTGAGCGACCATGGCACCTCCGTGCATCGATGTGTGATCGGCCAGCGGGTTCGTGGGAGATGAACCCAGAACAATTCTAGCTCATCGATCGCGTCGCAACCAGAAGCGCGACATCATCGGGCGGGCGTGCCGAGAATCGTTCCAAAGTCGCGCGCGGAGAGAGTCCGCGGGCCGAACCGCGCTGAGACGGCAACCTCTCGAGACGCACCTTTCATCTTGACGAATAATCCTTTCCCTGATGCAATCCCGCGATCCCTTACATCGCCTTCGCGGGATCGGAAGGAGCTGCCATGTCACGATCGCTGTACGCCCGCTTGCACCGCCGTCACGGGCGCGCCGGAACGCCTCCGCCCCTCTCGAGACGCGAGCTGCTCAAGAGGATTCTCGCCGCCTCCGCGGGCATACTGCTTTCGGACCTCCCAGGCTACGCGCGCGCCTACGAGTGGGGCCGTCCGCGGCGCAGGCGCGGTCCCCACGGCGGCGATCGCGTCCGCGGGCGCGTCGTCGTGATCGGAGCGGGTTTCGCGGGTCTCTCGTGCGCCTGCGAGCTGCTCCGTGAGGGATTCGATGTCACCGTGCTGGAAGCGCGCGGCCGGCTCGGCGGACGCGTCCTATCATTCCACGACCTCGTGCCCGGCAAGACCGTGGAGGGCGGAGCGGAGCTGATCGGCTCGAACCATCCACTCTGGATGGCCTACGCGGATCGCTTCGGCCTCGAGTTCCTGGACGTCACCGAAGACGAGAATCTGAAGATGCCGATCCTGCTGGACGGCCGCATGCTGACCGAGGCCGAGGAGCGAACCCTCTACGAGGAGATGAGCCTTGCCCTGGCCGCGATGACGAGCGATGCGATCCCTGTCGACGACCGGCAACCCTGGCGCACGCCGGGCGCGGAAACGCTCGATGCGATGGACACGGCCTCCTGGATCGACGCGCAGAGTGTTTCAGCGACGACGAAGGGAGCGCTCCACACGCAGTTCACCGCGGATAACGGCGTCTCGACGACGCGGCAGAGCTACCTCGCGAACCTGGCGCAAGTGAAGGGCGGGGGGCTCGATCGGTACTGGACGGACAGCGAGGTCTACCGCTGCAGGGGCGGCAATCAGAGCCTCGCCTTCGCCCTTGCCGATGCGATCGGACGCGAGCGGATCCATCTCGGCGAAGTCGTGGAATCGGTCGCGCAGTCGGCGGATCGCGTGTGGGTGACCACCGCGGGCGGGAGGAGATTCGAGGTCGATCATGCGGTCCTCACCGTCCCGCCGAGCGTCTGGGATCGGATCCGGTTCGATCCGCCCCTGCCCGCCGGCCTGCGGTTCCAGATGGGATCCAACGTCAAGGTCCTCGCATCGGTCACGCAGAGGTACTGGCGTGGGCTCGGCCTGTCGCCGGACAGCCTCACCGACTCCGATATCGCGATGACCTGGGAGGGTACGGACAATCAACCCGGTGAGGCCGGAGCGGCGCTGATCGGCTTCTCGGGTGGACCGCCCGCGGAGCGCCTACGCTCCCTGGATCGGGAAGAGCGCGAACGGCGCATCGCCGAGCACCTCGAGTCCCTCTACCCCGGCTTCGGCGCGCGACGAGGCGCGATGCGTTTCATGGACTGGCCCTCGGATCCGTGGCTCCGCGCGGGCTACTCGTTCCCGGCGCCGGGACAGATCACCTCGGTCGGTTCGCTGGTCGTCGAGGGGCACGGGCGCGTGCAGCTCGCGGGGGAGCATACGTGCTACGCATTCGTGGGATACATGGAGGGCGGTCTGCGCTCCGGCGTCGAGGCGGCTCGGCGCATCGCCCATCGGGGTGCGAGACAGCGGGACGCGGCCGGCGAGGTCGATGTCGATGCCGCGTATCCCATCCAGCGAATCTAATACCACCGGGAAAACGCTATCAGGAGTTCTAAGTTGTGCCTCGTCCCTGGACGGCTAGTTTCACTCCATCCGTTCCATTCGGGGCCGCACTGGACAGACAGAAACTCGGTCGGCAGGTGCGATTCCGCGGTTCCGGCGCCTTCTCCGGAGGAGTCCCGGCGTGCGAGCCCTTGGCCGCCGCTCCCCGCTCTCCTCCGGCGCGCGCCGATCGCGTCGGTCGCGCCCGTCGAGGGAGAGAATATAGATGAACCCCATCACGATCTCGACCGGTCCAGAGGCCGCGGTTCGCGCCCGCCTCGAACAGGAGCGCGCGCGCCTGGAGGCCGAAGCGGGTTTGCGCCCGCATGCTCCAAGTCATTTCCGGCGCCAGGCCGAGGCGCTCTTCACCGCCGATCAACGCGGGACGACCACGATCCTCTTCGGAGGCCTCACCTGGAAGCACGAGAAGCTGATTCACGGCGGGCTCGAGGGGCTGGGGTACAAGTGCCAGGTGCTCCCGGTTCCCGATGTGCGGGCGTTTCAGATCGGCAAGGAGTTCGGCAATAACGGCCAGTGCAATCCGACCTACTTCACCGTCGGAAACCTCGTGCAATACCTCCAAGGGCTCGAGGCGGGGGGGATGAGCCGGTCGGAGATCTGCGAGAAGTACGTCTTCTTCACCGCGGGCGCCTGCGGCCCTTGCCGCTTCGGGATGTACGAGGCCGAGTACCGGCTCGCCCTGCGCAACTCCGGCTTCGAGGACTTCCGCGTGCTCCTCTTCCAGCAATCGGGAGGGCTGAGCCAGTCGGAGATGGCCGCAGGACTCGAGATGAACCTCGATTTCTTTCTCGCGATCCTGAACGCGCTCACGATCGGCGATCTCTTGAACGAGGTCGCCTACCAGATCCGCCCCTACGAGGCGAACCGCGGCGAGACCGATCGGGTGCTCGACTCGGTGATGGACGACCTCCATGGGGTCATGCGCTCGAAGAGGCCCTTCCGGCTGACCGGCGCGCGCGCGCGCATCGCCCGCGCCGTGGGCCTGGAACGGGGGCTCACGGAGGCCGGCAAGTACATCGAGCAGATCTTCGGAGAAGAGCTCGTCGGCGCGCTCGACTCCGCCAGGAGAAGGTTGGAGGCGATCCCGGTCGACCGCCTGCGGGTGAAGCCGATCGTCAAGATCACGGGCGAGTTCTGGGCGCAGACGACCGAGGGAGATGGCAACTTCAAGATGTTCTCCTTCCTGGAGCGAGAGAACGCCCAGGTCCTCGTCGAACCGATCGGCACCTGGATCTGCTACATGATCCACGGGGCGCAGAACAAGATCCGCGACCGCAAGGGACTCGAGGAGCGGATGCCGGTTCCCACCTGGGGCCGGCCCTTGGCGCGACTTCGCGCCGAGCTCCACGCGCAACGCAGGATCCGCCGGCTCGGCGTGGCGATGGTCCTCTTCAAGAGGGTCTATGAGCGCTACCGCAAGGCCCTCGGCGGAAGTGCCCATCCGCTCGCCGACCAGCTCGAGATGGAGCGGATCGCCCACCCGCTCTACAACACGCGCGCCGGGGGAGGCGAAGGCCACCTCGAGGTCGCCAAGAACATCTACTACCACCACCATGGCCTCGCCCACATGGTCCTCTCGCTGAAGCCGTTTGGCTGCATGCCGTCCACGCAATCCGACGGCGTGCAGTCCGCGGTCGTGGGGAAGTTCCCGGACTTGATCTATCTGCCGATCGAGACCTCCGGCGAGGGGGAGATCAATGCCCACAGCCGCGTGCAGATGGCCCTCGGCGAAGCCCGCGCGCGCGCCCGCGCGGAGTTCGCGCGCGTGGTCGAGGAAAGCGGCTACGGTCTCGAGCAGGTCCGCGCCTACGTGAGCGAGCGCGAGGAGATGCGGCGGGCCGGGCTACGCGTCGGCCACTCCCCGGGCGTGGTCGGGATCGCGGCCAACTTCTACCTGGACGCGACACGGCGGATGCGGGCTGAGGGGATCGCGGGCGTGCCCGATGCCGCGACCGCGAACGAGACTCCCGAGGATTCGCTGGCCGGACGCGGTCTGGTCGAATCTCCCGTGGCGGTGGAGGCATGATCCGCCTGGAGGACTCGGCCTCCGCGGGGAGCCGAGCCGAGATCCGGAGGGGGCCGATCATCGGTCTCGACGTGGGCTCGACGACGGTGAAGGCCGTCGTCGTCGACCCGCGCACCGACGAGATCCTCTGGCGCGACTACCAGCGGCACGAGACGCGACAGCCGGAGAAGGTTCTCGAGTTCATGGAGAGGATCGAGAGCGAGCTAGCGCTTCCCGCCAACGCCTTCCGTCTCTTCGTGACCGGCTCAGGGGGCTCGGGCATCGCTGGGAGGCTCGGCGGCAAGTTCGTCCAGGAAGTGACCGCCGTGAGCCTCGCGGTGGAGAAGCTCTATCCGGAGACGAACTCGGTGGTCGAGCTCGGAGGTCAGGACGCCAAGATCATCGTCTTCAAGGAAACGGAGGGAAGCGATCGCAAGAAGAAGCTTCCCTCGATGAACGACAAGTGCGCCGGCGGGACCGGGGCCGTGATCGACAAGATCAATGCGAAGCTGCGCATCCCCGCCGATGAGCTCGGCAATCTTGGATACGAGGGAATCAAGCTCCACCATGTGGCCGGCAAGTGCGGCGTCTTCGCCGAGACAGACATCAATGGGCTGCAGAAGCAGGGAGTGCCGCGCGAGGAGCTGATGGCGTCCCTCTTCGAGTCGATCGTGCAGCAGAACCTCTCGGTCCTCACGCGCGGCCACACCCTGCGGCCGGTCGTGCTCCTCCTGGGAGGGCCGAACACCTATATCCGCGGGATGGTGGAGGCATGGCGGCACAACATCCCGCTCATCTGGGCGGAACGGAACGTCCCGGTGCCCGATCGGCCGATGGAGGAGCTCGTGCGCGTTCCCGAGAACGCGCAGTACTTCGCCGCGATCGGCGCGGTGGAGTTCGGAAGGCAGGAAGAGCCCGACGTCGGGGCCTACGCCGGAACCGAGGCGCTGCGAGAGTACATCGAGTTCGGTCGGGCGCAGGAGAAGCAGGCCAGGGGATCGCGCGGGCTGGCCGCCAGCCGGACGGAGCTCGAGAGCTTCGCCGAGAAGTACAGAAAGGAGGCCTGGGAACCGGCGCGCTTCGTGGCCGGGTCGCGCGTGGAGGCTTTCGTCGGAGTCGACGGCGGCTCCACCTCGACGAAGGGCGTCCTGATGGACATGGAGGGGCGCCTTCTCGCGAAGGCCTATCAGCTCTCCAAGGGGAACCCGATCGAGGATACGGTCGAGATCTTCCGGGAGCTCCGGCGGACGGTCGAGTCGCAGGGGGCTCTCCTCGAGCCGATCGGGGTCGGGACGACCGGCTACGCGAAGGACGTCCTGAAGGACGCTCTCGGGGCGGACGTCGCGCTCGTCGAGACGGTCGCCCACACGAAGAGCGCGCTTCACTTCTACGACGAGGTCGATGTGATCTGCGATGTGGGCGGACAGGACATCAAGATCATCATTCTCAATCGCGGACAGGTGAAAGACTTCAAGCTGAACACCCAGTGCTCGGCCGGGAACGGCTACTTCCTGCAGAGCACCGCCGAGGGATTCGGCTTCCCCGTCGACCGTTACGCCGAGATCGCTTTTTCAGCCGAATCGATGCCCGAGTTCGGGTACGGCTGCGCGGTCTTCATGCAGTCGGACATCGTCGACTTCCAGAGACAGGGCTGGAGGGCCGAGGAGATCATGGCCGGCCTGGCCCACGTCCTGCCGAAGAACATCTGGCTCTACGTGAGCCAGATTACGAATCTCCCGAAGCTCGGGCGCAATTTCGTGCTCCAGGGCGGAACGCAGCATAACCTGGCCGCGGTGAAGTCGCAGGTGGACTTCATCCAGGAACGCTTCGCCCGCAGGGGGGAGACGGCGAACATCTGGGTCCACAAGCACACTGGGGAATCGGGTGCGATCGGCGCGGCCCTCGAGGCGCGCCGGCTCTACCAGGAGACCGACCGCCGGACGAGCTTCATCGGTCTTAATGCCGTCGAGGCCATCGAATACACGACGACTCGCGATGAGCGCACGCGCTGCTACTTCTGCAAGAACAAGTGTCTGCGGACATTCATCGACGTCAAGACCGCGCTGCCGCCCGGGCGCACCGATCCATTCCCCTATAAGAGCGGACCCGAGGAGCCGCACGCGGCGAGAATCCGCGGCCGCGGGTCGGACGACCGGACTCCGGAGGAGGCGATCCCCGAAGCCCCGACGGCCAAGGAGGCTCCCCCGCCCCTCGCCGAGTCTGTCGACTCGAAGTCGAAGTCGCGGCTTCCTCTCGCGGAGGGCGCGAATCGCATCATCATTGCCACCTGCGAGAAGGGAACGGTCGAGGACGTCGGTGAGATGCGCGAGATCAAGAAGGGGATCGACGCCGTGCGGACGGCCAATCCCAATCTTGTCGAGATCGCGGCGACCGCCGCCTTCAAGTCTTACGCCCCGCCGCTCGTCCGTGATCCCGAGCCGAAGATGACGCTGACGAAGGCGGCCCGGACCCGAAGAGAGGCGCGCGCGCGCCGGGCGTCGCTACGGATCGGCATGCCGCGGGCCCTCAACATGTACTCGCTCGGGCCCCTCTTCTCCGCCTACCTCGAGAGCCTGGGGATCCCGGCCTCGAACATCGTATGGTCGGACTTCACCACCGAGCAGCTCTACCGCGAGGGGGCCAAGCGCGGCTCGGTCGATCCGTGCTTCCCGAGCAAGCTGGGGATCCCGCACGTCCACAACCTGCTCTACGTCCACCACAAGAAGAAGCCGCTCGACTGCATCTACGTCCCGATGGTTGACGATCTGCCGAGCGATCTCGTCGGCTGCCAGGCCCACCGCGCCTGTCCCACTGTGACGGCCACGCCCGACGCGGTGAAGGCCGCTTTCACCAAGGAGGGGGATCTCTTCGACGAGCTTGGCGTGCGCTACCTCGATGGAATCGTCAATCCGGGCGACCCGCGGCTACTCGAGAGGCAGCTCTACGAGGAGTGGGGAGAGATCCTGGGATTGAGCCCCATGGAGAACGCGCGCGCCGTCGAGCAGGGCTACGCGGCGCTCGACGCCTTCCTCAACAAGATCCAGCGGGGGACGGCGCGGGAGATCCTCGATCGCCTCGAGCGGGAGGATCGCCTCGGCATCGTTCTGCTGGGACGGCCCTACCACAACGACCCCGGGATCAATCACGAGATCCTGATGGAGTTCCAGAAGCTCGGTTATCCGATTCTGACGCAGAGCTCGCTTCCACTGGACGAGGGAACCCTCGAGCGTCTCTTCGGCGAGGAGGTCCGCTCGGGGTTCGTGCCGCATCCATTGAGCGTCTCCGACGTCTGGAAGAACTCCTACAGCGAGAACACCACGATGAAGGTCTTTGCGGCGAAATACGTGGCGCGCCACCCGAATCTGGTCGCCCTGGAGATCTCGAACTTCAAGTGCGGACACGACGCGCCCATCTACGCGACGATCGAGGAGATCATCGAGTCCTCGGGCACGCCCTACTTCAGCTTCAAGGACATTGACGAGAACAAGCCGGCAGGCTCGATCAAGATCCGCGTCGAGACGATCGGCTACTTCTTATCCGTCTACCGCGAGCGCATCGGCCGGGATCGGCGCAAGCGCGCCGAGATCGAGGATCGTCTTTCGGCCATGGAGCGGGAGCTTCGGGCGCAGCTCAGCGGGTTGGGTCAACCGACGGAGGTCGCATGAGCCCTCTCGAATCGGATCGGGTCATGTATGAGATCTACCGCGAGGAGGGGTACGACCGGCGCTTCCGCGTCGTCTACTTCACCGAGCTGGGAGAGCACGAGAAGGAGCGAGAGATCAACCGGGCGCTCGCGGGCGAGCATGTCCATGACGGCTTCATCAGCGAGCATGGGAAGGAGGCGGCGAAGGCGGTCATCGCCTCCTTCCTCGCTCGGTGGAACGAGGGAGAGCACCCGGATCCGGCGGATCTCACCAGGATGATCCGCGAGCTCGGCTAGGCGGGACGGGCCGCCCGTGATCCATCTCCCTGCGCGGGCGGCCAGATGTGCTACAATTGATGGTTCCGCGATCTCTTCGTTCACCCGCAGGCTGACATCGCCCGGCGCGCGGATGCGCGCCCGGGCAAGGGAGATAGGTTGATGAGAATCCAGCGCCTCCTTGCCGCAGCGATCGTCTCGCTCGCCGTCTCGGGCATCGCTTCCGCCGCGGAGACCGGGCCGATCCGGCTCAAGAGCCGAACCTTCACGCCCGCCCCCGGGCTCGCCGCGCTCGATGCGATCGATCCCGCCTCGAGCGAGCCGCAACATCGGATCCTCCAGTTCGCGACCGCGGTCGATCCCGCTGAACGCGCCGCTCTCGCGGCGAAGGGAGTCCGACTCCTGCAATCGATCCCGGAACGCGCCTGGATCGCCTCGATCGCGCCGGCGGCATCGCGCGACGAGGATCTGCGCGCGCGCCTCGTCTGGGCGGGGGAGATCCTCCCCGACGACAAGACCCCGCCTCACTGGAAGGCCGCCGGCCACGGACCATGGACGTTCCAGGCCGACGGGCGCATCGAGATTCGAGTCCGTTTCCATGAGGACGTCGACGAGGAAGCCGCCACAGCCAACTTGCGCGCCGTGGGCGCTGGGATCGTCGAGCCGCTCGGCCTGTTCAAGGGCGCGACCGTCCATGCCTCCGAGTGGATCATTCCACTGATCTCCGCGATGGATGAGGTCCTCTGGCTGAGCGATGGGCTGCCCGAGATCGAGCTCAACAACGATCAGAACCGCGACAACACGGGGGCGGAGATCATCCAGGCTCCGCCCTACGATCTCGGGGGCGATGGGATCCAGGTGGGGATCTGGGACGGCGGGCTCGTCGATCAGAACCACGACGACTTCGCCGGCCGGCTCACGCTGGGCGAATCCGGAGGGGTGAGCCAGCACGCGACCCACGTCGCCGGCACCTTCGGCGGCACGGGACTCCTGAGCGAGGCCAACGGGGGCACCGCCCTCCAGTGGCGCGGGATGGCGCCCGAGGTCGACATCTACTCCTGGAACTTCAACGGAAGCGTGCCGAACGAGATCGTGAACGGGATCAGCAACTACGATCTCGATCTCGAGACCAACTCCTGGAACTTCGGCGTCGACGGCGGCAGCTGCTTCCTCTATGGGGACTATGACTACTGGTCGCCCGAGTTCGACCTGATCGTGACCGGCGCGGGCGGCCGCGTCTTGAACGTGATGTTCTCGGCCGCCAACGAGCGCGACGACGGCGACTGCCCTCTGCAGGAGGGGCTCTACGGCTGCATACCGCCGCCGGCGACCGCCAAGGATGTCATCACGGTCGGCGCGACGAACTCGGACGATGACACGATGACATGGTTCTCCTCATGGGGACCGGTCGACGACGGACGGCTGAAGCCGGACGTGACCGCGCCGGGCTGCCAGCATTTCGGCGAGGCGCACGTCCATTCGACCCTTCCCGGAGATATCTACGGCGGCGATGGCTGGTGCGGCACCTCGATGGCGGCTCCGACCGTCACGGGAAACCTGGCACTTCTCTACGAGCAGTACGCTCTTCTCAATGGCGGCGACATTCCCTACCCGGGCCTCATGAAGGCGCTGCTGGCCGCCACCGCCGTCGATCTCGGGAATCTCGGCCCCGACTTCGCCTTCGGCCACGGGCGGATCGACGGCCACAAGGCGGCCGATGCGCTCCTCTACGACACGCAGACCGTCGTCTCGATCAATCACGGCGCGGTCGAGGAGATCGTCTTCCCTGTCCCCGAGGGGCTCCCGAAGCTCCGCCTCGTCTTGGCCTGGGACGATCCTCCGGCGAGCCCGCTATCGGATCCGGCCCTCGTCAACGACCTCGATCTCGTGCTCGTCGATCCGGGCAATGGACTCCATCGGCCCTGGATCCTCGATCCGGATTCGCCGAGTCAGAACGCGACCCGCGGCGCGGACCATCTGAACAACGTCGAGCACGTCGAGGTCGAATCGCCCGCCGCAGGCAACTGGACCGTGCGCATCACCGGCACGAGCGTGCCCGAGGGGCCACAGCTCGCCGGCCTCGTGGGCCTCGATCTCAAAGCCCCGGGCGCTCCTTCTGACTTCACCGCCTCGAACCCCACGGACTCGACGATCGATCTGACCTGGGGGAACGCCGGCGACGCGGATCGCAAAGCGACTCTGATCGTGCGCTGGGAGGGCGTATCCCTCTGGCCGGGTCCGGTCGACGGTGAGACCTACGTCGTCGGCCAGCAGGTGGCCCCTGGAGTCGAGGTCATCTATGTCGCCGATGAGGACCACTCGACGCTGCCGTTCACCGACACGGGTCTCGATGCGGGTCGCACCTATGAGTACGCCGCCTTCAGCTTCGACGACCACCACAACTACTCGATCGCCTCCGCCACGACCGGCACCACCTCGGGCGGCGCTTCCGTTGCGGATTCTGGAGTTCCCTCGAAGCTGCATCTCGGCCCCGCCCATCCGAATCCCGCGGACTCCCGCGTCCGATTCGCCTTCGAGCTGCCGGCGGCCGGCTGGGTGGAGCTCGGCGTCTACGATGCGACGGGACGCAGGATCCGCTCCCTCCACGCCGCGGCGATGAGCGCGGGCCGCTACACCGCTTCCTGGGACGGTCGGGACGATGCGGGACACCGCATCGCGCCGGGAATCTACTTCTGTGAGCTTCGAGCCGGCGGGGAGCGCCTCTCCCGCGCGGTCTCCTGGGCGCAGTAGCCCTACGCGCGACCACATGTGAATTGAGACGCCCCGGGGGCACTCCCTCCGGGGCGTCTCTCGTGTCGAGCGTCGAGAGGCCGAGCTTGCCGGCCTACTTCTTCATGCCGCAGGGAGTCGGGCACGCCGCCGGATCGCAGCCGGCGCGGGGGGCATCGGCCTTGCCCATGGAGGTGCGGCAGTAGCCCCAGCACTGGTCGGGAGGAAGCGGACAGCCCCGATGGGCCTTCTTGCTCCAGGCCGCCTTGCCCATACAGCAATCCGGCTTGCTGCAGTCCGTCCAATTGCCGCCATGCATCCTGCAGCCCGGCATCTCGCCGCGTCCCGGACGATCGCCGGTCATCGAGCGCATTCCATGACCTGCCTCGCCCATCGGACACGTCATCTTCGCGCCGGGGGCTTTCGCCATCCCACAACAATCCTTCGGGCATGACATCGCGTGGGCGTGGCCCATTCCATGGTGAGCTCGCCCTCCCATGCAGGCGCACCCGCCTGTCAGAGCGACGACGAGCGGCAACAGCAGGAACAACGCAAAGATGAGTCGACGGTTCACAATCCCTCCTTCCGGCGCACTGGCCAGTCCCGGTCGATTATGCCACATGACATGTGAAAACCGGAGCAACTTCGATTTGGCCCGGGCAGGGCGCGTCCGGAAAGACGCGCCGGAGCGGCACAGCCCCCCCATTCGAGGGCCGGCGCCCTCAGGCGGCGCGGGCGCCCCGCCAGATCTCGAGGAACTCGGCGAGGATGATTCCCGTCGCTCCCCAGACCGCCCGCCCCTCGACGTCATAGGCGGGAAAGAGAACGCGCGTTCCGGATCGCTCGACCTCGACCCTGGATTCCGGACCCTCCGCCACGAGTCGATCGGGGTCGGCCATCAGGATCTCGAGAACTTCATCGGCCTGTGGCCGCAGGGGCGTGGGATCGGCGATCCAGCCGACGAAGGTCGCGACCCTATAGCCGCTCACCGGAATGAGAATGGGGGAGAGTCCGCCCAGCAGCTGGACGGCGCTGCGTGGGAGGCCGATCTCTTCGCGGGCCTCGCGCAGCGCGCATTCGGCGGCGCTCTCATGGCCTTCCATGACCCCGCCCGGCAGCCCGATCTGGCCCGCGTGGCGCGCCATGGTGGAGGGTCGCACGACGAGCGGGAATCGACACCCCGCTCCACGGACCTGCAGGGCGATCAAGACCGCCGAATCGATCACACGAGTCTCCGCCGGCATCCGGTGCTCCCGGTAGCCTGGAGGCAGCAGCTTGCGATGCGCCTCCTCCCCGGGCAGAGGCCCGCTCAGCGCGACGCGAAGTCGATCCCGCAGGACATGCGCCGGTTCGGGATCCCCTCGGCCACTCGGTGGAGTCACGAAACGCAGCCGATCAGTCGCAGAAGATCCGCACCTTGTCGCCGCCATGGGCGTCGACGTTCACGGTGAGCTCTCGCAGAGCCTCGATCATCTCTTCGTCCTCGAGGCCGCTCAGGCCCGACAGATCGATTCCGCGCGCCTTCAATCGTTCGTCGGCCTCCGAGGGCAGCATCGAGGAGAGCTTGATCCCCGTGCGCACGAGGGAGAGGGGCACGCGGATGTTGACCTTGTCTCCGGTGGTCGAGTCGACGAGCACCCGCAGGTACTTCGGGCGTCCGGCCTTGGATGATTGTCCGGCCGGTGGGTCGGACTCCGCGGCGCTCCCCAGCTTCTCGAGCAGCCGCTCCGCATCCTCCGCCGAGATCTTTCCCGAGGCGAGCATCTCGAGGACCTGACGACGTTCACTGGACATTGCAGGGACTCCTTTCACTTTGGTTTAGACGACCCAGATCCGGACCGCGTGACCCTCTCGCTGGCGGACGTCGACGCGCAGGCCGGACACCCGCGCCGCGACGCCAAGAGCCGCGATGCCGATGCGCGCCGCCTGCCGGGTGTCGCCACCGGACGGAGCGATCCAGGCAACCATCGAGCAGGCGACTACGGCTGCAAGCCCCAGGGGCCAGAGCAGGAATAGCGGGACGGGCAGGGGGACGGCTCTCCGGTCCCCAAGCCAGACGATCGCGAGCGCCGGGGGGATCACGACAGCCGCTCCAGCGCCTCGTCGACGCTGATCTCTCCTCGGGCGAGCTGCTCGAGGACGGCCGCGTTCGTCGGCGGAGGGGCAAAGTCGCGATCGAGCAAGGCGCCGATCGCATTCAGGCGGTTCTTCACCGTTGGGTAGCTGATGTCGAAGAGGGCTTCCATCCGCTTGATCGATCCATGGTGGCGCAGGAAAGCCGCGACGAAGATCTGGTCCTCGGGGGAGAGCCTCGCCAATGCCGGAATCTCGAACTCGCCTTCCACCAAGAGGTTGCATCGATCGCAGGAGAGGCGGGTGACGAGCATCGTCTCGCCGCATCCCGTGCATCGACATCTCGAAATGTCCATAGTTGATTCTCCTTTTGAGGGAGATTCTGACATATGGATTCATAAAATCAAGAGCGAAATCAAAAAAATGAAGATTGGCTATGGCGAGGCCGGTTCATCGAACGCACGGAGGGTTGTCTGGACTCCCTGCTCGTATGGCGTCGCCGCAGGCGGACCGATCCGCCGGTCCAGGGCTCCCGAGTCAAGAATGGGCGGTCGGGAGTAGAGGGGGACCATCTCCACCATTTCACGCATCGTCGCATCGAAGATCCCCAGGAGCCGGAAAAGGCCCGCGCCAGCCCGGAGGAAGCGGAGGCGGGTGTTGCGCTGGCGCGCCGCGATCCCGCAGAACTCGCGACCAGTGATCCCACCGGTGGTCGCGACGTTCCAGCGGTGCCCGTAGAGCTCCTCGTGGGGCAGGATTTCGGCGATCCGGCGGGCGGCGTCGGTGATCAGGATGAACTGCCGGACCGTGTCGGGGGAGCCGATCCAGTTGACCGGGCGGCCGGCGGCGGCGGCGCGCAGCGCAAGGTTGCCCAGGCTGAGTTCCGCGAGGGGACCATAGAAGTCGGGCAGATGGATGACCGCCGCCCCCGCGGCCAGCAGGATCTCTTCCTGCTCCTTGCGGATGCGGCACTTGAACGCGATCGGCTGGCGCGGGTGTTCCTCGGTGACCGGATTGGAGAGGATCGGTTCGTATGAGTAGAAGCTGCTCACCAGGATGCAGGGAGTCCTCTCTCGTCCGATGGCTGCCGCGACCGTCCGGGCGATGGCCGGGTGGTCTCGGAACTGGGGGTATGGGAGCCCCACCGCATGGACGACGGCGTCGCAGCCTTCCATCGCGCGGACGGCGGCTTCCGGATCGCGCAGGTCGGCGGCGTAACTCTCGACCGATGAGGCGCCGAAGAGCCGGGTCAGTCGGTCGGCGGAGCGGGACACGACTCGCGCCCCGATCCCCTTGCGGGCCAGCTCCGTCGCCAGATGCCGTCCAACTGCGCCGGTCGCGCCGAAGATCGCTACCTTCCGGATCTCGGTCATGTCGCCACCCTCCCGGGGTCCTTCCGACGGAAGAGTAACAGCTTCAGCGCAGATCGGGCTGCAAAGGAACTCCCCGTTATTGTACGGTTCGGATGCGGAGGGGCGCCGCGCGAGGTCTGGGATGCGGATTCGCGAGCATCGGGGGGTCAATCTGTCTGTCGTTGGCCTGGGCTGTTACGGCCTATCAGGCGCATATGGTCCCCCGCGTCCCCGTCGCTTCACGCGGGTTCTGGACCGGGCGATCGAGCTGGGGGTCAACTATATCGACACCGCCCCAACCTATGGGGACGCGGAACGGCTCGTCGGACGCGCCATCGCCGGCAGGCGAGATGCCGTTTTCCTTGCCACGAAGATCGCCGTCGCCTCGGACGGGAAGGCCGACCTCTCCCGCAAAGCGATCCGCGCCTCCTGCGAGGAGAGTCTCGCCCGTCTCGGCACGGATCGAGTCGATCTGCTTCAGATCCACTACGACGATCCTCGCGTTGCGATCGAGGACGCGATCGACTCCGTCGAGACTCTGCTTCGCGAGGGAAAGATCCGCTTCTACGGTCTTGCCCACATCCCTGCGGAGCGGGCCGCCGCGTATGCCCGCATCGGCCGTTGCTTCTCGATCCAGATGGAGCTGAGCGCCCTGGCGCGCCAGTCCGAAACGACCCTTCTGCCCCTTTGCCGGCGCCATCGCCTCCTGGGCGTCGCCTTCAGCGCGACGGCGCGCGGCCTGTTGACCGGCAGGGTGCCGGGTCGGCGAGGTTTTGCGACCGGCGACATCCGCCGGATCGATCCGCTCTTCCAGCGCGAGCGGATGGTTTCGGGAAGGCGGATTGCCGAGGAGATGGCCCGGATCGGCCGCGCGCACGGACGCTCGCCGGCGCAACTGGCCATCGCCTGGGCCCTCTCACGTCCGGGGATCGGCGTGGTTTTGACGGGTGCTTCGCGCATCGAGCACCTCGAGGAAAACGTGGCCGCTGCCGATTGGGCGCCGCCGCAGGCGACGATGCGAGCGCTCGAGGAGTTCCTCGATCGCGAGCTCGAGTGGGTTCTCGGGGAACAGAGATCGGCGATCCGATCGATCTTGACCCGGCCCCTCCCGTCGGACCCGGAAGCGGCGTTCGCGGATCTGATCTACGCCATGGAGACGTCGGTCGATGGCGGCCTGGCGCGCGAAGAAGACCTCCTTCCTGTCTTCAGGGATCTCTACGCGCTCCGCGGGTTGCGCGATCCCTCGCTCTTCCCTCGCTTCGAACGACTTCGCGCGCGCCTCTCCGAGCTGGCAGGTTTCTCCGTCTCCTCCTGAAGCGGCCCGGAGCGGATCGAGCGGCTCCGTCGCTGCGCGCCGATCTTCTCGTCCTGCAATGCGAGCGCTTTCGTCAGAAGAGCAGAGCGGGGGAGATCTCGGATTCGATCCGGCGCCACCCAGGCTCCCGGGCCCGCCGGCTCGCCCGGCACGCTCTCCGGCGCGGGGGGATACGAGTAGACCGCGCACCGGTAACGGCGACTCATGATCGTGTGCGCAATCGAACCGAGGGCTCGGCCCAGGCCCGCGGATGTTTCCATTGACCTCCACGGCAGCATCCACAGGCCTTCGAGGGGAGGCCTACGGCGCGACTCGAGCCACACGCGCCCGCGCCGGTCGCGCAGGATGAAGATCGTCGTGTCGCGAGACTCCGTGCGGGGGCGTCGCCTTGGCGCGGGAAACTCGCCGACGCGTCCCGCGCGGGAGGCGGCGCAATCGATCCGCACAGGGCACTCCGGACAACGAGGCGATACGGGCAGACACACGATCGCGCCCAACTCCATCATCGCCTGGTTCGCTTCGCCTGGATGCAGCGGGTCGAGCAGGTTGTCGGCCCACATCTGAAGGGTTCTGGGCGATGGGTCGGAGAGTGCGAGCAGCCGCGCGAGGACGCGGCGCACATTCCCATCGACGACGGCGCAGCGCGCCCCATAGGCGATGCTCAGAACCGCGCGGGCGATATAGGCCCCCACCCCTGGCAGGCTCAAGGCACGATCGAGGGCCCGCGGAAACTCCGCATGCCCTCCGCTTGTCAGGATGCGCGCGGCGGCATGGAGGTTTCGGGCTCTCCGGTAATAGCCTAGACCGGACCAAGCTGCAGTGACCTCCGACTCCGAAGCCGCCGCAAGATCCGAGAGTGTCGGGAACCGCGCGAGGAACTCCATGTACCGAGGAGTGACGACATCGACTCGGGTCTGTTGCAGCATGACCTCGGAGACCCAGATCCTGTAGGGATCGCCGGTTTCCCGCCAGGGGAGGGGCCGGCGGCAGCGGGCGTACCAGCCGCGCAGGCGCTTGTGAAAGCCCCGCGCGTCGACGGGAATCCGAGGCAGGGAGGCGTTGACCGGCATCACTTGCCGTCCCGGTCCTGGGACGATTCCCGGCGTTGGAGTCCCATTAATGAATGTCTCCACTGCGGAGCCCCCCGGACCGGTCTGGCGCATGCGGCCGGGGGGCCCGAAAGCCTTGTAGATCCCGCTTGACGCCCCCGGGACCAGGGTCCAATCTCTGGCACGACCTGTGCTGGAGCGTACGGCAGCTAGCGCTCGGCAGAAAGCTGCATCCATGGGGGATGACGGGGTCTGCTGCCTAGGATACGAAAGGAGTGTCCGTAACCATGACCGGTTTTGTTCGGCGGTCCGCACGCAAGCCCCTCGCGCTTGCGATGTGGTCGGGTGTGCTTTTGCTGTTGGTCCTCGGGCTTGCCTCCTGCGCCAAGCCGCCGGAGGCCGAGATGGCTATGGCGCAGACTGCGATTGATCAGGCCAAGCAGTCGGAAGCTGCGGAGTATGCGGCGGCGGAGCTCCGGGCAGCCGAGGATTCCCTCGCTGCGGCTACCAGCGAGATCGATCGCCAGAGTGCCAAGTTCGCGCTCTTCCGCAGCTACAAGGTTGCGAAGGCGAAGGCTCTCGCGGCTGAGGCGGCCGGCAAGGTCGCGGCCGATGCTGCGGTGAAGAACAAGGAGATCGCGCGGCAAGAGTCCGAGGCGAATCTCGCGGCTGTGCAGCAGGCGATCGCGGATGTCCGCGCCCTGATGGACAGCCCTGAGGGCAAGAGACTGATGCGTGCGAAGGAAGCCCGCCAGGCGATCGAGCAGATCAAGACCGAAATCGATGCGACTGAGGCTTCACTGGAGCAAATCCGTCAGACCCATGCCCAAGAGAAGTACAAGATGGCGGCGAGAATGGGCGCGGATGCGAAGGCGAAGATCGCGAATCTCACAACCGAGGTCCAGAACGCCATCGACAAGATGACGGGGGGTACGAAGTAGCAGGACTCGATCGATCCGCGACCCTCGTGGATGTCGAGCGCAGCAGTAGTACGAACCCTGGGATGGTGGCGGGAGGGCCGGTCGGAGACAGGCCCCCCGCCTTCCTCTTGGCGGATCGTGGTTCAGGAGGAGAGATCTCCGTGATGCTTCGTATCGGAGCGGCCTGCGCGCTCGCGGCGCTGCTCCTCGCGGGGGGGTGCCGTCAGGGGGGGGACTCGACGGCGCCAAGCGCGCCCGCCCACATGGACGAGGAAGCGCTCCAGAAGAGGATCGCGGGTCTCCAGAAGCAGAACGGGCAGTTGGAGAGCCGCCTGGGCAAGCTGATTCCGAAGAGCCCCTACATCGTCATCAACACGACTCTCAATCGGATCTACGTGCGCAAGAGCGGAGAAACCCTCGTGGACGGCGCCTGTTCCACCGGGAGCAACACAGAACTCGTCTCCCCGGACGGGACGCGCCGGTGGTTCTTCTCGACTCCCCGTGGAGTTTTCAAGGTCCTCAACCGGCGCAAGAACCCGGTCTGGGCCGTGCCGGAATGGGGGATCATCGAGGCGGAGCTCGCCGGGGAGGAGCTCCTTCCGGAGGATCTGTTCCAACGGGGGGTGCTCGGGAAATACGCCCTCGATCTCGGCCACGGCTACATGATCCACGGAACCCTCTTCCAGAGGTTCCTCGGCCTCCAGGTGACGCACGGTTGCGTCCGAGTCGGCGACGAAGACCTGGAGCAGATCTGGCAACTGACGAAGATCGGCACGCCAGTCTACATATTCTAGGAGGTCTGGCAGAGTGAGAGACCGTGCGGTTCGGATATTATCCGCCGTCGTTCTCATCTTGATCGCGCTCGGCGCGGTTCCCTCGACCGCCCAGGAGGATGCGCCTTCCAGGGACGAGCTCTACGGCGAGTACGTGCGCCTGCGCGCGGTCAACGCGGTGCTCGTCGCGCGCTTGGCCCTGAGCAAGCAGGAGGAGCCGTATCTCATCCTCGACATTCCGGAAAAGGAAGTGAGGCTTGAGCTCCAAGGTGTGACCCTGACGAGCGTCCCGGCGCGCGAGATCGAGCTGAATCGCCTCGCCCGCGAGATCTCCCGCGACACGACCCGCATCGGATTCTGCGAGGTGCCGTTCGTCCTCCAACAGGACCGATGGTTCGAGGAAGTCCCAACACTCGCGGCGAAAGACACCGCGGCGGTCATGAGCAGCCCCGATACGACCGGAGCGCTAGCCGAACGGATTCGCACCGCGCCGGTTCTGGCGCTTCTCCGCTTCGAGCGCAATCTCGTCCTGGCTCTTCGAGGGGAGATTCCTCCCGCGAGCCGGCTCGAGCGCTGGAAGGTGTCGCTCCGCCGCTTCTGGAGGTCCTTGCGCTCCAGCACCGCGGAGGGAGCGCTCCGCGTCGAGCGCCGGCGTTCCATCCTGATCGAGTTCGACATGGAACCTGCGCAGGTCCGTTCCATTGCCCCCAATCTCACCAAGGGGACGAAGATCGTCCTGCGATTCTGATCTCTGGACGCCGCCGCTGCCGCTCCCGTCCCCCGCACCGAAGCAGTCTCATTGACCCGCCCGGCGCGCCCCCGGTAGACTCTCCGCCATGCAACCGGATCTCCCGATGAGGCGTTCCGGCGAGCCGTCCTCGACCGAATCCGAAGACGACGCGAGTTCGAAGCTGGACGGCGAGACGTCCCGGCACCTCTACGAGGCCGTGGTGGGCCAAATGGCGGTCCCCCTTGTGGTGACCGATCTCGATCACCGAATTCGAGCCTGGAGCCGGGGCTCGGAGCGACTCCTCGGATACACCCCGGCCGAAGTGCTCGGCCGTCCGCAATCGATCATCGTTCCGGCCGATCTGCTCGCCCTCGACGATGCGCGCATGCGCGAGGCGACGGAGCAGGGGCAGCGGCCTGCCGCGGTCGTGACGGAGCGCCTTCACAAGGATGGGGGTCGCATTCCTGTGGAGATCTTCGGTTCCACGATCAGGGGCGATGACGGTTCGACGCTCGGCTACACGATGGTCATCCTCGATCAGAGCGAGAAGCTCGCCATGCAGGAGAAGCTCCTGCAGACCGAGCGCCTCGTCGCCCTCGCCCGCGTCGTCGGCAAGGTCTTCCACGAGCTGCGCACCCCTCTGGGCGTCCTGGTGCTCGAGGCCGAGATCCTCGGCGAGGAGCTGGAAGACCTCATCCGTTCGGCGGGCGATCGAGCGGATCCTGCCGCCTCCGCTCGGATCCGCGACTCGCTCGCCCTCTTCATGCGGGAGATCGCGCGGATCGAGGGGCTCGCGGAGGACTACCTTCTCATGATCCGCCCGATCCGTCCGCACCGTTCCAAGGTGAGGTTGGGGGAGTTCTTGGATGCGCTCGAGAGGGAGATCGAATCCCGGAGCGAACGGGAGGGCTACGTCGTTCGAGTGCGCTGCCTCAGCCCCGACGAGTCGGTGATGCTCGACTCCATGCAGATGCTCCGCGTCTTCCACAACCTCGCTTCGAATAGCCTGGACGCGATCCCGGAGGCGACGGCCCCGGTGCTGGAGATCGACGCGCGCCTGGAGGGGGATTTCCTGGTGATCCGGCTGAGGGACAATGGCCCCGGGCTTGCGCCGGAGCTCGCCGACGGCGGCGCTTTCGAGATCTTCGCCACGACGAAGCGCCTCGGATCGGGACTGGGTCTTCATCTCGTCCAGGAGATCATCATCGCGCACGGCGGCACGATCGATCTGCGCAATCACCCGGACGGCGGAGCCGAGGCGATCGTCTCGATCCCGAGAGGAACGGAGGAGGGGGATGCCTGATCGGCTGCTGCTCGTCGACGACGACGCCGACACTCGTTCGAGCTTGGCGGCGATCGCGCACAGGGAGGGTTGGGAAGTCGCGGAGGCGGCCTCGGCGATCGAGGCGCTCGACGCGGTGAAGATGCGGTCGTTCGACCTGATCCTCTGCGATCTGGTCATGCCGGACATCGATGGAATCGAGTTTCTGCGCAGGTTGCGGGCGACGGGCAACCATGTGCCCTTCGTGATGGTGACCGGGCATGCCTCGGTCGAGTCGGCGGTCGAAGCCCTCCGCCTCGGGGCGACCGACTACCTGTCGAAGCCGGTACGTCTGGGAGTGCTCCGCGCGCTCTTCTCGAAGACGAGGAAGGCGCGGGATCGGGAGCGGGACGAGACGGAAGACGGACCGCGTCTCGAAGGGATCAGCGACGCGATCCAAGGCGTCCGCGAGATGATCGACCTGGCGGCCCCGTCGAAGAGCACGGTTCTCATCACGGGGGAGACGGGCACCGGCAAGGAGATCGTCGCTTCCCTCATCCATGCGAAGAGCCCGCGCGCCGCCGGACCGTTCGTCCGGGTCAACTGCGCGGCCCTGCCGGAGAATCTGATCGAATCGGAGCTGTTCGGACACGAGAAGGGGGCCTTCACCGGCGCGGATCGCGCAAGGGCGGGGCGTTTCGAGGTGGCCAACGGGGGGACGATCTTTCTCGACGAAGTCTCCGAGATGTCGTACGCGGCCCAGGCGCGGTTGCTCCGCGTCCTCCAGATCGGCGAGTTTGAGCGTGTAGGATCGTCGAAGACTCAAAAGACCGATGCACGGGTCATCGCAGCCACGAACCAGAAGCTGAAGCTCCTCGCGGACGAGAAGAGGTTTCGCGAGGATCTCTACTACCGGCTCCACGTGATCGAGATCCACATCCCGCCGCTTCGCGAGCGGCGCGAGGATATTGCCCTGCTGACCCGGGCGATCCTCTCGCGCATCGCGCATGAGGCGGGACGGCCCGTGCCGCCGCTCGCCGAGCGCGTCCGGCGCGCCTTCGATGCCTATGCGTGGCCCGGGAACGTTCGCGAGCTGGATCATGTCCTGGAACACGCCTTCATCCTCTCGCGCGGAGGGGAAATCCGGTTGGAGGACTTGCCGCCGGAACTTCGCCCCGAGAGGCCGCGGTCGATCCAGATCCAGGTGGGCACCTCCCTGGAATCGGCCGAGCAACTGATCATCCGGCAGACTCTGAAGGCGGTCGACGACGACAAGCGGGAGGCGGCACGCATCCTCGGCCTCTCCCGAAGCGCCCTCTACCGGCGCCTGGGGGATCAGAAGAACGGCGCCGGGGAGACGCCGCATTCCGAGGATGGCGGCGAGGTCACGCCGCCCGCTTGAGCCTCGCCGAGTCCCGGAGCCGGAACCGGATCGCGGCGCGCAATCCCCCGAACGGGATTCGGCCGCCAGCATGTGGCGCCTGACCATCCCGTCCCGTCCGATTCGATTGACGTTGCGCGGGATGTCATCGCGATCCCGGATGGCACGGGGCCTGCTCTGTGTCCTGGACTGGGGGGTCTCATGGCGTCGAGAATTGCCGATCGGAGAGTATGCGTCGGGGTCGCTGACGCGTCGTTCCGCGAGGCGCTCCAGCGCACCCTGTCGCGCGAGGGCGTTCGCGCCTCGGCTTTCGGATCGGTGCTCCCCCTGCTCACCGCCTTGGATCGAGAGTCGTGGGATGCCTGCATCCTGGATGTCGACCTGAGCGCGCCGGGCGCGCTGGATCCGACCACCCGTATCCAGGAGCGTTACCCCAAGCTTCCGCTCATCCTGGTCTCGGCCCATCTCTTGCCGGACCAGGAGTTGGCCAATTCTCCACTGCCGCCTGTGTTGCCGCTCCCCTTCCGGCGCGAGCAGCTCCTTGAGATCCTCCAGAGGGCGCTCGGTCCATCCCAAACCTGAGCCATTGGAGCGGTTCCTCCTCAAGTTCCCTCCGCGCCCGGCCGAGAAGGTGCGAGGGGCGCGAGGTTCGCGCTCGAGGAAACCGCGCGGGCCCGCCCAGGCGCTCGCCGGAGGGGGGAACGAAGGATGCCGAGTTCCAGGGTTCTGGTCGCCGACGATGATCCCGACATTGTTCTCGCTCTGAAGATTCGACTCGAGTCCGCCGGGTATTCGGTCGTCACGGCGATGGATGGTCGTCAGACGCTCGACTCGATCCGGGTGGGCAAGCCGGACATCGCCATCCTCGACATCAACATGCCCGAGGGCAACGCGTTCCAGGTTCTCGACGCGCTCCGGGAAGAAGGGCTCGACGGGTTGCCGATCATCTTCCTGACTGCGGACACGCAGGAGCGCTCCCAGGTCCGCGCCTTCCATCGGGGCATCCGGCACTACCTCACCAAGCCCTACGATCCGAAGACCCTGCTCGTGCTCGTCGAGCACGCGTTGCAGGAGGCTGAGCAAGCCGCCTGAGGCCGGAGGGTGGAATCGATCGGCGGTCGGAGCGCGCCCGGGAGTTCCCTCCGCCGGTCAGAAGTAGAATCCGAAGCCCGCGATCGGAAGGATCCTCACTCCCTGATTGTAGATCCGCACGATTTGCCCGCCTGCCCCGACGAACTGGGTCACATCGACGATGTTCTTGCGATTCATGACATTGAGGACGTCGAGGTAGAGGAACGCCTCGTTCTTGGTTCCCTCGATCCGGTGCTCCAGCTTGATGTCGAGACGGCGATACGAGGAGAGGCGCTGGCTGTTGACCTCGCCGGGCGCCAGATCGCCGTTCGGCAGCGCGACGAGCGGGGTGATGGGTCGGCCGGTCGCCGATCGAAACGCGAGCGCGACGGAGGTGCCTCCCGAGATCGAGACCTCGCCGCCAACCTGCAGCATCCGGGGCCGGTCGTGATCGGCGGGTCGCTGCGCCGTCGCGCCCCCCTCGCGCTTGCGGGTTCGAGATGCGGTGAACGAAGCCTGCCCTGAGATGCGCCCCTCGCGTCGAAGCGAGACCTCGATTCCCTTGCCGCTGCCCTCTCCCCGGTTGTTCGCCCCGGCCGGCGTCGTGCCAGAGGCATCCCAAGAGAGCAGATCATCGTAGCGCTTCGAATACCCCTCGATCCCGCAGGCGAAGCCGGCGGAGAGCCCGACCTCCACGGAGGCCGACAGGTGGTCGGCGCGTATGGGGTGGAGCTTCCCTTCCCCCGCGTCGAGGAGGGCATCGACATCCACGGGCAGGCCCGCGATTTCCGCTCCCTCGCTCAATGGATACGGAGTTTGCCGGGCCGTGCGCCAGGCGGCCCCCAATGTGAGGCGCGGGATCGCCCGCACCCGCATCGAGAGATAGGGGGAAGCCCATACCCCGTCGGCGAATGGGATCTTCTCGATGCGCCCGCCCGCGGACAGCGAGCCCAGCGGTCGCGCGAGGGTCCCCTCGACGGCGGCGAAGGCCGCCTCGTCGTCCCAGGTGGTCGAAAGCGTACGATAGCGATCGAATCGGAACTCGCCGTCGGCGCGCGCCTGGAATGCCGGGTTCACGACCCACTCGTATTCGCCGGCGAGGCCGAGTCGCCGCTCCTCTCCGCGCGACCGCGACTTCGGCCGGTGGGTCTCGGCCGATTCCTTGCGCTCGGTGCCGGAGACGCCGATCCGCCAGCTCCGCGCGTGTGTCCGGTTCCCGAGGCGCGCGCCGACGAGGAGGGCGTCGACGTCGCGATCGATGTCGCCCTCCTCGCGATCGCGCGAAGCGACGACGGTCAGCGAGGCGCCGATGCGGTCGCCATCGAACGATCCACGGGCCGTCAGATCCTGGAAGGCGCGCTTCTTGACGCCCGGCGGACGGCGAAGGATCAGGTTGTAGAAGCTCGTGCGCAGGGCGCCGATCACCTCCGTCCGGTCGGAGGGTCGTTCTCCGCCCACGGCGATCGATCCCAGGTCGTAGCGGAAGAATCGCCGCGGGCGCCCGGGATCGGCGGCCGAGAGGGAGGTCACGCTGGAGACTGCATCGCCCAGCCGCGGCGGGAGGGCTCCCGGGAAGACTTCCACGTTCGAGATGAGATCGTCGTAGATCACGGATGTGAACCCCTCGAGGTGAACCGGCTGCAGCAGCGGATAGCCGTCGAAAAGGATGCGATTCTCCTCGGGGTCTCCTCCCCGCACGACGTACTTGTTCGAGAAATCATCTCCCGCCGCCGCCGCCGCGCCAGGCAGAGCCTGGACGACCCGAATGGGGTCGGTGGCGACGCTGCCGGCCGATCTGCGGATCTGGCTCGAGGAGACCGTCCTTCGTCCCTGGGGGACGGAAGGGTCGGGCCGGATCGTCCGCACCTCGACCGTCTCCAGCGTGGCGATCTTCGGCCGCAGACGGAAGACCGCGTCGGTGTCCCGGCCTTCCCGCAGTCGCACCGTGCGGCGGGACTCCTGATAGGCCACGTGCTCGATGCGCAGCTTCGCCTCTCCCGCGGGCAGTCCTTCGAGTCGGAATCTCCCGTCCTCGTCGGTCTCCGCACGAACGACATCTCCGACGTAGACGATGGCGTGAGCGACGGGCGCGCGCGATTCGTGCTCGACCACAAGGCCTCGCAGAACCGCGGCTCCAGCGACGCCGGGCAGAAGGATCCCGAGCAGCGCCAAGCGCAGGGTCAAAATCGGACGAGCCCTCCCTCGATCATCCGGCGACCTCCTTCGGTGGAGCTGGCATCCCGGAATCCCAAGAGACTCGCACGCTCGCACCGAGCGTCGCCGGGCGCTCAGGTGTTGCCCGGCGGCACTCCAGGGGTCTCGCCGAGCGCGTGGTCGACTTGCCGGTAGCCGCCGAGCCCGTTGGCAAGCACGGCGCGATACTCGACTCCGGTGATGAGATCCCCTCGAAGATAGAAGATGTAGTGCTCGCGCGCGATCTCTCCCGCGTCGCGGCGTTCGGCGCGTTCGACGGGCCGGCCGGCACGATCGCGGATCGATTGGGCGACGAAGAGGCTGTCGAGCGGCGGGTGCAGACGCCGCGGGGCACGATCGAGATCCTGGATGGCGAATCCACGGCCGGGCGAGCCCCTGGTCCAGGCTTCGACCCTCGATCGCGCAGACTCCCAGCTGCCTCCGATCCTCACCGGCGACGGCGAGCCCTGGAGACGCCCCGCGCAGGAGACGCCGACGAGCAAAAGGATTGCGACGGGCGTGTGGAGCCTCAAGCGGCCGGACTCTCCTGTGGGGCCGTCATCTTCGGAGGGCGATCCGCAAGCAGCTCGTGGATTGTGCGCGCCGCGATCTTTCCATGGCCCATCGCCGCGATCACCGTGCCTCCCGATCCGGCCTGAGAGCCGATGATGTCGCCGCCGGCGCAGAGGATCGGGATGTCGGGCGAAGCGGCGGCCGCCGAGGGCGCCGCATGGCCGTCGAGGGCCAGCGTCGTCGGATCGACGATGAGCTGCCCCCACTTGTTCGTCTTGAGGTAGGGCGTGAGCTTCGCCAGCAGGGGATTCGGCCCCTGGCCGATCGCCATGATGAGGATGTCGTATTCCCGGCGGAAGTTCGAGTCAGGGACGACGACCGGGCGCCTGCGTCCGGAGTCGTCCGGCTCGCCGAGCTCCATGCGGATCATCTCGACCTCGCGGACCCAACCGTTCTCGTCGCCGTGGATCGCGACGGGAGCGTGGAGGAAAAGGAACTCGATCCCCTCCTCCTCGGCATGATGGATCTCGTCGACGCGCGCGGGCATCTCCCCCTTCGTCCTCCGGTAGATCACGTCGACCCGTTCCGCGCCGAGACGCTTGGCCACGCGCGCCGCGTCCATGGCGACGTTGCCGCCTCCGACGACGCCCACGATCTTTCCCATGTGGATTGGTGTGGGGACCTCGGGGAAGGCGCGCGCCTCCATCAGATTCGCCCGTGTGAGGTACTCGTTGGCCGAGTAGACTCCCGAGAGCTGCTCTCCGGGGATGTTCATGAAGTAGGGGAGTCCGGCGCCCGTGCCGATGAAGATCGCGTCGTTTTGCTGAATCAGCTCGTCCATCGTGATCGTCCTGCCCACCAGGGTGTTCAGGACGATCTCGACTCCGAGCTCACGGAGGTTGCCGATCTCGTAATCGACGATCGCCTTCGGGAGCCGGAACTCGGGGATCCCGTAGATCAGCACGCCTCCCGGACGGTGCAGCGCCTCGTACATGGTGACCTTGTACCCCAGGCGGGCCAGGTCGGCCGAGGCCGACATCCCTGCGGGGCCCGAGCCGACGACGGCGATCCGCTTGCCGTTCCAGGCGGGGCGGTCGGCGTCGGGACGAACGCCGTGCTCTCGCGCCCAATCGGCAAGAAACTTCTCGACATAGCCGATCCCGACCGGCTCGCCCTTGATCCCGCGCACGCAGACCATCTCGCACTGGTTCTCCTGGGGGCAGACCCGGCCACTGATCGCGGGGAAGAGATTGGATCGGGTGACGATCCTGTAGGCGGTCTCGTAGTCCCCGGCCTGAACCGCGTCCATCATCGCGCGGATGTCGATCTCGACGGGGCAGTAGGGCACGCATCGCGGGTCTTTGCACTGGATGCAGCGCTGGCTCTCCTGAAACGCGAGCTCCGGCGTGTAGCCGAGCTCGACCACCGAGAAGTTGCGGATGCGGACCGCCGGGTCCTGCATCGGCATCGGGGTCTTCGTCTTCTGCCTAAGCGCTTCTCTCCTGGCCTGCTCCCGATCCATGCTCGGTGACCACCTTCTCCTGCTGGATATATTGCCGATTGCGGCGCGTCAGGACAGCGAAATCGACGGCGTAGCCGTCGAAGGCAGGGCCGTCGACGCATGAGAACCGCGCCTCATACTCCCCCCGGGTCGGATTCCAGATGTTAACCCGGCAACCGCCGCACATCCCCGTGCCGTCGACCATGATCGGATTGAGGCTCACGATCAGAGGCGTCCTGCGCGGGTCGTACTCGAGGCTCGGTTCGTAGGTGTCCCGGAACGACTTGCCGGCCATCTCCTTGACCACCGCCTCCATCATCGGCAGGGGGCCGACGGCGATCACCTCCGCGATCGCTTCGCCTCGAGCCTCCAGGACTTCGTGGAGAACGTCCGTCACGAACCCCTTGCGCCCGTATGTTCCGTCGTCGGTCGTCACGTGGAGCACGGTCGAGATTCCTCGCAGCTCCTCCTCCAGGATAAGCAGATGCTTGCTGCGCGCTCCAATGATCGTGATCACTTCGTTGCCGAGCTCGAAGAGCTCCCTGACCTTGGGCCAGATGGGTGCGATGCCGACGCCTCCGCCGATGCAGACGACCGGCCCCGCATGCCGCCGGACTTCGATCGGAGTTCCGAGCGGCCCCAGGATGTCGAGGATCGAATCGCCCGGCCGGAGCTCACCCATGCGGCGAGTGGAGTGGCCGACCATCTGGAAGATCAGATGGATCGTCCCCTCCGCGGGGTCGTATGCGGCGATCGTGAGTGGGATTCGCTCGCCGTGCTCGTCGGTCCGCACGATGACGAACTGGCCTGCGCGAGCGTGCCGGGCGATCAGAGGGGCCGAGACGACGAACTCGACGATCCCGTCTCCGCCCGGCGTGAGGTCCCGCCTTCGGAGGATCGCATAGTTCTTCCCGTTCAGGGTGCAGTCCATACTGGGTGACTCCTCAGGCTCGGGTCCAGCGGTTCATCGGCGTCCCGTGTCGTCGCCGATCATGCCCCATGCACCCCGGCGAGCCGCGGGCCTGAGGACGGGAGACGAACCGTTCCAGAACACTGGAAGTTATCATCCGCGCGGGATCTCCCGCAACCTTCCCCCGGCGGTCGAATCGAGGGGTGAGCGATCATCGGACGATCCAGACGCGCCGCGTGGCGCCGGTCTCCTCACCGGCGACGCGAAGCAGATAGAGCCCCGATGGAAGCGGTCGCCCCGAGGCGTCTCGACCGTCGAAGGTCGCGCCCGCCGCAGTCGCTTGAAGGCTGCGCAGCCGTCTTCCCGAAGGATCGATCACCTCGACGCGGGCCTCCCGTGGCGGGCCGGCCCATGGAATGCGAAAGGGGGGAGCTCCCGGCGAAGGAAAGGGCCTTCCCAGCAGAAGAGAGACCACGGGAGGATCGGCGACTCCCGAGCCTCCCAGCGAGTCCTTGAGGATCCAGTCGTCGGGATCGATCTTGACATGGGTCGGCTCGGCGCGGACCGCGATCTCAAAGCTCTGCACCCTCAGACTGTCCCGCACGACGAGGCGATACTCCCCGAGGGCGTCGCGGATCTCGAACTCGATCGGCATCGCGTAAGGATCCTCCGGCTGGGTCTGTTCGATCGTGAGCCGAAGCCGGTCGGGCGGGAGGAACTCGCTGGTGGCGACGTAGATGGGGCGCCCCGTCCCATAGACCCACGGATCGAAGAACCACCTCAGGCCGCGCGCGCATGTATCCTCGCAGACTCGAATGAAATCCTCCGTGTCGGCGTTGGAGTAGGCGTGCTCCCCGCGGTAGCGCTCGAGGATCTCGAAGAGGGCGCGCTCGCCCACGATCCAGCGCAGCATGTGCAGGACCCACGCGCCTTTGTGATAGACGGTGGAGTTGAAGAGGTAGTCGGGCGGGACGACCGCCCCGGGGAAGTTGGGGCGCCACATGCCGCGCATCGCGTCGCGGTAGGCTTCGATCCCGCCGCGCGACTCCGCCCAGAGCGCTTCCGCGTAGCGCGCGAAGCCCTCGTTCAGCCAGATGTGGTCCCAGCTCTTCGGGGTGATCATGTCGCCGAACCATTGATGGGCCAGTTCGTGCGCGACGAGCCAATCGAAGTCCTCGGTGCCGTCGACGGAGTACTCCCCCATCGAGGAGAGGGTCTGGTGCTCCATCGCCCCGCCCCAGGAGAACTCCGCCATACCGTACTTCTCGCCGGCGAACGGGTAGGGTCCGAATCGTTCCTCGAAGGCGGCGATCATCGCAGGCGTCCGCCCCCAGGAGATCTCGGCATCGGCTCGATCCTCCGGGTAGGCGAGGTAGAGCAGCGGCAAGGGCTCGCCCTGCTCGCCCTGGTAGAGATCCTCGAAGACCTCGTAGTTCGTGCAGGCGACGCTCACCAGGTAGGGAGCGATCGGGTGCTCCTCGCGCCAGACCATCGTGCGTCTGCCGTGCGCAGTCTCGTCGGAGACGAGCGCGCCGTTCGAGCCGGCGAAGAGGGTGTCGGGAATCTCCAGGATGATCGTCGCCGTGAGCTTGTCGCCCGGATGGTCCTTGCACGGCCACCAACTCGAGCTCGACGATGGCTCGCTCAGGGTGTACGCCGCGGGGACGCCGTTTCGGTCCTGAAAGGAAAATCCCAGCAGCCCCTCGTACGGCGGATGGCCCCCGTAGCGGATGGCGATCTGAGCCTCTTCTCCCGGCAGGAGCGGGGGATCGAGGGAGATGGCGATCTCGCGGTTCTGATGCAGGAACTCCGTCGAGGCTGGACCTCGCCAGACCGAGAGGACCTCGAGGGAGTCGGTCAGGTCGAGGCGGAGAGTCTCCATAGCTGCCACGGCGCGGATCCGGTGAACGGCGCGTCCCTCGATCCGGCGGCGGTCGAAATCCAGGCGCAGCCCGAGCTCCACATCGAGGCAATCGTAGCCGGAGTCGTCGCGCTCGAGCGCGATGGCCGGCGCGCCAGGAAGGAGCTTTCCCTCGTGCGGCTCGGGGAGATCGGGGCCGGCAGCCGCCCTCTCCGAGGATGCGATCGCCAGCTCCATCAAGAGCCCCATGACGAGGACGGCGGCCGTCGATCTCACGAGACGGCTCCCGGGCCCAGGATGGATTCGATGAAGCCGGCCGGGGCCCCGCGGAGGGAGAGCAGCCGCTCGATGGCAAGGCCGATCTCGCGGTTGGGGGTCGAGGCGCCCGCCGTGAGCCCGATCTTCAGGGCACCGTCCGGCAGCCACGGGCCTTCGACCACCGGATCGGCATCGCCGAAGGGCTTGTGGCGGATCCAGCGCGCCGAGATCAGGTCGGCCGCGCCCTCGACATGGAAGGTCGGGACGCTCTCGAGGCCGATCTCGACAAGATGACCCGTGTTGCTCGAGTTGAAGCCGCCGATGACGATCAGAAGGCCGGGACCGGCCTCCAAAAGCTCGATCACGGCATCCTGCCTGTCCTGGGTGGCGCTGCAGATCGTCTCGAAGCTCGCGAATCGGCCCCGCGCCTCGCCGGCGTAGCGGGCCTCGATGCTGCGCCGCAATCGCCCCGCGATCGCCAGCGACTCGGAGGAGAGCATCGTCGTCTGATTCGCCAGCCCGATCCGCTGCAGGTCCCGGGCGGGATCGAAGCCGGGTGAGCAGGCCCCGGAGAAGAAATCGAGGAAGGCGTCGCGATCGCCGTCCTCCTCGATCATGCGGGCGACCCGTTCGGCCTGCTCCATGTCCCGGACGACCAGGTAGGCGCCGCCGCGCGCCGCGACCTGGGAGCATGTCGCTCGGGTCTCCTCATGGTCGGCTTTGCCGTGGATGATCGAGGTGATCCCCTCGGCGGCGTAGCGGGCGACGCTCTTCCAGACGTTCAGCACCGACCCGCAGGTCGTGTCGACCAGAATCGCGCCGATCCGCCGCAGCTCATCGAGCTCGCTCTGCTCGATGCCGAATGCGGGGATCACGACGACATCCTCTTCCCCGATGCCCGCCAGGCGGCGTTCGATCGGGCCGTCAGCTGGGAGGCGCTCGATCCCCATCCGGCGGAGCCGCTCGTTCACCCATGGGTTGTGGATGATCTCGCCGGTGATGAAGATCCGCCGGTCGGGGAACTTCTCGCGGGTCTCGTAGGCGTACTCGACCGCGCGGTCAACCCCGTAGCAGAAGCCGAACTCCCGGGCGAGCTGGATGGTCGTCTCGCCGTGGGCGATTCGCCGATCGTGGGCGCCGAGCCACTCCACGAGCCGGCTGCGATAGTCTTCCTCCAGGGCGGGGAGAATCTCCTCCCGTCGCCCGAGACCCTTTCGATAGATCCGTCCTTCGCCCATCGCGTCGGCTCCAATCCTCCTGCAACCCTTCATTGTACAGTCTTCTGCGGCCGCTCCGGCGGCCGAATCGCGCCCGCGCGCATCTCCACGGGGCGGAGGCCTCTATCGCTCAGGTCCGACGAATGCCCGACCGATAGTAATTGAGCGTCCTGGAGGCGTGTGGGGGATGAAATGGAAGGAACGATCCGCACTGGAATCGGCTTGCTCGATGATCACATCGGAGGGTTTCTCAAGGGGAAGCCCTATCTCGTCTTCGGCGAGGCCGGCAGCGGGAAGAGCCTGCTCGGGCTGCAGTACCTGCTGCGGGGACTGGACTCCGGGGAGGCGGGGATCTGTCTGTCGCTGGAGCGACCGGCCGACCTCATTGCCCAGGGGCTCTCGCTGGGCCTCGACATCGAACCCGGCGTGGCCCGAGGCGACCTGATCTTCCTGGAGTATGACCATAACGTGACGGGTCGAATCCTCCGCTACGGGTGGAAACCCTTCCTGGAGCAGCTGGCCCCCTTCCGGCTCGAGCGGACGATCCGACGGATCGTCTTCGATCCGATCCTGCCGCTCGTGGCCGGGACGACTGAGGAGGGACGCCTCCGATACGATCTGCGCTATCTCGCCGAGACGCTCGAGGAGTGGGAATGGACCCCGCTCTTCCTGAACGACCGTGGGGCCACCCAGGGGCACCCTTCCCTCTACCGCGTGGTATCGGAGATCTGTTCCGGCGTGTTCGAGCTGCAGGACGAGGTGGAGAACCTGGAGTCGAACAAGTACCTGTTCATCCACAAGCTCCGTCAACCTTCGGATCGACTGCGGAAGATCCCCTTCTCGATCCGGCAGGGCACGGGGCTCGTCGAGACCGCCTCCAAGCCGACGGAGGCTGCCGCGTTGGCCGCCGGTTCCGCGGTCGCGTCTTCCGGCCGTCGCAAGGTGTTGCTTGCCGATGACGATCCCTTCGTCCGATCGCTCTTGAAGAAGGCTCTCCGCGAGGAGTTCGACGTGGCGATGGCGGAGGACGGCGTGGAAGCGCTCACCCTCACCCTCAGGGAGAAGCCGGACGTCCTCGTCCTCGACATCATGCTGCCGAAGCTCACGGGTTTCGAGGTGACCCGCAGTCTCCGCGCATGCGGATTCGCGCAGCCGATCCTCCTGGTGTCCGGCCTGATCGATCCGAACGAGCGAGTCCGGGGTCTTTCGCTCGGCGCAAACGACTTCATCACGAAACCATTCCAGCTCCAGGAGATCGTCGCGCGAATCCGAAACGCCAGTCGGTTCCGCATGGAGGACTCCGCCGTCTGCGGGCAGGCCGACCTCGAGAGCCTGCTCCGCGCGGCGCGCAGCCGGTTGCTCGAGCCGGGGGAGTTCCTCGAGAAGCTCGCAGAGGCCTGCGCCAATGTCGAGAAGTTCAAGGTCTCGCTCGGAGTCGTCCGACTGGGTTGGCCCGGCGGGACAGCGGAGGAGATCTGGTCGCGAGATCTCGGCGTCGAGATCGAGTCTCTGACTCGCCCGGAAGACCTCATGACGCTCCTTCCCTCGGGGGAGATCGTCGTCGCGCTCCTCACCGAGACAGTGGATGGGACGCTCGCCTACCTGCGGAAGATCCGGCGCGAATGGTCGGCCAGGGGCGCGCAGAAGCCGGGTCGACCGCCCGGGGATCTTCAGGTCTCCTATGGCGCGATCGAGCCGACGGGACGGCCCGTGTCGGATCCCTCGGAGGCGATCGATCGCATCGGGCCGCCTCGATTCGCGCTCATGCAGGACCCGCGCTTCGCCCCGATTCCGGGAATCGACCTCGCCAGCGGACGGACGAAGGCCACGGGCACCGATTCCTGAGGTGCTCATGGCGAAGCGCGGCTGGATGCTCGCAGTCCTTCTGCTTGCGGCGAGGGCCGTCTCGGCCGCGCCGCTTCCGCCCGGCGTCGCCGACAGCCTGTTGATCCAGGCGCGGCGGGCGCACTGGGCGGGCGACGAAGCCAGCGCGATTCCCGTATTCGAGCGCTACCTGGAATCGAACCCCAGGGATCGCTCTGTGCGGTTGGATCTCGCCAACGCCTTCGCCTGGTCGGGCAATCCGGAGCGGGCTCTTCCGCTCTACCGCGATCTGCTCGCATCCGATCCCGTCGATCCGGCGCTCTTGCGCGCCCATGCGGACTGCCTCCGATGGGCCGGAAGGGTCGAGGAATCGCTCGACGCGTATCGAATCCTGCCCGAGCCTCCGCAGGAGCCTGAGGTCCGTCGCGAGATCGAACGGTTGCGGCGCACTCTCGATCCCGCCGGGTTCGGCGAGTCGTTCCACTTCAGCGATTCGGGCGATCTGACGGCCGATCTGCACCAACTCGCTTGGCGGCTCCTGGGCGGTTCGGCGAGGAGCCTGTCGCTTGGGCTCGGGATGCAGCGCATGCGGGAGGAGCGAATCGGCGTGAAGCGCGCCACTCCGTGGGGCCGGAGCCTGGTCCTTCAGGCCGCATCCGAGCTTGGTCCGGGGCGGTCGCTGCGCATCGAGGCGGGCGGCATCGGCTACGCCGACGGTCCGGGCCATCCGAGGATTGCGGCGCGTCTGCGATCGATGCTCCTCCGCAGCGTGCCATTGGAGATCCGGGCCGCCTACCGCGACCGGGCATTCGATCTGCGGAGCGTGCGGGCGCACGAGCGCAGGATCGAGGGGCTCGACGGCTCGTTGGCGGGCTACGTCTCGATAGGGCACGCCGGCGGAGCGTACGCGCGCTTGCGAGCGGGTCGCTATAGCGACGGGAACGACTTCCGCGGAGCCGACCTCTCCTGCGACGCGGCGATCCATGGCGGGCTGCGGGCGGCGGTCAGCGGATCGGGGACGGATCATGCCCGTGGATCGGACGACTACTATGCCGCCCGCGAGGAGTGGACACTCGCAGGGCACTTGATCCTCGATCGCGTCGTCTCAGGATCGCATCACCTCCGGCTGGACGGTTGGGCTGGACGTATCGGAAACATCTACGGCGACGGGGACGTCGCGGGCGTCCGGTGCGACTACACCGGTCCCCTCGCCGGGGCGATCTGGCTCCGGTTGGCCGGCGAGTTGGGGCAGTCGAGGCAGAGATCGTCGTACGAGAGCAGGCAGCTGACGATCGCCGCCGATTGGAGGCCGTGAGCCGAAGATGCGCCGATCCGTCGTGTACCTGGCCCTGTTCACGTTCCTCGCGGGAGTCTTGAGCCTCCTCGGGTACCTGGTCTACTCGCTCTTGTTCGACCAGCCGGTCCCCGTGATGCCCGATCTCATCCGCGACGCAGGCGGCTTCTTCTTCATCTTCATGTGCATCCTGCTTCTGCGCTATCTCATCCTCATGTGGTTCTCCTACCTCAGCCAGGTGGAGGTGACGACCGATGAGGATGCCCTGGCTCTTCCAGGCGTCAGCATTCTCGTGCCGGCATACAACGAAGGGGCGAGCATCCAGGCCTCGATCCGATCGCTCCTCGAGCTCGACTACCCGAACTACGAGATCCTCGTCATCGACGACGGCTCCACAGACGACACCTATGCGAAGGCGCGGGCCATGGAGGGGCGCTATTCGGGCGCGCGGGTGCGCGTCCTGCACCGGAGCAACGGCGGGAAGGCGCGGGCGTTGAACCTCGGCATCTCCGCGGCGAGCGAGGATCTCATCCTCTGCATGGATGGGGACTCGAAACTCGCGCCGGCAAGCCTCCGCCGTGCGGTGCGACATCTCAACGATCCCACCGTCGGGGCGGTCGCAGGCAACGTCAAGGTCGTCAACCGCGTCAATATGCTCACGCGTCTCCAGGCGCTGGAATACGTCGAAGGGTTGAACATCATCCGCCACGCCCAGGCCTTCCTCCGCTCCGTCGTGATCATCCCCGGGCCTTTCGGGCTCTTCCGCAAGCGAGTCCTGCTCGAGGCCGGCGGCTACGACGTGGACACCTATGCGGAGGACGCCGATCTCACCCTCGAGATCCTCGAGCGTGGATGGAAGATTCGCTACGAGCCCGAGGCCGTCGCCTTCACGGAGGCGCCGGAGGGGATGCGCGACCTGATGAAACAGCGCTACCGCTGGACTCGCGGCCTGCTGCAGGCGATGCGCAAGCGGATGGGCGCCGTGTTGCGCTTGCGCAACACGGGCCTCTCGCTGGGCGTCATCTACCTGATGTTCGAGGGTCTGATCTGGCCGGCGGTGAACGTCGCCGCGCAGATCTTCCTGGTCTACGTCGCGGCCGCCTTCGGCTACGGCAACCTGCTCCTGCTCTGGTGGGCCCAGCTCACCGTGCTGGATCTCGTCGCGGCGCTCTACTGCGTCGTCGTCGAGGAGGAATCGCTCGCGCTGGTTCCCTACGCGATCCCGTACCGCCTCTTCTTCACCATCTGCCTCGACGTCGGACGTGTGGCCTCTTCGATCGAGGAGATGTGCCACGTGGAGATGGGGTGGGGGAAGCTGGAACGCAGAGGGAGGCTCTAGGTCCGCTGACGCGCCGGCCTCTGGGATGTCGCCGGGGCGAGATGGAGTGACACGATGGATCTGATCCCGTTCTTCTCGACCGCGATTCTGATCGCGACGATCGCCTCGATCGTCCTCGCGGTGAGCTCCTATACCGCCTACAAGCTGAGGGAGCGACGCCGCCCGAATCGCGACTTCAGCTCCCGGGAATTGCGGGAGGCGAGCTTCTTCCAACGCTACTCGCCCGGGGAGAAGCGCTCGACCGGCACCGACGGCGCGGGGAGGGAGTAGGGCGATGTCCCGCCCGGGGCACGGCAGCCTGCATCGAAACGCGCGCCCGCCCGTCGCTGCGCGGCGGACCAAGCGGCCGAGGATCGGCCGCCGCGCGCTGATCGTCTGGGGCTGCCTGGTCGCGGCGATCTCCATCGTGGCGACCGTGGGGATGCTCCGGATCTACCCGCCGCCCGAGCTGGTGGCGATCGATGCCGCGCTCCAACCGGCCGGCAACGGACCCCGCCCCTATGTCCGCATCCTTGCCACCGAGGCGAACCGCCGGTTTCTCGCCTCGACGGGGGGCGACTACGACCGGCACATCGAGATGTGGCGGCTGGCCTACCGGGAGGCGGGGGCCGACGTCGAGATCGTCGCCACTCCGGATGCGTGGCTCGCATCGATCGACTCGGGCGAGGGCGCGTTGCTCGTGGCGCCCTATCTCCTTTGCGCCGGAGACGAGGAAGTCCGATCTCTCGCGCGGGGCGTGGATGCGGGGGGCGGAATCGTTCTCTCGGGTCCCTTCGCCGCGCGCGACGCCGATGGGTCTTGGGCGGGATGGCAGCGGATGCACGGAGTCCTCGGCAGCCGGGAAGCGCGCGAGCTCTCGCCCGATCAGTCCATGTTCATGACCGTGCGAGCCGAATCGCCCCTCGGTCGCATGGGCCTCGCGGGAGCGCGCTTCGCGCTGCACAAGCGGGAGTCCCAGTGGGGGCTGCAGGGTTTGCCCGGGACGGCCTACTGGAGCGACTTCAACCGCGCGCCCGTCCCCGATCAGGACGGCGCCTGGGCGTCTCTCTGCCTCGCGACCCGGGGGGCCGGGAGAATCGCATGGCTCGGCTTCGAGGCCGATCTCATCGCTCCGGAGCGGGGCGATGAGGCGAGGGCTCTCATGGCCAGCCTTGTGAGCTTCTGCTCGGGCGAGCCGCTTGCGGCCATCGACTCCTGGCCGAGGGGCAGGGATGCGGTTCTCTTGATCTGCGAGGACACGGAGGAGGAGTTCGCGAATGCGGCCCACCTCGAGCGGATCCTCTCCGACCGAGGAGTCCGAGGAACGTTCATGTGCGTGTCGGATCTCGCGCGTCGACACGCCGGGCTCGTCGAGCGGATCGCGCGCAGGCACGAGGTGGGAAGTCACAGCGACAATCATCGCCCCTTCGACGGGCAGTCCCTGCGCAGACAGATCGCCCGTCTGCGCCGAAGCGCCGCGGATCTGCAGAAGATCACCGGTCGCCCGGCGCTCGGGTTCCGACCCCCCGAGGAGGGCCACGACGATCAGACCCTTCGAGCCCTGGCGGGCGCCGGATACCTCTACACGCTGGGAAATCTCGCGGCGGCCCGTCCTCTCCCCGAGATCCTCCGCTTCCGCGCGAGCGATGGAGATCTGCGTCTCCTGGTGCGGGTCCCGCGGATTCAAGTCGACGATTACGAGCTCCTCGCGCGGGACGAGCTGTCCGGGCCCGAGATCCTCGAGCGGCTGAGAATCGATCTGGATCGCGCCCGCGATCTGCGGGGAGTCGACTTCGTGAGCATCCACAGCCATATCCTCGGCAGGCCGGATCGAATCGGCGTCGTGGCGGAGTTCCTCGACTCGATCGACCGCGAAGGATTGTGGATCACCGGCGCCGACAGCCTTGCCCACTGGTGGAAGAGCCGCGACCAGCTGGAGGTCCTCCCTCGCACGATGCCCGACCGGATCGCGATCGCGGTGCGGAATGGGGGAGCCGAACCCCTGGCCGGAGCGGTCCTGACTGTCGTCCCTCCAGGCAATCCGGCGGCCGTCGAGCTCGGCGGGGCCCTCCAGGGGTCGGCGGAGGTCTCGGCCGATGGCAGCGTGCAGGTGCCGCTGCCCGCGCTCGCCGCGGGGGAGGCGATCGAGGTGTGGATGCGCCCCGCGGAACGGGGCAGAGAGGATCTCGCCCACATCCGGTGATCTCGATGGGTTGCCGCGTCGCCGGCCGAGCCGATTCATGGCGGCAGCCGGCCGCAATCCTGTGGGACGGCATCCGATCTTCGGGCCACAACCTGCTTTCATCCGCTCGGGGGCGCGTGTAGTATCCACCAGAGATTGGACCCAGCAGCCGGCGTCCTCTGATTCCGACCAGAGCGCGGCCGCGGCCGCGACAGCATTCGATCCCGATACACAAGTCGAGTGTGCCGAGTGAGCGGCGCGATGGCGCGCCGAGTTTGGCCCGTGGGGCCGGAAAGAGCGGAGAGTGAGAGCAAGCGCGCATCCGTCGAAACCCGCAACTCAGAGACGCGCCGATCGTCGGGCGGTCGCCATCGTGGCCCACGTCGATCACGGCAAGACGACCCTCGTCGACGCGTTGTTCCGGCAGTCGGGGCTCTTCCGGACAGGCCAGCATACGGAAGCCTGCATCATGGATTCGGGTGAGCTCGAGCGGGAGCGGGGCATCACGATCCTCGCCAAGAACACGGCGATCCGCTACCGCGATACCGTCGTCAACATCGTCGACACCCCGGGTCACCGGGATTTCGGCTCCGAGGTGGAGCGGATCCTCACGATGGTCGAGGGCGTGCTCCTGCTCGTCGATGCCGCGGAGGGGCCGCTGCCCCAGACCCGCTTCGTCCTGAAGAAGGCGCTCGAGGGCCATAAGAAGGTCGTCGTGCTGATCAACAAGATCGACCGGCCGGACGCCCGACCCCTCGAAGTGGAGGAGGAGATCCACGATCTCTTCCTCTCTCTGGCGACCCACGAGAGCCACATCGACTTTCCGGTCCTCTTCGGTTCGGGACGGCTCGGCTTCGCCGGACCCTCGCCCGAGACGCGCGCGGGCGATCTGCGCCCCCTGCTGGACACGATCCTCGACCATGTGCCCGCCCCGCTGATCAGCGACGCGCCTTTCAAGATGATCGTCGCCAACATCGACTACTCCGACTACCTGGGTCGGCTCGCCATCGGCCGCGTCGATTCCGGGAGGCTCGCCTCGACATCCGAACTCGCCTCGGTCCGCCCCGACGGGACCCTGCTCGAACGCGGTCGGGCCGGGAAGATCTACATGTTCGAGGGGCTCGAGCGCAGGGAGGTCAGCGAGGCGATGGCGGGGGATATCGTCATCGTCTCCGGCTTCCCCGGGATCGAGATCGGCGACACGATCCTCGATCCCATCGATCTGACTCCGCTCTCGGGCATCGCCGTGGAGGAGCCGACCCTCTCCATCGAGTTTCGCGTGAACGATTCTCCCTTGTCGGGACGCTCGGGCAAGTACATGACGAGCCGCCACCTCCGCGACCGGCTGGACAAGGAGCGGGAGCGCAACGTGGGCATCCGGATCGAAGCGACCGGCGAGCCGGACAGCGTGCGCGTTCTGGGGCGCGGAGAGCTTTCGCTCTCGATCATCGCCGAGACGATGCGCCGTGAAGGGTACGAGTTCGCCCTTGGCCGGCCGCAGGTCATCCTTCGGACCGGACCGAACGGGGAGACGCTCGAGCCCTACGAGGAGCTCATCATCGATTGCGCTGCCGAGTTCACCGGCGCGGTGATCTCCAGCGTTGGCCAACGAGGAGGGGAGCTCAAGCACCTGGGCAAACACGCGGAGCGCACCCGCATGGAGTTCAGCATCCCCTCGCGCGGGCTGCTTGGTTATCGCACCGAGTTCCTCTCGCTGACCAAGGGGACGGGTCTTCTGAACCACCTCTACGACGACTACGGCCCGCATCGCGGCGTCATCGACGCGAGCCAGAAGGGGTCGATCATCGCCAAGGAGGCGGGGGAGGTCACCGGCTACGCCCTCGAGCAGCTTGCGGATCGAGGGGTTTTCTTCGTGCGGCCGATGGATCCCGTCTATGGCGGGCAGATCGTCGGGGAGCACGCGAAGTCGGACGACATCGTCGTCCAGATCTGCAAGCGGAAGCACCTGACCAACATGAGATCCTCCACCTCGGAGATCGACGAGCGGCTGACGCCGCCGAGGGATCACACGATCGAGAGCGCGATCGAGTGGATCCGCGACGACGAGCTCGTCGAGGTCACTCCAGCCGCCCTGCGCGTCCGCAAGCGGGTGCTCGACCACCACAAGCGAAGGCCCACGCTGGCATGACCGGGCTCGGGGTCCCCGCCTCCTCGGCGTCGGTCCTCGCGCATCCTGCTTCCGTTTGACCCTGCCCAGCGGAGGGCTTATCCTCGGACACAGCAACGGCATCGTGGGTGGTGGGCGCGCGTCGCCCTGGGATAGGAGGAGGAGGAGATGAGCGTTCGCATCGGTGAGGGGCGGTTGACCTGCGAAGATGTCTACGGCGTCGCCCGGCGCGGAGAGCAGGTCGAGCTGACTTCGGCGGCCATTGCCCGGATCAAGCACTGCCGCGAGTTCGTCGAGAGACGCGTGAAGGAACGCGCCGTCATGTACGGGATCACGACGGGGATCGGCGAGCTCTCGGAAACGATCCTCTCGCCTGACCAGACCGAGCGGTTCCAGAGATTCCTGGTCTATAGCCATGCGGCAGGCATCGGGGATCCATTGGAGATTCCGGATGCGCGCTCGGCCGTCCTCTCCCGCATCTCCGTTCTGAGCCAGGGCCATTCGGGAATCCGCCCCGTGCTGGTGGAGACCATGCGCGAGATGCTCAACCGCGGCGTCACCCCCGTCATGTGCGAAAAGGGCTCGGTGGGCGCTTGCGGCGATCTGTCGCCGATGTCGCAGTTCGCTCTGGTCCTGATCGGCGAGGGGGAGGCGTTCTACAAGGGAGAACGCCTTCCCGCGAAGGTGGCGATGGATCGCGCCGGGGTCCCGACTGTTCAGTTCGAGGCGAGAGATGGCCTCGCCGCCATCAACGGGAGCAACTGCATCAGCGGCATGGGAGCCCTGCAAGTGGTGGATGCCGAGCGCTGGTTGCGGCATCACGACATCGCCGTCGCGATGACGCTCGAGGTGGTCAATGCGAACATGGCCGCCTACGATCAGCGGATCCACAAGGTCCGCGGCTTCCAGGGCGCGCAGGACTGCGCGGCGAACGTGCGTCGCATCACCGAGGGAAGCGAGATGCTCAAGCAGCCGGGCAAGAAGGTGCAGGACGCCTACTCCCTGCGGAGCTCCCCACAAGTGGCGGGCGGCGCGCGCGATGCGGTGAAGTTCACTCGCTCCCAGATCGAGACCGAGCTAAACGGCGTCGGCGACAACCCGATCTTCTTCCCCGACGACGACGGGGGAACCTACCTGACCGGGGCGAACTTCCAGGGAACCCCGATGGCGCTGGGCCTCGAGCTGCTCGGCACCTCCCTCACCACCGTGGCTGTCCTCTCGGAGCGCCGCTTGAACCGGCTTCTGAACCGCAATCTGAGCTGCGGCCTGCCGGCATTCCTCACGCGGGGAGCGGGAATGTTCTCCGGCATGATGCTCGCCCAGTACACGGCGGGCGCGCTCTGCTGCGAGGCGCGTATCCTCTCGAGCCCCGCTGCGACCGGATCGATTCCGGCCGCGGCCGATCAGGAGGACTTCGTCTCGATGGGGATGACCACAGCCTTGAAGACGAAGCAGATCCAGAAGAACGCCTACGGCGTGCTCGGGATCGAGCTGATGGCGGCGGCGCAGGCCTTCGACTTCCGCCGGCCGCTGAAGGGAGGCAAGGGAAGCGAGGCGGCCTACGAGGTCATTCGCAAGCATGTCGCTTTCCTCGAGGAGGATCGCCCGCTGCACGAGGACAACAACCGGATGGCCGCCCTCGTCGAGTCGGGGGAGATCCTCGAGGCGGTGGAGAAGGCGGTCGGAGAACTGCTCTAGGCAATCGGCGGCTGTCAGCGGGAGCCCCGGAGAGCCTCTCCGGGGCTCGTTCTGTCTGGCGCGTGGAAACCACCTCCTCGAAACCGTATCCTCGGGTCGATAGGAGGATCGCGACATGGAAGAACAGCCGGCGCTTGGCTCGTTTCGTTGCGGCTACGTCGCGCTGGTCGGAGAGCCGAACGTGGGCAAGTCGACGCTGATGAATGCCCTCGTCCGCGAGCGGCTCGCGATCGTGAGCCCCAAGCCACAGACGACCCGGCGCCGCACGCTCGGCATCCTCTCGGGCGACGACTATCAGATGATCGTTCTCGACACGCCGGGGATCCTGCAGCCGAAGTACCTCCTGCAGCGGGCGATGATGCGCACGGTCTCCGACGCGCTCGCCGAGGCCGACGTCGCCTGCGTACTCTGCGACGCGGCGTCGGGCGCCCCCGAGGCGGCGAGGCTTCCGGATGCGGTGCGCTCGTTTCCGAGACGCCGAATCGCTGCGCTGAACAAGGTCGACCTGATCCGGCCAAAGGAGCGGCTGCTGCCGATGATGGAAGCCCTCGACGCGACCGGTCTCTTCGACGAGATCATCCCGCTTTCCGCCCTCGCCGGCGAAGGCGTCGAGCGCCTCCTCGATGCCCTGATCCAGCGTCTGCCCGCAGGCCCGCCGTTCTATCCCGTCGACCAGATCACCGAGCAGCCGGAGCGCTTCTTCGTCGCGGAGCTGATCCGGGAGCAGCTCTTCCTGCAGTTCGCGGAGGAGGTTCCTTACGCCGTGGAGGTCGAGATCGCGGAGTTCAAGGAGCGCCCGGGAGCGAAGGACTACATCGAGGCGATCCTCTTCGTCGAGCATGATTCGCAGAAGGCGATCCTGATCGGCAAGGGCGGCGCCGCAATCCGATCGCTCGGCGAGAGTTCGCGCTCGGAGATCGAGTCCTTCCTGGATCGGCCCGTCTATCTCGATCTGCGCGTGAAGGTGAGCCCCAAGTGGCGACGCGACGAATCGTCGCTGCGGCGATTCGGGTACCGCGGCTGATCCCTTGACCCTGCCTGCCGGCCTGCCGATCGGCGAGCTCGCGGCCCTTCTCGCCGCGGCCCTCTGGGCCGGCGCCACGATCCTGTGGACGAGGCAGATGGCCGTCAGTCGCGCGCCTGCGATGAACCTCTTCAAGACTGCCTTCTGCCTCCCGCTCTTCCTCGCGGTCGCAGCGCTCCTCCGTCCCGCCGGAGCTTTCAGAGGGGTCACCCCGGAAGCGTGGATCATCCTCCTTGCGAGCGGCGCGGTCGGCATGTCGATCGGCGATACGGCCTACTTCGCCTCCCTCTCGCGGATCGGCGCGCGACGAACCATGATGCTGCAGACCCTATCGCCGCTCTTCGCCGCGCTGCTCGCCATCGCGGTCGCCCAGCCCCTGCCGGGCGCGCGCGGCGGAATCGGCGTCGGTCTGGTCCTGATCGGGCTGATCCTCGTCCTGCGGGAGCGAGCCGACGGAGCGGGCGTGCCCGGCAGGACCGCGAGCGGCGTTCTCCTGTCGGTCCTCGCCGCACTCTGTCAGGCATTGGGCATCGTCATGACCAAGCGCGGGCTCGAGGGGGCCGACCTCGTGCAGGCGAGCGCGATCCGGATGATCGGAGGGACTCTGGGGATTCTCGTGATCGAGGCACTCCGCGGCGGGCTTGCCGAGACGGTGCGCCACGCCGTCCGTCCACCTTCCCTCGGGCGGATCGTCGGGGCCTCGCTCATGGGGACCTTCGTCGCGTTTTACCTCTTCCAGGTGAGCGTCCGCTACACGGCTCCCCCAGTCGCCGCCGCCTTGACCGGAACCTCGCCGCTGTTCGTCGCCCCGCTCTCGATCCTGCTTCTCGGCGAGAAGATGGGATTCGGCGGATGGGTCGGGACCCTGGTTGCGGTGGCCGGCGTCGCGCTTCTCACGCTCGGCTGACCGGGCCGCGTGGCGGAAGAGGCTCTTGCGATCGCGGCGGGGTGCCATATCCTTCTGCTCGTCGGCGCGGCGGTGAACCGCTACCGGAGGGAGGATGCGATGCAATCGATCCGATCCGATCTCGTTCGAGTGGCCGTTCCGGTGCTGGCGCTCCTCGTGGGGAGCGCCGGGTGCGGGCCGCGTGAGTCGGCCACGCAGCTCGTGAAGGAGTTTCCCATCGCCGGGATGGAGGGGATCGTCGATCCGGGAGCCGTCGTCTTCGACTCGGACGTCTCGAGCGATGGAAACGGTTCGCTCCGGATCGACGCGACGGGACCGACCGTCGTGCGGCTCTTCATCCTGCCTGATCCCGACCTGGAGAACCTGCGGCTGACCTATGCCGCGAAGGTCCGGAGCCGCGATCTCCAGGGGACGGCATACCTGCAAATGTGGTGCCAGTTCACGGGGCGGGGCCGGTTCTTCTCGCGGGCGATCGAGGAGGCGATCTCGGGGACGCAGGAATGGTCGCTCCAGGAGGCTCCATTCCTTCTTCAGGCCGGGGAGAACCCGGATGAGGTCGAGCTCACCCTCGTGATCGACGGCAAGGGGACGGTCTGGATCGACGAGATCAAGGTTCTGCGATCGCCGCTTCGCTGAACGCGGCGGCGCCGATCGGCTGCGCGCGGGACGGACCTCGGCCGCGAGGGTAGGGGAGGCAGGGGAGGAGTCGGTGGAGAGTCATCCCCTCTGGAGCACATCGCCGGAAGTCTGTAGGGCCTATTCCGAGGACGCATCCGGATGGATCGGCGTGCCCGACGGCGTGGCCCGTCCCTCGACCGAGTCCGAGGTCGTCGAGACGATTCGCCTCTGTCTCGACCGCGGCATCCCGGTGACCGCCCAGGGGCTTCGATCGAGCACGGTGGGGGGGCCTCTCGCAATCGGCGGCCTGGCGCTCAGCCTGGAGCGGCTGAGCCGTTTGATCGAGATCGATCGCGACGCGCGCACGGCCGTCGTGGAACCGGGGATGAACCTCGGGGATCTCAAGAAGGCGATCGCCGAGGCCGGGCTCTTCTATCCCCCCGATCCGACCAGCGAGAATGAATGCACCGTCGGAGGGAGCGTGGCCGCCAACGCGAGCGGCGCGCGCACCTATCGCTACGGTCCGACCCGTCCCTACGTTCGCGAGCTGCGCGTCGTCCTCGGCGATGGGAGCGTCCACACGCTCTCCCGCAGAGCCGCCAGCAAGAACACGGTCGGCTACTTCGGATTCCAGGATCCGATCGATCTCCTGATCGGAAGCGAGGGAACCCTGGGGATCATCACACGGGTCACCCTCGGCCTCTTGCCGGCGCCGGCCGGCCACTTCGCTGCGATGGCGTTCTTCCCCTCGCTCTCCGGCGCCCTCGCCTTCGCCCTCGCCGCCGACGCCGCGCGCCGTTCGGGAAGCCTCTCGCCGCGCTGCCTCGAGCTCTTTGACGCCGGCTCACTCGATCTCATCCGCCCGGAGGCGGGCCGACTGGGAATCCCTGAGGGGGCGGCGGCCGCGATCTACTTCGAGGAGGAGTGCGATCCAGGTCGCGAGACCGAGGCGTTCGAGGCATGGTATGCCTTGCTGGAGCGATCCGGCGCGATGGCCGATGAGACGATCGTCGCGGCGAACGAGGGCGCGAAGCAGGATCTGCGCAAGATGCGCCATGCGATTCCCTCGACGATGAACGAGCGCGGCCAGCGCGCGCGCGAGGCAGGCGGCCGCAAGCTGAGCACCGACTGGTCGGTCCCGATCGCGGCGATGCCCGCGGCCGTCGAAGACGCAAGCCGTATCGTGGAAGAGGTGTTCGGAGGCTTCTACATCCGCTACGGCCACATCGGGGACGGCCATCCCCACTTCAACCTGCTCGCCGAGGATGCGGCGTCCCTCGACCGCGCGAGAGAGGCGACGCACCGCATGGCCCTTCTCGCCGTCGAGCGCGGCGGAGTCGTCGCATCGGAGCACGGGGTGGGCAAGGTCAAGCGGGAGTATCTGCGCTATCAGTATCCCAGTTGGGTCCTCGATGCGATGCGCGCGGTCAAGCGGACGCTGGATCCCGCCGGGATCTTGGCTCCCGGCAACCTGTTCGACTGATCCCGGCGCGAGGCGCATCGTGGAATCGGCGCGTCCGGGCTTGCCCGGGCGCGCCGATCGGCGTTGCGGATCTCGATCGCACGCTACTTGGCCATCAGGATCTTCCGGGAGCGATCGCCGCTCGGCGACTCGAGGCGCACGAAGTAGAGGCCGGAGGGCATCGCGCGTCCGGCGTCGTCGCGGCCATCCCAGACATAGGCGTGCCGTCCGGCGGGCAGCGCCGCGTCGTTCAGAACGCGCACGAGCCGTCCTTCGAGGTCGTGGACGGTGAGGCGCGCGGACCCAGCCTCGGGAAGGTCGAAGCGCAGCTTCGTCACGGGATTGAACGGATTCGGGCTGGGCGGCAGGATCGCGAGCTGGCGGCTTCCGCCCAGCTCCTCCACCGCCGTGAGCGGCTCGACGTAGAAGGAGTAGTGCTGGTACTCCGCGCCGCGGGGAGATGCGCCGCGCCAGGTCGCCGCGTTGTCGGCCTGGATATAGTAGCGGATCGTCACGTCGCCGCCCTGTCCGGGGATCGCGCCGCCCCACTCGTTGGGGTTGCCGGTTGGCTGAAGCGTCTGCTCCTGGTCGAAGGCCGTCCCCGTGCCGAACTTCACCTTCACGGAGTTGGCGACGATGGCGCTCGTCGACTGGATGGTCACGGCAATCGGGTAGGGGCCCCCCGTCGACTGGTCCCCCAGGGGAGAGTGCGCGAGGACGGGGACATCGTACTGCGCCGCCGTCCAGAAGTTGCGCAGGGTGAAGTAGTAATCGAGGCTGCCGGAGTGGAGGCCGCCGTACATCTCCTTGTCGGCCTGCATGGCGAATCCCGCGGCCTGCGGCATCGTGCCGTTCGTGCCCATGGAGTAGTGGAGGGCGAGCATGTCCCGGTCGGTCACCTCGCGCCCGCACTCGGCGTGGATCAGCCACCAGCACGAGGCCCAGATTGTGCCGTCGTGGTAGATATCCCCATTCAGATTGTTGTACCCCTGCGTGCTGTTCAGCACGCGCCCGCCCCAGAAAGTGTTATGCCCGTCCCAGCTGAACACCCACTCGGAGTGCCAGGGGGAGATCGATGCGGAGTACGAGCCGGCCCAGTAGTCGCCGAATCCCTCGCCCATGGAGCGCTCCTGCGTGCTGCCTCCCCATCCCGGGACGATCGAGTACTGGATGGCGTGACCGTACTCGTGGAGGAGCACGTCCATGTCCTCCGCGTCGTCGACGCCGCCCTCTCCCCAGGCGATCTTGTTCGTGCTCGGGATGTAATGGCTATTGTCCTGGCCGCTCAGCCCGTGGGGATCGACGTGGATCGGAAGGTGCTGGATGTCGTCGAATCCCAGCGACTGCATGTAGCGCTGGCTCTGATCGATTCCGTAGTAGGCCATCACGTCCTCGAACCCTTGCTGGTTGCGCGTGAAGACGAAGCCGTTCGGGTCGGCCGAGGTCGGCGGCGCGCTGACCGGCGACTCGAAGTCCTCGAGATAAACCCAGGGACCGCGCAGGTGATAGACGCCGCCCGACAGGGTGAGGTCGCGCAGGGGCACGAGGAATCGCTCGTTATTCAGCACCGCGGCGTCGGCGTCGTTGTTGTCGACGTACTGACCTCCATAGACGACCCCGGCGGTCGTCAAGGGATCGGGATCGAACGAGTAGCCGCTACCATCGACATAGACCATCTGGTCGACGAGGCGGAGCACGTTTCCGTCCGACGCGTCGACGAAGACCTCCCAATCTCCCATGGGTGATTCGACCGGAAGCAGCACGCGCCATGAGAGCCTCGCGGGCGAGCCGACCTGGTCCTGCTCGCGGACGATCCAGAGCGCCGGCGCGGCCGTCTCGCCGAGCAGCCGCGTCTTCTCGTCGATTCCGATCGCCGCCATCGCGAGTCGCCTCGCTTGCGCGGCGTCGATCGCGGGCGCGGTCCCGACCGCGGTGTTGGCGAGGATGGGGTCGTAGCTCGAGGAGACCGCCCGGACGCGCTCGGCCCGCGCATCGAGGGTGACGACGAGATCGGCCCTCCAGACCCGAACGCCTCCGATCGACTGGCTGAATCGCGCGTGGACGCCCGCGGGGGAGCGCTGGATCCGATCGAGCACGAGGTCCGTCCCGGCGTGGGTCAAGGCGAATCGGGCCGCGTGATCCCGCAGATAGGCGCGCGCCGCCGCCTCGGGTCCGCCCGGATACGGCCCTGCATCCTCGGAGTAGAGCGCGGCGAGGCCGCCGCTCATTCGATTGACGAAGCCGTTCGCGACGGTGTCGAACGCTTCGTCGGCCGCGCGCATCTCGCCGATCCAGGGACCCGGACGGCCTTCCGCGGGCTCGAGGGCCCGGTGGGCGAATGAGGCCCCGGCGCCCAGGAGAAGCAGCGACAGGAACACATTGGATAGCAACAGGTTGTGAAGGCGCATCAATTCCTCCATCCGACGTGGGTGGACCGGCGGTTCGGGCACTGTGCCGATTCCGCTAAGGACAGTCAATTGTAACACTTCGGGAGCCGGGGATGTCCCCTAAGAACATGTGTTGTGGCCTGAAGATTGGAGGTCGTCCCACACGATTGTGGCCGGCTGTGGCCACGAATCGGTCCGCCGGAACCGCGGTGGGTGCAGCCGAGCTCGAAAGAGCTCGAGGACTGCCAGGCGTCGAGCCCGGAGTCGCTATCTTGGATGCGACGCAGCGTCGACCGCCGGACAGTGGGGAATCGACGCCCAAACCCGCAAGCCCAATAGTTACCTCTTAGAAGGCCGCTCGTGGCCGTTCCGAGAAGCATTGCCGGGCGGCCTGCGGCGCGAAGGATCGCGGCCGCTCCCACCGCCAATCTTCGCTCCACAACCAGAGCCGTGTGTTGTGGCCTGAAGATTGGAGGTCGTCCCACACGATTGTGGCCGGCTGTGGCCACGAATCGGTCCGCCGGCAAAGCGGTGGGTGCAGCCGAGCTCGAAAGAGCTCGAGGACTGCCAGGCGTCGAGCCCGGAGTCGCTATCTTGGATGCGACGCAGCGTCGACCGCCGGACAGTGGTGAATCGACGCCCAAACCCGTAAGCCCAATAGTTACCTCTAGAAGGCCGCTCGTGGCCGTTCCGAGAAGCATTGCCGGGCGGCCTGCGGCGCGAAGGATCGCGGCCGCTCCCACCACCAATCTTCGCTCCACAACCAGAGCCGTGGACATGATCCGCTGAGTTCGGTACTCTCCTCGGTTTAGTTCCGGGCCGCACCGTAGTCCGTCAGCTCCACCATCCTGAGTCAAGGGGACCGCATCGTCGTCCGGAGGTGCCCCATGCCCCGCCCAGCGACATTGGTCGCAATCTGTGTCCTCTGTCCTCCGGAGTTTGAACTTTCGAACTGATGAAGGAGATCTCGCGACATGATTGTACTCCACGAACTCAGGCCGATCGGGTGTCGCTCGGTTGGGGGATTCGAGACTAAACTTGCTGGACCTGCCAGGAGCATGGTCTGCACCCTCGCCGTCGCGCTCGTTCTCGCGCTCGTCGCGCCCGTCTCATCGCGCGCCTTCACCCTGACCAAGTCAACCCTCTCCGGCGGCGCCGTCGCCACTGCGGGGACAAGTTACCGGCTCGGCGCCACCATCGGCGAGGCGGGCGCAGTCGGAGTGACCGCCGGGGGAGGCTTCCGCCTCATCGAAGGATTCTGGAGGCCTGGCCTCAGCGTCCCCAGTGCCGTAGGGGATCCCATCGTCGGACCGGCGCCGACGGAACCGGGGCTCGCCCTCCTGCGGAACGAGCATGGTGGCAACTTCCCAAATCCGTTCGGCGCGTCGACGACGTTCCGGTTCAGCGTCGCCCGTCCGTCGCCGGTCGCGATGGCTGTCTATAGCGCCGCCGGCCGCCGCGTGAGAACCCTGCTCAGGTCCGATCTGCCGGCGGGCCGCCACGAGATCGAGTGGGACGGTCGGGACGACCTGGGTCGCGACCTCGGTGCCGGGGTCTACTTCGGCCGTCTCGAGATCGGGGCCTGGTCGGAGTCCCGCGCCATCCTCCACATTCGATAGCGCGACTGAAAGGAGTACTTCGAAATGCACAAGCTGACGTTTCTGGGGATCTGCGGCATCCTGGCTCTGATCGGCGCCACCAAAGCGGTCCACGCCACCGTGCCCCCCACCATCGCCTTTCAGGGGTACCTGACGGATCCAGGCGGCGCGCCAGTGAACGGCACTGTGAGCCTCGTCTGCTCGATCTACTCCCAGCCCACCGGGGGCGCGAGTTACTGGAGCGAGACGCACCCCTCGGTCTCCGTCGCCAACGGGGTCTTCGCGGTGGCGCTGGGCGCGGTGACGCCGTTCCCAGCCGATCTCTTTGACGATGGGCCACGCCACCTGGGGATCCGCGTGAACGACGAAGCGGAGATGCCGCGCACGGAACTGCGCTCGGCGCCGTTTGCCTTCGGAGCCGAGACTGCTGCCACGGCGCAGATCCTCACAGGGAGCATCGACATCCCGCGCGGGGACGTTACGCAGCTCGCGACGGTCCAGAACCCGACCGGCATGTTGCTGCAGTTCAATAACGTCATAGGTGGCGGTCGTAGTGCCCTCGCGGGGACATCGACCGACGGAGACGGTCAGCTGGTTCTCTATGAGACCACGGAATCGGGAAGCAGCTTTCAGAGGATGCAATTGAATGCCGGCCTGAACGGAGACCTTTCGGTTCAACTGCCCGAGGACGCGATCGCAGCCCCGGAGATGCGCAACGAGCCCGGGATCGCCTGTAACAACAACACGGGCACGATGGAGCTGACGGGTCCGATTCAGGTGCTCGTGAGTCGAACGATCTATCCACCGCTGAGCGGCTACATCCTGGCCATCGGCCAGATCTGCACACGCATCACCCACACGGTTGGCACTGCGACGAGCTGTGTGGTCGGATTGTCCGATGACGGGACGTCCTATGCATACGCCCAGGACATGAACATCCAGATCTCGAGCCAGGCGCCCAGCGGCACGTATTCCATCCCCGTCGGCCTGAACTCCGTTTTCTCCGCGACGTCCGGAGCGCCAGTGACCGTGTACATCGTCGCCGAGGAGATATCAGGCTACGTGCTGCTGGAGGACTTCTCTCTGACACTCCTCTATGTGCCGACGGCCTACGGCCTGGTGGACCTGGCCCTCGCCAGAGGCAGTGAGGGCGATCTGGACGCCGGCGACGCGCTCGAGGCACCGTTGACACGGAGCGAGATCGACGCAGAACGCGCAGAGTCCCAGCGCTGGAACACCGAACGGATCGGGCGCGAGATTGCATTGATACGGAGCCAGATGGCCGAGCTGCAGCGGAAAATGGAGGAGGAACAGCGGAGCTCCGTAGGGACTACCGCTTCGCCAGCCGCCTCGAGCGGGCGCTGACCGACGGCTGGAGGGGAGCGACGACTTCGTCAAGACGGCTGCGACCGGCGAGGATGTCGGACGGAGCTTGAAACGACTCAGCGGCGTACCGTCGAGCAGGCGCTCTTGCGCTACGGCTTGATCGGGTGGGAGGGTGATGGTTCACACAACTCTGACGACGAAGGGCGGACTGGATAAGTAGTCGCCACGGCGTGGAGTTCAAACCCGACCTCCGGAAGCGCTCCCCGCCGGGTGCGAGAGCTGCTCATGATCGGGCAGCGTTTTCACCAGTCTGGGATCGATGGACAAAGTGGATCCCAAGGCCCAGACTCCTGAGCGGAATGGACTTGGGAGTAGAGCCTTGAGTCTGCACAGGCCATCCGGCGAAGCGCCGGGAGACGGGGAGCTTGCCGCCCGGCTCCTCGCGCTCGACGGGGCGCCCTACGCGGCCTACCGCGATCTTCGAGGAGCCTATCGATGCGGGTCGCGCTCGATCGAGCTGCTCTCCGTCCAGCCCGACCCCTTCGCGCCACCCTCACGACTCCGGGTGGTCATCCCGCTCGCCGAGACGGGCCTCGACCCCCTGATCCTCGACCCGACGAGGCGCCTCGCGGCGGAGGACTTCTTCGCCCGGCTCGCGCACGGCTGGCTCCTCAGCCGTCCCGAGGTGGGCGAGATCGTCCGGATCGACCCCCCCTCCCAGCAGATCCTCCGGCGGAGCGCGCTTCGCATCGATGCGCATCGGCTCGAGATGCTCTTGAGCGCCGAGCTGCCGGGGCGGGGACGCCGCATCGACGGACGCAGGGCGTCCCGAGCGATCGCCGAGGGGATCCCCCGGATGATTGACGAGTCTTTGCGCGCCGGTTCGTGGGATCGCGCCGCGTTTTCGAGACACGCCGCCGCACTGGAAGACCATCGAGGCCTCACACAGGCGCTCGCCCGCCAGGGATGGGTCGCCTTCATCGCCGACGGATCGCTCTTGCCCCGCCGCTCGGGGGACGAGGATTCGCCTCTCGCCAATGGGATCCCCTTCGCCGTGCCCGAAGGTCTGGCCGCTGAGGTCGAGCTTCCCTCCGCGGGACGCGTGCGCGGGATGGCGATCCCCAAGGGGATCACGCTTCTTTGCGGCGGAGGCTTCCATGGCAAGTCGACGCTTCTGCGCGCCATCGCCGCGGCGGTCTATGCCCATGTCCCCGGCGATGGAAGGGAACGGATCGCCGCCGACCCGACGACCACAGCGGTGCGCGCCGAGGACGGCCGCGCCGTTCAAGGAATCGATCTCTCCCCATTCATCGCCCGATTGCCGGACGGCACGGAACCGCACTCCTTCTCGACAAACAACGCGAGCGGCTCGACCTCGCAGGCCGCCGCGATCGTGGAAGCGCTCGAGATCGGCAGCCGCTGCCTTCTGATCGACGAGGACACCTCGGCGACGAACTTCCTGCTGCGGGACGCATGGATGGCCCGGCTCCTGCCCGAGGATCTCGAGCCGATCCGACCCCTTCTCTCGAGACTTCGCGAGATCGAGACGCGTTTCGGCGCCTCGACGATCCTCGTGACCGGCGGAAGCGGCGAGGCCTTCCGCGTAGCGGATCGCGCCGTCGTCATGAACGCCTACCGGCCGGAAGACGCCACCGCCCGGATGCTCGAGCTGCGGGGCGAGATGGGCCCTCTGCCTCCGGCCGCGGAGGCATTCGGCGAAAGGCCTCGGCGTTCCGTCGATCTTCCGCGCATGGGCCCGCGGCCGCCGAGGGCGCGCGCGATCGCCAAGCGGCGGCTGCGCCTCGGGCGAAGCGAGATCGATCTGTCGGCGAGCGGGGCTCTCCTCCATCCCTCGCAAGCGCGCCTGCTGGCCGAGATCCTGAACGCCTGGCTGGAGCGTGGCCCTCGCGCCCTCGCCCTGCCGCGGGCGGCGATCGAGGCGGCCGAAGAGATCGCATCCGGGGGGCCGGCCATCGTATCGTCCACGCGAGGGGATCTCGCCGAGGTGCGGGCCCAGGAGATCGCCATGATGATCTCTCGGATCCGCTTCGACGCGCGAGGCGACAAAGGAGACAATGCAGGAACCCGGGAGGGTGGAGGAGGGTACCGCTCCGCGTGAGAGCATGGAGGCTCGCCCAGATCCGCAAGCGGACCCGCCCCCGTCCCCTGGAGGCGGGCGGTCCCCGTTGGGAGGAGGATCGGCGCCTCGCCCCACCGCGTCTCAAGAGGGCCGCGACGATATCCCTCCTGCTCCACCTGGTCGCCGCCATCGCGCTCACGGCCGGAATCCCGCGGGCGAGGCGTCCGAGCGTCCGCCTGACCGGCATGCCAGTGGAGATCGTGAGCCTCACATCGCCGCCATCGATCCGCGCCAGCGCGCCGCGAGCGGCCACGCCGGCGGTGGAGACGCGAAAGCCCGAGAAGCCCGCGCCCAGGCAGACGGCGACGATCAAGAGGCCGGAGAAGTCGAAGGCGCAGCCGGTGCCCGTGAAGGAGCCCCCTGCGAAGAGGCAGGATCTGTCGGCGTCGAAGGCCTCGGAAGGGGACTCGACCGGCGTGATTCGCAGCCGGGTGGGCTTTGGAGGGGGAGGGCAAGGATCCCTGGAGCTCGGCGTCGAAGGTCCCATCTCGCCTTACGCGTACTATCTCATGTCCGTGCGCGACAAGGTGGCAAGCAACTGGAATCCTCCCGCGGGCGTCGCCGCGAAGGGAAGGGAACTCGCGGCGATGATCAACTTCCGCATCGACCGCTCGGGGAAGATCGTCGCCAGCTACATCGAGGAGCCCTCCGGCGCCGGGGTGTTCGACCAGGCGGGCCTCAGGGCGATCGTTCAGTCCGATCCCTTGCCGCCGCTTCCCCGGGACTACGCGGGAGATTGGCTGGGCATCCATCTGCGTTTCCTCTACAAGGACTAGGAGATCCAAGCTGATGAGTCGACGATCCGTCCTGTTCCTGTTCCCCCTCGTCTGCGGATTCTGCGCGAACCGGGCCCCGGCGCAGTCGGAGTACCAGCTGGAGATCACCGCGGGACAGCTCTTCCGCATGCCGCTGCACGTCTACGACATCATGAGCGAGGGATTGGGTCCGATCCGATTCGGCGGAGGGGAAAGCCCCGATCAGGTGCTGCAGCGCGACCTGGAGTACTCCGGCTTCTTCATTCTGAGTCGCGGAACCACCTTCGACCCGGCGAATCCCGCCGCCGGAGCGCCGGCAGGCACGCGCGCGGTCGTCTCCGCGGTGATCATGGACTCGTGGGGGCGCAGCGTGGTGCGAGGAACCCTGACCGATGGAGCGACAAGAAGCCGGATCTTCGAGTCCGACTATCCCCTCGGCAACCCGCCGAACCGCTGGGCGATCCACGCCTTCGCCGACGAGATCGTCCTTCACCTGACGGGTGAGCGCGGCGTTTCGCAGACGCGGATCGCCTACGTGCGCGACCATGGCGGAACAAGGGAGATCCATGTCATCGACTACGATGGCGCCAACGACCGGCAGCTGACGAGGCTGGGCACGATCGTCCTCTCGCCCGCGTGGGCTCCTTCCGGCGATCGGCTCGCATTCACGAGCTTCGGCGGCGGGGCGAGAACGGTCGTCGGCCTCGGGTTGCTGGATGGACGCTACTGGACGGTTTCCCCCTCGGAGGGGATGAACGCGTCGCCCGCCTGGGCTCCGGATGGCAGGCACATCGCCTTCACGCGCAGCGTCGACGGAAACGCGGAGATCTACGTGGCGCCGAGCCAGGGCGGAAATCCAAGCCGGCTGACCTTCAATCCCATGATCGACACCTCGCCGACGTTCAGCCCCGACGGCCGGTTCATCGCGTTCACCAGCGACCGCACCGGACAGCCGCAGGTCTATGTCATGGATCGCGAGGGCGGAAACACGCGTCGGATCACGTTCCTGGGCCAGCAATCCGACAGCCCGGACTGGTCGCCCGAGGGCGATCGGATCGCGTTCGTCTGCCTGATCGACAACGTTTTCGACATCTGCACCATCCGCGCCGACGGAAGCGACATCCGGAGATTGACGGCGGGGGAGGGGATGCACGAGAACCCTCGCTGGGCGCCGGATGGACGGCACCTCGTCTACTCGAAGAAATCGGGAGGCGAGCGGCGCATCTGGGTGATGGCCTCCGACGGATCGGGGAAACGTGCCTTGACCGGCGGAAACGGCGATCAATACAATCCTGCATGGTCTCCGGCTCTGAGCCAGTGATCGGGTCGGAGGGGGGGAATCTCAGGGAAAGGAGCGAGATGATGGCTTTGCATCCTGTCGCAGTGCGGCGCCTGCTAGTCTGTCTCCTGATCGTAGCGGTCGGCGTCTCCTTCGGCTGCTCGAAGAAGCCGAAGCCCACGACGGATGTCGTGAAGACCGAGACCCCGGAGCCGGCGCCGGTGGAGCAGACTCCGGTGGAACCGGCAAAGCCCGCGGAGCCCGCGGAAATCGTCCTCGAGGACATCTTCTTCGACTACGACAAGCACAACCTTCGCGATGACGCCCGGACGACGATGGAGCGCAATGGACGCGTTATGACCGGCAATCCGGGGATCGCCGTCCTGCTCGAGGGGCATTGTGACGAGCGCGGCACCGTGGAGTACAACCTTGCCCTGGGAGACCGCCGCGCGCAGAGCGCGAAGAACTACTTGATCCAGTTCGGCGTGGGCGCCGACCGGATCTCGACGATCAGTTATGGGGAGGAGCGCCCCTTCGCCCAGGGAAGCGGCGAGAGCGCCTGGTCTCAGAATCGTCGTGTCCACTTCGTCATCCAGAAGTAATCGGCCCTCCCTGGAGGGACCGAGTAGCGCGAGACCCCGCCGTTCGAGCGATCGGCGGGGTCGATCCGTTCCATCGAGAATCGTGACGGGAGGATCGTCCATGCGGACAGGGATGGTGCGGTTGGTTCCGGTGGCTCTGCTGCTGCTCAACGGGTGCTATGGCGCCAAGCTGATTCGGCAGCCGATCGCCGTGGACGAAACGGAACAGAAGATCGAGTCGCTGAGCGAGAGGCAGACGATGCTCGAGGAGACCGCGAAGCGACTGGAGGAAGCGACGGCGCGGCAGGAGGAGATGTTGCGCTCCCTGCGCGCCGACACGCAAACCAGGCTCCAGGAGATCGCCGACGGGCTGCTGGCGCTCCAGAACCAGATGAGCGACCAGGCGGACCGCTCCGCCTCCCACGCTCGCGTCCCGGATTGGCAGCCGGTGACGCCGGTCCAGCCGGCTCCCACCGACTCCGGCTCCGCTCCCGCTTGGAGCCCGGGCCAGCTCAAGCCGATCTACGACAACGCGTACCTCGATCTGAATCGCGGCAACTACTCCCTGGCGTCGCTCGGCTTCAGGGATTTCCTCTCGCGCAGCCCCGACTCCGATCTGGCGGACAACGCGCAATACTGGATTGGGGAGTGCTACTACGCCCAGCGCGACTTCACGAAGGCGATCGAGGAGTTCGGCAAGGTGGAGCAGGTCTACCCGAGGGGGGACAAAGTCCCTGCTGCGAAGCTCAAGATCGCCTACAGCCACCTGCAGCTCGAGAACCGCACGGCGGCCCGAAACGAGCTCCGCGATCTGCTGCGGCGGTTCCCGAACAGCGAGGAGGCGGCGCAAGCCCGCTCGAAGCTCTCCTCCCTCGAGTGAGCCGAATCGGTCCGCAAGGAGCGGCGAGGATCTGCGCTTCAGGGCTCGCCGCCGATTTCGCGACCTATCTCATCCTCACGGCCGTTCCGCTGAAGGCGATCGAGCTGGGGGCCGGCCCGGTGATCCTGGGGCTCCTGCCGGCGCTCTCGGCGTCGATCTACATTCTCTCCGCCTTCGCGTTCGGTCGGATCTCCGACGCGGGAGGCCGCCTGCGCATCGCCCGATTCGGAGCCGCCTCCATCGGTGTGGGATCGATCTTCCTCGCGCTGGCGAGCACGATCCCGGCGCTCTTCGTCTTCCTGCCGCTCGTGGCACTCGGCGGCGGGCTCTTCTGGCCGACGATCCAGGGCGAGCTGGGGGCGCGCTCGCGCCCGGAGGAGCTGGCCCGCGCCGCGGGGAGTTTCAATGTCGCCTGGTCGGCGGGAAAGATGCTCGGCTATCTCGCGGCCGGCCAGCTCGTCGCGCGCTACGGTTCCGTCGCGCCGCTTCTGCTCGCGCCATTCGTGGAACTAGCCGTGCTCTTCTTGATTCCCGGGCACTCGCTTTCAGCGGCGCCCGCCGCGCCACCTACGAGCCCGCACCCGGTCGAGGCGATCCCCGCCGCGCGCTACCGCGCCGCCGCATGGGCAGCCAATCTCGTGGCCTTCGGCGTCGGGGCGACGCTCAACTACCAGTTTCCGAAGCGGATCCTCACCCTGGGCCTCCAGGCGAGCGATTTCGGCAACTACCTCGCCCTGGTCGGGCTCTCCCAGACCGTCACCTTCGCGATCCTTGGGGCTCGCTCCGGATGGGAGCGACGTCGCGCCTCGTTCCTCGTGCCTGCCGTGGCCGGGGTCGCCTCGCTCTCGATCCTCCTCGCCGCGGACACCCGAGGCGCCATCCTGGCGACGGCGCCGGGGATCGGCCTCGCTCTCGGCGTCGCCTATAGCCTGAGCCTCTACCACTCCCTCCACACGCCCGCGGGGCACGGCCGGAATGCCGGGATCCACGAGGCGCTCCTGGGTAGCGGAGCCTTGCTCCTGCCGCTCGCGGGCGGCCTTGCCGCCCGGGCGGGTGGGCTCGGCGCGCCCTATCTTCTCTGCGCCGTAGCGATGGGCATCGTCATCCTGCTTAGCCTCTACTGGCTCAGGCCGGCGTCGCGGGAGGATCGGGCGGGCGCTCCAAGGTGAACAGCGATCCCTCGCCGGTCGTGCAGTAGTAGGAGCCTCCCATCCTGCCGATCAGATCGCACTTGATCGGGTCGATCGCGCCGTCGGACAGGACCGAGTCGTGGACCCGGATGTGGAGCACTTCGCCGATGATGTAGTGGCTCGCGATCGGCCCGCTGCCGTGAGGAACGATCGCGTAGAGCCGGCACTCCAACGCAAACGCGCTCTCGGCCACGCGCGCGGGTCGGACGCGCGCGGAGGGTTCCTCGGTGAAGCCGGATGGAATCCACTCGCTCTCGCCGCGGGGCAGCGTGGCGGAGGTCATGTTCATCCGCTCGGCCATGGCGCGGGAGACCGCGTTGATCACGTACTCCCGCGTCTCGCGGATATTCAGGAGCGTGTCCTTCTCGGCGCCGTGGCGGTTGTTCGTCACCGAGAAGACGACCGAGGGCGGATTCGCCCCTCCCATGTTGAAGTAGCTGAAGGGGGACAGGTTCGGCCTCCCGACGGAGTCGATCGTGCTGACGAAGGCGATGGGGCGCGGAGCGATGATCCTCGTCAGGAGCGCGTGCGCCTCGCGCGGCGTGATGCGGCCTGCGTCGTACTCGGTCATCGCGCCCCTCCATCGTTCTGCGGCGCGTCGAGCCAGCTCAGCGGGTAGTCCGGATCGTCCACCGACTCGGCCTCCTTCGAGACGAGGAGGGGTCGGAAGGCGTCGATCATCACCGCCAGCTCATCGGTTTCCCTCCGGCCGATCGAGGCTTCGGTCGTGCCGGGGTGGGGGCCATGCGGGATTCCGTCCGGATGGAGCGTGATCGAGCCGTACTCGATTCCCTTGCGGCTCATGAACCGCTCCCGCGCGTAGTAGATCACCTCGTCGGTTCCGATGTTCGTGTGGTGATACGGAGTCGGGATCGCCTCGGGATGGTAGTCGTAGAGGCGCGGGACGAAGGAACAGACGACGAAGCCGTCCCCTTCGAAGGTCTGGTGGACGGGTGGCGGTTGGTGCAGGCGCCCGGTGATCGGCTCGAAGTCATCGATGTTGAGCGCCCAGGGGTAGAGATAGCCGTCCCAGCCGGCGACGTCGAAGGGATGAGTGGCGTAGACGATGGAGTAGAGCGTGTTGCGCTGCTTCACCCGGATCTCGAACTCGCCGCGAGTCTCCTCGGGCGGCCGAAAAGCTGGCCGACGGATGTCCCGCTCGCAGTAAGGCGAATGCTCCAGCAACTGGCCGTGGGGATTTCGGTAGCGCTTCGGGGTCCGCACGACCCCCGCGCTCTCGATGACGAGCAGGCGGTGCGGGACCGCGCCCATCCTCCACCGGTGCGTCACGCCGCGCGGAAGGACGAGATAGTCCCCCTTGCGGTACTCGAGATCCCCGAAGACCGACTCGAGAATCCCGGCGCCGTCGCTGACGAAGATGATCTCGTCGGCCTGGCCGTTTCGGTAAAACGCCTCCTGGCTCTCCGCCGGATGGGCGATCGAGATGGCGATCTCGCGGTTGTAGAGGAGGGGACGGCGCCCCGTCATCGGATCGCCCCCTGGATCGAGACGCCCGGCGCGGATGTGGCGCGGCCGAAGACTGTGATCCTCCGCCTGCTGCCAGTCGGGGGCGAGGAAGACGCGATGCGAACGGATCTGGACGGGGCGCTGGATGTGGTAGAGCAGCGATGCGAGCCCGCTGAACCCTTCGTTGCCGAACAGCTCCTCGTAGAAGAGCCCGCCGTCCGCCTTGCGGAACTGGACGTGACGCTTCCTAGGAATCTCTCCCAGCTTGTGATAGAACGGCATCGCTCGCCTCCTTCCCTAGGAGCCCTCGATCAAGTGGTTGGTGAGAAGCCCGAGGCCGGACACAGCGAGGTCGATCCGATCCCCAGGCCGCAACCAGCCTCCCGCGGCCTCCGGGCCGATCTCCAGGATCGAGCCTCCTCCCATCGTTCCCGATCCGAGCAGGTCGCCGGGATAGAGCCAGACGCTTCGGCTCGCCCAGGCGATCATTTCCTCGAAGCTCCAGTGGATCGCGCTCCAGTTTCCCCGAGCGAGGAGGCGGCCGTTGCGGCGCGCTTCCATCTCGAGGTCGTAGCCCTTGCCGTCGCGGGCTCCGGCGATCTCATCGGGGGTCACGAGGGCGGGGCCGATCGATGTGGCGAAGTCCTTGCCCTTCGCCGGACCGAGCCCGACGCGCATCTCGAGCCTCTGGATATCCCGCGCGCTCCAATCGTTCATGATGCAGTAGCCCGCGATGTAGGCGTGCGCGTCCTCGGTCGGGATGTCGCGCCCCGGCCGGCCGATGACGCATGCGATCTCGAGCTCGAAGTCGAGTTCCTGCGTGTGCGGGGGCGCCGGCACGGCCTGGCCCGGGCCGAAGATCGCCGAGTGGTTGGAGAAGTAGAAGGCGGGGAACTGGTACCACTCCTCCGGCACATCGAGGCCGCGCTTGGCCCTCGCTCTGCGGACGTGCTCCTCGAAGGCGTAGAAGTCGCGGACCGAGTTGGGCCGCAGAAGCGGGGAGAGGAGCGCAACCTCGCTCGCGCCGTGAGTCTGAGCGCGCGATGGATCGCCGAGCAGCATCTCGCAGTGGCGCCTCGCCTCCCCGCTCGAGAGCAAGGTGATCGGGTCGGGCGGGAAGGGGCCGCGTCCCTTCTCCCAGGTTGCGGCCGGATCGAGGATCCCCTCGGCCGTCGCGATCCCCACGCGGGGCGAGCCGCCCTTCCCCGCGGGGACGAACTGGACGATCCTCACCTGGGCTCCTTTCTTCGAGATCAGAGATTGCCGCGCCGGGCCTGCTCGCGCTCGATCGATTCGAAGAGCGCCTTGAAGTTCCCCTTCCCGAAGCCCTGGCTTCCCTTGCGCTGGATCACCTCGTAGAAGAGGGTCGGACGGTCCTCCACCGGTTTCGTGAAGAGCTGAAGGAGGTATCCATCGGCGTCCCGGTCGACGAGGATCCGATGCTCGCGAATCGCGTCGAGGTCCTCGTCGATCTTGCCGACTCTGGCAGGCAGATCGTCGTAGTAGGCATCCGGCACGTCGAGGAACTCGACCCCGCGTTCCCGCATCTCGCCGATCGTCGTGAGGATGTCTCCCGTGAGCAGGGCGATATGCTGGATTCCCGGGCCGATGTTGAAGTCGATGTACTCCTGGATCTGGGACCGCCGCAGGCCGGGCGCGGGCTCGTTGATCGGCATCTTGATCCCGCCGTCGGCGCTCGCCATCACCTTCGATCGCAGGGCGGTATAGTCGGTCGAGATGTCCTTGTCGTCGAAGGTCAGGAAGTGATGGAATCCAAAGATCGCCTTGTACCAGTCGACCCAGGTATCCATCTTCTGGTCCTCCACGTTTGCGACCATGTGATCGACGCGCAGCAATCCCGCCCCGCCGCCCGGACGGCGGGCCTCTTCGTACCCGGGCAGAAACGGTCCGCTGTAACCCGAGCGCTGCACGAAGGTGTGGACCACCTCGCCATAGGCGTGGATCGTGGCGCGGGTGACCGTGCCTCCGTCGTCGCGCGAGGCGATCGGGGCCAGGATGCCCCTCGCTCCGCGCCGGAGCGACTCCTCGTAGGCGCGCTCGGCGTCCGAGACCTCGAAGACGACGTTGCGCACGCCGTCGCCGTGGAGCCGCACGAACTCGGCGACCTCCCCCTCGGGCAAGATCGAAGCGGTCACCGCCAGGCGGATCTTCCCCTGGGCGAGGGCGTAGCTCGCGCGGTCGCGGATCCCGGTTTCGGGGCCCGCGTAAGCGATCTGGTCGAAGCCGAGGGCGGTGCGGTAGAAGTGGGATGCCTGGAGGGCGTTGCCGACCCAGAGCTCCACATGGTCGATTCCGACGACATCCATAGGGGACGCGTTCTCAGCCATCTTCCATTCTCCTTGGGACAAGAGTTCTTGGAACACGCGAGCCTAGCAGACTGCATGCTCGTCCCACAAGCGAGGCCGCGCTATCCTTGAAGCTCCATGAGGACTTCCACTGCGACCCTTGCGGCGATCGCGCTGCTGCTCGCCGCCTCGGCCGAGGCCCGCACATGGATCGTCGATCCCACGGGCGGGGGAGACTTCCTGCGCATCCAGGAGGCCGTCGATGCGGCGGGCGACGGGGACCTCGTCCTCGTGCGACCCGGGAGCTACGCCGAGGCGATCGACCTGCTCGGCAAGGCGATCGAGTTGCGGGGGGAGGCCGGAGCGCAGCGCACGCTAGTCGACGCAGGAAGCGGAGGATCGGCCTTGCGGATTCGTTTCACCCCGGGAGGCGGAGCCCGGATCGCCGGCCTCACCTTCGCCGGGGGCAATGGAACGTTTCTCCGCGAGCGGGACGGCCGCTTCGGCGGGGGCATCCTGGTGGAGGCCTCGGGGCCCGTCATCGAGGATTGCGTGGTCAAGGGCAACGAGGCGAATGTCGGCGGGGGCATTTGCGTCCTCGGCGGCTCGCCCCGCGTCGAGCGAAGCCGCCTGCAGGGCAATGCCGCGGGAATCGGGGGCGGGATCGCCGTGGAGGAAGACGGCGGCGCGAGCTTCGAGCTCTGCGAGATCCTCGAGAACGAAGCGGTCTTCGGCGGGGGGATCGACCTCTTCCGCTCCCGGGCCCTGTGCGATCGGGTCGACATCCGGGGCAATCGTTCCGTGGAGGGGGGAGGCGCGCGTCTGATGGGAGACGCCGGCGGGTCGGTGGTCCTGAGCCGCGCGCTCGTCACCGGAAACGCCGCCGAATCGGGGGGCGCGATCCTCATCGCGGGCGCCTCATTGATCCTGCGCGAGTCGACTCTCGCCGGCAATGAGTCGAGCCCCGGCCATGCGGCGCTCGAGATCGGGGACGGCGCGGGCCGGATCGAGAGAACGATCTGCGCATGGAACGGAGAAGAGGCGGCCTTTCGATGCGACTCATTCGCCGGGCCGATCGTCTGCAGCCTCTTTCACGGGGGCGTGGGGGAGGAAGACCTCTGCGGCGCGCTCGATCGCGTCCTGATCGCCGATCCCCGCTTCTGCGATCCCGAGCGCGGCGAGTTCACGCTGCGCTCCGACTCCCCTTGCTTGCCGGGTCAGGGCCCGCCCGGCTGCGGCGGGATCGGCCGCTTCGGGAGGGGATGCGAGGCCCCGACCCCGACGGCCGCCGCGAGCTGGGGCGGGATCCGCCTTCTCTTCCGCTGACGATCCAGACGGTTCCCCGCGCCACCGGTTCCTGCTACGATGCCGTTCGTCGTGCGTCCTCCGCCGCCGCGGGGGCCGGTCATGCGTCTCGAAGGAGGAAGAGAATGTCGTCCCAGCCCCGTCCGAGCGAGCAAGGCAAATCCAGCCGCAGGATCCTCATCGAAGTCGCCCTGCTGGTCGTGATCCCCTCGATCCTGATCTACCTCGTCTCCCTCGTCTGGAAGTAGGCCCGGCGAAGGGGGAGAGTCTTCCGTCCATGCGAAGGAAGATCCTCTTTGCTGCGACGACGCTCGTCGTCGGCGGAGCCGAGCGCGTCTTCGCCGAGCTGGTTCTGCGTCTGGATCGCAGCCGCTTCGATGTCCGCGCCGCGACGCTGCGCGATCCCGGACGCCTGGGCGAGGAGATCGCCGCGGCCGGAGTCCCGGTCCGCAGCGGCTGGACTGGGGCATCGCGCCTCGACCTGGGTCTGATCCCGAGACTTCGCCGCTGGATCCGCTCGGAGGGCTTCGAGGCGATCTACCTCCTCGACCATCCGCACGCGATCTTCCACACGCTCCTCGCCTCGATCGGAACGAGCGCGCGGGTGCGGGTGATGCCGGTCCACACCACAGGCCGCTGGGGGGGATTGCCCAGCGTGCCGCGATCGACGCGGCGGATGCTTCGATGGATCGATGCGGTGATCGCCATCGCTGATGCCCAGCGCGAATACCTGATCCGAGAGGAGGGCATCCCGCCGGAGAAGCTCGTCGTGATCAAGAACGGGATTGCCCTGGAGGCGCTCGATCGCGGCGAGCGCCTCCGCCGCCGCGCCGCGCTGCGCGAGGAGCTCGGCCTCGGGGCGGATGCGAAGCTGATCGCGATCCTCGCGGTCCTGCGGCCGGAGAAGAACCACGAGCTGCTCTTCTCCGCCCTCGCCCGCCTTCGCGGAAGCCTGCCCGATCTGACCCTGCTTGTGGTCGGCGACGGACCCCGCCGGGCCTTCCTCGAGGATGAAGCCCGCAGGCTCGGGATCGAGGGATGCGTGCGCTTCCTGGGCCACCGATCCGACGGGCGAGGACTCTGGCCCGCCGCCGATCTGGCGGTTCTCGTCTCCCATCCGAGAGTGGAGACGCTCCCGCTCTCGCTGCTCGAGGCGATGGATGCGGCGCTTCCCATCGTGGCCACCGACGTGGGCGCGCTTCGCGAGATCGTCGAGCCCGGGGGCAACGGCCGCCTGGTGCCGCCCGAGGACGAGGCGGCGCTCGCCGAGGCGATCCGCGAGATCCTGAGCGATCCGTCCGTCGCCGCCGCCTACGGAGAGCGCTCGAGCGAGATCGTGCGCGCCGCATTCGGCGTCGAGCGGATGGTCCACGAGACGGAGGCGCTCCTGCTCGATCTCCTCGACTCCAGGAAATGAGCGGCGGGCTGGGTCAGGGGACCAGCACCACCTTGCCGACCTGGATCGGGACCTGGTGGATCAGGTCGAAGGCCTTCGCAAAGTCCTCCAGCGGGAACTTGTGGCTCAGGACGGGCCGGATGTCGAGCCGGCCGCTGGCCAGAAGCTGAGAGACCTGCACCCAGGTCTCGTACATCAGGCGCCCGTTGATGCCGTAGAGGCGGACTCCCTTGAAGATCACGCCGTTGTTGAGATCGATCGAGACGCGGCCGTCGGGGAGGCCGAAGGCCGAGAATCGTCCTCCCTTGCGCACCAGCTCGAGGCCCATGTCGATCACCGCCTGGACGCCGACCATGTCGAGCACGACATCGGCGCCGACCCCGCCGGTCCGCTCGCGGACGATCCGGCGCACGTCGTCGGTGCGCGTGTCGAGCACCAGATCGGCGCCCATCCTGCGCGCGATCTCGAGGCGGGCGTCGTTGATGCCGACGAGGATGACCTGGGATGCGCCCGCCGCGCGCGCCACGCCCGCGGCGAACAGCCCGGTGGGGCCATCGCCGAAGATGAGCACGGAGCGCGCCGTCACCGGCTCGACCAAGGTCGCATAGACGGCGTTTCCGAGCGGCTCCTGGGCCGCGGCGATCTCGGGCGGGATTGCGGGATCGTTCCTCCAGACGACGATCGCCGGAACGGCGACATACTCGGCGAAGCAACCGTCGCGGTCGACTCCGAGGATCTTGAGGTTCGAGCAGATGTGCATCTGGCCGGTCATGCACTGGACGCAGCTCTGGCAGGGAATGTGGGTCTCGCAGGATACGAAGTCCCCGATCTTGACCGTCGTGACGGTGGAGCCGACCGCGACGACGTCGCCGGCAAGCTCGTGACCGAGCACCTGGGGGATGCCCTTGATGCGGGACTGCGCCCACTCATTCCATTGGTAGATATGGACATCCGTTCCGCAGATCGTCGTCGCCCTGACCCGGATCAGGACCTCGTCGGGCGCGACCGCCGGGATCGCCACTCGCTGGAGTTTGGCTCCGGCCTCTGCCCCCGTCTTCACCACCGCCCGCATCATCTCCGCCATCGCCGGAACTCCTTTTGTGAGTTGAATCGAGAGCTCGTGGGGTCCAGCCCCGAGTGAGTATATGGAGCGCGCCGTAGGGGGGTCAAGGCGAGGCGCTCGATGCTTCGCGCGTCGAATCGGCTCTCGCCCGTTCGTCTCGATCGTGGCGGAGCATCATTGCCCCGGCGACCGCGAAGAGGATCGTCGAGAAGGCGAATGACGCCGAGATGCCCAGCAGGGATGCGATGAGGTACCCGAGACTCGGCGCGAGGAGCCCGCGGATCCCCGTCAGAGCGACATGCAGTCCCTGGAATGCGCTCGCGTCGCGGCCGCCGGCGAAGTGCATCGAGCCCAGCGTCCAGGATATGTTCACTCCCGCCATCGACACGCTGAAGACGAGAAACGCCGCATAGACCCAGACGATTCTCGCGTACGCGCCCATCCCGGGGTAGGTCGAGACCAGAAGGCACAGCGGATAGCAGGCGAGCAGGAAGAACATCCGGCCGGTGAACCGCAAAGGACGCAGCCGTCCCAGGGCCGCGCCGAGGAGGGGACTCAAGACGACCTGTCCGATCAGGGCGTAGAGGCCCTTCGACGCGGAGAGCTGGGAGTAGCTCATCCCGAGGTCGCGCACGATGTAGACCGGCAGAACGGGAAGCAGGCTCAGGAAGGCGAAGCCATAGATCATGTAGTCGCGCTCGAAACGCACGAACCCGGGATTCTCGCGGAAGGTGCGCGCGGCGACCGACAGGCTCGAGAGGATGGAGTGTCGCTGTAGCTCGTCGGGCCGGGGCTGGAGACGTGCGCGCAGATTCCGGATCCCGATCGAGAGCCACGCGCGCAGCCCTCGCTCCTCGGCGGCCAGGCGCTCCATGCGGAAGGTGTGGTAGACGCTGAGGAACCCGGTCAATCCGCAGATGGCGAAGAGCCAGGGGAAGCTCTCCTCCCGACTCTCGAGCAGCGCGCCCGCGAGCTGCGAGGTCAGGATCGCGAAGAGCCCCGCGACGGAGGAGGCCACGCCGAATCGGATCGGTCGATCGGCCTCGCGGTAGCGCGCCTGGAGAACCGAGTTCATCGCGGTGATCAGGAGCGAGGCGGCGACGCTGTAGAGGAAATAGAGGGCGATCAGCATGCCCGAGCTGCGATGGATCAGCAGCAGGGCCATCGGAAGCCGGCCGAGGAGCCCGCTGAGGAGAAACGCCCCTGCCTTGGGGCGTCCCTCCACTTGTCCGGCGAAGTAGAAACAGAAGACGTTGGCGGCCGGTCCGAGGGTCGCCATCAGCGTGATCTGCCAGCCCGGAGCGTCGAGGGCCTTGGCGAGGATCACGTCCGCGAGGAGGAAGATCCCGTTCGAGACCCCGCCCCAAGCCGAAGCCGCGAGATGCTCGGCGAAGGCGGTCCGCTCCTCGCGATCGCCCGACCGGAAAGCCTGCCAGAAGGGGCTCAAGCGGGAGAGAAGGCCGCGGAGGAACTCCGCAGCCACCGGCCGCAATTCACCCGCCTCCCGCTCCATCCGCCCCCATCCCGTTGCCGGTTGTCAGCCTACCAGGGCTATGCTAGCCTGGCCCGTTCGGTCTTGTGCAAGATAAAGCATTCGCTAATCCGCGCGATCCGGCGGGCCGCGGCGGAGACGATCGGCGACCATACCCCGGTGGGCGGCGCGGGGATTGAAGAGTCGGGAGGCTTCGGAAATGAGCCCATACGCGTCGGTCTTCGTGGCGCTCGTCCTCGCCGCGGCGATCCCGGTCGTCTTCCTCTTTCTGAGCTCGCGGCTCGGGCCGAAGAAGCCCAGCGCGGTGAAGCTCTCGACCTACGAGACCGGGGTCCTCCCCAAGCGGGTCGCGCGCGACCGGGTGCCGGTGAGGTTCTATCTCGTCGCCGTGCTCTTCCTGCTCTTCGACGTGGAGGCGGTCTTCCTCTTCCCCTGGGCCGTGGGACGCCGCAGCCTGGGCGCCGCGGGCGACATCGGCATGGCGATCTTCTTCTCCATCCTCGTTCTGGGGCTGGTCTACGAGTGGCGCAAAGGAGCGATGGAATGGGAGTAGACGAGGGCAGGACGGCGGCGGGAGTCCAAGCCGGCAAGTCCCTTGCGCGCGGAGCTCACGTGATGAGCCCCGTCGGCGAGGGCGTCTATCTCACCCGGCTGGATGCGGTCATCAACTGGGCGCGGAAGAACTCGATGTGGCCGCTTCCCTTCGGGACCGCCTGCTGCGCCATCGAGTTCATGGGGATCCTCTCCTCGGTGTTCGACCTCTCCCGATTCGGCGCCGAGGTGGTCCGTTTCTCTCCGAGGCAATCGGATCTTCTCATCATCTCGGGGACGGTGACCTACAAGCAGGCGCCAATCCTGCGGCTCATCTACGACCAGATGTGCGAGCCGAAGTGGGTGATCGCGATGGGGGTCTGCGCCAGCTCGGGCGGGTTCTACGACAACTACTGCACCCTGCAGGGAATCGACAAGGTGATTCCGGTCGACTACTACGTCGCGGGTTGTCCGCCGAGGCCCGAGGCAGTGATGCAGGCGCTGCTCGACTTGCAGAAGCGCGTCGAGAGCAATCCGGCGCCCCGCTAGAGAGGGGATCTGACGATGTCGGTGAGCCAGGCTGCAGCGAAGACCGATTTCGCCCGTTTCGAGGCGAGGTTCGGATCCGCGATCCTCGGGCGCGGGCGAATCGTGGACGTTCCGACCGTCTTCCGCGTGAAGCGCGAGGGGGTCGTCGAGATGCTTCGCTTCCTCCGGGACGAGCCGGAGCTGCGATTCGGGATGCTCACCGATCTCACGGTGCTCGACTGCGTGGGCCTGCGTGACGGCGATCGCTTCGACGTCGTCTATCTGCTTCACAGCCTCACCCGCCTCGATCGGGTGGGCCTGCGCTGCGCCGTCCCGGAGGAGGACTGCCGGATCGCCTCGGCGGTAGGGCTCTTCAAGAACGCCGACTGGCTCGAGCGGGAAGCGTGGGATCAGTACGGGGTCCGATTCGAGGGGCATCCGAATCTGAAGAGGATCCTCAACCACAAGGAGTTCGTCGGCCACCCGCTGCGGAAGGACTACGACATCTATAAGGGGCAGTGGCTCAGCGAGGCGGATGATCTCCTGGATGAGCTGGAAATCCGCCACCGTCTGGACCCGAAGCCGGGAGCGGGGGAGCGGGAGTCGATGGTGCTCAACATCGGCCCGTCGCATCCGGCGACGCACGGGACCCTGCGCAGCCTCGTGGAGCTCGAAGGGGAGACGATCCTCTACGCGATCCCCGAGATCGGCTACCTCCACCGCGGATTCGAGAAGTCGGCGGAAACGCACGAGTGGAACCAGGTGATCCCCTATACCGATCGGCTCAACTACTGCTCCTGCCTCATCAACAACGTGGCCTACGTCCGGGCCGTCGAGTCGCTCTGCGGAATCGAGGCCACCGACCGGTGCAAGTTCATCCGGGTGATCATCAGCGAGCTCTCCCGCATCATGGACCACCTGGTCTGCAACGGCGCCAATCTCGTCGACCTCGGGGCGCTCACGAACTTCTGGTACCTCTTCAACATGCGCGAGAAGATCTACAACCTGATCGAGAGCCTGACCGGCGCCCGGCTCACGACCTCATACACGCGGGTCGGCGGACTCTGGCAAGATGCTACCCCCGACTTCGAGGAGGCCGTGCGGGCGCTCCTGAAGGAGATACCGAAGGCCGTCGGGGACACCTTGAAGCTCGTTGCGCGCAACCGGATCTTCCTCGACCGGACGGTGGGAGTGGGCAAGATCTCGCTGGAAGAGGCGATCTCCTACGGATTCACGGGGCCGTGCCTGCGCGCGGCGGGTCTCGAGTTCGATCTGCGCAAGGCCTACCCCTACGACCATTACGACCTGTTCGACTTCGAGATTCCGAGCGGACACCAGGGCGACACCTACGACCGCGTGATGGTCCGCTTCGAGGAGATCAACCAGTCCTGCAGGATCATCGAGCAGGCCCTGCGCAAGATGCCCGGCGGTCCGGTCAACGCCGAGCATCCGGCGGTCATCATTCCCGACAAGCCTCACACCTATGGCTCGATCGAGGGGCTGGTCAACCACTTCAAGATCATCATGCACGGTGTGAACGTCCCGGCGGGGGAGGTGTATACCGCGACGGAGGCAGCCAACGGCGAGCTTGGCTTCTACATCGTGAGCGACCGCGAGATGAAACCATACAAGTGCCGTTGCCGCGCGCCCTGCTTCCACCTCTACAGCGCGTTTCCGAGGCTCGCAGAGGGCGGGCTGATCGCCGATGCGATCGCGATTCTCGGAAGCCTCAACGTCGTCGCCGGCGAGCTGGACCGATAGGGGGGGATGGATGCAGCCCTTCGAGAAGCCCGATCCGGCGCACAACCCGCAACTCCGGGAGCCCTGCGCGATCGCCAAGCTCGGCAGGCCCTTCGCCTTCACACCCACGGAGGAGGAGCGGATCGATTGGCTCTTCACGCGCTACCCGACCCGACATGCCGCGTGTCTGCCGATCCTCTGGCTGATTCAGAAGCGGCTCGGTTGGGTACCCGCCGAGGCGATTCCCGCCGTTGCGGAGAAGTGCGGAGTCCCGGAGAGCCAGATCTACGCCGTCGTGAGCTTCTATACGATGTTCAATCGCGCGCCGGTGGGGCAGTACCACCTCCAGATCTGCACGAATCTCTCCTGCCAGCTGATGGGCGCCGAGCACATGCTCGATTGCCTTCGCCGCAAGCTCGACATCGACCTCGGCCAGACGACCGCGGACGGGCTCTTCACACTGAGCGAGGTCGAGTGCCTCGCCGCGTGCGAGATGGCGCCGATGATCCAGGTGAACGAGGACTTCGTGGGGCCGCTGGACGAGAAGGGCCTCGATGCGCTGCTCTCGCGGCTCCGCTCGGAGGCGAGGTGACGGCATGGAGGTGAAGCTCCTCACCGCGCGGTTCGGGACGCCGGAATCCTGGTCGATCGCTTCGTACGAGAAGTCGGGCGGCTACCAGGCGCTGCGCAAGGCACTGCGGATGGACCCCGATGCCGTGACCGAGGAGGTCAAGAAGTCGGGCCTGCGAGGCAGGGGAGGCGCGGGGTTCCCCACAGGGATGAAGTGGAGCTTCGTCCCGAAGGAATCGAAGCTGCCCAAGTACCTCTGCGTGAACGCCGATGAGAGCGAGCCGGGAACCTTCAAGGACCGCTACCTCCTCGAGCTCGATCCGCACGCCATCGTCGAGGGGATCGTCATCACCTGCTTCGCCGTCGGGATCCATCACGCCTACATCTACATTCGCGGCGAGTTCGGCCTGCCCTACCGCAGGATCCAGTCGGCCGTCGAGGAGGCGTACTCGAAGGGATACCTCGGCAAGGCGATCCTCGGCACGGGCTTCGATCTCGAGGTGACGATCCATCGCGGGGCCGGGGCCTACATCTGCGGCGAGGAGACGGGGCTCATCGAATCGCTCGAGGGGAAGAAGGGGCAGCCGAGGATCAAGCCCCCCTTCCCGGCCGTGGTGGGCGTCTTCGGCGGACCGACCGTCGTCAACAACGTCGAGACGATCGCCGCCGTGCCGTGGATCCTCGGACATGGAGCCGACGCCTACCGGAAGCATGGGACCGAGAAGAGTCCGGGCACGAAGCTCTTCAGCGTCAGCGGGCCAGTGGTCCGTCCCGGAGTCTACGAGATCCCCCTGGGTCTGCCGCTCAGAAGCCTCGTCAACGATCTCTGCGGAGGAATCCGCGGGGGCAAGCGGATGAAGGCGAACATCCCCGGAGGCTCCTCCGTGCCGGTGCTCACCGCCGAGGAGGCCCTCGCGGTGAACCTGGACTACGAGAGCCTCGCCGCGGCGGGGACGATGCTCGGCTCGGGCGGGATGATCGTCATCGACGAGGACACCTGCATGGTCTGGGCGCTCATGATCATCGAGAAGTTCTACGCCCACGAGTCGTGCGGTCAATGCACGCCGTGCCGGGAGGGGACCGGCTGGCTCAAGCAGCTCGTCGCGAGGCTGGAAAACGGGGGCGGGAGCCCGGGCGACATGGAGAAGATCCTCTCCATCACGCGCAACATGATCGGAACGACGATTTGCGTCCTCTCCGACGCGGCGGCGATGCCGGCCGCGAGTTTCGTGACGAAGTTCCGGTCCGAGTTCGATTCGCATGTCGGGGCCGGCCGCTGTCCGATCCGGCGCGCGACGGTCGGCGTCTAGGGCGCGACGAGGAGCGAGATGCCCAGAATCTACATCGACGATCGCGAGGTGGAGGTCCCCGACGGGCTGAATCTCATCGAGGCGGCCAAGCTCGCGGGGATCGAGATCCCGCACTTCTGCTACCACCCCGGACTCGGGGTCGACGGCAACTGCCGACTCTGCCTGATCGAGATCGACGGCGTGCCGAAGCCGCAGATCGCATGCAACACCTTTGTCAAGGAGGGGCTGAGAATCCGCGCGAGCTCCGAGCGCGTCAAGGAGCTGCGCCGCGCGGTGCTCGAGTTCTTCTTCCTCAACCACCCGCTGGATTGCCCGATCTGCGATCAGTCGGGGGAGTGCCTGCTCCAGGACTTCTACATGCGCCACGGCCAGTACGAGAGCCGACTCGACCTGCCCAAAGTGCACAAGCGCAAGGTGGTCGACGTGGGCCCGCGCGTGGTGCTCGACGCGGAGCGATGCGTCCTGTGCGCGCGATGCGTGCGGTTCTGCGACCAGGTCCCGAAAACGGGCGAGCTCAGGATAGCGAACCGCGGCAACCACAGCGAGATCACCGTCCATCCCGACAAGCCGCTCGAGAACCCTTATAGCCTGAACACGGTCGATCTCTGCCCGGTTGGGGCGCTCACCTCCACGGACTTCAGGTTCAAGTGCCGGGTCTGGTTCCTCTCGAGCGCCCGCTCGATCTGCGCCGGTTGCGCCCGGGGCTGCAACGTCTACCTCGAGCACAACGCGGGGGAGGCCTACCGCCTGCGTCCGCGCGAGAACATGGATGTGAACACCTACTGGATGTGCGACGACGGCAGGCTCACCTACAAGCGGCTGAACGATGGGCGCTGCGAGGCGCCGCTCCTCGGCGGGGTCGAGTCGACCCATCCGCAAGCCGTCGCGGAGCTGGCCGGGAAGCTCTCCGGCGCTGATCCCGAGTCGATCCTCTTCGTCCTTTCCCCGGAGATGTCGAACGAGTCGCTCTACGCGGCGCGCAAGTTCGCCGCGCAGGCGATCGGCGCGCGGCGCGTGGTCGCCGCAAGCCGCAAGCTTCCCGGGATCGAGGATGAGATCCTCCGCAAGGCCGACGCGAATCCCAACCGGCGCGGTTGCGAAGTCCTCGGTCTCTGGAGCGACGACCTCACCGATGAGCTCGCCCGCGGAGGCAAGCTCGTCATCCTCGTGCAGAACGACCTCCTGGACCACGCGCCTGAGCTCGCGCCGCGGCTTGCCGGATTCGAGACGGTCGTGGCTCTCGCGACGAATCACTGCAAGACCACGGCCGCCGCGTCGATCGTCCTGCCGGTGACCCCACACTCCGAGTGCGACGGGACCTTCACCAACTTCCAGGGGCGGGTCCAGCGCTTCCGAAGGGCGATGACTCCGCGCGGGGATGCGATGAACGTCGCTGAGACGCTGCGCCGGGTCGCGGCCGCCATGGGAAGAGAGTTCGGCTGGGTGAACCTGAACGAGATCTGGAGGGAGATGGCGGCGGAGGTGGAGGAGCTATCGGGGATGAGCCCCGAGGCGATTGGAGATCAGGGGATGCTCTTGCGCTCGTTGCGGCCCGCGAAGGATCGCTCGACGGAAGGGGAGGGCTAGGGAGTGGCCGGTTTCTTCGCCCACGCGGGGACCGCGGTCGTGGTCTGGATCTTCCAGCTCTCCATGATCCCCATCCTGGTCTGGTTCGAGCGCAAGGCCTCGGCTTTCATGCAGGATCGCACCGGGCCGAACCGCGCCGCTGTCGCGGGGATCCGCTTGGGCGGGGTCATCCATACGATCGCCGATGTGGTGAAGCTGGTCTTCAAGGAGGACATCACGCCCGCCCACGTCAACCGCTTCTACTTCAACCTCGCTCCCTTCATGGCGATGACGGTGGCGCTTCTGACGTTCATCGTGATTCCGATCGCCGATTCGCTCGTCGTCGGCTCGACGACGTTGCACTTGCAGGCGCTCAAGATCGACGCGGGCCTTCTCTGGATCTTCGCCGTCGCCTCCTTCGGGGTGATCGCGACCATCTTCGCCGGTTGGGGATCGAACAATCACTATTCCCTTCTCGGTGGGGTCCGATCCTCCGCCCAGATGATCAGCTACGAGCTCGCCTTCGGAATGTCGGTCGTGGGGATCCTGATGGTCTTCGCGACGCTCGATCTCAACGAGATCGTGCGGGGGCAGGGGCATCTCCTCTTCGGCTTCATCCCGATGTGGGGATTCGTCATCCAACCCCTGGGGGCGCTCATCTTCATGATCGCGGCGGTCGCCGAGGTGAACCGGACCCCCTTCGACCTGCCGGAGGGGGAGAGCGAGATCGTGGGCTATCACGTGGAGTACTCGAGTCTCAAGTTCGCCCTCTTCTTCATGGCCGAGTATGTGAACGTCGTCGTCGCCTCCGCCTTCACGACGACCCTCTTCTTCGGCGGCTGGCAGATCCCGTGGCTGCCGACCGAGACGCTCGAGGCGCACGCAAGCAAGGTTCTTCTGATCACCTGCGCGGCGATCGCAGTCGGCGCGGTCGCTCTGGCGTTCGTCTCCATGCGCTGGTCGAGATCCCTGAAGGCCCTCTACACGGACAGCCGCCGCAGAGAGGGCGACATCTGGGCGGGCGTGCTCTTGGCGGTAGCGGCGCTCGCCGCTGCCGGCGGCATCCTCGTCCTCCTCCATCCGCTCGAAGGGATCGCTCCGAGCGTTTTCGCACGCCTCGCCCAAGCGGGGGCCTTCTTCGGGAAGGTCGTCTTCTTCTCCTTCCTCTTCATCTGGGTCAGGTGGACGCTGCCGCGTTTCCGCTATGACCAGCTGATGAGCTTGGGCTGGAAGAACCTCTTGCCGTTGGCGCTGGCCAACATCGCGCTGACCGGCATCATCCTGAGGCTGCTGGGGAGGTAGAGCGATGAAGATTCCAAGCCCGGAGATGCGGTGGCACGAGCGGATCTACCTCTTCGAGGTCCTGCGCGGACTCGGCGTCACGATCCGCCACATGCTCGGCAACATCGCCCGCCAGCATGAGATGCCGACCTACCAGTGGCCCGAGCAGAAGAAGCCGCTGCCCGTGCGCCTGAAAGCGCGCCATCGCCTCACCCTGCGGGAAGACGGCTCGCCGAAATGCGTCGCCTGCTACATGTGCCAGACGGCCTGCCCGGCGCGCTGCATCAACATCGTCGCCGAGGACTCGCCCGAGCCGACGATCGAGAAGCGCCCCAGGATCTTCGACATCGATCTCCTGCGCTGCGTCTTCTGCGGATACTGCGTCGAAGCATGTCCGGAGGACGCGATCCGCATGGACACGGGCGAGATCTCGGTCGTGAGCCACAAGCGGGAGGACTTCATCCTCCACATGGACTTCCTGCTTCGCGGGCAGGGGACAGAATACATGCAGCCGGAGCCGGCCGCCGAGGCGGCCACGGTCAAGGGTAAGCCGATCCCTCCTCCCGACACTCCGGAGGAGGCGCTCGAGGGGTACGAGGCTGCGACGAAGCCGCCCGTCCCCTCGTCGTGGTAGGCGGGCAAGTGGAACCGACTCTCTTCTGGATCCTGGCCGGGCTGAGCGTGGTCTCGGGCGTCATCGCCGTGACGCGGCGCAATCCGCTCTCCAGCGCGCTTGCGCTCGCCATCGCCCTGGTCGCGGTGGCAGGGTTATTCGCCATGCTCGACGCCCACCTTCTCTTCATCCTGCAGATCCTGGTCTACGCCGGAGCGATCGTGGTCCTGATCGTCTTCGTGATCATGATGCTGAACCTGGGCCCGGAGGATCTCGAGCCGATGCGGATCCAGCCTCTGAAGTTCGGGCTCGCCGCGCTGGTGAGCGCGGCCGCGTGCGGGGGGACCCTCCTGTGGATCCGGGACATGCCGAGCCTGAGCGCGCCCGTCACGCCGGGTTTCGGGACCGCCTCGGAAGTTTCGAAGGTTCTCTTCGGCCCGATGCTGCTCGGATTCGAGATCGTCGGGCTGATCCTCCTCGTGGGAATCCTGGGCGCCGTCGTCCTGGCGAAGAAGGAGGACTGAGGCCGTGGGCGCGATCACGCTGGGCCACTATGTCGGTCTCGCGGTCGTTCTCTTCTTCATCGGGACGGTGGGGGTACTCGGCCGGAAGAACGCGCTCATCGTCTTCATGTCGATCGAGCTGCAGCTGAACGCCGTCAATCTCGCCTTCGCCGCCTTCGCCCGCGCCCATCTGAAGATGGACGCCCATGCGCTCGTCTTCTTCGTCATCGCGGTCGCGGCGGTCGAGGCCGCCGTGGGATTGGCGATCCTGGTTTCGATCTTCCGCCGCCGCGAGACTGTTGATCTCGACGACATGACGGCGCTGAACGAGTAGGGAGGAAAGCGAGTTGAGCGTGTCGTTCCTCTGGCTGATCCCGTTCTTCCCGCTGCTGGGCAGCGTGGTCAATGGCGTGATCGCGCTCTCGACGAGCCACCGCCCCCACGCCGCGGGCCGTGGGGCGGTGAGCGTCATCGGGTGCGCCGCGCCGATCCTCTCCTTCCTCGTCACGGCCGCCGCCTTCCTGCAGCTGCGCGGGCTGCCGGTCGATGGACGCGCCCTCACCCAGAGCCTCTACACTTGGATCGCGGCCGGCAGGCTCTCGGTCGAGGCCGGATTCCTTTTCGATCCCCTCTCCTGCGCCATGCTCCTCTTCGTGACCGGCATCGGGAGCCTGATCCACATCTACTCGATCGGCTATATGGGGCACGATCGGGGTTACGCCCGCTACTTCGCCTACCTGAACCTCTTCACCTTCTCCATGGTCCTCCTGGTCCTGGGCGACTCGTTGCTCACGATGTTCGTGGGTTGGGAAGGCGTGGGGCTCTGCTCGTATCTCCTGATCGGCTTCTGGTTCGGCGACGAGGAGAAGGCGATCGCCGGCAACAAGGCCTTCATCGTGAACCGGATCGGGGACTTCGGCTTCCTCCTGGGGATCTTCCTCATCTTCTGGGCGCTCACGGGCGACGGGAAAGTCGGGCTGGGCTATGGGGAGATCCGCGAGGCCGCGCACCAGCACCGTTTCGCGCCGGGGCTTCTCACGGCCGCCTGCCTGCTTCTCTTCATGGGGGCGACGGGGAAGTCGGCGCAGTTGCCCCTCTATGTCTGGCTGCCCGATGCGATGGCGGGCCCCACCCCGGTCTCGGCGCTGATCCACGCCGCCACCATGGTGACTTCGGGCGTCTATATGGTGAGCCGGCTCTCCTTCCTCTTCATCGAGGCGCCGGTGGCGCTCACGGTCGTGGCGATCGTCGGGGCGGCGACCGCCTTCTTCGCCGCGACGATCGGGCTCGCTCAGAACGACATCAAGAAGGTCCTCGCCTACTCCACGGTGAGCCAGCTCGGATACATGTTCCTGGGAGTGGGAGTCGGGGCGTTTTCCGCAGGGATGTTCCACGTAGTCACGCATGCCTTCTTCAAGGCGTGCCTCTTCCTGGGCGCCGGCTCGGTGATCCATGCCCTCTCCGGCGAGCAGGACATCCGCAAGATGGGCGGGCTGCTCAAGCGCATCCCGAGGACGGGCTGGACCTTCATCGCCGCGTGGCTTGCGATCTGCGGAATCTTCCCCTTCGCGGGGTTCTTCTCGAAGGACGAGATTCTCTGGAAGGTCTGGAGCGAGCCGAACACGATCATCCCCTGGCTTCCGAAGCTCCTCTGGGCGGTGGCGTTCGTGACCGCGGGGATTACGGCCTTCTACATGACCCGTCTGGTGGCGATGGTCTTCCTCGGTCGCGAGCGGATCTCGAGCGAGGCGAAGAGCCACTTGCACGAATCGCCCTCGAGCATGACGATCCCCTTGATCCTGCTCGCCGCCGGATCGACCTTGATCGGCTTCATCGGGGTCCCGGAGTTCATCGTTGAGGGCGGAAACCGGTTCCACCACTGGCTCGAGCCTGCCCTCGCGGCGACCCACGGCGGGGGCGTCCACGTGGCGCACGGCGCGGCCCTCGAGGCGGCCCTCATGGCGCTCTCGCTTCTCATCGCCGTCGCCGGAATCGCCGCCGCCTGGCATTTCTACCTGCGCAGGCCCGAGTTGCCGGGGCGGATCGCGGCTGCTGTGCCGGGCCTCTACCGCGCCGTGGCCGGCAAGTACTTCGTCGATGAGGCCTACGAGGCCGCCGTCGTGCGTCCCATCCGGGAAGGTTCGCGTCTGGTTCTCTGGAGGATCGTCGACGTCCGCGTGATCGACTTCGCCGTCAACCTGGTGGGCATGCTCTCACGGGTGGCCAGCACGTTCGTGCGTCTCGTGCAAAGCGGCTATGTCCAGTTCTACGCCGCCGTGATCCTGATCGGAGTCGCGGTCCTGCTCTGGGTGATGCTCTAGGAGGCGATGGAATGAGCTTCGCGCCCGGATTGTTGAGTCTCGTGATCTTCCTGCCCGCGGCGGGGGCGGTGGCGAGCCTGCTCGTCCCCAAGAACCGGCCGACGATCGGCCGTGCCCTGGCCCTCGCGGTCTCGACGGCGACCTTCCTCGCTTCGATCCAGCTCCTCGTGGGCTTTCGCGCGGATGCCTCGATGCAGTTCGTGGAGGACGTCTCCTGGATCGCGGCCTTCGGGATCCGATACCACCTGGGTGTCGACGGGATCTCCCTCTTCCTCGTGCTGCTGACGACCTTCTTGACGCCGATCGTCGTCCTCTCGAGCTGGTCGGACGTCGCGCAGAAGGTGCGCGCCTATCACGCGATGCTCCTTCTCCTCGAGACCGGGATGCTGGGGGCGTTTCTCGCGCTCGACCTGTTCCTCTTCTACGTCTTCTGGGAGCTCATGCTGATTCCGATGATTCTCCTGATCGGAGTCTGGGGAGGACAGCGGCGGATCTACGCGGCGGTCAAGTTCATCCTCTACACGATGGTGGGCTCGCTGCTCATGCTGGTCGCGATCCTCTATCTCTACAAGGCGAGCGGATCGCGGGGCTTCGATATCGAGTTGATCCGCCAGACCGCGTTGAGCTCGAAGGAGCAGTGGTGGCTCTTTGCCGCCTTCGGGCTCGCCTTCGCGATCAAGGTGCCCCTCTTCCCGCTCCACACCTGGCTGCCGGACGCGCATGTGGAGGCCCCCACCGCCGGAAGCGTGATCCTGGCGGGGGTCCTACTCAAGCTCGGCACGTACGGATTCCTGCGCTTCGCGATCCCGCTCTTCCCGGACGCGGCGATCGCCTTCCAGCCCCTTCTCCTCGCCCTCGCCGTGATCGGGATCATCTACGGGGCGCTCGTGGCGATGGTGCAGGAGGACATCAAGAAGCTCGTCGCCTACTCCTCGGTGAGCCACCTTGGCTACGTCATGCTCGGGCTCTTCTCCTTCAATCTCGAAGCCTTCTCCGGCGCGCTCTACCAGATGCTGAACCATGGACTCTCCACCGGCGCGCTCTTCCTCCTCGTGGGGATCCTCTATGAGCGACGGCACACCCGACAGATCGCCGACTACGGCGGGATCGCGGCGCGCGTGCCCCTTTATGCGGCCGCCTTCATGCTGGTCACCCTCTCCTCGATCGGCCTTCCCGGCCTGAATGGATTCGTGGGCGAGTTCCTGATCCTGGCAGGCGCATTCGGAGAGAATCGCCTCGCGGCCATCCTCTCGACGACCGGCGTGGTCTTGGGGGCGGTCTATATGCTCTGGCTGACCCAGCGTTTCCTCTTCGGACCGATGCGGCACGCGGAGAACCAGTCGCTGAAGGATCTCGGCCGGCGGGAAGGGCTTCTGCTCGCGCCGATTCTCCTCTTGATCGTCTGGATGGGGGTGAGCCCGCGGCCGATCCTCGACCGGATGGAGCCGGCGCTGCGCTCGACGCTGACGCGCGTCGAGATGAGCCGCGCCCGCGACGCCGCGCCCAAGGCGCCGATCCCGCTCCCGGACGCCCAGGCGATCCTCGACGATGAGAGGAGCCCGCGATGAACTCCGTCTATCTCCGCGCTCTCACCGCCAACGAGCCCTTTGCCATCCTGGCCGCTGGGGGAATCCTCCTCGTGCTGCTCGACGCGATCGCCGGGCGCCGACGGAATCTCCCCTGGATCTGGCCGACGCTCGCCGTCCTCGCCGCGGCCCTCGCGCGCGCCCTCGCCGGCGCGGGCGGATCCTCGGCGGGCCTCATCATGGATGGCTTCGGGCGCTTCGTGGTCGCGCTGATCCTCGTGAGCGCCGCCCTCACGGTCGTGCTCTCCGAGACGCACCTGCGCCGGATCGGGAGGATGCGGGGCGAGCACTATTCGCTTCTGATCTTCTCAGCCGCGGGAATGGTCCTCTTCGCCACATCGACCGACCTCGTGTACCTCTTCCTCGGCCTCGAGCTTCTCTCGATCCCGGTCTACATCCTCTCCGGTTACCAGCGCGGCAGCCAGCGCAGCGCCGAGGCGGCGTTGAAGTACTTCCTTCTCGGGGCCTTCTCGAGCGCGATCTTCCTGCTCGGGATCGCGTTCATCTACGGCGCCTCGGGATCGACCGACTTCGCTGTTGCGGTCTCCGGCAATGGCAAGGGATCGGGGCTCATGAGCGCCGGCACGCTGCTGCTGATGTCGGGATTCCTCTTCAAGGTCGCCGCGGTCCCGTTTCACATGTGGGCCCCCGACGTCTACGAGGGCGCTCCGACGAACGTGACCGCCTTCATGGCCACGGCCGTCAAGGCCGCGGGATTCGGCGCCCTGCTGCGAATCCTCGGCGTCACGGCGGGCGCCTCCCAAGGGCTTCCCCTCGCCACGGTCCTCTGGTGGCTCGCGGTCCTGACCATGATCGTGGGCAACCTCGCGGCCCTCACCCAGTCGAACGTGAAGCGGATGCTCGCCTACTCCTCGATCGCCCACGCCGGGTACATCCTGATCGGAGCATCCGTCTACGCCGGTACGGGCGATGCGGGCGCTCTTGAGGGGGCGCTCTATTACCTCTTGGCCTACACATTCATGACGTTTGGGGCCTTCGCCGTCGTTGCCGCCTTCGGAGAGAAGCAGAACGAGCACCTCGACATGAGCGACTACGGCGGCCTCGGGTGGCGGTATCCGGCGCTCTCGATCGCGATGAGCCTTTTCATGATCTCTCTGGCGGGCATCCCGCCCACCGCTGGTTTCTTCGGGAAGTACGCGATCTTCAAGAACGCGGTCCAGAATGGCCAGACCTCGATCGTCGTGATCGCCGTGCTGAACAGCGCCTTGTCGGTCTACTACTACATCCGGGTCGTGGTGACGCTCTACATGCGGCCCGAGTCGGTCCGGGTCACGGCGGGACGCTCCGTGGCGATCGGCCTCGTGGTCGCCGTGTGCGCGCTGGCGGTTCTCTGGGGCGGGATCGCCCCCGAAGGACGGCTCCCGGGCGGATCGGACCTGCTTGGCTCCGCGACCCGCGCGGTTCTCGCGCCGCGCTGAAGCTGCCGTGCTGCGCTGGATCTTCCTCGACATCGGCAACGTCCTGATGAACGACGATCCGGCGATGGCGCTACTCTACTTCGAGCTGCACCGCGCCATGTGCTCGAGCGGCTACCGGATGACCTTCTCCGAGCTGCTGGCGGAGCGCGAGGAGCTGATCCGCACGCGGGGCCCCGAGCACTGGGCGATCCTCGGCAGAAAGTACCTGGCCGAGGGAGGGCACTGGCGGCTCATGCACCGCTGCGCCACTCGCATCCGGGCCGATTACATGGCCTGCCACGCAGTCCTGCCCGGGGTCCAGGAGGCGATCCGCGAGCTCGCCGACTCCTACCAACTCGGGACCGTCGCGAACCAGCTGAAGGAGGTCGTCCCGGCCCTGGAGCAGGTCGGGCTGGGCCAGTACTTCCGTATCCATGCCGTGAGCGAGGTCGTGGGGATCCGAAAGCCCGACCCGCGGCTCTACCGCTGGGCCCTGGAACGCGCCGGGTGCGAGCCCGCCGAAGCGGTCATGGTAGGGGATCGGGCCGACAACGACATCGCCCCCGCCCGCGAGGTGGGGATGTGGACGATCCTCTTCCGGATTCCGCATCATCTCAAGGCATACGCGCCCCGCAACGATTACGAGGAGCTCTATTTCGAGAGCCAGGCGAGGGCGAGCATCAGTCGGATTCCGCCGGGAGGCGAACTCGAGACCCCTGACGAGACGGTAGAGGACATGCCCGGCCTCCGGCAGGCGATCGAGCGGATCGCAGATCGGGCGCAGCGCGGCTCACCCCCGGGTTCCAGCGCATAGACGGCCCCCGGCGCGCTCCGAGGCGTCTCGCCCGGCTTTGATGCGCCGACTTCCGCAATCTCCGTGAAGACCCTCCTCGATCGTGCCGATACAACCGCAGGGAAGGCCCCACTCGCAGAGGAAGGACCCGGCGGAAGGAGACGATCGTGTCACGGATCGGCAATCGGACCCACCTCGGACGTTTCACGCTGAGCGCATTCCGGGAGCTGGAGGCTGCCGAGGCCCAGAGCTTCCTCGAGCAGCAGGTCGCATCGACGAGCCGGCTGACCGTCGTGCGCTGCGTCTACCGGAGCGGGGCCGACTTCCCGGAGCACTTCCACCCCCAGGAGCAAATCACGATCGTCGAGGAGGGGAGCCTGGAGTTTCGCATCGACGGCGAGACGCTCACGGTCGGCAAGGGGGAGATGATCGCCCTCGAGCCGAAAGTGCGTCACTCCAGCCGGGTCCCGAACGGCAACGGCGCGGCGGTCGCCCTGAACCTCTTCCTCAAGAGGGCCGCCGCCCCGGGAGGGACCCCCTCTCGATTCCACGTCCCGACCGTGGTCCGGCCCCTCCGTTGAAGCAGGCGCTAGCGTAGCGCCCCGTCCGCCCCCCATACTCGGGCCAAGACGCCGGGGGTGGAGGCGGCGGACATGCGCAGATTCCTCTTCTGGCTTCTTCTCGTCGCGGCGACCGTCGCGTGCGACAAGGAGACCCATCCCAATCCGCCCCCGGGCAACTGGGCGCCGGAGATCCTATTGATCGAGGTTCGCCCGGATCGGGTCCTCGCCGATCAGGACGCCTTCGTGGTCTGCCAGGCCCGCGACCGCGACGGCGACTTCCTCAAGTACACATGGACCGCCTCCGCAGGAAGCTACCCTTCCGGCTTCTCCCGCTCGTCGGTTCGCTGGCGCAGCCCAACCCAGAGGGGCACGCACACCGTCTCTTGCACCGTCACCGACTTCGTCGACACCGTCAGAGCTTCGCTCGAGATCGTCATGAGCACTGTGGGGTCGCCCGACACGCTGCGCTTCGTCAACGGCTCGACCGTGATCGAGCTCTCCTGGGACGAGGTAGAGGACGCGAAGGTGGAGCACTGGCGCGGTTACGAGGTCTTCGCTTCCGAGCGCTCGATGGCCGGGCTTCCGGAGGATTCCCTGCTCCACTACCGGCTCACCTTTGAGCCGATCACGCGATTGCAGCACCGCGTGACCTCGGTCGAGCAGGGAGCCCCCCGCTTCTATACGATTCGATCCCGCCGTGACTACGCGGGCTTCGTCGAGCGCTCCGCATCGGGTCCGGAGATCGAGACCGCTCCGAGGCTCGACGGTTTCGGGACGGGCCCGATCTATGAGATCCGAAGCCGGAGGGGGGCGAACGGGATCCATCTGACCGGCGGCGTCGTCGTGCCGGTCGACGACGCTCATCCCGACGGAATCGATCTCTACCTCGGAACCTCCGACGCCGAGGACGACGGCGGAGCCTTGCTGCTCAAGAGCCCCGACCGGCTCTCTTATCGGTCCCCGGCCTGGGCGGGGCGGGTGACCGGCCTCTTCGACCTCGGCGATCGTTGGGGCGCGCCGGTCCCGCCCGAGGATGCCGCGATCGTGCGCGAGATCGCGGTGACGAAGGACCGTGTGATCGGCGTGATCACCCCGGAGGGACATTACGGGAAGGTCCGCATCCTGGAGCTGGCGGGCAGCCCGCCCGAGCGGAGGCTCGAGTTCCAGTGGGCGTGGCAGTCAATCCCCGGCTACCCGCGATTCTGATCCCTCCGGCGCCGGCGCGCGGCGAAGCGCCTCAGGCGTAGAGCCCGCGCATCTCCGCGGCGGCGATCACGCGCTTGATGGCGACGATGAACGCCGCCACGCGCATGTTCACCTTGTACTCGAGGCTTGCGTCGAGCACCGTGCGAAAGGCCGATGTCATGATCTCCTCGAGATCCTCGTAGACGCGCCGCTCCGACCAGTAGTAGCCCATCCGGTTCTGGACCCACTCGAGGTAGGAGACCGTGACGCCGCCGGCGTTGCAGAGGATGTCGGGGATCACGAGCGATCCTTTCTTCTCGAGGATGTCGTCGGCTTCGGTCGTCAACGGACCGTTTGCCCCTTCTGCCACGAGCCGGGCCTTCACCCTCCGGGCGTTGGCCCGGGTCACCTGGTGCTCGAGAGCCGCCGGGACGAGGATGTCGACATCGATCTCCAGGACAGCCCTGGAGTCAGGGATCACCGTGATCCCCTTCAACTGCCTCTCGATGCCCCGCAGCAGGCGGTGCTCCCTCGCATACGCCAGGAGCTTCTTGACGTCGAGCCCCTTCTCGGAGTGGTAGGTGCCCGTCTCGTCCGCGACCGCGATGATCTTGCACCCGTCCCGGTGGAGGTTGAGCGCGGTGTAGCTGCCGACGTTGCCGAATCCCTGGACCGCGACCCGCGCCCCTCCGATCTCCATCTTCATGTGCTTGGCTGCTTGCCGGATGCAGATCGTCACGCCGTCGGCCGTCGCCGTCTCACGGCCGAGGCTTCCTCCGAGCTCGATCGGCTTGCCCGTCACCACCTCGGGGAGAAACTCCTGGTGGTGCATCGAATAGGTGTCCATGAACCAGGCCATGACCTGCGGTCCCGTGTTGACATCGGGGGCCGGAATGTCGCGATTGCCGCCGAAGAGGTCGATCATCTCGGCGAAGTACCGCCTGCAGAGCCTCTCGAGCTCCGCGGGGGAATGTTGCTTCGGATCGACGATCACGCCTCCCTTGCCCCCGCCCATGGGGATGTTGACGACAGCGCACTTGTAGGTCATCCAGAAGGCGAGCGCCTTGACCTCGTCCAGGGTGACGTCCGGATGGAAGCGAATGCCTCCCTTCGCGGGTCCGCGGGCGATGTTGTGCTGCACGCGATAGCCCGTGAAGATCTCCACACGCCCGTCGTCCATCTGCACCGGGAGGCGGACCTCGGTCACGCGGCGAGGCTCCTTGATCACGGCGATCTGGTTGCCCGTCAGCTTCAAGATCCTGGCTGCCCGGTCGAACTGCTTCAGGGCGTTGTCGAATGCCGATGTGCGGTCGAAGATCCCACGCATGGAACAGCTTTCTCCTTCATGGTAGTGAACGCCGTACGACTCGTAAGGCCACCGATGCCGATCGATCTCGGATTCTAGACTTCGATCGCCGGTGCGGGCAACGGATGTCCCAGGATCTCGCCGTAGAGGCCGGCGGTCGCCGTGAGCATCGTGCGCAGGGAGTATCTCTCGAGCGCCTCGCCGCGCGCCTCCTCGGCCGCCGCGCGCACGCCGGCTGGATCTTGCGCGATCGTCCGAATGCGCGCCACAAGGGCGGCGAGATCGCCGGCGGGGAAGCTCAGCCCCGCGGGGGGCGGGGCCAGGACCTCCAGGACGCCGCCCACCTCCGCCGCGACGATCGGCAGCGCGGCCGCGCGCGCCTCGATCAGCGCGAGCGGGAGCCCCTCCCAGCGGGAGGTCAGAACGTACAGATCGAGGGCCCCGAGGTAGGCGGCGGGATCGGGCTGGTAGCCCGTGAGGTGGAATCGGGATGCGATTCCCGCCTGTCGGATCTCTTCCTCGAGGGCCCCGCGCAGGGGGCCATCGCCGACGAGGATCCAGTGAATCCCCGGCGCGCGGATCGCCGCCTCCAGCATCATCGCAGGATCCTTCTGCGGCGAGAGGCGTCCCACGCTTCCCGCCACGAAGGCGTCGACGGGGATGCCGAGGCTTCGCCGAAGGGCGCGACCCTCCTCGCGGATCCGCGCCAGATCGGCGAAGCGCCCCATGTCGATCCCGGGAGGGATCACCGTGTACGACTCCCGCTCTCCGATCCCCAGGCGCCCTCCCTCATCGCGCGCAGCGCGCGAGACGGCGACGATGCGACGGCACCGGCGCGCCGCGAGTCGCTCCGCGGCGACGAAGAGGCCGCGCAGCGTTGCCGGGGTCTCCGGGGACCAGCCCCAGCCGTGCACCGTGTGGACGACAGCTCCCACTCCCGCCCGTCCGGCGGCGATCCTTCCCAAGATCCCCGCCTTGCTGCTGTGAGTGTGGATCAGATCGGGGCGTCGCTCGCGCAGCCGGCTCGAGATCTCGTGGATCGCCCTCAGATCCCGCAGGGGGGAGATCTCCTTGACCAGCGATCGAATCCTGTGGAGCCGGATGGCGCGCGCGCGGGCCTCCTCGGCGAGACTTCCTTCCGATCCCTCTTGCGGACCGCACCAGATCTCCGATTCGCAGCCGCGCCGCGCCATCTCGCATGCCGTCTCGAGCACAATCCGCTGGGCCCCGCCGGCGACAAGCCGGGTCACGATCTGAACGACTCTCATCGCCGGCGGCGCGCCTCGATCGCATCGAGGTAGAGCGCCTCGTAAGCGGCGCACATCCTCTCTTGCGTGAACGAGGCGGACCGAGCGCGGGCCGATTCGGCGAGCCGCCCTCGCAGCTCGGAGTCATCGAGGAGCTGCGCGATGGCCTCGGCGATCGCGCTCGGATCCCGGGGCGGCACGAGCAGTCCGTCCTGGCGGTCGCGAACGAGCTCGGGGATGCCGCCCGCCCTCGTGGCGACGACCGGCAGCCCCAAGCGCATCGCTTCGAGGAGGGCGATGCCGAATCCCTCATCGCGCGAGGGGAGGACGAAAACCACGCGCCGCTCCCGGCTTGCCGCGGGCATCGCGCGCGCTTCAGTCGGCTCGAGGATCTGGATCATGCACTGCATCGGTCCCGTCGCGGCGGAGCGAATCGCCCGACCCGCGGGCCCTTCCCCCTGGAACTGCAATCGCACGGCTCGGCCGGAGTGGTACAGGAGTCCCGCCGCCGCGATCAGCTCGTCGATTCCCTTCCACGGATCGAGCCGGCCGACGAAGAGCACGATCGCCTCCGTCCCCGGAGCGGAGCACGGATGCCAGTCGGGCGGTCCCTCGGCGATCCCGTTGGGGATCACGCGGACGGCGATCGGTTTGCCGGGCAGGGCGACGATCGCATCGGCCGCCGCTTGCGAGACGGCGGCCACCGCCTCCGCGCGCGAGGCGATGCGCGCCTCCTCGCGCGCCTGCGCGCGCGACATCCAGGCGTCGGTTCCTTCCTTCGATACGACGAGCGCGGAGCCGCCCATCCGGGCGAGAAACGGGGCGACGAGGTGCGTGTGGAAGAGGGTGGAATGCACCAGGGCGGGCCGAATGCGCAGCGACTCCGCCGAGGCCGCGAGCAGCCATCCGCCGGCTCCGATTTTCCCGCCGGCTCCGACGAGCAGGCGCGCGCCGGCGGCACGGAGCTCCTCGGCGAGATGCGTCCCCTGGCCCGCCGTGACGCGGGCGGGGGCCCAGACGTGATGCTCGAACATTCCCAGACCACGGACGCGCGCAAGGATCATCCGCTGCGCTCCGCCGAGCCGCAGGTCGGTCACGAGGTGGACGATCCGTTTCGGCCGCAGGCCGGAGCTTTCCATCACGCCGCCGGACTCTATCACCCAGGTAGTGGCGCGACAATTGGAGTTCCCGCGCCGCTTGAGGGAATGCCGATCTCAGCCCAGGGCTGCTGCGATCAGCCGTTTTCCCGGCTTGGCGTCGACCGTGTGTCCTCCACACCCGTCACTTGGACCGCGCAGGTGAGCCTGCGCGCCGATTCTCGCCCGCCCAGAGCCGAGCTCCCGGTCTCTGCAGCCAGCCTCACGACCACCACGACCCGGGCAGGAGTTTCCTCCGAGCACGCCTTCGCCGCTCGAGGCGTCGCAACGTCGACGCTTCTTCCCGACAGTCATCGCCCCCTTGCGACGCAGGGGGCCATCGGTGAAGTGAAAGATGAGCTAGCCTTTGGATGTGGCAGGAATGTTCACGGGGCGTCGAGGAATCGTCGGTTCTGGTCCATGGCGAAGGATGTGACCACAAGAGTTCCAATCCGATTGTGGGAGCAGGCCGTTGCCAACTCGCCGAACAGGGCCCATGATCGAGATGAGCGCAATCACCTCCAATCTTCGCGCCACAACCTGTGGTATGCTGCCCGGCCATGAAGGCGATTCTCACCCTTGCGGCCCTCCTCACGTGCATCGCATCCTGCGCAGCCCTCGCAGATCCGATCATCGTCTGGGTGGAGTTGCCCGCCGCGAAGCTCGAACGCGTATCCGCGCTCGCCTCGACGGGGAGGCTGCCTTGGCTCGAGCGGGTCCTCGCGGGCGTGGATGCCGGTCCGCTGCGGCCGGAAGAGGTCGTCTCATTCCAGCAAGCGCTCCGTCGGATCGCCGAGTCGGGCTCTCGCGTCGTCGATGCCGGGATGGGGCTTGAGGGCGTTGGCGGGGAGATGATTCTGAGGCTCGATCCGGCTCTCCGATGGGCGCCCGCGTGGATGCTCGACCAGAGCACCGCCTCGGCGGAGCTCGCGGCCGGCTGGAGCGGCTCGGCCTCCTGGCGGGATTTGCGCCGGATTGCGGGGCTCGACGGGGTCCTCCGCTGGGAGGAGGTGGAGGAGTTTCTCTGCCTCGCCCCGAGACAGAACCGATCGCTCATCTCGATGAACCATGCCCCGTCGCATCCCCTCTGGCGGATTCGGCGCGCCTATGAGGCCGACAAGGTCTTCGCGAACTCCGGGATCTACTTCGGGATCGCGTCGGCCGCCGATCGCGTGTTCATCCGCCTCGAGCTGATCCGCGACTACGAGGAGGACCTGCTCCCGTGGACCGAGGGCCTCCTGGCGCTCCGATCTCCAACCGACCCGCCCGGGGCCGCTGAGGAAAGGACCTTCTTCGCCCGGCGGCTTCGAAGCAGTGACGAGCGTGTCTACGCTCGGTGCGATCGCATCCTGCAGAGCGTGCAGCAGGAGTGGGGGGATCGAGCCTGGATCGTCCTCGACGCCTCCGGATCGCCGGATCCCTTCGCGGTCGTCGCGGGTCCGGTATCGGGCGGGACTCCCGCCGAGCGGCTTGCTCGACTGGTCGAGTCCCTCGGACGGCCGGCTCGGGGCGAAGGGTGATCCCTCGCGACGTGGCGAGCCTTCCCCAGCTCGCCGTGCGCATCGCCGGGGCGCGCGGCGGCGCCGTGGGATTCCTCGTCCCCACGGACGAGGGCTTCTTGCCCGTCTCCTATCGGGAATGGCTCGCGTCGATCGAGCGGCTCGCCTGCGGACTCCGCCACCTGGGAGTGGTCCCCGGCGATCGCGTCCTCTTGAGCATGGAAACTTGCTTCGAGTGGCTCCAGTGCGATCTGGCGGTCATGAGCTGCGGAGCCTGGACCGTTCCGGTGTATCCGAATCTCCCTGGCGCGCAGCTGAACTACGGCATCGAGGACGCGCGTCCCCGCTTCGCGATCGTCGGCCGGCGCGAACTCGCCATCCGCCTCCTGGAGGCGCCCTCGCTGCGCAAGGAGATCTCGACGATCCTTCTCCTGGATGGCGATCCTCCAGCGGAGACGGGCATTCGCTGGGAGAAGGTGCGCGACTGGAGCGAGAGAGCAGTCCCGACCGCGGATGAGCTGCGCGCGCTGCGCGATGTGCGCGAAGGCATTCGCAGCGACGATCCGGCGACGATCATCTACACATCGGGCACGTCCACGGTCCCCAAGGGCGTCGTTCTGACCCACGGAAACATCATCGGAAACGCCCGATCTCTGCTGGAAGCCTTCACGCTCTCGCCAAGCGACCGGTATCTCGCCTTCCTGCCGCTCGCGCACATCTTCGAGCGCACGGTCGAGTACTGCATCAGCGCGGCCGGGGTCCCGATCGCCTATGCCCACGGCGTCGACACGGTCGCGAAGGACGCCTCGATGATCCGTCCGACCTTCCTCCTCGGCGTGCCGCGATTCTTCGAACGGGTGCTCTTCACCGTCCGACGCAACGCGGAGGCTCGCGGTCCGATCGCCCGCAACCTCTATCGAATCGCGGAGCGGGGCGCGATCCGCCGTGGGCGAAAAGGGCCTGCCGCCGCCCGGCGCCGGCTCTGGGGGGTGGACGCCTTGCTGCAGGAGCTCTTCTTCGAGCCGCTTCGGGAGAAGCTGGGCGGGAAGATCCGCTTTGTCGTCTCCGGCAGCGCGCCGCTCGGCGCGGCCGAGAGCTTCTTCTTCACTGGAGCGCGAATCCCCTTGCTCGAAGGGTACGGGCTCACCGAGGCGGGACCCGTCGTCTCGGTAAACACCTTCGAGGCGTGGAAGGCCTACTCCGTCGGCCGGCCGATCCCGGGAGTCGAGGCGAGACTCGGGGAGGACTCCGAGATCCTGGTCCGATCCGCTGGAGTGATGAGCGGCTACTGGAACCTCGAGGGAGAGACCCAGGCCGCGCTTCAGGGGGGATGGCTTCACACGGGAGATCTGGGGGAGATCGACCCGCGCGGCTTCATCACGCTCACCGGGCGGAAGAAGGACCTGATCGTGACCTCAGGAGGCAAGAACATCTCTCCCAGGGGGATCGAGGATCGCCTCCGCTCGAGCCCGCTCATCCGCGAGGCCGTCCTCTTCGGCGATCGACGTCCCTACCTCGTGGCGTTGATCCTCCCCGATCCGGCGGGGCTGGAGGAGGCCCTCGGCGCGATCGGCGTCGGCTCCTTGCAGCAAGGCCAGGTCCGCAACCTGCTGAGACGGGAGATCCAGCGCCTGACGGCCGACCTCGCCCCGCACGAGCGGATCCGCGGGTTCGAGATCCTCGACGAACCCCCCTCGATCGAGGCGGGGACCCTCACCCCGACCCTCAAGATCCGGCGGGCCGCCCTCGAGGCCGCCTACGCCGAACGGATCGCGGCTCTCTATGAGGGGCGTCGGGGCTGAAACGCCAATCTCGACCCCGCCCCTCGAATCTGCTAAACTCTTGTATCGGGCCGGTTCGGCCGGGGAGGATCATGCGCGTAGCTTTTGTTGAAGATACGATTCGCTTCTCGATCCCCCTGGGAATCACGGGAATCGCTTCGATGCTCCGAACCGGCGGGCATGAGGTCGGCCTCTTCATTATCGGAAACGACCTGGAGGCGGCGATCGACCGGATCGCATCGTTCACCCCCGACGCCGTCTGCTTCAGCGTGATGTCGGGAAGCCACCAGGGCTACTACGCCTTCGCCCGTCGTCTCAAGGAACGAACCGGCCTGCCCACGATCTGGGGGGGCCCACACCCGACCTTCTTCCCCGAGATGGTCGAGCTGCCCTGGGTCGACGCGGTCTGCGTGGGCGAGGGGGAGGAAGCCGCCCTGGCCTTCGCCGATCGCTTCGACGCCGAGGGCGGGCGCCTGCCGCTCGAGACGCCCAACTTCTGGGTGAAGCGGGACGGCGAGATCCGCAAGAACTCCATCCTGCCGCGCAATCGACATCTCGACGATCTGCCCTACCCCGCGAGGGACCTCTACACCGATCAGTTCCCGGTCCTGCGCAAGCATGGGATCAAGCACTTCATGGCGCACCGTGGATGCCCCTACAAGTGCACCTACTGCTTCAACGACTCGTACAATCAGCTCTACCGGGAGCAGGCGGGAGACAAGAAGGTCTTCAGTTCCCGGTCGCCCGACAACATCGTCGATGAGATCCTCTGGCTCCGCGAGCGCGTCCCGGTCCGCATGGTCGCCTTCGTCGACGACGTCTTCACGCTGCATCGCCGCTGGACCCTCGAGTTCGCCGAGATCTATGCGCGGCGCTGCCGGATCCCTTTCAGCTTCAACACCCGGTTCGACAACGTCGACGCCGTGGTCGTTCCCGCTCTGGCCGATGCAGGGTTGCGCCTCGTCTACGCGGGCGTGGAGTCGGGCGACGAGTTCATCCGCAACACGGTCATGAAGCGGCAGATGTCCGAGCAATCGATGTACGAGGCGGCCGCGCTCTACAAGAAGCATGGGGTCAAGCTGCTCACGGAGAACGTCATCGGCGTCCCCGGCGAGACGCTCGAGTCGGCGATGCGCACCCTGCGGGTGAACATGAGGATCAAGCCCGACATCGCCAACGCTTCGGTCTTCGCCCCCTACCCGAAGCTCGAGATGACCCGTTACGCGATCGAGAAGCGATACTTCGACGGCGACTTCGATCGCCTGAACTCGAACTACTACCACGACTCGGTGCTGCGCTTCGACGATCCCGCCGACAAGAACCGGATATTGAACCTCCGCTGCTTCTTCAGCATTCTCTCGCACCACCCCTGGCTTCTGCGGTTCGTCAGGCCGCTTCTGGAGCGAAAGCCGAACGCGCTGTTCCGCACCTTCGGCGATCTGGTCGACGGCTACTATCTGAAGCGCTGCGTCGCCTACAAGTTCTCCCTGGCGGACTTCATCACCACGTTGCGGCACTTCCTCGCCAACTACCGGCGCGGATCGGCCGCGGGCCGCACTGCGGAGGCCAAGCACCCTGCGATCGCCGCCGCCGCCGGATCCCGCCAGGACCGGACGCAGTCCCCATACTGAGACCGCCGCCCGCCTCGTCGCTTGACCGCGCGGGATCGCGCACCTAGGATGCCCGCCGTCCGCATGTGGAGTCATCGAGCGGAGGATTTCGTTTGGCGGGAGGGAGCCTGAAGCGCGCGCCGAAACGCAAGGGGATCGTCGTCTGCCTTGCGGCGATCCTGCTCATCCGTTTCGGCCTGATGTGCTTGCCCGGCTATCCGCCGGATCTTCAAACCTACAAGCTCTGGGCGCTCGTCGCCGGCGTGCGCGGCATTCACACGATCTACGACTCGCCCGAGCCGTACGACCCGGCGCGCTTGAGCCGGCAGACCGGGCCGGAGGCGAAGCCGATCGACCAGCTCCAGGCGAACTACGACTACCCGCCGCTCTACGCCTACATCCTGGCCCCGTTCGGCTGGATCTACGCGACGCTCGCCGGAGATCCCGGACGAGATTACGCTCGCTCGCTCGCCTTCACCGTCCTCGTCAAGATCCCGCCCCTCCTCTTCGATCTGGCTATCGCGCTCCTGCTCCTTCGGAGGATTCGCGCGCGCGGCGGGCTCTCGGGATGGCCGCCTTCCGCCGCGGCGCTCGCCGCCTTCGTCTACTTCGCCATGCCGCCGGTTCTCTTCGATTCGGCCTACTGGGGGCAACCCGACTCGATCCACACATTCTTCGTGTTGATGGCCCTCTTCTGGGCGCTCGACGGCCACGCGGCGCGGACGGGGGTGGCGATCGCGCTGGCGTGCCTCATGAAGCCTCTCGGGTTTCCATTCGCGCCCCTGGTCGGGCTGGCGCTGCTCTTGCGCGCGGGCTGGAGGCGGACCGCCCTCGCGGCGTGCGCGGCCCTGGGCGCCGGGCTTCTCCTCTTTCTTCCCTATATCCTCAGCGGGGCGGGTCCTCTCGTCTGGGAGCGCTTCACCGGGCACTTCGGCCTCATGCCCTTCACCTCGGTGAATGCCCACAACCTCTGGTGGCTCCTCGGATCGTGGCGATCGGCGGCGGAGCCGATCCTCGGACCGCTGACGCCCACCGCGATCGGACTCGCTCTCTTCGCCGCCGCCTGCGCCGTCGTCCTCCTCGCGGCGTGGAGGGCGAGCCGGAAGTCTCCGGCGGAGGAGCCATGGATTCTGGCGGGAGCCGCGATCGCCTTCTCCTTCTTCTTCTTCTCGACCCACATGCATGAGAACCACCTCTTCGCGATTCTGCCCTTCGCCGTGATCCTCTCGGGCCGCGATCGCTCCTGGCGGGCCTGGGCATGGGGGATCGCGCTCGCGGCGCTCCTCAACATGGCGATCCACGACCAATCGCTCGGGAAGATCCTCTTCGGGAATCCGCGCGAGAGCGCAGCGTTGCGGGCGATCGCCGGCGCGAACGCGGTCTTCGTCTCGCTGCTCTATGCAGGCTTCTGGTTTCTCGGCGCGCGGCGTTTCCGGGCGCGGCTTACCTCTGGATGACGAGCCGGCTTCCTCCGTGGGCCCTTCCGGGATCCGACCGCAGGAAGTAGATCCCGCCCGGCACGACCCGGCCCGCCTCGTCGCGCCCGTCCCACTGGAGAGGCTCGGCGCCGTCCGATCGGCCCTCGCGCTCGAGAGTGCGCACGCGCCGCCCTCCGACATCGAAGATCGAGATCCAGATCCGTTCGCCCGGCGGCGCCGGGACGCGCAGGCGCACGGATCCCGTGGATGGGTTGGGCCACGCGAGGATCCTGCCGATGCTCGCGCCCGCGACCCCGGCCGGATCGGCCAGCCCCGAGGGGATCGCGCAATGGGCGCGCGCGACCCCCAGGAATGGCTGATCGGCGACATAGAGGCGGTCTCCCGCGATCGCCAGCCCCTGGCTGACGCCTGGGGTGTCGAGCTCGCCTGCGATCGATGGCTGCGCCGGGTCGCTCACGTCGATGACGAAGACCCCGGCGTCGGTTCCCGTAGAGACATAGACGTTCGCGCCGTCGACGGCGATGCGGTTTCCCACGGCGTTCAGCGCGAGCCGGCCGGCGATCTCGGGTCGCCGCGGATCGGAGACGTCGATCACATAGAATCCCCGGTCGTTTCCCGTCGCGTAGGCCCAGTCGCCGGCGACCGCGACCGCGTAGCCTCCGCCGTCGAGCGAGATCGCGCCGACCGCCTCGGGCGCGCTTGAGTCGGAGACATCGACGACGACGAGACCCTCCGACTTATCGACGATGTATGCGTAGCTGCCCGACGCCGCGACCCGGCGCGCCAGTCTGCGTGAGGAGGTGCGCAGGACGGAAGCGAGCATGGGCCGGGCGTGATCGGTCGCATCCACGATGCAGAAATCTCCCGCCGCGACGAAGACGATGCTTCCCTGGACGGCGAGATCCCATGCCGGCCACTCGAGGTGGAGGCTCGACACGATCCTGGGCGCGCTCGGGTCGGCCACCTGGACCACGGAGACGCCTCCGTCCCAGTTCGCCGTGTACGCGAAGTCGCCTTCGACCTCGATCGCTAGACCCTCGGACTCCCTGGGGAGGGAGACTGAACTCAACGAGATCGGATCCTCCGGGTCGGCGACGCTGAAGATCTGCACGCCGTCCTCGAAGCAAGCCAGGTACGCGAGCGTGTCCCGGATCGCCACATCGATCGCGGAGACTCCCTCGATCGACTCGAGCATTGCGATGTTCCTGGGCTCCCGTCCCAGAGAGAAAGTTTCCAGGCTGGTGGTCGCGGCGATGTAGGCGCGCGAGTCGCCCACCGCGATGCCCCACGCCGTCGTCGCCGTCCTCAGGCCTCCGATCTTCACGGGCGCCGTCGGCTTGGTCACATCCACGGTCTGGATGCCTTCCAACCAGCTCGAGAGGCAAGCGTATCCTTCGTGGACGGCGATGCCGTAGGTGTAGCCGGTCAACGGGAGCGAGCCGACCACCTCGAAGGCCCCGCCATCGGCGATCCGCGCGATCGCGAGCCCCCCGTCGCCGCTGGCGACGTAGGCGTAGCTCGAGTCGAGGACGACTCCCTGCGCGGAGCCCGGCATCGCGAGCTCGGCGACGATCGCCGGAGAGAGAGGATCGCTGATGTCGATCCATAGAAGCCCGGCATCCTCGGCGGCCACGTAGAGTCGATCGCCGGCGATCGCGATGTCCCAGGCCCAGCTCGGGGTCGCCACCTCGGCGACGATCTGCGGCGCGTCGGGCGAGGAGATGTCAACCACCTCGAGCGCGGAGGGGGCGTAGTTGGGGAAGCGCGCCTCTCCGATGTAGGCGTACTCCCCGGAGACCGCGATCGATACCGCCGGCAGAGCCGTCTCGAGACTCGCGACGATCGAGGCGTGCGACGGATCGCGCACATCGATCACCTGTAACCCGGCGAAGAGGTCGGCGACATATGCGAAGCCGCCGACGATCGCGATGTCGGTGGCATCGCCGGGAGTGAGGAGGTAGCCGATCTCCACGGGCCCGGATGGATCTCGCAGATCGAGAATCCGCACGCCCGCCTCGGAAGATGCGACATAGCCCAGCGCGTCCACGATCGAAACACTCAGCGCCGTGCCCGGCAGGGGAGTCGATGCGAGCCAGTGGAGACCTGCTCCGTAGTCCTCGCAACCGGCTCTCGCGCGCGATGCGATCAGGATGGCGGAGATGACGAGGACGACTCGAAGGGGACGCATGACGACTCCCGCGCCCGTATCGAAGCGATCCGCCGGCGCTGCGGAACGCTCGCACGGCCGAGGAGAATCCTAATCCCCGCTCCCGCGCGTCGCAACGAGAAGAGCGCAGAGTCCGCTTCTATTTCGTCACCGGGACGCGCAACGCATCGTTGAAGCGGTTGAAGTAGTTGAAGAGTCCGGCGACGGCGGCGATTTCCACGATCGCGCCCTCGTCGTAGTGTCGCGCGAGCGCCGAATAAGCGGCGTCGTCGATCGAGTGAGGGTCAATCGTCATCGCCAGCGAGAACTCGAGGGCGAGGCGAGAGGGCTCATCGAAGCGCTCGAAGCGGCCCGCCCGTGCGGAGTCGATCTCCTCGGCCGTCGCGCCGCACCGTCCTGCCAGGACGGAGTGGGAAGCGAGTCAGTACTCGCAGCAGTTGTGTCCCGAAACCGCGACGGCGATCAGCTCCTTGAGCTTCGCCTCGACGCTGCCCGCTGACATGACCGCGCGGAAGTGGCGGATCATCGTCTGCAGGAGCTCCGGCCGGTGCGCCATCGTCCGGAACATGTTCGGGACGTTCCCGCGCTCCCGCTGGTAGGTCTCGAAGATCTCCCGAACCTCTCCTGTCGACTGGTCGATCTCGATGCGCCGGACCCGGTCCATGGCTCAATCCTCCTCCTGGTAGAGCGACTCCACCCAACCAACCTCGCGCAGGCTGCCCACGATCAGCGGCACCCGCTCGTGCAGCTCCCGCGGCGCCACGTCGAGCACCCTCCCGCGTCCGGTCGTCGCACGGCCGCCGGCGGCCTCGGCGATCATCGCCATCGGCGCCGCCTCGCTCAACAGGCGGAGTTTGCCGGCGCGGTTCTTCGAATCCGGGGGATAGATGAAGATGCCGCCGTAGAGGATCGTCCTGTGGAAGTCGGCCACGAGCGAGCCCACGTAGCGGGTCGAATAGGGTCTGCCGAGGGGGTTGTCGGTCCCCTTCAACCGCTCCACGATCCCTCGCATCGTGCGGCTCCAGCCGGAGGAGTTGCCCTCGTTCACGCTGTAGATCGCCCCGCCCTCCGGCATTCGCATCCTGGGGTGCGACAGGAGAAACTCACCCACCGTGGGATCGAGCGTGAAGCCGTGCACGTCGCGTCCGGTCGTGTAGACGAGGATGGTGCTCGATCCGTAGATGACATAGCCTGCCGCGACCTGGTCGCGCCCTCGCTGGAGGATGTCCTCGGCGCGGCCCGGGCCGCCATCGGGCGAGCGCCTCCTGTGGATCGAGAAGATCGAGCCGATCGAGACATTCGCATCGATATTGCTCGACCCGTCGAGGGGGTCGAAGGTCATCGCGTAGGGTCCCAGCGGGAACTCCTCGGGGATCGGGATCAGATCCTCGTTCTCCTCGGAAGACATGACGCAGAGGTGTCCCGTGTGGTGGACGTTTCGAATGATCGTCTCGTTGGCGAACTCATCGAGGATCTGCACGGCTTCGCCCTGCACGTTCGTCCGGCCGGTGAGCCCCAGGGCATCGACGAGTCCCGCCTTGCGCACCTCCCGGGAGATGATCTTCGCTGCGACCATCAGCTCCTGGAGCAGGGCGGTCAGGCTGCCCGTCGCTTCGGGATAGAGCTTCTGCTGCTCCGCCACGTGTTGGCTGAAAGTGATTCCGACTCTCGACCGGCGATCCGAACTCATTGCTCGACCCTCCACCGCGCCTCGCCGAGTATAGGACCGAGGGTCCATCCTTGGGAACGGCGCCAAAATGCGCTTGCCCGTCCGCAAACCCGTTCCTATAGTATCGGGCCTCAGGAATCGGCGGGGCCGAACTCGGGCGCGCGTCCTCCGGGTTCGCTGCGCCGCCGCGGCAACCCTGGAGCGACCGTCCAGGATGGAGGGTGTGGACCGTGAGCAAGATCATGCCTCTCGACATTCGGAACCAGACCTTTCGCACCGTCTTCCGCGGGGCGGACAACGAGGAGGTCCGGGTGTTCCTGGACCTGGTGGCGAGCGAGTTCGAGGGGTGCCTGAGCGAGAACACGCGCCTGACCGAACGGCTTCGCTACTGCGAGGACCGCCTCCGCGAGTACGACGAGCTGGATAAGACTTTGCGCGACGGCGTCCTGACCGCGCGACAGATGGTCAACGAGGCGCGCGACGTATCCGAGCGCGAGGCGCAGGTCCGCCTTCAGGAGGCGGAGCGCAGGGGGGCTCTGATCCTCGAGGATGCCCTCGACCGGATGAACCGCCTCCGTGCCGAGATCGCTGAGCTCCAGACGAAGCGAGACATCTACCTCGAGCACCTGCGCGGCTTCCTCCGGTCGCATCTTGGGCTCCTCGATCGAAGCGAGCAGTACCTCGAAGGGCTCAACGATCTCGCCGACGAAGCCTCGGCGATGGTCAGCCGCTCCCGCCGCGTCGAGCTGCGCCCCTCCGCGCCGACTGCGTCGCCCTCCGCGGCGGCGGAGAGCCCTGCGCCGCAGGCGCCGAGCTATGGGGCCCCGGTGGGGCCGAGCGACGCCGACCCGCGGGGATTCCCCCCACCGCGACCCTCGCGCCGCATCGGCATGCCTCCGCCGGTTCCGGCCGCCGGACCGGAGGCGCCGCCGCGGATGGCTCCGGGCTATGGCCAGCCGCAGGCTCCCGCCCCGAGGGGGACCGAGCGAACGGAGGGTCTCTTCGAGATCTCCGCGGATGACGAGGAAGATCCCAACCGTTGAAGACGCGAATTGCCGAAGCGGTCGCCGCCCTGCGGCTCCACACGGAGACCCGTGTTCGGGCGGGACTCATCCTGGGCACGGGTCTCGGGTCGATCCCGGAGGATTTCCAGCTCGAGACCCGCGTGCCGTATGCCCGGATCCCGCACTTTCCTCACTCGCAGGTCGAGAGCCATGCGAACGAGCTCGTCATCGGCTCCTGGCGGGGCTGCCCCGTGGCGATCATGCGGGGACGCATCCATTACTACGAAGGCTTCACCATGCAGGAGGTGACCTTCCCGGTCCGGGTCTTGCGCGGCCTCGGCGCCGAGGCGCTCGTCATCTCGAGCGCCGTGGGGGGGATGAATCCGACCTTTTCGCTGGGGGAAGTCGTCATGGTGGCCGATCACATCAACTTGATGGGGGACAACCCGCTGATCGGCCCGAACGACGAGTCCCTGGGGCCCAGGTTTCCGGACATGTCGGAGCCCTACGACCGCGGCTATCAGGGGATCCTCCGCCAAGTTGCGCTGGAAGAGCGGATTCCCCTCCGGGATGGAGTACTGGTGGCGGTCGCCGGCCCGAATCTGGAGACGCGGGCCGAATACAGGTTCCTCCGATGGTGCGGGGCCGACATCGTCGGCATGTCCCTCGTCCCGGAGAATCTCGTGGCGGTCCACGGCGGGATGAAGGTCGCTGCATTGACGGTGGTCACCGATCTATGCTTGCCGGATGCCCTGGAACCGGTCGACGTCTCGAGGATCGTCGCCACGGCGGCGGCGGCGGCGCCGTCGCTCCAGAAGCTGATGGGCGGGCTGGTCGAATCGATCGGCTCCGCGGCGCGGGCGCAGGAACGCCGGGCGCTCTGAGGAGGAAGCAGTGAACAAGAAGGATCTCAAGAGGTTCGAGAAGCTGCTTCTTGCCGAGCGGGAACGGCTGGCCAAGTCGCTCGGGAAACTGGAGAGCACCGTCCTGAAGCGTTCCCAGCGCGACTCTGCGGGAGACCTGTCCGCCTACTCGATCCACATGGCCGATCTCGGAACCGATGCGATCGAGCGTGAGAACGACCTGCTCGTCGCCTCCGCGGAGGGGCGACTCCTCGTGGAGATCAACGAGGCGATCACCCGCGTGAACGAAGGCACCTACGGGTCATGCGAGTCGTGCGGGAAGGAGATCGACCATCGCCGGCTCAACGTGGTGCCGCACGCGCGCCTCTGCCTGAAGTGCCAGGAGCTGGCCGAGCGCCGCCCCCAGACCTGAGCTTGCGCCGAATCCTGCTCGTCGGATTGCTCGTCCTGGTTCTGGACGCCGTCTCCAAGGCGTTCGTCCGCGCCGAGATCTCTGTTCACGGCGAGACGATCCGGGTCCTTGGCGACTTTCTCCGGCTGACCCACGTGCGCAACACCGGATCCGCCTTCAGTCTCTTTCAGGGCGGGCGCTTTTTCTTCATCGGCTTCAGCCTCGTCTCGATCGCGCTCATCGCCGCCCTCGCCCGCGCTCCCCGCTACCGCCGGGGAGCCTACGCCGTCTCGCTCGGCATGATCCTCGGCGGCGCCTTCGGAAACCTGGTCGATCGGATCCTCTTCGGGCACGTGACCGATTGGATCGACATGGGAGTTCCGACCTATCGATGGCCGACCTACAACGTCGCCGATGTGGGCATCACCCTCGGCGTGGCGCTGCTCGCGGTCCTCATGATCCGCCATTCGCGCGAGGAGGCGCCCCCTCCGGGCGCGGCCTGATGGCCGAGGAGTTCCTCGTATCCCGGGAGGAAGCGGGCGAACGCCTCGACGTCGTCTTGAGCCGCCGGCTCGCCGAAGTCTCGCGAAGCCGGATCCGCGCATGGATCGAAGAGGGCCGCGTCGAGGTCCCCCAGGCTCGTGAGGTGAAGCCGTCGCTGAGCCTCAAGGAAGGCTGGACGATCCTCTGCGATCGTCCCCTGCCCGCGGCCTCGCGTCTTCAAGCGGAGCCGATTCCCATCGATGTGATCCACGAGGATGCCGACATCCTGATCCTCAACAAGCCGGCGGGGCTCGCCGTCCATCCCGGCGCGGGGCGAAGGAGCGGGACTCTGGCGCACGGTTTGCTGGCGCTCTATCCGGGCCGCGTCTGGCCCGGTTCGCCGGAGCGTCCCGGAATCGTCCATCGTCTCGATCGCGACACGAGCGGCCTCATGGCGATCGCCTGCAACGACCTCTCGTATGCGCGTCTGGTGGAGCAGATCCAGGCTCGGGAGGTCACGAGGGGCTACCTCGCCTTGGTCTGGGGGATCCCCACATCTCCCGCTGGAGTCATCGACGCTCCGATCGGCCGCGATCCGAGGGAGCGCACCCGCATGGCCGTCGTCCGTCGCGGGGGCCGGCCTTCCCGCACGCGTTACCGGATCCTGCGCCTGTTCGACCCGCTCTGCCTCCTGGAAGTCCGCCTTGAGACGGGTCGCACGCATCAGATTCGCGTCCACATGGCCCACGCCGGATTTCCGGTTTTCGGCGATTCGGCCTATGGCGGGGGGCAGCGATTCCTCGCGAGGATCGCTCCCCACGAGCGTCCACGGTGGGCGCGCAGGCTTGCCCGCTTGAACCGTCAAGCGTTGCACGCCTATCATCTGAGCCTGAGGCACCCAGGAGATGGGCGTCGGTGGACCTTTGAAGCCCCGCCTCCTGGGGATCTGGAGGAGCTGCTGATCGAGCTTGCGGGAGGCGCGGAGGAGCGATGAAGCTGACCCACAGGATCGAGGGGGACGCCCTGATCCTGAACCTCGACGGTCAGCTGACCGGCGGGCCGGAAGCGGATCAGCTGGTGACCAAGATTCGCTCCGCGGTGGAGTCGGGCATCCGGTTGGTCATCCTGGACATGGAAGGAATCACCTGGGTCAACTCGACCGGGCTCGGCAAGCTGATCGCAAGCCACCTCTCCCTGCGCCAGTCGGGCGGCGCGCTTCGCTTCGTGCGGGTCCCGCGCCGGATCGCCACCATACTCGGCGTGACTCGGTTGAACACCGTCTTCGAGATCTATCCCACGGAGGGGGACGCCCGCAGGGCGCAACTGACGGGTCCGCCCCGGTGAGGCCATGAACGAGACTCAGACGATCACCTTCTCGATCCCGAGCCGCCTGGAGCTGCTTCCGGTCCTGGACCGGCTCGTCCAGGGGATCAACGCGGAGATGGGATTCGAGGATGAGGAGGCCGACGCCATCTCGATCTCGATCATCGAGGCCGGCACCAACGCCATCCAGCACGGCCACAAGCGGGACGCCTCGAAGATCGTCGACTTCCGCTTCGATCTCCACGACGATCGGCTCGAGGTGACCGTCCACGATTCCGGTCCCGGATTCGACATCGACGCCGTCACCGAGGCCGACCCCACTTTGCCCGACGGCCTGCTCCGGTGCAGCGGCCGCGGAATCTTCATCATGCGGCAGATGATGGATCGGGTCGACTTCGACTTCAGTCGCGGCACTTCGGTCCGGCTCCTCAAGCAGAAGCGGACGAACGGGCGCGCCTGAGCGCGTGCGCCGTTGGACGCCGCCGGCAAGGAGAGGGTCCTGGGCGTCGACTACGGTCGCCGTCGCACCGGTCTCGCTCTGAGCGATCCGGGCCGGAGACTCGCGTCTCCCGCCGGCGTGATCCGCTCCCGCGGACTGGAAGATCTCGCCTCCCGCATCGATCGCTTCGCGCGTGAGAACGACGCCTTGACGATCGTGATGGGTCATCCGCGTCACATGGACGGCCGGCCCGGCGATCTCGCCGACGATGTGGATCGCCTCGCGCGGCTACTCGAGTCGCGGGGTCTACGGGTGATCCTGCGCGACGAGGGGCTGACGAGCTGGGATGCGCGGCAGCGGCTGCGGGAGGGCGGCGAGACGCGTCCGCGCAAGGAGCGGATCGACGAGGCGGCCGCGACGGTCATCCTGCAGGACTACCTCGAGGAGGCCGGCGCGTGATGCGCCGATCCTCGCGCGCCTGGATCGGCGGGCTCATCGCCCTGATCTTCGCCGCGACGCTCGTCTGGATCTGGCTCAGCGTGGAACCGGACATCCCCACGCGGCGTTCGCGACAAGGCCCGGGGCAGGTGCGCGTCCCGGAGGGGGCCTCGCTGCGGCACGCCGCGCAGCTCCTGGCCGACTCGGGCTGGGTGCGTGATCCCGAGTGGGTCGTGCGCTACGGCATTCGCGCCGGAATCGACCGCAGGATCCTTCCCGGCCGCTACCGGCTCTCCCGCGGAGACACGCCCCGCGAGGTGGCCCGCCGCATCGGCGCGGGGGAAGTGGAGATGGCTCAGGTCACGATCCCCGAAGGAAGGAGGGTCGAGCAGATCTTGCCCATGCTCGCCGAGTCGCTCGAGGTGCCGCTCGAGGATCTGGGGGCCATCTGCGCCGACTCAGCGTGGATCCGCTCCTGCGGCATTCCGCGCGCCTCGCTCGAGGGTTATCTCTTCCCCGAGACCTATCGCTTCGCGAAGGAGACCGAGCCGCGCCACGCGATCCAGCGATTGCTCGCCGAGGGGGAGCGCCGATTCACGCCCGAGATGGCCGAGCGGGCCAGGCGACTCGAGATGAGCCGGGATGAGATCGTCATTCTGGCCTCCATCGTTCAAGCGGAAGCGGCGCGGATCGACGAGATGCCGCGGATCGCGGGCGTCTTCTGGAATCGACTGCAGCTCGGATGGCGTCTCGACGCCGATCCGACCGTGCGCTACGCCCTCGGCCGGCCGACGGGCCCGCTGCTCTACGAGGACCTCGAGGTCGAATCGCCGTACAACACCTACCGGATCGCCGGCTTGCCCGCGGGCCCGATCTGCAGTCCGGGCGAGGACGCCTTGCGGGCGGTCCTCTGGCCGGATACGATCCGCGGGGAGATGTTCTTCGTCGCCCGCGGGGATGGGTATCACCGCTTTTCCCGAAGCCTTGCGGAGCACAACCGGGCGCGGCGGGAGATCCGCTCGAGTGCCGGAGGAATGAAATGATCCTGCGTGTCGCCCTCGGCTGGTTGGTCGCGACCTTGATCGTGCTCACGACGGGGATCGCGGCGCCGGCGGATCGGATCGTGCACGACATTCGTGGCGGAGTGCTCTATCTCTCCCTCGCGCCGGAGCTCGAGTTCTCCTACTCGGGCCGCTACTGCGGGCTCTCGGCCACGCCGCTCCCCTCTGAAGCGATGCTCTCGATCCCACCCTCCAGGAAGCCGCGCATCGCCTATCTCATCTGCGCGTGGCCGGACTCCGCGCGCCCCGAGATCGGGGCGGTCACCTTCGGCATTCGCTACACCGATGGGATCAACATCCTGCGCTGGGGCGTCTGCCAGAACGTGCTGCAGGCGGCGACCTCCAACTGGCCCGCGAGCGGCGAGGGGATGGCGATCGCGATGGCGGGGCACGCGGACACCTCGCGCGTGATCGAGCTGGCATGGATGGCGATCGATGCGCCCGTGCCGGGAACCATCGAGATCACGCCTCACCCGGATCCTCAGCTCGCGGCGCGCTTCGCGACTTCCACCGTGCCCGTGGAGGCGCCGATCGTCGACCTGGGATCGATCGGGTTCGGCCGGCCCGGCCGCGCCCCGGTCTCGGTCTTCCCCGGCCCGACGACCGCGGCGACCTGCGTGTTCGATTCCCTCTGCGCTCTGCTCACGGAAGCCGAGGCCGCGTACTATGGCGAATTGGCCGTCTATCTGGGGCCCGGCGTCGCCTGCGAGCCCGGCATCTGCCGCCCCGAGGCTCCGGCCGGAGCCTGTTGCTTGCCCGAGGGGCGCTGCGCCTACGTCTCGCGCAAAGAGTGCGCGGCGCGCAAAGGCGCGTTCCTTGGGGAGGGCAGCGATTGCGACCCCGATCCCTGCCCGCCATCGGGAGGGGGATCGGGAGGGGGAAAGGAGGGGGCGGAATGAGCGCCGATGCGCGACGGCCCAAAGCTGGAGAGTCGCGGCGGGTGGGATCCAGGCCGGCAAGCGCGCCGCCCGGGAAGAAGGCGATCCCCGCGAGCGGCGAGGAGTCGCACCTCCCCTGGGGGCGTCGGAACTACGTGATCCTGGGCGCGGGGGGAGGGGCGGTGGCGCTCGGATTCATCCTCCTGGCCCTCGGCGACACCGTCATCGCCCCGATTCTCCTCGTGGGGGGATACCTGGGGCTGATCCCGTGGGGGATCCTCGCCTCCGCTCGGCCCGGCGCCCCGGGCGGGGATGGGTCGCCGTGATCATCGGCTGATTTCAGCCACACGGGCGAGTAGCTCAACGGAAGAGCGCCTGCCTTACACGCAGGAGGTCACAGGTTCAACACCTGTCTCGCCCAAAGCATTTTGATCCAACCAGATCGGGCCGCCGGGGCCCGCTATCCCGCTAAAAACTGAAAAGATGAGCCTTGACGCATTTAGGGCCGATTGGTAGACTAATCCCGTGCAAGCCAAGCAGTGGAGTAAGCATCGGGAAGGAGGTGCGGCGAAGCAGACGCATGGTACGGCCCGACAAGGGCTTATGCAGCATGTTCATTTCTAGCAATCAACCAACGATCCAGAGTGGCTTGCCAGCTCTGAAACCTACTTGGAGGTCAACCGAATGAAGCGCTTGATCTTCGTTCTGTGTCTCATGGCGATTGCCGCGTCGGCGTCCTTCGCCGATGTTCCTGATCCTGCTAACTGCATCACGACGATTGACGGCGTCCAGCGGGTTCTGATGATCCCGGGGACTCCTCTCGAGACGGCCGGGACCTTCACGGTCACCGTCCGCAACGCCGCCGGTGTTGCCATCAACAACGCCGTCGTGGTCGTTGAGATCGGCGGTCTCGCGGACAGCAAGACCGCTCTCTGCGCGAGCGCCGTCACCACGCAGAACACCAACGCCTCGGGTATCGCCACCTTCAACATCACGGGCGGCGGCTGCTACAAGGCGGTTGGCGCGGTTGTGATTCGTGCGAATGGTGTCGAGATCCGCAACTTCGGCGCTGTCATGAGCCCGGACTACACGGGCACGGACAACAATGGAATTGCGGGCCGTTGGAGCAAGAGCATCAACGCTGCCGACTTCTCCTCGTTCGGACAGGCGTTTGGAGCCGGTGTCGCCAGCTGCCATGACTATGACAACAATGGCAGCATGGGCGCGGCCGACTTCTCCGTCTTCGGAGCGGTGTGGGACTTCGGCGGGCGGACTTGCCCTTAGAGTTTACTTCTCGGCCAATCCGGGATCTTCGCCGGGCTCGGAGTGGCGTACGCGGGTGGGGTGGTGGTCGGGAGGAACGGCCTTGGCCGTTCGATGACTTGGGACCGGCAAGACGCGCGAGCCGGACCCTTACAGCAAACATGAAACGACAGCTAGCTAGCTAGGGAGGTCGAATCACGATGAAGAAACTTCTACTGGCGCTGGGCATTCTGGCCCTGATCTGTAGCCCGGCCATGGGGGCCCGGAACGCGAACGGCGCCATGGTAGTGCACACCGATGACAGCATCGTGTACACGTCTTCGGACGACTACTGTCTGACGGCACTGCCCACGGTCTGCGAGGAACTCGGAACCACGACCAACAAGCCCGTCGAAGAGGCGGAGGCCGTGATCTGGTTCCTGGCGGCGTTTCGTCCCGAGGCAGACCCGGGCGTGACGACAGTCCAGTTCGGTATTGAGCACAACCTGCCGAGCGCTGATTACTTCAGCGGTTATGCGGCATGCGGACCGGATCCGCTCGAGCTGCCGGACGGCGGCTGGCCGTTCGCCGGCGGGAACCCCGAGGTTCCTGGCCAGAGCGGTAACCTCGTCGCCTACAGCGGCCCGGTTTACGAGCATGTGTTCCCGTTCTACTGGTTCGCCGCGATCGGCAGCCTGTCGAACACCTACGTCGGAAGCCGCACCTACCCGGCCACGGACGAGGCGAAGTTCGTCGACGACGGTAACCCGCCGATCGAGGACCTCTGCTTCAACTTCGGTCGCGTGGAGTGGGGCGCTCCTGGTTACAACGAGTGTCCGCAGCCGTCAGTGGCCGAGGGCGCTTGCTGCTTCGACGACGGAAGCTGCACCGTCATGCTCGCGGGCGACTGCGCGAATGCCGGTGGTGTCTACCAGGGCGACGACACCGTGTGCGACCCGAATCCGTGTCCTCGGCCGGAGGCTTGCTGCTTCATCGACGGCAGCTGCGCGATGCTTCTGCCGGATGACTGCACGGGCCAGGGTGGCACTCCTTGGGGTCTGGGCACCGTGTGCGATCCGAATCCGTGCCCGCTCCCTGAAGAGGCGTGCTGCTTCTACGACGGCCACTGCGAGATGCTCCCGCCTGACGTCTGCGCGGCGCAGGAAGGTGTCCCGCAGGGTGCCGGTTCCGACTGCGACACGGTTGAGTGCCCGCAGCCGACCGGAGCGTGCTGCGTTGACTCCGACTGCGTCATCGTGACGGAGGCGGAGTGCGCGAACCTCGGCGGCTGGCTCTGGACCATTGGCGAAGACTGCGTCGACGACTGCCCGGTCGCGACTCAGCCGAGCACGTGGGGTCAGATCAAGGCCAACTACCGGTAAACCAGCGCCGGTTTCCGGTGAAGCTAACGAGCCCATCCCTTCGGGGATGGGCTCTTAGTTTTGGTTGTGGCGCGGAGATTGGAGGTGACGGGAGACTCATAGTCTCCTCATCTCCAGCCGGAGCCTCAGACCCGGGCCGTCGCCATCAGCTATTCTCCCGGGCGCCGCACTGGCCGCATCTCCTCCTTCCCCGTCTCCTAGAACGCGTACTTGAGATGGTGCGTCGTCTGTCGTTCACCCAAGGCTAAGGTCCGTATCTGCCGCCAGTAGTACGACCACCACGGCCCGGGCAGGAGATGGCTGCGTGGAAACCTCCGTCGCTCGAGCAGCTCCGGCCAGTCCAGCGGCCGATCCAGCAGACCCGCGCGCATGGCCGCCG
>JAXDAY010000032.1:0-25406 GCA_034679345.1 Candidatus Eiseniibacteriota bacterium
CGGCGGCCATGCGCGCGGGTCTGCTGGATCGGCCGCTGGACTGGCCGGAGCTGCTCGAGCGACGGAGGTTTCCACGCAGCCATCTCCTGCCCGGGCCGTGGTGGTCGTACTACTGGCGGCAGATACGCACCTTAGCCTTGGGCGAACGACAGACGACGCACCATCTCAAGTACGCGTTCTAGGAGACGGGAAAGGAGGAGATGCGGCCAGCGCGGCGCCAAAAGAATAGCTGATGGCGACGGCCCGGGTCTGAGGCTCCGGATGGAGATGACGAGACTATGAGTCTCCCGTCACCTCCAATCTTCGCGCCACAACCAAGAGGTTATCAGGATCGAGCGCGGCGGGCTACACTGGCACGTCGCCCCGCCGTAGCGTGCGGTGAGGAGGACATCGAAGTCGTAGGTCGCAGCGGGTGGCCGAAGGAGGAGAGATGAAAGGTAACGCAAAGGTGATCAAGCTCTTGAACGAGCTGCTGGCGGAGGAATTGACGGCCATCAATCAGTACTTCCTCCATGCGGAGATCTGCGAGAGCAAGGGATACGAGGCGATCGAAGAGAAGATTCGGGCCGAGTCGATCGACGAGATGAAGCACGCCGAGAAGCTGATCGAGAGGATCCTCTACCTCGACGGCAAGCCGGTCATGGGCAAGACCCTCGAACTCGCCATCGGCTGGACGGTGGAGGAGATCTTCGCGAACGATCTCAAGCTCGAGCAGATGGCCGTCAAGGAGTACAACCGGGGTATGGCGGTGTGCGCCGAGGCGGCGGACAACGGCACCCGGGATCTCCTGCAGCAGATTCTCGCCGACGAGGAACGTCACCTCGATTACATCGAGACGCAAATCGCGCTCATCAAGGAGCTCGGGCTCGCGAATTACCTCGCCCAGCAGATCAAGGGGGGTGGGGAGGCGTAGCCAGCGCCTCGCGCCGCGGGAGAGTCACGCCCCCGGGATGGCGGTTCCATCCGGGGGCGTTTGCCCGATCCGGCCGCAGCCGGACTAGCCCTCCTTGGGCGTCGCCTCCACGTTCAGCTCGATCCGAACCTCGTCCCCGAGCATGACTCCGCCGCTGTCCAGCGTCCGATTCCAGGTCACGCCGTAGTCCAGACGATTGATCCTGGTCGTGGCGCTGAAGCCCGCGAGGGGACCTCGTCCCGCGCCCGGGTGCATGCCAAGATACTCCGCATCCAGGGTGACGGGCTTCGTGATGCCGCGGATGGTGAGATCTCCATCGATCGCGAAGCGCTGGCCCTCGAGCTTGCGCACCTTCGTGCTCTTGAATGTCAACGTGGGGTGATTCTCGACGTCGAAGAAGTCGGCGCTCTTCAAATGACCGTCGCGTTTCTCGTTGTTCGTGTCGATGGAGGCCGCCTGGATCGTCACCTCCACGCTCGAGTTCTCGATCGCCTGCTCGTCGAAGGAGATGGTCCCCTCGAGAGTCGTGAACCTGCCCGAGACCTGGGTCACGAAGTGGCGGATCTTGAACTCCGCTCCGGAGTGGACCGGGTCGATCGTGAAGATCTGGGCGGCCGTGGCCGGGAGGGCCGCGAAGAGGCAGATTCCAACTGAGAGCGCCACAACTACTTTGCTACGAATCATTTGAGCTCCTCCAAATTGATGCCCCCCTAATATTTCTCATGAGAACTAACCACCGCCAGCGTAGCAGCCCGCCCGTCCCCGCACAAGCCACACCTTTCGTCCCCAGAAGATCCGCTCCTCGATCAGCTCGAGGGCAAGGGGGAGAGGGTGACGTTTCGCTCGAAGACCGCATCCCCTCGAAGAATCGTGAGAAGAAGCGTCTCGCCTGGAGTCCGGGTCCCCATCCGTTTCTTCAGCTCATTCGCGTCGGGGACCGGATCGCCGTCGATGGCGCAGATCAGATCGAGGATCTCGATCTTCGCGTGGGCGGCGGGGCTTCCCGGAGCGACATGGAGCACCATCAGGCCGCGCGCCTCCGAGAGGCCGAGCCGAGCCGCCAGGGCCGGGTCAATCTGCGCCGGCTCTCCCCAGACCCCGAGCCACGCCCCGATCGTCCCGCCGCGTTTCTCGATCCCGCGCACCGCCTCCTGCGCCACGCGGCTCGAGACGGCGAAGCCGATCCCCTGCGTCCCCGCGAGAACGGCCGTGTTGATGCCAACCACGCGTCCGTGGATATCGACGAGAGGCCCGCCCGAGTTGCCCGAGTTGATCGCGGCGTCGGTCTGAATGAGATCTTCCAGGACGAGGTTCCGGCCAAGCCGGATCGACCGACCGATCGCGGAGACGACTCCCGCGGTCGCAGTCCATCGAAGCCCGAACGGATTGCCGATCGCCACGACGAGCTCGCCCACCTTGAGCGATTCCGAATCGCGGAACACGACCGCCGGAAGGTTGTCGGCCTCGACGTGGATCACGGCAATGTCGTGGCGCGGCATGCGGCCGCGCACCAATCCCTCGAAGGATCGCCCGTCGTGCACGCCGACGTGGATACGTCCGGCTCCCTGTACGACATGGTCGTTGGTGAGGACCATTCCTCCGGCGCTGACGATCACGCCGCTGCCCAGTCCGGATCGCGAGTCCGGATACGGTCGTTGGGAGTCGCTACGAGCGCCGCGCCCCCGCGAGACGTCGATGTGCACGACGCAGGGTCCGGCGATCTCGACTGCGCGTGTCACAGCGGCGGAGTAGGCTTCGAGCGGATCCATGCATTCATGATAGCATCCGTGGGGGGACAATCGATGCCGGACGAACCCATGACCGGGTGGACCCTCGTGGACCACACCGCCGACATCGGGCTCCGGGTCTGGGGCGGGACGCCAGCGGAGCTATTCGAGTCGGCGGGACGCGGACTTGCGCATCTGATGACCGACCCCAGGCTCGTGCGCCCTTCCGAGTCTCGTGAAATCGTTCTCGACGCGCGCGATCTGGAAGAGGCGCTGATCTCATGGCTTCAGGAGATGATCTATCGCTTCGAGGTCGAGCGGTTCGTCCCTGCCGAGATCGAGGTCGACGAGGTCCGGCTGCCGCGCGTCGCGGGGCGGATCCGTGGGGAAGCATTCGACCCGGCAAGACATGAGACCCGTCTGGACATCAAGGCCGCGACTTATCACGCGCTGGAAGTCCTCCGGACCGCGACGGGCGAGGGCGGGGATCGCTGGGAGGCGGTCGTCATCTTCGATATCTGAGGAGATCCGCCGGAAAATGAGCAAAGACGAGTGGATCGATGTTCGCAAGGTCAACGACCAGCTCTTCGAGATCCCGCGAACGGGAGGGATGCGCGTCCCTGGCAGGATCTACTGCGACGAGAGGCTCATGGGCGAGATCCGGGGCGAAGGTGGACTCCAGCAGGTCCGCAACGTCGCGCATCTGCCGGGGATCGTCGGCTACTCGCTCGCGATGCCCGACATCCACTGGGGCTACGGCTTCCCGATCGGCGGAGTCGCCGCCACCGACCCCGAGGAGGGAGGCGTGGTCTCGCCCGGCGGCGTGGGCTACGACATCAACTGCGGCGTTCGGCTATGCGCGACACGGTTGAGCGCGGAGGATGTGCATCCCAAGATCGAGAGCGTTGTGGGGCGATTCTTCTCGAACATCCCCTGCGGGGTCGGATCGGAGGGCGCGATTCCGCGGGTCTCGATCAAGGAGCTTGAGAAGGTGATGACGACGGGAGCGGAGTGGGCGGTCTCCAGAGGGTACGGGCGGCGCGAACAGCTCGAGTTCATCGAGGAGCGAGGCCGCCTCGGCGGAGGCGATCCCTCCGATGTCAGCGCGCGCGCGCGCGAGCGGGGACTCGAGCAGATCGGCACACTGGGCTCGGGGAATCACTTCGCGGAGATCGATCGGATCGTGGAGATCTACCACCCGGCGGCGGCGGCGGAGTTCGGGCTCGAGGTGGGGCAGGTCGCGATCCTGATCCACACGGGCTCCCGCGGATTCGGCTACCAGATTTGCGATGACTACTTGAAGGTGCTCGGGCGCGCGATGCAGAGGTACGGCATCCAGCTTCCCGACCGGCAGCTCGCCTGCGCTCCGGTCGAATCGCCGGAAGGGAGGGCCTACCTCTCCGCGATGGCCTGCGCGGCGAACTTCGCCTGGGCGAACCGGCAGACGATCATGCATCTTGCCGAGCGCTCCCTCATCGAAGGGCTGGGCCTCACGCCGCGCGACGTCGGGTTGCGCTTGATCTACGATGTGTGTCACAACGTCGCGAAGCTCGAGGACCACGAGGTGGATGGCAAGCTCCGCAGGCTCTGCGTCCATCGCAAGGGAGCGACGCGCGCCCATCCGCCGCGCGGGCAGTCATCTCCCTGGAACGTCGGGCAGCCGGTGATCGTCCCGGGCGATATGGGCAGCGAGAGCTACCTCTGTGTCGGGACGGAGAAGTCGCTGACCGAGACCTTCGGGAGCACCTGCCACGGAGCGGGAAGAGTCCTGTCGCGGACGGCCGCGAAAGCGAAGTTCGGGAGGCGCGATCTCGTACGGGAACTCGCGGAGGAGGGAATCACCGTGATGGCCAAGGGACGCGGGACGCTCGCCGAGGAGATGCGCGGGGCGTACAAGGAGGTCTCGCGCGTGGTCGACGTCATGGATCGCGCGGGGATCAGCCGGAAAGTCGCCCGATTGAAGCCGATCGGCGTGATCAAGGGGTAAACCAATGCATCGCTCGACTCTCGCTGCGCTGGCCCTCCTCGTGCTCTCGCTCGGTGCTGCCCGTGGGGAGCCTCCAGCTGGCGAGGTAGGTGCGATCGTGCGGGTCGGCTCACGGGAAGTCATCACGCTTCGTGAGTCGGTTGGCGGGATGTCCGCTGTCGAGAGGGCGATGGTCGCGAGCGTCCGGATCGAGTCGGCGATGCCGGATCCCGCTTGCGGACCCGAGGGGTGGGGCGTGATCGCCAGAGACAGCCTCCTCTCGATCCGTCTATGCGACAGGGAAATCCTCGCCGTGGGGGCGGTGGACACTCTTTGGGAGGGAGGAAGTCTGTCGCATGTGGCCGCCCAGTGGACGGAACGCCTGCGCGAGGCCTACGCCGCCGAGAAGCAGGCGGTCTACTCCCGGAGTCTCTTGCGGCGGGCGATCACGGGCCTGCTCATCCCGCTGGCGTTCCTCGCCGCAATCGTGCTGGTGCGCCTCACCGCGCGGCGATTGCGCCTTTGGCTTCTTTCGGCGCAGCGGGCGGGGGGTGGCCTCCGGATCGGACCGATCCGGTTGATGAGCGGATCCGCCGAGAGGAAGGTCACGGCGCAGATCGTCCTTCTTCTCCAATGGCTCGCATTCATCGTGCTCGGCTACTTCTTCGTGATCTTTATTCTGGAGCAGTTTCCGCGTACGGCGAGCTGGGGAGTGGAACTGGCCGATCCTCTCTCCGGCCTGGCGAAGCAGGTGCGCCGCTTCTTCGTAATCTTCCTGCCGCGATTGATCCTCGCCCTGATCGTGATCGGTCTCGCAAGGCTTGTGATGCGGCTGATCAAGAGAATCTTCGAGCAGGTGCGGAAGGGGGACATCCGCGCTGAGCCGTTTCTCTCGGTCGAGACAGCGGGTCCGGCGGAGATGACAGCGCAGTGGATCGTGGTGGGACTGGCGATTCTCGCAATCGTCTTTCTCATCCCCGGGATGGTCGGCACGGCGCTTCTCGTCGCACTTGGCCTGGCCGGTCTCGCCTTCGCCCTGGGGGCGCAGGATGGGATGGCTAACGCCTTTGGCGGCCTGGTGATCATCTACGCGCGGCCCATCCGCACGGGGCAGAGGATCCGGACGGGGGGATACGAGGGAATCGTCAACCGGAAAGGGCTGTTGCATGTGCGGCTTCAGCTCGACAACGGGAGGATCGCGCTTCTGCCGAACCGCTGGTTTCTCCGCGGAGGTGTCGAGGTGCTCGGGCAAGAGCGGGCGGTGATCCTCAGGATCGTCGTGGAAACGATCGACGCGACGGGAGGAACGCCGGGATCCGAAGCAGCGATGGGGCTGATCCGGCACGCCGCGGCGGCCGCCGGGCTGAAGCGGGAGGAAGGGGAAGTCCGGATCCGGTCCGTGGAGGGAGGACGGGTGAGCTTGACGGCCAGGTGGCCGGTTGCCTCAGGCGAGACGGCGGGGATTCGATCGTCCTGGATCGAGGCGCTCCTGGAGAAGGCGCCGGGAATGCACCTGCGGGTCGTCTCCGCGCGGTCAGTGCGATCGGGAGGAAAGTGAGCCTTACGGAACGCTCGTTACGATCGCTGCGGCGGATCGACGCCGCGATGGGGGTGTGCGCCCTCGTCGCCTTCGTCGCCCTCATGCTGGAGTACGGGTTCGATCTCCGAGGCCCCGAATGGCGAGAGTGGCTCCACCTGGTTGATCTCGCCTGCGTCCTCGTATTCGCCGCCTTGCAGACGACGAAGCTCCTCGTCGTCGAGCATCCTCGCGCCTACCTGTCCACGCACCGGATCGACTTCACGCTGCTCTTCGTGGTTGCGGTCCAGGCTGCCATCCATATCGGATTGCGCGGCACCGCGGAGTACCGGTACCTCGCGCGGCACGGCTCGGAGAACCTCCTCTGGGCCTTCTACATCGGGGTGATCCAGGTCTACTTCCTGCTGATCGTCGTCGCCCGCTCCCATCTCGTGCACCGGTTTCTCATCTCCATGCGGTTGAGACCGACGCAGATGCTCGTCACATCCTTCGCGCTCCTGGTGCTCGCGGGGACCCTCCTTCTTATCCTGCCCGGAGCAAGCCGCAATGGGGAATCGATCGGCATCGTCGATGCCCTCTTCACGTCGACCTCGGCCGTGTGCGTGACCGGTCTCACCGTCCGCGATCCGGGGACGCAGCTCTCCGCGCTCGGCTGGGGGGCGCTCCTGCTTTTGATGCAGGCGGGCGGACTCGGCATGCTCACCATCACCGGTTCGACCGCCGTCCTCGCGGGTCGCAGATTCGACTCGAGGGAGGAGACATCGATCGCCAAGGCGATGGGGATCGACGAAGCCGGCAGGATGCGCGCGATCACGCTTCAGATCGTCACGACGGCACTGGTGATCGAGTCCGTGGGTGCGGCGATTCTCTATCGTCTCTGGGACGATGCGATTCCCGATCCCCTGGTGCGGGGCTTCTACTCCATCTTTCACGGCGTGTCGGCCTTCTGCAACGCCGGGTTCGCGCTGTTTCCGGACGGCGCCTCGCTCACGGGCTTCTCCGGTGACGCCGGCATTCTCGTCATCACGGCTCTCCTCATCATCGCGGGTGGTATCGGTTTCGGGGTTCTCGCGGAGATGGGCCGTGTCGTCCGGGGCCTGCTCCTGCGGACGCCGCGGCGGCTCTCGCGCGGCGCGCGATCTGCGATCCTCTCGGCCTCATCGCTCGTCGTCCTCGGGGCGATCCTCTTTCATCTTCTCGAAGGGGTCGATCCGTGGGGGGCGTTCTTCCAGTCGGTGACCCTGCGGACCGCCGGATTCAATTCAATCGATCTCAACGGGCTGGGCATCGCCGCGGTCAGCTTCAGCATCATCTGGATGCTCATCGGGGGAGCGCCGGGAGGAACGGCCGGAGGAGTCAAGACGGCGACCGTGACGGTCCTCTTCTCGGCTCTCTCTCGGAGAACCGGCGATACGGCTGCGGTCCGGCACGCTCTTCGAGCGCTTGGATCGTTCGTCGCAGCCTACTGCGTGTCCACGCTATTGCTCGCCCTGATCGAAGGCACGTTCAACCGGCAAATCGCCTTCGAGGCGGCTTCCGCGCTCGGGACGGTCGGTCTCTCCATGGGAGCGACGGCGCAGCTCGGCCTCGCCGGAAAGCTCCTCGTCTGCGTGACAATGTTCGCAGGGCGCGTGGGACCGTTCGTCCTCGTCGTCTCCATGCTGTCGCGCGGGGATGCGCGGATCGACGACGCTCCTGGCCGAGCGCTCCTGGGGGGGTGAGGCGCATGGAGCGATTCGCGCCGGGGAGCCGATTCCTCCTGCTTCAGTTGAAGAGGGTCGGTGACGTCCTGCTCTGCACTCCCGTGATCCGGGCGATCCGCGAGGCCCGGCCGGAGGCGCGGATCGCATTCCTCACAGAGGAGCACAACGCCGAGGTGCTGCTCGGCAATCCGCGGATCGACGAGCTGATCCCCATCGCGTCCGCGATGGCGGTCTCCGATTGGCTTGCGCTGCGGCATCGGCTCAAGACCGAGAAGCCCGGGATCGTGATCGACTTCTCCGGCACGCCGCGGAGCTGCCTCATCGCCGCCCTTTCCGGCGCTCCCGTGCGGGTGGGATTTCGGGTCCGGCTCCCTCGGCGGCTGATCTATAACATCGTCGAGGTGCCCGATCGATCGAAGTACACCGTCGACCGGCGGCTCGATCTCGTTCGGGCGATCGGCATCCCGGATCGCGGCTTCGCGACGGAGCTCTACCTCGATGCGCGCGATCGGCGGGAGGCCGACCGGCTCCTGCGGGCGGCGGGGTTCGTCGAGGGGCAACCGATCCTCGCTGTCGCCCCGACCTCTCGCAAGGATGCCAAGAGATGGACCGCGGAAGGTTTCGCGAGCGTCGCCATGAGCGCGTGTGAGGATCTGGGCGCGGAGATCCTCCTCCTTGCGGGCGCGGGGGAAGAGGAGCAGGAAGAGGCCGTGCGCAGGATTCTGCCTCGGACGGTTCCGCGCCTGCCGGAAATCCCGCGTCTGCGAGTCCTCGCGGCTCTGATCGAGCGATCGAACGCTCTTCTGGCCAACGACGGCGGGCCGAAGCACCTCGCCTCCGCGCTGGGTGTTCCCAGCGTCACGGTCTTCGTCTCGACGGCGATCTCCTCCTGGCATCCGCCCGGCGATCCAACCCAGATCGCCGTGGACGCGGAGGAGAATCTGAACGCGACGATCCGCCGGGCGTTCGAGGGCTTGCGGCGCGTCTGGCGCGAGGGGATAGCGCCGGGCGCGCTCAGCGCGATCGAAGACCCTGAACGACTCCGCTGACGATCGCTTCCAGATCGGCCATCGGCAGACAGATCGGGTCCGGGCACGCGCGACGCCAGCAGGGGGAGCAATCGAGGGGCGTGACGACCTTGATCCCTCGGTCGAAGAAGTCGATCTCTTGGGTGCAGGAGACGTTGAACCAGCCGACCGTCCATTTGCCGAGGGCGATCGCGATGTGAAGCGCCCCGGAGTCGGGGCTCACCACGACATCGCAGGCATGCAAGTAGAGGATCCCGCGGCGCAGCCCCTCGGTCGTCGGCGTCTCGACGACGGAGGGGGTGGCGGAGCGCGTGGCGATCCGGGCGTTGCGCTCCCTCTCCGGGGGGCCGCCAAGGAGAAGGACCCGCGCCTCCGGGACCCGCCGGCGGATGCGATCGATCAGATCGACGATCTGATCCTCCGTGAGGCTCTTTAAAGGATAGAGGTCGCTGCACCCCGTCTGGATCCCCACCGTCGGACCGGGTCCGAGCCCCCGGCGATAGGTTTCGACGAAGGATTCCTCCTCCGGCGCGAGGTGGATCTGGTAACCGTCGCGCTGGTATGGAAGGGCGAAGGCTTCGGCGAGGAGGTCCTGGCCCGTGCGACGATTGACGACGAACTTCAGGTGGTCGTCCACGCCGAGGCGGTAGAGGTGCTCCGCCTCGGGATTGAGGGGGATGATCGCCCCGCTGGGGGAGAGCCCGAAGCCCCGCTTCGACTTCGCCCGCGTCGTCGTCGCGAGCCCGCAGGAAGGACGGCCCTTGTCGGCATTCAGAAGCAGGTCGAACTCCATCGCCTGGATCGCGGCGAGCGTGCCGGGCTCGAAGCTCCAGACGCGATCGATCAAAGGGTTGTGCAGCAGGAGCGGGAGATGGCCCGGCAGTGTGAGCCAGGTCAGGAGCGCGTCCGGGTAGAGGCGACGAAGGGAGGGGAGCAGGCATGTCGTCATGAGGACGTCCCCCATCGCGTCGAGATTGATCAAGAGGATCGTCCGGTCGAAGGGCTGGGCTTCGGTGCACCCCTCGCAGACATAGCGGGGATAGCATGGGCGGTAACCGTTGAAGAGCCGGCAGGAGTAGTTGTAGCGAGACTCGCTCATCGGTTCTCTCCGGCCGCGATACGGCGCCAGGTCGTGGAGAATGGCGCGGACGCGACGTCCGTCTCGCGTCCCAGGATCTCCCTCAGGAGGGCGCGGATCTCCCGGTCGCCCTCTGCGGGGATTGCGCAGATGAGGATCAGCCCGTCGCGGTCGAGATCCACGAAGGCGAGCTTCGCCGCCGGCCGCGGCGCCGCTCCGGGCAGGACTCGAGCGGGCATCGGGATACGCGCGGCCCAACCGAACCGCGCCGCCTCGACGCGGTCGCCGCGCAGGGCGGATGTCAGGGAGTATGACCAGCGCAGATCCCCTTCCTGGCTCGCGCGGAAGTTGGTCACCCAGTAGTTGTTCAAGACCCACGAGTAGAGGTGGGTCGACTCGGGCCGCCCGTCGCGCTCGTAGCGGCCCGTGTGGATGCCGCCGAGCTGCATCAGCGGAGCCTCTTCGCTCACGAGCACGATCTGCGCGTCACGGCTCCGGATCGCCGCGTAGCTCTGAATCGTGTTCCAGTCGGAAGCCGTCCCGGGGAGCTGGTCGATCCCGGGAGCGATCTCGGCGCCCTGAGCCTCGAAGCGGATCGACCCGCCGGGCAGATCGAAGGGGAAGGCGACGTAGAGGCCTTCCGGGTCGGTCACGCCGAGCTTTCGCCCCTCGTAGACGATCTCGATCCGTTTCTCGGTCGCATAGAGCCGGACCTCGCAGCCGAGCCGATCGAATCCATCGATTTCCCCTGTGAGGAGCAGGCTCTCGTATACCGGGCCGGCCGCGCCTGGCTCGACCGCGAGCCCTCGCCAGGAGACGCGCGTGTGCCCGCCCAGCGTGAGCTTTTCCATGGAGGAGCGGTCCTCGAGGCGCTCATAGATCGCTTCGCCGAGCACGTGCGCGGATCGCGGATCGATCAGCTCGCGGCCGAGCTCCTTGTCGAGGAGCGAGACGATCCCTCTGCGGGCGGGATCGACGGCGAGCCGATACCAGTCGTTCTCGAGCACGGCCGAACCGCTTGAGCCTGCGCGTTCCGGGGCCGCCTCGGTCGATCTTCGAATGCGATAGGTGCGGAGTCCGAGGGGCGGGACGCTCGAAGCCCCGAGGGTCCAGTAACTTCCCTCCGCGCGGCTCGAGAGATGCTGGATCGCGGCCGTACGTTTCTCCTCGTCCTCGAGAATCCACCCTCCGTCGCGCGGGAGGACCTGATGATCGGCGAAGAAGGTCACGGGTCCCGAGCGGCTCCAGTTGAGCGTGTTGAAGACCGTGATCGTGCCGGATGAGTCGGTCGCGAGGTAGGGATCGAGGATTCCGAAGGCTCCTTCCCGGAGAAGGCGGGATTGCATCGCCGCTTGCCAGGCGTAGGAGGCCTTCTCCAGCCACTGGATTTGGCTGTTCTCGGAGAGCGGATCGGTGATGCTCTCCGCGGCGCCGAAGGTGTGCTCGTCGTAGAAGATCAGCTGATCATCGACCGCCTCCGCCGCGGCGAGTAGCGATGCCGGCACCTCTGCGCCCAGGAGCTTCGCGATCGCGAGCAGGCCCAGGTTCGCCGTCTGGTCGGACTGGGCGCGGCGCGCGGCGGCCGTCTCCCGCATGGCGCTTCCGAATCCATCCGTCCACCAGTCGGGCCAGGCCGCGCGGATCGACGGAAGCTCGGAGCCGTGAGCCGCCTCGAGCGTCGCGAGGAAGCCGGCCATCGTCGAGGTCCGAAGACGGGGCCACTCGTAGATCTCGTTCCAGCGTCGGATCGCCTCGCTGGCGAAAGTCGAGGGTGGAGCGTTGTCGGTGAAGTAACCGACGTGCTGGACGCCGATCTCATCGTGCGGGTAGCCGCCTTCCTCGAGGCCGCGCAGGTAAGCGAAGATCTGCGCTCCAAGTCGATCGAGGTCGTCTCCCAGAATCCCCCAGAAGTTCGCCGTCATGTAATGATCCGAGCGATAGGCGAGGAGCCTCTTGCCGGAGGGCGACTCCCACCAGAAGGCGGTCGGGACGTCGAAGGGCTTCAAGGCGCGGTGCGCGTTCTCGCCCATGGAGATGAAGCGGACTCCCATCTCCGCCAGCGGATCGAGAAGCGACCAGGCGAAGCCGTTCACGTCGTTCTGCATCGCCGTCTCGATAGGCAGACCCGCCTCGATCGCGGGATCGCACCAGCGCAGCGCGCTCCGGAGCAACCGCTCGTCGGCGACCTCGCCCATGTTGAGAGGCATCGCCGTGAGCTCGATGCGTCCTTCCCGCACGCGGCGCGCGAGGCGCTCGACCTGCGCTCGCGGGCGGAGGCGCAGGTATTCCCGCACGGGCCAGGAGACCTCGCAGGTCCAGCGGAAACGCGCCTCCTCCGGGAGCGAGTCGGTCGCGTCGCAGTAGTCGATGGCGGTGTCGATATAACGCAGGTGCTCGGCGAGGATCTCCGTCTGAGGGCGCGTATAGCCGATGTCGGTGTGGGTGTGCTGGATGAGATCGATCGTCCAGCGGCGCACGGGCTCGAGACGGACCTCACGATGAGCGATGGACCCGGCAAATGAGATCTCGAGGTCGACAGCGGCGGGTTTCGTCACGGGCGGCAGCGCGAGGCGAAGGGTCGTGAATCCGAATGGCACCGTGCGAGAGAGCGGCTCGATTGTCTGGGCGCGCACGGTGAGCCCGGCGGAATCGCCGAGACAAAGGATCGTCAGATCGATCGGCTGCCGCGCTCCGCCGGGCGTGCGTAGCAGGACGGGCTGCGGGGTGACGACGATTCCTTCGGTGAGAGGCTCCTCGAAGGTCATCACCCATGCCTGGCTCTGAGCCTTCTCGCCTGAGATGGAGAGCTCGAGCGGCTCGCCCTCGCGCAGCGCCTCGCCGGGTAGATCGAGGATCATGAGGCCGAAGCGGTCGCCGTGGTGGTCGCGGAAGAGGCTTCGGAAGTGGAGTTGCGCGCCTTCGCTGCCCGCCGCAGCCCACTCCTCGCGATCGGCGGAGCGGAAGTCGACGGCATCGATTCCGGAGATTCGCAGCGAGAAGGCGCGCTCGCCGAGATTGCACCCCACACCGGCGAGCCAGGCGAACCTCACACGAGCGCTCGCGCCCGTGGCCCGCGCTTTCTCGGTGCGCCAGACGATCGGCTTCCACCCTTCGGTCGCCCGCGTGATGAGCGCCGGACGCGTCCCGGGCAAGGGAGAGTGGTAGTCGATCCGCTCGCCCGCGACGCTCTCCGCGTATCCCTGAATGACCAGCTCCTGGGTCGAACCCTCCGGACCGGGATGCTGCACGATCGCACCGACCTTCCCAGCGGCGAAGCCGAGCGCCGCGATGACGATGAGGACCTTGAGCGGATGCGGGAGCCGTCTCATAATCGGGGCCCATCATACAGCAGAGCGCGCGGCCGATTCGACCGCGTGGGAGGGGGGGAGGATCGATGAGACGCGGGATCTGGTCAGCGGCGATCGCGGCGATCGGGCTTTCTGGGCTCGGAGTCCTCTCGGCCGGGGCCGAGAGCATGGATGCGCCGCTTCCCATCCGGGTGATGAGTTTCAACATCCGCTACGCGGCGGCGCAGGACGGCGGCGATTCCTGGTCGAACCGGCGCGATGCCCTCCTTTCGACGATCCGCGAATTCGGCCCAGATCTCCTTGGCACCCAGGAATGCCTGAAGGAGCAGGGGGAGTGGCTGCTCGAGCGGCTTCCGGAGTACGGCTTCGTGGGTGTCGGACGCGAGGACGGTCGACAGGGCGGCGAGATGTGCGCCATCTTCTACAGGCGCGGGCGATTCGAGGAGGCCGCCTCGGGTCATTTCTGGCTGAGCGAAACGCCCGACTCCGTGGGCAGCAGAGGCTGGGACTGCGCGCTGCCGAGGATGGTCACCTGGGTCCAGTTGCGCGAGAGAGGGGATTCGCTATCGATGATCTGTCACTTCAACACCCACTTCGATCACGTGGGGGTGGAGGGGCGCAGACGCAGCGCGGAGCTTCTTCGCGCGCGCATTCTTCAGGTCGCCGGGGACCTGCCGGTTCTCGTCACGGGAGACTTCAACGCCCCGGCGGACACGACGGAGTCAGGGCCCTATCGAATCCTATGCGCCGGCGAGGAGCCGCGGCTCATCGACTGCTATCGAGCTCTTCATGCGACCTCGGAAGGGGAGGGCACCTACCACGCATTTCGCGGGGAGACCGAGGGCGCTCGGATCGACTGGATCCTGGTCGCGCCGGACCATCTCGATCGGGTGCTGGAGGCCTCGATCATTCGGACCAAGCGCGAGGGGCGCTGGCCCTCGGATCACTACCCCGTGACGTCGGAGATGCGGTTTCTCCACTGAGTCGCCTCAGGGAAGCCGGATGATCCTCCGCGTCCAGGTCTCGCCGGGCGCGTTCGCCCGGACGAAGTAGGTCCCTGCGGGAAGCAGTCGGCCGGAATCGTCCGTGCCGGTCCAGACGAGATGCGCGCCATCGAGCGCCGGCACGGCGACGCGGCGGCCCGTCGCGTCGTGGATGCTCCACCGCACCATGGCCGACGCCGGACTCGACAGCTCGATGCGCATCTCGTCGCTGAATGGATTCGGCGCGACGCTCCAGGAGTGGCCGCCCGAGGGCGCTTCCCCCTCGACGCCCACGCCGGGAGAGAACCAGATGGAGTAGAAGTCTCCGCCGCGCCCCGCTTGCCCCGCGTGCGTGTGCTTTCCCGCGGCGGTGATGTACCAATTCCCCTCTCCGAAGCGGTTCGCGACGTCGATGTCGAACATCGTCCCGGGCGTGTCAACCACGACCAGAGGCAGAGGAGCGGACCGCTCGAAGAGATGAATCTCGGGGTAGGTGCCTCCCCAGGAGCTCGCCGCGATGAACCTGGAGTCCTGGCTGAAAACCATCTCGGAGATCACCTCCACCGGGTTGCGGCCGTCCGCGGTCGCTTGATCCGGCGGCTGGGCGATCCCGTTCGCGCCATAGTTGTAGGCCCAGGTCAGCGTGTGCCCCGGAAGTTCGTAGAGCTCGACCATGTTGTCATCGAAGGTCGTTCCGCGGTACCAGGCGATCGCGAGATTCGCGCCGTCGGGAGAGAAAGCGCACTCGGTGACGTAGTAGGTGCCTCCGTAGCTCGTCTGCCAGAGCGCCTGGTAAATCGAGCCGTTCCATTCCCGGAGGTAGAAGTTGGACCAGCCCCAGGCGATGTATCGCCCGTCGGCGGAGATGGCGATCGCGTCGTTGCCGGAGTAGGCCGAACCGCTCCAGCGGAGCGTATTCGCCCTGTGGTCGTACACATAGATGGAAGGCCAGGCATAGATCGCCGCGAAATCGCCGTCGGGAGTGACGGCGAGCGCCGTCGCCGTTCCATCGAGGTCGTAGGTCACGTTCGGGATCCCCGAGTAGCGATCGAAGATGAGGAGGCGCCCCTTCGTTCCGTTCGGCGTGTACATGTTCGCCACCACGGCCACCGTCGACCCGTCGTCGGATACCTGGATTCCCTTGCCGGTCGCCCAGCCGTCCGCCGTGAGCGGCCTGCAGGGGTGGATGGCATGGGACCAGAGGGGAGTCGATGAGTCCTGCTGCCAAGCGAGAACCGTGATCGTCGAATCCGCTCCTGTCGCGTCGAGGGCGGCGAGGAGATCCGAATCCCGTGACGCGTCGGAGTAGAGCTCGGTCCCGGGATACGTCCAGGTGGGAGTCCCATCGCCGTCGGAGGGTATCGCCTCGACCTGTTTGGGCGGCATGAACCATGTGCCGGCGAAGTTGAACCAGTTCGAGATCCCAGCCGTTGTGTAGATGGCATCGGGGAGATAACGCTGCCAGACGATGAAGTGCTCGCGGAGCGGTTCTGTCCCGCCAGGAGGAGCGTGAACCTCGGCAGGCTCGACGACGGTCTCGGTGAACGGACCGCTCGCTCCCTGGAGCGCGATCAGCCGGACGCCGGTCTCCGATGCCGATGATGCGTTCGTGATGGCTGCCGCGAGGACGACGAGCAGGGCGGCGAGGAGTTTCATGGTGCGAATCCTCCCTGCGGATCGGCGGACGCGCCGGTTGTCGGGAGAGGCGTGGCAGCGAGATCCGCGCTCGAACGGAGCAATGGAAGTGTAGGCCGTAGCGGGGATTCGTGTCAATGATGCGGGTATCGAGTCCGGGGGTCGCGTCGGTCACGTCGATCGATCGCCTCTTGCACGGACCTTGGATCCGGCAGCGGCGATTCGATCCCCGAAGAAGGGGTCATCTCTCGAGCGCGACGAGCCTCCTGGAATCGAGCATCCGTCCGTCGACCAGCAAACGCACGAAATAGACGCCGGTACCGGGTAACGACCACTGCTCTTCATGACGCCCGGCGCTCATCCGTCCGAGCGGAATCGATGCGACCGAGCGCCCCGCAGCGTCCGTGATCTCCAATCGCACCCAGCCCGAAGCCGGTAGCACGAACCCCAGATCGGCGCTCCCACCTGCCGGATTGGGCGCGGGGGGCAGGAGGAGGCCCGCCTGCCCCAGCGGAAGATGCGTGACCTCGGGAGCCCCGCTGGCGCCGAAGCCGACGAGGGTGACCCAGTCGGGTCCGGACCCCGCCACGACTGCCACGCGCGAGAGCGGCGAGTAATCGAAGTGCGCGGGGACAGCGGGGAGCGGCACTGCTTCGGCGCCCCGCACGAGATAGCCGGGAGGAGTCGAGCCGGTCGCGGTCAGAACGATCGGCTCCCCGTTCTCGTCCAGGATCACCTGGTGGATGTTCCCATACGCGGTGTAGGACTCTGTGGCGACGAGATCGCCGGTTTCCGGATTCACCAGGACGACCGTCTTGCTCTGGTAGTTCCCGATCGCCGTGAGGCCGTGGGCGGGATCGTGGTCCAACCGCAAGGGTTGGGCGCCGCGGTAGAAGGTCCCGACCAAGTGGGAGAACGCCCCGTTCACGCGCACGACCGAATAGGAGCTGCCCTGAGAATTGGTCACGATGGCGTGGCTACCATCGTCGTCGAAGGCGATCTGCAACGGGAAGTGACCGACCGGCACGGTCGCGACGACAGAGCTCAGATTGCTGTCGATCACCTTCACCACATCCTCGAAGGAGGTCGCCACAAGGCAGTACCGGTTGTCGGGGCTCGCCTCGACGTCGCTCCAGACCCCGTACGCGGCCCAGAGGACCCCGATCTCTCCCACTGGCAGCTCCGCGATCTCGTGGCTGGTCGGTCCGCTGAGCTCGATGATCGAGACCGTATTCGAGGAGGCGTTTCCGGCGAACGCCTTGCTCCCGTCGGCGGAGAGAGAGATTGCGACGGGACCCGTGCCCGCCTGCACCTGCGCTGCCACGGTATGGGTCGAGAGATCGAGGATCGTGACCGGTCCGAAGCCGGCCCCCACGACAGCCCAGCGAGAGTCGGGGGTAATGGCGATGTCCTGCGGCCGATCGGCTGTGGGAATCGTGGCGACCACGGCAGGAGCCTCCAGATCGATCACCACGACGTTGTCCGAAAGCACGTTGCCCACGATCGCCTTGGCGCCGTCCGGGGTGATGGCGACGCGGTGCGGGCAGTCCCCCTCGGGATCGAGGCCCGCGACGGTCGTGCCCCGATATGATGGGACTCCACCCGGGTAGTCATAGAAGTAGAGCCCTTCGTGCCGGTGCGGATCGAATCCCACGGCGCGGAAACCGACCGGGGAAACCGCGCCGTTGGACTGCGTGTTTCCCTCGTAGGAGCCCAGGATGGACTCCGTGGCGTAGTCGAGGATGGTGAAGCGGTAGTGCCCGCTGATCGCCCAGGCGTGATCGGGCGAGGAGCCGATCCACTGCGGCGTGTAGGTCTCCGAGAAAAGGTGGTAATCGGAGGTCGGGAAGCGCACGATGGCGCCCTTGTTGTTGGTGACTCCGAGGTAGGCCTTGGATCCGTCGTGGTTCGCTCCGATGCAGAAGTATCCGATCTGATAGCCCGGGATCGTAACGGTTCCGGTGACCGCGTGCGCGCTCAGATCGATCTGCCACACGGAGACCGGATCGGACAGGCTGGCGAGCACGGCTTTCGTTCCGTCGCCGGAGACCGTGAGGGCCCTGCCGTTCGGGATGCCCGGGATCGTGTAGTCGATCTCGCCGGTCGCGGTGTTGAAGAAGTAGAACGTGGTCGAGACCTCTCCGTCGGCGATCACGGCGTAGGCGCCGTCGGAGGTGAGCTCGAAATCGGCAAACTGGACGGTGATGCGGCCGTTCTCGGAGTTGGTCATCCAGCTATTCAGATAGAGAGGGAATTCGGGGATGCTCCGCAGGCGGGTCGCCGTCGCGATGTCGATGACCTCGAGCGTGTTCGAGATGTCGCAGGCGACATAGGCCGTGGACTGATCCGGGCTGATCCTCACGACCCAGGGCTGCTCGCCTGTCGGAGCGAATCCGACGATCTCATACGTGTCGAGATCGAGCACGCAGACCCGATTCTCGAAGGGGGAGGTGATGACCGCGTATCGATCGGTGATCGCGATCCCCGACGGGTAGCCGCCCACCGGGATATTCGCGACCACCTGTCGCGTGGCCGCGTCGTAGACGGTGACGAGGTCGGTGTCCCGGTTCGTCAAGAGGATGCGCGCGCCGTCCCGGGTGAAAGTCGCCCACCCCATGTTGTCCCCCTCGGGGTATGTGCCGGGATCCAGATCGATTTGAGTATGCTCGCGCGACGGCTCGCGCGGATCGGCGATGATCCCCTGGCGGACGAGATCGTCGAAGGTCATCCCTGGGGACGCGGCGCGCATCTGCTCGACGGGACTGGCGTGGGGCGCTGCGGCATCCGCCTCTTCCGGGCGCATCTCGGAGGCGCGCGCGGGTGCGGTGCAGAGCAAGGCGGTGCAGCACGAGATCGGCAGCAACAGAGCCGGCGGGATGACTTGGCGACGGGACAAGCTCTGAGAAGTCATGATCAGGCCCTCTCCTTAAGTTGAACCGCTACGACCGGCGACGGCAATTCTAGCACGCGCGAAGCCGGAAGGACCACCCGCCGGTACGGTCTGCGCGCCCGGCAGCCAATGCCTGCGTTTCCGCGCGTTTCCAATCAGAGGCAGAGGCTTTTCAGTTCTCGTTTCCGCTCGTTGGGCGTGGACGCCCATGAGCGCGCACAGCCATCATCGCCGCCCCCACGGCGCCCACGACGAAGGCGGCGGGCGCGACCAGGATGGCGAGCAGGAACGCGATGACGCCGACTCCCTGCAACAGACCCTTGAGAAGCGGCGGGCCCGCGATCCGGTCCCCGACGACCTCGAAGAAGTTGTGCCCGGCGGCCAGGACCACGAATCCGATCGCCGCCGCCAGGAGCAGAAGGAGAAACGGCCGAGGCGTGCGCCACGGATGGACGAAGGCGACGATGAATGCTCCCGCGGAGAGGAATGCCAGGACGATTCCAGGCGGGTTATCGGAGATTCCCACGATCGCGGAGGCGGCCGCGAGCGCGGCGCAGACGGCGAGGATGAAGAGGGCTCTCTTTCGATTCCCAGGGTTCGACAGGACCTGCAACTCAGCCGCCTCCTTTCACTCCCCCCGAAACTGCATCTCGTACAACCGCCGGTAAACCCCCGCGCGCCCGATCAGCTCCTCGTGGCGGCCCGTGTCAGAGATCCGCCCGCCTTCGAGGACCAGAATCAGATCGGCCCGTCGCACCGTCGATAGGCGGTGAGCGATGACGAAGGTCGTCCGGTTCTCGACCGCCCGCTCGAGCGCCTCTTGCACAAGCGACTCGCTCTCGCTGTCGAGCGCGGAGGTGGCCTCATCGAGGATCAGAATCGGGGGGTTCTTCAGGATCGCGCGGGCGATCGCGATCCGCTGACGCTGTCCGCCCGAGAGCTTGACGCCGCGGTCTCCGACCTGGGTCGCATAGCCGTCCGCCAGCTCCCGGATGAACCCGTCCGCGTTCGCCGCGAGCGCCGCGGCCTCGACCTCCGACGCGGACGCCGCCGGCCGCCCGAGGGCGATGTTGGCGAACACGCTCTCGTCGAAGAGAATTGTATCCTGCGTGACCAGGCCGATTGCGCCGCGCAGATCGGCGAGTCGCAGGTCGCGCACGTCGATCCCGTTCAACCGCACCGCGCCCTCCCGCGGATCGTAGAAGCGGGGGATCAGATCGACCAGCGTCGTCTTCCCCGCGCCACTCGGCCCCACGATCGCCACCATCTTCCCGGCCGGGACGGCGAAGGAGATCCCTTGCAGGACGGGTTTTCCCTCCGAATAGGAGTAGCTCACCGAATCGAAACGAATCTCCGTGATCTCGCGAGGCATCATCTTCGGATCCGGCCGCTCCTGGATGACGGACTCGGTGTCGAGGATCTCGAAGATCCGCACCGCGGCGGCGAGTCCTTCCTGCACCTGGATGTTGACCGAGGAGAGGGTGCGGAGCGGCTGCATCAGCGCGAAGAGGGCGACCAGGAACATCAGGAACTGCCCGGCGTCCATTCCGGTCCCCCGGACGATGTCCCTCCCGCCGATATAGAGGATCAACACCCCGACGCTCGCCCCGAGGATCTCCGTCACCGGCGGCGCGAGCGAGCCGGTCCGGGTCATGCGGATCATCGCGCCGGCGAAGGCCTGATTGACCCGGTGGAATCGGTTCCTCATATGGTCCTGCAGGTTGAAGGCCTTCACCACGCGCACTCCGCCGATCGTCTCCTGCAGCACACCCGTCAGATCGGCCATCTTCTCCTGGCTGCGGCTCGAGTAGCGCCGCAGCCGCTTGCCGATCTTCCCGATGGCGTAGAAGGCCGGGGGGGCGACAACGAGCGTGACGAGAAAGAGCCGCCAGTTGGCCAGCAGGACGGCCGTGAGATAGGCCACGACGAGAAGCGATTGCCGGATTCCCTGGGCGAAGCCGTTTGCGATCGCGCCGCGCACGAGGTTCACGTCGTTCGTTATCCGTGAGACCAGAACGCCCGCGCGCGCCTCGTTGTAGTACTCGACGGGAAGTCCGAGATAGCGATCGAAGAGGCGATTCCGGATGTCTCGGATGACCCCTTGCTCGACGCGCACGATGAGGAAGGACTGCGCGTACCAGAAGAGGTTCTTCATGAGAAAGACGAAGAGGATGAGCAGGCAGAAACGGCCCAGCGTCTCCACGCGGTCGGTCCCGCGAAGGGCGCCATAGACCGAATCCTTGAGCGTGTTCTGCAGCGAGGCTACCCACCCCGAGGAGCCGCCCGATGGGCCTGCGCTCTCCGAGAGCGCGGAGATCCCGGCCGGCAAATCGCCGCCCTGGAAGATGATCTTGCTGAAAGGGACGACGAGGGCGACCGTCCCGCCCGAGAAGGCGGCGAATCCGGTCATGAAGACGATGGCGAGGATCAACTGCCGCAAGTGCGGCCGGAGATAGGAGAGCAGGCGCATGTAGAGCTTCATCATCCCGCGGCCCCCACCACTGGCGCGCGCAGCCTCGCGAGCGCCTGATCCGCGACGCTGCCGCTGTCGAGATCGCTTCCCCGCGCGTCGAGCGCGCGGTCAAGCGGTCCGTAGGGGCGGTAGCGCGCTGGGTCGGAGCTCAGGAAGATCGCCAGCGTCGGCGTCCCGACGGCGGAGGCCAGGTGCATCGGTCCCGTGTCGGGCGCGACGAAGAGCCGGCAGCGGCGGAAGGCGTGGGCGATCTCGGCGATCCCGCAAGACGGGAAGAGGACGAGTCCCTTCGCTTCGAGCGCGCGAAACGCACCATCGCTTCCCGCTTCCATCGGGCCACGGAAGATCCACGGACGGAAGGTCGCGTCGAGGAGCGCGCCGGCCAACTCGACGAACCGCTCGATCGGCCACCGCTTTGCTCCCCGGCCCCCGACATGGATGCCGACGATGCGGCCGCTCGCGCCCTCCTCCATCGAGTCCAGCCGCGCCGTCCACTCCCTCGACGGCGGCGGGAGCTGAAGCGATAGATGAGGGATCTGCGGCGGCATCTCCGCTCCGAGCGATCTCGCCGCAAGGATTACCGGGTCGGCCGCGGCGTGGCCCAAGCGCGGCGGGTCTATCGGATCGGTCAGGTAGCACGATGCGAGATCGTTCGAGAAGCCGACCCGCTTCGGCGCGCGTGTCGCGAGCGTGTAGAGAGCGCTCGAGAAGGAGAAGGCGCTTCGATCGCTGCAATCGACCGCCGAGCCCGCCCGCGCCGCCCCCGCCCTGCTCAGATCGGCGAAGAATGTCGGAAAGAAACGCTTCTGCCTTGTCTTGTCCACAAGGATCAAGCGGTCGATCCTCGGATCGGCCTCGTAGATGGAGGAGAAAGCCCGTGACGCCAGGAGATCGATGCGCACGTCCGGCCGCGCTTGTCGGATCCAATCGATCGCGGGGCTCAGGAGGACGAGGTTGCCGAGCCGGTCGTCGACACGAACGAGCAAGATCGATTCCCGCAGAGCCGATCTCCGCGGGGGAAAGAGCGGCCCGGCCAGACGGATCATCGTCCGCTTGAAGGCGCGCTCAAGCTTTCGCATCGTTCGTTTCCCGCGCGACGGCGATCGACGCCGCGGCGATGAACCAGAAGAGCGTTCCCACCTCCTCGTCCGTCAGGAAGCACTGGCCGAGCCCGCCCACGAAGAAGGCCAGCGGCACGATCCAGGCGGCGGCGAGCAGGTCGCCGCGCGGCTCCTCCGGCCTCGCGCTCCGGCGCGCGGCCGAGATCGCTCGGAAATACCGCACCCAGATCCAGACGAACGCGGCCAGGCCGATGATACCCGAGTGGACGAGGATGTTGAGCAGATCGTTGTGGGGATGTCCCGTGGCCATGTAGTAGCCCGGGACCTGATAGATGGGAAACTGCGTCTTGAAGCTCCCCAGCCCCGCGCCGAAGATCGGGTGATCGAGCCAGATCCGGATCGCCGTCTGCCAGAGCCGGATGCGCGGATCGTCATGGAAGCTCAGCAGATCGCCCAGCCGCTCGCGGAGCGGGGGAATCGCGACCGCGACTACCGCCGCCGCGACGAGCGATCCGGCGAGGGCGATCCTCGTCCGTCCGCGCGCCGACGCCGAAAGGGCGCAAACCCCCGCGCCGAGTCCGACCCATGCGGTGCGCGCGAAGCTCGCGACAACCCCTCCGACCTGCGCGGCGCAGGCGAGGAGGCGGCTCGCGCGGGGTCGCGCGACGGTCAAGACAAGCGCCAGGGTCGATGTGATGAGAACATGCCCGCCATAGGTCAGGTGGTGGCCGAAGAATCCCGTCGCGATGAAGAGGGGGCCGATCGCCTCGAGCGCGCGATCGCGCAGGAGATCGCGTCCGTCGAACATCTGCCAGATGGCGTAGAGGCCGACGAGTGACGAGGAGGCGAGCAGCGCGGCATAGGCGCGCCGGACGTCCCGGGCGCCGCGCAAAGACTGGGCGAACACGGGATAGAAAAGGAGGATCCAGTCGCCACGCAGGCAGCGAAGCGATCGCGCCGGATGGACGGAGAAGACGATCGAGAGGATCTCCGCCGCCACGAATGCCAGCAGCGGAAGATCCAAGGGGCTCGGACGATACCGCAGCGTGCGGGTCGCGAATCCAACGAGCAGGGCGAGCAGGGCCAATCCCGCGAACCACTGCGCCGCCGCGTAGGAGACGGGCGAGGCGGCCGCGAAGAGGATCGCCCCCCACGCGGCGAGCTTTCCCGCCGGGGAGGAGGTTGGAGTCGAACTCGGGACCATTGGTGCCGAAAATAGGCCCGAGTGGAGCTTGCGGCAAGTGCGCGCGCGGCCGCGAATCCGGCGGGGGCTGTTTGACGGCCTCGGATCCGCATGCAATACTTGCGCTTCATCCAACCAGGCCTGGAGGTTCACGCATGCGAAGCGTTCAGGAGCAGATCGAGATTCTGCTGCGCGGGACCCTCTTCGCGGACGAGGCCGACGCCTCGGCCTCCGCGGAAACGACCGGCGCGACCGAGGGGCGCTCCCTTCGGGAGCAGATGACGGCGGAGCTGGCGGCGCGACTCAAGGAGGGGCGTCCCCTGCGCGTCTATCTCGGCGTCGATCCCACATCGACGAATCTGCACCTGGGCCACTTCGTCCCGATCCAGAAGCTTCGCCAGTTCCAGGAGCTGGGCCACCAGGTCGTCTTCCTGATCGGCGACTACACGGCGACGATTGGCGACCCGTCGGGGCAATCGGGCGAGCGCAAACGCTTCCGTCATGAAGAGGTCGTGGAGATGGGGCGCACGTACGCGGACCAGGCGTGCCGACTGCTCGACGCCTCGAAGACGGAAGTGCGTCAAAACGGCGAGTGGCTCTCGAAGCTCACCTTCGCCGACATCGTCGAGCTCGCCTCGATCCTCCCGCTGAAGTGGATCGTCAGCCGCCGCGACTTTCGGGATCGCCTGGAGCGGGGAGAGTCGCTGCGCCTCCACGAGACGCTCTATGCGCTCATGCAGGGCTACGACGCCTACGCTCTTCACTGCGACGTTCAGGTCGGCGGTTACGACCAGCACTTCAACATGCTCGCGGGCCGCTGGATCCAGGAGCGATTCGGCGAGAAGCCGCACATCATGTTGACTCTGCCCCTTCTGATGGGCACCGACGGCCGCAAGATGTCGAAGTCGTACGGAAACGCCATCCACGTGAACGACTCGCCGGAGGACATCTACGGCCGGACGATGCGGATCGCCGACGAGCTGATCCCGAACTTCCTCGATCTCGCGACGGCGTTTACCGGCGCGGAGATCGACGCGATGAAGGCGCGTCTTGCGGTCAAGGGAGCCAATCCGATGGAGGTGAAGAAGGACCTCGCCCTCCATATCGCGACCCTCTACCACGGCGCGGAAGCTGCGGAGCGCGCAGCCGAGCATTTCCGTCAGGTGGTGCAGGAGAAGGAGGCGCCCGAGGAGATCGAGGCGGTTTCCGTGCCGGCCGGCACCGCGCCGGGCACCGCGTGGGTCGACCTCGCCGTCCTGTGCGGGCTGGCGGGGAGCAAGTCCGAGATGCGCCGTCTGATCCAGCAGGGAGGTTTCTACATCGAGCAGGAAGCGGTTCGCGACGTCGCGGCCGCGTGGGATGGACGCCCGGAGACGCTCGTGCGTCTGGGGAAACGTCGCTACTTCAAGGTATGCGCCTGATCCCCTTCTTCGGGAAAGGAGTAAGCCCCATGTACGTTCCGGTCGCCCCGCCATCCGCCTCCCCGGCCGCCCTCGATCTGGGGAGCCGGATCACCCGGACCATCGAGGAGTACAAGCAGCTCCATCCGGAGCTCGGCTCGCGGGACATCTGGATGGCCATTCGGATCGCCGCCCAGTCGACGGGCGCGCGGAGAGTCAATCCAGCCGTCCCCTTCGCCATCGGCCTTCTCATGGCCGGCTGGATCGCCTTCATGCTCATCCGTGACAAGGGGGGCGCCGGCGCCGCCGGGGCGACCCCGTTCGTCGCGATCGCCATCATCTCTATCCTGGCCGTCTTTCTCGTCATGTTGCTCATTCGAAGACAGTGAGACGGCAGAGAAAGGCCCCGGCGCGGGAGGTCGGATGGATCCATCCCGCGCCGAGGCGATCCGCGCGCCGCCCGCGGGCGGCGCGGCAATCAAACCCGAGGCCGGCTACGTCTGCCGCATCTGCCTCCGGTC
>JAXDAY010000033.1:0-108808 GCA_034679345.1 Candidatus Eiseniibacteriota bacterium
GAATGAGACCCAAGCGGACCGGCAAACGAACGACCGGCGCGGCCGCATCGCCCGGCCCGCTCTCACACGCGCTTCCACCCATCCCAGACCGCCAGCCCCCGCCCAAACGTCGCGCCCGCGACGTCGAATCCTCGACGCCCGTCGAAACGACGACACCCACCCACCCACCCACCGCCGCGATTCAAACGGGAAGGACCACGACCAGGCTGGTTGACAGCTCGAGTGGGCCGATGCAACACTTGATGCGATGTCATCTCGCCGCGCGCGCTTCCCCTACTTCTTGCTCGCGATGGGTGGGATTCTCGCGTTGCTCCATGCGGCGCCGAGTCCGGCCACTCAACGCGCGATCGAGATTCCTCTCTCTCCAGGCGCAGCTCGCCTCGCGCGCTCCGCGACACATCTTCGAGTCTCCATCGCGGACAGTCTCGCCCTGACTCTCGGCCGATCGGACGATTCCACTGGATGGTCGATCCGCGAGGATCGCATCGCGATCACCCTCCCGCTCGCCCCCCATGTCGCCGTCGACCCGCTTCGCCTGGAGGCGCGAACAGGCTCCCATCGCGACAGAGGCGCCATCGCCGGATCGGTCATCGCGGGCGTCGCCCTGCTCGCTTACGCGGCGTTCGCGGACGACGATGGAGGCGAGTTCTCGGGGATCGGCCAGTACGCAGCCATCGTCTATGCCCTCCCCGTCATCGCCGTGGGCGCCGGCACGGGCGCTCTCATCGGCGGTCGCATTCCACGCTATGAGCTCCTGTACAGCGGATCCCCTGCCGCGACGCGCTAGACCTCCGCCGGATGCTGTAGAATACGTTCACCATGCCTGCCAACCTGACGCCCCAGTATCAAGCGGCCGAGGAGCGGTTCCGCGACGCCCAGACGATCGAGGAGAAGATCGAGGCGCTGAAGGAGATGCTCGCCGTCATCCCCAAGCACAAGGGGACCGAGAAGCTGCAGGCCGATCTCAAGCGCAAGCTCTCCAAGTACCAGCAGGATCAGGAACGACACAAGAAGTCAGGCGGTGGCCGCCGCCACGATCCGAGCCATATTCCCCGCGAGGGAGCCGGCCAGATCGCCATCCTGGGTCCACCGAACTCGGGGAAGTCATCTTTCCTCGCCGCCCTCACGCACGCCCATCCCGAGATCGCGGAGTATCCCTTCACGACGAAGATGCCGCAGCCCGGCATGATGCCGTTCGAGGACGTCCAGGTCCAGCTCGTCGACACCCCCCCCATCGCCGTGGAGCCTTTCGACCCGGTGCTCGTCAACATCGCGCGCAACGCCGATGCCGTTCTCATCGTCCTCGATCCGACCGATCCCGCCGCGCTCGAGCACGCCGAGCAAATCCAGCGATTTCTCGACCGGTGCAGGATCGTCCCGACCGGACGGCCCGTGCCCGAGGAGCTCCAGATCTCGGGCCGCGCGCTCCCGGTTCACCTCGCGCTCAACAAGTGCGATCTGGAAGCCGACGAGGAGATCGCCGCGATGATCCACGAGGCCGCGGGACGCGATCTTCCCCTTCACCGCATATCGACCGTAAACGGCGCCGGCCTCGAGGACCTACGCGCGACCCTCTACGACGTGCTGGGCGTGCTGCGCGTCTACTCGAAGGAACCTGGCAAGAAGCCCGACATGGAGCGCCCCTTCGTGGTCAAGAGAGGGGCGACCGCGATGGATCTGGCGACTCTGATCCACAAGGATGTCGCCGCGAGATACCGTTTCGCCCGAATCTGGGGCTCCGCGCGGTTCGACGGGCAGGTCGTGGAGCGGGATCACGTCCTCGCCGACCGCGACATCGTGGAGATCCACGCCGACTAGGCCGCTCCCCCCGCGACGACCGCCCGCGCCCCTTCGATCCGCACCCGCCCCGCCGCGATCCAGCCGATCGCCTCAGGGTAGAGCTCCCGTTCGGCGTACTGCACCCGCTCCGCGAGGGTCTCGGGCGTATCGCCCGGGAGCACCGGCACGCGCCGCTGCGCGATGATCGGGCCATGATCGTACTCGGGATCGCAGAAGTGCACGGTGCAGCCGCTCTCCGTCTCTCCGGCGGCCAGAACAGCCTCGTGGACATGGTGGCCGTACATTCCGGGCCCGCCGAATCGCGGGAGCAGAGCGGGATGGACGTTCACCACGGCGTAGCGATCGAAGAGAGTGGGAGCGAGACGGCTCATGAAGCCTCCGAGCGCGACGAGATCGATCCCGAGCGGCTCGATTCGACGCAAGAGCGCGGAGGTGTAGCCTTCCACGTCGAAACCGCCGTCGTGGACGTGGGCCTTTCGAGCGATCACCACCGTCGGCAGCCCCAGCCGCTCCGCGCGCTCGATGCCCGCAGCGCCCACGCGGCTGCTGACGACGATCGCGATCTCGGCGGAGAGCCCGCCGCCCGCAATCCGGCCCGCCAGATTCGCCATCGTGGTGCCGCCCCCCGAGATCAGCACGGCGAGGCGAAGCCTGCGCGGCGCGCGCGGCAGCTGCCCGGGACGCGGATAGACGTTCCGTTCCACGGCCGGCAGTCTAGCAGCCGCGGCAGACTCCTCGCGCGACATTTCGAGACGCCCTCCCCCGGGACCAGATCCTCGTTCCCCGGGCGTCGATCCCCGTGTATGATGCCCCGTTCCACCATATCGCTGGGGGAGCCGCGAGGCTGAGAGGCGCGCCGGGCGGCGCGCGACCCCTGGAACCTGATCCGGGTCATACCGGCGGAGGAAAGCGCATGAGCCGAAACCGCGCAGCCAATCGTCCCGAGACTCCGGCCCCCGCGGGCCTGCCGCCCTTTCCCAACTCCAATCGCGCCTTCGTCGAGCATGAGGGGATCCGCGTCCCCTTCCGGCGCGTCGTCCTCTCCGGGGGCGAGCCGCCGATCGATCTCTACGACACATCCGGCCCGCAGCCGACCGGCGCGGCGACCGACCTCCCCCCGCTTCGCGCGCCATGGATCGAGCGTCGCCGCGCGCGCGACGGGCGCCACCTGACACAGATGGCCCACGCGCGTCGCGGCGAGATCACAGAGGAGATGCGCTTCGTATCCCTCCGCGAACGTCTCCCCGTCGAGCTCGTGCGCGATGAGCTCGCCGCGGGGCGCGCCATCATCCTCGCGAACGTGAATCACCCCGAGGCGGAGCCAATGATCATCGGACGGCGATTCCTCGTGAAGATCAACGCCAACATCGGAAACTCCGCCGTCGGCTCCTCGATCGACGAAGAGGTGGAGAAGATGCGATGGGCGATCCACTGGGGGGCCGACACGATCATGGATCTCTCCACCGGAGAGGACATCCACGAAACCCGCGAGCGGATCCTTCGCCGCTGCCCCGTCCCGCTCGGCACCGTGCCGATCTACCAGGCGCTGGAGAAGGTGGACGGCGTCATCGAAGATCTCGACATCGACCTCTTCCTCGAGACGCTGATCGAGCAGGCGGAGCAGGGAGTCGACTACTTCACGATCCACGCCGGCGTGCGGATGGCGCACATCCCGCTCACGGCCGGGCGCGTCACGGGAATCGTCTCCCGGGGCGGATCGATCATGGCGCGCTGGTGCCTCGCGCACCACAAGGAGAACTTCCTCTACACCGGGTTCGACCGCATCTGCGAGGTCATGAAGCGCTACGACGTCTCTTTCAGCCTCGGCGACGGTCTGCGCCCCGGCTCGATCGCCGATGCGAACGACGCGGCGCAGTTCGCCGAGCTGGAAACCCTGGGCGAGCTGACCGAGCGCGCCTGGCGGCACGACGTGCAAGTCATGATCGAAGGCCCGGGGCATATTCCCATGGACAAGATCCGCGAGAACGTCGAGCGTCAGTCGCGAGTCTGCCGCGAGGCTCCCTTCTACACGCTGGGACCTCTCGTCACCGACATCGCTCCCGGATACGACCACATCACATCGGCGATCGGCGCGGCGCTCATCGGCTGGCACGGGACGGCGATGCTCTGCTACGTGACGCCGAAGGAGCACCTCGGCCTGCCGAACCGCCAGGACGTGAAGGACGGCGTGATCGCCTACAAGATCGCCGCCCACGCCGCCGATCTCGCGAAGGGCCATCCCGGCGCCCGAGAACGCGACGACGCCCTCTCGCGGGCGCGCTTCGCCTTCCGGTGGAATGACCAGTTCGCGCTCGCCCTCGCTCCGGACACCGCGCTCGCGTTCCACGACGAGAGTCTGCCGGCCGAGGGAGCCAAGGAAGCGCATTTCTGCTCGATGTGCGGACCCAAGTTCTGCTCGATGAAGATCACACAGGAGCTGCGCGACTACGCTTCCGCGCTCGGAATCGCCGAGGCGGAAGCGCTGGAGCGGGGGATGGCCGAGAAGGCCGCGGAATACCGCGAGGCCGCCGGAGCGCGGCAAGTCGGCGCGCCCCCGCCATCTTGACCGGAGACCGGCCCGCGACCGAGCCGGAAGAGCGCCTAGCGGAAGATCTCCTTCGCCTGCAGCGTCTCGACACGTGTCGCGGCGAGCGGCATCGCCGCGATCCGGGCGTCCTTCGCCTTGACCGCCTCCGGCGCATCCCCGCCGGAGTAGACGATCGGCGTCGCCGTCCCGGCGCTCACGAGTTCGCGAATCGAATCGGCCTCGGCGCACACGAGAACCGCCTTCAGGTTCTCCCCCGTGACACGCCGCTCGAGCGCCGCGTTCGCATCGGCGAGCGTCATCCCGTCGAGGGACTCCGCCAGCTCCTCGATCATGTCGCCCCTCCCGAGATGCGCATCCTCCATGGCGATCGCCAGCCGCCTCATGAGCGTCTGCTTCCAGAGGAGGCTCACATTGCGGAGGTGATCCCGCGTCGTCTCGAACTCCTGCTGCGTCAGGCCCTCGTCGATCAGATGGCGCAGCTCCCAGATCGCCTGTCGCAGGGCGAAGAGCCCGTTGGCGGGCTGCACCGGCCGGATCCAGATCGAGAAGTAGGGAACCTGCCGCCAGAGGTTAAGGCGCGGGTAACGGAACCACCCGTCTTGCGTGAAGTGCTCGAGATATGCGTAGTTCCCGTAGTTGAGACCTCGCGTGGAGCGCATCTCACGCTGCAGGCGTCCCAGAAAGGTCCGATGCTCCCCGAACGCCGTGACGGCGAGCGTCAGGGGCCAGTAGTCGGGATCGCCGCGCCGGACATCGTGCGGGAAGCCGATCGAGATCGCCGTCGCTCGCGCCGGCTTCTCGACGAGTCGAAGCTCCAGGCCGCGGATCGGCGCCGGATCGAGCCGACCCTCATCCGCCGGCGCGGGATCGAGCGGGATTGCCGCGATTGCGGCGCGCAGGCGCTCCGCAAACTCGCCGTCATATCCGCCCGCGATCCCCACATGCACCCGGGGGCGCATCACCATCTTCCGATGGAATGCCCGAAGATCCTCCACGCTCATCGCCTTGAGCCCCGACTCCGTGCCCGTCGGTGGATGCTCCCAGCGCGTCCTCTCGAAGAGAAACGCCTGGAGCGCCTCCTTGCCGAGGCGTTCGTCGTCGGAGCCGCGCAGGTCGTTCTCGAGATCGCTCAGCGCCGCCTCCCGCAGCCTCTCCACATCGACAGGGTCGAAGCGGGGACGGAATGTCCGATCCCAGAAGATCGGGAAGTACTCGGCAAGATCTTCCCTGCGGCAGCGTCCCGAGAAGACGGTCGTCTCCCGGTCCACCCAGAGCTCGACGTCGGCCGCCATCGGATCGAGCCGCTCGATCACCTCGTTGCGCGTGAGCGCCGGCGTGCCGCCATCAGCGGTGGCGCGCATCGTGAGAAGACAGAGCCCCTCGAGGCCGACCGGATCGTCCGCCGATCCCGCCTCGATCACGACCCGGATGGCGACAGTCGGCGACTCGGCGACGGGGATCTCGGTCAGATCCTCCGAGCAAGCCATCCCCGCCCACAGGAGCAGCGCCGCCAACAGACCACAGGATCGCTTCACGGCCGCTCCTCCTTCCCGACCAGCGTGAGGGTGACCGAGCGCTCCGGCACGAGGTAGGTCCTCGCCGCCTCCATGAGATCCTCCCGCGTGACGGCGCGGAGATTCTCCGCATGCCGGTCGAGGCTTCGCGGGTCGCCGGTCAGAGAGATGAAGTCCGAGAGGCGCCAGGCCACCCCGCCGGGAGTCTCGAGGCTCAGGAGCAGGGATGCCTCCCAGCGGCGCTTCGCCCGGTCGAGCCGGGCGGCGTCGACCGGGATGCGGCCGGCCTCCTCGAGGGCCGCGAGAATGCGCGCCTCCACGACCGCGAAGTCCTTCGGATCCTTCAGCTCCGCGGAGATCGTGAAGAGATAGGGGTCGCGTTGCAGGTCGAAGGACGCGTGGAGCGATTCGACCACGCGCTCCTCGAGGACAAGCGACCGGTGAAGGGGAGAAGTCTCTCCGAAGACGAGCTCCCGGAGCATCTGGAGCGCCGCGACGGTCCGATCCTGCTCGCCATAGGCCGGGGTGCGGAAGGAAATGTCGAGGATCGGCCGCGCGGGACCGGCCCATTCGATCGCGTCGCGGACGGGCCCGGCGAGAGGCGGCTCGACGGGAACCGGCGGCGCCGGGGCCCCCCTCCGCCAACCGCCGTAGTCCCGTCGGATGAGCTCCTCCGCCTGCCGCGCGTCGAAATCGCCGGTGATCAGAACGACGCAGTTCTCGGGGCGGTAGTAGCGATCGAAGAACTGCCGGCTGTAATCGAATCCATCCGGCATCGCGCGGACATCGGCCTCGTAGCCGATCACCGTATGACCGTAGGGATGTGCACGGAAGGCTTTCTCCAGGCGCTTCTCCTCGAGGATCGACCAAGGGCTCGCCCTGCCGATCTCGAACTCCCCGAGGATCGCCCCCGCTTCCTTGCGGAACTGCTCGCGATCGTAGTCGAGGTTCTGGAATCGATCCGCCTCGAGCTCGATCGCGGCCGCGAGACCCGTGGACGGCAAGGTCATGTGGTAGACCGTGAGGTCGTTTCCCGTCGACGCGTTGCCGTCCGAACCGAGGCGATTGAGACGCTCGCCGTAGACTGGGCCGGGGAATCGCCTCGTGCCGCGAAACATCATGTGCTCGAAGAAATGAGCGTACCCGCTTCGGCCCGGCTCGATCTCGTTGCGCGAGCCGGCACGCACAAAGGTCTGGTACTGGACTACCCCCGGAGTGGGCATGGCCACCATCACGACGAGAAGCCCATTCTCGAGTTCGAATGTCTCGATCGGGTACGGGAAGATCCCCGCTGCCGCCGGCGGGACGAAGCTGAGCGCGGCGATGAGCCCAAGTACGGCGCCGCCCGGGATTCGCATCGGATTCCACCCTCCATCACGGACGCCGCGCGCCCGCGTCAAACGGATCGACTGCTACTCCTGTGCATCCCAGACCGCCATGCCCGCCACCTGGTCGAGGCGGACCTTTCCCGGCTGGATCCTGGAGAGGCTCCCCTTGAGCTTCTCCATCGCCTCCTCGAACTCAGGGATCCCCTTGCGCGATCGCGTGAGGGGATTGCATCGCGCGATCAAGTAGTTCTTGAGGTAGGGATGCTTCACCCCCCGCTCCTGGATCGCGTGGACCTTCTCCGTCAGCACGCTCTCCGTCGCCAGAACCAGCTCGGCCCTCGTCCTGCGCTCGGGCGCCGCGTTCTTGAGAGAAGAGCGAAGGAACTTGTCGATCCTCCGCAGGATCGGGGCGAATGCGCCGCCCGGAAAGCGCGCTCTCTGCTCGTAGACGAACCCGAGGGTGATGAAATGAGCCTGCTCCAGCTCGAAGGCGAACTCGTTTTCCCGCCGGGAGCCGTCGCGCTCGGCGAGGGCGAGGTACATGCGCATCACCTCGAGCGACTTCTCTTTCAGGTTGTGCGCCTTCTCCGTGTTCATCGCGAGGATCTGGAAGGCGACATCGAAGTCCGGGATCAGAATCGCCGGGATGAAGCTCCCACCGTTGGCCTGAAGGGCCGAGCGCCGGTGATTCCCGTTGGGCGTCCAGTAGACCCCAGGACCGGGGCTCACGACGACGACCGGATCGATAAACCGCTCCATCTTCCCGATCACCTCCCTCAGCCGCTTTTCGTGAGCCGGGGAGAGATCGCGCTGGAAGGGCGTCGGTTCGACCATGGCGAGGGGAAGCAGGACGAAGAGCTGCCAGTGCCCACCCACCGGGTCCCGATAGGACGCCAGGGCCCGTCCGCCGTCCGCCTCGACTTGCTCCATCAAGGCAGCGACGGCCCGGGGCGGCTCACGGTCTGCGGGCAGGTCGTTGCGGCTCGGCATGGGCGCCTCCTGAATGGATTCGACTGTACCTTAGCCAGTTACGCCCGCGTAGAGAAGCCTCCGGAGTTCACTCACTTCTGTTGTTGACAGGTTCGCCGCGCTGCCCGATGCTGTACTAGCACAACTGAGACAGAAGGGAGAAGCAGCGGCGACGCGCCATGCCGTTTCTTGTCATCGACAACCGATCCGCGATCCCCGTCTATCAGCAGATCGTCGATCAGATCCGCGAGCGCGTCCGCGAGCGCGCCGTCGCCCCGGGCACACCGCTTCCGTCGGTCCGCCAGCTCGCCTCCGACCTGGGGATCAACCCGAACACCGTGGCAAAGGCCTACATGCTCCTCGAGCGCGACGGAATCCTTCTGACGATCCGCCGCCGCGGGGCCTTCGTCTCGGAACAGGCGCCGGAACGCGCCTCGCGGGCCGCCGACCGGCGGCTCGACGACGCTGTCGGCCGGGTCGTCGACGAGGCGGCGAGCCTCGGCCTCGACGAGAAGCAGCTTCTGGAGATCCTGAAGAGCAGGCTCCGCGGGGGATCCCCCCGGCGGATCTCTGCGGAGGATGAATCTCGATGAGCATCGCATCCCTCTTCGCGGTCGTCGTCACCCAGGTTCTGGTCTTCCAGATCCTCCGCTCATCACCAAGATCGCCGTCTCGCTGCTCTTCACCGCGATCCAGCTCCGTCGCTTCTCGGGCGCCGGGGAGCCGACTCGGAGCTGGCTGCTCGTGCTGGAAGTCGGCATGATCTTCGCGATCATGGCGTGGTTTGTTCGTTCTATCGTGGCTGTTGGAAGGATGAGGAAAGGGCTCTCCGTCTGACCACGGCCGCAGAGATGCCGGAAGGCAAGGAGTACCCGACCATGTTTCGGTTCATGCTCTCGATCATCCTCACGGCGTCGGCTCTGGCGGGCGCCTCCCCCGCCGGCGCGCTGGATCTCCCCTCGCTTGCGGGCCATCCCGACGAGGGGACGTACCGCTTCTACCTGAATGAGGAGGTTCTCGTCACCCAGGACTTCAAATGGGAGGCGTCCGGGGCGTACGAGGGCAGCTACGCCATCTCGATGGCCGGCCAGACCGTCTCGACGACGATGCGAATCGAGCCCGGACCGGACGGAAGCTGGAGCCGGATCGACATGGTCACCCCTCAGGGTCTCGTCGCGGTCGTGCGAGAGGACTCCATCGCCAGAACGACGCACGAGAAGGAGACGACGACGACGACACTCAAGGAGGGAACGCTCCTCTTCGAGAACTTCAGTCCGCCGCTGATGAGCGCCGTCATCCGATCCTACGATTCCGCCAAGGGCGGATCGCAGACGATCCCGTTGTTCATCGTGCCCGTCATCGTCGTCGACGCGACGATCGAGTGGCTGGAGACCGTGGAACGCTCGATCGGGGGCCAGGACTTGAGGCTCGATCGCTACAAGTTCGGAATCCCCGGCGTCGACGTCTTCCTCCTGATCGACGATCAAGGGCGCGTCGTCTTTGGCGACGTTCCCGCCCAGCACGGAGCCTACGTCCGCGAAGGGTACGAGGGCCTCATGAAGCCGGAGGAAGTCGACCCGCTCCTCTCGAAACCGGAGTTCGAGGTCGACGTCGAGTCGAACGTGCCGATTCCGATGCGCGATGGGACGAAGCTCGCCACCGACCTCTACCGTCCGCGGGCGGAGGGCAAGCACCCCGTCATCCTGGTGAGGACCCCCTACAAGAAGGAGATGAACGAACTGCAGGGGCGCTTCTATGCGCGCCGCGGCTACGTCTACGCCGTTCAGGATGTTCGCGGCCGCTTCTCCTCGCAGGGCAAATGGGAGCCGTTCGTGAACGAGGCGAACGACGGCTTCGATACGATCACCTGGCTCGGCACCCAGTCGTGGTCATCGGGCCGCGTGGGCATGATCGGCGCATCCTACCTGGGCTGGGTCCAGTGGTGGGCCGCGAGGGATCGTCCGCAGTACCTGAGGGCGATCATCCCGAACGTCGCGCCGCCCGATCCCTACTTCAACATCCCCTACGAGTATGGCTGCTTCTTCCTGCTCGGCGCCATCTGGTGGGCCGATGTGCTGGAGAGCGAGGCGACCGGCGATCTCTCCGGGAAGGCGATGCAGGAGATCGGGAAGAAGAAGTACGGTCGGATCTTGCGTGAGCTGCCCGTTGTCGAGCTCGACAAGAAGGTCCTCGGCAAGAAGAATCCCTACTGGCGGACCTGGATCGAGCATCCCGACAACGACGAATACTGGGCGCGGGCGAGCTTCCTCGACCACCTCGAAGACCTCGACATTCCGGTCTTCCATCAATCGGGCTGGTTCGACGGCGACGGCATCGGAACGAAGCTGAACTATCTCAGGATGCGCTCGCACGGACACGCAAACCAGAAGCTCGTGCTCGGCCCCTGGGGACACACGGACCAGGCGATGCGACGGATCGGGGACCGGGACTTCGGAAACGCGGCGATCGTCGACCTGCAGCGCGATTACCTCCGCTGGTTCGATCGCTGGCTCAAGGGGGTCGGCAACAAGATCGAGCAAGAGCCTCTGGTAAAGGTCTTCGTGATGGGCTCCGACCGGTGGCTCGAAGACGAGACCTATCCGCTGCAGGCGACGCAGATGACAAAGCTCTACCTTACGAGCGGCGGAAGCGCGAACACCTCGGCCGGCGACGGGCGGCTCTCCTTCGCCCTGCCGCCGGCGGGCACGCCCCCGGACCGCTTCGTCTACGATCCCGGCGATCCGACGCCGAGCCCTGACATCCCGATCGATCCCGATGAGATGGATCCCTCCAAGGACGACCAGCCGAGCGAGCGCTCGATCGAGGAGGCTCGCGCGTTCAACAGGGGCTATCACGCCCGGGTCAACGCGGACCGCAGGGACATCCTGGTCTATGACACCGAGCCGCTCACGGATTCGCTCACCTTTGCCGGCCCGATCTCGGCCGTCCTGTACGCCTCCTCTTCCGCGAAGGACACCGACTGGTTCGTTCGCCTCTCGGAGATCGCCCCCGACAGCACGATCTTCCAGCTCGTCGAAGGGAAGATCCGCGCCCGCTACCGCGAATCGTTCAGCGCGCCGAAGCTCCTGCAGCCCGGAGAGATCTACAGCTACCACCTGGACCTCTGGCACACCGGGATCACGGTGCCGCCGGGCGCGAAGTTGCGCGTCGAGGTGGCCTCGGCGTCCTTCCCCAAGTTTTCGCGAAACCTCAACACGGGCGGCCACAACGAGAAGGAGGAGAAGTTCGTCTCGGCGGAGCAAACGCTTTACCACGACGCGGAGCATCCGTCGCACGTGCTCCTGCCGATGATCCCGATCAAGCCCTGACCTGAGAGCGCCTCTCATGGGTCAGGCTCGGCCCAGCGGAGACGCGAGGAGCCGAATCGATGGCGGGGGCGAATGATCAACGCTTCATCCGGGCGCTCGTCCGCGAGCGGTTCAATTGACCGTGGCGGACACGTGATGTACCATCTTCTCGCAGCTAAGAGCTGCTGCCCGCGCCGGCCGCATCTCCGGCCCTCACCCTTCGAGGAGGTGGGTCATAATGAGAATGATTCCAATCATCGCCTCCATCGGGTTTGTCGCATGCGCGATCCCGAGCCCGACGCTCGCGGACCATATCTACACGAATCTCTCGCAGAGTCCTGGCGAATCCCGCTTCTGCGAGATCGCCGCATCGGCGAACGGGATGATGGTGGTGATCTGGCAGGAGGGAGAGAGCGCGATCTGGACCCGCTCGCGCTATCCCGACGGCGCGTGGACTCCGGCGGTCCAGCTGGGAACCGGGATCGGCCCAGATGTCACATGCGGTTTCTACGGCTTCACGATCGCCTATGAGACCGACGGGGGCATCGTGGTTCGCTCGGGATGGGGCGACAGCTGGAGCGAGCCGATCCTGTTCGGCTCCTCCGGTTCGGAGCGCCCTCATCTATGGGCGAAGGAGTCGATCCCGGGGGTGGATGCCCTCCTCGCATGGGAGGATTCCGGCGAGTCGATCTGGTTCGCCTACCGGTCCTCCGGCGCGTGGTCGGAGCCGGAGTGGGTCGGCGACGCGGCCAATCCGGGCGGACTCCTCTCACCCAAGGCGGTCCTGACAGCGGCGCATGGCGGCACTGTCCGGGTCTTCTACTTCGACGATTTCACTCTCAAGTACCGCGATCGACTCTACTCATGGTGGTGGAGCGACCCGATCGCGGTCGATTCGGACTGGGCCTTCGGCACCGAGTTCGACGTCGAGGTCGATTCCGCTCGCCAGGCGCGCATCGTCAGCCTCCTGGAACCACCCCTCTGACCGCTCAACGCGCTCCTCTACATCGAGGAGCAACCAGGCGGGGCCTGGTCCGAACCGGAGGGATTGACGGTCGATGCGGCTCCGATGAATCTGCCGATCTCGCCCTCGATCGCGATCGACTCGAACAATCACGAGCACGTCTTCTGGTTTCAGGCATGCTACGACGAGTGCATGTACTGGCTTGGCGATTCGACCTACTACAAGACCCGCGATGATGGAGCATGGGTCGATCGGTCTGCCCTGCTCCAGGGACGCGACGGCCCCGATACGGACATCGCCATCGATTGGCACGGGGAGCCGGCATGTGTCTGGGCGGACTACGTGGACGAAGCCCACGACGTGGTAGGAGTGTTCTACCTTCCGAGCTCGGATGCCCCGGAGGCGAGATCGCTGAGCGCAAACTTGCGCGCGTATCCGAATCCCTTCCGCTCGGAGATCGCGATTCTTCTCGACCTGGGTCCGATCCCGCGCTCCGCCGTGGATGTCCTCGACGTTTCCGGACGGCTCATCGCGCGACTCTCCCCACCGACGCGTGGCACAGGGCCGGGAATCGTCCATTGGAACGGCAGGGACGACCAAGGAAGGCCCGCGCCGGCGGGGATCTACATGCTCCGGGCCCTTTTTCCGGACGGGTGGCGGACTCTGCGAATCGTCCGGATCGAGTAGCTTCCCCACGCTTCAGCGGCTTCTCTCGACTGCCGAAAACCTGGTAAGGTCCATCGTTCAGCATTCGAGGGCCTCGCACGGCCGCCGAGAGGAGTGGAGCATGCAGGATCGCCGCATCGATCTCGACACGCGGGACATCCCGCGACAGTGGTACAACATCTTCCCCGATCTGCCCGAGAAACCGCCTCCTCCACTCCATCCGGGGACGGGACAGCCGATCGGGCCAGACGCCCTCGCGCCGATCTTCCCGATGGGGCTGATCCTCCAGGAGGTCTCCCAGGACCGGTGGATCCCCATCCCGGATGAGATCCTCGACATCTACCGTCTGTGGCGGCCAACTCCCCTCTTCCGCGCGGAGCGGCTCGAGAAGGCGCTAGGCACACCGGCTCGGATCTTCTACAAGCACGAGGGGGTGAGCCCCACGGGCAGCCACAAGCCGAACACCGCCGTCGCCCAGGCCTACTACAACAAGAAGGAAGGCGTGAAGCGCCTCGCCACCGAGACGGGCGCAGGGCAGTGGGGATCCTCGCTCTGCTTCGCCGCGAATCAGTTCGGCATGGAATGCAAGGTGTACATGGTGCGCGTGAGCTACGAGCAGAAGCCGTACCGGCGCTCGCTGATGCAGGCTTGGGGCGGAACGGTCGTGCCGAGCCCCTCGCCCGAGACCGCCGCCGGGCGGAAGATCCTCGAGCAGGACCCGAAGAGCCCGGGAAGTCTCGGGATCGCGATCAGCGAGGCGGTGGAGGACGCCGCTTCCCGAGAGGACACGAAGTACGCCCTCGGTAGCGTCCTGAATCACGTTCTGACCCATCAGACTGTGATCGGTCTCGAGGCGAAGACCGCGCTCGAGAGGATCGGCGCCTACCCGGATGTGGTGATCGCATGTGCTGGCGGCGGCAGCAATTTCGCCGGGATCTCATTCCCGTTCCTCGCCGACAAGATCGCGGGGCGAGGGCTCCGCGTCGTGGCGGCCGAGCCGGCGGCTTGCCCTTCCCTCACACGGGGCGAGTTCCGATACGACTTCGGCGATACCGCGCAGTTGACGCCGCTTCTGCCGATGTACACTCTCGGCCACGACTTCATGCCGCCCTCGATCCATGCGGGCGGACTGCGCTATCACGGCATGGCGCCGCTCGTGAGCCAGCTCGCGGCGAGTAAGCTGATCGAGACGGTGGCTTACCGCCAGAAGGAGTGCTTCGAGGCGGGCGTCCTCTTCGCCCGGGCCGAGGGGATCGTGCCGGCGCCGGAATCGACGCATGCGATCCGGGCCGCTTTCGTCGAGGCCGAGCGCTGCAAGAAGGAAGGCAGGGCCGAGACGATTCTCTTCAATCTCTCCGGCCACGGCCACTTCGACATGTCCTCCTACGACGCCCACTTCGCCGGCAAGCTCCAGGACTTCGCGCTGCCCCAGGCTGATATCGACCGGGCGATGGAGGGAATCGCGGGTCTCCCGAAGATCCGCTGATTCGCGCTCCATCGCCTGAAGGCGTCCGGGACGGGCCCGCCGCGGGGTCCGTCCCGGATTTCACGAAGCAGGCGAGGCCCGCTCATCGCGCGCGGCGTTTGGCCCACTCCTCGTAGACCGGCTGCAGGGCAAGGTCGCGATGGCGCAGAACTTCCTTCAGGAAGTCGATCCTGCGTTCCCCAGGAATCGCCTCAGCGAGAGTCCCGAGGCCCTCGGGCCGGCTGTTCGAAAGCCATTCGTGGAGATATCCCCGGCCGGCGACTGCGTAGATGTAGGCTCTGGTTGTTGCGTCTTCAGGCGCCTGGAATCTCAAGTCGACGCGATCCGGCGGTAGGAGAATCGCGTAGCGATCGTCGTCCGCGCAAAGGAGATGCCCAAACTCCTCCCCGTCCTGCCCCACGGCGGAGAGTAGCGGGAGCTCGGTGGCGGTGAGTGGAACCGCATCGGCCCAGTCGGCGCGGATGGCATCGATCCTCCAGACATCGGCCATGCTCGTGAGGCGGAGTCGCACCGTTTCGCTTGCGCCATCCGGAATATGGATCCGCAGGGCGCGGCTGAATGGCGCCGCATTCGCCTCGGGCTCGATCCGCCCTGCCCTCTCCCACTCGCTTCCGTTCCAGACATGGACCTTCAGCGATGCGTCCTCGATGCAATCCTCGAGCAACGCGATCATTTCGGGATCGGTCTCGAAGGCTTGCACGAGAACCGGAGCTTGATCCCCCGCGATGCGGCAGAGATAGGCGAAGATCGCCGTGGACAGCTCCGTGTTGATGCCAGTCAGGACCATGGTCCCGTGACGCGCCCCAGGGGGAACGGCGAATGCGAGTTCCAGCATGTCCTCGTACCTGGAATCGCGCGTCAGGCTCGCAGCGTCGCATTCCCACATCTGTCCATCGATCGTCGAGATCCGGGACAGGATGCTTCGCCCCGAGTCATCGATCGCATTCTGGGGAGGCCGGGGATCGGCCAGGGGCCAGGCGGCGCCTTCTCCGTCGAGCGCGATCTCGCGCCATGTTCCGGGATCGATCGCCAGGAGCCGGATCGAGTTTGCGAAATGCGTCTCCAGGCGCTCATTGGAAAGCCGGATGGGCACGATTCCATCCTCTTCCCTTGCGGACGGCAACAGGTGGTACGTCGTCAGCTCGAGGGCCTTGCCGAGCCCGATGCCGAACGGCTCCGCTTGAAAGACGAATCGCTCGCCGTTCCACGCGTAGACGAATGGGCAGGACGACCCACCTCCCCCGGAAGGGCCGTGATATTCGATCCGCTGCCGCCCGACCAGACCGCTCTCCACGTCTGCGGCGTCGGCGACGACGACTGCGAACATTCCGACCGCGCCGGCCGTGAGGAGCCCCTTCATGACGCTTCGTGACCGCGCGCGGATCGCCACGATGGAGGAGAGAGGAATCTCCCCGTAGAAGGAGGTCAGCGTCCCATCGTGATGGAGCGTGCCCGAGCCCTGGATCGCCGAATCGCCCAGGACATAGGCGGCCAGCTCGTAACGCCCGCGATCCTGCGTATACACCGTGATGGAACCGATGCGGACGGGATCCTCGAGCTCGCTTCGGCGTGTGATCTCTCGCGAGGTCTGGCATGCGCCCATTGCGAGAAGCAGCATGATCGAAACCGCGGTGGCGATCTTGCGCGACATGGTAAGCCTCCGTTCCTTCGCGTGGATCAGCGGAACAAGGTGAGGCGGACGCCAATGTGCGTCCCGCTTAGATCGACCGACATCTTGCCAAGCCCCTCGCGCGTCGCCGTCTCCTCGCCCATGTGGAAACGCTGCGCAAGGAGGTCGAAATCCACCTTCCTCCCAACATGCAACGTGATTCCTCCCCCCGCCGTCACGTATCCGCCTCCCCCGGAGAGCGTGATCTCCTCGAGCGCGCTGTAGCCCCCGTTCGATTCAATGGGAGTGATCCGCACGCCGTAGGTCTTGCTCAGGGAGAAACCGTACCTTCCCCCACCGATCGAGGCGTGCAGTGTGTGCGACGCCGTTCCCGGGATGGGGAACCGCGCGGTGAGAAGCCCGCCCAGCAGCTTGATGCGATTCGACTCGCCGCCCGAGAGGCCCGCCTGGCACGCGACCTGCCAGGTGCTCGAGACGCGGATCGTCAGAGCCCAGAGCTGCATCGGGTCGGCCTGGATCTCGGGAGGATCCGGGATTGGGTAGCCGCTGGAGCGGTACACATCCTCGATCGCCTGGAAGGCGCGCTCGACACCCTCCAATCCAGCATGGTAGCTGCCGATCCCGAAGCCTAGGCCGATCGCCGGGCTGCTCCGGGGAGACGCATGCTTGGCGAAGGGCAGCAAGTCCTCGGCATCGCTGCGCCACTCGGGAGGGACCGAGTATGAAACCGGCGTGTTCGTGCCTTTGTGGTAGCGTCTCTCCCGAATCGCCTCGAAGTTCTCGATGATCTCTGCGGTCTCCTCGAGGACCGACTCCGAGAAGGAGATCGTCGTGTCCGGGCGCTCATGCCTCCTCACGACCGCGTAGTAGGTCATCTCAGGAGTCCGGTAGAAGGCCGCCTCTCGGAAGTTGTCGATGTACAGGAAGAAGCCGAACTGCTCTCGCTCGGTCGCGTCGATCACGGTCCCGAGGCGCGGACTCAGGATGATCACCTCATCCGCGCCGCGCGCGACGGAGAGGGGCATGGCCAGGAGCAGAACGCCCAGGGCCGGCAGCAGGGCGCGGCCGCTCCCCGACAGCCCGGGCCGGCGACCACGCGGGCGCAGCGTACGAGCGCCGATCGATTTCATGCCTCGACCCTCCTTCCAGCCCGAATCCCTGCAAGTTGGATGCCGGTTCCACCCCCGAGGAACAAGACGCTCAACTCATTGACACCCAATCGATTATGCCGCGCACGGCCACTCTCCCTCGAGCAGGGGCCCGCCCCGTGGTTCACCGTCAGATACATCCCTGTCCGATGAAGCGCACCCTCGAGCCTCGACGCGCGTGTAAGCTCTCCACCAACCGCGGAGGCCGCCGCGTCACCCTGGAGGGGCAACGTTGTGAGATTCCCACTCCTGCAGCGCACAGGCAGGCCCGTCGTGGCCGCCGTCTGGCTCCTTGCGCTCGTTCTCTTCGGCTGCGTTCGAACCGCCGAACCTCCGATCGCGGAGAATCGGCCGGTCGCCTATGTCGACCCCGATGGCTCGCACGAGTCGATGGCGATCGACACTCTATACAATCGGAATCCCCACCTCCGCTTCGCCGATGGCCAGATCTCGCTCAACGATCGATGCCCGGTCCGGCGGGTGCCCCTCAACGTCCGGTTGCCCGGGTTGTACGTGAACGGCAAGCCGATCGGCTTCTGTTGAACGCCCTGCCAGAAGATCTTCGTGCAAGATCCAGAGATCTACCTTCAGGCGATCGAAGTCAAGGTAAAGTGCATGATGGATCCGGACGCGGAGGCCATCCTCGACGTTGGCCATCGCACGTGCGTCGGTTACGAGACGTTCTTCTTCGCCTCCGAAGCGGCGAAGTCGAAGTTCGATTCTGCCATCACGAAGTATTGCGGAATCCTGACCGACCCCGTCACGAAAACCCGGTTCCGCCCGACCGAGAGGTCTCCGCGATCTCGGCACAACGAGAGGATCTATCTCTTCGCCGCCGACTCGAGCAAGGCGAGCTTCGACATGATGCCGGAGATGTACGCGCTTCCGGGCTACACGATGCTGCCGAAGACGGCCGGCCTGAATCGGGTCGACTGATCGTTCTCCGATGAGCCCGCCTCATCGCCATGGGGGATTCTGAGTTCTTTGTTTGCGCGCTCCGCGGACCGCCGGGGGCGGCGTCGCTCAGCGCCGCATCCCGCCTTGGGTCAGGGTCCTCGGATCGAGGATGCCGGCGAGAACGCTCTCGGGCAGATCGGTCTCCTCGCGCGCGACCTCGAGAATCGGCCTGCGCTCGCGGTATGCCTTCAAGGCGATCCGGGCGGCCGCATCGTATCCGATCCGCCCGGTCAGCGCCGTGATCAGAATCGGATTCTGCTCCAGCGACTGGCTCAGCCTGTCCTCGTCGACCGTGAATCCGGCGATCGCCTTGGTCGCAAGCAGATCGGCCGCGGCCGCGAGAAGGGCGATGCTCTGGAGCAGATCGCAGGCGATCAACGGCAGCATCGCGTTCAACTGGAAGTTGCCCGATTGCCCCGCGACGGTGATCGCGGCGTCGTATCCAATCACCTGGGCCGAGACCATCGTCACCGATTCCGGAATGACCGGATTCACCTTGCCCGGCATGATGCTGCTGCCTGGCTGCAGCGCCGGGAGCGAGATCTCCCCGAGACCGGCCAGGGGGCCGCTTCCCATCCAGCGGAGATCGTTCGCGATCTTCATGAACGCGACAGCGACGACCTTGAGCTGGCCGGAAAGGGCCACCGCGGCGCCCTGCGAGCTCAAGCTCTCGAAGAAGTCTTCGCTCGGCACGAACCGGATGCCCGTTCTCGCCGAGAGATGCGTGGCGAAGCGCCCGGCGAACTCCTCATGCGTCTGCACCCCCGTCCCGACGGCCGTCCCGCCCTGGGCAAGCCGCCGAAGGCGCGGCAACGTCCCCTCGATGCCCGCGGCCGCCAATCGAACCTGCGAGACCCACGCCCCAAGCTCTTGATCCATCCGCACCGGCATGGCATCCATCAGATGCGTGCGGCCCGTCTTCACGATGTGGTGCAGCTCCGCCGCGCGCGCCTCGATCGAATCGGCGAGCCGCCGCAGCGCCGGCAGGAGCCGCGCCTCCACCTCCATGCATGCGCTCACGTGGATGGCGGTCGGGATCACGTCGTTGCTGCTCTGCCCGAGGTTCACGTGATCGTTCGGATGAACGAGAAGCCCGCTCCGTCCGCCGGCGAGTCTTGCGATCACCTCGTTGGCGTTCATGTTCGTGCTCGAGCCCGACCCGCTCTGAAAAACGTCGACGGGAAACTGGGCGTCGTGGGCCCCTTCCTCGATCTCGCCGGCGGCGAGGCGAATCGCTTTCGCCCGCGCCGCATCCAGCAGACCGAGCTCCTCGTTGACCGTGGCAGCCGTTCCCTTGATGAGCCCCAGCGCGCGGATGAACGGGCGGGGGAGCCGCCATCCGCTCACCGGGAAGTTGTCGATGGCCCGCTGGGTCTGCGCGCCCCAGAGGGCGTCCGAAGGGACCGTCACCTCTCCCAGGCTGTCCCGTTCGATCCGTCTGTCTTCCTGCGGTTTGTGGGCCATCTGGACTGCCTCCTCTTGTGATCCGGGGCGACCTGCACCGCTGAGACCGTGATCCTTCGCCGAGCGGCCCCGTCCACACATCATATCCCCGGCTCGCCCACGGGAACGGCTTCCGACTGCCAGGTTTCCGGGATCTGGTTTCGTACTGAGACTCTTCCTTGTCCCTGCCCACTCCCCTGATCGGTTGCCTCGGAAACGCGGATCCTGCTAGCCTGACACGCGTTGCGGAGGGGGGAACCATCTGACCGAGTTCCTGAGAATCCGGCTCGGCACGAAGACTCAGATCTTCTGGACGCTCGCGCTCATCGGGCTGTTCGTCATCTGGTCGAACTCGTTTCACGCGATCGCCTGGCTGCGCCGGTCGATCGGCGCCTACGACCTGCTGCTCGCCCGCTTCGCGCCTGTGGGCGCGTTCTGCCTGATCTGGTGCCTCCTCGACGAACCGCGGCACAACCTCGCCATCCTCCGCCGGTCGCCGATCCGCATCGTCATCATGGGGCTTCTCGTCGTGCCGGCGTACAATCTCCTGCTCAACTGGGGACAGGGCCAGGTGCCCGCGGGGACCGCGTCCCTCCTGATCGCGATGAACCCGGTGTTCACTTACATCCTGGCCCTCCTGATCCGACAGGAACACCATCGGCGCCGCAAGACGCTGGGACTTCTGATCGCTTTCATCGGGGTCTACCTCCTGCTTCGAGATCAGGGCAGAGAGTTCGGCCCCGGATACGGGCTCCGCGCCCTCTCCGTGCTCGGCGCCCCGGCTTCATGGGCGATCGCCACGGTCATCGGAAAGCCGCTGGTCGCCCGTGAGTCGCCCATCCGCGTGACCTACCTTTCTCTCGCGCTCGGCAGCATCCCGTTTCTGATCATTGCTCCGTTCGACACGGCGTTTCGAACCAAGATCGGGGGCTTCGGTCCCAACGATTGGATCGCTCAGGTCCATCTGTCTGTGCTGTGCACCATCCTCGGGTACGCCGTCTGGTACGCCGCCCTTCGGCGGCTTCCGGCCAGCAGCGTGGCCGCGTTCGTGCTGCTGAATCCGCCGTTGACCATCGCGTTCGGCCCGGTATGGGGAACCGACCGTCCGACCCACACGGTCGTCGGTTATGGAGTCTGGATCCTCGCCGGAATCGTCGTGAGCACTTGGGGAATCCCGGATCTCATGACCCGCGCCGGCACGAAGGCGGTCGACATCCTCGATCCGTGGAAACGGATCCGGAGACGCTGACGAGCCGGCTGATCCCGCGATCGGATCGGTTCGGGCAGTTCGGTTCGCGCGCCCGCGCGCGTTGGGTCCCGAGATCGCCATTGCGGTCGGCGCCCGCGACGAGAAACGCGTGAGAATCCTCCCCCGGGGAGATACCGTGCTGAACAACCTCGTGCTAGACTCCCCCGGGTCTAGCACGGGCGCCATGAACCGATCGAACCACACATACGGCGAATGAGCCGATCCGAAGTCCGCGAGGTATCCCGGGGAAGCTTCTACCTGGGGCTCGAGCAGCTCACGATGATCGTGGGCGGCGTGCTCTATTCCATCGTCGTTCTGAGAATGCTCGGACCGGCGATGTACGGGATCCTGAACCTGGGACAGGCGACGATCGGAATCGCCGGGGTCCTGACGACCAACGTCGAGACCTACCTGGAGAGGTTCGTCGCCGAGCTGGAGGCGCGGGGGATGGGCCCCGCGCTGCCCGCCTTGCTTCGCAAGATCCTCGCGACGAAGATGATCCTGGGCGTCGTCGCCGCGGCCATCGTGGTGCTGCTCTCCAAGTGGATCGCGGACGCTTACGGCTATTGGGATCTGAGACGGCTCTTGCCGGTGCTGGCGCCCCTGGTCCTGCTTGAGGGGGCGTATCTCGTCCTGCGCGTGACTCTGTTCGGCCTCCAGCGATTCCGCTCGATCTGGCTCGTCTCGGTCGTCAACAACGGAGCGAAGATCATCGTGGTCTTCGTCTTGTGGCGGCTTGGAGAAGGCGTCGTCGCGCTCGTCGCCGGAATCGTCGCGGTCCAGCTCCTCACGGTCGTCGTGCTGGCGATCCTCGTTCTGCGCTTCTTGCCCAAGGAGGCGGGCGCGCCGGTGGATGTCCCGGATCATCGCCGGATATGGCGGTACGTCCTTCCCCTCCTGGGCGCTCGCGTCTTCTTCCTCTCCGGGCAACACCTCAATCGGCTCATCCTAGGCGCGCTCATGCCCGCGCGGGAGCTGGGACTCGCCGCATTCGCCCTGCTCACGATCGAGAGGGTGATCGCCCTGGCCGGCGCGGTTCCGAACTCCCTGCTACCCACGCTGTCGCGGCTGCGAGGGGAAGGGGCGGACGCGAGAATCGAGCAGGTTGTGACCCAGGGCTACCGTCTCGTGACCGCGCTCGCCGTCCTGCTGATGGCGGGGACCTTCTGCCTCGCGCGCGAAGCGGTCTGGATCACCGGGGGCGCTGAGTACCTCGGCGCGATCCTGCCCCTTCAGATCCTCTCCATCGTGCCGCTCTTCCGCACAATGCAGCAGCCACTCAACATGAGCTTCTATACCTACGAGAAGACGCGCACCGTCTTCTGGCTCGCCATGATCAAGTTCGCTGTCGAGCCCCTGGCCTATCCCCTGCTCATCCCGCGGTTCGGCGTGGCGGGCGTGGCGCTGGCGAGCCTCCTGTCCTCGGTCGTCGTGTTCGCTCCGACTTCCTGGGCGGCGAATCGCATCTTCCCGAGGACGATCGCCGAACGGAGACGCACGACCACCGTGGCATGGGCGATCGGATTCGTCGTCATCGCCGTTGGCTGGGCGCTCGCGCGGTTGGCCGAGCCGTGGCCGGGCCTCCCCGCCCGGATCGGTCTCTTCCTGCTGGCAATCTTCGCCGTCGCCGCGATCGGCCGGATCGTGCGACCCGACGACCTTCGCCGCCTGGCCGAAGCGACGCGCCGCCCGCAGGCCGAGCGCGCGCTTCTCACCTCGGCCTCGCTGCTCGATCGCCTCCTCCGCAATCGCGCATGAGATAAGGCCGGCGGAGGAGACTCCCCCGCCGGCCGTCGAGCGCGCAGCGCGGTCTCTATTGAAGCAGGATCATCTTCCGGGTCCGCTGCGCCGATCCGCTCTCCACACGGTAGAGGTAGATCCCCGAAGGCAGCGGGTGGCCCGCGTCATCGCGTCCGTCCCACTCGACCGAATGCACACCCGCCGGTCGCGCGCCGTCAGCGAGGATCCGCACCGCCCGTCCCGCGATGTCGAAAACCGTGAGCCGCGCCGAACCGTCGCGCTCGAGCGAGAACCGGATCGTCGTGCGCGGATTGAACGGATTCGGCCGATTCTGCTCGAGACCGAAGGAGGCGACTCCCCCGGGCTCTCCGGCATCGGCGCCCAGCAGCCCCGTGGCGAGGATCGCGAAGTCGTCGACCGCCGCCTCGACGACCGAGGGACCGAGATTGTCCTGGGCGACGAAGCGCACCCGCACCTGATCCGTGAAGTCGATCACCGATCCGAGATCGAACTCCATCAACTTCCAGCTCCGATCGCTCTGCAGAGTCTGCTCGAGCGTGGTCCAGGTGAGACCATCGTCGTCGGAGACCTCCACGATCCACGCGTCCTCCCCCGGGTTGTTGGCCGTGTCGTTCGTGAACCAGCGGTAGTAGCGCAGGACCACGATTCCGTCTACCGCCAGGTTCAGGCGCGGCGAAGTAAGCGTCGTCCAGCCCCCGTCGACGTCGTTCTCCCCCTCGGTCCCGCCGGGCGGCGTGTTGCCCGTCACCCAGCAGAAGCGTCCATCCAGCGGGGTGTGGTCGTCCTCGGGTTGGACCATCGTCTGATCGTGGTAGGTCGCGTTGGGATCCACGCGCACCCAGATCCCGCTCGTGGCGGTGTCGTCCGGATCGCCCGCCGTCCAGCCGCGGTCGTGCTCCATGTCGTCCGTGTAGAGAGCGACCGTCGGGGCGACATAGAAGCGATACAGCTCTTCAGGAGCGCCCGGAGGCGCTGTCGCCTCGTTCGATCCGGAGTCCCGCGCGTAGATGTAGTACTCGATCGTGGTCGTCCACGGCTGTCCCGGGATGTTCGCGGTGTAACTGCCACTTCCCTCCGCGATCATGTTGAGCTGCGTGAACGTCCCTCCGTCGATCCTGTAGTGGAGTTCCGCCTGCGCGATGGAGGAGTAGTCCAGGATGGTGGCGCGGATCAGGTAGGGACCGATCGTGTCGCTCGTCGTCGCTCGCGCGGTGTGGAGGATCGTGGGGGCGAGAATGTCGCGAAGGCTGAAATCGATCTGCTCGCTCGATCCGGGCAGGAGCTGAACGTTCGAGACGGTGTCCGGCTCGAAGCTCGCATGGCTCGCGATCACCGTGTAGACTCCCGGCGCCTCGGTCGCCAGATAGCTGCCGTTCTGCTCCGTCTGGTACTGGTGGCCGTTCTCGGCGATGGTGACCGTGGCATCCGCGATCGGCGCGCCGCCCCACGATTGGTTCGTCACCGTCCCGTGGATCGTGCCGGCGAGAACCTCTTCCGTTGGGACGAATCGGATCGCCCGGTTGGCCGTCAGGTTCGCGGAGCCCGGCGTGTAAACATTGAAGAAGGTCCAGAGCACGCCGTCGTCCTGCATCCGGTTCTCGATGCCCGTGGTCGCGTACCCGTCGGTGCCATCGATGTTCGAGATCTGGCTGTACTGGAAGAGGATCTCCCCGTCGCCGGTCTCCGTGGGGTGGTAGGCGGGATCGAACAGGATCACCTCGAAGGTCTCGGTCTGTCCGCCGACGATGTTCTTCATCCGGCTCCACTCGACTGTCCAGGTGTGGTTGGCCGCGTCATACTTCGTGAAGACCTTCGACGTCCCGCTCTGCTGGTAGAGATCGTCCCAGAAGGGGGCGATCATCGCTTCGGGCCCTCCGGCTCCCGGGATGGTCCAGTTCCGATACTCGGCGTTGAAGATCGAGCCCATCGACACCCAGCCGTTGGAGCATATCGTCGCCTTGGTGAAACTCTCCCCGTAGTAGACGAAGGGGAAGGGAAGGTCGACGACCTTCGACTTGTCCTGATAGTCCCCATAGTCTCCGAGGATCACCTCGGTCGCTCCGCTGCCGCCGTAAGCCGGGTCGAGCTCGATCCAGTTGTAGACCGGGGCCTCCGGGTACGCCGCATCCGTGTTGTCGTAGGCGACATATCCGTAGCGGTCCGGGCCGGTCGGGTCGGTCGAGGCCCGCTGGCCGATCGGGATCTGCAAATCGGTCGTGTCCCGCATCCCGCCGGAGAACTCGAGGAGGACGCGGATGCCGCCGACATACCCCGGGAAGCAGTCCGGCGAGACGTGGATCGTGAACGGATCGGACGTGTTCTCCCCCGTTCCGCCCACATTGACCGAAGGGTAGCTGCCGATCGATTTGGGGAAATCGAAGTGCTCGCTCATCGAGAGAACGGTGGCGATCGGGCTTTCGCCGACCGCCTCACCGTCGTTCCTCAGGATGATGGAAATCTGTCCCGTCTCGCCGGGATCGAGGCGCCCGTTGCCGCCCACGTTGTAGAGGTGGTATCCATCGGCGACAAGGTCGGCCGCCACGGCTCCGAGATCGATGATCGAATGCCACGCGTCCGATCCGGAGACGACATCGAGGGAGAGGCGAATCGTCCGGCCGTGCGGGCAGTCGGCGGAGAGAGTGACTCCGAAGTCGTCCGCCGACCACGCCGAGCCGTTCCCCGCGATGTCGCCGAAGGTCTCCTCTCCATCGACGATCGTCACATAGGGATCGTCGGAAGAGATCGTCGCTTCCACCGCCGTCGCGTTCTGTATGCCGTAGTTCTTGAGCTGCACCCGGAGTTCGATCGTCTCGCCGGGGTTGAGCGTCCCGTCGCCGTTGCCGACGCTCTCTCCGGATGCGTCGTCATCGATCGACGAGGCTTCGTACGCGACATACTTGGCGGCGCCGGCCACCTGGATCGTTCCGAGATAGGGCTGGCGGTTGTGCTGCGTCACGGTCAAAAGCATCTCGCCGGCCGTGGCGGCGTTCACACCCAGTTCGACCTCGCCCGCGGCGTCGGAGAGGCCGACGACGTAGGTCTCGGCTCCCTTCCGCAAACAGACCTGCGCGCCCTCCACGGGGCTCCCGTGACGGTCCAGGACCGACACCGTGACGGCGTTCTGGCCGATCGCGATGCTCGCCGGGGCGACGACCTGAGTCTCTTCCGGAGCTCCGGTCCAGCATTCGACCGCGGGGTCCCCCATCAGGTTGTTCCAGTGCGACCAGATGACGACGTGGTTGTAGTCCACCGTGTTGTAGTTGAGATACATCTCGTACTTGCCGCGCGTCAGAGCCGCTCCCAGGTTGTAGTGCCCCGTGTAGAGGAGTCCGTAGTAGATCCCATAGTGCATGCAGTTGTTGTACCGGGTGTGGGTACCGAGCGTCGCCGTTCCGATGGCGCCGATCCCCCCCTTGGGTGAACCGACCGCCCCGGCCCGCAGGAAGCCCTCGCTCCGCGCCGCCGTGTCATCTGCGAACGACCCTGTGTCACAGGTGATGGTGACGACGAAGGGCATCTTCCAGCCGTTCGAGAGGGCGTAGGTGTTGCTGTTCGACCAGCCGCTCATGTTCCAGTATCCCCGATAGCTGAAGACTGTGTCGCCCCGGTTCAAGGCCGTCGTCATTTGAGAGACGAAGTTCCCCGAGTAGATCGTGTCGACCTGCGTGTAGCCGAGGTCGACCAGTCGATTCTTGATCCACTGCTGGACCTGAACGCAGCTGTAGCCCGATTGATTCGGATCGCCGACGACGCACGCCCGCTGGAACCAGGGCAGATCCTGCGCGACATAGGGCGTCGATTCATAGCCCACAACTTTCTGAACGACGAGCTCCAGCTCCGTGTTCGAGGTGACCGAGAGCCGCCCGACGTGGAGATCGGAGAGGATGTCGTTGCCCTCGAGCTGGGTGTAGGGATGATCCCCCTCCCCGGAGTAGCCAGAGAGGTTCTCGTACCACGTCGGTATCGCGATCGTTCCGTTGGCGTCACCGACGAGACAGACGTATTCGGGCGGATTCTCCCAGGTGTCGTAGGCGTTCTGGATGAATGCCTTGATATTTTCCTTCGTGGTGCCGGTCTCGCCCGTCGTCGCGAGGTAGACGGGCTGCCCCTTCCGATTCCGCCAGTCGATGAGAGGCTGAAGCCGGGAGGTGACCTGGCTGCTGTTCGGGCAGATCAGCAGGTAGGTGCCGTTCTCGATCGTGACTCCCCGCGGAAGCTCGTAGTTCACGATCAGTTCCCGGTAGAGCCGGTCGAAGCCTGGCGGTATCGAGGCGTGAGCCCTTCGCCTCGGATTCTCCGGATTGGTCCCTTCGAAGCGGATGTCGACCTTCACCCTGCCCGCGATCCTGAGGGTCCCGCGGGCCGGGTTGTAGCGAACCGGCTGGAAGGTGAGCGGCACGACCCGAAGATTGCGGCTCAAGGCCGGAGAGCCGATCCGCGCGATCTCAGTCTCGCCGAAATCGTCCCTGGAGTAGGCCGCCGCATCCAAGGCGAGCTCGCTGGAGCCCTCATCCTGCATGGGGAAGAGCCGGTATCCCGCGAGCTCCTCCTGGTCCTCGACGGTCACCTCGATCTCGACGCCCGCGTCGTCCGGGATCATGACGAGCCGCGTGAAGGTGGGAAGGGCAGGCTGCCCGATATCTCCAGTCAATCCGCCTCCGGGGATCGTCACCGACTGATACCGCTCGCTCCCCATCGAGATCTCCTCGACGCCCATGACGGGAAGCGCGAAGCGCAGGCTCAGCCCGTCCTCCGAGCTCGACAGAAGCTCGATCTCCGGAATCGCGTCCATCGGGATCGTTGTGGCGTTCCGGATCTCGGTGACGGCGCTCGCGGCGGTCGCGGAAACCAGGATGCACAGCATGCTCAGGGATGAGAAAAGACGCATCAGCTCCTCCAGGGATGCTTATAGGAGAATGCGCGGACCACTCCATCGCGGACGCCGTCCGGAACAGGGCGGCGCAACCGTCTGAATTATACACGAGTCCGGCTGGTCTGGGACACCCCAACACGCTGGGGAAAACCTCGCCAGTCGCGAGGCCCGCAGCGGGTAGGGACTCCACCGGAGGGGGGCGATCGTGGTAGAATTGCGGTGCTTCCGGTCAGAGGCTCATAACCACCTAGGGGTAATCACGATGAAGAAACTGCTCTCGCTCGCCATGTTACTCGCCATTTGCGCCGCTCCCATCGGGGCGGCGACCATCAATGTCCCGGCCGATTATCCCACGATCCAGGCAGGGGTTAACGCGGCCAACGCGGGCGATGTCGTCCTCGTGGCCCCGGGAACCTACTCGGATGTGGTCCACCAGCCCGGCGGAGGCGACACAACCCGCTGCGCGGTGATCATGAAATCCGGGGTCACTCTCCGCGGCTCCGGGCCGGGCGCCACCGTCATCAACGCCGACTCCCTTGGACGGGGCGTCCACTGCTCCAACATCACGGGTGTCACGATCCGCGACCTGACCGTCCGGCGGGCCTTCGCCCCGGTCTACGGTTCGGCCATCCTGGTGAAGGACACCTCCAGCGTCGCGATCTTCAACTGCGAGATCGCGGACAACTACGACGGCGGGATCATCTACATCAAGGATTGCTCAGGGACGATCAGCAACACCACGATCCGCAACAACCTCGCCAAGCAGGGCGGCGGGCTGTCGATCGAGGAGCGGTGCAACCCCACCGTCATACGTTGCACCATCGAGGACAACGAAGCTCCGAGCGGCGGGGGCGTCTTCGTCCGGGCCGGATCGACCCCCCGGTTCGAGAGCTGCACGATCCAGGGGAATCTCATCAACGCCTTGGGCAGCTCCGGCGGCGGAATCCAGATCGTGAACTCATCGCCCACCATCATCGACTGCAAGATCCTCGACAACATCTCCGACGGAGGCGGCGGAGGCATCGGTCTGTTCGACAGCGCGATCGCCACGATCACGAAGACGACGATTCAGGGCAATCGAACGGTGGGCGACTACGGCCCCGGTGGAGGAATCTTCTGCGCCGAGAACTCCAGCCTCACGATGGACGACTGCCTCGTCGCCCGGAACTCCGTGGAGGGAGAGAGCTCGGACGGGGCCGGGATGTACTTCTTCTTCGCCACCGATGTCCACCTGAACCAGGTGACCATCTCCGCCAACGCCAACCACAGCGGCCAGGCGGGAGCGGCGGGCGGGATCACGGTGTTCTTCTCCTCCCCGACGATCGAGAAGTCGATCATCAGCCACAACGACCCGGGCAGCGCCATGGCATGCATTGATGCCGGCGACAATCCGATCGTCTCGTGCACGGACATCTTCGGCAACCAGGGCGGCAATGCGATCTGCGGGACGGACGCGGGGCACAACTTCTCTCTCGATCCTCTCTTCTGCGACCTCGCAAACGACAATTTCCGGCTCCAGATGACCTCCCCCTGCTATCCCGGCAACCATCCGGATGGCGGCTCGGCATGCGGCCGGGACCGGATCGGCGGCGTCGATCCGGGCTGCAATCCAGCGGATGCGGCGGAAGGAGAGACGATCCCCGCTTCGAGCCGGATTCTCGGCAACGATCCGAACCCGTTCCATCCGGCGACGACGATCTCATTCGAGCTGACGCGGCAGACCCGGGTCCGGCTCGGCATCTTCGACGTCGCCGGCCGGCAGATCCGCCTCCTCGCCGACGAGCCGCTCCCGGCGGGGCGCCACCAGGTCCGCTGGGATGGGAAGACCGAGGACGGTCAACTCGCACCGAGCGGCGTTTACTTCTACAGGCTGGATGGCGGCGATTTGCGCCAGACCCGAAGGATGGTCCTGGCCCGCTAAGACATTGGCGCGCGCGCCGAGGGATTCCCCCCCCCCGCTCCTGTCCCGGGAACGGGGGGGGCGCGCGTTGATCGGAATGGCCGCAACTCGTGTGGTAGTATCTCCCAACGACCGGTCCCAGAAGGGCGTTCAGGGGGGTGTTCGGGGAGATTCCCGGGGAGGAGCGATGCGGACCATCCTTTGCTTGGCAATCCTGGTCGGTAGTTTCGGGGCCGCGCTGGCCGTCGAGACCCCGCCCGCAACTTCGACGGCGCTCCCGAGCCATGTGAGGACCTCGCATGGGGCTGCGCTACTGACAGTCGACGACGCGAGCGAGACGCCGTTCGCGCGACCCACGATGCGGTTCCTGGTGCTGCCTCCCACGACCGGAGAGGCGAGGGTGCGGTTGCTGCCATCGACGGATACCGGAGAAGTCCCCGATCTCGAGGTGACCGCCGGCGCGCCAATGGTCCTTCGCGGCCTGCGTCTCTTGCCGATCCAGATCGCGCCGCCGGCCGATGGGTCGGGCAAGACCGCTGCGCTCTCCGCGGGCCCCATCGAGATCGACATCCGTTACGAGGAGTCCTCCGCCGGCGTCGCCGCGAATCCCGCGCCGATCGTGCGTGGACGAGGCTTCTTCGATGCCTTTCGCCCGTGGATCCCGGTGGAGAACATGGCGGAGATCCAGTCGGAGGGCGAGGGAAGCTACGTCATCGTGACCGATCCCGACTTCGAGAGCGCGATCGCGCCTCTCGCCGACTGGAAACGCGCCACAGGACTCGATGTCATCGTCATGACGACGGACGAGACCGGCTTCAGCGCCGCCGCCATCAAGAACGAGGTGTCCCGCCTCTATCATGAATCGGAGCGACCGCCACAGTACCTGCTCCTCGTCGGGGACGCGCCTGATCAGTCCTTCTCCGGCGGTGTTCCGGCCTTCGACTACCATGGAATCATCTCCGACCATTCATACTCCACGATCGACGGCGACGACTTCCTCCCCGACCTGACCGTCGGCCGCCTCTCGGCTCGTTCGGTAAGCGATGTCCAGACCATGGTCGCGAAGATCTTGAGACACGAGCAGGACCCCTACACGGAAAGCGGGACCGATTGGTTCGGTCGCGGCCTCGTGGTCGGTGCCGACTACGGCTCCTCGACCCCCGTCGCGGTCAGCAAGTGGTGCAAAGACGAACTGCTGGAGGTCGGCTTCTCGACGGTGGACGAGGTCTACTATCCGCCGTGGTGGAGCGATCACCTGCATCTGATTCCCACGTCGATCAACTCCGGCGTGTCGATCGTGAGCTATCGGGGTTGGGCCTATGGGATCCACGGTTGGGAGCCTCCTCACTTCACCACCACGGAGATCGACGGCCTCACCAACGGATGGATGCTGCCGGTCGTCTTCAGCTTCGTCTGCCAGAATCTCGACTTTCGCGAGCCGACCTGCTTCGGCGAAGCCTGGCTGCGGGCGGGAAGCCCGACGCAGCCCAAGGGGGCCGTCGCCTTCATAGGAAACAGCGAGCCCTGGTCCCACACTCGATTCAACGACGCCGCGGCGATCGGCGCGTTCACCTCGATCCGAAACGGGGACCACCGGCTGAGCGCCATCATCCAGAGCTTCAAGTTCCAGTGGCTTGTCGAGTTCCCGACCGAGATCCCGTACGAGGGAGCTGAGAAGGAATCGGTGGAGTTCTACTTCCACATGTACAACCTCCTCGGCGATCCGGAGATGGAGATCTGGACGGCGCCGCCGATGGCAATCGCGGTCGACCACCCGACGAGCGTCCCCTCGGGCAGCAACTTCGTCATGGTCAGCGTGCGGGCCGCCGAGGGCGATGAGCCGGTCGTCGGGGCTCGTATCGGAGTGAGCCGGAACAACCAGCCGATCGGCGCCGCTTGGACCAACGAATCCGGCATCGCCCGCGTCTCGTGCGGCATCCAGGGCGCCGGGGCTCCCGTCGTCGTGACCGTGACGGGCAAGGGCGTCGATCCATACATCGGAAGCGTCGATGTGACCGAAGGGTCGGCCTACCTATCCCTCGAGAGCTTCGCCGTGGACGACGACATGGAGGGCGCGAGTCGCGGGAATGCGGATGGGATCCCCAATCCCGGTGAGCGGCTCGAATTGCGCCCGGCGCTGCGCAATCAGTCGGGCGCCGCCGCGACGGGGATTGGCGCGATGCTCGATCCCTCCGGCGCCGAAACGTTCTGCACGATCATCACCGGATCGGCCGAGTACCCCGACCTGCTGGGCGGGGCCAGCGCGGAGCCGGTCACGCCCTTCGTCGTCGAGCTGCTCCCGACCGTCGCCAATGGACAGGTCGGATCGTTGCGTCTCGAGGCGATCTCCGGCGGGATCTACTCCGAATCCGAGATCCGCATGGCGGCGCGCGCAGCCGATCTCCGCCACGAGTCATCCGAACTCGACTCCGACCTCGCCCCTGGGACGAGCGCGAATCTCGGGGTGCGTCTGCGCAACGACGGCGCGATGGCATCGGCGAACGTGAGCGCCATCCTGCGCACGATCTCGCCCGAGTACCTGTCGGTTCAGGACTCGACGGCGTCGTTCGCCATGATCCAGCCCGGCGAGACGGGGCTCTCCGCGGAGGCGTTCTCCGTCGCCGCAAGGCCGGAGGCGGCAGTAGGGAGCGTGGCGACGATGCGACTGCTCCTCGAGGGGGAGGACGGCCAGGTCAGCGAAACCTCCTTCTCGATTCAGATCGGCGCCGTCGATCACAGCGCGCCTCTCGGTCCGGATGCCCACGGCTACTACGCCTATGACAACTCGGACACCGACTATCCCGATGCGGCGCCGGTCTTCGACTACGTCAACTGCTCGCCGGTCTATGGAGGAAGCGGGACGAAGCTGAATCTCGGCAACAACAAGACCGTCACGGTCGATCTTCCGTTCCAGTTCACGTACTACGGGAAGCCATACGGCCGGATCGCGGTGTGCGACAACGGCTGGATCTCGTTTGACACCTCGGACTACTATGATTTCTACAACTGGCACATGCCGAACATCTACGGCAACGCGCTGCAAGTGTCCCCCTTCTGGGACAACCTCGATCCGACCCGCAAGCGCTACGGGGTCGTGATGGGCGACGGGATCTACACGTGGCACGATGCCGAGAACCACCGTTTCTTCGTTGAGTGGAGCCGGCTACCGAACTTCAACCCCCTCTTCGACGATCTCCAGACCTTCCAGGTGATCCTCTACGATCCCGAGCATCACGCCACTCCGACGGGCGACGGCATCATCGAGTTCCAGTACAAGCAGGTGGTCAACAACGATTACGACCGGATGTACGCGACCGTCGGCATCGAGGACGAGTCGGAGCACGTGGGGCTGGAGTGCACCTATTCGAATACCTATCCCGCCGCCTCCGCGCCGCTCTCCTCGGGTCTCGCCATCCGTATCACGACACAGCCGGCGCGGTTCAACCCGCCTTCGCTCTCCCGCTTCTCCGCCTCCCCCATGGGATCCCGCATCCTGCTAACCTGGGAGCCGAAAGACGAGAGGCGAATCGGAGGCTACAGAGTCTATCGCTCCGTAGATGCCGGTTTCGAGCGACTCACGGAAACGCTTCTCGATCCCTCCGTCAGGAGTTACGTCGACGAGAGCGCGAGCGCCGAGTCGAGCTGCGTTTATCGGATCGGCTCGGTCGATCCCTTCGGCCGCGAGACGATTCTCGGGCCCTTCCCGTACGCGGGGATCGTCCCCGGACGCGCGAATCTCGCGCTGGACGCCAGAACGCCGAATCCGTTCCGTGGAGGGCTCGAGCTCACCTACTCATTGCCCGGCCGTCTGCCGGTCGAGCTGCAGATCCACGATCTCGGCGGCCGCCTCGTGCGCACCCTGGTCGGAGGGGTCGTCGACGCCGGAAGCTGGACGGCGGTCTGGGACGGGCGGGACGACGCCGGCCGGGATCTGCCGAGCGGGATCTATCTGTGCAGACTGAGGGCGGGGAGCGAGAGCCGGAGCCTGAAGCTCACGCTTCTGCGCTAGGCCGGGCCGCGCGAATGACGCGAGACGGCGCGGACTAACCTTTCGAAACGATTCGGATCGCCTCCTCCTCCGTCGAGGCGCTCGGCACGACGTCGAGGAACCGCACGACACCGAGCACGAGGGCCGCGCGGGGCGGAATTGCGCACAAGCACAGCTTTCCGCCGGCGTTGGTGACCGAGGTGAAGCAGGACGCCAGGATCCCGACCCCTGCGCTTGCGAGCCGGGTCACGTTCTCCAGGTGGATCACGATGCGCTCGGCGCGGGCGTGCGCCATCGCCTGCACCTGGTCCAGGAAGGCGTAGCACTCCGGTCCGCTATCCAGCACGCCGCTCAGGCGCATCACGATCGCGCCCGAGGGGGCGTGTTCCATCCGTTCCACATGCAACTTGTCCCAGTCCGTCATCTTCCCTCCAAGGCGACCGGCTACGTCAGGTACTCGCCGTACGCCCCTTCCTCGAAACCGACCAGCAGGACCGTCCCTTTCCTCAGGGTCGGGGCACGGAGATTGCCGGTCGGACCGAGAATGTGGGCGCGCAGCGTCTCATCGTCCGGAGGCGACTTCTTCATGTCGAAGGTGACAACCTTCTTCCCCTTCGCGACCACGATCCTCGAAGCCGAACGGGCGATCGCGAGAGCCTCTTTCGCGCCGAGCTTGCTCTTGCCCGCATCCACGGTCTCTCTCGACGTCACGCCCACGTGCGCAAGGTACCCTTGCGCCTTGGCGCAGCTGGTTCAGCCTCTGCGAAGATAGCTCCAGTCGATCCGCCTCGCCATGCTTCCTCCCTTGCTGCGGATCCCGCTCCTAGCGAATCAGCGTCCGCACCACCCGGAACCCGAGGACATCGTCCTTCGAGTTGGGGAAGTAGGCATCGCGGGACGCGGATCTGCAGACACGCGCGTAATGATACCAGGATCCCCCCCTGCGAACCCTCTGAATGCCTGTCTCCGGCCCGGACGGGTCCAGGGCGACATCGGGGGTCAGGCTGTCGTACCAGTCCCAGCACCATTCCCAGACGTTTCCGTGCATGTCGTAGAGGCCGGCGTCATTCGGCTGCTTCCCCTTCACGTTCTGGGTTTCAGTCGGGGAGTTGCCGCAGTACCAGCCGACCGCATCGAGGCTCGGATCGGGATTCCCGAGGCTGTCGAGGCAGGCGGTCTCGAAGATCCCGCCGGAGCTGAAGGCGCTCGTCGTGCCGGCCCTGCAGGCCCGCTCCCACTCCGCCTCCGTGGGCAGGCGCCAACCGTCCGCGTCCCGGTTCCATGCGACATCGAGCCCCTCGACCGCGTAGGCGGGGGTCTTCCCCTCGAGGATCGATCGGGCGTTGCAGTAGGCGATGGCGTCGTACCAGGTGACGTTCTCCACGGGCCGGCCGCTGCCGACGAATCGCGAGGGGTTGATCCCCATGACCGTCTGGTACTCGTCCTGGGTCACCTCGTGGTCGGAGAACTCGACCTCCCGCGTCATGACCACGGTGTGGAGGACCTCGTCGGGATCGCGGCCGACTTCGTTCGCGGGGCTTCCCATCTGGAAGGACTGCCCGACGAATGGTCCCGCCGCGACCGGCGTCTCGACCGCGGGATTGTGGCCGTCGGAGAAGCGGAAGAGATGCTCGTAGCTTCCCAGATCCAGGGTCGTTTCGTAGCGGTAGATCGCGCCGGTCCTCGGCTCCCCGGATCGGAGCGTCATCGCATGCGCTTCACCCGAGATCGAGACGACCGCCTCGCTCGGCGTATCCCCATCCCCATCGGTGTAGGTCACCTCGAAGACAAACGTCGTCGAGCCCGGCTCACCGAAGGCTGGGCTCACGGAGCCGAGGGAGAGGCTCGGCGGGACGTTTCCCGAGGGGGTCGTTGCGGAGGCGATATTGGAGATGCCCGACTCGTTGCCGGAGTCATCAGTCGTCTTGACGGCGAAGTAGTAAGTCGTCCCGGGCGCCAGACCGAGGACATCGAAGCTCTGGGCCGCGCCGCCAGGTGCAGGCGCCGGCTCGCCCTGCGCCTGCGTGGCCTCGGGCCAGTTCGCATCGCTGATGGCTGCCGTCGCGTAGCGGATGTCGTAGGACTCGGCAATACCGTTGTAGAGATCATCGCCGGGAGCGCGCCAGCTCAGCCGGATCGTCGTGGAGTCAATGCCCGCTGCAACGAGGTCGCCAATGCGTGCCGGCGGCGTATCGTCCTCGAAGGGGCCGGGGCCGCCGAGGACGATCAGCCCATCTGTTCGATCGCTCACCACGACCGCGCCGGAGGTCGCGACCCCCACGCCCGTGGCGTATGGAGTCGGCACCATCCCGATCAGGACCGGGTTCACGGGATCGCGCACGTCCACGATCATGAGCCCCCCGTCCTGTGCCGCGAGGAAGGCGGTCCCGTCGCGGACCACAATGGATCGCACGACGGCGGGGAGCCGGAGAATGCTCGTGGTGACTGGCTTGTCCCCGGCGTTCACTTTCATGACCACGAGCCCCGTGGGGCCATCGGCGACATAGGCGTATCCGCTCGTCGATCCCTCCGGGAGGACCACCTGAATGCCGAGCGCCTTCCCGGGGGTATCCTCGGCCGAGACCGTCTTGACCACACCCAAGGTGCGGACCCGCACATCCACGACCGCCACTCCCATCTCGTCGTCTGCGACATAGGCCCACCCGTTGGCCACGGAGATCGACTTGGCGTATCCGCGGGTGGAGGTGAAGACGCCGTTGTAGCGCAGCAGTCCGGGAATCGTCGGGTCCGACTCGAAGATCCGCATGCCCTTCCAGTTCTCGGCGAGGTAGACGACGTATGGTTCGGATGGATTGGGCGGCACCTCGATGAAGAGACCGTTGCCGTCCACGGCGGTGGTTCCCTGCTGGAAGGAGATCGTGCTGTCGGGGTCCGTGACATCGTAGGTCGTGATCCCCTCGGTCCCCTCCACGACGAACGCGATGTCGACGACGCCGCCATCGATTCTCGGCGTGCTCGCCACCTTGATCGACTCGGCGAACTTCTTCGTATCGAAGGTCTCCATCAGAATCGGGTTGTGGGGATCGCTGATGTCGACCACATGCAACCCCGCCTCGCCGCCGGCGATGTAGGCGTGATTCCCCAGCACCGCAACGTCCTCGGCGGCGCTCGGTAACGGGACGCGGGCGATGATCCGGTATGGGGAATCGGGCACCTCATAAAGGTCCTGCTCCCCGCAGCCTGGAAGGAGTCCCGCGGCGACAATCGCGATGGCCGCTGCCCCAATTCCCGACGAAACCACCCTACTCCATCTCGGCATCCTTCTCCTCCAACGTGTTTCTCTCAGCGCGGAGATCCGCGCGATGTCGCGCTCAGAACGGCGTGCTCATCCCGATCCAGAGACGATGGTCCGTGTAGTCCTTCTCCTCGCCGACATCCTCGCCTATCCGTCCCGGAAGCGAGCTGTCGCGCTCGCTGAAGCGATAGCCAACCTCCAAGGTGACCTTCCGCCAGACAGCTCGAGTTCCGATCGTCGTCTCGAAGGAGGTGATCTCGTCCTTCCTCCCGACGTGATACGGATCGTCGAGGGGATGTTGCTGGCTCGTGTAGTGATAGGCCTGATACTGCCCCAAGAGCTCGATGGAGTTCCCGATCCAGAGCCAGCCCCTGGGGCGGATTGTCAGGATCGCCTCGTAGAGGTCGCGCTCGTAGTCGAGGTTGCCGTCGTCGGTGTTCTCATCGGTCTCGCCTTCGGTATCGGCGTTGCGCGACTCGACGTCGCTGTACATGTAGCGGGTCGCGAGCCGGATCGATCTCGCGAGCCTGATCGAGACGGTCCCTTCCCCGTTCCACTCCCAGTTGTCGTTCTCCATGAAAGGCTTGTTGTAGTAGCGGATCACCCGTCCGAGCTCGGCGCGGGCCGAGAGGCGAGGGCCGAATCTGTGATAGTAGGCAAGCCCGGCCGCGTTGCGCGTGGACTTGAACGAGTCGTAGACCAGGGGCGTCGAGCGCGGCACAAACGGCGGGCGATCGGACAGCTCGCGGATGTAGCTGGTCGGCGCGTAACTGCCCGACAGCTCGAGGTAATCGCTTCCGATCGTCGGCTGCCGCAGCCGAGCTGAGTACGTCATGTTGGTCTTCTCGCCGTTTCGGGCGTAGAACCAGCCGATGTACCCGAGCCTCAGGGTCATTTCCTTCCGTCCGATCATCGGTCGGCCGATTGTGACGCCCAGTCGGGGGCTCAGGATCAGATCGTCATATGTCTCGACGATGAACTTCTCGGGCGGATTGTTCGCGCGGAAGTCGAGGACGGTCTCGTCCGACATTCGAAGAATATTGTCGTCATAGATGAAGTGCATCGAGAACGTCTTGGCGAGGCTGATCCTGCGGGGACGGGACTTCTTCGACTTCTGCCTCTCCGGCCTCCCGGCGGTCTGGAACATCGCATCGGCCGCGCCGCGGGCCGCCGCGGTCCCGCTGGGGGACGGCGGCTCAGGGATCGGCGATCCATCGCTTCCCGATCCCCCGACGAACATGGCCGCAGCCAGCGCGAGAGCCCGAATGACCCCTGTTGTCGTCATGAACCCCGATCTCGATGGAGCTTGCCCGGACGACCCTGACGCGCGGACGCGTCCCCCCGCCGACCTGCAGCCCTCCCCCTCCCATGGGGATGTCCTGCCGCACGATACAGGATCGGACCCATTCCAGGAAGACGCCCGTTTCCGGCAGGCGGCAGCCCGGCGCATCGCCGCGCCCGAGTCGACCCGAGTCGACCCGGTGGCGTCGAACCGGTCGAGCGCGTAGTCTCTTCTGTCTGCCGCAGGCCGCGGGAGGGGAATCGTGTCTCGGATCGAGGCCCCGGCAATGGGCGCCACTGCGCTCGGCCTCCTCGCCGCCTTGCTCGCGCCGGCCGCACCCCGAGCGGAGCAGATCCCCTTCCGACGCTTCGACGTTCGAGACGGGCTGGCGCACAGCCGCGTGACCTCGGTGGTGCAAGACCCCCTCGGGTATCTCTGGTTCGGGACCTGGGAGGGGATCAGCCGCTTCGACGGCTACCAGTTCGACAATTTCGGCCCCGCCCAGAACATCGACCCGCCCATCGTCTTCGAGATGGCATGCCACGCGGACGGGCGGATCTTCGCCGCCCTCTGGGGCGGCGGCGTCGTTCGCTCCGCAGGGATAGGGGGGACCGACGCCGATGTCGGATTCACGCGCTTCCGCCTGGCCTCCGACGTCGAGTCCAACCGCGTCTACGACCTTGCGCTCGACTCGGGGGACTCCCTCTGGTGCCTCACCATGGGAGGGCTCTACCGCGCGGCGTCCGCCGCGGGCCCTGCGCCGGAGTTCGAGCGCCTCGATCTCGTCCCTCTCGCCTCGGCGATCGAGGCCGATCCCCTCGGGGGGTTGTGGATCGGGGTGGGCGGGGCGTTGCTGGAACGGCGCGCGGGGCAATGGAATCGGCTCCGCGAGCCGGCCGGCGTCGACACGTCGGCCATCATCTCGATCGACTGGATCGGGGATGGCAATCTCCTGATCCTGCGCGAGCGTGACGCCCAGGTCCTCCATGCGGGGCGCGGCTACTGGACGTCGCTCGCCGTCCCGCTTCGGCCGGGGCAGAGGATCCAGTGCGGTGTCCGCGATCGATCGGGTCGCTACTGGATCGGGACCACGCGCGGCCTTCTCCGGAAGGATGCCGGCGGGTGGACGACGCTGACGATGAGCCAGGGATTGAGCGATGACTATGTGCGATCCCTCTTTGCGGACCGCGAAGGAAATGTCTGGATCGGGACCAACCAGATCGGCGTTTGCCGGTTCTCCGGGGAACGGATCGTCGCCTACACGCGATTCCAGGGCTCTCCGGATCGTGAAGCGCTCAAGGTCGTTCAGTCCCTCGACGGCGCGATCTACGCCACAACCGCCGGCGACGGCATACTCAGAATCGGCGAGAGGGAGAACACGATCGTTCCGGGCTCGAACCGCCATCCCTTCGCCAGCCTCGACTACCGGCTTGTCCAGGACACGCGCGGCGACTGGTGGATCGGATGCCCCGAGGGGGCGCTGCGCTTCAAGGGCCCCGAGCTGAAGCTCACCGACGATGCCCGCCTCCCCCTACCCGGCGCTCCGGGGGGAGAGAGCATGATCGCGGTCACCTGCGATCCCGCAACCGGAGCGATCTGGTTCGGCAGCCAGCGCCGCCTCTATCGCGCCGCTCCCGACGACTCCGCCCCGGACGGCATCGCATGGACCGACTTCGGAGAGGTGCCCGGCGTGAGCGGAGTCCGGAAGATCCTGCCGTTGCGCTCCGGCGAACTCTGGATCGCGGGTTTCGAAGGGATCGCTCGGATGCGCGAGGGCAAGATGGAGGCGATCGGGGCATCCGCCGGGCTGCCGAACACCGACGCGCGCTCGCTCTTCGAAGACCGTGATGGGCGGCTCTGGATCGGTCATCGGTTCGGCGGGGTCTCCGTGACGGCCGATCCCGGAGCGGACCAGCCGGAGTTCGCGAACCTCGACTCCTCCAAGGGCCTCTCCAGCGGGACTGTCTGGTCGATCGCCGCCGACTCGGCCGGCTTCATCTACCTCGGCACGGGTCGCGGATTGAACCGTCTCGATCCCGATCTCCGCCGGATCACCCACTTCACGACCTCCGACGGTCTGGCGGGCGAGACGGTCCACTTCTGCGACCGGCTGAGGGACGGACGGGTCTGGCTCGCCACTTCGGGGGGCGTTTGCCGGTTCTCCCCGGATCACGAGGACACGCAAGGACCGCCCCCGCCCATCTACATCAAGAGGATCCAGGTGGAGGGCGAGGAGGTGGATCTCCACGGCGGGGAACCGGCGCGGATCGGGCAAATCGTCGTGCCTCCGGACCGGAACTTCCTCTCGGTGGAGTTCGTGGGGCTCTACTTCCGCGGGGACCATCCGCTGCGATACGAATACCGGCTCGAGGGAGGGATGGAGGACTGGAGTCCTCCGACGGAGCAGCGATCGATGCAGTATGCGCGGCTGGCTCCGGGCCGCTACCGCCTCTTCGCGCGCGCCGTCGCCCCTGATGGGAGCCGCAGCTCCGTGCCGGCCGAGATCTCCTTCGAGGTGCTCCGCCCGTTCTGGCAGCAGGCATGGTTCCTCGCGCTCGGCGCGCTTCTCCTCGGCTCAGCCGGCGTCGGACTCCACCGGCTGCGCACACGGCACCTGATCGCGATGGAGCGGATCCGCGGCCAGATTGCCCTCGATCTGCATGACGATGTCGGATCCGGCCTCTCCGAGATCGCGGTGCTGACCGAGGTGGCGCGCCGGCAGGCGCACGCGGCCGATGGGGCCCATCTCGAGCAGACCGCCGAGCTGGCCCGCGCGTTGCGCGAGAAGATGAGCGACATCGTCTGGTCGGTCGACCCAAGACGGGACTCGCTCGTCGACCTGATCCGCAGGATGCGTCAGACGGCCATGAATCTGCTCGAAGCCGGAGGGATCGACGTCGAGTTCACGGCTCCGGGCGAGAAGGTCGTCGACCGCGTCGGCTTGACGCCGGACCGGCGCCGCCACCTGTTTCTCATCTTCAAGGAGATGCTCGCCAATGTCGCGCGACATGCCCGGGCGTCCCGAGTGCGGATCCAGGTCGAAATCGATCACGATGCCGTCCGCCTGACCGTCGATGACGACGGCGTCGGCTTCGAGTCCAAGGAGAACCGCGAGGGGCACGGACTGCGCAGCCTCGAGGCGCGGGCCCGCGCGCTCGGGGGGCGGTGCGTCGTCTCTTCCACCCTGGGACGGGGAACGCGCATCTCGGTGACCGCGCCGCTGCGCCGAAGCCCGCGGGCGTCGCTCCCCCGCATATTCATGCGGCTCCAGCGCGGGCGCTCGAGCGGGCAACATGCCGCGAAACGAAAGGAATCGAGTCGATGAGACCGGAGATCCGCGTGGCGATCATCGAGGACCAGGCCCCGTTGCGCGAGGGACTCACGCAACTGATCGGCGGGACACCCGGTTTCCGCACGGTCGGATCCTACGGCTCGATGGAGGAGGCGATCCTCGCGATCGCCTCCGCCAGCCCCGAGGTCGTGCTCCTCGACATCGGATTGCCCGGCATGTCCGGAATCGAGGGGACCCGGCGCGTGAAGGAGATCCTCCCGGAGGCGCAGGTCATGATGCTCACCGTCTACGCGGATAACGATCGGATCTTCGACGCCGTCTGCGCGGGAGCGGTGGGATACCTCCTCAAGGACACCCATCCCGCCCGCCTCATCGAGGCCATCCGCGAAGCGCACCTGGGCGGCGCTCCGATGTCTCCCGACATCGCCCGCAAGCTGGTGACCATGTTCCAGAAGACGATCCCGCCCCGGCAGGCCGAGCACCGCCTCTCGCCGCGCGAGATGGACGTCCTGCGCCTCCTCTCGGAGGGGCACTCGTACAAGACGACGGCGGCCGCGCTTCGCTTGAGCCAGGACACGATTCGTTTTCACATCAAGAAGATCTACGAGAAGCTCCACGTCCACTCGAAGTCGGAAGCGGTCATCAAGGCGCTGCGCAACGGCTTGATCCGCTGACGCGCCGGCCCTCGCTCCGTCGGCGCCGCACCCCCCTACATGCTCGTGCGGCTGCACAAGACCTCGCCCGCAAGGCGATGATCTCGCGTTTATCCGGGCTGGCCGCATCGCCGGCGGCGCGCGGATCCCCGACCGCCGGCATGAGGAGAAGACCATGGCGATCGATGAGAATCGAATCGATGCCTTCATGAGCCGCGCGATCGGCGAGCTGGTCCTGGAAGCGAGGCCCTGCCGGATGAGCGCTGCAGCGAATGCCCGAGCCGCCCGGCGCGTAGCGCTTGCCGCGCTTCTGGTCGCGATCCTTCCCGGTCTCACGCAGGCGACCATCTCCATCCCGCGGGCTGTGATCGCCTGCGGCGGGATCGGAGGGGTCTCGGCGAGCCACAGCATCCGGTCGACGCTCGGCCAGGCCATCACCGGCAGCGCATCCTCGCAGCACTACAGCGTCGGCTCCGGATACTGGCAGGGGCAGAACGAGCCTTCCGCGGCGCCCGAAACGCCATCGCTCCCGCTTCGATACGCGCTCGGCGAACCGCGACCGAATCCGACCACCAGGTCCACATGGATCTCCTACGAGGTGCCTGTCCCCGGAGGGGCGATCCGCATCGAGATCTTCGACGTGGGGGGCCGCTTGATCCGCACCCTCGTCGATCGCGTCGAGCAGCCGGGCCGATGGGGATCGGTCTGGGACGGTCGCGACGAGCAAGGCCGCGAGGCGTTCAGCGGGGTCTATCTGTGTCGTCTTCAGGCGCGGAACGCCCACGAGATACGAAAGATCGTCTGGGCCCGCTAGAGGGCCATGACTGAATGGGAGGGTAGATCCATGCGATCCCATTTCCTTGACCTGTGCGCGGCCGCGCTGGTTCTGATGCTTGCGGCGTCCGCGCCGCCGGCCGGCGCCCAACCGACCACGGTCTCTTACCAAGGCACCCTCGTCGCGGACGGCCAGCCTTTCGACGGAACGGCGCAGTTCAAGTTCGCGATCATCTCCGTGGGCGAGAGCACCTTCACCCTCTGGTCCAACGATGGAACGAGCCAGAATGGAAGCGAGCCGCAAGGCTTCGTCTCCCTGGATGTCGACCAAGGGATTTTCAGCGCCATGCTGGGCGGCACCGGGATGGTGGAGATCGAGCCCGACGAGCTGGCCGGCGCGATCGATCCAAGGCTTCGCGTCTGGGTGAACACCGGATCGGGGTTCGAGCAGCTGAGCGACCAGGCCCTGGCGAGCAGCGTCTACTCCCTTTCGAGCGAGACGGCCTGGCGCTCGATCGCCGGCTTCACGGCGGACGGGATCATTCACTCCACTACAGGCGGATTCCGGTTCCCCGACGGGACCACCCAGACGACCGCGGCGACCGGCGGCGGAGGAGGCGGGACACTTGATCAGGCCTACGATCACGGTGGAGCCGGGGCGGGACGCGTGATCGTCGCCGACGCCGGCGCGGTGGAGATCCAGGGTTCGGACGGGCTGAGCGTCCTTGGACGAGCGAGTTTCGGCACGACCGCGCGCACGGGACGGCTCTCGGTCGAGCACAGCGGGGTCGGCACGACGGATCCTGCGCTCTACTTGAACAACAGCAATACCGGCTCGTCGATCGCCATCGTCGGCAAGTCGAATGGGACCGATGCGACCGCAGTCTTCTCGAACACCGGCTCCGGAGATCTCCTGCGGCTCTTCAACGGGGGCGGGTCTCCTGTCGTGCAGGTGCTGCACAGCGGCAAGCTCATCTCCTCCGGCCTCCAGGTGACCTCCGGGGCGTTCCAGGTCGATGGATCGAGCCGTCTTCGGATGAACGGAGCCTTCGGAAACGGCGTCGGCGGAGCCGCCATCTACAGCGAGAACACCTCGTCCAGCGGAATCTCGTTCTGGGGCAAGGCGAGCGGATCGGACGCGACGATGGTCCTCGAGCAGAACGGGACCGGCTCCATGCTGCGCGGCTTCAAGAGCGGACAGCTCAAGTTCGAGGTGCAGAACAGCGGCCGCGTCGTGACTCCATCGGTCCAGATCACGGGGGGGGCCGATCTCGCCGAGCCGTTCGCGGTATCGGGTGGCGAGGCGACCCCGGGGATGGTCCTCGTGATCGACGATGCCCGGCCCGGCCATCTGACCCCGTCGACTCGCCCCTACGACACACGAGTGGCGGGAATCGTGAGCGGCGCGGGCGGAATCGCGCCGGGGATCACGATGACCGCCGACGCCCTTCCCGCCGGCGGACAGCCGGTTGCCCTGAGCGGCCGCGTCCATGCGCTCGCCGACGCCTCGCCCGCGCCGATCCGTCCCGGGGACCTGCTGACGACCTCGAGCACGCGCGGGCACCTGATGAAGGCGACCGATCTCGACCGCGCACGAGGCGCGGTCATCGGAAAGGCGATGACGGGTCTCGAAAGCGGGCGCGGCCAGGTCCTCGTCCTGGTTTCCCTGCAGTAGGACGGAAGGGAGGCGATGCGATGCGTCGGCATATCAGTGCGATCATGCGCGCCGCGGGACTCCTCGCCCTCGTGGGGGGGGTCCTGCCCTCTCCCCTCCGCGCGGAATCCGAACCGTTGCGGATCGAGTCCGAGCCTCCAACGCTCGTAACCTATGAGCAGATGCTCCGCGCGGCCGAGGAATCTGCGCGACGCCCGGAGCTTCTGCGCCGCGCGAACCCCAAGATCAAGACGGTCAACGAGTACCGGCTCGACGTGGGTCCCCCGCTTGTTCCTCCTGAGGTCCCGGCCGGTCCGCACGACACCGAAGACGGCGTCCCGCCGCTCGCGGGGACGGCTCTCTTCGATTACGCGTACCGAATGGATCGCGACTTCGCGGGACCGGGACCGGGCGGGGGCCCCGCCGATCCGATGATCGCCGTGGGACCGGATCACGTCGTCACGGCGATCAACACCCAGGTCGACATCTTCGCGAAGGACGGGACGAACCTCTACTCGACGGGCCAGATTCCCTTCTTCGGCCTGCCATCGAATACCTTCATCTTCGATATGAAAGTGATCTACGACGAGGACAGCGACCGCTTCTACTGGCTCTCGATCTCGGTCAAGAACTCCGATTACACCTCCTACTTCCACCTGGCTGCATCGCTCTCCTCGAATCCCCTCGACGGCTGGTGGGTCTGGCAGCCCTTGCCGAATACGCTGGACAACAACTGGATCGACTACCCGGGACTGGGCGCGAGCGATCGCGCGATCTACCTGACGGGCAACTACGTCACCATCGGCTGGCCATTCCCCGATATTCACGATCAGACCCTCTGGGTCCTCGACAAGAGCCGCATCACGAACGGCCAGTCGCTCGCGGGGTACATCTACAACGATATGCAGGGAAATGACGGCGGTGATCCGTCCACGCTGATGCCCTCTCTCACCCACGGGATCCCGGTCGGACCTGAGGGGTATGTCTGCGCCTTCCAGTACCAGACCCCGCCCGACCCGATCTACGGCCTCGTCTACGGCGTCGAGATCCCGGCGGCCTTCCCGGATGTCCCGCCCGTGATCGAGCGCAAATCGGTCGACCTCTCGAATCCCGGGATCATGGTCAACGCCGTGCAACAGGGAGGACCCGCGCTGATCCGTGGAGACAACCTCGGCTCGCCGCCGTTCCAGGTGGTCTTCCGGAACGGCCGGCTCTGGACCGCGACCGCCTACCAGGGGGGAGGCGGGACGCGCGTGCGCTATGTGGAGTACAACGTCTCCACGTGGCCCACCGTCTCGGTGGCGAGCAGCGGCTTCTTCTGGGCGTCGACGCGCTACTACTACTGGCCGTCCATCACGGTCAATGCCTACTCCGACGCGATCATGAACTTCTGCAGCTCGGGATCCGCCGACTTCGTCGGGGCCCGCTGGACGGTGCGGTCGAGGGGCGAGACGGCCTTCGCGAGCAGCCGGTCCCTGATCGACGGCCGCGACTACTACGGTTCGAGCACGGACGACGAGAATGACGCCTATCGGTGGGGCGACTACTCCGGCGCCGCCGTCGACCCCACGGGCCAGGGTTTCTGGATCTTCAACATGTATGCGGACACCAGGGTCGCGGACTCGGGGATCTGGAACACAGAGATCGGACATATCCCGCGCGCCGTCTTCGTGGATCGCTCCTACGTTGGCCCGGAGAGCGGGACCCGCAGCCAGCCATACAACACGATCGCCGAGGGACACTCCGCCGGCTTGCCGGGCAACGACCTCGTCATTCGAACCGGCACTTATCCCGAGGCCGTGACTCTCACGCGATCGGTCCTTCTGATCGCCGACGGCGGCACCGTGGTGATCGGCCAGTAGCGCCGGGGCCCCTCCCGTGGGCCGAGCGCCGGTCAGACGCTGGGGGGGCAAGGGGCCGAGAAACGCGGACCTTGTGCCGGACTGCGCTCAGTCTTCCCGCAGCTCGCCTTCGCCGGTGAGCCGGAAGGCGGACTCGCCCTTCCACATCAGATACCGTCTGTATCCTCCCGAGAGGTTTCGCGCCCTGAAACCTCTCTGGACGAGCGCCCTCGATGCCAAGTACCCCCGCAGGCCGACGTGGCAGAATACGAGCAGCTCCTTCTCGCGCGGCAGTTCATCGAGCCGGTCCCGCAGCTCATCCAGCGGGACGCAGATCGCGCCGGGGATCGTTCCATCCGAATGCTCCTCGAAGGTGCGGACATCCACCAGCAGCCGATCCGGCCCCACCGATGCGAGCTCCTCGGGCTCCCACAGGACAACGTCGGAGCGCAGCACATTGGAGGCGACGAATCCCGCCATATTCACTGCGTCCTTGGCGCTGCCGAACGGAGGGGCGTAGCACAGTTCGAGATCCTCGAGATCGAAGACCGTCAAACCACAGCGGATGGCGACGGCGAGCACGTCAATGCGCTTGTCCACGCCCGTCGCTCCGACGGCCTGCGCCCCCAGGACGCGTCCATCGGATGGACTGAAGAGCAGCTTCATGAAGATGGGGTGCGCGTCAGGGTAGTAAGCGGCATGGTCGGGCGGCTGGAGGTAGACCTTGCGATAAGGCTCCTGGCTTCGCAGCAGGCCGGTCTCCGTGAGGCCGGTCATGGCAAAGACGAGATCGAACACCTTGCAGATCGCGGTCCCTTGCGTGGCCTTGTAGGGGCGATCCCGCCCCATGATGTTCTCGGCCGCGATGCGGCCTTGACGGTTGGCCGGACCTGCCAGAGGGAGGAGGGCAGGTTGACTGGAGATCAGGTTCCGCACCTCGACGGCGTCACCCACCGCCCAGATGTTCGGGTCGCTCGTGCGCATTCGATCATCGACCCGGATTCCCCCCGTGGCTCCAAGATCGAGACCCGCGTCTCTCGCCAGCTTCGTCTCGGGTCGAACGCCCACAGCCAGCAACGCGATTCCGCAGTCGACCCAGCCGCCGTCCGACAGCAGGGCGCGCAGCCGCTCTCCCCTGGGTTCGAAAGCCTCGATGGATCTGCCCAGACGAAGCTCGACTCCCTGGCGCAGCAACTCCGCCTGGAGAGGGGTCGCCATCTCGGGGTCGGCCATCGCGAGCACCTGGTCCAGCTTCTCCACCAGCGTCACGGCCAAGCCCCGATGGCGCAGAGCCTCCGCCATCTCCAATCCGATGTAGCCTGCGCCCGCGATCAGGGCCGTCCGCTTCACGGTGGCATCCAGGGCACGCAAGATCGCATCCATATCGGCCATGTTCCGAAGGGTGAACACGCGGGGATCCTCGATCCCAGGAATGGCCGGACGGATCGGCTCTGCGCCGGGACTCAACACGAGGGCGTCATAGGGCTGGCGATACTCTCGCCCGTCCCGGAGGCTTCTCACCGAGATCTCCCGCGCTCGACGATCGATCGCCAGCACTTCAGTCTCGACCCGCACATCGATGTCATAGCGTGCGAACAGACTCTCCGGAGTCTGGACGATGAGTCGCTTGCGCTCCTGGATGATGCCGCCTATGTGGTATGGGAGGCCGCAGTTGGCGAAGGATACATGGGATCCTCGCTCGAACAGCACGATCTCCGCCTCCTCGGACAACCGGCGCGCGCGGGCGGCTGCGGATGCGCCGCCCGCGACACCACCAATGATCAGGATCCGCTTGGGTCCGGACATCGACAACTTCCCGATGACGAGCCACCATGGAACTCATGCATCTCAGGAGTTGCGGGGCCTCCATCGAGGACCGTCGGATTGGATCCGGAGCGAGTGGAGGCGGTCAATCGTCTCAGGGCTTCCACTTCGTCCAGACCTTTCCTACGAGGTCGGGTCCGGGCTTGAGCGTTGGCTGCCCGGGTTGCCACCCCGATGGAGCCACCTCGCCCGTCTTGCGGACATGCTGGTAGGCCTTGACCTGCCGGATCAGTTCGTCAGGGTTGCGTCCGACTTCCGGCGTGAGGACCTCCATCGCCCGGATCACGAAGTCGGGATCGATGATGAACCGCCCCCGGATATCGACGCCGGCCTCTTCGTCGTAGACCCCGTAAACCGTGCCGATCTTGCCGCCGGCATCGGAGAGCATCGGGAACGGGACCCCTCCATCCAGCATCTTGGCGAGCTCGGCCTCCTGCCAGATCTTGTGGATGAAACGGCTGTCGGTGCTTACAGCAAAGACCTCGACGTCCAATGACTTCAACTCACCGTAACGGGCGGCGACCGCCGCCAGCTCCGTCGGTCAGACGAAGGTGAAATCGCCCGGATAGAAGCAGAGGACGATCCAGCGTCCCTTGTATTCCGATAGCCTCACTGTCTTGAAACCCGCTCCGTCGACGAATGCGTTGGCCTCGAAGTCCGGAGCTTCTCCGCCCACACGCGCGGTCATCACCTCCAGCATTGTTCCTCCTCCCTCGGTTGCCGATCCTCGCGATCCCTGGACCGCGTGCTTGGGCATTGACGGAACGGGACCGCGTGCAGGTTTGACACAGCCGTCTTTCACTTCGGTCATTGTCGGCCCTCCTGGTTGGTCGCCTCACGCGCAGCATCTGGCATGCGCGCCTCTCTCGCCTCGGACATCGTAAAGCAGGGTCAAAGGCGTCCCGTCGAGCATGAGGATGAAACGGAGTCGCGCAGCCGAGGCTCCCCGGAACGCCAAGGGCCTCCGCCGGCGCGATCGGGACTCCCTGGACCGTGCCGAAAGAGTAATGCACATATGCTCGTAAGATAACGCTCTGAGCGCGTAGCCGTCCAGATCTTTTCTCGCGATCCGACGCCGGCCGGGGCAGCCCTCTTCGTTCTTGACAGATAATGCACGTATGTTCACTATGACATCAGGAGGTGGCCAGGTGCCAAGACCATTCTGCAACAGGAGGATCGCCGGCCGTCCGGCCGCCTCGATCTTCAAGCCGATCGGAGTCCCGATCGCCCGGCTGGAGGAAGTCGTGATGACCCTCGACGAATTCGAGGCAATCCGGTTGGCGGATCTCGACGGGCTTTACCAGGAGAATGCGGCCGAGAAGATGAGAATCTCACGGCCCACCTTCAGCAGGATCGTCGACTCGGCCCACCGCAAAATCGCCGATGCTCTCGTGCACGGCAAGTCCCTCCGCATCGAAGGGGGGCCGATCCACATGGGGGCGCCTCGATGTTGCAGGTTGCACGACCGTGCGGCCCGAGGACAGGCTGCAGGCGCTCGCGGCAAGACTCAACCAAAGGGGAAGTCACAATGAATATCTGCATTCCCGTCGAAGACGATCGAGGGCTCATGAGCCCGGTATGCGCCCACTTCGGCTCGGCTCCATACTTCTTGATCGTCGATGTCGAGAGCGGCGCCTGCCGCGCCATCGCGAACGGCAACCAGCATCATGGCCACGGCATGTGCACGCCGCTCGCCGCTCTCAGCGGTGAGCGAATCGACGCCCTCGCGGTCGGAGGGATCGGTGCGGGAGCGCTGGGCAAGCTGCGCGCCGCGGGGATCCAGGTCTTCCTGTCCGAGTGGGCCACCGCCGAGGAGACCGTGACCGCGTGCAAGGCGGGAACGCTCCGCCCCATGACTCCCGAGACCGCGTGCGGCCAGCATCGCGGCCACCGCGGCCAGTAGGGTCCTACGGGGCCAGACGCGCGCGCCCGAGTCGTCCGGAGAGATGCGCGCGCCCGAGTCGTCCGGAGAGACGCGCGCGCCGGGATCCTCGATCAGTCCGCGTGACCCCCGCATGCCGCTGGGGCGACGCTCTCCGGCCCGTGTCCATCCAGCTGACCGTGCAGCCCCTCGATGAAGTGGATGTACTCGACATAGGCTTCCACATACTCTCGACCGGCATGGACGTTGTGGCTTGCGTGCTGCCTGCGCGCATGGGCGGTCGTGAACCTCTGATGGATGGCGTCGTGGATGGCCGTCGAGATCTCGTCGGCCAGCGCGTCGATATCGCCTGAGGCCAGCGCGGCATCGGCCGCCACGAAGGCGGGATCGATGGCGCCCGCGGGCTTGAGACCCGTGTACGGAGCCCCTTCTCCCTGCCGGTGCACGCGGATCAGCGTTTCGAGGAAGTAGCGATCGGCCAGCTCGCGGACCTCCGGCGTCATCGCCCTCAGTTTGCGCGTCTGCTCGAACGTCTCGCGAATCTCCGCTTCATCTTCGGCCTGGACCCACTTGAGGACGGCGCCGACGTCTCCCGATTCGAGCGCGGCTCGCGCCTCGGGGACGATCGGCCCGTCGAGAGTGTCGCAATGAGCCGATGCCGGGCCGATCATCGAAACTGACAAGCCCGCGAGAAACGCGACCACGAGGGCGAGACGGCGGTCGTCTTTGGAGTTCTTCATGACTGCGGCTCCTTTCATGATCCTGTATCAGATTCGGGCCGTTTCTGTTGCGGTCCCCTTCACTGTTCTCTTCTCGAGCACGATGGCCGGCGCCCGCTCATAGCTGCGCCCCGTCAGGAGGCCCAGCATGAACCAGGCGAGGGCCGCGACACCGCTCAGGAAGACGACATCTCCGAGGAGTCGCATCCATCGCAGCAACTCGATGACCGGCTTCTGGAGAAACTCGGCGCTGCGCGCGTACCAGAGGCCATGTTCCACACTCGCCCAGGTCTGGGCGAGGCCGATCGGCAAGAGGCTCAGGATGACCATCAGCCCGAGTCCGATGTTCATCGCCCAGAACGAGTAGGCGAGCGGCTTCTCCTTCCACGCTCTCTCCCCGCCCAGGATGCGCGCCACCGCGAGCATGAGCCCGAGGGCCAGGAGCCCGTAGACCCCGAAGAGGGCGGTGTGGGCGTGGACCGGCGTCGTGTTGAGTCCCTGCATGTAGTAGAGGGCGATGGGCGGGTTGATGAGGAACCCGAAGAGCCCCGCGCCGACGAAGTTCCAGAACGCGACACCCACGAAGAATCGCAGAGGCCAGCGGTAACGTCGCATCCAGGGCGAGCTGTGCTCCATGCGATAGGTACGGAAGGCCTCGAGGCCGATCAGGATCAGCGGCACGACCTCGAGGGCGCTGAAGGTCGCTCCGATGGCAATGATCGAGACCGGCGTGCCGCTGAAGTAGAGGTGGTGGAACGTCCCGGGGATCCCCCCCAAGAGAAACAGCGCGCTCGAGGCGATGACCGCGCCGCCGGCGTGCTTCGGGCTCACGAGACCCATGCGGGCGAAGATGAAGGAAAGCGCCGCGGTCGCGAAGACCTCGAAGAACCCTTCGACCCAGAGGTGGACGACCCACCAGCGCCAGTACTCCATCACCGAGAGATGCGTGCGCGCCCCGAAGAAGAATCCGGCGCCGTACATCAAGCCGATCGCGAGGGTCGCGCCGGTGAACATGAAGACGAGGCTGCGGCTCTCGTCGCGACGGCGCAGCGCGGGCCAGAGTCCCCGGAGCATCAGCCCCAGCCAGAGCACGAGGCCCACGAAGAGGGCGATCTGCCAGGCGCGTCCGAGATCGACGTACTCGTATCCTTGATGGCCGAACCAGAACCCGGCGTCCAATCCCAGCTTCTGTTGGATCGAGAAGAACTGCCCCGCCAGGGAGCCCACCACGACCAGCAGGAGCGCCCCGAAGAGGACGTTCACGCCCAGTCGCTGGAATCGTGGCTCCCTTCCGCCCACGGCGGGAGCAAGGAAGAGCCCGGCCGCCAGGAAGGCCGTCGCGATCCAGAAGACGCCGGTCTGCACGTGCCATGTCCGGGTGAGCGAGTAGGGGAGCCACTGCGCGATCGGGATTCCGAAGAAGCTCTGTCCTTCGACGGTGTAGTGCGCCGTCAGAGTTCCCAGGATCACCTGCAGCCCGAAGACCCCGACCACGACCCCCAGGAACTTCGCGACCGCCCTCATGGAGTCGGTCGGTTGCAGACTGGCGAGCGGGTCGCTCGTCGGGGGGGTCACGGCCTCCCCATCGCCTCCGTGGAACGCGCGCCACCAGACGAGGGCGCCGATGCCGGCCAGGAGGAGAAGGATGCTCACAAAGGACCATATGACATTCGCCGTCGTCGGCCGGTTGCCGATCAACGGCTCGTGAGGCCAGTTGTTCGTGTAGCTCGTGGTGGTGCCGGGACGATCCGTCGCGCACGCCCAGCTCGTCCAGAAGAAGAAGTGGCTCAGAGCCTCGAGCCTCGCCGGGTCGCGGACGACGCCCTCGTGCATCGCGTAATCCTCGCGCAAAGCGCGCAGGGATGGATCGTCGCCATAGAGGGCGATATAGTGCTTCGCCACCGTCGCGACCGCCTCGGCTCGATCATCGCTGAGGCTGAGGATGCCGGTCGCCTTGTCGTAGGTATTCGTCCGCAGCTCGACGCGCAGGCGCTCCGTCAACCTGGCCTGCTGCTCGGGGCTCAGCTCGGAGAAGGGCGCTCCCTCCTCGCGCTGCGCCCAGAGATCGAGTAGCGCGATCGACTCGCGGTGCAGCCAGTCGGCCGACCAGTCGGGCGCCTGATAGGCGCCGTGGCCCCAGATGGAGCCCATCTGCTGGCCGCCCGTGCTCTGCCAGACCTGCTGGCCGTCAAGGATCTGATCGCGGGTCATGAGGACCCGGCCGTCCGAGGCAACGACCTTCTCCGGCAGCGGGGGCGCCTGTCGATAGACTTCCCGACCGAAGAAGCCCAGCACCGTGAAAGTCGCGAAGAGCGTCCCTCCGAGTATGAGCCAGAGTCTCTTGTGGCTGATCATTGGAGGTCTCCTACGATTCGCGCAGCGCGCGGGGGAAGAGCACGTTGTTCTCGAGGTGGATGTGCTCCATGAGATCGGCTTCGAGCTTGCCCAACCGCAGGTACAGCGCCTTCCAGCTCGTGCAGGCCTCCGCCGGCGGGATGAGGTCGTGCGCCAGCTCGCGGGTCCGCTGGAGCCCGCGGGCATGATCGCGATGCTCGTGCTCCATCGCCTGGACCGGACCGCCGGCGTGGCACCCGAGTCCCTGCGCGATCATGGGAAAGAGAACCTGCTCCTCCTTGGCGAGGTGATCCAGGACGGACTCGTGGACCGCTTGGAGGTGATCGGCCAGGCCGACCGGGCAACTCGCCTTGTCGGCGTGACGCATCTGAACCTTCTCGGCGAGAGCCACCAGCTCCGGGAGCTCGGAGCGCAGCTCTCGGTGGTAGCGATCGACGATGAACTCGATCAGCTCCCCGAGCGGACGCTCGCTCCAGCCGAGGGCCGCGCCCGCCGGCGCGTCCTCGACCTGGATCTCCGAGAGAACGCTATCGGGATCGAGCCCACGATCGCGGCAGGCGTCCTCGAGCGACTTCTTGCCGCCGCAGCAGTAGTCGAGGCCCCTGCTATAGAAGACGCGAGAGGCGCGGGGATATGCGACCGCCAGGTCGGCTAACGACATCCGATGATCTATGCTCATGACGAACCTCCTTTTGCCTATTCATAGAGCAGGTTCGGGACCAGTCAGTTAACTTACTGTAAATAAATGACTTCTGTTTGTGTGTTATGATTGAGACAACGGATGGGTGTTGTAGAAGGAGTAACGCCGTTGTCTGAACCACAACAATTCAAGGGGCTCGAGGTCCTCCTCGAAATCGCGCGGGACCTCACGGCTTCGCTGGCCACGCGCGACCGGTACGATCGGCTGCTCACCGCCATTCGACGGGTGATTCCCTGCGATGCCGCATGTCTCCTGCGACTCGAGGGAGAGGAACTGGTGCCCCTGGCGGCGCATGGGCTGACCGAGGAGGCGCTTGTCCGGCGCTACCATCGGCGCGAACACCCGCGACTCGACATCATCCTGTCCGGCAGCAACCCCGTTCGATTCCCGACCGACTCCAACCTGCCTGACCCGTTCGATGGACTGATCGCTTCCGACCCCCGGGCGCTGGAGCACATCCATGCGTGCCTGGGCTGCCCCCTCATGGAGGGAGGCGAGGTGGTCGGGGCGCTCACCGCCGACGCGCTCGCCCCTCACGCCTTCGATGACCTCGAGCCCCGGCTGCTCGCGGCCCTCGGGGCCCTGGCCGGAGCGGCGATGCGCACCACCGCCCTCATCGAGTCGCTGGAGCGCTACGCCGATCGGAAGGGAGAGATCGCGCGGGAACTGCAGCGCAGCGCCGCGGGGACACAGATCATCGGGCAGTCCCCCAGCATGCAGCGCTTGCTCCGCGAGATCGCGCTCGTCGCCGGAAGCGACCTACCGGTTCTGATCGTCGGGGAGACCGGCGTGGGCAAGGAGCTGGTCGCCCAGCAGGTGCACGAGGGTTCTCGCCGTCGCCACGAGGCTCTGATCCAGGTGAACTGCGCCGCGCTCCCGGAATCGATCGCGGAGAGCGAGCTCTTCGGGCATGTGGCCGGCGCCTTCACCGGCGCCTCGCGGGACCGAGCGGGGAAGTTCGACATCGCCGACGGCGCGACGCTCGTGCTCGACGAGATCGGCGAGCTTCCCCTGACGATTCAGCCCATGCTCCTGCGCGCGCTGCAGCACGGGGAGATCCAGCGCGTCGGCGAGGATCGGCTCCGCAGGGTCGATGTGAGAATCATCGCGTCGACCAATCGCGATCTCGAGAAGGAGGTGGAGGCGGGGCGCTTCCGCGCGGATCTATACCATCGGCTGGCGGTCTACCCCCTGCGCGTTCCCCCACTGAGGGAGAGGCGCGAGGACATCCCTCTGCTTGCGGCCTACTTCCTGGACCAGGCGCGACGGCGCCTCGGGCTCGGGCCGCTGCGGCTCTCACCCGAGGCGCGCGAGATGCTCATCACGGCGGACTGGCCGGGGAACGTCCGCGAGCTCGAGAACGTCCTCAGCCGCGCGATCCTTCGGGCGGCGGCGATCCACCGCGATCGAAGCCCCCTCGTCCTCGAGGCGCGCCAGATCGACTTGCCTGCGATCCCCGCGGCGAGGCCTGACGCCATCGAAGCCGAGGAAATCGCGATCTCCGGGGAGACGCGCACGCTGAAGGACCTCACCCTCGAGTTCCAGCGGCGCATCGTCGAGGCGGCATTGGCGCGCGCGGGCGGGAACTGGGCGGCCGCGGCGCGCGAATTGGGAATGCATCGCAGCAACCTGCACCATCTCGCGAGTCGGTTGGGATTGCGCGGCTGAGAATCGATCTCTATATGGAGACACCGCGCAATCGCCGGCCTAGCGAAGGAGACTGACGCGCAGGCGCGTCACTTCGGTGCCGCACCGCAGATGGCAGAAATAGGAACCGCTCGGCAGTGGCCGGTCGTCGAGATCGCGGCCGTCCCACAGGAGCATCCTCTGGCCTGCCGCCAGGGACGAGTGACTTTCTCTCCAGACGAGCCGTCCGTGCACGTCCATGATCTCGAGCTCGATCGACTCCCCTCCTGGAGGGACGACGACCGGGATCCTGACGACGGCGCGGGCCGGGTTGGGCCGCGCGCGGGTTGAATCCCGCAGACGTGGAGGATCGGCGATCGCCGCGGTCGTATCGGAGTCGACGGGCAGGAACGCGGGCATCTGATCCGGCACGAAGACGGCGAGCGTGCGCGCAGGGATCGGAAACCATGCGATCGTGTTGGAGCCGAGCGGCTGCGAAGCGACCACCCAAAACGGCGAGGGGGCGCCTATCGCCGGATAGTAGTAGACCGGGTCGGTGAGGTCGTGCGGGGCGTGACGAAGAGCGAGGAGCGTATCACCAGCCGTGAGCACGAAGTTCAGGCGCGTGTCGGTCAACAGCGCCAGCTCGGCGACGGCGGATCGTAGAGCCTCGGAGATCTCCAGATCCGGATGCTCGGCTACGCCCTTCAAGAGGTAGAGGAAGTACAGCTCGGAGTCGATGTACTCATCGACATACTCGGGAGGGTGGCTCTCGAGGTAGTTGGGATCATCCGCCGTGAGCAGCTCGACCATGAGAGAGTCGCTCATCCTGCCGTTGTGCGCGAAGAGGACTCCATCCCGCTGGAACGGGTGCGGATCTGGAACGCCGCAGTGGCTCGCGGTGCACTTTCGAAGGTGGGCGATCGCGGCACCGGGAGCGATCGACCGCAGCTCCTCGACCGCCACGTCGAACTCGCGAAACGTGAGGTGATCGGCCGGCGGCCCCCCCCTTCGAACGAGCGGCCGGTTGAGCGGGACCTCACCCCCTCCGGGCGGGAAACAACCGATCCCCCAACCATCCGGATTGAGCTGGCTGAGCGATCGAAGGCTCACCGTCCCCGCGGTCAGATGGTCGGCGATGAGATTCTCCGGGTATTCCTCTCCCACGAGAGCCCAGAATCGGCACGCGACCGCAGGATGGGGAAGTTGGCAGAGGGCGGCGATGACGACGGCGGCACACGCGAAAGTTCGCATCCTCGCATCTCCTCTTCGGGACCGCGACCGCCCGTTGGTTTCAGGCCGCGAGGATCCCCTAAGCGTCGCGTCGCAGGATCAGGAGGGTCAGATCATCCTTCCACGGGCCGCCCGCGAACTCGTACGAATCCTTGAGCACCGTCGCCGCAAGCTCCATCGGCTCCGCATCGGCGTGCTTCGGCAAGATCTCGAGCATTCGGGTCGTTCCGAACTCCTCCCCGGAGCGATTCGTCGCCTCGGAGAGACCATCGGTGTATAGGAACAGAGTCTCTCCCGGCTCGAGCGAGAGCCGGCTCGCCGTGAACGGGGTCGCTCCGAACATCCCGACGGGCAACCCGGTCGCCTCCACGGAGAGCACGCGCCGGGAGCCGAGCACGAGCGGCGGGCAGTGCCCAGCGTTACAGATCTCGATCGTCCCATCGGCGACCGCCCTCCCGCAGACCAGCGTCGCGTAGCGGGATACGACCGACTTCTGCGTCAGGAGCTCGTTCGCGCGCGTGACCAGTCGATCGACCGGAATCGAGGGCTCGATGAGACTACGGAAGATCGCTCCGACGTGAGCCATGAATAGCGAGGCTGCGACCCCCTTGCCGGCGACATCGCCGATCAGGAAGTAGAGCTCCGCGGGGCTCCCCGGACAGGCGATCAAGTCGCACATGTCGCCGCTGACGTGGCCTGCCGGCTGATACCGGAAGTGGCTCTTCCACCCGGCGCAGCGCAGATCCTGTTCGGGGAGGAGCGACCATTGAATGCGGGAGGCGAGGCCGAGATCGCTCTCGAGGGCGGAGATCTGCTCGCGGCTCAACTCGCAGAAGCAGTACTGCAGAGTCGGGTGGATGTGGAGATCTGCCTCATCCACCTCGCCGTGACACACGAGACATTCACCGAACCGGTTGCCCTCCAGCCTTCCGAGCGCGTCGTCGACCTCCTGGAGGAGCCGCATCAGATCCCCCGCCTCGCCCAATCGCTCCAGGGCTGCGGCGATCTGGCGACGGCGGTCCATCAACTGATCACGAAAAGCTGCGCTGACGGATGCGTCCATGACAGTCTCCTACCCCCCGGCGACCATCGTCGACTAACCATTATACGGCATCCCCGGCCGGTCGCGCGAACCTCCGATTCCGAGGAGTCGGACCATTGCCACCCGCGTCCGCAGTCCGAGGATCGCACGGCGAGGCGAGCCTTGAACCACGCCCAGCGAGCCCCTAGGCTCGTTGCGCGGAGGCGCGCTTGGGCGAGCCAGCGGGTGCGCACGTTCTACCGTCGAGGCGCTCCCGGCGGCCGCTCGTCCCGCCGGGCGGGGGAGATCGAAAGGAGTTCTCTCATGCGATGGAAGACAGGCCGCAGAAGCACGAACGTCGAGGATCGAAGAGGCATGAGCGGCCGCGGGATCGCCGGCCTAGGCGGCGGGGCGATCGTCCTCATCGCCCTCTTCGCGATCCTGACGGGCACCAATCCGCTCGAGATGCTCGAGCAGGCGGGCCCGACGGGCGGCTTCGTCGATCCCTCCATCTCGATGGAAAACATGACGGCCGAGCAGCAGGAGATCGCGGATTTCGCCTCGGTCGTGCTCGCCGATACCGAGGACACCTGGCGGGCCATCTTTCAGCAGATGGGCGCGACCTATCGAGAGCCGACCCTCGTCCTCTATAGCGGCTTCGTCGAGTCCGCGTGCGGGTACGCCCAGTCCGCCGTGGGTCCGTTCTACTGCCAGGCGGACGAGAAGGTCTACCTCGACTTGAGCTTCTTCGATGATCTCCACCGACGCCACGGAGCGCCGGGCGACTTTGCGCAGGCCTATGTGATCGCCCATGAGATCGGCCACCATGTGCAGTGTCTCCTCGGAATCATGGACCAGGCGAACGAGCTTCGCTCTCGGTTGAGCGAGGCGGAGGCGAACGAGGTCTCGGTCCGACTCGAGTTGCAGGCCGATTTCCTGGCGGGGATGTGGGCCCATCACGCGCAGCAGTCGCGCGACGTGGTCGAGGAGGGCGACATCGAGGAGGCGTTGAACGCGGCCAGCCAGATCGGAGATGACCGCCTGCAGATGGAGTCCCAGGGCTACGTCGTGCCCGACGCATTCACTCACGGAACCGCCGAGCAGCGCGCTCGGTGGTTCCTCAAGGGCTACCGGAGCGGAGACTTGTCGCAGGGAGACACATTCGCCAACGAGGAGCTCTGAGCGGGGCCACCCGTTGGTCAGGCCATCTATGAGCCTGCCCCAATGAAATACGACTTGCCGTCCCAGATGACGGGGATTGCCCGCACGACGCAGAAGATCGCGGTGGAGTAGACAAGAATGTCGGTCGTCAGACGCATCGCGCCGACCCACTCCCCGGTCGCATGCATCCGATCGAGCGCGAAGACGATGCCGAGCGCGCAGAACGCCACCGCCTTCAATCCGCCATACGTTGCGCGGCTCCACCGCGAGGCGACGAGCTGCCGGCCGAGCGCGGATTCCTGCATCGTCTTCCTGCCGAAGGGAGTCTTCCCCTTTTGGAAGGCGACGCTGCGAATGAGATCCGTCACGACCGTGCGCGTGATGATGACCAGCGGGACCCAATAAGCCACGTACGGATCCCCTTCCGGCCCGCGGCGGATGGCGAAGAAGACCCAGATCACCAGCTCGACGATCCGGTCGCCGGCGATATCGAAGAGCGCGCCCGCGTCGGAATCCTCGTGGTAGCGACGCGCCACCCAGCCGTCGAGCGCGTCCATGAAGATCACCCAAGCGAGAAGGGCGACCATGAGAAGATCGATCCACCAGAGCTCGATCATCGTCCGCCGGGCCCAAACACCGACGACGACGAAGATCAACACGACACGGATCAGGGTGATCAGGTTCGCCACGGTGAACCATGATGAAGGCGCAGGGGCTAGGAAGCAACAGGTCCTTGGCGCCGTTCCCGTGGCATTGACAAGGACGCCCCGGCTTCTCAGCCGGGGCGTCTTGTCACTTCGGGACACCTCATGCGAATGTCGGAAGTCCTACCGGAAGAGACCCCTGACCGCGCCCCACGTCGTCTGCTGGCTGGCCACAGGCTCATCGAGGATCAGCGAGAGGTCATCGTAGTAGACCGGGCTCGCGTTGTTCGCGTAGAGGTCCACCGCTCCGATGGCCGGAACTCCACCACCGCTCACGCCCTCGGTCCAGCTCTTCTGGTACAGCGGCTGGCCGTTGTAGTAGAAGGTCTGAAGATCCATCGCGAGGTCAATCTCGACCCGAATCTCGACCCACTGACCCATGATCAGCGGAAGGGTGTCGCCCTCAGGATCCGACACGACCTGCCCCGTGCTGCTGTTGAACATGACCTGGCTGGACCAGTTGTAGGGCCCGCCGTCGTTGTAGGTGTTCAGCAGCAGTAAGTAGGACTGGCCGTTGAATCCGGTCGGGATGTACTGCCACGCGGTGAAGAACCACTTGCCCGAGATCTCGTCGAAGTTGTGGACGATATCCGAGGAAGCGGCGATCTCAACTGAGTTCGGAGCACTGATGAAATACAGATCCGTCAGATAGGCATCCCACGCCGGATCCCCATCCCATCCGTGCCACCCCCCCTGGCCATGAAGTCCGCTGCCGGTCGCATACGAGTCGAAGTTGTCCGACCAGTTCGCGAGCGCGACGACGGGCGTGAGGAGAACGCATAACCCAACCACAAACAGTGTCGATACCTTCATGAAGGAACCCTCCTATGCGCAAATGCCCGACACGGAGATTCTTGGCGGTCCCGAATGGAGTTCGATCGAGCGGTTCTCCGCGCCGCATAAGATTTTACCACAGGCTCGCAAGGAAGTATAGCTCGAAACTTGTGGAGGATGGCCTCCTAACTCGCTTGAAATGTGAGTCTTAGGACCGACCACGCCGCGCTCAGGCAATTGCCGCGGCTTCCTCCTCGAGCGCGGCCCCGCCTCAGCGCTTCGGCCTGATGTTCACGTTCAGGCGAAAGTGATTCATCGGGTCGAATCGGGTCTTGAGCTCGACCAGCCGATCGTAATTGGCGCCGTAGCTCGCCCTCACACGGTCCTGGTCGTCGTGGGTCAGGAAGTTCACATACGCTCCGCCCGTCGCGAAAGCCTCCGCCGCCCTCAGTAGCGCGCGTGCCCACTCCATGCACTCAACGTCCTTCGACGGGTCGCTCCACCTTCCGTGCACGTTGAGGATGAACTGCGCGTCCCGAGCGGCATAGGCGGTGGCGTGCGTCGGCACGCGGTTGACTGCTCCTCCAACCTGTAACACCCCGATGTCCGATTGCGGGTCGGGGATCCTCCGCGCGAAGTCGACGAGAACGTCGATGAGACCGTCGCTTAGCTTCGCGATGTTGTGCGACTTCCAGTAGTTGCGAGCGCCCGCTCCAAGCAGGGGATCCAGGGCTCTCTGCCATTCGGTGAACGGCGTGGGGGCGATCACATCGGCCAGGGGTCTGCCGTACCCGCGCAACGGAGCCGCGACGCGCTCTCCGTCCGGTACCCTGCCGCAATGGCACACGGCCAAGATCAGGACCTCCCTTCCATGCCACTCGGGAGCCAGGAATGGAAGAGGTGGGGCCTGCCGCAGAACGGCCCAGCAGACGAACTCCTCAGGCGTATCCGCGATGAAGTCGCGATAGAAGCGCAGCGCGTCGCGGGCCGCATCGAGCGGATGGATGATCAGTCCGGAAAGGATTTCGGGACCCATCTCGTGCAGGCGAAACTCGAAGGACGTCACCACCCCGAAGTTGCCCCCGCCCCCGCGCACTCCCCAGAACAGATCCGCGTGCTCGGTCGCGCTCGCGCGGAGCGTCTCGCCTGATGCCAGTACGATCTCGACCGAGTTCAGGTTGTCGATCGTCAGCCCGTATCGGCGGCTGATCCAGCCGAAGCCGCCCCCCAAGGTCAGGCCGGCGATGCCGGTGGTCGAGTTGATCCCGAGAGGGGTCACGAGGCCGTGGGCCTGCGTCGCCCGATCCACGTCGGCCAGTATCGCCCCGGATCCCACCCGCACGGTTCTGTGCGTCGGGTCCACCTGGATCGTGCTCATGAGAGAGAGGTCGATCACGATACCGCCATCGCAAACGCCGGTCCCCGCAATATTGTGGCCCCCTCCACGAACCGCCACGAGCAAGTCATGCCTGCGGGCGAAGCGAATCGCCTCGACCACATCTTGCGTCTCCGCGCATCGCACGATCAACGCCGGGCGGCGATCGAACATGGCGTTCCAGACTGCGCGCGCCTTGTCGTACTCGGCCGAAGAAGGCGTCAGGACCTGACCCCCCATGGTCCGTGAGAGCTCATCGACGAGCCCCTGCTTGATCGTCGTCTGCCCGCCCGCGCGGGTCATCACATGCAGATCTGGCATATCTCTCTCCCCTGTCGTGTCCCTCTAGTGCGGCTTCCACCCGCACTCGGCGGAAGCCAGCGGCTCATGTGCGGCAGGCGCCTTCGATGTGCTGGACCGAAGAGCATACGCGGTGGATGGGACGATGCGCCAGAGCGATCGCGCCAGAACCGGATGATCGCCGAGGGGGGGATAAGCTGCGTTTGAGTGAAGGAATTCACCACAAAGACCGGGCTGTCGCGGCGGTTGTCGGGCTCCCTGGGACGCTGCGACTCGGCGCCCGCATGCCTGTCGCTCCTGCAGAAACTCCCCGACTTTGTAGATCTCGCACGCTGCCCAAGTCGGTGCTCCCGGCGGAAGCGTCCTGACGGCGGACGGGCAAACCACTTGGCCCGCGTCGATTGCGCGGCCGAGGCCCCCTGGCATGGCGACCGGCATGAATCCTGTTCCTTTCGCTACCGGCCGGACGGCCCGCGCAAGTGCTTCCGGCGGGCGGCCAGAGGATGGCCGGCTCGTGAAAGGAGGAGCTGTCATGACTCGACTCACGCAGACCCAACCGAGGGGCACGAGCGGAGAGAGCGCCTCGAATCTTTGTGATCTTTGCGTGTGTTCGTCGCGAATCGATCGATTCCTCATCATCGTCACGACCCTGATCCTGTCTTGCGCCTTGGTCTGGGCAGGGAATGCCCGCGCCGATATCGGCGAGTACGGGCCGCACCTGGCATACAGCAAGGCAGCCGATTCCGACGAGGGCAACTACCTCGTGGGAGGCCATATGGAGTTCAAGCTCGCGCCCTTCCTGGGCGTGCGAGGAGCGGTCGACTACCGCTCGAGCGAGCGATTCCGGATTGCGAGCGAAGAAGGCGGGCTCGTGCGCGTGAAGAGCATCCCGGTCACCGTATCGGGGAAACTCTACCTGCCGCTCACCCCATCCGCCTCCCCGTTCATGCAGGCGGGAGCGGGGTGGTACCGGGTGGTCTACGACTACTCGGGCGTGGTTGAGCAGGCGACAGGCCTGAGCGACCAGTCCGTCACGACCTTTGGCTGGCACGTGGGCGGCGGCCTGAGACTCGCCCTCTCACCGAGAGTCTCCCTCTCTGGAGAAGCCCAGTACGTCTTCGTCGATCCCGAGAAGGAGCTGGACACCGAAGTCCGCGAGCAGATTCGAAATCTGGACTATAACTCGGCGACCTTCGGAGTCGGCCTGAGCGTGGCGTTCTAGCCTGCATCGCGGCGCCCGCCGGCTCCGCCGCAACCCAAGTCCGAGGAGGTCCCCATGCGATCTGTACTACTATGTGCGATGACGGTATGCGGCTTGCTGACCGCGTTCACTGCGTCCTCAAGCGCGTTTGGGCTGTCGGGTATCGGCTTTCGCGGAGGATTCGCCGATCCGGAAGGGCTCGATGGGACCGTGGTCCTCGGAGGACACATGGAGTTCGAGGAGAGAGGCACGCGCCTCCATCTACAGCCGAACCTTCTTTACTGGAGCAGCGATCACGTCTCGAACGTGAACCCCAACTTCGATCTCTATTACCACTTCCGTCCCGCCGGAACGGTCGCGCCATTTCTCGGCGCGGGCTTCGGCCTCCACTTCATTCGAGTCGACCTGCCTCGCCACGAGGACGACGACGAGACGAACGTCGGCTTGAATATCTTCGGAGGCATCCTCTTCCCGGGTCGAACGGTCGATTTCTTCATCGAGGGCAGAGTCGCATTGAGCGAGCTGGATACCACATCGATCCAAGGAGGGGTGACCTTCGCGGTTGGAAACTGAACGACCGCTCGGATCATGGGTTCATGGAAACTGGAAGGAGACGAAATCCATGAGAACGAGTACGGCGCTCGCGACGCTCTGCATCCTGGCTCTGATGGGATGCGATGACGCATCGACGCACCCGGCAAAAGACCTCCAGGGGGCGATCCGGGTCCTCCTGACCGATCGCCCCGCGGAGTTCGACGAGGTGAACATCGTGGTCACGGAGGTGAGTAGCCACGCAGCGGAGGCGGATAGCGCCTCGGGCTGGATCGTCCTCGATGATCGGACACGCACCTTCGATCTCCTGACGCTTGCGAACGGCCAATCGGCAGTCCTCTGCCACTCGCCGCTGGATCCGGGACACTACACCCAGATCCGCTTGAAGCTCGCCGATTCCTGCACGGTCGTTGTGGACGGCGTGACGCTCCCGCTCGAGGTACCGAGTGGTTCGCAGAGCGGCCTCAAGCTGAATCATCCATTCGAAATCGAGCCCGACATCCTCTACGAGCTAACGCTCGACTTCGATGCGACGCGTTCGATCCACGTCGCCGGGAATGGCCGGTACATCCTGAGGCCCGTGATTCGCCTGATCGCGGCTTGAGCCTCGGGATCCATCTCCTGACTCATCAAACCATCCACTCTTACAGGTGTGGAGGTCTTCGTCGGGCAGACCTCGGATCTCGGCACGATTCGACTCGGACGACGATAGGCGATCGCGCCCGCGTCTTGTGATTCTGCTCACAGGCGCGGGTCCAGCTATCCCACCTCCCACTCCCGCCGGTCGGATGAGTTCTCCGTCGATCGAAAAAGACATTGCCCGATCTCGTCGGAGATCGCGTATACTCGCGGGTCGCCTTTAGGAGGATGTAGCCGCGCCGCGGATCGAGCCGGTCGTCGGCACTTGTGTCCCGCATAACCCAGGAAGTGAGGTTCAATGATGAGAATCCCTATCGTTCTAGCCTCAACGGTTCTCGCCCTGGTTGCGACCATGGCTTGCCCGGGAACGGGAGAGGCCGCCATGGCCTACTCGGAGTTCTGGACGATCGGCGACACCAATGGATGGTTCGGCAACACCACATCGAGCGTCGTCGTCCGCGATGGCGGTGTCGGCAACCCAGCCGGCTCATTGGCCACCCGTCGCCTTCTCGAGCAGCCGATCTTCGACATCGGAGCTGCCACGGATCTGGCCGCCGTGACGGGAGACTTCACAGGGGCGTCCTCATGGACGGTCTCCTTCGATGTCCTCTACGATCTCGGCTCGTTCGACGACGCCTGGTTGCGGTTCCGTTACCACGATAGCGGCTTCAATGGATGGCACTACGATGTGGCCGACGTGTTCCCCAACTCGTGGCAGAGCTACAGCGTGTCGTTCAGCCCGACCTGGTCCGACGCCGAGGCGATGGCGAACGGCTGGATTCAGGAGTCGAACTCCGCGCCCTGGCAGACTCTGTGGACGGATGTCTACACCACCGAGGTGAGACTCGTGCTCGACGATGAAGCCTCCGCGCTTGCCCACATCGACAACTTCGTGCTGAATCCCGTGCCCGAACCCGGGACGCTTGCGCTTCTTGCGCCTGGGATCGCCTATCTTTCGCTGGCTCTCCGCCGGCGGAAGGTCTCCTGATCAACGGACGCGGCTCCGCCGCGGTGGGCAACCCATACCTGCATCTTGCGGACCACCCGGCGGAGTCGATCAGCGAACCGCGGCGATCCCGGGACGCATCGGAGACCGACCACAAGGCGATCGATATGCCGGTCATCCGATCCCTCGTTTTTCAATTCCCTTCCAGCGGCCAAATGCAGTAGATTGACCCGTTCGATTTCCGGGTATGAGGAGAGAGAGGGGCGTGGCCGCAGATACGATGCGCTCCAGTACTCGGGCTGTCAATCAGGAGCCACATGACGCCATACAAGAAGGAAGACCAGCAATGAAGCGTTTTTTGAGCATTCTAGTTCTGATCGGTGCAACCGCAGGGTTCGCACACGGAGCGGCGCGACTGGAACCCATGGACGGGGGCCCGATGGTGCCCGTCAACGACGGCCCTTGCCTCACGCCCGAGCAGAGGGCGGAGATCTGGTCGAGGATCCGGATGAATCGCGAGGTCCTCAGATCCCAAGGACTGCTGCCCGACCCCGAACCCAATCGGATCACGCTGTTCGACTGGCCCTTGCGGGCATCCTCCGAGCTTCACGACTTCGATTTCCACGGCATCTCGAACTTCGTGGATCAGGATCCCAACTTCCCAGGCGCACTGCTCGACTACAACTGCGGAACGAGGACCTACGACCTCGACAGCGGCTACAATCACTCGGGCATCGACATCTTCACGTGGCCGTTCTCATGGTACAAGATGGACTTCGACCACGTTGAGATCGTCGCCGCAGCAGCCGGAACGATCATCGGCAAGGACGACGGCAATGACGACCGCAGCTGCGGATTCGGCAGTGGCAACTGGAATGCCGTCTACATCGATCACGCCGATGGATCGGTCACCTGGTACGGCCATATGAAGAACGGCTCCCAGACCTCGCTGCCCGTCGGGACATGGGTCGAGGCAGGGGAGTTCCTGGGCATCGTGGGCAGCTCAGGGAACTCGACCGGGCCGCACCTGCACTTCGAGACCTATGACTCGGACGGAGATCTCGTCGAGCCGTTCTACGGCCCGTGCAATGTCATGAACACCGAGTCATGGTGGAACGACCAGCGGCCCTATTATGACAGCGGCATCAACGCGCTGCTCACCCATGGCGCGAAGCCCGTCTTCCCGCCCTGCCCGGAGCAAGAGATCCCGAACGATCGGGACGCTTTCGCGCCCGGGGACTCGATCCGCTTCTACGCCTACTATCGCGACCAGCTTCAGGATCAGGAAACGGACTTCTATGTGCTGCGGCCCGACGCCACGGAGCAGTGGAGCTGGTCGTCCAGCAGCTCGGAGCCGTTCTATGCATCCTCCTACTGGGGATGGGGTTTCGCGCTTCCCGGGGACGCCCCGGAGGGTGTATGGACCTTCCGCGCCGAATACGAGGGCGAGGTCTACGACCACCTCTTCACCGTGTGCGCGAACGATGTCACCGGCCCAGTGGTCACCTGCCCTGACGACATCACGGTGGAGTGCACGGCCAGCGGCGGAACCCCGGCGGACGATCCGCAGCTTGCGGACTTCTTCGCCGGAGTCTCCGCGACCGACGAATGCGATCTGACCGTGCAAATCGAGAACGACGCTCCCGACTTCTTCCCCCATGGCGAGACCCTCGTCACATTCACGGCAACCGACGATTTCGGAAACCAGGGCTCCTGCTCCGCCACAGTCACGGTGGTGGACACCACGGCGCCCACGATCGAAGTGACCCTGAATCGCTATGTCCTCTGGCCGCCCAACCACAAGATGTCGACAATCGAGGCGGAGATCACCGTGAGCGACATCTGTGACGCCGGCGCCAGCTTCGTCCTCACTTCCGTGACGAGCAACGAGCCGGACAACGGCCTGGGCGACGGCGATACGGAGAACGACATCCAGGGTGTCGAGTACGGCACTGCCGATACCGAGTTCCAGCTTCGCTCGGAGCGCATGGGCGGCGGCGACGGACGCGTCTACACCATCACCTACACGGCATCGGACGGTTCGGGAAACGAGACGCCCATCGTCGTCGAGGTCGTCGTCCCGCACGATCAGTCCGGCAACGCGATCGCGGGAGCCGGCTTCCTGGAGGGAGGAAAAGCGTTGGATCCGGCAGCCTCCCGGTACACGATGGTGATTCCCTCCTCGGACGGCTTCGATCCCACGCGAATCGCCCTTGATCGCGCCTACGTCGGAAACCATGTCGGGGCATTGCTTCCCCTCTCCTCGGAGATCATCGAGGTGAACCACGATGATCGCGCCGATCTCGCGCTCACCTACGATACGAAGACCACGCTGGATCTGATCGACGCCTCGGGAGAGCTCTACCCCGTCGGCATGCACTACGAATATGAGAATGGGACCAGCTACCGGGTCGACGACATCACTGCCGTCCTCGCGATCTCCGGTGTCGACGCTGATCCGGCGGTCAATCCCTCGGATCTCCGGGCGGCGCCGAACCCGTTCATCGCGGACACGAGGATCTCCTACGCGGTGACGGGTCAGAGCGCCGCGCGCGTCAATATCGGCATCTACAGCGTCACGGGCCGCCTGGTCCGGCAGATGGCGAACCTGTACCAGAGCCCGGGCGTCTACTCCCTGACCTGGGACGGGAAGACCGATGACGGACGGACCGCCCCGGCGGGCGTCTATCTACAGAGGTCTCTCATCGGCAACAAGGAAACCACGGAGAGAATCGTGCGACTGCAGTAGTGACTCGCCTACGAATCGAGCGATGAAACATGGTGGGCGGCCGGCTCCCAATCGAGGGAGTCGGCCGTCCCGCCGCTCGAGGCCGCGGCCGGGCGACGCGCGCTCGCTTTCGGAACGCGTCAAGGATTGGGGATCGTGAACTCCCCGTCGCTTTGATCGCTGATTCCGTTGATCACGTCCCTGACCCGGACACGGTAATGCTCGGTCGCATCGCCGCATTGCGCGACCGTCCAGCTGTAGCTCCCGTCGTTCAACTCCCCACTCGAGATGGTCGAGCACAGAGTCCCGTTCAGGAGCAGCTCGATCCGCACACTCGACCAGCAACCGCCGGTCGAGGTCCAGGTGATGTTCTGGACCGTCCCCTCCGTCCAGGCTTCTCCCCCATTCGGCGAGGTCACGGCAATCTGGCAAGGGTGATCGGGGATATTGAACTCGCCATCGCTCTCGTCGGCGGCCCCGCTTGTCGGATCGGTGACGCGAATCTTATAATGATCCGTCGCATTGTCGCATTGAGCGACGCCCCATGAGTAGGAGCCATCGTTGGCCTCCGACTCCGCGATCGTCGCGCAGACGATGCCGTTTCGGAGAAGCTCGATCTTGACGGTCGGACCGCATTCGGCGCTCGAGCTCCATGTGATGGCGTGTCCCGTGTTCTCAGTCCACGATTCACCCCCGTTGGGGCTCGTCACCGTGAGGTCGCATGGGACGACAGCATCCTCGATCGTGAAGTCGGCGTCGCTCTGGTCGTTGGCTCCGCTCGTCGGGTCCGTGACGCGGATCCGATAGCCGGCCGTCTCGTCGTCGCACTGCGCGACGGTCCATGAGTAGCTCCCGTCATTCGCTTCCGACGCCGCGATGGTCGCACACAGCGTTCCGTTCCTGAGAAGCTCGATCGAGACATTCGATCCGCAATCCCCTGTCGGGGTCCAGGTGATGTCGTGCACAGTCCCTTCGGTCCAGGTTTCGCCGCCGTTCGGCGAGGTCACCGCGATGGCGCACGCCTCGGGGATCTCGAAGTTTGCGTCGCTCTCGTCCGTCGCGCTGCTCGTCAGGTCGGTCACCCGGATCCTGTAGAGATCGGTCGCATCGCCACATTGCGCCGCCGTCCACGAGTAGCTCCCGTCATTCGCTTCCGACGCCGCGATGGTCGCACACAGCGTTCCGTTCCTGAGAAGCTCGATCGAGACGTTCGGCCCGCAATCCCCTGTCGGGGTCCAGGTGATGTCGTGCACCGTCCCCTCGGTCCAGGTTTCCCCACCGTTGGGCGAGGTCACCGCGATCGTGCACGGAACGACGGCATCCTCGATCGTGAAGTCCGCATCGCTCTGGTCGTTCGCCCCGCTCGTCGGCTCAGTCACCCGGATCCTGTAGCCCGCCGCCTCGTTGTCGCATTGCGCGGCAGTCCACGAATACAGCCCGTCGTTCGGAGTCGAAGCCGCGATCGTCGCGCACTGGGAGCCGTTCCGCAGCAGCTCGATCACCACATTGGCGCCACAATCTCCGGACGGGGTCCAGGTGATGTCGTGCACCGTCCCCTCGGTCCAGGTTTCCCCACCGTTGGGCGAGGTCACCGCGATGGCGCAAGCCTCGGGGATGTCGAATACCCCATCACTCTCATCCGCGGCGTCGCTCGTCAGATCGGTTACCCTCACCCGGTAGAGATCGGTCGCATCGCCACACCGAGTCGCGGTCCACGCGAAGATCCCGTCGTTCGGGGTGGACGCCGCAATCGTCGCGCACACCGCCCCATTGCGGAGGAGCTCGATCATCACGTCGGCGCCGCAATCCCCCGCATGGCTCCAGGTGATGTCGTGGACGGTCCCTTCAGTCCAGGACTCGCCTCCATTCGGGGAGATCACCGTCACCTCGCACGGACCGACGACATCCTCGATCGTGAAGTCGGTGTTGCTCTGGTCGTTCGCGCCGCTCGTCGGATCCGTCACACGGATCCGGTAGCCGGTCGTCTCATCGTCGCACTGCGCCACCGTCCAGGAATAACTTCCATCGTCCGGGGTCGTGGCGGCAATTGTCGAACAGACCGTCCCGTTTCTCAGGAGCTCGATCTTGACGTCTGTCCCGCAGTCCCCCGTGGAGTTCCATGTGATCTCGTGAATCGTCCCCTCTGTCCAGGCCTCCCCGCCGTTGGGCGAGGTCACCGCGATGGCGCACGGAGTGACCGCCTCCTCGATCGTGAAGTCCCCATCGCTCTGGTCGTTGGCTCCACTTGTCGGATCACTCACACGAATCCGATATCCATCCGTCTCGTCGGAACACTGCGTCACCGTCCACGCGAAGGCCCCGTCGTTCGGAGTCGCCGCGGCGATCACGGCGCAGACCGTCCCGTTCCGGAGCAATTCGAGCCGGGCATTGCTCCCGCAATCGCCAGTCGAACCCCAGGTGATGCTGTGAAGCGCTCCCTCGACCCATGACTCGCCGCCGTTCGGCGAGGTGAGCGTCACGACACACGGAGAGACCGCATCCTCGATCATGAAGTCGGAATCGCTCTCATCGCTGGCGCCCGTTGTTGGATCAGTCACGCGCACACGGTAGAGATCCGTCGCACCGTCGCATTGCTGCGCCATCCATGAGTACTCGCCGTCGTTGGCGACCGACGCGGCGATCGTCTCGCATACCGTGCCGTTTCGGAGCAACTCGAGCTTGACGTTGGGCCCGCAATCCCCGGTGGAGCTCCAAGTGATGATCTGGGTCGTGTTCTCGGTCCACGTTTCCCCACCGTCTGGCGAGGTCACCGTGACGACACACGGCACTCCCGCCTCCTCGATCGCGAAGTCCGAGTCGCTCTCATCACCTGTATCGCTCTCTAGATCAGTGATGCGCACCCGGTAGGACGCGGTCGCATCGTCGCACTGCGCCGCCGTCCAGGAGTAGCTCCCGTCGTTTTCCGTCGAGTCCGCAATCGTCGCGCACATGACACCGTCGCGTAGCAGCTCGATTCCGACGACGTCCCCACAATCGCCCGTCGCGGTCCACGTGATCGCGTGAACGGCACCCTCGATCCAGGACTCACCGCCGTTGGGAGATGTGACCTGCATCTCGCACGGCACGGCGGCATCCTCGATCGTGAATGCCCCGTCGCTCTGGTCGGTCACCCCGCTGGCCGGAGCCGTCACCCTCACGTGGTAGAGATCGACCGCACTTCCGCACTGGCTCACCGTCCAGGCATAATGGCCGTCATTCACCAGCCCCTGAGCGATCGTGTCGCAGACCGCGCCGTCCCGAACCAGCTCGATGATCAAGTCCTGCCCGCAGTCGCCCGCCCAAACCCATCGGATGTCGTGAACCGTCTCCTCCGTCCAGATCTCGCCGCCGTTCGGCGAAGTCACCGCGATCGAGCACCCCGGCGCAATGACGAGATCCCCGTCGCTCTCGTCGCTCGCTTCGCTCGTCGGATCCGTCACGCGGATGCGGTAACCGTCCGTCTCGCCGTCACACTGGGCCGACGTCCAAGAATAGTGCCCGTCATTCGCCTCCGACTCGGCGATCGTCGCGCAGACGAGCCCCTCTCGGATCAGCTCGATCTTGACCGTCTCGCCGCAATCGCCGCTGGAGTCCCACGTGATGTCGTGAACCGTTCCCTCGATCCAGGACTCATCGCCGTTCGGGGACGTCAGTGTCACGACGCACGGGACGATCGCTTCCTCGACCGTGAATAGGGCGTCGCTCTCATCGCTTTCTCCGCTGGTCGGATCCGTCACGCGGATGCGGTAGCCGTCCGTGGCGTCCTCGCACTGCGTCGCGGTCCACTCATACTGCCCGTCGTTCGCTTCCGACTCGGCGATCGTTTCGCAGACTGCGCCGTCGCGCAGCAGTTCGATCTTGACGGTCGCCCCGCATTCCCCGGCGAAGGCCCACGTGATGTCGTGAACCGTTCCCTCGACCCAGACCTCCCCTCCAATCGGAGCCGTCACTTCGATGGCGCACGGCACTTCGGCGTCCGCGATCGTGAAGGCGGCGTCGCTCTCGTCGTCGGCTTCGGTCGTGAGGTCCGTCACTCTTATTGCATATCCATCGGTCGAGTCGAGGCATTGCGTAACGGTCCATGCGTAGGAACCGTCGTTCTCGGTCGAGGCGGCAAGCGTCGCGCATACGGCGCCCAGGCGCAGCAGTTCGATCTTGACTTGCGCGCCGCAGTCGACCGAGGGGATCCATGTGACGTCCTGAGACGTCCCCTCCGTCCAGACCTCACCCCCGTCGGGGGCGGTCACCGCAATGACGCACTCGAGGATCGAAAACGAACCGCCGCTCGCGTCGGCCGCCCCGTTCTCGAGATCGACGACGCGCACCGCGTAATCGGAGCTTGCTGCATCGCACTGCGTGGCCTGCCAGGTGTACGCTCCGTCGTTCGGTGTGCTCGCAGCGATCGTCTCGCAGAGAGCTCCACTTCTCCAGAGCTCGATGCGAACGTTGGTGGCGCAATCCGCCGTCCACTCGATGGGGTAGGTGTTCCCAACAATCCATTCTTCTCCGCCGTTCGGACTCGTCACCGTGACGGAGCATGGATCCGGGATGCTGAACTCCCCGTCATTCGTGTCGGCGGCTCCACTCGTCGCATCCGTCACTCGGATCTGGTAATGCTCGGTCGAGTCGCTGCACTGCTCCGCCGCCCATGTGAACTGCCCGTCGTTGGGTTCCGAAGCGGCGATGCTCAAGCACACGACGCCGCTCCTGAGAAGATCGATCATGACTTCCGCGCCGCAGCTGCCCGTGGAAGTCCAGATGATGTCCTGGGAGGTCCCAGCAGGCCACGAGGTGCCCCCAGCCGGGCTCGTCACCTCGATGGCGCAGGCGCCTCCGGGATCCGGGATCTCAAACTCGTGATCGCTCTCGTCATTCGCGCCGCTGGTCAGGTCGGTCACTCTGACCCGGTACCGGCCGGTCGAATCGCTACATTGCTCCGCCGTCCACGAGTATTGTCCGTCGTTCGCCGCGACAGCGACGATCGTCGCGCACGGCTGGCCGTCTCGCAGTAGCTCGATACTCACCTGCGGGCCACAATCGCCCGTGGACGTCCATGTGATCTCCTGGACCGTATCCTCCGTCCAGGACTCTCCCCCGTTCGGGGCGGTCACGGTGACCGCGCAGGGATCGCCCGCGCCCGGGATTTCGAATTCGGCGTCGCTTTGATCACTCGCGCCGGTGGCCAGGTCCGTTACCTTCACTCGATAGTGGTCCGTCGCATCGCCGCATTTCACGGCCGTCCACGTGTAGCGCCCATCGTTCGCCTCCGACGTCGCGATCGTCGCGCACAACGATCCGTTTCGGAACAGCTCGATCTTGACGTTCTCGCCGCACTCACCCGTGTAGTTCCATCGGATGTCCTGGACAGAAGCCTCTGTCCAGGACTCCCCGCCATTTGGAGAGGTGACCTCGATGAGGCACTGATCCGAGGGGCCTGACGGTTTGTCGTCCTCGCAGTTCGCGCTCATCAGGGAGATCAGAATTGCGCTCATGCAACAGATAAGTGCAAACCAAGGTCTCTGTCCCCTGAACATCTGTGCCTCCTCGCCCCTCGCTCGGTCCATACGTCACATCAGAGAGCCGGACAGCTCAACCGATGACCGCAAAAGATGCTGCACGACGATAGGAGCTTCTTCAAGCGGGAAATGCGGGAGCCGGAGCGGCTCTGATTCCGACATGGTGGATCATCTTCTCTTCTGATACTCCGAAGAAGCGCGCGCACTTCTGGGTACATGCGTTTGGCGGCGCCTCCTGCTCACCGTCGCGCTCTGCCGCGCCGCATGAAGCGACGATCCCTCATGCGTGACTGCAAATGCACGCGCTTCGCTTTGAATCGCCCGAATTTCCGCGGGGGGAGAGCTCGGGCAACTCAAGCTGAGGAACCGGTCGGACCGATCGACTGGATTGACGCGCAGGTCACGGCGGCCCGGCTTCACGCATGGCCACTCAGGACTTCGAGTCAATGCGCCTTTTCACCTCGCCCCAGGTCGGCGTGATCAGAAAGCTCTCATCCATGTTGGCGATCATGGTCGCGAACTTCTTCATCGGCGCCGCGAAGGTCAGGGAGTTCGCCGGCAAGTAGGCCCGCGCAGAGGGATCGAACGATCCGATGACGCAACGAGGATGTTCTCGTTGCTGCTCCAGATACGGGTAGAGGACGACAGTGCCGCAGCCTGCGCCGAAGGGCGCAATCACGCCGAACGGCTCCGCTTCATCGAAGTTGGCGAGCGTGAAAAGACCGGCGAGGACATCCGGCGTCGCAACGAAGATGACGGCAGCCGGCTCATCGGCGTCGGCGAGCGAGTCCCACCGTTTGAAGACGATCGAGGCGGCGGGCGCCTTCAGCTTCGGCGCATGCGCCATCACCTCCGCCACCAGCTCCGGCGACTTCTTGTACCGCTCACCCTCCAGCTTCCCCGGAATCCCGCGGGAGAGGAAGTAGTTAAACTGCGGCATCAGAGTCTCGCTGAACCCGCAGTAACGCCTGCCCCCCGGACAGCCGATCGAGTCGACGCCGAAACGCATCGGCTTCCCCGCCCGCACCCGCTCCAGGTTCGCGATGAGGCAGCGATCGGTGTCGCTCGCCCTCGTCACAGGGAGATCCTCTTCTCCATCGGTGTACCAGAAGGCAATCGGCAACCCGGCACCCGGGAAGTACCGCCCCCACGCCGTGGTGAATCGATCCCGCAGGCCCTCCTCCATCGCACGCTCCTTTTAATGAGTAGTCGGCTCCCGCTACCAGCCTCCGGAAGCGCCCCCACCCCCGGATCGGCCCCCGCCTCCCGAGAATCCACCACCTCCGGAGCTCCACGAGCTCCCTCCCGAGCTTCCGCCGGAACCGCCCGACCGGATGGTGAATCCGCCGATGTGGGCTGTCCCCTTCGCCTTGAGATCCGCCGCGGCCCGCTTGTACCAGGGCGCCTTGGACAGAATCAGCTTGGCCACGGGGTAGCCCACCAAGTAGACGCCCAGCAGGATGAGCGCCCCCTTGATCCCCACCACGATGATCGGAAACGCGGCCCAGAACGGAATCAGGAAGAGATAGAGGAACCATCCCACCCCAGGAGTCAGCACGCCGATGACGGTGAACAAGCCGATGATGCCAAATATGAAGGCCCCGATCAGGATACGCTCCGTGATCGAGAGATCTGGGCCCTCCATGTGGAAGCCCGAAGACGAACCGCCGGATGGCTCGCTCTCGGCGAGCGCTGTGATCTCGCCCTCGCCGCCGAGGATCGAGATGACGGCTCGCGCTCCCTCCTCGATGCCGCCGTCGTAGTCTCCCTCCTTGAACCTGGGAGCCATGACGCTTCGTATGACGCGGCCGGCCATCGCGTCGGTCAGCGTGCCCTCCAAGCCGTAGCCGACCTCGATGCGCATGCTGCGGTCATTGACCGCCACCAGGATCAAGACACCGTTGTCCTTCCCCGACTGACCGAGGCGCCACTCGCTGAACACCCGCGCCGCGAAATCCTCGATGTTTTCCTCCTGGAGGCTCGGCACCGTGAGCACGGCGAGCTGGTTGGTCGTGAGGTCCTCGTGAGCCTTGAGCATTCCGGCGACCCGCTCGCGCGCGTCGGAGCTCAGGATCTCCGCCGTATCGACGACCCGGCCCGTAAGGTAGGGCACCTCGAGGGCGGAGGCGATCGAGGCGATCGCCATCCAAGAGACGACCAGCGGCAGGAGGATGCTCGGTTGGAGCCGGCGGATCATTCCTCGGCTCCCCGCTCCTGCACGAGCTCATCCGCGATCTCGTCGGGCGCGGCCGGCGCTTCCGTGAAGCCGGCCGCGAGGAACGCTTCTTCCAGTTCGGCGAGGCCGTCCGCCAGGACCTGGTAACGCCGACCCTTCGACAGGTGCGGACGCATCCGCTCCACCACCTGCTCGAGCGCATCGGTTTTCAGGCGGTCCGCGACACCGGAATCGGGCAGGACGACGACCTTGCGCTCGAAGAGACTCACCAGAATCAGGATGCCCACTCGGTTCCTCGTCTGGGACATCTCCCGATCGAGGAACGCGGCGCGCGCGTATCGCTCCACTTCAGCCTCGCGCCGGGAGGGGCTGACGAACCATCGCGCGAACGCAGGCAGAATGACCGTCAGCAGAGCTGAGAGCAGTCCTATGCCGAGCACCATCACGGTGAAAAGGGCCGCATCGTAGGGCACGACCCACGGAGGATCCAGCCCCGCCTGTAGCGTCAAGGCAAGGGCGCTGATCGATGATGCCAGCGCGAAAGCCTTCCAGGGGGCCTCCGGATAGGCATCGGACTTGCCGACGACCATCGCGAGGATCTGCACGCCGGTCCGCCGCTCGATACCCGAGATGATCTCCTTGAGCTGCGCTTCCTGCTGCGAAGAGAAGTACATCGTTCATGACCTCCGGCGTTCAGACTGTAACCAACTGATCACACGAGCGCCATTCCGAAGGTCACGGGCTGAAGAATGCGGGAGGCTGGATCGGTGGGGACGGCGACATGCATGGCGGGGGCGACGATTCCTCGTCGCCTATTGCCCGGACGGTCAAGTCACCGGTTGGAGCGGACGGCACTCGACGGGAGGCTGAGAGAGGGATCGCCACTGCCTCCCGCAGATTCGAGACCTTCCAGCACCCGTCCTCTCGCATCACGATCGAGGCGGAACTCCCCGAGAGCGATCGGCACCGCCACCTTCAGCATCAGGGTGAAGATGAGAAATCCGACCGCGAACACTCCGGCGGCAATCCGCAGCTCGGTCAGAGTGGGCGCGTATTCGTAGATCTCTCCAAGGGCATCCGGGGTCAGTCCCGGGATGATGAGCCCCATCCCCTTCTCGATGTAGACGCCCGCGTAGGTGGCGAGCGCACCCAGATTCAGCAGGATCGGATTCCTCCGCGCAGTCGGGATCGCGAACAGCACGAAACCAAGGATGTTCAGACCGACCGCGGACCATGCGTAGGGCACAAGGGTGCGATGTTCCCCGAGACCCGAGTACCAGTATCGCGCGTATAGAAGGTGCTCCGTGTTCGAGTAGTACTCCTTGAAAGCCTCCGCCCCGTGTAGGAAGAGGTTGAGGAACATCGCGTACGACATCAACTCGGCAATCTTCCAGATCGCCTCGTCCTTGATCTCAAACCGTGTGAAGCGCCGGAGGAGCTGCAGAACGACGAGAAGAATCGCTGGTCCGGAGCAGAAGGCCGAGGCGAGGAACTGAGGCGCGAGGATGGATGCGTTCCAGTAGGGTCGCGCCGCGAGACCATTGTAGAGAAAAGCCGTGACTGTGTGGATTCCCACCGCCATCGGAATCGAGAGCAGGATCAGTGGTTCCACGACCCGCCTCGCATACGGCCGTCCGCTGAAGGCGCGATACAGGATGTGCGTGACGATTCCGAAGTTCAATACGAAGTAGAGATTCAACACCAGCACATCCCACGCCAGGATCGAGTCGGGGAAGTTCAGTCTGCCCCAAGGAGGGATCAGGTGCCAGAACCGGTCGGGTCGGCCGATGTCGACGACCACGAATAGGAGACACATGACGATCGCGCTGACCGCGAGAAGCTCGCCATAGACGACTATCTGACGAATCGGCTTCCAGTTGTAGATGTAGGCCGGGATCACCAGGACCACAGCGGCCGCCGCGACACCGACCAGAAAGGTGAAGTTCCCGATGTAGAAGCCCCAGCTCACCTGATCCCGCATCGCGGTCACAACGAGACCGCGTTCCATCTGCATCCGGAAGGCCAGCAAGCCGGAGGCGATCAACGCCAGCAGCAGAACAACCCACGCCCAGTAGCCCGCATTGCCCATCAGGACGAGCCGCAAGCTGCCAGTCAGGAAACGATAGAAGACCCGGAACGGTCGCATATCCTCCTCACGTGCCATAGAAATAGAAGAACTTCGGCACGGTGTTGAGGTCCTCCTTCAGAACGAGGACCCGCTTGCGCTCGATGATGTATCGAACCTCGCTCTCTGGATCCAGCAGGTTTCCGAACTTGCGCGCTCCCGCGGGGCACACCTCCACGCAGGCCGGGTACCTCCCCTCCCTCGTACGTTGGATACAGAATGTGCACTTCTCGACCACGCCGCTCGGCCGCGGCCTGTTCCCCAGAACGTGCATCCGAGGATTCACCTCGGAGGTCGACACTCTCGGCTTCGTCCAATTGAAATGCCTCGCCCCATATGGACAGGCGGCCATGCAGTACCGGCAGCCGATGCACCATTCGTAATCGATCACGACGATCCCATCCGGCTCCGTCCATGTCGCCCCGGTGGGACAGACTTTCGTGCAGGGAGCATTGCGGCATTGCTGGCACGACACCGGAACATAGAACTTCCCCTGCTCGGGAACGCTCTCGGGATTGTAATAGTGATCGTTGTGGGCAAAGTCGATCCCCTTCTCTTTCTCCATTGCGAGTACCCGTATCCACTGAACCTGCGGCTCTCTCGATAGGTTGTTCTCCTCCACACACGCATAGACGCATCTCCGGCAGCCGATGCATCGGGAGAGGTCCAGGGCATAGCCGAATAGCACGCCCGGAACCGCCGGGGAGTCGCTCAGCGTGACCTCGGTTCCGCATTCGGACGAGTACTTCCGCTCGAGCTCACGAAGGTTCCGCCGCAGCCGATTCCGTGGGTACTCGCGGAGCCGTTTGGGGCCACAGGAAGTCAGGATGAAACCCGCTGCGGCCGCCGCCGACCACGAGAGGAATCTCCTTCGGGAAAGCTTGGTGCCAGCCGACTTTTCGGATGCGCGTTCCAATGAGATCTCCTACTGACCCGGACGCCTCGGAGCCGTCGGCGGAGGCATGGGGACGAGCGGCGCGAATCGGGGCTGATGTGGATTGTGACAGTGAGCGCAGAGAAGGTACTGCTTGCGCCCGTTCCATTCCCCGGTGCGCCTTCCATGGATCCCGGCGCGCCAGTCCCTGAGTTTCTCACCGTGGCACTGCCCGCAGAGGCGGTAGGACTGATCGAAGGAGATCCTCTCACCGCTGGCGAGATGCAGGGAGTCTCGCTCGGTCGCATCATGACAGTCCAGACACCATCGTTGCTGCTCGTCGTGCTCCAGAACGATATCGTCGTGGAAGTCGGTCAATTCCCGCCGGGTTCGGTTCACCTCCATGTCCGCATGGCAGTCCGAACACGGAAACACCCCCTCGGAGAACGGAGGCGAGGGAACCTCGGGTTGCTCTTCAGGGGAGGAAGGCGTCTGGCGATGCGGGTCGTCGGAGGCGCGCGGGATCGCAACGTAGAGCAACGCCAGAATCAGAAGCATCGTGAGGAATCGCATTTCGTTGCCCCACGCTCAGGAGAAGCTATGCTCAATCGTCCGTTGCATCTCACGTACCCACATCGTTTGGAATACCCCTAAGCGATGGCCGATGATACTGGCGACATTGCTCGTAACGATCTGCCCGATCGCGGGCCTTCCTGCGAAGTGATCCAGGAGCGCGGCGCGCGGGAAGCTGAGGAGATCGCTCTCCGCGCTTACAATCGCCTTCAAAGTGAATCGGTGCGGCGGGATCAGGCCCGACCACCCAAAGGTCTCGCCCGGGAGCCTCTCTTCGATCAGCACGTCCTCTTCGGCCCCGCGAACCGTGAGTGGAAGTGTCAGAGCGACACAACCACTCTGGATCAAGTAGATGCTCTCCGCGGGCTCCCCGATGCGAAAGAGGACCTTGCCGGCGGTCGCGTGGAAGCCGATCCCGAGCGCCATCAACGCCGCGGTCTCCTTCGTCGAGAGCCCCTTCAGTAACTCGGTTTGAACGTTGGGCATGGCAGCGGCTCCTCAGATCCGAAGGGGTGAAGATGTGTGGCAGTGAAGCCGATCCGCGACGGGCACGCCCAGGAATTCCTCAGCCGCAGCCTGCTCGAGACGCACGTGCCGCTCGATCTGGCTCAAGATGAACTCACGAGGGAAACGAAGCGTCGCTGGCGGCCGGCCTGGTTGATTGGAGAAGAACTGCGGCCGGGGCGCTTCGGGTTCCTTCAACGGCCTCGGTTCCCCCTGGACCGGGCTCGAGGCCCCATTGAGCGCGAATGCGCTCAAGATCATGACCAGCAAGCTTGTGAAAAGAATCGCCAATATCATCACCATGGCTTCTCCCCTTCTTGCTCGGGAATGGCACAAACGCTGTATCCTCGACGGTGAGCCGTTGAGCAAGGCTCGGGCCATACGCCCGGCCCGCAGCTCTCCTGTTGCACAAGCGGGCTTAGCTCGACACGTCGAACGGATTCAGAGCGGGAAGCCGCAACGCTCTGCCATGTTGTCAGCCGGAGCCTGACATATTGTCAGGAGGCCACATCCGGCCGACTCGGAAGGAAACCGCGCTGGTGCTCGGCATTCTCTCAAGGCTCCGACTCGGCAACATGGCCATCGGATTGGCTATCGGAATCACGCTGGCGGTTGGAGTTGTCTGCGGCGTCAGCGCCTACCTCTACTCCCGGTACCACTACCACGCGCTGCTGGATTCGGCCGAGACGGCAGCCCTGACCCAGGGGCAGATGATCCTGGCAGCCCTCGAACACCAGATGATGGAGAACGATCGAGGGCTGATCGGGCAGATGATCCAAAGATTCGGCGGCGAATCCGGGGTCGACGCGGTCGTCCTCCTCGATCGTCAGGGCCGCCCCCGTTTCTCCAGCGCCGCCTTGGGCGACAGCGCGGAGTGGGCTGTCACTTCCCCCACGTGTCAGGCCTGTCACAGGCTGCCCTCCGAGGCGCGGGCGTCGAGCCAGGTGATCGAGACGTCTGGAGGGGAGATGCTGCGAACCGTCATCCCGATCCGAAATCGTGAACCGTGCTTCCGCTGCCATGATCCGGGCCATGGCATCAATGGTGTCCTCCTCGTCGACGTGAACGCGGGCGAGATGCGCGCCGTCGCCGGTCGTGACACTCGCCTGATCGCCGCCGGTGGTGCGGCCCTGATCCTCGTCTTGATCGCCGCGATCGGGACCGTTTTCCGATTGGTTGTCGTACGACGCCTGCAACACTTCGAAACCGTTGCTCGATCGATCGCCGCGGGGAATCTGGATCGCCGCGTGCCGGAAGAGGGATCGGATATCATCGCGTGGCTCGCGCGGGAGTTCAATCTCATGGCCTCCTCGACAACCGGTCTCCTGCACAAAGTACGGGATCAGAGCAAGCAGCTGGAGAAGGTCATCAACAGCATCGACGACGCGATCGTCGTGCTGGATTCGGACCGCAAGGTCATCGCCGCGAATGACTCTTTTCTGAGGCGAACAGGTCGCGAACGCGTGGAGCTCATCGGGACCCCGTGCGGGCACGTCGCACCGGGCACTTGCGGTCCGGAGGATTGCCCCACTCTTGGATGCCTGCGAACCGGCGAGCCGCAGATCAGGATCTATGAACTGGACCTCCCCAACAGCGAGACGATCGTGGAGGAGGTTCACTCCTCGCCCATCCTCGATGCGCATGGCAGAGTCTCTCAGGTCGTGGAAGTCTGGCGCGACATCTCGAAGCGACGGGCGGCCGAAGCCCGTCTCGCGGAAGCCCATCGAATGGCCTCCCTCGGCATGCTCGCATCCGGCTTCTCGCACGAGATGAACACTCCGCTGGCGACGGTCCTGGTCAGCGTGGAGGGAATCCTTCGCTCTACCCATTCCGGCCGGATCACCGACGGGGCGGAGATGGCGCAGATCGAGGAGAGGGCCCGGATTGCGCGGGAGCAGCTCATCCGATGTCGCGGCATCACACAGCACTTCCTTCAGTTGTCGAGCGGGCGATCTTCCCCCGTTGAGTGCGTCGATGCGGCGAGGACCGTCGCATCGGTGATGGGCCTGCTCTCCCCGACCGCCCGCTCGCACGCCGTCGAGCTGGTGCTCGAGCCGATCCCGGAGGGGATCCGGATCCGCGCCAGTGAGGCGGATCTGCAGCATGTTCTACTCAATCTCGCGCTGAACGCGCTCCAGGCTTGCGAGGCTGGAGGGCATGTATGGATGGGGGTGGATGCGGGCGAAATCGTTCGCTTCTGGGTGCAAGACGACGGATGCGGGATCGCGCCGGAGGATCAGAAACGGATCTTCGAGCCATTCTGCAGTCTGCGAACGGGCGGCACGGGTCTCGGACTATTCCTGTCGATGGACTCGGTTCGCCGGTGGGGTGGAGAGATCAAGGTGAGAAGCGCTCCCGGAACCGGCTCGACCTTCGAGGTGTGGATTCCATCCACGAGAGCCGTCGATGATCCCGAAAGGATCCATGAATGACTTCACAAGCGATCAACGTCCTCCTCGTCGACGATGACGAGATCTTCGCCAAGGTCATGGGCCGCGAGCTCACGCGGATCGGCTATACAGTCACCGGAGCGGGAACGGGCGCGGAAGCTCTCGAAAGGCTCGGGGCCATCGATCCATCCATCGTGCTTCTCGACCTGAGGCTGCCCGACATGAGCGGCCTCGAGGTGCTGCAGTCGATTCGATCGAGGAACCCCGGGAGCGAGGTGATCATGCTCACCGGACACGGCACGATCGACACGGCGATCGAATCGATCCGGATGGGCGCGTTCGATTACATTGCCAAGCCATGTCCACTCGACGAGATCGAGATCCGCATCCAACGAGCGCTTGAGCGGCAGATGCTCCAAAGGCGTGCCTCGATTCTCGAGCGCGGGCTGACGCTGCCCGACGTCAAGGACTCCTTCGTCGGCCAGAGTCCTCCATTCATCGGCCTCCTGCGCCTGATCGACCGTGTCGCGCCGACCGATTCGAGCGTCCTGATCACAGGAGAGACCGGATCGGGCAAGGAGATGGTCGCCAAGATGCTGCATACCCGCAGTCCCAGAGCGCAGCGGCCCTTCGTCGTCGTCGAATGCGCGTCCCTTCAAGAGGATCTTCTCCAGAGTGAGTTGTTCGGGCACGAGAGGGGGGCGTTCACGGGCGCGGAACGAGCGAAGCCCGGTCTCTTCGAGGTCGCGCATGGAGGGACGATATTCCTCGATGAGATCGGGGAGGTGAATCAGGTTACGCAGGTGAAACTTCTCCGCGTGCTCGACGCGGCAACGTTCAGACATGTCGGCGGCACGAAGGAGATCCGTGTCGATGCGCGCGTGGTCGCCGCGACAAATCGAGATCTGGACGCCATGGTTCGCGAGCGGTTGTTCCGGGAGGATCTCTACTACCGGATAAGAACCATCACGATCGAGGTCCCTCCGTTGAGGGCGCGCCCGGACGACATCGGCCCCCTCGTCGAGCACTCGGTCGCGCTCCTGAACGCGCGGCTTGGGTCGTCGAAGAGGATCAGCGCCCAGGCCTTGCAGGTCCTGATGCGGCACGACTGGCCGGGAAATGTTCGGGAACTCCAGCACGCGATCGAATCGGCGATGATTCTCTGTGATGGACCGGAGATCCTCCCCCCCCACCTCCCCATGGGAGTCCGGTCTGCCCGGGCGGCCAAAGCGGAGGGCGGGAATGGCGAGGCGCCCACCACCCTGCGGGAGGTCGAGCGTCGTCACATAGAGCGCGTGCTCCGCGATACCTCTGGCCATCGCGGGAATGCGGCAAGGATCCTCGGGATCAGCGAGCGTAACCTCTATCGAAAGCTCAGGGGACACAACCTGCTCGACTGAGAGGCTCCGTGGGTTGAGCGCACGCCGGGCGCGCCGGCTCAGCGCAAACTGAGCGTCTGGGGCCTACCCGTCGTCGTGATCCTCACGCGCAGCCTCCGACCCCGCCGCTCGGCATCGACCCGGCGACCGTCGAGCCGGGCGACCTTCGCCCCACAGACGAACTCGACCTCGGCCTCGGCCCCGGCGGCCCCGACCAAGACGACCCGCTGATCGCGACCGCGCCGGCGCGCTGCAAGCACCTCGGCGCTCGCGAAGCGAAGGCGATCTCCGCCGCCCAGCGGCAGGTTCAACGGGATCAGGTAGCAGCGACGGTTTTCTATGGTCATGCGGCCGCGAGAGGGAAACGTCGTCGGCCGGGACTCGCCGGGCAGAACCATGCGGACACGGCCGGAGCGCGGATGATCGTGGTAGTTCGCCACGAAGAGGAACCCGAGTCGATCGTTCGATCTCAGGCACACCTGCAGATCGGAATCGGTCTCGATCGCGGGGCGCGCATCCAGTCGGGCGAGAAGGTCGCGCACGATCTCGACTTGATAGTCGTACATATGGTTGAGGCCGCATCCCAACAGCACGACCCGTCCGCCGGCAAGTCGGAGTTCGAGGCCGCAGGGGCGGCCATCCATTGTCTCTGCGATCACCTCGCCGTCTCCCCGCCCAAACCAGGTGATCCCGCCCTGAGCGATCGCCTCTCGCCCGTCCACGCGATAGCAGGGGTTGCCGCCGATCCGGCCTCCCGCGCGTATTCCGAGAGAACCCGCGAGGATCGTGCAGGTCTCGCGTCCCACGCCGCGCATGGGTAGCTCGGGGTTCAGAAAGAGCTTTCCGCCCCCGCGCACGTACTCCACCAGCTTCCTTTGCGTCTCCCCGTCCATGAAACCGAGCGAGAAGACGACGAGCGCGGGGTGCCGCCGGAGCTCGGCGAGCGGCGCGGTCTCGAGATCCAGATAGGACGCATTCAGATGCGCGAGCTGGAGCAGGCGGGCGAGCCCGTCGTAGAAAAGATGGTGCTTCTTCCATTCCAGCTCGTCGATCTCGGGGCCGACGAGATACTCGGTCGTCCAATACGGGGCGTAGAATCCGAATGCCACATCCGCGCGCTTCGTCGTCTCGGCGAGTCGCGAGCCGAAGGAGCGCGCCTGCTGGCCAAAGTCGCGCAGCGCGGAGTAGTGTTCGCGACGGCTGCCGTCCGGGGCGACGGCCGCCTGCCACTCGTGGTAGGCGCCGAACGCCCCGAGCCCTTCGGGATTGCGCCCTCCGGAGAACATGTAGGCGTTCAGGATGTCGAGCCCATGGGCGGCAGAGGTCTTGAGGTTCAGCTCCACGTCTTGCGCATAGAGCCGCGGCCGGTCGCGCATGATCCCCGTCTGCAGCTCCGCGCACGCGGCAGGCACATCCCGTCCCCCGATCATGCGCACGATCTCCGTCGTGACGGCGATGTCGTGGAAGTTCTCATAGTCGACACGGCGCAACTGGTACGCGCCTCCGAGCACCACGCCCGGCACATGCGCCGGGAAGTCACGGAACATGATCGAGGTCATCGGCGCGAACACCCCGCGACCGCGAACGTCGAAGTCGTAGAACTGAGGAATGTTCGCCATTACGGGGAGCGTGAGACCGTGCGCTGCGTATCGGGCGTGCAACGCGCCGAAGTAGGCCGCGTAATAGTCCTGGTAGAAGGCCATCCAATCGAGCAGGAGCCTCAAGGACTGGCGGTCATCGCCCGAGGCGGGCTGGGTGATCTCCGCGAAGTTCTGCCAGATGCTGCCATGGGCCTCGTTGAGCCTCCCGATGTCGCCGGCGTAGCGCCGGCGCAGGAAGTCCCGGTACATCTGCTCGGTTCGATCCCCATAGTCGGCGGCTTTCTGCAGCCAGTGGACCATTCCGATCTCGTTGTCGAGCTGAACCAGGATGACCGGCCCATCGGGGTGAGCGTGACGGGCGACGACGGGCAGCACCGCGTCGTACCAGCGGGCTGCGTATTCCTGGAAGGCCGGATTGTGATAGGCAAGGAGCGTCGTGTGCGGCAGGTTCGTGATATCGCGGCCCCGCACGCAGACTTCCGGATGTTTCTCGATGAGCCATCCGGGCACTCCCTCATTCGTGAGCTCGGCATTCGATACCGGGCCGACACGGGCGATGAAGCGCAGCCCATGCTCTCGAACGAGCTCGAGATAGCGGATCAGGTTCCGTTGAGGATGCGTACGTCCGGTGAAGTCGAACGTCCCCTCAGCCGCCTCGTGCCAGATCCAAGGGATATAGGAGCTGACGGCGTTCAGCCCGGCGGATCGCGCGGCCCGCAGATGGATGGGCCACTCTCGAGGACGCAAGCGGAAGTAGTGGATCTCGCCCGAGTAGATGAAGCATGGCCTTCCGTCCAGCAGGAACCGCCCATTCTCGCAAGTGATCACCCCCGCCGATCCTCCCGTGTTGACACTCCGCCCTGCATCACGACGATTGCCGGATACCTGCCTGGCGCCATGCGAGGCCCCCGCGCCGCCCCTGGGCCATTGTACCCTTAGTCGCCGCCGCGCAGTGGCAGGATCAGCGCAGCACGATCACGTGAGCCGTCTCGCTCGATCCTTCGACCGTCAGGCGACAGAAGTAGACGCCGGATGTGACGGCAACTCCCCCGTCTTCCCGGAAATCCCACACGACGGTATGAGGTCCCTTCGCCTGCTTTGCCGATACGAGCTCCCGCACGCAGCGGCCGGTCGGATCGTAGAGCGTCAGCGCGGTGATCGCGTCATTCGGGAGTCGATACTGGATCCGCGCGCCGCCATCCGCCGCCGGTTGATCCACGACCCGCAATCCCAGTCCTTTCCCGATCCCCAACCCCATCCCCAACCCGTCGTCGTCCTCGACATCCGCCGAAGGGCCCGGATGCCCGAGTGAGAGGAGCGCCATTGGATGATCCGTCGTTGGGATTCCGGTCGCCGTCTGGATCGCCGTTTGCTCCGCCGTCGATAGATCCCCTGTCAGAAACCCTTGCAGACTCATCGTTGAGGCTTGGAGGATCGCGCCCACAGCGGCGAACCCCACCTCGAGCTCCGGCCAGTCTCCCGTGCCGGCGATGCAGATGATCAGGTAGAAAGGCGCGACCGGGAGATCCGGGAGCGCCGAGCGCACGGCCGGCCGCGCGTCGCCCGCCGTGACGAGCTCGATCCGATGGTCGCGGGTCGTGGCATCCGTGCCGGGGGGTCGGCGGACATGGAAACGGAAGACGCCCTCCGACGTGACAGCGTAGATGTGACGCGTGAGGTAGTAGTTGGCGACCGCCGAGGAGCAGACCAAACCGGCCTTGCCCACGGCAAAGTGATCGCTACAACCGTACGATGCCCACAGGAGTTGAGACACTTCGCCTGGACTCAGCTCTTCGGCCGCGAACGTCGAGTCGTGCGCCAGCTCCTCCAGAGCGTCGTCCAGAAAGACCGGCCCGTCCGTCGCCGGATTCACGAGAGACTCGTCGGATGAGATCGCCACCAGAGTCGCCGTGAGCCCGGCCACGTTGCGGATGCCGAAGCTGACGACGATGTCGACCGGCTCCACCGGATCCCAATGGCTGTTCGCGTAGGTCGTGGCGCTCGCCCGGGGGCAGCTCGCGAGCTGAGCGCTCGTCCCCGTCCACAGGGCGACCGATTCGAGCTGCGAGAGGTGCATCGCCGTTCCGGCGTCCAACAGGCTGGCGGCCGCGATGCCGACCTCAAAGGCCGCGGTTCCGTCGGATCTGGAGTCGCCGCTCTTGTGCAGAACGAGCGAGTGAGCGGTCGCGTCGTAGAGGTAGACATTCTGGGGAGTGGCGAGGTAGATCTGACGCTCCCCAGCGGTCAGCGGCGCGCGGGCGGTCGCGTCAAGGACATCGGCGATCATCTGCTCGGTCGCGGCCGCGTTCCAGCCACCGTGGTAGGAGATGCGCGAGTTGAGACAGATCTCGGTGGAGTTGGGGTCGGTCACGGGTGGCGGCAAGGCCTGGCGGGCCGGCACGGGGGCTGGATTCGTGGCGCCCGCGGCGAGCGTCCACGGCGCGAAAGCGAGTCCCAGAAACAGCAGAGCGCCGAAGGGACGGAGTCCGATCGAGCGCCGCAGACGAGCGTCGGGCCTCATAGTTCCTCCCCGCCGAAGGGAGCCGAGCTGCGCCCGGCCACCTCCATCAGGCATGCCATCGACCGTCATTCGCCGCCCGTGATTGTAGCAGTGAAGAAGGCGCGAGACAAGAAACGGCGTCGGACGATGAGATCTCAACTGCGATGACTTCGCCGTCGGATGATCCATCGCGCGGAGATCCGTCGCGCGAGCGGAACCATCGCGCCGTCTTGACCGCACGACTTCGGCTCGTCTAGCATCCCGGGATGCTCCAACCTGATACCGTCTTCCTCTGTCGCGTTCCCGACTCCTCTCCCAGCACATGGCCCGATGCCGTCGATCGACTCCTTGCCCATGCGGAGGTCGCGCGCTTCGCTCATCCCAACGACCGGATCGCAGTGAAGGTCCACGTCGGCGAGGTGGGTCTGAAGACCGCGCTGCCGCCGGAGGTTGCGGGCCGGGCGGCTCGCTGGCTTCGATCGGCCGGCGCGACGCCATTCTTCACCGATACAGCCGTTCTCTACGCCGGCAAGCGGAGCAACGGGATCGGCCACACGGAAGTGGCGATCGACCATGGATTCTCCCTCGAGCGCGCGGGAGCGGTCTTCATCCCCGCGGACGGGGTGGCCGGCAACCTCGAGGTCGAAGTCGCCGTCGAGGGAGAGCACTACTCCAAGGTCGGCGTCGCCGAGGCGATCGCCAACGCCGATGCGCTCGTTACGGTCTCACATGCGACCGGGCACGTGCTCTCCGGCCTCGGAGCGACTCTCAAGAATCTCGGCATGGGATGCGCCCCGCGCAAGGGCAAGCTCCTGCAACACAGCGAGACCAAGCCCTTCGTGAAGAACGATCGATGCAGCGCGTGCTGCGATTGCGTCGCGCATTGCCCGACGGGCGCGATCGCAGTGGACGATCAGGGAGTCGTGCGGATCGACGAGGCGACTTGCACCGGCTGCGGAGAGTGCCTCGCGCGCTGCCGCAACGATGCGATCGGGTTCCACTGGAACGCCGGATCGACATCCATGCAGGAGAAGATGGTCGAGCACGCGCTCGGCGCCGTGCAGTCGGTCGAGGGCCGTCTGCTCTGCATCCTTGGGATCGTCAACCTGACGCAGCACTGCGACTGCTGGGGTCCCGGTTCGGAGAAGGTGGCGCCCGACATCGGCTTTGCGATGTCGACGGATCCGGTCGCGCTGGACCAGGCGGCGCTCGATCTCGTCGCCGCATCCACGGGGCGCCCCCTCGATCGAATCGCATGGCCGAAGCTCGACGGGACGGTGCAACTCGCCTACGCGGAGAAGCTCGGTCTGGGGAAGAGGGAGTACCGGCGCATCGAGGTGTGAACCCTCCGGCGAGGCGCCCGATCCCTTGCGCCGCCGCAGGTGATGTGTCAAAATCCAGCAAGCGAACGAAGAACCCTAGGATCCTTGGAGGGTGGAAGGGGGACGATTGGCGGGCAAGGAACGGTTCCCGTTCATCGATCAGTTCCGCGGACTGGTCGGGGTCATGATGGCCCTGGGGCACAGCTCCTACTACTTCAACGCAGTCTGGCGCAGCCTGGACCCCCTCGACCCATTCTTCTCGTCCTTCGGTCAGTTCGCTCTCCGCTACATGGGTTACCTCTGCGCGCCAGGCTTCCTCATGATGAACGGCGCGATGACCTGGTACTCCTACCAGAGCCGCATCCGCTCCGGCGCGACCGACTGGCAAGCGAAGTGGCATTTGATCCAGCGCGGACTCTTCCTCGTCATCGTGCAGATCACCTGGGTGAACTCATCGTGGGGCGGCTTCAAGACCTTCCGCCCCGACCATATCGGGATCATCGCCTGCATCGGTCTCTCGATGTGCTTCCTCTCGCTATTCGTCAATGCGCGCTGGCAGATGCGCCTCGCAGTGGGCCTCCTCACGTTCCTCGTTCATCCGTTCTTCCTGAAGATCCCCTACGACCCGCACAACCCCTGGATGTTCGTTCCGATGCAGACCTTCATCGACGCGGGCGACTTCAACAAGTACCCGGTCATCCCCTGGTTCGGTCTGGCGACGATGGGCTCGGTCATGGCCGAGGGTTGGCTCAAGGGTTGGAAGACGACCCGTGCGCGCGTTCTGAACAGCCTCTGGATCTGCGGAGTGGCGTTTCTGCTCGCGATCATCGTGCGCATGGGACGAGGCTTCGGCAACATCGATCCCTTCCTGAGCTTCGGCCACTACTCCTTCTTCCTCGATCAGAAGTATCCGCCGAGCCTCTACCACAACCTCTGGTTCTTCGGCGCCGTGGTCTTCACGATGACGGTGATCCAGCTGATCGGCGCGAAGTTCCCCGCGATCCCGCGCCCGCTCGGCATCGTCGGCCGGGTGCCGCTCTTCTTCTACTGCGTTCACATCGCCCTGCTCGGGATCATCTCGAAGCGGATCGGCCTCTACTACCATGAAGGCGGCGTCGCCGCCTCCCTCATCGGCTGGGTCGCGCTTCTGATCGTGATGATGCCGCTGGCGAAGTGGTTCGGCGGAGTGAAGGCGCGCAGCAAGAACTACATAATCAAGATGATCTAGCGTGTGATTCGCGGGAAGCCGCCTTCTAAGCCTCGTCTTCGCGCGTGGATGCGCCTCGATGATTCACTCCTCGCTTGGCCGGCTGGACATACTCCTCCCCGCTTGATAGAATTCGGCTTGTCGTCGTCAACAATTCGAGTGACGCGATGCTCTGGAATCGCCGCTGCGGGGGAATCCTGGAGGGCGAACCCCTCCTCCCTCCGTGACGGCGGATTTTAGCAGCCACTTCTCATCTCGAACCGCACGCGGGGGGGACGCGCGCTCGGAACGGATCCCTCCCCACCACGATCGTTGAGGCAATGCGCGTGATCTTCGCGGATGCCGCCTATCCGCGAACTGCCGCTCCATCGAGTTGAAGCCGAGTCGAAAGGAGGATCCTAGCCAAGGACTGGAATCCGTGTCCGCAATCCCAGGAGCAGAATTCGACCAGAGGGAAGATGGTCGCGAGGCGCAACAACGGAGGTGGCCGCATGCCGGGCATCCATGGATTCAACGACCTGTTCCGCTTCGACCCCAACGCGGACGACGAGGCTCTGAATCGTCAGCTTCAGAGACTGATCGAATACGACCACTGGAGCGCCGAGACCAAAGGCTCGATCGCGGCTGAGCAGGCGCGGCGTCTCCGCCACGGAGAGCTCCGCCGCGACACATCCAGGCAGATGATGCGCCCTCGCAAGCGCCGTCGCCCTCGCATCGTGCCGCTCCCGCCCGAGCGCTTTCTCTCTGAGATCAACTTCACACGCGACCCCGAGGACGGGATCTACTCGATCCAGATCCCGGGCAAGAAGCCCTTTCGCCTGACCCGACTGCTCGGTCACTTTCTCTTCATCCTGTGCAACGACTCGCTCCCCACCGATGACGAACTCGTCGCGTGGAAGGAGCGGAAGCTGATCTGCAAACTCCTTTCCGAACTCGAACAGCGCGAAATCCGCATCGAGAACCTGAACCAGATGGTCTACCGCCTTCGGGGAGCCTTGGACAACGGGGCCGGCGTTGGCGGCGACCTGGTCCAGGTGAGCTCCGACGGCAGCATCCGGTTCGCCGTTCGTCACCAGCCGAAGTAGGGACCAAGAGCCACTCCGGGCGCGGCCCAGAAGCCGCGCCCGATGGAGGGAGTTCACCGATGGCACGCATCTGGGCTCGCGACGAGGATGATCGATGGCGCGCCCATCCCCTCTCTGGGACATCGATGACGCTGAACGATCGGGGCGCGGGCGACGATGCGCCCGTCACGCTTATTCCCACCGCCGGAGAAGCGAGGACGCTCTGGTGCCTCGTCGCCTCACCGCGTCGGGAGATCCGCGTGAACGGCTGGATCTTGCCGGGGGGCGTGCGAATCCTCTCCGATCGCGACGAGATCCGTCTCCCCCACGGCGCTCGCTTCTACTACTCCGATGCCGATCCCGCCCGTGTGGAGCCGCTCCCGGAATCGGCGGGCGTGGTCTGCTGCGGCCTGTGCACGGCACCGATCGAGGTCGGCTCCGATGCCGTCCGTTGTCCTGGCTGCGGAGTGTGGCATCACGCGAGCGACAAGCGCGACTGCTGGACCTACAACCCCACCTGCTCTTCGGGCGATCAACCGACCTCGCTCACCGACGAGTCGGCCTGGAGTCCGGAGGATGCCTGAGCGCTCGGTCACGGTATTCGGGGTCGGCAACATCGGTTCCCACCTGATTCCGCATCTTGCGCGGATTCCTGGAATCGCCGAAGTGACCGTCGTCGATCGCGACAGCTACGAAGAATCGAACCTCGTAGGTCAGCAGATCGCCCGCGCGGACCTGGGAGTGGCGAAGGCCCTCGCTCAGGCGCGCCGCCTGCGTCGGATGCGTCCCGACATGAGAGTCCGACCCATCGTGGGCGATCTCGCCGATCTCCCGCCATGGAACTTACGCGCCGATCTCCTCATCGCCTGCCTCGATTCGCGCGCGGCCCGTCAGGACGTGAACGAGCTCTCCTGGCTCCTCGGCGTCCCGTGGATCGACAGCGGTGTCGATGGTGGGAGCATGCTGGCGCAGGTGCATCCCTACTTCCCCGGCCCCGACTCCCCGTGCCTCGAGTGCGCATGGGAGGAGCGCGATTACGAGCTGCTCGAGCGGGAGTACTCCTGCGGCAAGGTGATCGAGGCGCCGCCGACCCATGCCCCCGCGGCGCTCGGCGCGCTCGCCGCGAGTCTCCTGGCGATCGAGGCGACCCGGATTCTCGCCGCCGGTCCGGAGTCGACCCCAATCAGCCGCCGCGTTCTCTACGATGCCGCGAATCACCGCCTTCACACCCCCCTCTACCGCCGCAATCCGCGCTGCCGATTCCGCCATCGCCTCGGCGCGGGCAACCGCTCGCATGATCGCCTGACCGACTCGACGCGGCTGGAGGATCTCCTCCGCGCCGACGGCTCGCCGGTCGAGCTGGAGGTCGTCGGGCGCAGCTTCCTGACCGCCCTGCGCTGCATCAACTGCGGCGCAGCGCCATCCGCGCTGCGTCTGATCGGCCGCGGAGCCGGCCCGATCCGCCGATGCCCCCGCTGCGGCGGGGAGGCGCGCGCGGCGGCGATCGACCGCCTCGCGCGGATCGATCTCGCCACGATACTCCCTCGATTCCGGGCGCGGAGCCTGCGCGGAATCGGCGCGCGCGCGGGCGATATCGCGCGCATCCGCGATGCGAACGGCGAGCGGCTCCTGCCAATCATACGGGCCCCCCATGATTCGCGCGCCCAACTGACGCATTCAAGCGCGCCGGAGCCAATCACGCCGGAATAGAGTGCCGATCATACGCGTCCGCCCGATGCTTCTCGCATGAAGGCGGGAGGTATTCCCGCCGGGAGGACGCAGATGGAAGATCCAATCCTCGCCGACTTCCTGAGGACTCAGTTACGCGAAGCGCGGGCGCTCGAGGCGGCGAGCGATCTGCTCCGCATCGCGCCGCTCCCGGGGGATCCGCCGCAGGCCTACATCATCGAGCTCCGGTGCCGGGGTCTCGTGCGCCATTCCGACGGAGAGATCCACGAGGCGGATCGTTTCGTTGCCGGGATCCGGTTTCCCGACGACTACCTCCGGCGGGTCGATCCCTACGAGGTGATCACGCTGCTCGAGCCCGCGGGCTTCTTCCACCCGAATGCCGCAGGTCCGGCGATTTGCCTGGGTCGGATCGGTCCGCGCACGCGACTCGTGGACCTCATCTACCAGACCTACGAGCTCATCGTCGCGATCAAGGCGACGGTCCGCGAGGACGACTGCCTCAATCCCGCGGCGGCCGCGTGGTACCGGGATCATCGGGAAATCCTTCCGATCGATCGCCGTCCCCTCAAGCGTCCCTCCCTCGCCCTCGGCGGGACGCGCGACACCTAGGCGGAGGACTCGATGCCGATGGCGACGATTCAACTGCGCCACCAGATCGCCGAGACGATGGCCGACCTCCCGGCGGGCCTTCGCGAAGCCGGGCAGGATCGCTGGCGGCTCGATGGAGACTGGCTCGTATTCGAGATCGTTTGCGGAGATGCGCTTCCCCTTGGCGATGCCGCTTGGGATCTTCTCGGCCGCAACTCGGGATTGCCCGGGCTGGTCAAGTTCGCATGGGACGATGCGATCGCTCGGTCAGTCCTTCGCTCGGAGCTTCCACTGGCGGGGGCGAGCGCGGCGAGCCTGCGCGAGTCGATCGCGCAGGCGCTGGCCGACCTCGCGACGGCGCGGCGGATCGCGGCCACGCGACCGGCGCCTCATCCGGAGGCGCGCTGCCTACGCGATCTCCTCGAGGAGTCCGGCTGGCCGTTCACCGAGCGCGCGAACGGCGCCTTCGCCATCGAGCTGGAGGGCATCGTCTCCTCGCCGCGCGCAATCCTTGCTCCAGTCCCTTCCGGCGGGGCCCGCGCCGCCTTCGAGGCGGTCTCCATCGGCGCGCCGCCGCCGCCATGCCGCGCGGCGATCGGATCGATGCTTCTCTGCGCCGGCGGCGCGATTCGCATGGCGCGCCCATTCGCCGCCGAGCGGGCGGAGCGCTGGAGCATCGGATTCGAGGCCGCCATCGACGCCCCCCTGCTGAGCGCCGCCGCGCTTGGCGAGGCGTTCTCGACTCTCTCGATCGCCTCGCGCTTCTGGCTCCGCGAGGTGCGGGGCCTCTGCGATCCGCATCTCGCCGAGCGCGTCCTCACCCTTCGTGGATGGCTGGATCCGATCGCCGGATCGGCCACGGAAACCGAAACCCGGGACTCAAGGAGGTAGAACGAATGGGATCGAATGAGAAACCGGCTCTCACCATCGAGGCGACCGACGTCTCGATGCAGAAGAGGGTCCTGGCCCGCAACGTCGAGCCGGATGCCAGCGTCGGCGAGCTCGTGCAGAGCCTGATCGAGTCGCTACGGCTGTCCCCGGCCGACGCTTCGGGCCGCCCGCTCACTTACAGCGCGCTTCTCCAGCGGGAAGGGCGGCATCTCTTCGCCAGCGAGCGTTGCGGGGATGCCATCCAGCCGGGGGATCAGATCGTGCTCGCTCCGAGCGTGGAAGCGGGCGGCGACTGATCGCCTGAACAGCTCGGAATCAACCGACGGGCCGAGGGAGAACTGAGCGACATGCTCCGAGTGGACCACCAGTTCAGCCTGCACTTCTGGAAGAGCGACGGAGTCTCCATCGGTCGGGTGCAGGTGGCGGTCGATTTCGAGCCTGCGTGTCAACGGGCTCGGTTCGAGTCCGTGCGGAAGGGCCTACCCGCCCCCACCGCCGGCCGGGCCGAGTCCGTTGTGCCCCGTTTCAACCAGCGACTCGGAGAGCCGTACATGAACGGATTCCAGCTCCGCTACGAGGCGCAGGCAGGAACGCTCCTCTCCTGCGACTTTCCGAACGCCTACTTCCGCCCCCTCGCCGTGCGGATCTCCCAGGCTCTCGTCGATGAGGGCCGCCTGCGGACCGGCGAGAGCTTCCTCTACATGCCCGCCGCAGATCGTCGCCTGGAGACGGAACCGTCTCGCGGGCCAGTCTGCGCGTCCGCGATCGAGGAGCGCGACCCGATCCTCCCGATTCGCGATGGCTCGATCCGGGAACTGCTCTCCCGCTCCATCGCCTCCGGTCCGGCCTCGCCGGAGGACTTCCCCGTCATCATTCCGCGAAGCGTCCTCTTCGACATCGCCGCCGGCGCAGAGCAGGCCGGTCCGGCGGAGACCGGCGGAATCCTCTTGGGCCACCTCCATCGGGACGCCGCCATGGGCGAGATGTTCGTGCGGGTAACGGCGCAGATCCCGGCTGTCCACGCGATCGCCGAACTCACCAAGCTCACATTCACGCCGGAGACCTGGGCGGCGGCGCGCGCGGCGGTTCGGGCGCGCAATCGCGATGAGCTCATGGTCGGCTGGCACCACAGCCACCCCGTCGATCACTGGGCCGCCGCGACGGACGGCGAGGCGGTGGGCAGGGAGGCATTGCGCGCAGATCATTTCAGCGATCAGGATCGCCATCTGCACCGCGTCGTCTTCCCCTCGGCCTTCTGCGTGGGCCTCGTGGCCTACCTGATCGGCGGCTCGGCGCGCCACTTCGCCCTCTTTGGATGGCGGATGGGGCTCGTGGAGCAACGGGGCTTTCACATTCTCCTCGACGAAGACGATCCTGCCGTTCCCATTCACCCTCAGCCCGGAAAGGAGGAGAGATGATCCCCAGACCCCGGAGAGATGACCCGCGCATGGTCGCGATGCGCTTGATCCAGTCAATCGGCGATAGAGTCATGACGGCGGGGGAGGCGGTCGACCGCTTGCGCGTCCTGCGCGGCAGCTCCGAGGAGGTCGCACTCCTGATCGACCGTCTCGTCATCGGCCGCTGCTATGAGCTGCACCACGGCCTCGTCGAGGCGCGGCAGGCACAGGAGGAGCTGCGTCGCATCTACGCGGAGATGAACTCCCCGCCCCTCTTCCCAGCCGTCTATCTGGGCCCGGCAAGTGGGGAGAACGGGCCGGCGGCCCTTGTGAGCCACGGGGGTGGACGCCGCATCGTGCGAATCGCCGATTCCGTCGACCCCGCCGATCTCAGCGTGGGTCAGGAGGTTCTGCTCTCGAACGAGCTCAACCGAATCGTCTCTCGCAGCCCGTATCCGACGCCGCCCGTTGGCGAGACGGCGGTCTTCGAACACCGGGTGGGGGAGAATCGAATCGCAATCACCGCGCGCGATGAGCCTCTCATCGTCACTCTCGCGGAGGATCTGCGCGAGGAGGCGCTGCGACCCGGCGACTTGCTGCGTTGGGATCGGGGGAGCTGGATCGCCTATGAGAAGATCGATCGCCGCCGCGAGTCGCGCCACCTGCTCGAGGAGCTGCCCGACGTCGGATTCGAGGCGATTGGTGGGCTCGATGCGACGATCGACCGCCTGCGCGATCTCCTCGATCTGCACTACCGCGACCCCTCCCTGGCGCGCCGCTACCACCTCCCGCCCCTGCGCTCCATCCTCCTGACGGGCCCCCCGGGGGTCGGCAAGACGATGATCGCAAAGGCGACGGCGCGCTACTTGGGCGAGCTCTTCGGCCCGGGCCCCTCCCATTTCATGAACATCAAGCCGGCGGCGCTTCATTCGATGTGGTACTCGCAGAGCGAGGCGAACTACCGCGAGACGTTCCGCATCGCCCGCGAGCTCGCGCAAAGCGCCCAGGGCAAGCCGACCGTGATCTGCTTCGACGAGGTCGAGTCGATCGGAGGGGTTCGCGGTCAGGCGATCGGCCAGGTGGACGATCGGGTGATGAACGCGTTCCTCGCGGAGCTCGATGGCCCGGAGAACCGCGGGGACGTGCTCGTCATGGCGGCGACGAATCGCGCGGACATGCTCGATCCCGCGCTCCTCCGCCCCGGCCGCCTGGGGGATCTGATTTTGGAGGTCCCGCGCCCCGACCGGCGCGCGGCCCGCGATATCCTCGGCAAGCACCTTGCGCCGGATCTTCCGTATGCAGAGAACGGACACGGGAATGATCTGGCGGCGACGCGTGAGGAGATCCTCGAGACGGCCGCATCGAGGTTCTTCGCCGCCAATGGCGAGAGCGATCTTGCGCTCCTGACCTTCCGCGACGGGAGGCAGCGCACCGTGGCCGCCCGCGATCTCATCAGCGGATCCTGTCTCGCGAACATCGCCCGGGCGACGATCACGCGCGCGACCATCCGCGAGCTCCACACGAGTGACCGCGGCATCCGGATCGAGGACGTCATCACGGCGGTTTCCGAGGAGATGGAGCGGATGATCGCGCCGATCACCCCTGGAAACGCGCGGCATCACGTGCTCGACCTGCCGACGGACGTCGACGTGGTCCGCTGCGAGCGGATCCGCCCCCGCCTCACCCATCCGGAACGATACCTGCGCGTCGCCTGAAACTCGCCGCGACAGAAAGGAGGATTCACGTGCCCGATGAACCGATCGAACCCATCGTGAAGCTCTGTGGCATCGACGCCGAGGTCGGCAACTTCCTCACCGGCCCTGGTGTGCCGGCCGGAACTTCGCGCGAGGCTTCGCGCGCCTTGCTCCGCGAGTTCGAGGGGATCCCTCCCTCCGACCGTGAGGATGCCCCACGCGGCGGGGCGCTACCGCGACACGGCTTCGCGCGCGGCCGGGCATTCCCTCCCGTCGCGGGGAGCGGACCCGTACGGATCTTCCGGGGCTCCTACGACAACGAATCGCCGCGCAACCCTCAGGACTGGGGACGCAAGTATCTTCCTTCAAACGGCGGCTGCGTCTACATCGACCTGAACCACCTCGAGCTCTGCATCCCCGAGGTCCGCTCCGCCTTCGACCATCTCGCCTACTGGCACGGGATGCTCCGGATCGCCCGCTCCGCGCTCAATCTCGCCAATGCTCAAATGCCGCCCGAGTACGCGATCCGCGTGCTCGTCAACAACAGCGACGGCAGGGGAAGCGCCTATGGCAGTCACCTGAGCTTCCTCCTCCATCGCCGCGCTTACGAGAATATCTTCAGCCGCCGCGTCCACTACCTGCTCTATCTCGCCTCCTTCCAGGTCTCGAGCGTGATCTACACGGGCCAGGGGAAGGTCGGCTCGGAACGCGGAGGCGATCCCGTTCGCTTTCAGCTCTCACAGCGCGCCGACTTCTTCGTCCGGACGGTGAGCGAAGAGACGACATCGAATCGCGGAATCGTCAACAGCCGGAACGAGCCTCTCTGCGGCGACCGTTTCGCCCCGGGCTGGAATGGACATCATCCGGCCCGTACCCTCGCCCGCCTGCACGTGATCTTCTTCGACAACACCCTCTCCCACATCCCTTGCCTCCTCAAGGTGGGGACGATGCAGATCCTTCTCGCGATGATCGAGGCCGGGGAGGTCGATTGCGAGCTTCTCCTCGAGGATCCAGTGGCCGCGCTCGAGCGGTACAGCCGCGACCCGGAGCTCCGGGCGCGCGCGCGCACGGTGAGCGGCCGCTCGCTCACCGCGATCGAGCTGCAACGCCTCTTCCACGAGCGCGCGAAGCGATTCGTCGACGCGGGACGTTGCGATGGAATCGTCCCAAGAGCCGATGAGATCGTCTCCATCTGGGGAGAGACGCTCGATGATCTCGAACGTGGAGACATCGAGCGGCTCTCGCGGCGCCTCGACTGGGCCTTGAAGCTCACGTTCCTCGAGCGCGCGATGGCGCGGCACCCGGAGCTCGACTGGACCTCGCCGGGCCTCAAGCACGTCGATCACCTCTACTCGAGCCTCGCTCTCGAGGAGGGTCTCTTCTGGACCGCGGAGAGAAGCGGCTTCACGCACCGGCTCGTGGGCGACGAGACGATCGCAGCCTGCGTGAGCGAGCCGCCGAGGGACACGCGCGCTTTCACTCGCGCGATGCTGCTGCGTTCCGTCGATCCGGCGGCAATCGAGGAGGTCGCGTGGGACTTCATCCGCTTCCGCTCCGTCGACTCGGGGCGATGGGTCTCACGGCGGACGTTCGAGATGGACGATCCGCTTGCGTTTGGCGCCGAGAAAGCGGCGCCGGTTCTGACACAGGAAGGATCGCTGAGCGAGATGCTCGACGCCCTCGACGCGATCCGCGAAGAAAGGAGTCCGTCATGACCGAAGAAACCAGAGAACGCCCACGTCCCGCTCCCGCCCCGCCACGGGGGGCTCCCCCCCCGTCCTCCGCGCGCGGCGAAGCGCTGCGCCGCTCCGCGGATCGGTTCTTCGCCGCCGGCGACGCGGCGATCGAGCAGGCGCTCTCGGGCGATAGCGAGAAGTTCCTCGACTCGAGCCGGCAGGAGGGAGGCGAGTAGCCGATGCCCTGCCTCTTCGGGCTCGAGACGGAGTATGCGTTCACCTCGTCGTCCGAGGAGCCGGCGCGGCGGGGGACGCAACTCCCCCGCCTCATGGAGATGGCCGGAAAGCACCTGGTCCATCTCGGGGGCGTGCGCGATCCGGGCTTCTACCTGGCCAACGGGGGAAGATTCTACATCGACAGCGGGGGCCACCCGGAGTTCGCCACACCGGAGTGCTCGGATCCGTGGGAGGCGGTGCGGTACGCGGCGGCGGGCGATCGGATCCTCATGGACCTGCTCGCCCGCTGGCCGGAAACATACCCGGGAGAACCGGCCCCGATTCTCCACAAGTGCAACGTCGATCATGGGGGACGCCGCGCGACCTGGGGCGCCCACGATTCCTACATGCATAAGGGTTGCTGCGGGCTTCTTCCCGACGCGTTGATCCCGCATCTCATCACGCGGATTCTCTATTCGGGCGCGGGCGGGTGGAATCCGCGCAGCCGCGGCCTTCACTTCGTCCTCTCGCCCCGGGCGAGCTTCATGGAACGAGCCGTCTCGAGCGAGTCGACGCAGACCCGAGGGATCTACCACACGAAGGATGAACCGCTCGCCTTGGGAGACATCCATCGGCTCCACATCATCTTCGGCGAAAACCTCTGTTCCCAGACCGCCCTCTGGTTGAAGGTCGGAGCGACGGCGCTCGTTGTGGCCCTCCTCGACTCCGGAATCGCGCCGGACATCTCGATCCCGCGCCCCAGCGCCCCCGCGGCATTGCGCCGCATCGCCGGCGACCCGAGCCTGCGCGCGCCGATCTCCCTCGCCGACGGCCGAAGGCTCACCGCCATCCAGATCCAGCGGGCGTATCTCGAACTGGCGGAGAAGTACGCGCGCGCTCCGTTCATGCCCTCCTGGGCCGAAGCGGTCTGCGGCAAGTGGCGCGAGACCCTCGATCGGCTGGAGGAAGACCCTTCGAGCATGCGCCGCGCGCTCGACTGGGGGATCAAGCTGGATCTCTACCGCGCCCGCGTCGAGTCGAGGGGATTCGATTGGAGCTCGCTCTCCATTTGGTCCAGCGTCGTGGGGCGGGTCCTGAAGGCCCTCGAGCCGACCGAGTACCGCGGCCAGTCAGTGAGCGTGGAGTTCGTGCTCGGCGCTCAGAGTCCGATCCCGCGGACGATTCGCGAGCTCACGCCGATGCTGGCCAGAAAACGTCTCGACTGGTCGGCGCTGCGACCTTTCGTCGATCTGCGCCGCGAGATGCTCGAGATCGACACTCGCTTCGGACAGCTCGACGCCAGGGGGATCTTCCGCGCGCTGGAGACCGCGAACGTTCTCGAGCACCGCATCGCCGGCGTCGACCCGATCGACCATGCGATGCACGAGCCGCCGCTTGGAGGCCGCGCGGAGCTGCGCGGCCGCTGGATCCGCGAGCTCGCGCCGCGTTCGCGGATGGGCCTCTACTGCGAATGGCAGGGGATCTGGGATCTCGGGGAGAGAAAGGTCCTCGATCTCTCCGATCCGCTCGGCGGTCCCGCGGACTGGCGAGAGATGAGCCCGATCGAGAACGCCGGGTTGGAGATGGATCGCGAGTTCGGTTCCCCACTGTCGTCCCGTCTCCGAGAACGCCTGGCCGAACTGCGCCGGGCTCGCGCCGCCCGGCGGCGTCAGGCGGGCATGACCCGGGAATAAGCGAGACGGCTGCCCGGAACGTCCGCTTCTAGCGCACACACCATGCGCGCACGCCCTGCTCCTCGAGGAACGCCTCGGCCTGCGCGCCACGGAGGTGGGCGATCGTCGCCAGCATACCCGCCTCGAGGCATGTCGAGGCGGCGACCGTGACCGAGCGCGGCGCATCCCGCACGGGCCACCCATTGGTCGGATCGAGGATGTGGGAGTAGCGCACGCCGTCGCGCTCGAGGTAGCGCCGGCTGTCGCCGCTCGTCGCCAGGGCGCCGGCTCGAATCTCGAGTCCGCGCAGCGCGGTGTCTTCGCTGCCCGGATCCTCGACCCCGACGCGCCAGGCGCGATTCTCCGCGCGCGAGCCTCCCACCGCAAGATCCCCGCCACAGTTGACGAGCACGGATGCCTCGGTCTCGCCACGCGCGAGCTTCAGGCATCGATCGACGGCGTATTCCTTGCCGATCCCTCCGAGGTCGATCTCCATCCCCGGCCGCAGGCGCAAGATGGGCCGTCGCCACTCGATCTTCCCCCACCCGACCAGCGGCAAGAGCGCCGCGATTGCGGCGGCATCCGGAATCCGATCGCCGCCGTCGAACCTCCACACCCTGCGGAGCGCCCCGGAGGTGACGTCGAAGAGCCCATCGCTCAGCTCGAAGCAGAGACTCGCAAAGTCGAGGAGATCCGCAGTCTCGACGTCGAGCTCGACCTCGGCTCCGCCGCTACCGTTGATCCGGGAGATCACGCTGTCGGCTCGATATCTGCTGAACTTGGCCTCGATCCGCCACGCCTCGCGCGAAACCACCCGCAGCACTCGGCCCGCCGTCGCAACCGAGACCGGGTCGATCAGGATCTCGCATGGACTTGCCATTGCGCTGAATGAGCCGAGCCAGTGATCTTCCCGCCGCACCAGGCGGGTCGCGGGATCGGAATCGACGCGCATGGGATCGCCTCTAGGGCAGCGGGGGTGCGATCACAGCTTCACCGAGAGCCCCAGCTGGGCGATCAGCGCATCGACCGTCGGGAAGAGATCGTGGATCTTTTGCGATCCGATCGCATCGGAGGGGCTTCCGTCACCCATCTGCGAGTAGTATTCGATTCGCGCGGAGATCTCCGTCGAGCCGCCGACCGTGCGTCCCACCTTGAGGCCGCCCGTCACCGTGTCCATCGTTCCCAGCCGATAGTCCCCGGTCACATGCAGTGGAAGCGGCGAGCCATCGACGACGCTGAAGCGGTGGAAGTCTGCCTCGCGTTGATGGTAGAAGCGCCCCTGCGGCTCGAGATAAGTTCGCTCACCCGCCTGCCAGCGATAGCGCGCCTCCACGGTGTGCGAGCGAACGCCCCAATCGTCCCAGAGATAGCGATACGAGAGGTCGATCACATCGAAGCCCGGCGTGTACTTCGACTCGAGAAAGAGGCTCTGCTTCGTCCGCGTGTCCGGGCGGCTCTCGTAGATGTAGCGCACCGGCTCGCCCGTCTTCTCCCCACCTGAGCCGTCAACGACGCTCACGATCTTGTACGGATCGGTCAGATACCCGGAGGAGCGGCTCACCGAGTAGTTCGCCTGGATGAGCGAGGACCGATTGAGGATCTGGGTCACTCCGACCAGCAGATCCGCCACTCGTTTGTCTTTCGAGCTGGCGCTTCTCGACTGCGCCTGGCCCGGCGGCTTCATTTCGCCCAGGGGGATCGGCACCCCGCCTTCCGGGTTCACCGTGTCGAGCGAGCCCGAGAGGCCGAGGGTGAGAGTGGTGTTTCGCATGTTGAAGTCGCGCGAGAACACTCCACTCAAGCCGAAGGACCGGTAGTCGTGCTCGGTGGAGAAGTTGCCGCCCAAGATGAAGCGATTTCGATCGCGCCAAGGGGCTTCAAAGCTGAGATTGCCCGCAATGCGCGTGTCGCGAAAGGTGTCGTCCAAAGGAGTCTTCCCCGGTTGCGTCTGGTAGGCTCCTTTCCCGGAGGGCCGGGTGAAGGTCTGCACGCGGCTGGCGGGAGTGGCCCCGTTGGCGGAAGCTCCCGTCAGGGCGTCCCAGACGAGTCGCAGACGCAAGAATCTCTCGTCTCCAAGCTGCTTCGAGACTCGTGTCACCGTCTCCATTGCCGAGACGCGGTCGGGCTCGCTGTAGACGAGGACGGCCGTCTCGACGTCGACGGGCGGCAGGTCGAGAGCGTTTGTGGTCGAACCGATCAACGCCCATGCGGCGGCGGCGAGCGTTCCACGAATGAAGGTGTACGACGCCCCGCGGGGCGTCTCGCCATGCGTCTCGCCCTTCGGCCCGCGCTCAGTTGCAGCCACAACCGCCTCCCCCGAACCCGCGCCCGCCGCTCGAGGCTTCTTTGCTGAAGTAGACATGATCGTCGAGGCTCGATTCGATCGGATCCGAGTCGATCTGCATCGACTTGCGCGCGAGGAGATCGCGTTCCCACGGCTGGACGCCCAGGTGGGCGCATCCGGTTACGGCGCCGAGGAGCGCCACCGCGCTGAGGATGAGTCGAACACTTCTACTTGGATGGCGCATCGGGCGCCTCTTCCGAGAGAAGCGCTTCGATCGACTTCTCGACCTTGGCGACCTCGTCGCTGTGGAATCCGACGATCGTCTCCCGCAGCGTTCCCGCGCGATCGTAGAGAAACGAGCTCGGCATCGCCTTGAGCCCGTAGCGCGCCGCGATCTTCCCCTCAGGATCGTAGAGGACCTTGACGGAGCTCCCCTGCTGCTTCAAGAACTTCTCCGCATCCTCCTTCTTGCGATCGACATTCACCGTCACGACGACGAGCCCGCGCTCGCCGTGTTTCTGCTGCAGGGCGTTCATCCAGGGAAACGACTTCTTGCACGGGCCGCACCACGAGGCCCAGAAGTCGAGGTAGACGACTTTTCCGGCGTAGGGCGTCAGATCGATCGCTGCGCTCGCCGGTTGGGAAGGATCCGATCCGCCGCCTTCGGCAACTCCCTGGGAGAGCGGCGGCGTCATGAGGGCGGCTAGAGCGATGAGAAGCACGAAGAAGATGTGGACGGTCCTCATTTAGATCTCCCGGTCGCGGCACGCCGAACCGGCGAGCCGGTTTAGAACTCTCCCGAGCCCTCCTGCTCCTCCTCCTGGATCGCCTCGCCCGTGAGAGTGAACGACTTCTCCGCGATCAGCTCGCGGAAGAGATAGACGCGGAACTTGTAGGGTCCAGGGGCCCGCTTTCCGGGGGGAAGCGAAAGCGCGCTCGAGAGAGTCGTGAGGCTATCGCTTGGCTGATAGTCCACCTTCTTCTTGAAGATCGTCCGGTCCTGGGAGTTGACCCAGACGAGGTGGAAGTTCAGCACGCGATCCCCACGCGCGAAGGGATTGGAGAGATCGGCGAAGGCGTAAGCCTTCTCGTCCACGCCCACTTCGAAGGTGTTGGTGACCCCGAGGCGCTTTCCGGTCTTCTTGCTCGTGCGAGCCTTGTCCGCGAAGGTGATCCGCGCATCAATGTCCCCCGCCTGCTTGCCGGGGTACACCCAGGTGGAATCGGGCGCGAGGACGGGATCGCTGGAGCGCGTGGAGCAGCCCGAGAGCGGGAGGAAGGCCGCAGCGATGAGGAGACACCCGAGAGCCCAGCCGATCCGCTTCAGCATCGATTCACCCTCCCGCCCCTCCGTCCATCCGGACGAAGCGCCCATGTGGACTTCATGCGATCCTCCGACGCGACTCGTACGATGAAGGATACCCGATCCATGGCGATCCGCCAACCACGCCTCCGCCGCCGCGGCAGAGCCTGTGCCAGAGGCGTTGCCCGTGATGCGCTCGACGCCTAGTCTTCGCGGGAAATGGACCATTCCGCGCAATCCACTGCTCTCCTCTTCCCCACGGGCGGCTACCACTGGGCCGGCATGGGCGCGGACATCGCGCTCACCCCGAGGCGCGAGGTGTTCGCACGGGCCGAAGCGGCCGTCATGCCCTTCGGGGTCGCGCCCGGATCGCTCCCGCGGCTGATGTCGGGCGAGGACCAGGCGCGGCGCGTTCGCACTTCGGAAGGCTGGAGATGGGAAGGAAACTTCCCTCTGAGCATGGTGGCTCAACTCGCGCTGGGAGTCGCGCTCGCCGACGCTTGGATCGAGCGCCATGGAGCGCCGCGGGCTCTGGCCGGCGAGAGCATGGGAGAGCTGACGGCCTATGCCGTGGCGGGCGCTCTATCGCTGGAGGAAGCGGCCCGCCTGACCTATCGATGGGCCGTGGACCTTCAGACCGCTTCGGATCGCCTGGGACTACGCATGTCGGTCATCGAGGACCTCTCGATCGAGGAGATCGAATCGCTACCGGCGAATCTCGAGGCCCGCGTGGTCGTCTCGGAGGCACCGGGGCTCTGTGTCGTAGCGCTTCCGGCCACGAGCCTCGAGGAGCTGGATCGCGAGGCGCTGCGCCGGCATGGCCACACGCTGGTCTCCAACAATCCCTGCGCGGCCCATGAATCGCGCCTGGCCCGGGCGGGCGATGTCTGGGCCGCCCATTCGGAGTTCCTGACGACGCTTTCCTTTGCCGCACCAGAGATTCCTCTGCTCGGGACGCTGAACCCGGGCGCTCCCCTGGAGACCCCCGCGAGCCTGTTGGCCAATCGCCACGACACGACCTTTCAACGGGTGCGGTGGGACGAGACACTCCGGCGGCTGCCGGATCTCGGAGTGCGCCGTGCGCTCATCTTCGGACCGGCCTCGGCCGGTTATGCGTACAAGAAGCTACGCGCGAGCGACTCGACATGCGCGAGATTGCGTTTCGCGACGATCCCCACCTTGGCAAGCGCGGGAATCAATGTCGGCCGGGAAGGTCTCTCCTCGTAGCGGGCGACCGACGGCGCTCTCGGATCCGGTTCGATTCCCGATCTGCCTCGCATGGGCCCTTCACCGTCTGGCGTAGAAGCGGGCCGGGCTAGAAGAATCCCTCGAGGAACGTCGCCGTCTCGTCCGAGATGCCGACGATCTTGTTCGTCGCCTGACGGTAGAACTTGAAGTTCAGTTCGGTACTGGGCTGCCTGTCATTCCAGTCGGTGAAAGGCCTGAGCTCGTTCCGGCCCAGCGGCCGCTTGGCGAGAGCGGTGCGTCGGACGGTGATGCTCACGCGCGGCGTTTGCCGTGCGATGCCGCGTTTCTTGGCGATCCCTGCAGCGGAGGTGACGACGCCACGCGCGATGAGGCCCTCTCCGCCCTCGTTTTCGCTCGCGAACACGAAGACCGTGTCGCCTTCGGCGATCTTCTTGCCGCCATACATCGTCTTCTGCGCGGTGAACACGAAGCGAGCCGCACGCGGATCGCGAATCTCGGCCTTGATGGCGAACGTCATGCTCTTCTCCTGCGGCAGGTTGGAGGATCACTCGAAGTCCCGTCGGGCGAGGAGGCGCGCGACTCCGCTCAGTGTACGTCGTCGACCGAAGCGAGCCAAACCGGCCGGAGATCCGGAGACGAGTATGCGGGCAGTAACAGCGCAGCGCGACGGGCGGCGAGTTGCTCTCGAACTACGATTGCGCGCACATGCGACGGAGGAGCGATACCTCCGCCGGTCGCATTGCCGGGGCACGGGACTGGCTTGTTGCCGGGGCATGAACACCAACTGTCCTCCAATGGTCACGACCTCCCTGCCCGACTTGCCCAAGCCCCGGCTGCTCGACCAGGTGCGGGCGGCGATCCGCGCGCGTCATTACAGCCGGCGGACGGAGAAGTCGTATATCGGTTGGATCCGGCGCTACATCCTCTATCAGAAGAAGCGGCATCCGATTGAGATGGGCGAAAAGGAGGTCGGCGAGTACCTGACGTATCTTGCCACCTCCCGAAGGGTCAGCGCATCGACCCAGACCCAGGCCTTATCCGCGCTCCTATTCCTGTATCGCCATGTTCTGGATAAGGAGCTCGGGGAGCTGAAGGGAGTCGTTCGCGCGAAGCCGACGCGACGGCTCCCCGTCGTCCTGTCGCCCGAGGAAGTCTACCGTCTCATGCGCGAGCTTGATGGCACCAACCGGCTGCTCGCGATGCTGCTGTACGGCAGCGGCATGCGCCTCATGGAATGCATGCGCCTCCGTGTGAAGGACATCGATTTCGCGATGAACCAGATCGTGGTTCGCGCCGGGAAAGGCAACAAGGATCGGGTGACCATCCTGCCGGGAGTGATCCGTGAGGAGTTGCGGGGCCGGATCGACGCGGTTCGACGTCTGCACGAGCGGGATGTGTCCGCCGGGGCTGGATGGGTCGAGTTGCCGATGGCAATCGAGCACAAGTGGCCAACCGCGGCCCGGGAGATTGGCTGGCAGTGGGTCTTCCCCGCAAGCCGCACCTACGTCGACTCCTCGACGGGTCGGCGTCGGCGTCATCACATTCACGAATCAGTCCTACAACGCGCGATCAAGGAGGCGTCGAGGCGGGCGCGCATCGACAAGCCGGTCTCCTGCCACGCCCTTCGCCACACGTTCGCGACCGACCTGCTGGAGCACGGCTACGATATCCGTACTGTCCAAGAGCTTCTGGGTCACACCGACGTTTCGACGACGATGATCTACACCCATGTCCTCAAGCGTGGAGCCGCCGGGGTGCGCAGCCCCGCGGACGGCCTATACCTTCCCCGGGATCTGAAAGCGGGGAGGGCTTGATGAAACAAGCGTTGAGATCGGGAGGCACGACGGGTAGGCTCACATATAGCACATAGTTCTTATATATGTGGGGGCTATCCTGATGGCGCAGATGCATTTCTACGTCCCTGATCCAGTCGCGCGGGAACTGCGGGCACGCGCCAAGGCGCTGGGCCTTACGGTCTCCCGCTATCTTGCCAACGTCGTGCGCCGGGAGGTCGGTCAGGGCTGGCCTGCCGGGTATTTCGAAGAGGTCGTGGGCCGGTGGGAAGGCGAGCCGCTTCGCCGTCCGCCGCAAGGAGAACATGAGGATCGGGAGGGGTTGTGATGGTCCTGCTCGACACCAATGCCTGTATCCGGGTCCTGAATGGAGGCTCCCCCACGCTGGCCACCCGGCTCCAGGGCTTGAGTCCATCGGAGATTCACATCTCCACCGTCACCCGTGCAGAACTGCTGTACGGGGCACGCCATAGCACCAGGGTTGCCGCTAACCTGTTGCTCCTGGAGAAATTCCTCCGTCCCCTCCTTTCCGTTGCATTCGACGAAAGGTGCGCCGAGCACTCCGCCGGCATCCGCGCCGAGCTTGCAGTTCAGGGAATGCCGATCGGCCCTTACGACCTCCTGATCGCCGCGACCGCTCGCGCCTACGATCTCACCCTTGTGACCCACAACACCCGTGAGTTCAGCCGCGTTGTCGGCCTACGGGTCGAGGACTGGGAGTAGCCGCCCATCTGCAAAATGCGGCGCCCGCCAGGTTGTTTGCAGGTGTCACCACCGGGGCGTATGCTCCTTGCGGGAGATATCGCATCTACCCGCGTGATCGAGAGCCCATACGTGGAACGGGCCAAGGCGACAGACCGAGGTCGTAACATGCGCCACAACGGTGTCCCTCACAGGCGCTTGCGTCACAGCTCCAACGTGACATCCATGCCTCATACCCCGGGGTACGGACATGGCAGATCCGCTGCGGGCCCGATGGGTCCATCTCCGATATCCCAGAACAGCCCACTCAACGTTAGGTCTCGCGAGAAGCAACCTGGTTGACTATGGACTACATTGAGAAGATCCGGGAGGAGATGAAGCACATCCGCCCTCATTGGGAGGAGGACGGAGACTGGTACTTCGAAGGACAAGCCTTCC
>JAXDAY010000034.1:0-106260 GCA_034679345.1 Candidatus Eiseniibacteriota bacterium
AAAAGGGGCCCAGGTCGTCCCAGGAAGGAGGATCGCTGAGCTTCTGCAGACTCAGCCCCCACCCTTACAGCCAAGAGTGGGGACGATTCAGCCGTCAGAACTGGGGACAATTCATCCGCTATTGACAGGAGCTACGCGCGGTTTCTTGAGGAACGGCTCTTCGAACCGCTCGGTCTGACGCGCACCTTCTACGACGAGGCCGGACGGATCATCCCCGGACGGGTCCAGGGTTACGACAAGGAAGATGGAACATATCGGAACACCCCCAGCGTCTCGATGAACCTCGCCTACGCCGCGGGAGCTCTCGTTTCAAGCGTCGATGATCTGGTGAGGTGGGGGAGGGCCCTCTGCTTCGATGAGCGACTCCTCTCCGCGGATTGGCGGGGGCAGCTCCTCGCTCCCGTGACCCTTCCCGATGGGCGTCCGACATCGTATGCATGCGGGCTCGACATGCAGAAGCAGTCTGGGCGGCGGATGATCTGCCACGGAGGCGGAGGGGGAGGTTTCGCGAGCTTCATCGCCTATGTGCCCGAGGCCGAGCTGACCGTGGTCGTGCTCTCCAACAACACCGCTGCCCGACAGTCGCCACAGGCCCTGGCGCGCCGCGCGATCGCTATCAGCCTGGGCGCGCGGGAGGTGGATGCGTCGCGCCGCGCCGGCGACGGTGAAGACGGTGAAGCCGATCCTCTCGGTGAGCGGCCGGTCGGGCCGGTGGCCCGGCCGGGCATCGCGGTAGATCCCGGTCTCCTTGGTGCCCTGGCCGGCCGTTACGAGCTGGGGCCTGGATTCATCCTCGAGATCCGCAAGGACGGCGACATGCTGACGGCCCAACCTACCGGCCAGCCGGCGATTCCGATCTTTCCGGAGAGCGCGTCCCGGTGGATCCCGCTCGGGCTGGACGCCGTCATTGAGTTTCGGGGATTCGAGAATGGCCCGGCCGACTCTCTGGTTCTCCTTCAGAACGGTCGGCAGATGGTGGGGAAGAGGAAGAAGTGAAAGGCATGGGGCCTGCAGGCTCTGCGCTCGGGGAGATGAATGCCAGGTCTCACGATTCGGAACCTGCGGCGGGGATCGCGCGAGGACCCAGGCGTCGGAAAGGAGTTCGAGCCCCGCGCGACTGCTCCGTTCCATACTTGCGCGGCTGGCAGTCACGCACTTCTCGGTCGTCGCGACCTGGCGGCACGGACTGTTCTCGGAGAAACCGGTGCGGGAAGAAGGACGAAAGGTGATAGGATGACAGACCTCCGACGTGACGGCAGACTGAGCGGATTGAGGGTTTGCATCCCTCACCCCTAGCTTGTAGATTCGCAAAGAGTTGTGCGGCGCGGAGAGATGGCCGAGTGGTTGAAGGCGGCGGTCTCGAAAACCGACGGTGATTCCGAGGCCGGCCGCTCGTTACTTGAGCCAAGCGATGCCGGAGCAACAGCTTAATGCGCGACTCTTTCTCTGCCGAGTCGGGGGTCTTTCCCGTCTCTTCCCGTCCAATGTCCTCGTTTCCCGTCTGAGACCGCAGATAGACCGCAGACGCTGCCCGGGCCCCGCAACGATCTGGAATTGCACGATGTCGAGCGGGGTCGTCCGGCCACGCGCCACATGGCTTCTGCTCGAAACGAGGCGGGCGATCAGGCAACTGGTTGACCCGAGGGACGTCCTGGGACAAAGTCCACCCTATGTCTCAGGTTGTTCCAATGCATTCGGATTTGACAGGGGGCGTCCTGGATGCAGCTCGGCGTTAGGGAGGCCGCCCGTCTCTTGGGGGTTTCCGAGAAAACCGTCTACCGCTGGATCAAGGATGGCCGGCTGCCCGCCTACCGGATCAACGAACAGCATCGGTTCAACCGGGCCGAGCTGTTGGAGTGGGCGACCTCGCGACGGATCAATGTCTCTCCGGAGATCTTCGAAGAGCCGGAGGATGCCGCCCGGATGCCCCTTCCTACCGTCGGGGACGCGCTCCAGGCCGGAGGCATCCACTATCGGGTCGGTGGGACGGACAAGTCATCCGTGCTGCGGGCCGTGGTGGACCTGATGAGGTTGCCGGATGAGGTCAACCGGCAGTTCCTTCACCAAGTGCTCCTCGCCCGCGAATCGCTCGGCTCGACGGGAGTCGGGGACGGTATCGCAATCCCGCATGTCCGCAATCCAATCGTGATGCACATCCCGAAGCCGACCGTGACCCTGTGTTTCCTCGAGCACGAGATCGACTTCGCCGCGATCGATGGCAAGCCCGTCAACACTCTGTTCACCATCGTGAGCCCCGGCGTGCGCGCCCATCTTCATGTGCTCTCGCGACTCGCCTTCGCGCTCCGCGATGGGGTGTTCCGATCCCTCCTTTCCACGCAGGCAACGCGCGAGGAGATCCTGATCGCCGTGAGACGCGTGGACGACATGGAGATCCAGGGAAAGCAGCTCCGCGGGTCGGGGAGCGCGACCGAATGACCCCTCTGGGGTCCAAGAGCGCCGCGCGGTGACCCTCCTGCTGGCATCGCTCTGCATCATCCTCGCCGGTGGTGTCCTCGCCGCCCTGACCCATCGCAATGAACGCCTCTCGACGGGGATGGCCCTGACCGGGCTGCTTGCAGGATCGACTCTCGGACTCCTCACGGCCATCGGTGTGCTGGCGCGTGGCGAGGATCTTGCCCTCCGAATTCCCTGGAGCATGCCGATGGGATCGTTCTCCATCGGTGTTGATCCGATTTCGGCGTTCTTCGTCCTGCCGGTCCTTGCGCTCTCGTCCCTGGCCGGTGTATACGGGGCCTCCTATCTCAAGGCCTGGAGCGGCAAGAAGAACCTGGGCGCCTGCTGGTTCTTCTTCAATGTCCTCGTCGCCAGCATGGTTCTGGTCTTCGTCGCGAGAAACGGCGTTCTCTTCCTGATCGCCTGGGAGGTCATGGCCTTGGCCTCGTACTTCCTCGTCGTCTTCGAGGACGAAAAGGAGGAAGTACGGCAGGCGGGCCGGACGTACCTCGTTGCCACGCACCTGGGCACGGCCGGACTGCTGATCCTCTTCCTGATGCTCGGGCAGTCCTCCGGATCCCTCGATTTCGACGCTATGAGGCTCGCGCCCGGCTCGCGCGGCGCCGCGAGCGTCGCCTTCCTGCTGGCCGTGATCGGTTTCGGCACGAAGGCGGGATTCATGCCGTTCCACGTCTGGCTGCCCGAGGCGCACCCGGCTTCCCCCAGTCATGTCTCGGCCGTGATGTCCGGGGTCATGATCAAGACTGGCATCTACGGTCTCGTTCGCACGATGACCTTCCTCGGGTCCCCGCCCCCATGGTGGGGGTGGACGATCCTCGCGATCGGCGTGAGTTCCGGGGTTCTGGGCGTGGTTTTCGCTCTCGCGCAGCACGACCTCAAGCGGCTTCTCGCCTACCACAGCGTCGAGAACATCGGCATCATCGCCCTCGGCCTCGGCGTGGGCCTCTTGGGCAAGAGCTATGGCCTGCCGGCGATGACCTACCTGGGATTCGCCGGCGCGATGCTGCACGTGGTGAATCATGCCATCTTCAAGGGGCTGCTCTTCCTCGGCGCCGGCGCCATTGGGCACGCCGCACACAGCCTCGAGATTGATCGCATGGGGGGGCTCCTGAAGAGGATGCCGTGGACAGGCGGGCTCTTCCTCGTCGGCTCGATCGCCATTTGCGGATTGCCCCCGCTCAACGGATTCGTGAGCGAGCTCCTCATCTACCTAGGCGCCCTGAAGGGGATCGTCAGTCTCGGGGCGGCGGGTACCGCCGCGTGCGCCATCGTCATCGCAGCCCTCGCGCTCATCGGCGGACTCGCCGCCGCGTGCTTCACGAAGGCATTTGGGGTCCTGTTCCTGGGAGAACCGCGGAGCAAACAATCGGCCAGCGCGATCGAGGCGGCATGGGCAATGCGGATACCGATGATCGTGCTCGCGGCGGGGTGCGCTGGAATCGGCCTGTTGGGCCCGATCCTGATTGGTGGACTCAGGGGTGTCGTGGCGGCCGCGGCCGATCTGCCTCCGGCTGATGTCGCCGTTCCAGCGATAGCTACGGATTCGATGCGCTGGATCGTCCTCGGCGCGGCCGCGCTCCTCGCATGCGTCGGCGCGCTCGTGTTCCTGCGCTGGAGGCTTCTGGTCGGCCGGTCCGTCACGACGGCCACGACCTGGGATTGCGGATACGCTGCCCCGAACACGCGGATGCAGTACACCGCTTCGGGGTTCGCCCAGCCGCTCACGGGTCTGTTCCACTTCGTGCTCCGGACGCGCCGCCGGTACGCGCCCCCAGGCGGTCTCTTCCCGGAAGCGTCTTCGCTGGCGACGCACACCGCGGATCCGATGTACAAGAGCGTGTACGAACCGCTCTTCGCGGGCTGGGGCCGTGTGCTCGCGAAGCAGCGCTGGCTGCAGAGCGGACAGATGCAGCTCTACGTCCTCTACATCGCCCTCACCCTCCTGTTGCTTCTCGTTTGGAAGCTGGCCTAGCCCATGAACGCCGCCTCGATCGTACCCGTTGCCTCCGCGATCTTCCTGGCGCCGCTTCTCCTCGGGATCGTCAACCGGACAAAGGCGCTCTTCGCCGGCCGCCGGGGCCAGCCACTCCTCCAGGGCTACCACGACTTGGGAAAGCTTCTTCGGAAGGGCGCGGTCTATAGCGGCACGACGACCTGGGTCTTTCGTGCCGGACCGATCATCGGTCTCGCCGCGGTCAGCGTTTCCCTGCTCCTGGTGCCGTTCGCCGGGGTGCGGGCTCTCGCTGCATTTCCAGGTGATCTGGTGCTCTTTGCGTACCTCCTTGCCCTTGTGCGTTTCTTCGCGGTCCTCGCGGCGCTCGATACCGGCTCGAGCTTCGAGGGGATGGGGGCGAGTCGAGAAGTCACCTACTCGGCGCTGGCCGAACCGGCCCTTCTGCTCGGGCTCGCGACCCTGGCCAGGCGGGGGGGCGGTCTCTGCCTCTCCGACGGCTACGCATCCGTGCGGCTCTTCGATTTCGGCCCCAGCGGGGGCCTGCCCTTGCTCCTGATTGGCGCGGCTTTCTTCGTGGTCTACCTGGCCGAGAATGCCCGCATCCCCTTCGACGATCCCAACACCCACCTCGAGTTGACGATGATCCACGAGGTGATGGTCTTGGACCACGGGGGACCGGACCTGGCCTTCGTTCAGTATGCGGGGGCTCTCAAGCTCTGGGTTCTCGGGGCGCTCGTCACCGGCATCCTGCTTCCGATCCGCACGGGCCATGTTGCGCTGGATCTCGCCGTCGGTCTGATCGGGATGGTCGTTCTGGCGATTGGTACGGGCTGCGTGGAGTCCGGGATGGCGAGGCAAAGGTTGAATCGGGTGCCCCAACTTCTCGTGGCTGCCACGGTCCTCTCCGGGCTGGCCCTGATGTTGGTCCTGCGGTGAGTCGGCGATAGGACGAAGAGGAACGGAAGGGGATCGATGACAGACTGGATCGACGCCGCGATCGCCTTGGTCGTCCTGAGCAACCTGCGTCTGCTGGGAACGAGCCGCCTCGCGGCCTGTATCCGGATCGTGGCGGTCCAGGGGATCATCCTCGGGCTGCTCCCGATCCTCTTTCACGCGGGCAATCTCACCCTCCGCGTAGCCCTCCAGGCCACCGCCAGCATGATCACGAAGGGGGTCGTCTTTCCGTGGCTTCTCACGCGGGCCATGCGCGGAGCGGATACCCGGCGCGAGATCGATCCGATCGTCGGCTACACACCGTCGCTCCTCGTGGGCGGCGCGCTACTAGGCGTCGCACTTTGGCTGGGATGGCGGCTCCCGCTCCCGGTTCCGGCCGGCTCTCAGTTCATGATCGCCGTTTCGCTGTTCACGATCATGGTCGGCCTGTTCATGATCGTCGCGCGGCGGATGGCGATCACGCAGGTGCTCGGCTACCTCGCAATGGAAAACGGGATCTACACCTTCGGGCTCGCCTTTGCGGAGAAGGAGCCGCTCCTCGTCGAGATGGGGATTCTGCTGGACGTCTTCGTGGCCGTCTTCGTCATGGGGATCATGATCTATCACATCAATCGGGAGTTCGATCACATCGATACGGATCGAATGTCGGAGCTGAGGGGATGAACGACTCAGGAAAGCACCGGACTGGATGATCCTGGCGCTCATTCTGGTTCCACTCATCGCGGGCGCGGGCGCGTTCTTCATGCGCAGCAATCGGCTTCGTCATGCTCTCCTGCTGGCGGCGGCGATCGTGCACGCAGGTTTGACCGCAGTCGCGTGGACCATCCGGCCGCTATCGCAGCTCGGCGGGTGGGTGGCGTTGGACGCGGCGGAGATGCTCTTCCTGGGCACCACGAGCGCGCTGTTCCTGGCGATCGCCGTCTTCGCCATCGGCTATCTCAACCGCGAGGGTCAGGGAAGGCTCGCCGACATCGAGGAGGGATTCCTCTTTCCCAACGCCCCGGAGGCCACCTTCGTCGGATGTCTCCTCATCTTCCTCTCCACGATGACTCTCGTGATCGCGGCGCAACACGTCGGGTTGATGTGGGTCGCGGTCGAGGGAACGACGCTGGCGAGCGCGCCGCTCATCCACTACCACCGCCATCACCGCTCGCTGGAGGCGGCTTGGAAGTATCTCGTCATCTGCTCCGTTGGTATCGCCATCGCTCTGCTGGGGAACTTCTTCCTGGTAGTCTCCGCCGGCCCGGCCGGCGAGCGGATCTCCTCGATGAGGATTCCCGAACTGATGGCGCACGCCACCGAACTCGACCCGAAGTGGCTCAAGGGGGCATTCCTCCTCCTGCTGGTCGGCTACGGGACCAAGATGGGACTGGCCCCGCTTCACACCTGGCTGCCCGACGCGCACAGCGAGGCGCCGTCGATGGTCTCGGCGCTGCTCTCCGGCGCGCTTCTCAACTGCGCCTTTCTCGCGATTCTCCGCATGCACGGCGTATGCGTGGCGGCAGGTCTGGCCGACTTCAGCAAGGGGATGTTCGTCCTCTTCGGGGTCGTGTCGATGGCGGTCGCCGCGGTCTTCATCGTCGGGCAGTCCGACTACAAGCGGATGCTGGCCTACTCGAGCGTCGAGCACATGGGGACTGCGATGCTTGGCGTGGGCGTGGGTGGAATTGCCGCTTTCGGCGCGCTCCTGCATGTTGTCAACCATTCCCTGACGAAGGCGATGCTGTTCCTCCTGGCGGGGAACATCCTCGGAGCCTACCGGACGAAGACCGCGAGCCAGGTCACCGGCGTGCTCCGCGTCCTGCCCGTCTCGGGCGCCCTCTGGCTGGCGGGGTTCTTCGCCATCACCGGATCGCCTCCATTCGGCCTCTTCGTGAGCGAACTGACGATCCTCAAAGGCGCCCTTGATGCACGCCGCTTCATCATCGCTGCGGCCTACCTTGCGCTCCTTCTGACCGTCTTTGTCGGAATGGCGATGGTCTTTCTCCGGATGGCTCACGGCACGGGGTCGGGGGCCCTCCGCGAGGACGCACCTGCGCGGGAACGCTTCTCGGCGATCGTCCCTCCGGCGGTCTTGGGTCTCGCCGTTCTCGTGCTCGGCCTCTACGTCCCCGGAGCTCTCAGGACCGCGATCGACCAGGCGATTGCCGGCATGAGGCTGTTCTGATGCCACACGATCTCTTTGCCAAGGTGAGTAACGCCGAGTCGATCGAGATGACCGATGTCCCCGTTCTCGCCGCCGCCGCGTTCCGGCATGCGGTGATCGAGGCCACGATCCGAGGGGGGAGGATTTCCGCGCTCTTCGCCGTGCCGCAAGGCGCCCACGAGGTGCGGATGTTCGCGGTCATCGCGAACGACGAGGCCGGAGATCTTGCCGTCTGCGGAACGGACGTGACGGAGGGCTTCGACTCGCTCACCCCGGATTGCCCTCAGGCGCATTGGTTCGAGCGCGAGCTGGCGGAGCAATGGGGGATCGAGCCACGCGGCCATCCATGGCTCAAGCCGATTCGGTTTCAGCCGTCGATGGTGGAATCCCGAGGCCATGCTTCGTGCGGGGTGATGGACTACTACAAGGTCGAGGGCGAGGAAGTCCATGAGGTCGCCGTCGGTCCGGTCCACGCCGGGGTGATCGAGCCTGGTCACTTCCGCTTTCAGTGCTACGGGGAAGAAGTGCTCCACCTCGAGATCTCCCTGGGGTACCAGCACCGCGGCGTGGAGCGTGCGCTCCGAGGCGGGCCCGACAAGCGGACGATTCCCTATATCGAAACCCTGGCCGGCGACACCACGGTTGGACACGCGCACGCCTACTGCCAGGCGGTCGAAGCGATTGCCGGAGTCAACGTGCCGCCCCGAGGCATGGCGATTCGTGGTATCGCCCTGGAACTCGAGCGGATTGCGAATCACATCGGCGACCTGGGAGCGCTGGCGGGGGACGTCGGGTATCTGCCGACCGCTTCGTACTGCGGACGCATCCGTGGGGACGTCCTGAACCTGACCGCGACGGCGTGCGGGAGTCGCTTCGGCCGTTCCTTGCTTCGTCCCGGGGGCGTGGCGTTCGACCTGAACGACGATCTGCTCCGTCAGATGGTGCCGCGCCTGAAAGCGGCTGCGAAGGACACGGCGATTGCGGACGCACTGCTCTGGGACAGTCCCTCTGTGATGGCTCGTTTCGAAGCAACCGGCCTCGTTCCACTGGAAGTCTGCGAAGAGCTCGGGCTGGTCGGTCCCGCCGCGAGAGCGTGCGGACTCGATCGTGATGTCCGCAAGGATCATCCCTTCGGCATGTATAGGTACGCGCATATTCCATCATGTACCTGGAAGACCGGGGATGTCTTCGGCCGGGCGCACGTCCGCTCGATCGAAATCCAACGCGCGTTCTCCTTCGTCCACGAGCAACTCGAGGCGCTGCCATCGGGCGAGGTCCGAGCCGAGCGCATCCCGGCGCTTGCGCCGAACAGGCTTGCGCTCTCTCTGGTCGAGGGCTGGCGGGGTGAGATCTGCCATGTGGCGATCACCGATGATGAGGGGCGGTTCGTCTCGTACAAGATCGTCGATCCGTCATTCCACAACTGGTTCGGATTGGCATATGCGATGCGGGGGCAGCCGATCTCGGATTTCCCCCTCTGCAACAAGAGCTTCAACCTCTCCTATTGCGGGCACGACCTATGATCAAGCTCATTCTCGCAAGGCTGCGGCAGGGGTATCGCACGACCCCGTATCCGAAAGGGCCGGCGCCCGTGTTGTCCGACCGATTCCGCGGATTGCCACGGATCCGTGAGGCCGCGTGCCGGGAAGGGTGCGCGGAGTGCGCGGAGGTCTGTCCCACGGGCGCAATCGGGCTGTCCGGTCGTGTGACGATCGATCTCGGAAAGTGCCTGTTCTGCACGGAGTGCGAAACCGTCTGCCCGGAAGGCTCGATCACCTACACGGGCGATCATCGGCTCGCAGTGAGCAAGCGCGAAAACCTGCTGGTCGGCACGGACGAACTGCGCCTGGTCGTGGCTCTCGGCAGTCGGCTGCAGCGGCTCCTGGGTCGTTCCCTGAAGTTGCGGGTGGTGAGCGCGGGCGGGTGCAATGCCTGCGAGGCCGATACCAACGTGCTCACGACGATCGGCTGGGACATCGCCCGTTTCGGAATCCAGTTTGTCGCCTCGCCTCGCCACGCCGACGGTCTGCTGATCACGGGCCCCGTGACGGAGAACATGCGCGCCGCACTGAAGAAGACATACGACGCCGTCCCGGATCCGAAGATCGTGATTGCGGTTGGAGCGTGCGCCATCAGCGGCGGGCCGTACATCGACCATCCCGAGCAGCACAACGGCGCTGCCACTTGCGTTCCCGTGGACCTATTCGTTCCGGGGTGTCCGCCTCATCCTCTGACGATTCTCGACGGTCTGCTCCGTCTTGTCGGGAGGTTGAAATAGCCGGATCGGAAGTGAAGGCCGCATCCACTGCGGGCGACCCGACTGGAGGGGCGGTCGATCACGGTTCGGCTCTCCACACCACTGGCCGATTCGCTCCAGCATGCTCCCCGTCTGGGGCCACCTCGGACTCCACGGCAGCTCAGCCCATAGGACGAAGGCCTCTCGCGATATCAAGCGATTCTTGCAGGAAGCCATCGTCCGGGACGAACCGCAGCTGCAGTTGTGGCAGGGTGCAGTTGCTGGACGAGGCCCCTATCGCAATACATCACCGCGGAAGGTAGTTGCACTCGAGAGGGAGACGGCCGGGCGGCGGTCCAACAGACCGCTGTGCTCGCAGAGGTTGACACCAGCGCCCATCTGTGGTGAACATCCGCTCTGACAACAAGTTGTGGCGCGGAGAGATGGCCGAGTGGTTGAAGGCGGCGGTCTCGAAAACCGCGCGAAGGTATTCAGAGCTCGAATAGCCCCGGTCCGCCGAAGCGGCGTCGCGGCAACGGAATAGGATGCGCCCCTTGGAGTTCCGGCTCCGAGGGGCGTTTCCATGGAGTCAGCTTACTTCGAGTCCCTTCCTGCCATTTCCTGTCTGAAACCGTGGCAAAACCGTAGCAGGGGGAGAGGGGAGCAGGCGGCGGTCTTCTGGACCGCAAGCCCGTGCCCTTGACGCATACCATACATCTGCATACAGTGAGTATGTCTTATGGATCAGGCCCCAGCAAAGCGGGAGCAGGAAGCTCTCCGATTCATCCGAAACGCGATAGTCCACGGCCAGGCGCCGTCCGTGCGGGAGCTCCAGGCTGCTTTGGGGTACCGCTCGCCGAGGTCGGCTGCGGAGATCATCGAGCGGCTGATCGCGGCAGGGTACCTCGGCCGCGGGACCGACCGCCGGCTGCAGCTCAGGCGGTTGCCAGAAACCGAGCGGGATCATGCCCTGACCGTCGACGTGCCGCTTGTGGGTACCGCCCCCTGCGGCGCCCCATTCCTTGCGGAGGAAAACGTCGAGGCTACGATCCCGGTCTCTTTGGCCCTCGCAAGGCCGCCGCATCGCTACTTCCTCCTGCGGGCGGCGGGGGACTCGATGGATCTCGCCGGCATCCATGACGGCGATCTTGTGCTCGTTCGGCGGCAGCCTGTCGCCGAACCCGGGGAGCGGGTCGTGGCCCTGATTGACAGTGAGGCAACGATCAAGCAATACCAGCCGGCAGGGGATGTGGTCGTGCTCCAACCGCGATCACGGAACGCGAAGCACCGTCCGATCGTTGTCGACCAGGAATTCGAGATCCAAGGAGTGATCGTCGCAACGGTAACCATGCGTTGATGTCCATGATACCGCATCGACTTTGGTGGATGGTCCGCCCTCCTTCCCTTCGGCGAGATGTGACGAAGCGTCTGCCACGAACGACCCCGCGTTCACTTCTGCAGTTCCTGTGGTCAGTCGTTGAACTCCTCTATTACCCTTCGATTCGTTCACTTCTCGGCGTCTCGACAGTTCTCGCCGTGCTGTTCGTGCTTGGGTGGTTCACTCCTTTAGGCGACCCGCAACCCTTTCCGCTCACGCCCCGACCGGGCCGATTCGCACTCGATCTGCTCCCGATCCTCGCCGGGATCTCGGCAGCGCTCTTTGCGCTCACCATCTTTGTTGCGCAGTCGCTTCGCGACGCCCGGAAGACCGACGTGGGCAGGATTCTCCTCAGAGAGTCTCTCCTCTTCCCCCTGGCAACGGGAACGATTGGCGTCTTCCTGTTATTCGCTGTCGTGCATACAACATCGCTTGTCGCGGGTGTCGCCGTTCTGCTGCTCGCCGTGCTTTTCATGCGGGCATTCTATCGTTCCATCCGCGTCCTACTCAATCCATCGCTCCTGAGGGAGAGGCGGCTGGCGCTGCTTGATGAGCGGTGCCGTGGTGCAGCGCGAGCCCAGGCTATTGCGCGAATGATGCAGAACGGATTCGTCGCGCTCACGAAGCAACTTGCGCACGTCGAATACAATCCGTTTTCTCATCCGGACACGGAGAAGGCGACTTCGTTCTTCTCATCCAGATCCGGTCGCATCGTTGATGTGCGACCGGATCGTCTGCAGGCACTGGATTCGTGGGTGGCGGTCCGTCTTCAATCCGATGACTCTGCGCGTCCGGCAGGAGAAGTGGAACCAGTAACTCGCAGCATCGCACGGGGACAAACAAGAGGCGACAGCAAGGCGTTGCGTCTCACCATACTACCTGGTGACACCGTGGAGGTTGGGAAACGGGTGGTGATGCAGACAACGCGCAACGTCCAACTCGATGGCGCGGCGAAGAAGCAGGCGGAAGCGCTGCTCGGATCATTGTTCAAGTGCGGAAACGGTGGGCACGAAGAGACCGAGCTGCAGGAGGAGCTCGAGAGGCTCTTGGAACTGGCAGCGGAGTCCCTCCGCGGCGGAGAACGTGAGGGATTGCGGTTTGCGGCGGATGGATACCGTACAGCTGCGGAGTCGTTCCTCTCTGTTTTGAAGGAATGCGGTGGCCTTCATGAAACCGCGGAACAGGCCAAAGCGGAGCTTTCCGGGTTCGGATCTGGGTGGACGCCCGTGGAGCTCATCGTTGACGACGTCACTGCGCTAATCGAGCTCACCGCGGAGCGAGGCGACCGGCGATCTGCATTCGAGATTGTTGCGATCCCGTACGCCCTCGCGGAGGCGGCGCTCGAAGCGAAGGACCTCTATCTCTTCTTGCGCGTGCTCCAGCTCGAGCAGCATCTCGGATGGGCTGCGCTGAAGTGGAACACTGCCGCCTCTGAAATCTTCTACCATCGCTCGTGGCACCAGCTTCAGGAGATCGGCCAGTATAGTATCCTCTTCCGGTACAAGGCGGCGAAAGACGAGGCGACCGCGGCATTCTATGAGGCCGCCTATGATCGTGTCCTCACGACCTATCAGCGACTGATCAAAGCCGTACTCGGAACGAAGGATCTCGAGCGCCTCACAAACCTGCTCGACAACTTCCAGCACTTTGCTCCGGAGTACTTCGAGCTTGACATCGATCATAGTACCTCTCGCGATCTGGGTGCGGAACCTGACTCTCTGACCAAGCGAAAGCGCGACATGGGCCGGCGGATACGGATGGCCCAGGAGGAGGTACTCCTCGGCCTGACGGCGTATCAGCTGGCGCTCTGGAAGGCTCAACCCATCCCGGATCCTGGCATGCCCGACCCGGACGGTGATGTGCTCAAGGAACTCCTTGCCCGGTTGCCGCAGGACGCCCCGCATCTCACCGAGGTGTTTCTCAAAGCCAGAGAAGCTTCGTGGAATAATCGGTGGGGTTGGACCGAGTGGGAAGGCGAAGGCCGGGTCGAAGGCGTTGTCTACAGCCCGGATTTCAGCAGCAAGCTGGATGAAGCGTACATCGTCGGTCTCCTCCGAACACTCCGAGACGGCGTGCGCCTCGAGTCGGTCGGAGACTGTACCTTGAGTTTCGCGCAGGAGGTGGAGGGAGAGAACGCTGCGCTCGTCCGGCTCCTTAACGTTATCGAGAGGAATCCCGAGCGGCTCGCGACAGTGCTGAGCCCAGATCAGCTGACGCGAACCGGGGAGGTGTTGGCGGCACTCCAGACGACAGCCGAGCATTTCCGTGAGAAGGAGCGGCGGGACATTGCCGCACGACCCCTAGATGAGTCCCGGATCATCACCTTTGGCAAGGAGTTGATTGCCGAGCGGGACCGCACAGGAACGATTCGGGGCATCTTCCGGGCAATCGGCAACACGGAGCGCCGGGAGGCTGTGTTTCAGGATCCGGTACGAGCGCTCGGTATCGACACGATGTTCCCGAAAGAAGCGTTCTTCGAGGGCTGGCACGTGCACTACATGGACTTCGGCGCCAACTTCGGCCGAGCGTTTTCGGGTGGCGAAGACCGCGACTGCTTCAATGCCTGGTTTGCGGCTGGAGCAAAGCGTGTAGCCCCTGACATCTCTGGCTTTGAAGGGGTCCTCAAGACGGTACTCGCACAGGGAATCGCCAATGGGTGGAAGACGCCGGCCGTCATTGGCGGGCATGACCTGCTCATCGAGACCGGCATCTGGCGACGCGTACGCATGGAAGGCGCAGGACGTCAGGCAGGCAAATACGCAAACGTGCCGGGGTTTGAGGGGATGCTTGAGGTCGAAGGACAAGAGGTACCCGTGTTCAGGGCCGGCCGAGAGGACCTGAAAGCGGTGGCATGCGATCTCTCCCGGCAGGGGCCGTTCACGGAAATTGCGCTGCTTCCGTCGTCTCGGTGGGAGGGCGCACGACAGGTTGACGGAATGCTCGTGAAGATCCGAGACCTGAATGTGGACGAGGAAGAACGGGACCGTCTCCTTGCTGATCCGCCGCAGTGGCTGCAGAAGATCGAAGAAAGCGAGCGCGAGTCGTCCCTGCGGCGTCAAGTAACGATAGACATTCGCGGGAGCTCTGAGCTGCGAATAGATGGAGGAAGCACCGTGTCGCTCTCTGTCGGGGTCCCTAACAGCACGGAAGAGGCTGAAGATGAGGAGTAGCCGGAGTGGCAAGAGCCCGACGTTGAAGAGATCCTGCTGAGAATCCCACTCTCCACCCCGCCTTGACACCCCCCGCCAGTGTGGCAGGGTGAAGGAGGCCTATGGGTGAGCTGCAATATATTGAACTGGCAGACATCCAAAGCGCGCTCCATAGCTATACACCGCCGCCTCGGACAGTGGAGGACCAACGGGAGCGGTTGAATAGCACATGAGGAACGCGTCGGGGGGTCTGGTAGTTAGGCCCCCTGTGATAGTGGAGTGTCGGGTGGTGAACTAATGGACGCGGGGTGAGAACTGTGATGGCTGTGCGTTAGGCCCGGCTTGTGCTGCAGGATGAACTGCGGCCAATGGATGAGAGTGGGATGTGCGCGGAAAAAAGAGGTCTGTACGCTTCTCTGTGTAAATGGCCATGACTAGACTCAGTAGAGCAAGGAGGTCCATCATGGCTGACCCCGATCCCGTCGACAAGATGCTGGATGAGCTGCTGAAAGGCAAGAAGCCAGAGGAGATACTCGGGCAGGAGGGTTTGCTCAAGGAACTGACAAAACGCCTGGTCGAGTGAGCCCTCCAGGGCGAGATGACTGCCCATCTGGGATGCGAGAAGCACGCCCCGGAAGGAAAGAACACCGGGAACTCACGGAACGGGGCGACGCCGAAGAAGGTGATCGGCGATTCCGGCGAGATGACGATCGAGGTTCCTCGGGACCGTAACGCAGAGTTTGAGCCGCAATTGGTCCCCAAGGGGCAGAGGCGCTTGCCCGGATTCGACGAGAAGGTCATCGCCCTGTATGCCCGCGGGATGACGACCCGAGAGATCCAGGGGCATCTTCAGGAACTCTACAACGTCGAGGTCTCCCCCGCATTGATCTCGAACGTGACGGACGCTGTGCTCGAGGACGTCCAGACTTGGCAGAGTCGGCCATTGGATGCCATCTGCCCGATCGTTTACCTCGATGCGATCCACCTGAAGCTCCGCACGAACGGCCACGTTCAGACCCAGGCCGTGTACTTGGCCCTGGGGATCGCGATGGAGGGAGAGAAGGATTTGCTGGGTCTTTGGGTCGGTGAAAGCGAGGGTGCGAAGTTCTGGATGAACGTGCTCACCGAGCTCAAGAATCGCGGAGTCCGAGACATCCTGATCGCCTGCGTGGATGGATTGAAGGGCTTCCCCGAGGCAATCGGATCCCTCTTTGAGAACACTGTGGTCCAGCTCTGCATCGTGCACATGATCCGCAACTCCTTGAAATATGTGAGCTGGAAGGAGCGCAAGGCCGTCGCCCGGGACCTGAGGGCGATCTACACGGCCCCGACCGTCGAGGCGGCGGAAGCGGCACTGGCTGCATTCGCGGCGAGGTGGGATTCTCGATTCCCGTCGATCAGCCAATCCTGGCGTGTCCGATGGGAGAACGTGATTCCTTTCTTCGCCTACCCGCCGGAGATTCGCAAGGTGATCTACACGACCAATGCGGTCGAGTCGATCAACGCGGCGATCCGGAAAGTGACGAAGAAGCGCGGCGCGTTCCCGACCCCCGAGTCGGTGCGGAGGGTCCTATACTTGGCGATCCGGAAGGCATCGGAGCGCTGGAACCGGCCCGTGCTGGACTGGCCCCGCGCTCTCAACCACTTTGCCATCGTCTTTGAAAGCCGAGTGCCGCGGTGACCACCGGCCGTTTACACAGAAGAGTGGACAGTCCCGGCGGGTCAGGCGACTGCCGCTCCCGCCGGAGCTTCTCGCCGAGCTTCGGGGGAGGGTGGGGCGGCTTGTGTCGTACTCCTCGCGGTCCGGGCACTTCGCGCGGATGGTCCGGAAGCTCTCGGACGTTCCACGGTTCCACGCGCACCAAATGCGGCACACGTTCGCGTGCCGGTGGTTGGAGCACGGCGGGTCACTCGATGCATTACAACAGCTTCTCGGACACTCCTCGGTCGTTACGACCCAGCGGTATGGGAGACTCTCCGAGCACGCTGTGCGAGAAGAGAGCCGACGCGTTGAAGAGAGACGGGTGCGTGAGAATAACCGGGGAAAAACCGTAGCAGAAACCGTAGCAGGTTGCGATTGACTCATCGGACCTGCTATGGTGAACTCTCGATTCTGTCAGTAGTTACATCGCGCGGAGAGATGGCCGAGTGGTTGAAGGCGGCGGTCTCGAAAACCGCTGTGGGGGTAACTCCACCGGGGGTTCGAATCCCTCTCTCTCCGCCAGTCGTTTCGCGCCGCGACCGGTGCGGTAAGCCGCGATCTGCCAGCGGGATCGCCAATTGCGCCCGGCCGCGCGTCCGAGCAAATGGGCGTTGAGACGTCCCGGGCGTGCCCCGTATACTGCAGATTCGCAACCGCGGCGGAGAGATGTCCGAGTGGTTGAAGGAGCACGCCTGGAGAGCGTGTAGGCGTGAATAACGCCTCCAGGGTTCGAATCCCTGTCTCTCCGCCACTTTCTTGGCGCGGAAGGGGCGGCCGGCGGGGTCGCTCCGACGAGTGAGTCGGCACATTAAGAAGACGAATCGGTTTTCTGGGGATGTAGCTCAGTTGGGAGAGCGCCTCGTTCGCAACGAGGAGGTCGACGGTTCGATCCCGTTCATCTCCACATCTTTTTTGCCCTCGGGTCGGGTCGTGCTAGACGGGGAGTCAGCGGTGCCCTGTAGCCCGCAATCCGCTATAGCGGGGTCGAACTCCCTTCCGAGGTCCCACCCGGCTGCGCGTCTGTGATGGTCGAGGGGCTTTGAAGGTCAGGTCCCGCGCAACGTGGAACTGCCGAACCCCGCCAGGACCGGAAGGTAGCAACGGTACGCAGCGACCCGCGAGTGCCGCGGAGCACCCTGGCCGGAGCTCTGAGCCACCGCTCCGCGCGACCGGACGATCGGAGGAGGGTGCACGGCTCGACCCGAGGGCACTCGTCTTCGAATGCGAGGGAACGAAATGAGCTACCTGGTGCTCGCCCTGAAGTGGAGGCCCCAGACCTTCGATGAGGTCGCCGGGCAGGAGCCGATCGCCCAGACCTTCAAGAACGCGATCGCCTCGAATCGCACCGCCCACGCCTATCTCTTCACCGGCCCCCGCGGCGTGGGGAAGACCTCGACGGCGCGCATTCTCGCCAAGGCCCTGAACTGCGTCGAGGGTCCGACGCCGACCCCGTGCAATCGCTGCGACGCCTGCATGGAGATCACGGGCGGTCGCTCCCTCGATGTCCTCGAGATCGACGGCGCCTCCAATCGCGGGATCGATGACGTGCGCGAGCTCCGTGAGAGCGTGCGCTACACGCCCGCATCGGGGCGCACGAAGGTCTATATCATCGACGAAGTCCACATGCTCACGACCGACGCTTTCAACGCCCTCCTGAAGACCTTGGAGGAGCCGCCCGCGCACGTCGTTTTCGTCCTGTGCACGACCGAGCCGCTCAAAGTGCCCGCGACGATCGTCTCGCGCTGCCAGCGCTTCGACTTCGCCCGCCTGCGCGTCGTGGACACTCTGGCCCGCCTCCGCCACATCTGCCAGGCCGAGGGAATCGCCATCGAGGAGGATGCCCTCTCGCTGATCGCGCGCCGCGCGGAGGGCAGCATGCGCGATGCGCTCACCCTGGTCGACCAGGTGGTCGCCTCGGGACGCCAGCCGTTGGATGGCGCCGCGGTGGCCGCGGCCCTGGGGATCGCGGGGCGCGAGCTCTACTTCGACATCGCCGAAGCCATCATCGCCCAGGATCCGCACCGCGCCCTGGGGCTTCTCGCCGCAGCCTACAGCGAGGGGCAGAACCTCCAAGAAGTCTCCGAGGCGCTCATCAGCCACCTTCGCGATCTCCTCGTGATGGCAGTCGGAAGCGATCTCGGCGATCTCATCGACGCGACCGACTCGGAGCGCGAGCGTTTCCGCGAGCAAGCCTCCCGCACGAACGCGGCGGACCTGCTCCGGCAACTGCACATCGCGATCGACACGGCGGCGCGGATGCGGCGGTCGGCCTTCCCGCGCGTGCTGCTGGAGGTCGCCATCGCGGAGATCTGCCTCCTGCCCCGATCGGCCGACCTGGCGCAATGGATTCGAAGCCTGCCGGCGGCGGAGGCCGAAAATCCCGCGGCGGTCGGGAGTCCCGCGGCAGCGGGTAGACCCGCGGCTGCGGCGACGCCGCCCTCGAGGCGCGCGCCTTCCGGCCGGCAAACGTTCGCCTCCCCCGCGCCCGATGGTGCCCCGCCCGCATCCGAGCCGCCTCCGGCTGCGACGGGCGAGTGGGGGGAAGTGATCCAGGTGGTGCGCAAGAAGAAGCCGATGCTCGGCGCGACCTTGGGCGGCACCGAAGTGGTCGGCGAGCAGGACGGCTACCTCATCCTGCGCTTGCCCGCCGCTTCCGTGGGCTTCCACCGCTCGACGCTCGAGAGCGCCGAGACGCGCCCCGTGCTGCAGGCGGCGATCCAGCAGGTCTATGGCCGTCCGCTGGGGTGGCGAATCGAGGGAAGCGCCGCGGCCGAGCCCGAAGCGAAGAAGGCGCCGGCCCGCGCGGCGCCACAGGCCCGATCGAACCTGTCCGATCTCCAGCGCATCGCCGATCAGATGAACGGCGAGATCATGGGGCCGGCCTGACGCAGCGCGCGTCCGGGTGAGCCAGGCTCCGGAGGAACTCATGCAAGACATCCGAAAGCTCATGAAGCAGGCGCAGCAGATGCAGGAGCAGATGCAGCGCGTCCAGGAGGAGCTCGGCCGCCGGGAGGTGCAGGGAAGCGCCGGCGGCGGGATGGTCCTCGTAACGATGAACGGCCGCCACGAGGTCTCCCGTGTGACGATCGAACCCAAGGTGATCGACCCCTCCGACGCCGAGATGCTCGAGGACCTGATCGTCGCGGCCATGAACGATGCGCGCAACAAGGTCGAGGAGATGATGCGCGATGAGATGGGCAAGCTGACCGGAGGCCTCGGGCTGCCCCCCGGCATCGTGTGAGAGGCCCGGCCGCGGAGAATCGATGCAATACAGTTCCCATCACCTCGAAGAGCTGGTCAACGAGATCGCGAAGCTCCCCGGAATCGGCAAGAAGACGGCGCAACGCCTGGCCTTCCATCTCCTGCGGGTCGAGCGCGAGGAGGCGCTCGCCCTCGCGCGCGCCATCACGCAGGTCCGCACCGAGGTCGGCACGTGCGATCGCTGCGGCAACGTCGCGGAGACGCAGCCGTGCTATCTCTGCTCCGACGAGAAGCGCGACGCCGGAGTGCTCTGTGTCGTCGAGCAGCCCGGCGATGTGGTCGCGATCGAGCGAAGCGGCGGCTTCCGTGGCCTCTACCATGTGCTCCGCGGGACGCTGGCTCCCCTCGAGGGGATCGGTCCCGAGGAGATCCGCGCCGGCCTGTTGCTCGAGCGTGTGCGGAAGGAAGGGGTGCGCGAGGTGATCCTCGCGATGAGCCCCACTGCGCAGGGCGAGGCGACGGCCCACTTCCTCGCCGAGTTCATCGGCGCCGCCGGCGTCGCGGTGACGCGGATCGCCCGGGGCGTGCCGATGGGCTCCGAGATCGAGCTCTCCGACTCCGCCACCCTCGTCCGCGCCCTGGAGGGGCGAAAAGAGCTCTGAGCCGATGAGGGACTTCCTCGCGCGACTGCTCGCCACCTTCGCGTTCATCGGCCACCTTCCGCTCGCTCCAGGCACCTGGGCGAGCGCCGTCACGCTGATCCTCTGGGTCGTCTTGGCGCCCCATCACTCAGCACTCGCGATTCCCGTGCTCGCCATCGTCTTCCTCGGCGGAACTTGGGCGGCGCATCGCTGCGAGCGGCTCTTCGGGCACGACGACGGACGTGTGGTGATCGACGAGGTCGCGGGATCGCTGATTGCCGTGGCCTGGATCGCGCCGGGGATCGGCGCGGCCGCAGGCGGCTTCGTCCTCTTTCGCATCTTCGACATCGTGAAGCCTCCGCCGATCTACCAGATCCAGGCCCTGCGCGGCGGATTCGGAGTCATGGCCGACGATGTCCTTGCGGGCCTCGCCGCGAATCTCTGCCTGCGGCTCCTCGCGGCGCTCGTGGGTCAGCCGGGAGGAGTCGGCGGATGATCTGGATCGAGATCGTGACGATCGGAAGCGAGATCCTGAAGGGGCGCACGCGCGACACGAACTTCGCCTTCCTCGCTCAGGGGCTCGCGCGGATGGGCTTGCCATGCATGTGGCACACGAGCATCCCCGATCAGCGCGAGACGCTCTCCGAGGCGCTCGAGCGCGCCCTCGCACGGGCCGACGTGGTGATCGCGACCGGCGGCCTTGGCCCCACGCCCGACGACATCACCCGCAAGGTGATCGCGACCGTCCTGCACCGGCAGCTCGTTCTCCGCGAGGACGCCCTCGAGATGATCCAGGCGCGTTACGCACGCTTGCGGCGCAATCCGCCGGCGAACGTGCAGGCGCAGGCGCTCATTCCCCTGGGCGCCGATCTCATCGAGAACGAGATCGGCACCGCCCCCGGAATTCGCCTGCGGACCGAGACGGGCCGCACGCTCTATCTGCTCCCCGGCGTCCCCTACGAGATGGAGGCGATGGCCACCCGCTCCGTCCTGCCCGAGATCGCATCCTTCGCGCCGCCGATCCGGCGCGTCGAGCGCATCCTTCGGACAGCCGGCGTGGCCGAGGCGAGTCTCGTCGAACGCCTTGCGCCGATCCTTCCCGGGGACGTGGAGGTGGCCTACCTCCCGCACTTGGGCACCTGCGACATCGGCTTTGCGGTCGACGGGGAGCCTGCGCAGGCGGGGGCTTACCTCGATGGCGTCGCGAAGCTGGCCCGCGAAAGGATCGGACCTGCCGTCTATAGCGAGAAGGAGTCCGAGTCGATGGAGCAGGTCCTCGGCCGCGAGCTTCGCATCCGCGGCTGGACCATCGCGACGGCCGAGTCGATCACCGGCGGGGCGCTGGGCGCCCGTCTCGTGCGGGTCCCCGGGGCGTCGGGCTACTTCCGGGGCGCGATCGTCGCCTACGCGAACGAGGCCAAGACGCATCTGCTCGGGGTCCCCGGGGAATGGCTCGAGCAGTACGGCGCGGTGAGCGAGCCGGTCGCCCGGGCGATGGCCCATGGGGCGCGCTCGCGATTCGGCGTGGATGTGTCGATCGCGACGACCGGGATCGCCGGACCGACGGGGGAGACTCGAGAGAAGCCGGTCGGGCTGGTCTTCCTCGCCGTCGAGACCCCCAACGGCGGCCTCGCCCAGGAGCGGCACTTCGCCGGGGGACGGGAGACGGTGATCCGTCGCACGGTCCTGACCGCCCTCGACCTCGCCCGTCGCGTAGTCTGCGGGCTACCGGCCGAGCCGGGGCGCTAGGGAGATCAACATGGGAGCATCCTCTCGGATCCTGATCGTCGACGACCACCCGGGAGTGCGCCGCGGCCTGCGATCCGCCCTGGAGGGGTTCGGCCACGCCGACGTGGTCGAGGCGGCCGAGGCGGAATCGGCACTGCGCATGGCTCTCGAGCAGCCTCCCGATCTGATCATCGTCGACTTGCAGATGCCCGGCCGCAATGGCCTCGAGCTGATCGCCGATCTGCAGGAGCGGGGGATCGAGACCACCGCCATCGTTCTCACCGGACACGGCTCGATCGAGAGCGCGATCGACGCGATGCGTCGCGGCGTCTTCGAATACATCGAAAAGCCGGTGCGCTCCGAACGCCTGAAGCCGGTCGTGGATCGCGCCCTCGAGCGCACGGCGATGCGCCGCGAGCTCCAGCAGCTCCGACGCGAGATGATCCGAAGCGGACGCCTCCAGGAGATGGTGGGCAGCTCACCCGGGATGGTGGAGATCTACCGTCTCATCGAGCAGGTCGCCCCGACCACCGCCTCGGTCCTGATCCTCGGCGAGAGCGGGACGGGCAAGGAGGTGATCGCCCGCACCCTGCATCGGCTGAGCCCTCGCGCCGGTCGCGCGATGGTAGCGATCAACTGCGCCGCGATCCCGGGGACGCTCCTCGAGACCGAGCTCTTCGGCCACGAGAAGGGAGCCTTCACGGGGGCGACCGCGCCGCGCTCGGGATGCTTCGAGCAGGCCGACGGAGGAACCCTCTTCCTCGACGAGATCGGGGATATGCCGGCCGACCTGCAGAGCAAGCTCCTGCGAGCCCTCGAGGAGCGCAAGGTGCGCCGCGTGGGCGGGACGAGCGAGATTCCGGTCGACGTGCGCGTCGTATCGGCGACGAACGCCGAGATCGACGCGCTTCTCGCCGACGGCCGGCTGCGGGAGGACCTCTACTTCCGCCTGAATGTCTTCACCGTGAAGATTCCGCCTCTGCGCGAGCGGATCGAGGACATCCCGATCCTGGCTGAGCACTTTCTGCGCCTGGACGCCCCGGAGGCGTCCAGAATCGTGGGCTTTTCGGACGCCGCCCTGCGTCTCCTCGTCCAGCACGCCTGGCCCGGCAATGTCCGCGAGCTGCGAAACGCCGTCCAACGCGCATCGATCCTCTGTCCCGAGGGAGAAATCCAGCCCGAGCACCTGCCCCCGGATCTCCGCGCCCCCTCGCGGGCGATCCGTTCCTCCGCCGACGGGGTCTTCGTCCGCACCGGAACCTCTCTCGAACAGGCCGAGCGCGACATCATCCTTGCCACCTTGCAGGCGTGCGGCGGGAACAAGCCGCAGACAGCCGAGACGCTCGGGATCAGTCTGCGCACCCTCTACACGCGGCTTCACAGCTACGAGGGAGGGGGGAAGGAAAGCGAGCCGTCATGAGACTCTCGTGGAGGGGGCGCCAGGTCGCCGCTCTTCTGCTCCTCGCCGTCGTTTTGTTCGCCGTCGCGGGATTCATCGAGCTGGTTGCGGGCGTCCGCCAGGCGATCCGCCAGGCGGAGGTCGAGGCCGATCTGGTGGCCGCCTCGATCCGCAGGGAGATCGTCCAGATCGTCCAGGAGTCCCACGCAGATCCTTTGTTCGCGATTGCGGAGAACCCGCGGCTGGCGGAGGCCCTGCGCGATGCGATCGTGATGGCCCCGTCGATCCTCTCCGCCTCGGTCCTCGACCCGGACGGGGCCGCGGTCGCCCACACCCAGACGAGCCGCGTCGGGCAGATCGAGCCGCCATATCCGCCTCTGCCGACCCTGAATTCCCCTCTCGACGCCATCGGGATCCTCTGGAGGCTGCGGCACGGGCCCCCGGCCTACCAGAAGGAGGTGACCCTGGAGATCGGGGATCGACCGCTCGCCGTCGTTCGTGTCGCGCCAGGAGGGACCTTCCTTCGGGATGCGGTGGGCGCTGCGGCATCGCGCGGGATCTGGATGGCTCTGGCCGTGATTGCGATCGCGGTGGGCGCGGGAGTCCTGCTCGGGCGCTTCGCGGCCGTGCAGATCCGCGCTCTCGAGCGGGGGATCGAGGCGATCCACGAGGGACGATTCGAGAAGCTCCCCGAGTCGGGGATCGACGCCTTCGCCCGGCTTGCGCACGCGGTGAATCTGCTGGGCGCGCGCTTCGCGAGCGAGTCCGACCAGCAGGGAGCGCGGGGGGAGCCTGGTGGGGCGGGGGATCATTCCCTCTTCGAGGGACGTTCGCGCGCGGTCGCCCACCTCGGGGAGATCGCCGCCGGAGTGGCGCATGAGATGCGCAACCAGCTCCAGGCGGTCGAGGGGGAGATCGATGGGCTTCGCGCCGCGTCGGCCCTCCCGCCCGAGATCGTCCGCGAGAAGGCGCAGAACGCCGCGCGTGGCCTCGAACGGATGAATGGGGCAGTGCGGGGGTTTCTCAAGATCGCCCGACTTCAGCCCCCCACGCTGCGTCCCCTCGACGTCAACGGCTTCTTGCGCGCGATCGAGGAGGAGTTCCGCGCGGAGGTGGCGATGGGTGGCGCAAGCCTGCGTCTCGAGCTCGATCCAGGTGAACCCGTAGCGACGGCGGATCCAGAGGTGCTGCGTCAGGCGATGCAGAACCTGATCCGCAACTCGTTGCAGGCGCTCATCGATTCGGAATCAGGCGAGATCGTGCTTCGTTCCGCGCGGGGCGAAGACTATGTTGAGATCATGGTGCGGGACAATGGGCCGGGGATTCCCTCGGAGGTCCGCGAGAAGATGTTCGATCTCTTCTACACGACCCGATCGGATGGAAGCGGCGTTGGGCTCGTGATCGTCCGCCAGTCCATCGAGATGCACGCGGGCCACGTGGACATCCGTTCCACTCCCGGTCAGGGGACCGAGATCGTCATGGAGTTGCCATGCGCCTGATCGACCTGCGACGGATGGTGATGCCATCGATCCTGGCGCTCCTGCTCGGACCCGGGTGTGCGCTTTGGCCCGTCTCCCGGAAACCAAGGCCGCTCGAGCCGGCGGCGGCAGATTCTCTCTCCGCCGCCGATTCCCTCTCCGTGACCGGTTCTTCCTCGGTCTCCGACTCGCTTCCGGCGGCGCGGCCCGTGGCGCAACCTCCGATCCGGACCCCGGCAGCCCCTCCCGCTACCCCGGAACCGGATCCCGAGGGAACCGAGGAGCGGGAGGAAGCTGCGCAACCGATTCAGATCACGATTCGATTGAGCGAGGAAGAACGCTCGCGCCTCCAGGCGGAGACGGCCGAGGACCTGGGCCGAGCCTCAAGGAGTTTGGCGCTCGTGGATCGAGACCGCCTGTCCGACGAGGAGGCGCAGAGACTTTCCGCTGCCGACGAGATGCTCGCCGCAGCGCGGGATGCGTTGGACAAGGGCGACTTGCCGGCGGCCGCCCGCTTGGCTCGAAAGGCAAGACTGCTCGCCGAGGAAGCGGCGGAAAGGTGACACGGGGCTCCGGATGCCAGGCAGAGGGGCGTCGCCCGACCGTTCCGTTGCCCCGTGTACCACATCATGAGAGGGTCCTCGCGATCTTTAGGGTTACTCCCATCCCTCATCCCTAGCGGCCGGTGAGTTGATCCTGGTGCTCTAGCGGTGTTCGCTCGAGAAGGACCACGAGGACCTGCCTGCGAGCGGCGCCTTCGCCCAGAGCCGCTGCCTCGAATGACGGCGGAACCTCTCCGAACGAGATCGCCTGGAAACGAGCCATGTCTGCGGGGCGCCGGTCCAGCAAATGACGCACAACCGCCTCGGCCCGTCGACGGCCGAGCTCGATGTTGTACGCTTCCGGTCCCGTCGGATCGGCGAATCCCAGCACATTGACGACATAGTGACGATTGGCCTCGATCTGATTGGCCGCCTCATCGAGGGTCGACCTGGCCGAGGCGTCAAGGGTTGAGCTATCGAAAGCGAACTGGACGCGGTAACGCGCCGCCTCCCGGAAATCGGCCCGTCCGAGCGCGAGATCGCGCGCGTCGCCCACCTCGGCGAGCGCCAGATCGGCCTGGCTCTTCGCATCGCCGGCCAGCGCAGCGGTCCGATCATTCTGCTCCTGCAGACGTTGTTCCATCCGGGTCATATCGTCTCGGACCTCGGTCACATTCTTCCTGACGAAGCCCTTGGTCGCGCAGCCCCCCGCCGTGCCCAAGATGACCGCTAGAGCGACGAGCCATGTGCCCAGTCCGATCCCGCGTGCGTGTTTCATTAGAAGCTCCTCCTGTCCCGTTGGGATCCATCGACCCCGTCCTGACCATCTCCAATAACCACGTTTCGTGCCGCCGCGCGGCGGCGCCGATGAAACTTTATAAAACATTGGTGTATAATGTGTTATTGGATATCGACGCGCGATGCTCATCGATGTGTCGCGGCGAATTCTTGCAGGATTTACAACGCAGGTGGCGGTTCTTTCCCCTGAGGGAACGGGGGCGTTTCTCGTCAAAGTCGCTATCTGCGACGTGAATCGCAGCCGGGCGCTGGAAGTTAGGGAGCCGGGAGGATGGGTTGGCACCCGACTTGCACATCAGGCGCGCAGGAGGTGCAACATGAAGACGATCACCGCCATTCTGTGCGCGTTGACCATAGGGACGTTCCTGTCGGTGACGGATGCGAAGAGCGATGTGGGCTACCGCGGCTGGGGCCCTCGAGGGGGTGTCACCTCAGGACCGGATCAGGTGCACTTCGGAATGCACATGGACTTCGGGAATTTCGCCGACCGTTTCCGGTTCCAACCCAACGTGGAGCTCGGAATGAGTGATAACCTCACGCTCTTCGCCGTGAACGGAGACTTCGCCTATCGCTTCTCCTCGAGGTGGGATCAGTGGTCGCCCTATCTCGGCGGCGGGATCGGTCTGAACGTTTGGGGGCAGGATCGGGGGCTCCGTCGGGACGACAGCGACACGGACCTCGGCGCGAGCCTGCTCGGAGGAATCGAGAAGGGACTCCAGGGGGGCGACCGCTTCTTCATCGAGACGAAGCTCGGCCTGGTCGACTCTCCCGATCTGAAATTCGCTGTCGGCTGGACCTTCTACTAGGCGGTATGCTTCCTGCTTGATCGCGGTGACGCGCCGGGGACCGTCGCGATCGCGCCGGCGCGTCGATCCAGGCAGGAGTGGACGCCGGAGAGGGGCAGTCTTGGCCGAGCTCACCCGCACATTCGCAGCGCTGACCATCGGAAGCGAGGATCGCGAGTCGATCGCCCGGTTGAGCGCTGCGATGCGAGAACGGCAATCCGGGACGGATCTCAAGTGGGTCCGTCCCGAGATCATTCACCTGACCTTCCGCTTCTTCGGCGACCTCGATCGCAAGCAGCTAGGCAAGGCTTCGGACGCGATCCGAAGCCTGGACCGAGACTTCGCGATTCCGGATGTCGCTTACGGCGAGCTCGGCGCATTCCCCTCGAAGCGCCGGCCGCAAGTGATCTGGCTCGGAGTTGTCGATCCGCGCGGCGAGCTTGCAGCGCTCGCCGCGCGCGCAGACATGGCGATTCGTCGCGTCGGATTCGGTGCCGCGGACAAGCCGTTCGTGGCGCATCTCACGCTCGCCCGCGTGGGACGCGGTCGGCGGAGCCCCGCATGGGATCTTCTAACCGACGGTTTGACAACGCCGAACGGGCCTCTTAGGATCACTTCCGTCACGCTTTTCAAGAGCGATCTACGCCCGCAGGGGCCCTTGTATACACCCCTCGAGGTCGCCCGCCCCCGGGAAGGAACCGGGGTGGGCGGGACGGCTGTGGATGAGAAACGCCTCCGCGCGCCCGGCGGACCGGGCGATCAGATCGGGACCGAGAAGGAAGGAGAACCCGCGGATGGGTGAGGATCACGAAAAGGAGAAGACGAAGGCCCTGGAGCTTGCGATCTCGCAGATCGAGAAGCAGTTCGGCAAGGGTTCGATCATGCGGCTCGGCGGCCAGGAGGCCGTCGTGGACGCGGAGGTGGTTCCGAGCGGCTCCCTGGGGCTTGACCTGGCCCTCGGGGTCGGAGGCGTGCCGCGCGGCCGGGTGCTCGAGGTCTTCGGGCCCGAGTCGTCCGGAAAGACGACGCTTACCCTGACCATGATCGCGAGCGTGCAACGCTACGGCGGAACGGCGGTATTCATCGATGCCGAGCACGCCCTGCAGCCCTCCTACGCGAAGATGCTCGGCGTGGACATCGACAATCTTCACGTCAGCCAGCCCGACACGGGCGAGGAGGCGCTGGAGATCGCCGATCACCTCGTGCGAAGCGGGGCGGTCGATATCGTCGTCATCGACTCGGTCGCGGCTCTCGTCCCGAGGGCGGAGATCGAAGGGGAGATGGGCGACACCCACGTGGGGCTCCAGGCCCGCCTGATGTCGCAGGCGCTCCGCAAGCTCTCGGGATCGATCTCGAGAAGCCGGACGATTGTCATCTTCATCAATCAGATCCGGATGAAGATCGGCGTGCTCTTTGGCAATCCGGAGACCACCCCGGGCGGCAACGCCCTGAAGTTCTTTTCTTCGGTGCGGCTGGACATCCGGAAGGTCGCTTCGATCAAGGAGAAGGAGAACGTCGTCGGCAACCGGACGCGCGTGCGCGTCGTCAAGAACAAGGTCGCCGCTCCCTTCCGCGCCGCCGAGTTCGACATCATGTTCGACGAGGGGATCTCGAGGACCGGCGAGTTGATCGATCTGGGGGTCGAAGCGGGAATTCTCCAGAAGACGGGGACCTGGATCAGCTACGGCGAGGAGCGGTTAGGCCAGGGGCGTGAGAACGCGCGACAGACGCTCAAGGACAATCCCGGTATCGCCGATCGGCTGGAGGCGCAAGTGCGCGAGGCGATGGGGCTGCCCGTCCCCGCACAGCCGGGCGGCGGGAAGCCGACCGATGCGAAGGTGGGCGACTCGAAGGCCGGAGCCAGGGAGCGGGAGAAATCCAAGGGCCGGTCGAAGGAAACGGTGGCATGAGCGGTGGGGCCGCGGACGCCTACGCCGCGGCCTGCGCCTTTATCACCCCCCGTGAACGGTGCGCCGCCGAGGTGCGGGCATACCTCTCGCGCAAGGGTTTCGAGACGGCTGCGATCGAGGAGGCGCTGCGCCGGCTGATCGGCGAGCGGCTAGTCGACGACATGCGCTACGCTCGAATATTCGTTGAGAGCCGCGCCCGGCGTTCGCCTCGCTCCGGACGCTTCCTGATTCGCGAGATTCGCGCGAGGGGAGTCGAAGCCGCGATCGCCGAGCAGGCGGTTGCCGAACTCCTCCGTGAGATCCCCGAGAAGGAGCTCGCCCGCAGAGTGGTGGCGAAGGTCACGGGCAGCGGGCAGGTGTGGCTCGGCCGCGCCGCGCGGCGATTGCAGGCGAGGGGCTTTCGCCCCTCGCTCGCCCTCGAGCTGCGGGGGACGGCGCAGACTGACGCGGGAGCGTACGAGGATTCGGATCTGGAGACAGAGGAAGGGGATTGATGAGCATCCGATCGGCAGAGATCCGGGCCAAGTTCGTCGAGTTCTGGGCGGCGAAGGATCATCGCATCGTCAAGAGCGCCCCGCTCGTGCCCAAGGAAGACCCGACGCTGCTCTTCACCTCGGCGGGGATGGTGCAGTTCAAGAAGTACTACGCCTCGCGGGAACCGCTCGAGTTCCGGCGCGCGGTCTCGGTGCAGAAGTGCCTGCGCGCCACGGACATCGAGAGCGTCGGCCACACGCCGCGCCACTGCACGTTCTTCGAGATGCTGGGCCACTTCAGCTTCGGCGACTACTTCAAGCGCGAGGCGATCCTCTGGAACTGGGAGTTCTTCACGAAGGTCCTTCCCCTGCCGGAGGAGAAGCTGCGGCCGTCGGTCTTCGAGGAGGATCCCGAGGCGCTTGCGATCTGGCGCGACGAGGTCGGCTTCCCGGATGAGAAGATCGCCCGTCTCGGACGCAAGGACAACTTCTGGGGCCCCGCGGGCGATACGGGCGCGTGCGGGCCGAGCAGCGAGCTCTACTTTGACCTCGGCGCGGAGCTGGGGTGCGGCCGTCCCGGCTGCGGTCCCGGCTGCGATTGCGACCGATGGATCGAGGTCGGCAACTTCGTCTTCCCGCAGTTCGACCGGCAGAAGGACGGAAGCGATCTGCCGCTCGCCAACCGGGGGATCGACACCGGAATCGGCCTCGAGCGGCTGACCATGGTCATCCAGGGGAAGAAGACGATTTTCGAGAGCGACCTCTTCGCCCCGATCGTCGAGGCGATCCGATCCTCCGGCGCCGCGCCCTACGAGGGGGAGCACAAGCCAAGCTACCACGTGATCGCCGATCACGCGCGTGCCATCACCTTCGCGCTGACGGAGGGGATCCTTCCATCGAACGAGGGCCGCGGCTATCTGATCCGCAGGCTTCTTCGAAGAGCGGCGGTTCAGGGGCACCGCTTGGGCCTGCGCGAGCCGTTCCTTCATCGACTGGCCGACACCGTCGTCGCGACGATGGGCAACTCCTATCCGGAGCTTGTGGAGGCCGCGCCGGCCGTGCGGAGCGCGTTGCGGCAGGAAGAGGAGCGCTTCGAGTCGACCCTCGAGCAGGGGCTCGCGCGCTTCGAGGAGATCGCCGGCCGCCACGGGTCGGGCAAGCGGCTGGGAGGCGCCGAGCTTTTCCTGCTCTACGACACCTACGGCTTTCCGCCGGATCTGACCCAGGTCCTCGCGCAGGAGCGCGGTCTCGATGTCGATCTGGACGGATTCGAGCGGGAGATGGAGAAGCAGCGGGAGCGATCGAGGGCGAGCGCCACCTTCTACAAGAAGAAGGGGGAGAAGCTCGATTGGACCGTCGTGAGCGACGGGCCCCACTCGAGCTTCATCGGCTATGACTTCATCGAGGCGGAAACGACTCTGCGCCGCTTCGCCCCGATTCCCGAGGCGGCGGGGGAATTCTGGCTCGTCGTCGAGACGACCCCGTTCTACGCAGAATCTGGCGGCCAGGTCGGGGACGTGGGAACGATCACCGGCAACGGCTTCGCCGGCCGGATCGTCGACGCGCTCCGGGTGGACAAGGAGATCCGCCACCGTCTCCGCCTCGAGTCCGGCGCGATCCAAGCTGGGGACGTTCACCTGCTCGTCAACCGCGAGGCGAGGAACGCGACGCGCCGGAACCATACGGCCACGCATCTCCTCCAGGCCGCGCTGCGCGCGCGTCTGGGAAAGCATGTGACGCAAGCCGGATCGCTCGTGGCTCCGGACCGGTTGCGGTTTGACTTCACCCACGGCGCCGCGCTCTCCGAGGAAGATATCGAGGCGGTCGAGACTGAAGTGAACGCCCAGATCCTCGCCGATTCCGAGGTCGGCGTGCGGTTCTCGAGCTATGAGGCGGCGATCCGCGACGGTGTCATGGCGCTCTTCGGCGAGAAGTACGAGGAGACGGTTCGCCGCATCGTCGTCCCCGGTTACAGCGAGGAGCTCTGCGGAGGGACGCATGTGTCGCGGACGGGCGAGATCGGCGCCTTCGTGATCCTCTCGGAGGGAGGGATCGCGGCGGGCGTCAGAAGGATCGAGGCGATCACCGGCACCGGCGCCATCGCCGTCTGGCAGAGGGAGCGGCGGATCGTTCACATCCTGCGTGGACGGCTACAGGGCACGCTCGAAGACCTGCCTGCGCGCGTCGAGCGGCTCATGGAGGAGGCGCAGAAGCTGCGCAAGGAGATCCGGGAGCTGCGCAAGGGCGGCCATGGCGAGGAGCGCGCCGATCTCTTCAGCGGGGTGCTCGATCTGCCCAAGGGAAGGCTCCTCGTCGCGGAGACCGAGATGGAGAGCAAGGACGGTATTCGCGATCTCGGAGACGCGATTCGCGCGCGCCTGGGACGCGGAGTCGCTCTCGTCGCGGTCCGGATTTCCGGCAAGGCGACCCTCCTCGCGGCGGTGACCGACGATCTCGTCGCGGCCGGAACGGTGAAGGCGGATGCCATCGTCCGCGAAGGCGCCTCCCTCGCGGGGGGCAGCGGCGGCGGCCGGCCTCACCTGGCCATGGCCGGAATCCCCGATGGCGCCGATCTTTCGGGGCTCCTGGCGACCATGCGCGGCCGCCTCGAGCAGGCGCTGAGCTGATCTGCGATGCCGCGACCACGCGTCTTCCTGACCGGAGCGAGCGGCCTGCTCGGCACGGCGGCGGCGCCCGCGGTCGAGCCCTGGGCGGATCTCATCGCCCCGGGGTTGGAGGAGTTCGATCTCGCCAGACCCGAGTCGATCGGGACGGCGATTCTGGGTAGCCGGCCGCATATCGTGATCCACCTGGCGGCGGAGACTCGCGTCGACTGGTGCGAGGAGCATCCCGAGGAGACATTCCTCGTCAATGTCGCCGGGACGAGGGTGCTCGCCAAGGCCTGCCGCGAGATCGGGGCTCGGCTGCTCTATCTGAGCACCGACTATGTTTTCGACGGCGCCAAGCGGGTCCCCTATCTTGAGGGCGATCCCACGGCGCCACTGTCCGTCTACGGCCGGAGCAAGGAGCAAGCCGAGCAGGCGGTTCTCTCGACGCTCGAGAACCGACTCGTCGTGCGATCGGCGAGCCTCTTCGGGCTGGGGCGGCGCCACTTCGCCGCGGCGGTTCTCGCCCAGGCCCGGGAGGGGCGCACGCTTCGCATCGTGGACGACCAGGTCCAGTCTCCGACCTGGGTTGGGCATCTCGCCCCGGCGATCGTCGCTGCGGCCCGGTCGGACCTCCAGGGAATCGTGCATGTGAGCGCCTCGGGCTCCTGCACTTGGCTCGACTTCGCCCTTGCGATCCTCGCGCGAGCCGGGGTCCACGCCGACGTGCGTCCGATCTCGACGCTCGAGCTGGCGCGGCCGGCGCGCCGTCCTGCATACTCCGTGCTCGATCTGACCCGCGCCGAGGAGGCCCTCGGCGTCCGTCTGCCGCACTGGCAGGAGGGGCTCGACGCCTACATTCGAGGGGGAGGAGCAGGATGATCGGGATCGTCTTGCAGCAGATCCGGGTCCGGCAGTGGACGAAGAATCTCGTCCTCTTCGCCGGAGTGATCTTCGCCCACGAGTTCAGCCAGGTCGACGAGCTCACGCGCGCGATCCTGGGCTTCCTCTCGTTCTGTCTCCTTTCCTCCGCGGTCTATGTCCTGAACGATCTGATCGATATCGAGAGCGACCGCGTCCATCCGAAGAAGCGGAACCGGCCGATCGCTTCGGGCCGGATCTCGATCCCGGGCGCCTGGACGCTCCTCTTCTTCGTGCTCGGCGGCGGCGGGGCGCTCGCCGTCTGGCTCGGTCCTCGCTTCGCAGGCGTCGCCGCGGGCTACCTCGCGTTGAATCTCCTCTACACGCTTCTTCTCAAGCGCCTCGTCATGGTCGACGTTCTCGCGATCTCCATCGGCTTCGTTCTGCGCGCGGTCGCGGGCGTCGCCGTCTTGCGAAACCCGGTCGATCTATCGCCGTGGCTGCTTCTCTGCACCTTCTTCCTCGCCCTGTTCCTGGCCGTGTGCAAGCGGCGCGCGGAGAGGGTTCTCCTCCAGGAGCAGGCCGAGCAACACCGGAAAACCCTGACGGAGTACCCGCCCGAGCTGGTCGATCAGCTGATCCCGGTCGTCACGGCCGCGACGGTCATCTCCTACTCGATCTACACGGTCGCCCCGGCGACGCTGGAGCGCGTGGGGGGACCGCAGCTCGTCTACACCGTGCCGTTCGTCCTCTACGGGGTGTTCCGCTATCTCTACCTCGTATTCCGTAGGATGCAGGGGGGATCGCCCTCCGACACCCTGTTGACCGACATCCCGACCCTGATGAACATCGGTCTCTGGCTGTGCGGAATCCTCTGGATCCTGTATGGGCGCGGGTGAGGACCGGGCCGTTGTGCTCGCGGCCCGGGCAAAGCTAAACCTCGGCCTCGAGGTCCTCCGCCGTCGCCGAGACGGCTACCACGACATCCGAAGCCTGATCCTCTCGATCGATCTCTCCGACAGGCTCGAGATCCGATCCGCCTCGAGCGGCGAGGTCCGGCTCCGCTGTCCCGGGGGCAAGGCGCCCGAGAACGAGGAGAACCTCGTTTTCCGAGCGGCGCGGCTCTTCCGGGATGCGACGGGAGAGAGGCGCGGGGCTCGAATCGTCCTGCGCAAGCGAATCCCCGTCGGCGCCGGATTGGGGGGTGGTTCGAGCGATGCCGCCGCGACGCTGATCGGCCTGAACCGGCTGTGGGGAAGCCGGCTCCCTCGGAGCCGGCTGGAGACGCTCGCCAGCGAGATCGGTTCGGACGTCCCTTTCTTCATCCGGGGGGGGCTCCAGATGGCGGAGGGCCGTGGGGAGAAACTCACCACTTTTCCGGCCCCTCCCCCTGTCAACTTCCTTGTGATCTATCCAACTCTTTCCATTTCCACGGCTTCGGTCTACTCATCGGACGATTTGCTGTTGACACGCAAGGGACCCCTCACTAGACTTTCTTCTTGCAGCTTGACAACTCGTTCGGGTTTCTTGAGTTGCGTCGCTCGGCTGCGGAATGATCTGGAGCCGGTCGTCGTTCGCAGGCACGCGGAGGTCGAAAGAATCTTTCGAGTCCTGCGGGAGATCGACCCCCGGATCGTCCGGATGACGGGCAGCGGCTCGGCGGTTTTCGTCTGCGACCCGGAAGAGTCGAAGCTGGCGAAGGTCCTGAAGGTATCGCGTTCATGGGGTTGGCAGGTCTTTCGAGCGAGAGGGGTAGGGAGGGGGTGGATCTCAATCGTTCCTCGAGGGGCTAGGAAGGACAGCCTGGGGTAGCAACGGAACAACAGCGTCTCTCGTGGTTCATCACCGTGCACGTACGCATAAGGCTCTGGGCGCCATGGAGGTGCCCGGCCACCAAGGGGTGGTGACCGTAATGAAACTCACAGAGATCAGGGTATCGCTTCGGGACGATGAGAAACTGAAGGCGTTCGTCAGCATGACGATCGACAACTGCTTCGTGATTCGGGGCATGAAGATCATCAGCGGCAACAAGGGACTGTTCGTCGCGATGCCCAGCCGGCGCAAGCCGGACGGGACGTTCCAGGATCTGGCGCACCCGATCAACAACTCCACCCGCCGGTGGATCGAGGGGGAGATTCTCGAGAAATATAGGGTGGAAGTCGAACAAACGCATGTGCTGAAATAGCGGAGGTTGCTGCCACGGCGGCGCAGCCGGCCCGCGACGGGTTCTCGGGTTGGGCCGGCCGGTGGAGATCCCTTAGGCGTTCGATTGGGGCGTCGTCCAATGGCAGGACCCGGGATTTTGGATCCCGTTACGGAGGTTCGAATCCTCCCGCCCCAGCAATTCTCCTAGAGACCGACTTGTCCGAAGGTCCGGAATTGCATGGGCGGGCCGTCCTTGGGGCGGTTCGACCAAGCGGAGGAAGCTGTGCTAGACACTCTTCGCGTCTTCACCGGAAACGCGAACCGCAAGCTCGCTCTCGACATCGCCTCCTATCTCGGCGTGGAGCCGGGTGAGGCGCACGTCGGCCGCTTTAGCGATGGCGAGATCCACGTTCGGATCGACGAGAACATTCGCGGTTGCGACGTGTTCGTTGTCCAGCCGACCTTCGCCCCCGCCGACAATCTGCTCGAGCTCTTGATCATGATCGACGCCGTTCGCAGGGCGAGCGCCAGCCGGGTGACCGCCGTGGTGCCCTATTTCGGCTACGCGCGGCAGGACCGGAAGGATCAACCTCGGGTGCCGATAACGGCGAAGCTCGTGGCGAACCTGATCACTACCGCAGGCGCGGACCGAGTGCTGACGATGGATCTGCACTCGCCTCAGATCCAGGGATTCTTCGACATCCCATTCGATCATCTCTTCGCCGCGCCCGTGCTGATTCGATATTTCCGTGACCTCGCGATACCCGATGTGATGGCGGTCGCCCCGGATGTGGGAAGCATCAAGATGGCGCGCGCTTACGCCAAGAGGCTCGGGGGCTCCCTGGCGCTGGTGGACAAGCGGCGCGTCTCGCCCGACACGACCGAGGTGATGAGCGTCATTGGTGAAGTCGCGGGGCGCAACGTCGTGATCTTCGACGACGTCATCTCCACCGGCAGCACCATCGCCAAAGCGGCCGAAGCGCTCAAGAAGAAGGATGCGCGGGAGATCTACGTGGGCGCGACCCACGCGGCATTCTCCCCCGACACCCTCCGGATCCTTCAGGAAGCCCCGGTCCGCGAGGTGGTGGTGACCGACTCGATCCAGCAACCGGCGGAGCTGCTGGAGGGATCGAAGATCCGGGTGATGAGCGTAAGCGGGCTTCTGGGCGAGGCGATCAAGAGGATCCACGAGGAGCGATCCCTGAGTTCCCTATTCGTATAGATGTGAACCGAGGAAGGTAGGAGAAGAGAGATGGAGACGATCGAGATCCGCGGAGAGATCCGCCAGTTGGCCGGCAAAGGAGGCGCCCGGCGTGCGCGGGCGAGCGGCAAGACGCCGGGAGTCATCTACGGCTCGGGGGAGGCGAGCACGCCGATCTCCCTGGACAGGAAGTCGTTCGAGACGACACTCCGCCTGCATCCGAGCGGCGCTTTTATCATTGACCTGAAGCTGAGCGGGCGCGAGGGCGAGGACATCAAGGCGCTCATCAAGGAGGTTCAGCGCGACCCTTTGACCTCCCAGATCCTGCACATCGATCTGCAGCATGTCTCTCTCACCCAGAAGGTGGTCCTCCATGTCCCGGTCCGTCTCGTGGGAACCGCCGTGGGAGCCAAGGAGGGCGGAGTGCTCGAGCACTTCCTGCGCGATGTGGAGGTGCAATCGCTCGCGCTCCAGATTCCCGAGAGCATCGACATCGACGTATCCGACCTCCAGCGCGGCCACTCGCTGCATGTCTCCGATCTCGTGCCGCCCGAAGGGGTGACGATTCTGACGCCCGGAACTCGGGTGATCGCGTCGGTCGTCGTCAAGGCGGCGGAGCCGACTGCCGAGGAGGCGGCGCCGGCCGCGGCGGAGGCAGCGGCGCCGGCCGAGGCGACCGAGGAGAAGGCGGAGTAGCTTCGCGCGGTCCGCGATGGCGATCCGTTGCGTGGCGGGCCTGGGGAATCCGGGCGCACGGTATGAGTGGACGCGGCACAACGCGGGATTCTGGGTCGTGGATCGCATCGCCCGGGAGGCCGGCGCTCGGTGGTCGCGGCGATCGAATGGCGAAGAGGCCGAGGCGGTGGGAGAGTGGGGCAGCGTGCTCCTTCTCAAGCCTCGGACCTACATGAATGCAAGCGGGGAGGCGGTGCTCGACTGCCTGGCCCGATGGAGTCTGAGCCCGTCGCAGCTGCTGCTCGTCGTCGATGACGTCGCCCTGCCTGCCGGGAAGATCCGGCTGCGTCAGCAGGGCGGCGCCGGCGGGCACCGGGGGATGATTTCGGTCGAGCAGTCGATTGGCAGCGACGACTACCCGCGGCTTCGTGTCGGTGTCGGCGGCGGGGAAGATGAGGAGGACCTGGCGGAGTATGTCCTCCGGCCGCTGGACGAGAGGGAGCGGGAGTTCTTCGAACGGGTCGTGTCGCGCGCGGTTGATGCCGTTCGCTCCACGCTGGTCGAAGGGCTCGACACGGCGATGAACCGGTTCAACACCGAGCCGGCGACGGAGTAGCGATCCCGAGCGGGCTTGGGATCGGATGGATTCGACCCAGCGCCTCCGGCGGGGGGCGGCGCTGGAACTGGCTCGACCCCGCAAGCGGTCTTGCCTCGCCGCGCGAAGAAGGCAGGAAAGGTGGGCTCTTTGAGAGAGTACGAAACGGTCTTCATTCTCCATCCGAATCTCGATGAGACGAGGGTCGAGGAGGAGATCGAGGGGGTCCGGCAGGTCATCCTGGGCGCCTCGGGAGAAATCGTCCAGGTGGACCGCTGGGGCCGGCGGAAGCTGGCCTACGAGATCCGTAAGCTGAACGAGGGCATCTACACCCTGCTCCGGTTCCGCGCCGAAGCGGGTGTTCTCCAAGATCTCGAGAGGCGATACCGCCTTCGCGAGGATGTCCTGCGGCATCTGACCGTCGTGGCGCAGGGGCCCATCGTCGAATCGGCTCCCCGTCGGATCGAGGCGGCTGTCGCGACGGAGGGCGCGGAAGGGGCGGTGGACGGGGAATCGCCGCAACCGGAGGCTTCAGTCACGGCTCCGGCGATGCCCGAGACGACATCGAGCTCCGGTGACGCTCCGGCGGAGTCCGCGGGCGATCCGGAGTTCCATCCGTAATCGACCAAGCCGACAGCAGGCTGCCTGGCGAGAGGAGTTCCACAATGGAAGGCACGACCTATCCTCGGATGAACCGCGTCTTTCTGACAGGGATTGCGCAGGAGGAACCAGAACTTCGCTACACCCCCTCGGGTGTCGCCGTTTGCTCTTTTCGTGTGCAAGTTGGGCGCATCCTTCGGGACCGTTCCGGCGGAGCCCGGGAAGTCGCCGCGTACCTGACCGTGGTCGCATGGCAGGAGGCGGCGCAGCGGATGGCTCGTGAGCTTCGCAAGGGACAGGCGGTCTACGTCGAGGGGTACGTGAGCAGCCGTTCGTTCACCACCGCGCGGGGCGAGAAGCGCACAGCCGTCGAAATCTACGCCGAGCAGATCCAGATCCTGGGACCCTTCGCCGAAGGCGAGGGCCCCGGAGTCGCTCATCCCGAGGAGGGAGAGAACGCGACGATGCGCGGCGGCGGCCGGCGTGGCGGGCGTGGCCGCGACGAGTCGCGCGGGGACGGGGGGGGCGCGGCCCCGGAGCCGCACCACGAGGAGTCTCACGACGAGCATCCTCAGGAGCATCCCGAGGCGCACCACGAGGATTTCGCCGAGGAGCGCCATCAAGAATCGCACCCGACCGAAGACTCGGAGGGAGAGGACAAACCGCAGATCTAGAGAGACTGCCGCGAACGGCGGCAGCGAAGCCGTAGGAGGATCAGCATGGCCAAGGGAGATGCGCGCGGTCCAAGGAGAAAGGTGTGCAAGCTCTGTATGGACCGGGTCGCGTTCGTGGATTACAAGGACGAGAAGCGCCTGCAGCGTGCGATCACTGATCGCGGGAAGATCGTTCCCCGGCGCGTCTCAGGCAACTGCGCCAGACACCAGGCGCAGATCACCCGCGCGGTGAAGAGGGCCCGCATCCTCGCCCTCATCCCCTTCGTCGCGGATTCGTTCAAGTAGCGGGACGGCGGGGACTCGGGAACCAGAGATCAGGAGGAATGGATGGAGGTCATACTTATCGAAGCGGTGGACGGTCTGGGGTGCCGGGGCGACAAGGTCACGGTTTCGGCCGGATACGCCCGCAATTATCTGCTACCCCGGAAGCTCGCCCTGGAAGCGACCAGCGGCGGGGCGAACATCTTCATGGAGAGCGAGCGGGTCAAGAAGGCGAAGACCGACCGGGAGCAGGCGCTGGCCGAAAAGCTGGCCGCGAAGCTCAACAAGATCTCGGTCACCGTCATCATGCAGGCCGGGGAGGACGACCGGCTCTTCGGATCGGTCACGGCTTCCGACATCGCCGAGAAGCTGGCCGCGGAGGGCGTTCCGGTCGACAAGAGGCAAATTCACCTCGACGAGCCGCTCAAGGCGCTGGGAGCCTACAATGTCCGAGTGCACCTCTTCCACGAGGTCGAGGCGAAGGTCCGCGTCTGGGTGAAGAAAGAAGGGCTGGCCTGAGCAGCAAGGCCCGAGCCCGCGGAGGTTTCCGAACTTCGATGCGTATCGAAAACCTGACCGTTTGCACATTGGCGGCAGCCGTCATCGCCATCGCATCCTGCTCACGCTCCTCGTTTCCGAAGGAGGAGAAGGGCGAGATGGATGACCTCGTTCTGGCCAAGGTGGGCGACAAGACCCTCACGGTCGGGGATCTGCGGGACAAGGTGCGCTACCAGTTCCGATCGATGGGGGATCTCAAAGGGCTTACCGCGGCCGAGCAGTACCGCGAGCTCGTCCGATCGGCGGCCGAGGAGCTGTGCTGGGTGACCCTGGGAGAGAAGAAGGGTTACGAGGAGGATCCCGCCTTCCGGCGGACCCTCGAGTTTTCGAGGCGCTACATTCTCTCGGACCGCACGATCCAGCACGAGGTCCGCTCGAAGTCGATTCCGACGGACGCGGAGGTCGATCAGTACTACGACGAGCACAGGGCGGAGTTCATCTTGCCCGCGCGCGTCGAGATCGCTCACGTTCTCCTGCCCACGGAGGCGGAGGCGCGCGCAATCCGGCGGAGGCTCCTGGCCGGCGAGAAGGTCTCTGACCTGGCCGCGGCGCACTCCATCGATCAGGTGGGGAAGACCCAAGGCGGCCTGGTCGGCTGGGTGACGGCGACCTCCGGCGCCGGCCATCTCGGCAACCAGTCGGGGATCAACGCCGCGGCGATGACGCTGCAACCCGGAGATGTGAGTGAACCAGTGAAGATTCCGACGGGTTGGAGCGTCATCGTCGCGCTCTCCCGTGATGAGGAGCGGCAACGACCGCTGGATGAGGCGCTCCGAGAGGCGATCACCAAGCGGGTGCAGACGATGAAGCACAATGAACGCTTCAACGCGCTCCTTGCCGAGCTCAAGAAGGAGTACGACTTCGAGCTCTTCGATGAGAACTACGATCGTTACGCGAGATCGCTCCTTAGCGAGGAGGAGCTCTTCACGAGCGCGCAACGACAGAAGGACCCCAAGAAGCGCGTCGGAGACTATGAGGAAATCGTGCGCCGGTTTCCCGATAGCCCTCGCGCGACTCAGGCCGCATTCATGATCGGTTTCACCCTCGCGGATGAGCTGAACGACTACGCCAAGGCCCGGGATGCCTTCGGAGATTTCCTGAAGGACCACCCGGACCACGAACTCGCCGCGTCAGCCCGCTGGATGATCGAAAACATGGACAAGCCGGACACCGATCCGGCCGAAGTGGAGCAGATGCGGCGCCAGCTCCGAAGAGGTCCCTAGATCCGCTCGGGGCGGGAGGTGTGCAATGGTCGAAGTCGAGGTACTCTCGCTGGCGATCGACGAGAAGAATCAATACCCGGTCGTGATCCTGCAGACCCTCGACGGATCCAGACGCTTGCCGATCTGGATCGGGCCGCCCGAGGCGAGCGCAATCGCCATGGAGGTCGCGGGCAAGAAGTTCCCACGCCCCCTGACGCACGATCTGATGGCCAATATCCTGAAGGGGCTCCAGGCGAAGGTCCGAAGCGTGGAGATCTGCGATCTGAAGCAGAACACCTTTTACGCTCGGATCACGATCGAGGCGCAGGGTCAGATCCTGAGCATTGACGCGCGCCCGAGCGACTCCATCGCCTTGGCGCTCAAGACCAAGGCGAAGATCTACGCGGCGGACGAGCTGTTGACCGACGAGCTGGATCGCTTGATCCAGACGGAGGGGCCGGCGAAAGCCCCTGAGATGACCGACGAGCAGCGCGCCGAGGAGCTCCGCAAAGCGATCGAGCAGATGAATCCGAAGGACTTCGGGAAGTACTCGTTCTGAAGTGAACCTCTCCGCTCCGCCTCCGCTGATCCTGCCGCATCACGGCGTGGCGCCGTCGATCGAGGCCGACGCCTTCCTGGCGCCCGGCGCCGTCGTGATCGGCGATGTCGAGATCGGGTCCCACGCTTCGATCTGGTTCGGGTCGATCGTCCGTGGAGATGTCCACTGGATCCGTATCGGCGAGCGGACGAACGTCCAGGACGGTAGCGTCCTGCATGTGACGCGGGGAACCCATCCGCTTCTCATCGAGGATCGGGTCACCATCGGCCACGCCGTCGTGCTCCACGGTTGCACGCTCAGGACCGGCTCGTTCATCGGCATGGGAGCGCGGGTGCTGGACGGAGCCGAAGTCGGAGAAGGCGCGATGGTCGGCGCGGGCGCTCTGGTGACTCCCGGGACGGTTGTGCCGCCCGGGGTGCTGGCTCTGGGCGTGCCGGCGCGCGTGGTGCGGCCGCTGAAGCCGGAGGAGAAGGATCGGCTCGCGGCTTCGGCTGATCGATACGTGGCCTACGCGGAGGAGTATCGGAGGCTGCTCGCGCCGGTCACTCCAGCCGATACCGGAACGGCACCAGCACCGTGAACTCCACCGCCTCGCCGTTCACGAGATAGGGCTTGAACTTCCATCGCATCATCGCGCGTCTCGTCGCATCCACCAGGTCGGGATCGGCGTCGGGCGTCAGGATCTCGACCGACCTCACCCTGCCCTGAACGTCGATCGCCGCCTGGACCCGCACCATCCCTTCCACCTCCCGCGCGATCGCGGTCCATGGGTACTCGGGGCGGACCATCCGTTCGATGATGAAATCGAGCGACCGGCTCGAGGGTTCGCTCGTGGATCGCAGATCCCAGCTCTCAGTGAGCTCCACCACCGGATTCGAGCGCCTGTCGCGGCCGAGGATCCCGGCGGCCCTGGGCTCCGGCACCTGAATCGTCGCCTCCGGATCGGGGAGGATCTCGATCTTCGAATCCACGATCGCGCCGGCACGGACGCGGGCATCGGCGAGTCTCTCCTGGTCCTCGAGCGGGTGATCCTGCGGATTCAGCTCGGGCAGGACGAGCTCGGGGCCCGCGAAGCCGATGTGCGGAGCGCTCCACTGGCGCCAAGGGCCGGGGACAGGGAGTGAGACGATCAGAAACGTCGCGTGCACCGCAGCCGAGAGCGTGAGGGCCGCGAGGAATCTGCGGCGCTCCCGGGACTCCAGCCCGCGGCGATCCTGCAGGTAGCGGATCATGCCTCCTCCCCAAAAGAGGCTACCACGCTCCGGCAGCGGAGCCAAGTCGAGCCCGTCCGGAAAGGCAAGCCCGACGCGGACTTGACACTCCTGTGGGCCTGCGTCACCCTGGGCGGCTGAGGGAACCATGCCAGACCAACCATCGCTTCACTCGATCCGCAACATCGGGATCATCGCCCACATCGACGCGGGCAAGACGACGACGACCGAGCGAATCCTCTACTACACAGGCGTCACGCATCTGATCGGAGAGGTCGACGAGGGCACGACCACGACCGACTGGATGGAGCAGGAGAAGGAACGCGGGATCACCATTACCTCGGCTGCGATCTCGTGCGTGTGGCAGTCGCACTGGATCAACATCATCGACACTCCGGGGCACGTCGATTTCACCGCCGAGGTCGAGCGCTCCCTGCGCGTCCTCGACGGCGCCGTGGTCGTGCTCGACGCGCGCAGCGGCGTGGAGCCCCAGTCTGAAGTCGTCTGGCACCAGGCCGACCGCTACCGCGTTCCGCGGCTGGTCTTCGTGAACAAGATGGATCGCTCCGGGGCCGATTTCGAGGCGGTTCTCGCGGACATGCGCGAAACTCTCGGCGTGAATCCGCTGGTCCTGAACTTCCCATACGGTGCCGAGGATCTCTTCGACGGCGTGATCGACGTGATCACGGGACAGCTGCTTCGCTGGTCCGAGGACGACGATGGGATCTCGGTGAGCGCGCATCCCTGTCCGGCGGGAGAGGCTGAGCGGCTGGCCGAATACCGCAAGCAGCTCCACGAGACGCTCGCCACCGAGGACGAGGCCCTGCTCGAGATCGTTCTCTCAGGCGCGGAGCCGCCCCCCGAGATGCTCATCTCGGTGCTCCGGCAAGCGACGATCCGGCGGCGGGTCGTCCCGGTCCTGAGCGGCTCGGCGCTCAAGAAGAAGGGGATCCAGCCGCTTCTCGACGCAATTGTGAATCTGCTGCCCGCGCCCGACGAGGTCACTCCCGCGCGCGGGCGCGTTCCCGAGGACGGCAAGTTCGAGGATCGGACCGCCGACATCGCCTCCCCGCTCTGCGCCCTGGTCTTCAAGACCTACACCGAGCGGGAAAAGGGCCGCCTGTCGTTTCTGCGCGTCTACTCCGGGGAGATGCGCGAGGGCCAGGAGGTCTGGAACGCCTCGCGTAAGGAGCCCGAACGCGTCGCCCACCTCTTTCGGATGCATGCGGCGAAGCGCAACCGCCTCGATCGCGCGGTCGCGGGCGACATCGTCGCCGTGGCGGGGCTCAAGTCGACGGCGACCGGCGAGACCTTGACGGCGAAGGGCCACCCGATCCTTCTTGAGCCGATGGAGTTCCCCGAGCCCGTCGTCTCGGCCTCGCTCGAGGCGCGCGTCGGCTCCGACGTCGAGAAGGTGATGACAGCCCTGCAGAAGCTCGCCTGGGACGATCCCACCTTTCGGGTGCGGATCGATGAGAACACCGGGCAGACGCTCATCTCCGGGATGGGGGAGCTCCACCTCGAGATCCTCGAGGAGAGATTGAACCGCGAGTTCGACCTGAAAGTGCGCCTGGGACGCCCTCAGGTCACCTACCGCGAGACGATCCAGCAGGAGGTCCGCAGCGAAGGGCGATTCGAAAGGACGACCGGTGGGCGCGACCACTTCGCGCACGTGGTGCTGCACATCATGCCGCGGTCGCGGGGGACCGGGGTTCGCTTCTTCTGGGGGATCTCCGACGATCGGATCGCGCACCTTTACCAGCCCGTCGTGGAACGGGCGGTCCTGGACGCTTGCGAATCCGGAATCCAATGGGGCTATCCGATCACCGACGTGCAGGTCGAGCTGGTTGACGGCTCGCAGCACGAAGCGAACTCCTCGGAGCTCGCCTTCCGCGCGGCGACGCTCTCCGCATTCCGCGATGGATGCCGGGGCGCCGAACCGCTGCTTCTCGAGCCGATCATGGCCCTCGAGATCGTCGTCCCGAAGGACTTCGTCGGCGGCGTGGTGAACGGCCTCGCGGCCCGAGGCGGCCGGCTGCTGGGCACGCAGAGCCGAGAGACGGTGCAGATCCTGACCGGAGAGGCGCCGCTCTCGCGGATGTTCGGCTTCGCGACCGATCTGCGCTCGGCGAGCCAGGGACGCGCCACCTATTCGATGCTCTTTGCGCGCTTCGATCATGTCGAGTCAGGCGATTCCCCAGGTGGTTGAAGCAGCCGCAGGCCGACCCCGAGCCTCCTTTCCTCCTTGACCCGTTCCAACCCTCATGTTAGGTTACGGCAGCATTTTCAATGGCTTAGACGATCGGACCGCATTTCCGTGGCCGGGAGGGAGAGGAGCATGAAGCGTGTCGCCGTCCTGAGTGCCTGTTTCGCCTTGTCCTTGGTCTCGTGCGGTGAGCAAGTCTCGGAAATCCGCATCGGGGAGTACGGATCGATGACGGGCAGCCGGGCGACATTTGGAACCTCGACGCACCGCGGGATCCTGATGGCGGTGGATGAAGTCAACGCCGTCGGCGGCATCGAAGGCGTCCCGTTGCGGTTGATCAGCGAAGATGACCAGGGGCGCCCTGAAGAGGCGGCGACGGCGGTCAACAAGCTGATCAGCCAGGACCGGGTCGTCTGCGTTCTCGGCGAGGTGGCGAGCTCCGCAAGCCTCGCGGCGGCTCCGATCGCTCAGAAGGCCGGAGTGCCGTTGATCACCCCCGCATCGACCAACGAGCGCGTCACCCAGACGGGCGATTATATCTTCCGCGTCTGCTACATCGATCCGTTCCAAGGCCAGGTGATGGCTCGCTTCGCGGCGAACTCCCTACGCCTCACTCGGGCCGCGATCCTTCGCGATCTGCGAAACGACTACTCCATCGGTCTCGCCGAGGTCTTCAAGTCGACCTTCTCCTCGCTCGGGGGCGAGATCGCCTCCGACCAGAGCTACCAGGAGGGGGACACCGACTTCCGCGCCTTCCTGACGACGATCCTGGCCACAGAGCCGCAGGCGATCTTCGTCCCGGGCTACTATACCGAGGTCGGCCTGATCGCCCGCCAAGCGCGAGACCTTGGGTTCACCGGCCCGCTTCTTGGCGGCGACGGCTGGGCCAGTCCGAGCCTGATCGGAATCGGCGGACCAGCCCTCGAGGGGTGCTACTTCGGCAACCACTACGCCACCGACGATCCCAGCCCGCTCGTGCAGGATTTCATCACGCGCTACCGGGACCAGTACAGGGAGACGCCGGATAGTTTCGCGGCGCTGGGCTACGACGCGGCCCGGCTCCTCATCCATGCGCTGAAGAAGATCCAGAGGGAGGATGCCAAGACCTTCGAGGCCCTCCAAGGCAGCGAAGACCCCGATGATGAGACGCGCGCCCAGGCGATGGCGAGGCTGAGGGACGCGATCGCGGAGGTGCGCGACTTCCCCGGCGTGACGGGATCGATCTCGATCGATGAGAATCGGAACGCCGTCAAGCCGATCGTCGTCCTTCAGATCAAGGACGCCGACCTTCGTCTCGTGGAGCGGATCGCTCCATAGCGGAGAGCCGGTGCAGGAGTTTCTCCAGCAGATCGTGAACGGCGTCTCCTGGGGCGGGATCTACGCGCTGATCGCCCTCGGCTACACGATGGTCTATGGAATCCTGCGTCTGATCAACTTCGCCCACGGCGACGTCTTCATGGTAGGAGCCTACCTCGGCTTCTACGCGGTCCACTGGTTCGGGCTCGGGCGGGCGAGCGGCAGCGCGGGCTCCTTCCTCGCGCTCTTCGCCTTCGCTATGATCGGCTGCGCGCTTCTGGGAGTCGTCATCGAGAGGAGCGTCTACAAGCCGGTGCGCCGCCACTCGAGGCTGAACGCCCTCATCACCGCGATCGGCGTGAGCCTGCTGCTCGAGAACGGGGCGATCCTGCTCTTCGGCCCCGACCCGAAGTTCTTCCCGCAGGTGATCGAGTCGCGGCCGATGCGGATCGTCTCGGGCGTGGTCGTCACGAACCACCAGTTGCTCGTGCTGATCGCTTCCTGCCTGCTCATGGTCGGGCTGCAAGCGATCATCCACCGGACGAAGACCGGCAGGGCGATGCGCGCGGTCTCCTTCAATCGGGACGCGGCGAGCCTCATGGGAATCAACGTCGATCGGATCATCATCTTCACCTTCGCCATCGGAAGCGCTCTGGCGGCCGCCGCGGCGGTCTTGGTGGGCCTCACCAATCCCAAGATCGAACCGCTCATGGGGCTGCTCCCGGGATTGAAGGCATTCGTCGCCGCCGTTCTTGGAGGGATCGGGAGCATCCCGGGCGCGATGATCGGCGGGCTCTTGATGGGGATCGCGGAGACCCTCGTCGCCGGCTACGTCTCCTCGACGCTCCGAGACGCGATCGCCTTCGCGCTCCTGATCGTCATCCTCCTCGTGAAACCCACGGGGCTCATGGGGCGCGCGGGGGACGAGAAGGTCTGAACGATGTCCCGCGGATTGCGATCCCTCCCGCCCACCGTGGTCTGGATCGCCGGGATCGTGGCGCTCTGGCTCACTGACCGCTACCTGGCTCCCGAGGTCAATCCATACCTCATGCGGATTCTGATCCTGAGCGGGATCAACATCGTCCTCGCCGTGAGCCTGAACCTCATCAACGGCCACACCGGGCAGTTCAGCCTCGGCCACGCGGGGTTCATGGCCGTGGGCGGGTACTCGGCGGCGGCCTTCAGCGTCTACGCGGGTCCCGCTCTCGGAGACTCGCTCGCGACTGCTTCCTTCGTGCTCGCGCTCCTGGTGGGCGCGGGCGTGGCCGCGGTCTCGGGATTCCTGATCGGGATCCCGACGCTGCGGCTGCGCGGCGATTATCTGGCGATCGCGACTCTGGGCTTCGGCGAGATCATCCGCGTCTTGATCCTGAACCTCGACTCGCTCGGCGGGGCGCGGGGGTTCACGAACATCCCCTCCCACACGAACCTCTTCTGGGTCTACCTCGCCGTCGCCGGCTGCGTCGCCTTTCACGCGAACCTGATCGCCTCGCGTCACGGCCGGGCGCTGCTCGCGATCCGCGATGACGAGACGGCGGCCGAGGCGATGGGCGTGCCCACGACACGCTACAAGGTCGGGTCGTTCGTGATCGGCGCGGCCTTCGCGGGCCTTGCCGGCGGGCTCTTCGGCCACTACCTGATGTATCTGCACACGAACAGCTTCACCTTCATGAAGTCGTTCGAGATCGTGATCATGGTGGTGCTCGGCGGGATGGGCTCGATCTCCGGATCGATCGGCGCGGCCATCACGCTCACGATTCTCCCCGAGGCCCTGCGCGGCGTGCGCGAGTACCGGATGGTGATCTATTCGCTTCTCTTGATCGTCCTGATGATCCTCCGGCCGCAGGGGATCTTCGGCACGCGGGAGCTCCCCGATCTGTTGCGATCGTGGAGGAGGCGATCGGCGTGACGGGCGCGGCGCTGCTGTCCCTGGAGAAGGTCTCGATCCGCTTCGGCGGGCTGAAGGCCCTGGCCGATGTCGACTTCGCCCTCTATCCCGGCGAGCTCGTAGGGCTGATCGGTCCCAATGGGGCGGGGAAGACGACCGTCTTCAATCTGGTCACGGGCGTCTATCGCCCGACGTCGGGCCGCATCCTCTTTCGCAGCCATCCGATCGCGGGACGGGCTCCGCACGCGATCGCGGGGCTCGGGATCAGCCGCACCTTCCAGAACGTGCGGCTCTTCCCGCGCATGAGCGTTCTCGACAACGTGCGGGTCGGCTTCCACCGCGAGGGTCGCGTCGGGCTGTTCGGCTCGATCCTGCGGACCCCGCGATTTCACGACGAGGAGACGTCGCTCGAGACCCGCGCCTACGAGCTGCTCTCGATCTTCTCGCTGGACGGCTTCGCCGGAGCCAACGCGACCGATCTGCCCTACGGCCACCAGCGCCGGCTCGAGATCGCCCGCGCCCTTGCCCTCTCGCCGAGTCTCCTCCTCCTCGACGAGCCCGCGGCGGGGATGAACCCACATGAGACAGAGGAGCTGATGGCGACGATTCGCAGGGTGCGGTCCCGCTTCGACTTGACGATCCTGCTGGTCGAGCACGACATGCGATTCGTGATGGGAATCTGCGAACGCATCGTGGTGCTCGATCACGGCGCCAAGATCGGCGAGGGAGCGCCCGCCGCGGTCAAGGCCGATCCCAAGGTGATCGCGGCCTATCTGGGAGAGGAGACGACGGATGCTGCGTCTTGAGGGACTCGAGGTCCGCTACGGCGCCATCCATGCCGTCAAGGGGATCGATCTCGAGGTCCGGGAGGGGGAGATCACGACCCTGATCGGCTCCAACGGGGCGGGGAAGTCGACGACGCTCCGGGCGATCTCGGGACTGCTGCGGCCGAGCGCGGGACGGATCGAGCTCGAAGGCCGGCCGATCGGCGGGCTGCCGCCCCACGAGATCGTTCGCAGGGGAGTCGTGCAGATCCCGGAGGGGCGCGTGATCTTCGCGAATCTCACCGTCGCCGACAATCTGGGGCTCGGCGCCTATCTGCGAAAGGACGCAGCGGGGATCAAGAAGGACCTCGATGCGGTCTTCGAGCTCTTCCCGCGGCTGCGGGAGCGGATGAGCCAGCCGGGCGCCACGTTGAGCGGGGGGGAGCAACAGATGCTCGCCCTCGGTCGCGGCCTGATGGCCCGCCCGAGGGTCCTTCTCATGGATGAGCCATCCCTCGGGCTGGCGCCGCTTCTCGTCCGCGGCATCTTCGAGACGATCAAGAAGATCAACGCCATGGGAACCTCGATCCTCCTGGTCGAGCAAAACGCCCACATGGCCCTGCAGACGGCCCATCAGGCCTATGTGCTCGAGACGGGACGGATCGCGGCCAGCGGGCCCGCCGCGCGCCTCGCGGTCGACCCGGCGGTCCGCGAAGCCTATCTTGGAGGACGATGAGCCCCTCGAACGACCCCTCGCCCCTGGCCCTTCTGCCTTCCGTCGATGCGATGCTCGCCGATGGGCGTCTTGCCGGGCTCAAGCGCGAGCCGCGTCCGCTCCTGCGCGCGTGGGTGCGGTCCAGCCTGGAGGAGGCCCGCACGCGGATCCGCGCGGAGATCTGGATCCCGCGGGATCGGGAGGAGGCCGCCGACTTCATCGTTTCCGGCATCCTCGATCGCTCGCGCGGGTCGCTTGCGATGCGGTTGCGCCCCGTGCTGAACGCCACGGGAATCCTCCTGCACACGAATCTCGGACGCGCGGTCCTTCCCGCGGCGGTCGGCAGGGCGGTCCTCGCTGCCGCGGGGGGATACTCGGCCCTGGAGATCGACTTGTCGACGGGCGAGCGTTCCTCGCGCCTGGCCGCCTTGCGGGAGCTGATTCCCCTCATGACGGGAGCGGAGGCGGGATTCGCGGTCAACAACAACGCGGCCGCCCTGCTGCTCGCCATGGCCGCCCTCGCCAGGGGGCGGGAGGTGCTGGTCTCCCGAGGCCAGCTCGTCGAGATCGGCGGCTCCTTCCGCCTTCCGGAGATCCTCGAGGCGGCCGGGGTCATCCTGCGCGAGGTAGGCACGACGAATCGGACGCGAATCTCCGATTTCCGCCGGGGGCGAAACGAGCGCACGGCTCTGGTCCTTCGCGTCCACCGATCGAACTTCCGTCTGGTCGGCTTCACCGAGGAGCCCGCTCTGGACGAGCTGGCCGCCTTCTGCAGGGAAGAAGGGCTTCCACTGATCGACGATCTCGGGAGCGGGGCGCTGCGGGCCCTGCGCGATCTTTTTCCGGAGGAGCCGGTCATCGAGGAATCGATCGGAGGCGGGGTCGATCTCGTCTGCGTCAGTGCCGATAAGCTGCTGGGGATCACGCAGGCGGGGATCCTCGCCGGCAGAGCCGAGATCGTCGAGCGGATCGCTCGCCACCCGATCGCACGCGTCGTGCGTCTGGACAAGACGTTGATCGCCGGGCTGGAAGCCGGGCTTCGCCTTCACCTCGAGGGCGCCGAGGCGGCGCGCCGGACGATCCCGCTCCTGCGCGCCCTCTCGCGACCCTTGGAAGATCTGGCGGCTGCCTGCGCGCGCTGCGGCCGCGGCCTGGCCGAGCGACTGGGCGAGGGATTCACGATCACGACGCAGGAGGTGCGCGGAGAGGTCGGCGGCGGCTCGTTGCCGGGGATCGATCTCGCCTCTTGCGCCGTCGCGATCCGCGCGGCCGCCGCCGGCGCGGAAGAGCTTGCCCGGCGCCTCCGCGAGGGGGATCCTCCGGTCGTCGGACGCATCCGAGACGGCTGGCTTCTCCTCGACTTGCGCGCGATCGACGAGGACGACGTCGATCGGCTCGTCGACGCCGTCGCCCGAGCCCTGGAGGAATCGCCCGAATGATCGATCGCTACTTCGAGTCGGGAGACGACGCCTCGGCGCAACTCGGCTTGCCGCTCCTGATCTCGTCGATCGCCGCCCTCGGAGTGCCACGGAAGGCCCGGCGGCTCTCGGCGATGGCGGCTCCCTCTGTCGTCGCGGCGCGCCTGTTCCACCGGGCCCGGCTCGCCGGAACCCCGAACGGCCAGATCCTCTGGGTCGCATCGCCGTCCGGCACCTTGGAGTACCTTGGCTGGGCGATCGCGCTGGGCGAGCACGAGGCCGGAGCGGGACGGACGGTTTTTCTCTGCGATGTCGAGCCGGGCTCGCCGACGGCGGCGCTGGCCGCGGGAGAGGGCGCTCCCCTGCCTTCCGGAGTCGCGCAAAAGCTCGCGCGCGCGGGTCTCCTCTCTGCCGCCCAGTGGCCGAGCGATCTGGCCGGCGTGCGGCTCGTGCGAAGCCATGCGGCCCCAGCGGGGCCGGAGCCGGCGGACCCGTCTCGATGGACCCTCGTCCTCGCCGGGGCGATTCCAGAAGAGGATTCCGATCTCGCGCGCCTCGCGCAGGGTGTCGATCGAACGGTTTACGTCGCATCGATCCGGGACCATTCGATCGAGGAGCTGGCAACGGAAGTGCGGCGCCTGCGAAGCGCGGGGATCGACCCGGTCGGCCTGGTGACGATGGGGCCCTCAGGCGGCCGGGAGCCGTCGCCGCTGGAGAAGTGGGAATCGGTGAAGCCCGCCGCCTCGTCGAAGTCGACGCCTCCGGCGCCATCGATCGAGCCCCCGCCGGAACCGGTCGCGGTCGATTCGCCCCTTGATGCGCTCGAAGGGGAGTCGGATTCGGTGGAAGAGGAGCCGGAATCGCAGGCGGCGCCGGTCGGACCCAAGGCGGAGGGCGATGCGGTTTCGCTGGTCGCCGGGTGGAGCGCCAAGCGCCGCCGTAGCCCGCTCGTCTGGATCATCCCGATCGCGGTCATGCTCTTGGCCGCCGGATGGGCCTTCCTGCGCGCCGGGCTGCCGGGCCGATCGGAGCCATCAGGAGACAGGGTTGTGGAAGCCCGCCGCGGCGACCGGGGACTCCCGCCGCCGCCCGTCGAGTCGACATTTCCGGACTCGGCCGCGACCGCGGAAACGGTGGCCGAGGCGTCGGAGGGGGACACCGTGGAGCCCGCGCCGGCCACGGGGCCCGAAACGGCTGCAAGCGGCGGCGCATGGCCGGACACCTTCGTCGTTCATCTCAGCTCGTGGCAGCACCGGACCCACGCCGAGCAGGAGTTGCGGAGGATTCGGAATCTCGGCTATCCGACCCGCGTTGTTCAGGTGGAGATTCCGGGCAAGGGGCGATGGTATCGTGTGGTCCTGGGCGCTTTTCCCGACTCATTGAGCGCGATGCTCGTCGCCGATGCGCTGCGCGAGGGGGGAAGCGTCGGATTCGCCCAGATCATCGATTCGGCGGGACGGGGAACACCGGGCCGCTTGAGTTCGCGGGAGTGACCGTGCTCGAGGATCTCGTCAGGAGGACAGCGCCGTGCGATTGAAGAGCATCATGCTCCATGGCTTCAAGTCATTCCACCGACGCACGGAGATCCCGCTCGGAACAGGGATCACCGGCATCGTCGGACCCAACGGCTGCGGCAAGAGCAACGTCTCCGACGCGCTCCGGTGGGTCCTGGGTGAGGGGAACATCCGCAACCTCCGCGGCGAGAACATCCTCGATGTGATCTTCAAGGGCTCGGGCTCCGCGATGCCCGCCGGCTTCGCCGAGGTCGGGCTGATCGTCGACAACGAGGACCGCTCCCTGGATCTCGAGCAGACGGAGATCGCCGTCACCAGACGGGTTTTCCGCTCGGGCGATAGCGAGTTTCTGATCAATCACCAGGCCTGCCGTCTGAAGGACATCCGTAACCTCTTCCTCGGGACGGGGATGGGAAGCCACGGCTACTCGGTGATCGAACGCAACATGGTGGACGCGGTTCTCAGCGAGCACGACGACCAGAGACGGCTCTTCTTCGAGGAGGCCGCGGGAATCAGCAAGTACAAGCTCCAGCGCCGGGAGGCCTCCCGCAAGCTCGAGTCGACCGACGCCGATCTGCTTCGCATCGACGACATCCTTCGGGAGATCGAACGCGAGGTCCGTTCGCTCGCGCGGCAGGTGGGCAAGGCGAGGCGCCATACGCGTCTTCTCGACCAGATCCGCGACCTCGAGGTCGATCTCGCCGTTCGTCGCTGGAACGAGCTCGATGCCCGGCTCCACGACTGCCGTTCCGACCGCGATCAGTGGAGTGATCACCGGGAGAAGCTCGCAGCGGAGCTCGACAGCCAGGAGGCCGAGCTCGAGGCTCTCAAGCTGCGCCTGCTCGAGAGCGAGCGAGCCCTCGAGGAGACGCGACGGGTCCGTGAGACGCTCCTGGCCGAGCAGGCCGACAAGCGCGAGGAGGTCTCGGTCCTTTCTACCCGCATCCAGGGATGGGACCAGCGCGACGGCGAGCTCGCGCGGCGCATCAGCGAGGAGTCGGAGCGGGAGGCGCTGCTGAGGGAGAGGATCTCCGAGCGCGAACCGGGGCGGCGGCAGGCGAATGGCGAGCTCGCGCGCCAGCAAGAGCTCGTGGAGGAGGCCCAGGGCGTCTTCGATGCCGCGGAGGCCGCGCTTCGCGCGGCGCGGGAGGAGGAGGCCAGGACCGTCCAGCTCCAGATGGAGCAGCTTCTCGTGCGCACGCAGGACGCCAAGGAGATCGAAGGCATCTCGAAACAGCTCGAACATCTCGAGATCCGTCGCGGAGCGTTCCAGACCGAACGAGAGGGACTGACCCGCCGGTCGGAAGCGCTCGAGGAGACGATCCAGAGGCTCGAGGGGGATCTCGCCTCGGTGGATGCCGAACACGCCGAGGCGCTACGAACCCACGACGACCTCGAGGGAGCCCGTTCGGTAGCCGAGACCGAGCGCGAGGTCTTGCGCCAGCGCCGCGAGGACATCGCCCAGCGCCGCGCCTCGATCGAGAGCCGTCTCAATCTGCTAAGAGAGCAGAAGGCTCGTCATGAGGGATTCGATTCCGCGATCCGTTTCCTGCTGGAGCGTCGCGGCTCGATCGGGGGGATGCGCGGCGTCGTCGGAGAGCTGGTCTCCGCGTCGAGCGACCTCGACACTGCGGCGGCGGAAGCCTATCTGGCCGATGCCGTCCAGTGGGTCGTCGTCGACGACGACGCCGCGGCCATGCGCGCGCTCGAGATGCTTCGAGCCGAGGGGCAGGGTGGCGTGACCTTCTTCCCGCTTCGGGAGAACTCGAATCGCTTCCCAGGTTTCGAGACGCCGGGCGGAGCCCCCCTGCCGATCCGGGCGCCGGAGGGGCTCGACCCGCTCGTCCTGTTTCTCTCTGCGCGGACGCGGCCGGCGGCGTCGCGGGAGGAAGCGCGCGGCGCCGCGCGCGGCGCCACGGTCCTTCCCGTGCTCCGCTTCTTGAGCCCCGAGGGGGAGATCTACGCGACCGAGGGCTGGATCCACATGCCCGGCGGCCACGGCGCGGCCGGAGAGATCATCGAGCGGACGCGCGAGATTCCGCGCCTCGAGGATACCCTCGAGAGATTGCATCTCGACGAGCGCGCCGTCCGGGAGGCCCTTGCCGAGCGGGAGAAGGAGATCGAGGAGCGGTCGGCCGCGCTCGAGGATCTGACCCAGCGCCTCGATAGCCTGAACGGCCGGCGCCATCGACTCGATCGGGACCTCTCGGAAAGGCGCGTCGAACGCAACCTCATGCTCGAGGAGGCGGAGCGAACGTTGCGCGAGATCGCCGAGATCGAGTCGCGCATCCATGATCTGACTGCCGAGAGCCGCGCGATCCAGGAACGCCTCGGCGTCTCCGATGCGAGCGGCCGCGAGGCCGATGAGAGGCACGAAGCCGCCCGGCGGCATCAGGAGGAGTGCGGGGGCAAGCGCGACCTGGCTCTCGAGCAATTGAGCCGCGCCCGCACCGAGGGAGTCCGTCTGGAGAACGCCGTGCGCGAAATCGAGAACGCGCAGCAGCGCGATCGTGAGGAAGCCGATCGCCTCGCCGCCGGGCTCCTCCTCTGGCAGAGCGAGCGGGAAGAGGCCTTCCGCCTCCGGGAGGAGGCGATCGTCCTGCGCGCGTCGACCGAGTCGCGGCTGCAGGAGATCGATCGCTTTCTGCAAGAAGTCGCGGAGCGGGCGGAGGCGCGGCGCAAGGAGCGCGACGAAGGGCTCACCCTCGCCTCCTCGCGAGAGCACGAGATCCGCGAGCTGCGCGGCGAGGTGGCGAACCTGCAGGAGCGGCTCCATGACGACCAGGTGCGCGAGGTCGAGATCCGCTCGGAGATGGAACGGATCCGCGAGCGGATCCGGCAGGAATTCCGCGTCAACTGGGACGAGGAAGTCGCCCGAAGGCGCGAGGCGGCCGGAGCCGCGGAACCGGCCCCGGCCGAGCCCGAGCCGGTCGAGTCCGCCCGCGAGAGGATCGAGGCCCTCCGCGCCCAGCTCGGAGGGCTCGGCCTCGTCAACTTCCTCGCGACCGAGGAATACGCCCGGCAGAAGGAGCGGCTCCTGTTTCACCGGGAGCAGCAGGCCGATCTCAAGAAGGCCCGTCAAGATCTCATCGACACGATCCAGCGGATCAACGAATCCGCCGGGAGGATGTTCCGGGAGACCTTCGACCAGGCGCGCGACCAGTTCCGCACGGTCTTCGAGTTCCTCTTCCCGGGGGGCGAGTCGGACATCCGTCTCTTGGGAGACGACCCCCTGGAAGGGGAGATCGAGATCATGGCCCGTCCGAGCGGAAAGAAGCTCGAGGCGGTGCGCTTGCTGTCCACCGGAGAGCGCTCGCTCACCGCGGTCGCCCTGCTCTTCGGGATCTACCTCGTGAAGCCCTCGCCGTTCTGTGTGCTCGACGAGGTCGACGCTCCCCTGGACGACGCCAACATCGGGCGGTTCGTGACGCTCCTGCGCCATTTCAGCGAGCGGACGCAGTTCGTCGTCATCACCCACAACAAGAGGACGATGGAAGCGGCGGATCGACTCTATGGGGTGACGATGCAGGAGGCGGGGATATCGCGCATCGTGTCCGTCCGCCTGACCGAAGCAGGCGCGGAGCTCGAGGCCGAGATCACGGAGGATGCCGCCGCTCCGGCGACGCGGACGGTGGAGGAGACCGCGGGCTAGTCCCGCGGCAAGCCGGGACGCGCCGGTGACGGGACTGCGATCGATCTTCCGACGCGGGGACCGGGAGATGCCCTTCATGGAGCATCTCGAGGAGCTGCGCAAGACTCTGTTGCGCGCGATCGGCTTTCTCCTCGCCGCGACCTTGGCGGCCTATTTCTTCTCTGATCGGATCCTCGAGCGAATCGTGACCTCGACGATCGGCGAGGCGACATTCCTGAAGCCGATGGAGGCATTCAACTCGCGGCTGAAGATCGCCTTTCTCATGGGGCTCATCGTGTCCCTGCCCATCATCCTCTGGCAGATCTGGACATTTGTCGTCCCCGGCCTCATGAAGCGTGAACAGCGGATTGTGCTGCCCTTGGTTCTCGGAGGGACCTTCCTGTTTTACGGGGGGCTCGCATTCAGCTACTTCGTCGTTACCCCGCTGATGCTCGGCGTCTTGATGGGCTTCGGGACGGATCACATCCGGCCCCAGATCGCCGTGAGCCATCTGCTCGACTTCGTCGTGACCATGGGGATGGCGAGCGGCCTGCTTTTCCAGCTTCCTCTCGTGGTTGCCGTGCTGAGCTTGGTCGATGTGATCACGCCGGGCTTCCTCATCCGCCGCTGGAGGCACGCCCTGGTGGGAATCTTCATCCTGACGGCCGTGGTGACGCCGGGGGACGGTCCGTCCCAGATCGTTCTGGCTGCGCCGATCGTGGTGCTCTACTTCGCCAGCGTGCTCATCGCGAGAGCGATCTGGCGAGCGAAGCAGAAGAATAACGGCCCGGCGGCTGAGCCCCCCGGGGGAGGCCCGCTCCATGGCTAAGGGTTCATGGCTCCTTGCGGTCGATATCGGCAACACGCAGGTCGTCGTGGGGATCTTCGAGCGAGATCGGCTTCATGTCCTCTATCGCCTCACGGCCCAGCTCGGCCGTACCGCCGATGAGCTGATCCCGCTGCTGGGCCCCCTTCTGGCGCCCTTCCAGGAGGAGATCGCGCGATCGGGGCGCGTGGTCATCGGTTCGGTCGTCCCGCCGCTCACCGGAGCCTACGAGGAGTACGCGCGCCGCCGGCTTCACGCAGAGCCGATCATCGTGCACGCGGGGCTGCCCCTATCGGTCCGCATTGACGTGCCCGATCCGACCTCGGTGGGCGCCGACCGGATCGCCGACGCGGTCGCGGCCGCCGCGCTCTACACGCTTCCGGCGATCGTCGTCGATCTCGGGACCGCGACGACCTTCGATGTCGTCCTGCCCGGTCCGCGGTACGTCGGGGGCGTGATCGCTCCCGGGATACTCTCGAGCGCCGAGGAGCTCTTTCGCCGCGCGGCGCGCCTGGCAAAGGTCGAGCTGAACATCCCGCCGCGAGTCGTCGGTCGCACGACCGAGCAGAGCCTTCAGTCCGGGATCCTCTTCGGGGCGGCGGGGCAGATCGACGGGATCATCGAGCGCATCTGCGCCGAGATGCGGTTTCGGCCCGCCATCATCTCGACCGGAGGCCTCGCCGAACGGATCGCGCCGATCACGCGAAGCCTCGCCACGGTCGATCCGGGCCTCACCCTACATGGGATGCGCCTGATCGACGAGGAGGTCCGCGGGCGAGCGAAGCCCTTGAAATCGACCTTGAGGACCCGACGCAAGACTCAGTAGAATCAAAATTTGGTGCTTGAACACACGCGAGGGTGCGGCGACCCCGGTCGGCTTCGGTCCGCCGGGGTTGGTCACGAGAAGGGGAGCGTCAAGGGATGAAGCTCAAGCCAGTCGGAGATCGGGTCCTCGTCCGCTTCGTGGAGGCGGATGAGAAGATCGGGTCGATCGTCGTTCCGGACACCGCCAAGGAGAAGCCGCAGCAGGGGATCGTCGAGGCGGTCGGCGATGGGCGTCTCACGGAGAAAGGCGAGCGGCTGCCCGTGCAGGTCAAAGCCGGCGATCGCGTTCTCTTCGGACGCTATGCCGGCACCGAGGTGCGTCTCGGCGAGAAGACCTGCATGGTGCTTCACGAAACAGAAATCCTGGCCATTCTCTAGGGTCGGGACCGATTCCCACGGGAGGTTCGTGATGGCCAAGATTCTGAAGTTCGATTCCCAGGCGCGCGAGGCGCTGCAGCGCGGCGTCGAGCAGATCGCCGGAGCGGTGCGCGTGACGCTGGGGCCGAAGGGGCGAAACGTCATCCTCGACAAGAAGTGGGGAAGCCCCGTGATCAGCAATGACGGGGTGACGATCGCCAAGGAGATCGAGCTCAAGGACCCATACGAGAACATGGGGGCCCAGCTCCTGCGCGAGGTGGCGCAGAAGACGCAGGACGTGGCTGGCGACGGGACCACGACGGCGACGATCCTCGCCCATTCGATCGTGATCCAGGGACTGCGCGCCGTGACCGCCGGGGCGAATCCGATGCAGCTGAAACTCGGCATCGAGCGGGCGGTCGACGCCGTGGTCGAGGACCTGAAGAGGCAGTCGAAGCCGATCCGCACGCGGGCCGAGACCTCCCAGGTCGCGACGATCAGCGCCAACAACGACTCGACGATCGGCGAGCTGATCTCCGAGGCGATGGAGAAGGTCGGACGCGAGGGGGTCATCACCGTCGAGGAGGCGAAGGCGACGACCACGTCCCTCGAGGTCGTCGAGGGAATGCGATTCGATCGGGGGTATCTCTCCCCTTACTTCGTCAGCGACGCCGAGAAGATGGAGTGCGTGCTCGAGGACGCGTTGATCTTGATCCACGACAAGAAGATCGCAAGCCTGAAGGATCTCGTCCCGGTCCTGGAGCAGATCGCGCAGAAGGGGCGGCCCTTCCTGATGATCGCCGAGGAGGTCGAGGGGGAGGCGCTGGCGACGCTCGTCGTCAATCGTCTACGCGGGACCCTGAGCTGCTGCGCCGTGAAGACCCCCGGGTTCGGCGATCGCAGGAAGGCGATGCTCGAGGACATCGCGATCCTGACGGGCGCGACGGTCATCTCCGAGGAGGTGGGCATCAAGCTCGAGAGCGCGGGCATCAAGCACCTCGGCAAGGCGAAGCGGATCGTCGTCGACAAGGACGACACGACGATCATCGACGGCGCGGGCAAGGCCGCTGCAATCAAGGAGCGGACCGAGCAGATCCGGCGACAGGTCGAGGAGACGACCTCCGACTACGATCGCGAGAAGCTCCAGGAACGCCTCGCTCGACTGACGGGCGGAATCGCGGTGATCCGCGTCGGCGCGGTGACCGAGACCGAGATGAAGGAGCGCAAGGCGCGCGTCGAGGATGCCGTCTCCGCCACGCGAGCCGCGGTTGAGGAGGGGATCATCCCGGGCGGGGGCACCGCGCTCATCCGGGCGCAGCGGGCGATCGACGCGTTGGCCGGCCTGGCAGGGGATCAGAGGCTCGGCGCGGCGATGGTTCGCGCGGCGCTCGAGGAGCCGACCCGGGCAATCGCCGCCAACGCGGGATTCGAGGGCAACGCCATCGTGGGGAAGGTCCAGGCCGCCAAGGGAGCGATCGGCTTCAACGCCGAGACCGGCGAGATGGAGGATCTCGTGAAGTCGGGAATCCTCGATCCGACCAAGGTCGCGCGCGCGGCGCTTCAGCACGCGACATCCATCGGGGGGCTCATCCTCACGACCGAGGCGCTTGTCTCCGAGAAGCCCGAGAAGCCGCAGCCGTCGCCCGGAGGAGGCGGAGGGGCCGAGTAGCCCCTCGCCGGCGCGATGGACATCATCCGTTTGCGCGACGTGACCGTGTTCCCGCGCCTCGGCGTCGCGGAGATCGAGAAGGAATGGGTCCAGAAGGTCACGCTGGACGCCGAGATCCACCTCGACCTCGCCCGGGCCGCGGCGAGCGACGACGTGGCCTCCACGGTCGACTACGAGAAGGTCTATCGCCGGATCCGAGAGATCTCGGAAGGCAGAAAGTTTCACCTGATCGAGTCGCTGGCTGGGGAGATCGCCGCAATGATCCTGCGCGAGTTCGGAGTCTCACGCGTCGTGATCCGCCTGCGCAAGACGAATCTCCCGTTCGACGCCAATCTGAGCTGCGTCGAGGTCGAGCTCGACCGGCCGGCGCAGTGAGAGCGATCGTCGCCCTGGGCTCGAATCTCGGGGATCGGCGCGCGATCCTCGAGCAGGCGGCGCTCCGGCTCGCCTCCCTCGCGGAAGGGGGGAAGCTCAGAGCCAGCCATCTCTACGAGACGCGCCCCTGGGGAGTGATTGATCAGCCCGATTTCCTGAATGCCGTCGTTCGCTTCGAGACGCGACTCGGTCCGCCGGCGCTGCTCGCCGCCCTGAAGGCGATCGAGCGCGACGCGGGGCGCACGGAGGGAACCCGTTGGGGGCCCCGCATCCTGGACCTCGACATCCTCGATATGGATGGGATCCTCCGCGAGGGAGATCCGACCCTGCCCCATCCGCGGATCGCCGAGCGAGCCTTCGTTCTCGTGCCGCTATGCGAGATCGACCCGGAATGGGCCCATCCATTGACAGGGCGCACCGCCGTGGGGATGCTACGGGACCTGGATCCTGATCCGGCGGAGATCCGCCCCGCCGGCCGACTGAGGATCCCGGAGGGTGAGGGTGAGCACGGACGAGGCTCCAGGCTTCCTGGCAATTGAAGGGGTCATCGGGGTCGGCAAGAGCACGCTCGCCCGCGCGCTTTCCGAGCGGTTGCGAGCCCGCCTCGTCCTCGAGGAGGTCGAGGAGAATCCTTTCCTGCCGGGCTTCTACGCGGACAGGAGGCGATACGCCTTCCAGTGCCAGATCTTCTTCCTGCTCTCCCGCTACCGCCAGCAGCGGGCCCTGGGGCAGGCGGATCTCTTCGAAGAGCGCATCGTCTGCGACTACCTCTTCAGGAAGGACCGGATCTTCGCCGTCCTGAATCTCGACGACGCCGAGATGGCCCTCTACGACCAGATCTGGCCGCTCATGGAGCGCGATCTGCCCCGGCCCGATCGAGTGGTGTATCTTCAAGCGGGGCTCGACACGCTGATCCGTCGGATCGAACGGCGTGGCCGGGAGTTCGAGAAGGGAATCGAACCGGACTATCTTCGCGCCCTTGGGGAGGCGTACAACCAGTTCTTCTTTCACTACACGGACGCTCCGCTTCTGGTCGTCAACACCGATGCGATCGATTTCGTGGAGCGCCCGGGAGACCTGGACGACCTCGTCTCCGCGATCCTCGGCCACACTTGCGGCACTCTCTACTACACGCCGCTGGGGGGGAAGTGAGAATGGACTCGCGCAGGACCGTTCGGGAGATTCGCGGGTGCAAGGGGAAGAAGAAGCTGGTCGTCCTGACCTGCTATGACTACCCGATGGCGCGGATCCTCGACCGCTGCGAGATCGACATCATCCTCGTCGGCGACAGCCTCGGCAACGTGGTCCTGGGCTACGGATCGACTCTGCCGGTCACGATGGACGATATGATTCATCACGCCCGCGCCGTCATGCGCGCCCGGCCGCGGGCGTTCGTCGTCTTCGACCTTCCCTTCGGCAGCTTCCAGTCGAGCGTGGAGGCGGCGGTCGAAAACGCGATCCGCGCGATCAAGGAGACCAGCGCCGACGCGGTGAAGCTGGAGGGGGGAAAGCGCAACCACGAGACGATCCGCCGTCTGGTCGAGATGGGGATCCCGGTGATGGGGCATGTCGGGCTCACCCCGCAGTCGGTGTTGGGGATGAGCGGCTACCATGTCCAGGGCCGTGGCGCTGCCGGCGAGGCCCTGCTGGAGGAGGCGAAGGGGCTGGAGGCGGCCGGCTGCTTTGCGATCGTGCTCGAGAGCATCCCCGCGTCCCTGGGAGGCCGCGTCACGCGCGAGCTCGCGATTCCGACGATTGGCATCGGAGCGGGTCCGGAGTGCGACGGCCAGGTCCTCGTCCTTCACGACATGCTCGGGCTCTACGACGATCTGCGCCCGAAGTTCGTCAAGCGCTTCGCCGAGATCGGAGAATCGGTCGAAGCGGCTGTTCGCGCCTACAAGAACGAGGTCGAGGACGGGAGCTTCCCCGGCAAGGAGCATTCCTTCGGCGAGGGGCGGGGATGAGGACGCTCGTCGCGCCGCGGGCGATTCGCTCGGCAGTCCGGCGACGCCGGCTGGATGGGCAGAGGATCGGCTTCGTTCCGACGATGGGGGCCCTTCATGAGGGGCATCGCTCCCTCCTGCGCCGGGCGAGGCGCCAGTGCGACTGCCTGGTCGCCAGCATCTTCGTCAATCCTCTCCAGTTCGGCCCGGATGAGGACTACCGGCGCTATCCGCGTCCGGTCCGGCTCGACGACGCCATCCTGCGCGCGGAGGGTGTCGATCTCCTCTACCGGCCGTCGGCCGCGAGCCTTTTCCCCGATGGCTTCGAGACACGAGTGAGCGTCCCCCGCCTCGCCTCGATCCTGGAAGGACCCTTGCGCCCCGGCCACTTCGACGGGGTGGCCACGATCGTCGCGAAGCTCCTCTGCGCCGTGGCGCCCGATCGGCTCTACCTCGGGCAGAAGGACGCCCAGCAGGCGGCGATCCTCCGTCGGATGGTCGCCGATCTTGACCTCGGGGTGCGCGTCGTCGTCTGTCCGACGGTTCGCGAGCGCGACGGGCTCGCCTGCTCGAGCAGAAACGCCTATCTCACCGCCGAGCAGCGGCTCTGGGCTCCGGCTATCCATGCGGCCCTGCGGGAGGCCTCAGCGATCCTGGGGGAGCGGGGGGCTTCGGCAGCCCGCGAGGCGGAGCGCCTCGTCAGACGCCGGCTCGCGCGGGGCCCGGGACGGATCGACTATGCCCGCGCCGTCGACGCGGAGAGCCTTGGCCCGCCGCGAAAAGGCCGGCCGGTCCTGATCGCCGTCGCCTATCGGCTGCCCCAGCTGCGCCTCATCGACAATGTGATCGCGCGCGAGAGAAGGGCATGATGGGCTGGCGCTGCGTCATCCTGGGGGCGGGGCAGGGCACGCGAATGAAGTCGGATCTCGCCAAGGTGCTCCATCCGCTTCTTGGCGAGACGCTCCTCTCGCATGTGCTTTCCACCGCCTCGCGGCTGCCGATCGAGCGCACCGCGGTGATCGTGGGGCACCAGCGCGAGCGAGTGATCGAGGCGCACGCGCGATGGCAGGCGGAGTTCGTTCTGCAGGAGCCCCAGCGGGGGACGGGACACGCCGTGCAGCAGGCGGAGCCCTTCCTGCGCGATCACGACGGGGCGACTCTGATCCTCTATGGCGACGTGCCGCTCCTTCGCCGGTCCACCCTCCTCGAGCTGATGGAGGAGCACGGCCAGGCGGAGAACGTCGCCACGGTCCTGACCGCGCGGGTGGAAGATCCGACCGGATACGGCAGGATCATCCGCGGCGCGGATGGGGCGCTTGCGGAGATCGTCGAGCACCGCGATCTATCGCCCGACCAGCGGGCGATCGATGAGATCAACTCCGGCATCTACGCCTTTCGGACGGGGCCGCTGCTCGAGGCGCTCTCGAAGCTCACCGACGCCAACGATCAGAAGGAGCTCTACCTGACCGACACGATCCGCCTGATCCGTTCCCGCGGCATGCGCGTCGGGACCTACACCCTGGCCGACCCGAGCGAGATCTCGGGAATCAACACCGTCGAGCAGCTCGCCGCGGCGGAGCGTGTGCTCGAAGAGCGCGGCCGCGACGGCACGCTCGACTGCGCCATCTGCGGAATGACCGCCTCCGGCCGAGCGGGGGAGTATCCCGTCCTGCTACGGCGGGAGAGCGCGGTCTTGAGCGTCGGGAGCCGCCCTTACAACTCCGGCCAGCTCTCGGTGCATCCCGTGCGTCATGTCCTGCGCCACGCGGCGCTCGGCGAGCAGGAGCGTCGCGACCTCTGGGATCTGGCCCAGATCGCTTCCTCGGCCATCGAGGAGGTCTGTCGCCCACAGGGGATGAACATCGGGTACACTTCGGGGCGACCTGGGGAGCACTTGGCAATGGAGGTGATCCCTCGCTGGGTGGGGGATACGAACTTCCTGCCCTTGCTCGCTGGCTTGACCTTGCTGCCCGAGGCGCCGGATCGGACGCACGCCCGCATCCGCGAGGCCCTCGAGGCCCGGGGGCTCACGGAATGAGCAAGCGTCGCTCGTCGAAGAGGAGGAAGGCAGGCAAGAAGGGGTCGGTCCGGGGTTATCTCACCCTCCTGCTGTTTCTCCTGATCGGCTTCTTCGGCGTGAGCATCTACCTGGGGCAGGTGGAGCGGCCGACCGACCCCTCGCCGAATCGCACGACGGCGCTTGAGCTGCCTCCGGCGGCGGTGCCCGGCCCCGACTCGCCGAAGGTCGTCGTGTGGAACGGGTGCGGCCGCGACGGTCTCGGCGGCAAGGTGGAGCGATGGCTCCGCCACTCGGGCTTCGACGTCTTCGAGACGACGAACGCGGATCGGGAAGACTATCCCTTCACCCTCGTGGTCGCGCGATCCGAGAGGACCGAATCGGCGCGGGAGGTTGCCGCCTTTGTCGAGCGATGGGCCGGCGTGGGCCAGTACTTGGAGCAGAGGAAGGACCCGGCGGAGGCCGACGTTCTCTTGATCCTGGGAAAGGATTTCCCCGACTCCCTTCCGATGGATCGATCGGGGCTCTAGCCCCAGAAAGCATGGGTTGAGCAATGGGCAGCATTGGTTTTCGCGAGATCCTGGTCATCCTTCTGATCGTCTTGATTCTCTTCGGCGCCAAGCGCATTCCCGAGCTGGCGCGCTCTCTGGGCAAGGGAATCAGCGAATTCAAGGGTGGGCTCAAAGACCAGCCGCAGCCGCCCGACTCGCAGAAGAAGAACGACGAGGGGCCGAAGGGCTGACCGCCCAGAAGAAGAGCGCCGCCGCCGGCGCCGCCTTGCTCGCGTGGTGCAGGATGTCGGCGGCGACAGGCAGGCTCCCGTCGGGGAGGGCGAGGAGAATGTAGGGGGTCGGCAGGGCCAGCAGCAGGCCGATGATCTGGACGAACCGCGAACCCGTCGTGAATCCCAGCGCCGTCACCACCGGCAAGAGCATCACGTAGTGGTACTCCCAGACATCCTTGAAGATCAGGAAGAAAGCGAGCACCCAGATCGAGACGTCGATCTGGATCGGCCCCCTCGGCCGGCGCAAGGTCGCCCAGGCGGCAACGGCGAGCACGGCGATCTGCCAGATGAAGACCGGAACGTTCCCCAGATAGACGTCGAAGATGCGAAAGTCGAGAAGCCTGCCCGCGATCGATTCCGGCAGGAGCCAGCCGAGCATGCGCACGAGGGCCGAGGCCCCCAGCGTCCCGCCGTGAACGCCGGGCGGGAGCGGGGCGAAGTTCGTGCGCAGGAAGTGCGTCAGATCCTCCGGCCGCGCAGCATAGTAGGGGAGGCTCGCCAGCGCGACGATCCCGGCGCAGGCCAGCACCGGCCTCACGCGCCGCCGGCTCAGATAGGGTATGGCGAAGAGGGCGGTATAGGACTTCACGCCCACCGACGCCGTCCACGCCCAGAACGCGCGCCGCGATCGGTCCTCTCGCAGGACGATCCAGATGAAGGCGGCCATGAGGAAGGAGAACTGCCCCATCCACTGCTCCAGGTAGAAGGGGAAGAACGCAAGCCAGAGCGCGGCGTGGATCCTCCGGTCTCGAATCGTGGGGCCCCGCGCGACTAGGATCGAGCGGACGACCCATAGCAGCAGGAGTTCGGTCAGGACCACCCAGACGACGTAACCGGTCCAGGGGGGCAGGACTGCCGCGGTCAGTCCCGCGACATAAGCGGTCGGTGGCAGGTAGCGATAGAAGTAGAGGTAGGGGACTCGTTGCGGCGCCTCGTCGCGGTAGCCGTCCCAGTCGTAGATCGAGTGCCCCTGGAGCAGGCAGTCGCCCGCATGATAGATGCCGAAGTAGTCGCCCGCCTGGCCGTACGCTCGCTCCGCCTCGATGAAGAGGGGGTTCAGCCACTGCGTGCGCAACGATACGAGAAAGAGGAGGTGGACCAGGACGGCGGCCAGAAAGGCGCCGCGGCCCTCCCGTAGGTTCATCCCAGCGGCTCCGGCACGCGTCCGACGGCGAGATAGTTCCACGTCTCGGTGCGATCGCAGTAGATGCGGTCGAAAGCGCCGCCCAGCAGCTGGACGATCAGATAAAGGGGCTTGATGATCACCTGCAGCCCCCACCGGTCGAAGTGGGCCAGGAAATAGCAGAAGCGCGCCGCGGCCGTGACGAAGTAGCCCGCCATGGCCCGGATCTCCACGATTTCAAAGCCCGCCTTCTCGAGAAGGTGGCGCAACCCAAACTCGGTGTAGCGGTAGTAGTCGTGCGGCTGCTCGTGCACGTTCCAGATGTGGGGCGCGGTCAAGATCAGATGCCCGCCGGGGCGAAGGACCCGGCGCGCCTCGCGCAGCAACTCGAGGGGCTCGGGAACGTGCTCCAGCACCTGGAAGGAGACCGCCGTATCGAACGAGCCGCTGCGGAACGGGAGCGAGAGGGCGGTCCCGAAGATCTCGATCTTCTCCTCGGGATGGAGGGTATGGGGATGGTCGAGTCCCCAGATCCGATCGACCCTTCCCTCGAAGAGAGACCGGAGCGGCTGCTCGCCACATCCGATGTCCAGGAGCCTGCCCCTCGCGAGGTGAACCACGCTCGCCACATGGCGCTTGTCGATCCGCCAGACGAGCCAGTTCTTGGAGAAGGGGCCGAACGGATTGCCGAGTCGATCCTCCTTCATCGATCTCCCCTCATCGCGCCGGGACCGCCAAATCTCATTCGCCGTGCCGCCGGCCGCAGCCGATTCCCAGATTGCAGCGCTCCACGCAGATCCGCCGGTGGCGGCGGCGGTCGAGCAGGGCGCCACGCCAGTCCTCCATCTTCTCCGAGTACCAGGAGCCGGAGAGCCCCTCTTTCAGGATGTTGCCCACGAAGACCTCGTTGTGGATGCGACAGCATGGGGTCACATTGCCGGCGAAGTCGACATAGATCTTCTGGTACGGCTCGAAGCAGCGCTTGCGGTACCACTTCAGGTCGATCACTGCGTCGACGCCGTGCCGCAGCGCACTCGATCGGATCTCCGCGAGAGTCGAGCGCTGGACTTCCCGAGGGAGGGCGGCGAACTGGTACTCCCGCCGGTCGTAGATCTCGCGCTCCGTCGATTCGTCGCGGAAGGGGACGGTCTCGACGAAGTAGACGCGCCGCACCCCCGCGGAAGCGGCGATCTCCGGCAACAGAGGAGCCGTGGAGTGGTTCTTCCGATTGAGCACCGAGTAGAAGGAGGTGCGGACCGCACGCCGTGCGACGAAGGCGCGCGCGTTCTCGAGGATCCTCGAAAACGACGCGCCGCTTCTCAGGTACTCCATCTGTTCGGCCGAGCCGCCGTCGATCGAGATGCGGATCTCGCCCAGGCCGCTTGTCGAGAGCCGTTCCGCGATATCTCCCTCGAGGAGCATTCCGTTGGTGTGGACGATCGTGTCTCGGATGCCACGCTGCGCGCAGGCGCTGATCATCCGGTGGAGATCGGGGTGCAGGAGCGGCTCTCCTTGCCCCGAGAGCCAGATCCGCTTCACCCCGCGCAGCTGGTCGAGGAGACGGAGGAAGTCCTCGTGGCTCATCTCGCCCAGGTTGGGGAGCTTGAGCCTCGTGCAGGTCTTGCATGTGAGGTTGCAGCGATTCGTGATCTCGATCTGCGCCATCGCGGGGGGAGGGACGATCCGCCCCACGCTGCGCGTCGCCCAGATCGCGAGGAGCCGGACGCGGCGGAGCAGCCGCTCGACGCCCGGGCTCAGCCGATCCTCATCTTGCATAGGCGAGGAAGACCTTGCGCACCGCGGCGATCACGTCTTCGACGTCGGCGTCGGTGAGCTTCGTCGAGAATGGGATCGAGAGTGTCCGGTCGGAGATGAACTCCGCGTTGGGGAAGTCGCCTCGGGCGAACCCATAGGTCTCGCGATAATAGGGATGAAGATGCACGGCGGTGTAGTGGACCCCCGTGCCGATGTTCTCGGCCTGCAGCGCGCTCAGGATCCCGTCGCGGTCGGTGGCGAGGTGGTCCAGATCGGCCAGCAGGACGAAGAGGTGATAGGCGTGGCGGTCATCCGGCTCCGGCTCATCCGGGAGGAAGAGGGGAAGCTCCGCGAATGCCGACCGGTAGCGCCCCCAGATCTCACGGCGGCGGCGCCACCCTTCCTCGACCCGCGCAAGTTGGTGCAGGCCAATGGCTGCCTGCATATCCATCATGTTGTACTTGAACCCCGGGAAGTGGACCGAATAGTGCCGGTAGCCTTCGTCGCCGAACCGCTTCCAGGCGTCCTTCGACATGCCGTGGAGGCCGGCCACCTTGACCCATGAGGCGATCTCGTCCGAGTCGGTCGTGACCATCCCCCCTTCGACGGTGATCATGTTCTTGTTCACGTAGAAGCTGAACGCCGTGCAGTCGCCGATCGCTCCGACCTTTCTCCCCCGGTGGGACGCCTCGACGGCGTGGGCGGCGTCCTCGAGGATGCGGATGCCCCGCGGGCGGACGAGCGCCTCGATGGCCGTCATGTCGCATGGACGGCCCGCGAAGTGGACCGGGACGACGGCGCGCGTCGAGCCGCTCAGGCGCTCGGCGACCGCCCGGGGATCGATGTTCATCGTCCGCCGATCGACGTCGGCGAAAACGGGACGCGCCCCCACGTGGACGATCGAGTTCACCGTGGCGACGAAGGTGAGCGGAGTCGTGATCACCTCGTCGCCGGGCCTGACGCCGAGGGCGATCATCGAGAGGTGCAGCCCGGCGGTGCATGAGTTCAGCGCCACGGCGTGGCGGCAGCCGATGTAGCTCTTGAAGGCCTCTTCGAACCGGGCCACGCGCGGACCCGTTCCGGGCCATCCCCCGCGCAGGGTCTCGACGACTTCCTGGATCTCGGGCTCCCGGATGTCCGGGGAGCCGAAGATGAGAAACCGCTCGCGGACGGGGCGTCCGCCGTCAATGGCGAGTCGCTCAGACAAGGGACCTCCTTACCGCCTGCCGCCGCGGCAGCCGTTCACCGAGCCTAACCGGTGGACGACCCGGTCACAAGGCGGCAGGGCATCACGGCAAATCCCACGCCCAGGGGGCGGCGCTTCTCTTTCGGCCCGAAGATTGCTTTGGCGGCCTCGCCCCGCGCAGGAGTCGCGGAGATGGAGGTCGCATGAGTCGCACGATATCTACCGGCAGGGCGTTGGCGGTCGGCGCCACGCTCCTCATCCTCGAGATGCTCGCCACTTCGGTTGCAGCGCCCGCGGAGCTTCGCCTCCGCTGGTCCGGTGGCGGAGCTGCGGTCGATCGGGCTCGGTTCCCGGACCCGTCGCAACCCGGATGGATCGACGTCGAGATTTCGACGCACGCCCGGATCGCGGGAGGCGCGCTCGGCTTCCGCGTGATCGATCCAACCGGATCGGGCAACGCGCGTCTCGACCCCGGAGACGTGCCGCCCCCCGGAACGCCGGCCGAGAAGCCGGCGCGATTCGATCTGCCCGCTTGGGAGTCAGGACGCGTCCGCGTGCCGTTGCGAATCTCGGTCGAGGGAGAGGCGCGGCCGATCACGATCGAGGCGACCTGGGTCGTGCTCGAGACGCCGCTGGGGCCTGACACGCTAGGCTGGGAGCCGGACGAGCGCCCGGCGCTCACCGTGCTGGGCGGCTGTCGCGCCCCCGCCGCGACGGGCGTCGTCCAGCTCGCTCCCGGAGACGCGCGCCCCGGAGAGGCGATCACTCTCCTGGGGCACGGGCTCGAGCGCGCCGAGGCGGTTTGCCTGCGTGGTCCCCGCGGGGTCGAGTTGCTTCTGCCCGCGGACCGCGCGCGCGAGTCCTTCCGCATGCGCGCGCGTCTGCCGATCGCGATCCCGCCCGGCGTCTACGCGATTCTCGTGCAAGGCCGTCCCCAAGCCTGTGGGATGATTCGGATCGAAGCGGGCGGCAGGGACGAGTTTCAGGAGCCTCTCTGGGATGCGGAGGACGGCGATGTGCTCGTCATCGCCGCCGACGCGCTCGCCGGAGCAGGGCAAGCCTACGCCGATGACTTGCGGGAGCGGGGGCTCCGTCCCGCCTTCACGCGGATGAGCCTCGTCACGCGGGACTATGGGGATCAGGATCGCGCCGAGTCGGTCCGCCTGGCGGTCGCGGAAGCATATGAGTCGTTCGCGAGCCGCCCCCTCGCATTGGTCCTGATCGGCACGGCGAGCGAGGACGAGCCGGGTCTCGATCTCGTGCCGACCAGACACGTCGACTACGCGCACGAGTACCCCGACTGGTACGACGCCACCCTGGCCGACGACGGCGATCTTGGAGACGTCGTCGATCCTGGCGGAGGAGCGCCGGAACTCATCGTCGGCCGGATTCCCGCGCGGTCGGCCGCCGAGATGGCTGCCTACCGCCAGAAGCTGGCCGCCTATGACGCGCAAGCCCCTCGTTCCGGGCTTCTCTTCGTGGTCGGCGACGCCTCGATCAACCGTGACAATTCCGACCGTCGCCGCGCGGCGGAGGAGCTCGCTCAAATCGTGGAGGCCGAGACGGACCTCGCTCCCGCTTCGCTGCTCGCCTCGAGCTATATGCCCCTCTCGAGCCCGGCGAATCGCCAGCGGGCGCACGACGATTTCCTCGCGAGCCTCGCCGCCGGGGCCGGCATCGTCGAGATCTTCGGCAACAACACCGGAGCCCTTGATATCGCCCATATGCTCGCCGCTCCTCCATCGCAGGCGCTCCCCTGGACCCTGCCATCGGAGATGCCGACTCAAGACCGTCTTCCGATCGCCCTGTTCCACACCTGCCTGAACGGCGCGTTCGACGAGGAGGCGCACTTCGAGGGCTTCGATTCCCCTGTGGAGGCCTGGGTCCGCGACCCGTTGCGGGGGGCGGTCGCGGCGATCGCGCAATCGCATCTGACAGAGTTTTTCGACGACGTCGAGCTCGCCGGCCAGATTCTTCGCCGCATGGGGGCGGGCGATGGCGCGATGCTCGGCGCGATCCACGCAGGAGCGCGCGCGAGCCTTCTCACCGAGTGGTCGCGGGGGAATCGTAGCGTCGCTTCGGTGCGCATGGCGAATCTGATTGGCGATCCGTTCATCGTGCCAAGGCTCGGTCTGGAGGTCACTCGCCTGGATGGGACTTTCGAGGTCTCCGGCGCCTGGCCCGTCCAGAACGCGATCGAGGAGGCTCGGGGTTGGACGACTCCCGACCTCTCCTGCGCTACCGCGAAGCTCGTTCACGCGGGGATTCTCCAGCCGGAGTGCGGCGCGGGATCCGGTGCGCCGGTCGAACCGGTCGGCGGGGAGCGCATGCTGCGCCTGGAGGCGAGCTTTGAGGCGGGGCAGTCGCGACGCGCCGTGGCGTGGAAGATCTTCAATTGCGCCGTCACCGTTCGCGAGGGGAGCCGGCTCCGCTACATGGTCCGCCAGGAGTCGGACCGGCGGGGGACGGGGAGTCTCTGCGTCGAGGCGATCACCGCCAGTGGTCGCCTGCTGAGCGGAGAGCTCTTTGATGCTTCCGGCCTCCCCTCGGATCCGGCCGCCTATCGCTACGAGTTGCGCAAGTGGCATCCGGTGCTCGTGCGCCTCGACGCCTGGGCGGGAGAGACCATCGTCGCGCTCTATGCCCGCTACGAGGACGACGGAAGGGCCGCCGGGGATCATGCAGCCGACCAGGTCGGCGGAGGTGTCGCCCTGCGAGAGGATCCTCTGCCCGCCGCGACGATCCTGGGCGCGTTGGACGAGGTGCGGATCGAGCCGGGCGAGGTGGGGCCGCTGGTCGATCCGGCTTTCGACATCGATGAGGATGGCGACGGATCGCCGGACTTCTGGCCCTCGCCGCCTCCTGGGAATCGAGCGAGCATGTCGGGGCGCGGCCTTTCGCTGCCCGAGGACGGGATCATGACCCTGCACCTCGCGGAGGCCCCCGGCGGGGGCGTGATGCAGTTGCTCGGTCCTCGTCCGCATCCCGACCTGCCCCTGCGGCTCTTCCTCGAGGCGAGGAGCCTGGATGGCGGAAGCCTGCGAGTGGCGACGGTCGATCCCCGATCCGGAGCGGTGCACGATCAGACCGTGCTGGCGCCGCTGGGGGCGCGGTGGTCTCAGTGGGTCGTGGAGCTGGTCACGCCGGGCCCTCCGCCGAGCGCCCTGCTGCTCGCCGCGGAAAGCGGGACGGCGGGGGTGCGCGCCCTGTCATGGTCGGATTACCTCCGATCGGCCCCGCCTCGAAAGAGCCCTTCGACGGAGACCTCGATTCGAGTGGGGCCCAATCCCACGCGAGGTCCGATCTACATCGAAGCGATCGGATCAACCCCCGTCCGCGGCGCTTTTGAGATCTTCGATGCGACCGGGCGCAGGCGCGCATGCGGGGCGATCGATCTCTCCCCCGGTGGAATCGAAAGGATCGATCTCGGGGCAATCGGGCTGCTCCGTCCCGCCGCCGGGGTCTACTACATGCGCATCGAGACTCCGGAAGGGCGGCAGACCCGCTGTCTGAGGATCGTCCGATGATCCGCGTGACGACGATCGCGCATCTGCTGCTCTCCCTCGGCGCGCCGGTCTCTGCGGCCGCGGTCTCCGCGGCGGCGCATCCGGAGGATCTGCTGGCGGCATTTCGCCCGATCATCTACTTCGAGGACGACGGGCCGGAGGGAGCGCGGGCCGATTACCCCGTGCCCATCGCGATCGACGATGAGGACATCGAGAACAACTTCGCAGCGGGCGGCGCGCCCCCGGGCGCCCATGCCTACGCATGGCTCCACGAAACCATCGATCGCGGAGGCCGCGCGGTCTGGGTCATGGAGTACCACTACTACTACAGGCGAAACTGGACGAACATCGACTTCTGGCTGGCCAAGTTCCGCAACTTCACCCATGAGCATGATTGGGAGTGGATCTACATCGTCGCCGGGTTCGACGGCGATTCCTTGCGGCCCTACTGCGCGACGTTCTCGGCCCACGCGGGCGATAACCGCGACCTCTTCTCGCAGGAGGGGGCGGTGCGTCTCTTCCCGGGCGTGACCGGCGGCTCGGTCTGGAAGGAGGACTGGGCGCGCGATCCCGACTCCGCGCCGCGCGTGAGTCTCGTTCCTGACGGACGCGTCGAGGCGACAGCGCTCGCCACGGGAAACGCATTCGATGGGGCGCCGGACCAGGCGAGGAGCTGGATCTACTCGAGCGACTACACTCTCGTCGCCTACGACGGGGCCCAGAGCTCGTGCGGCGATGCCGGCACCTACTTCTACGGAGACCCGGAGCTCCCCCCGGGGTGCTTCTTCTGCTCCGGTCACGCCGAATGCGTGGACGATCGGAGATCTCCATGGACCCGCGACGGGCTCGGTGACCGAGATCCCTTGCCGGCCGACTTCGCGCTTCCCTCCGACTGGGTCGCGAATCCTTCGGTCGAGATGCCCGCGCCGCCGGCGAGCCCGATCCTCCGGCTTGCGCCCAACCCGGGCGTGGACTGGGTTCGACTCGAGGCTTCTCGCTCCGAGGGTCCGGTTCGAGTCGAGCTGGTCGACCCCGCGGGGCGGAGGGTCCTCGAGCTCACCCTCTCCTCGGGTGAGTCAAAGAGCATTGTGCTGAGCGAGCTCGCGGCCGGAAGCTACTTCGTTCGCGCGCATGCGCGCGGTCGTCTCAAGGAGGTGCAGCATGTCACGATTCTTCACTAGCGTTCTGGCGGCATCAGCGATCCTGTTTTCGACGCCCGGAGTCCGGTGCGCGGGCGCCCAAGCGATCGACCGCGTCCTGGATCGTTCCGACTCGCTCGTCGCCGCAGGACTCGTCGAGGCCGGCGGAGCCGAGGCCCAGTTGCTCCACCGGCAGGCGGCGCTTCGCCTCGCACGCGAAGCGTATCGCCTGTTGCCGCTCGACGCTGCGGAGACGGATGCCGATAGTCTCCCGGATCCCGGGACGGCGCGAGTGATCGGCGCCTGGCTCGACGCGAGCGCCCGAGCCCTCCTCCACGAGGCGATCCGTCTCGACGAGTTGACGCGGGAGAGCCGGGACGATCGCGGCCTCGAGTTCCGCTCGCTTTGGAGCGAGCGCGTCGACGGCGTCCTCGCCTTGCTGGCCCGCTGGCCGCTTCTCTGGCGCGAGCCGATTGACGCGGGGAGATCGCGAATCGACCTGCCTGCGGATCTGACGATGTTCTGCACGCCGCAGGCCTATCGCGGAGAGACCTTCTCGCTGCCGCGGCGGCATCTCTTCCGCAGGATGGCCGTGCTCCCCGACTCGATCGCGCGTTGCTGCCTCAGCGAGCGATACTGCCGGAGCCGGACCGGGGCCGGTTGCCGCGCCGGAGTCGTCGCGGCTCTGGCCCGCGATCCCGATCTCGACCTCCTCGTCGGCTTCGCGAACACGAGCGCGTATTGGAAGCTCCCGCGCGATACCCCCCCGCGCGACTCATCCGTCGATGCGATGGTCGCGCAGGCCGAGGTGCGCGCCGCGCAGCGCCTACTCGCAGCGACCCGCGGTGGGGAGCCTCTGCCCGGCGGAATCGATCCGAGCCTCCTGGTGCCCGGGCTGCGCAATCCACGGCCCGATCCGGGCGGAGGGCTCGTCTGGGATGTGATTCTTCACCGGCAGGCGCGGGAGATTTACGCGCGGCGCTGGGGGGAAAGTGGTCTGCCCGCGCTGGGCACACATGGGCGCCTGCTCGACTCGGACTAGCCGGCGTCCAGCGCGGGAGGATCGACCCGTTCGCGCTCCCGGAGGAGCCCCCTCGCGAGCCGGTGCGCGGGGGAGAGCCAGCGGTACCTCCGGATCGGCGTGCGGACTCCGCCGAAGCTCTCCTTGAAGCGCTCGACGCCCGCGTTTCCGCCGCTCGGAAGCAGGTCATAGTCGACATAGCCGTCGCGGATGGCATCCTCCACGATTCGCACCTGGATCAGCACGTTTGGACGAAGCGAGCGCGCCTCGTGATCGAAGTAGCCGGCGTGGTAGTGGACGTGGCGGTTCCATCGCACGACGAAGGCGCCGCCTGCGATCCGCCCTTCGTGTTCGGCGACATAGAGCCGTACGGCGTCCTTGCCGAGGCGGAGCATCGCGGTGTAGAGGGCCTGCGGATATACGAAGGCGGGTCGCCCCCCCCAGCGCTCGAAGCTGGCGAGGTAGAGCCGGTAGATCTCAAGGATCTCCTCGTCCGATCCGCCCGTGCGGATCGTGAGTCCCTTCTTCGTGATCCTGCGGACGTCGTTACGCTGCGCGGTCTCGAGGACGCCGTCCCAGTAGCCATGAAACTCCGTGGGCAGGCGCAGGATGTGGGTCCAGTCCTGCTGAACCTCGATGCCGGAGGGTGCTTCGCATTCCTGCGGCGCGAACGGATTCGCGATGAGCTCGAAGGCGTCCCCCTCGCGACGCAGCTCGCGAAGAGCCACGGGGAGGAGATCGCCGCCCCCGGCGAAACGGGGCACCGGCCCGCCGTAGAGGAAGGGGAAGCTCGACTGTCGCGTGGTGACAAGCCCCATCGCGCGCCTTCGCCCGAAGAGGGGAAGCACGGAAGAGCCGGAGACCGCGCGGCTTTCGTCCCGCAAGCCGGGGAACGCCTCGCCGACGATCGCAGCCCAGGCGCGAGTGTGGTAGAAGGTCGCCTCCGGGAAGCCCGCGAGCCACTCGTCCGACATCCAGCCAGGTCTCAAACCATCCTCCCCGTGCGGACTCGCCGCAGCGCGCGTCGATAGACGTCAAGGTCGCCACGCTGGGGCACGACCAATTGCCGCAACGGCACCCCGGTGATCTTCACGAAGAGCAAGACCACAACGAGGCTCTGCAGAGCATAGGAGATCGTCGAGGATCCCGCCGCACCCAAGATCCCATACCGCGGGATCCACCAGAAGTTCAAGGTCGTGTTCACGATGAAGGCCAGGCCGCTCGCGACGGTGATGGGGAAGCGCCGATTGCGGCCGGAGAGATCGACGCAGATCACCTTCCAGAATGTCAGCATGAAGATGCCGGGGACCAGGAGAAGGAGGGCTCCGAAGGCCGGGAGGAAATCGCCCCCGTAGAGCAATCTGATCAAGAGCCGCCCGAACACGACCAGAGCCGCGCCCGCCAGCGCGACCCAGAATAGGGCATGGCGGCAGGCTGCGGCCGTGATCCGGTTCGCCTCCTGCGGTGTGGACGCCGAAACCTTCGGGAAGAGGACCAGCTGGATCGAGTTGCTGATGTGGGAGAGCTTCTCGGCGAGGAGGACCGCGATGGAATAGTGGCCCTGGGGCGCGATGCCGGCGAATTGGGTGACGAGAACCTGATCGAATCGGTAGTTGAGCTGTCCGAAAACAGTGGCTCCGTAGCCTCGCAGCCCGTAGGAGAGGGACTCCTTGGCGAGGGCCCCGTCGACCTTCACGGGGTCGTCCGTCGCGCGCTTGCGCCCAATCCAGATCGCCGCTACCAGGACAAGGATCCCGGTTGAGACGACGTAGGCCCAGACCGCCTCGCGGGGGCCGCCGTTTCCGACGAGCAGCGCCCCTACGAGGAGCATCAGCAGGATGGCCTGGCTGAGCACGTTCAAGATGTTGTAGCGGTCGATCTGGCCCATGCCCAGGAAGGTGGAGAGCAGTAGATGGCGAGCGATCAGGACCGGCACCGCCACGGCGGTCACTCCGATGATCGGCAGCAGGAGGCGGACCTTCTCCGGATCGAGGAACCGGACCACCCACAGGTAGCTCGGCACCGCGACGCTCGAGAGCGCCAGGGTCCATAGGAGCGTGTTCCCGAGGATCCGGCCGAGGCGCGCCCGTCTGCCGGCGAGGCTCCAGGTGTGAGCGGCGTCGATTCCGAGGAGCCAGACGCTCGCCCAGAGGTTGGGGAACGCGGCCGCGGCGGCGTAGATCCCCTGGCCCTCGACGCCGAGGGTCCGGGCCACAAGGATCGAGATCGGGATGTTGACGATCGTGATGAGCAGCCGCGAGGCGAACGTCGTCACACTCTGACGAACGAGCCCCACGGCCCGCGATCGCCCCTAGAGATCCCCTTCGCCGCGGTAGTCCTCGATCTTCGCCTGCGCGCGCAACTCCTCCATCCAGCGGTTGACGACCTCGCCCCGGCGGCGCTGGAGGATCTGGCGGCGGATCCCGTCGCGTTGTGTGGCGAGGAGCGACTCGTCCAGGGATCCTCGGGAGAGGACGTCGAGCAGGTACGCCCCGCGCTTCGTCGTGATCACCTCGTCGACCAGGCCGGTCTCGCCGTGGAAGACGCGGGCGAGGACGGCCGGATCGCTGCCGAGGCCTCGGGCAAAACCGCGGCGCGTGAAATCCTCCGTGGTCTCGAAACTGGCGAGGGAGTCGCCGCGCGCGGCCTGCTCGAGCGAGGAGCCTCGTGCTGAGGAGAGGATCCTCTCCGCATGCTCTTTCGCGCGCTCGACCTGGAGGTGATTCGCGTAGTCGGCGCGCGCGCGATCCTTGATCTCGTCGAACGGAACGATGCCCGCTTCGCGAACGCGCGTGAGCTGGACCACGTAATAGGCGTCCGGCGCTTCCATGATGGAGATCTTCCCGGGCTGGGCGTTGAAGACCCAGTCCATGAAGCCGGCGATCTGTCCGAGACGGGGAACAAAGCTCTTTCGGCCGAAGGGGCCCGTGTCGGTCGGCGTGATGCCTTCGCGTCCGGCTCCCGCGTTCAGGTCGCCGCCAGCCTCGACCGATGCGGTCATGATCGTATAAGCCTTGTCACGGTACTCGATGAGGGACTCGCCGGAGAGGACGATCGGAATGAAGATGTCGGCGATTTTCGCCTGTTCCTCTTCGCCGCTCATCCGACGGTCCTCCACCTTGATGAGGTGGTACCCGTTCGGCTCCGTGATGATCTCGCTGAGCTGTCCTACCGGCAGAGAGAAGGCCGCCTCCCGCACCTTGGGGGCGCTGAACTGCGTCCGGTTCATGTAGACGCCCTGCTCGCCGCCGCGCAACTGCATCGGCGCCTCGGAGTAGGCGGCCACGAGAACGCTCCAGTCCTCGCCCTCGCGCGCTTCCTTCGCGGCCTGCTGGATCGTCTCCAGGGCCGTGAGCGAGTCGACGGCGGTTGCCTTCTTCTCGACCCGGACGGAGCGGATCCACGCCTGGCGATCGAGGCGGTAGTCCTCCGTGTGGTCATCGTAGTAGGAGCGGATCTCCGACTCCGCGAGCCCTGCCGGATCGACCTTGAAGCGCGTGGCCGGGACGTGGACATAGGCCACCCTCGCCTTCACGTTGTCGGCCTCGAACTGCCGGCGGATGTCCGCCTCGCTGACCTTCACCGAGGATTCGACCAGATGCTGCAGCTTCTGCTTCGGCAGATCCATCCGGTAATAGGTCTCGAGCCAGAGCCAATCCCGGTTGGGATCGGAGAGGGAAGCGATGTACTTCGCGTAGTCGAATCGTCCGTCGGTCTGGAAATCGGGGAGCTGCATGATCTGTGGGAGCGGCTGCGTGCGGATCGCCTCGACGATCTCCTTGTCGCTCACCTGGATGCCGCGGGCGCGGATCTCCTGGTCGACGAGAATCTCCTGGATGAGCTGGTTCCATGCTTGATCCCGGATCTGGACGTCCATCGACTCGTCGATCTGCTGGCCCTGCTGCATCGCGTTGGCGCGGGCCTGGTTGATCCGCTCCTGGTAGACCATTCCGTAGATCGGGTCGGAGTTGATCCGGCCGATCACTCCCGGCTGCCGGCCGCCGGATCCGCCGAATCCCTGGAAGTCCATCCCCCAGGCCAGGAAGATCAGCAACACGAAGGCCGCGGTGGTGATCCACATGATCAGCTTCGTGTTGCGGCGCATTGCTTGGAACATACCGACGACTCCTCCTCATGCGTCCCGAGCCCCTCGGAGACAAAATAGCAGGATAGCACGGCGCGAGCGCCCGACTCAACTCAGGCTCAAGCGCCGGGCCGGACCCTTGACCCCCCCAGTCGGGGGGGCCTACACTCCGCCGAAGGTTTGCGAAGCCGTTCATGGAAGATGCTTCATCTCTGATCCTGGTCCTCCTCGTGCTCGCCTCGGCCGCGTTTTCCGGGTCCGAGGCGGCCTTCTTCTCACTGAACCAGATTCAGATCAGGCAGTTGGAGACCAGCCGCGACCGGGCCTCCCGGTGGGTCCTCCGCCTGCTCGCCCGTCCCCAGAGGCTTCTGAACTCCCTCCTGGTGGGCAACACCCTCGCGAGCGTCGGGCTCTCCGCATTCGTCGCGACCCTCGTCCTGGGCCGTTACGGCGATGACGGCTTGAAGCTGGCCATCCCGATTGTCTCGGTGGGCGCTCTGCTCATCTGCGAGATCCTGCCCAAGAGCATCGCCGTGAACTCCGCCTCGACCGTCTCGCGGCTCGTCGCGATCCCGCTGGATCTCATCCTTCGGATCTTGAGCCCCTTGACCTGGTCGATCGACCGGACCACCGGGGGCCTGGCGCGCCTCTTCGGTCTCCCTTCCTCCGATCGGGGTTCCCGGCGACGGCCGACCCACCGCGATCTGCGGGCGGCCCTGGAAGAGATCGAGGAGGAAGGCGGAATGAGCCGGATTGAGCGGCGGCTGACCCAAAACATCCTCTCATTCTCCCGGATCACCGCGGAGGAGGTGATGACTCCGCGGGTCGACATCGTCGCCGCCCCTGCGGACGCGAGCCGCGAGGAGCTCCGCGACTTGATTCTCGAGGCGAAGCACTCGCGGATCCCGCTCTACGAGAAGACGCTCGACGGGATCGTGGGATATCTGCCGGCGCGCGAGTTCCTGCTCGACGATCGGCAGCGGATCGCCAACCTGATCCGTCCCGTTCACATCGTCCCCGAGAAGGCGCCGATCGACCGCGTGTTTCACGACATCCGCAAAGGGCGCTGGAGAATGGTGATCGTGATCAACGAGTACGGCGAGACGACGGGACTCCTGACCGTGGAAGACCTGATCGAGCAGATCGTGGGGGAGCTCCACGACGAGTTCGAGCCCACCGAGGAGGAAGTGGTGGAGCTGGGCCCCGGCGCCTTTGAGGCGCTGGGACGCACCTCGATCCAGGACTTGAGCGACAGAATCGGCGTCGAGCTGCCGCAGGACCAGGCGGTCAGCTTGAACGGTCTTCTCTGCGCCCTCCACGGCGGTTTCCCCCGCGTGGGAACGGTCCTGCGCTGGGGCGCGCTCCGCTTCGAAGTCCTGGAGGTCGCGCGTCATCGGGTCGTCCGCGCGCGGATCCGGCGGATCGACGAGCAGGGGGCCGAGTCGTGACGACCCCGGTCGAAGCGATCCTCTTCGTCGCCTGCCTGCTGGGGGTGGCGTTCTTCGAGGGATCCGAGACCTCCCTGCTGGTCTCCGACCGTCTCCGCCTTCGCTCCACGGCGAAGGCGCGCCATCTGGGCACCGACCTCTCCCTCGATCTCCTGGGCCGCCGGGACCAAGTGCTGGTGACCCTGCTCACCGCGAGCACGCTCTGCAGCACGGCGGCCGCGGCGATCGCCACGAGCCTGGTGGAGGACTTGCTCGGGCTGACGACGCTCGCCGCGGTGGTGACAAGCATCAGTGTGACGATCGTCGTGCTGATCTTCGGGCAGGTTCTGCCGAAGGGGATCGCGCGGCAGCACGCGGAGGCGATCCTGACGGCGATCGCGCGGCCGCTCTTCGCCCTCGATCTGCTCCTCCTGCCGGTGACGGCGGGCGTGAGGTGGCTCGCCCGGGTGCTCCGGGGCGGCCGCCGCGGCGTCATCCTCACCCGAGAGGAGATCAAGCTGCTGGCCCAGGACGTGCCGATCGAGACCGGCACGCTGCGCCAGGAGACGCGCATGCTCCAGTCGATCCTGGATTTCGGGCACACGACCGCTCGGGAGGTCATGGTTCCGATGCCCGCGGTCGTCTCCCTCGATTCGACCAGCAGCATCGACATGCTTCGGGCCGTCGTGCGACGCAGGCCCTATACCCGGATCCCGGTGTTCGAGCGCAGGGTCGATCGCGTGATCGGCGTGGTCAATGTGTTCGACGCCCTTTCCGATCCCGACGCCGGCGAGACGATCGAGGTCCATATGCGTCCGGTCACGATGGTGCCCGAGACGAAACAGATCGACCGGCTCATGGTCGAGATGCAGCGCCGCGCAGAGTCGATGGTGGTCGTTGTCAACGAGTTCGGCTCCTGCACCGGCATCCTCACGATGGAGGACATCGTCGAGGAGATCATGGGAGAGCTCGCCGACGAGCACGAAGTGGGGGTGCGGAGGATTCGACCCCTCGGCGAGGGAGTTTTCATCGTCGATGCCTTGACCGATATTGACGATATCAATGAGGAACTGGGTCTGGAGCTTCCCAAAGTGCGTTACGATACGATCGGCGGGCTGGTCCTGCGTCGCTTGGGTCGAATTCCCCAGGAAGGGGAGCAGTTCGCGCTCGGCGGCGTGGGGTTCGAGGTGGTTGAAACTTACCCGTACGGGGTCCGGACGTTGAAACTGACCCTGAGCGCGAAGGCGGGGGAGAACCGATGAGTCGCTTTCGAGTCCTTCTGATTTGCTCTCTGCTGGCGGGCGTGTTTGGGGGGGAGGCGGCCGGACGCAACGCCCTTCACGCGGTCGTCTCGCGCGGCACCACGGCGGTGGCCGCTGGCGACAGCGGACGGATCCTCTACTCGCCCCAGGCCCCTCACGTCAACTGGATCCCCGCCGATCCCGATCCGACGCGCACGCCGCTGCGCTCGGTGACGATCGGCTCGAACGATTACCTCGTGGTCGGCGACGATGGCCGCATGATGCGCAGCTTCACGACGGTCGGCGACAAGTGGCGTCCGCTGAGCCCGGAGACGGACGCCGACCTGCTCGGAGCGTCGAGGACGGAGAATCGATTCCTCGCCGTCGGCACGGGCGGGGCGATTCTGCGTTCGGCGACCGTCTTCGGCGACGGATGGGAGGCGATCGAATCGCCGACCCTCCACGATCTGCGCTCCGTGGTCGGCGGCACGGCGTACTCCGTCGCCGTGGGGGATTCGGGCACGATCCTCTGGGCGGTCACCTCGAACGTCGCCATCTGGTACGAGGTGGAGTCGGTCCCCTCGAGCGAGGATCTGCTGGGCGTGACGGTCGGTCCCGGCGCGAGCCAGCGCTTCTGGGCGGTGGGCCGAAATGGCGTGATCCTGCGCTCCCTGCCCAATCCCCAGCAGTGGGATCTCCTCGACTCCCCGGCGCAGACCGACCTGAACTCGGTCACCTTCTACGGGGAATATGGCGTCGCGGTTGGAGACGGCGGCACGATCCTCTTCTCCAACGGGGGGGCGACCTGGACCTCGGTGGAATCGCCCACGACCCAGGACCTCTATGGGGTCGCTTACACGGGAAGCGGCCTGGGCGGCCGCTTTGTCGCGGTGGGCGACGAGAACACGATCCTCTTCTCGACGCTGGGCAATCAGGGATGGACCTCGGGCGTCGTCGCCTCGAAGCGGACGAGCTGGGGAGTATTGCGGGGATCGTGGGGAAGCCGCGGCGGCGGGAAGTGAACAACGCCGCGGACCGGCGCGCGCTCCAGTCGCGGATGCGCCGGACCGTGAGCTCCATGGCCCAGGCGCAGGGCCTCACGCCGGCCGCCATGACGCGGCTCGCCGAGGGACGCCACGATCCCTACGAGATTCTCGTGGGAACGGTGATCAGCCAGCGGACGAGGGACGAGGTGACCATCGAGGCGACCCGGCGGTTGGTCGAGTTCGCCCCAGACGCTCGCAGTCTTCTCCGCGCCCCTGTCGGACGGATCGAGCGCGCGATTTACCCCGCCGGTTTCTACAAGACGAAGGCGCGATCGCTGCGCGCGATCGCCGGGATCCTGGTGAATCGCCACGGGGGGAGAGTTCCCTCGAGCATGGAGGAGCTGCTCGAGCTGCCCGGCGTCGGCAGGAAGACGGCCAACCTGGTCCTTCTTCTCGGCCACGGGATCCCGGCCCTGTGCGTCGACACCCATGTCCACCGCATCTCCAATCGGCTCGGCTTCGTGGCGACCCGGAGCCCTGATGAGACCGAGGAGGCGTTGGCGGCGGTTCTCCCGCGATCACTCTGGTGGATCTATAACGAGCTTCTCGTGAGCTACGGGAAGGGGGTCTGCACGCCGCTCTCTCCGCGGTGCTCGATTTGCGCGGTGGCGCGCCTGTGCCCGCGGGTCGGCGTCAGTCGCTCCCGCTGAGGCTGCTGAGCGCGCACGCCGCGGGTTGGTCGGGCTTCTGCCGGCGGGGGGGCGCTAGATGGAGAGGATGTTTCGAATCCTCTGGAGGCCGTGGCGTCCCTCGGCGAGGAGGACCAAGAGCTCGACCTCGCCCCGGTCGAGGTAGATCCCACCGCAGTTCTCGCACCTCTCGAGCTTCACATCCTCGCCCTCGACCTCGTCGAGCGAGTCGCCGCACTTGGGACAGACCATCCACCAGGACTCGTCGCTCATTTCGCTTTCCCGCTCGATCCTCTCGCGGTCCAGCTCCCCTCGTCGCACGCGGGAATCGTCCATGCGGGAGTAGAGGGTCTCCACGTCGTCCATCTCCTCGGGGGGAGCGACCTCCTCTTCCTCTTCCCCGTAGGGGATCTCCTCGTCCGTCCGGGAGACCTGCGATTGTGGGGAGGATGCCGGAGCCGCCTCGAGCCGCGCCTCGAGGGAGCGGACTCGTGCGAGCGCTTCCTCGAGCTGCCCTTGGAGGATCTCGCGCTCCGTGTCCGCCGCCTCCGCCAGGGCGACCTGATTGTCACGATCCTCGAGCAGGAGCTTGAACCGCTCCCTCAGCTGGGCCAACTCGATCTCGAGGTTCGACATCGGCTCGCGCGAGGGTCGAGGCGCGGCCGCCCGGGTCTTCGGACCGGCTGGTCGCGCGGGCTTCGCGGGGCCGGGTTTCGCCGCCGCTCCCCGCGGCTTCTTCGTGGTCGGTTTCGCGGGGCTCTTCTCTGGCGGTTTCGCCGCTGTCTTCTTCTTCATGGTCATCGCCACCTCGGCGCCGCAGAGTCGGAGAGGTCGACCGCCTCGCCCATCGGCGCGCGGCTCTTCGAGGCCAGGCCAATGCCGACGCCCTCGAGCGGCGCAGGCTCCGGCGCGTCGTCTCCCGCCAGCGCGGGGGCGGGGAGAAGAGGGTCTCGCGCGTCGCTGAAGCCATCGTCTCGGGCGACGATCACGCCATAGGCGAAGCCGGCAATCGCGCCCAATGCGACGCCCCATCGAATCGTGTCGTCCCGGGAATCCGAGTCGACAACGAGCGATGTCGTCAGCCCGAGCAATCCTCCCAGCAGGGCTCCGTAGACGGTGGTCTTCGTGATGTTGAGCATGCTCTCGTCGCTCTCCCCCGCGTGGGAGGGGGGAGTGATCGCGACGATCGCGATGAGCGCCGTCAGGACGAGTGCCGGAAAGGCCGAGGGTCGCGGGGGGGCGAAGCCCGGCATCGCGGGGAAACGGAACCGCTCCATACGAGGGCGCTCCTTTTCGAGTGGGATCCCACTGACGGTTCGCGAGTCTACGAACCGTGAGCGGGTCTGTCAACCGGACCGGCTTGCCGCAGGGCCCCGACTGTGTTATTTTGGCGCCCGCGTCGGTGCCTCATCGGATCGGGGGATTCTTCGCGGGGGGATTGATTGAAAGGGAGTTTCGTCCATCTCCATAACCACAGTCATTACAGCCTGTTGGATGGGGCGTGCCGCATAGGAGAGATGATCGCCCGGGCGAAGGAGCTCGGAATGCCCGCCCTCGGGATCACCGATCACGGAAATCTCTTCGGGCTGATCGAGTTCTACCGCGAAGCTCGCGCGCAAGGAATCCGCCCCGTGCTAGGGATCGAGGCCTATCTCGCGCCCGCATCTCGCCATGACCGCACGGGGGCAAAGGGAGAGCGGAACAACTACCACCTCGTTCTGCTCGCGCGGAATCAGACGGGCTACCAGAACCTCCTGAAGCTCTCGAGCTACGCCTACCTCGAAGGGCTCTACCACAGGCCGAGGATCGATCGCGAGCTGCTCTCGAAGCACGGAGACGGACTGATCGGTCTCTCCGGCTGCCTCAACGGCGAGGTCAACGTCCTCCTGCGAGAGGACCGCTTCGAGGAGGCCCGATCGGCCGCGGAGTTCTATCGCAGCGTCTTCGATTCGTTCTACCTGGAGCTGCAGGATCATGGGATCGCGGAGGAGAAGAGGGTCTTGCGCCGTCTCGTCGACCTCGGTCGCGAGATCGAGGTGCCGCTGGTCGCCACAAACGACTCTCACTATATCCACAAGAGCCATGCCGGCGCCCACGACGCTCTGCTCTGCATCCAGACCGGGAAGGTGCAGAGCGACGCGAACCGGATGCGATTCGACACGCCGGAGATGTACCTGAAATCACCCGAGGAGATGGCGGAGCTCTTTGGCGAGATCCCCGTGGCGTTGGAGAACAGCGTGAGGATCGCCGAGGCTTGCCAGGTCGACCTGCAGTTCGGCCAGCTACGCCTGCCCCACTTCCCCTGTCCTCCGGAGCACGCCGGGCTGGACGAGTATCTGGAATCGCTCTGCAGAGAGGGCCTGCGCAAGAGATACGGAGAGCCCACCGCAGAGCTGGAGGAACGGCTCCGGTACGAGCTCGGGGTGATCCGCAAGATGGACTATGCGGGTTACTTCCTGATCGTGCAGGACTTCATCGCCTACGCCCGCTCCCAGGGGATCCCCGTCGGGCCGGGACGGGGGTCGGCGGCCGGTAGCCTGGTAGCCTATTGCCTGCAGATCACCAACATCGATCCGATCACGCACCGCTTGATCTTCGAGCGCTTCCTGAATCCCGAGCGGATCTCGATGCCCGATATCGACGTCGACTTCTCCGACCGGGGTCGGGCCCAGGTGATCCATTACGTCGTCGACAAGTACGGGGCCGAGAACGTCTCGCAGATCATCACCTTTGGAACGATGGCGGCCCGGGCGGTCGTCCGCGACGTCGGCCGGGTCATGGGCCTGCCCTACAGCGATGTCGATCGAATCGCAAAGACGGTTCCAGCAACCCTTCACATCACGCTGGAGAAGGCGCTGGAGGAGAGCCCCGATCTCAAGAAGCGCTTCGATGAGGATGGTCAGGTCCGGCAGCTGATCCAGACGGGACAGGTGCTCGAGGGGATCGCCCGCCACGCTTCGACTCACGCCGCCGGGGTCGTCATCAGTCCCGGACCGCTCATCGAGAGCGTTCCTCTCTACCGTTCTTCCGAGGGGGAAGTGACGACCCAGTGGGACATGGGAACTTGCGAGAAGATCGGCCTGCTCAAGATCGATTTCCTCGGCCTGCGCACATTGACCGTTCTCCAGGACTGCCTCGAGATGATCCGGGAGAACCACGGCGAGAAGATCGATCTCGACGCCCTCCCTACCGACGATCCCGAGGTCTACGCCCTCTTCGCCCGAGGGGAGACCGTCGGCATCTTCCAGTTCGAGTCCTCCGGGATGACCGACTACCTGCGCAAGCTCCGCCCCTCCTCGATCGGCGATCTGACCGCGATGAACGCGCTCTATCGACCCGGACCGCTGGCCAGCGGGATGATCGACGACTTCATCCAGCGCAAGCATGGCCAGAAGTCGATTCGCTACGAGCATCCGCTCCTCGAGCCGATCCTCAGGGACACCTATGGGGTGATCGTCTACCAGGAGCAGGTGATGCAGATCGCCAGCGCTCTGGCCGGCTACTCCCTCGGCGAGGCGGATCTCCTGAGGCGGGCGATGGGGAAGAAGAACCACGAGATCATGGATGAGCAGCGCGACGTCTTCGTCGCGCGGGCTGTGGAGCGGGGGATCCCGAAGGAGACCGCGAAGAAGGTCTTCGTGCTCATGGATCACTTCGCCGGCTACGGCTTCAACAAGAGCCACAGCGCGGGCTACGCGGTGGTCGCCTACCAGACGGCCTGGCTCAAAGCCCACTATCCCGCCGAGTTTCTCGCGGCGTCCCTCACCTCGTGGATGTCGGACAAGGACCGCACGATGGTTCTTCTCGCCGACGCGAAGCGAATCGGAATCCGAGTGCTGCCGCCCGACGTGGGGCTCAGTGGCGAGTGCTTCAGCGTCGCCGACGGCGTGATTCGATTCGGCCTCGGCGCGGTCAAGGGAATCGGTCACACCGCCGTCGAGGCGGTTCTCGAGGCGCGCGCCGAGGCGCCATTCGGCGACTTCTTCGACTTCTGCAGGCGCGTGGATCCGAGCCGCGTGAATCGCAAATGCATCGAAGCTTTCATCCAGGCAGGCGCCCTGGACTCCCTGGGCGGAACGCGATCCCAGCAGCTCGAATCGATCTCTCTGGCGATGGAATGGGGCGCGCGCATGCGCCGGGAGGAGTCGATGGGGCAGCAATCCCTCTTCGGCGGCGATGGCCCCGGCGAGGCGTGCTCCTCGAAGCCTTCGCTCTGCGAATCTCCGGAGTGGGGGCGCGCCGATCAGCTCCGGCGCGAAAAGGACTCCCTTGGCTTCTATGTGAGCGGGCACCCGCTCGAGGAGCATGTGGCGGTTCTCTCCCGCCTAGGCGTGGTTCCGATCCATCTGCTGGACTCGCTGCCCGACAACGAGCCGATCCTGACCGCGGGCCTTCCCACGCAGGTGAAGAAGAGTTATGACAAGAAAGGCCAGCCGATCGCCTTCATCACGATCGAGGATTTCACGGGAACCGTCGAGTGCCTCGTCTTCAACGACGCATTCCAGCTTTGCGGCTCCTACCTCGAGCCCGATCTCCCGCTGCTCGTGAGGGGCCGCCTCATGACGCGGGAAGACCAGAAGCCGAAGCTCCGCGTCGAGGAGGCGGTTCCTGTGGAGCGGGTGCGCGAGGCCGGGCAGCTCACGCTTCATCTCGCGGTATCCGGCAATGCCGACGCTTCCGCCCTGCAGGGAATCCGGGAGATCCTGGCGGTTCACCCCGGACCCTCCCCGGTATGGCTCCACGTGGACCATCGGAGTCTCGAGGGTGTCCAGATGCGCCTCCGCGGACGGGTCCTCCCGTCCGACCCTCTCCTGTCCGCCTTGGAGCAATCCCTGGGCAGGGACGCGATCCGGATCACGGTCGGCGAACCGGTGGGGACGCGCAGCCACGAGATCTTCTCCTCGGATCTCCGCCGCGATTAGAGTTTCTACTGGACTGGCCTAATTCATGTGGGCTAAAGTAATCTGTTCGGCCGAATCCGGGGGGTGATCGATGCCGAGGGCGGGCACGGCCGACCTCCATGTGCATACCCACTTCTCCGACGGGCTTCATTCGCCCGCCGAAGTGATCGAGCTCGCTCGGATCGCGGGGGTCGGCTGGATCGCGATCTGTGATCACGATGCCGTCGGCGGATTGCAGGAGGGGGCCGATGCGGCGCGCCGCGCGGGAATCGGCTTCGTCCCGGGTCTCGAGCTGTCGGTGCAACATGGGGCCGAGGACTTCCACCTGCTGGGGTACTGGCTCGATCCGACGGACGCCGCGCTTCGTTCCCTCCTGGCGGAGATTGTGGATGCGCGAAACCAGCGCGCGCATCGTATGATCAACCGATTGCACGCTCTGGGCGTCCCAGTCAGTCTGCAGGCGGTCGAGCGAGAGGTTCGTATGGGGCCCTATATCGGAAGGCCCCACATCGCGCAGGCGCTGATCGAAGGAGGATGGGTCCGGACTTTTCAGGAGGCGTTTCATCGCTATATTGGAAGGAACGCTCCGGCCTATTTCCCCAAGAGCCCCGTCCAGCCCCGGCGAGCCATGGCGGTCCTGCGGGGAGCCGGCGCGGTGACGGTGCTGGCGCATCCCGGGGCGTACCGGGCGACCGGCGCGTGGAAGGTCTTCCTCAAGGAGGGGCTCTGCGGGTTGGAGATCTGGCATCCGAAGCACTCGCCTGTCGAGGTCGAGCACTGGAGCAGGGTGGCCGACCGACATGGTCTCGCGATGACCGGCGGCTCGGATTTCCACGGCAAGGGGATCTCGGAAGCCGAGATTGGGGTACCTCGGATCGACGCGCGAAGAATCGACGATCTGGCCGCACGGAAGGGGGATGAGCACAGATGAGCGAGAGCCTGCCCGCGGCGCGCAAGCGCCGGGTCTGGGGGATCCGGATCCGCTTGCTGGTCGGATTCGTGGCCGTTGCCTGCGCGATTGGACTCATGGTCGCCCGCAGCGCCAACAAGTCGATGGTCTACTATGTGACGGTCACCGAGCTGCTCGACCAGAACAAGGGACGCGACCTCACCGGGCTCCGTGTGACAGGCACCGTCGTCCCCGGGACGATCGAGCGGGGCGATCTCCAGGTCCGTTTCCACATGACCGACGGCACGAAGTCGATCCCTGTGCAATACAGGGGCGTCATCCCGGACACCTTCTCGGAGAAGGGAGAGGTCGTCGTCGAAGGCGACTACCACCCGGGTGGCACGTTCGAGGCCAACTTCCTCATGGCCAAATGTCCGTCGAAGTACGAGATGAGCCCCGACGAAGAGATGCCCGCGAATATGCCGCGGTCGAGCACTTGATCCGGACCGGAGCCTCGAGGGCCGCGACGCTCCCTGTGGAATGAGGGATGAATAGATGATCCTGCTGGGTTCGTATTGCCTCTATGTCGCTCTCGCGGCGACCGCGCTGGCGGGGGCGTTGGCGATCCTTGCGTCGTGGAAGGGTCGAGCCGACATCTTGGACGCGGCGCGCAACGCCGTCCTCGTCGCCACTGGTTTCACCACCCTCGCGGTCGCGGGGATGGTCTATGCCTTCGTCCTCGGCGACTACCAGCTCGAATACGTTTGGGCCAACAGCGACCGCGATATGCCGCTCTTCTACAAGCTCGGGGCGCTCTGGGGCGGGCAAGCGGGCTCGATCCTTTTCTGGGGCTGGCTGGCGAGCCTCTACGCGGTCGGCGTCGTGATCCGCCACCGCAACGACGAGACTCGCCAGATGGCGCCGACCTACGCCACGCTGATGTTCGTCCAGGGGTTCTTTCTGACCCTGGTCTGCTTCATCGCGAGTCCCTTCGAGCGCGCGAATGTGATTCCTCCCGACGGGCGCGGTTTGAATCCGTTGCTGCAGCACCCGATCATGACGATTCACCCGCCGACCCTGTACCTGGGCTTCGTCGGCATGAGCATTCCCTTCGCGTTCGCCATCGGCGCCCTCGTCTCGGGCAAGCTCGGCGACGCATGGATCAAGCGGACGCGCTTCTGGTCGATTCTCGCCTGGCTCTTCCTCGCCGCCGGGAACATCCTCGGAGCGCGCTGGGCCTATGTGGAGCTGGGATGGGGAGGCTACTGGGCCTGGGATCCTGTGGAGAACGCGGCGTTCATGCCCTGGCTCGCGAGCACGGCCTTCCTGCACTCGGCGATGATCCAGGAACGACGCGGGATGTTCAAGGTCTGGAACATGCTGCTCGTGATCACCGCCTTCCTGCTGACGATCACCGGCACGTTCATCACCCGAAGCGGGTTGATATCCTCGGTCCACACATTCGCGCAGAGCGCCATCGGCCCCTGGTTCTCCGGGTTTCTGGGCTTTCTGATCGTCGCATCGATCGGTCTGCTCTTCTGGCGGCGATCGGCCATGGAGAGCGAGAACACGCTCGACTCTCTCCTCTCGCGCGAGGCGGGGTTCCTGCTGAACAACCTGATCCTGCTCGGCGGGGCCTTCACGGTGCTGCTGGGGACCTTCTTCCCGATCCTGTCGGAGGCGTTCCGGGGGGTCAAGGTGAGCCTGGGGCCGCCCTACTTCAACTCGATCATGACGCCGATCGGAATCGCGCTCCTGCTCTTGATCGGCGTCGGGCCTCTGATCGGCTGGAAGCGGATGGGATGGGGCGCTCTGCGGCGCCTCCTCCGGGTACCGCTCGTGCTGGCCCTGGCGGCCGCGGCGATCCTCCTGATCGCGGGCGTCCGCCACGCCTACGCCCGTGTGACTCTCGCGATCTGCGCATTCGTCGTCTCGACGATCGTCGCCGAGTTCGCGCGCGGCGTCCGCGCGCGCCGGAGCTCGAGCGGGGAGTCGATCCCGACCGCGATCGGCAAGCTCGTCTGGCGGGCCCCGCGCCGCTACGGCGGCTACATCATCCATCTCGGCGTCGTCCTCGTCTTCGTCGGCTTCGCCGGCGCGGCGTTCACCAGCGAGTACGAGAGCACGTTGACGCCGGGGCAGGCGTTCAGGGCCGGAGGCTACGAGCTCACCTTCCATGGATTGAGGGAACGCACCGCGCCCGGCGTTGAGACGGTGCTGGCGGACGTGAAGATCAGCCGCGGCGGGAAGGACCTGGCAATCCTGCTCCCGCACCGGAGCTGGTACGAGAAGAGCGAGCAGCTCTCCACCGAGGTTGCGATCTACTCGACGCCGATGCACGATCTGTATCTGATTCTGGCGGGACTGGACGGTGAGAACACTGCGAGCTTCAAAGTCTACTTGAATCCGCTCGTGAGCTGGTTCTGGTGGGGTGGAATCGTGATCTGTCTCGGGGGCGTGCTGGTCCTGCTGCCGCCCCGACAGCGCAGGATGGCCGGCTAGCCGGACGCGGCGGGGCTGGGTAGCGGAGGTCCGTTGGTCGCATTGACAATCGCCCTGCTCGTGGCGCTCATCCTCGTGGCGATCGCCTTCGTTCTGCTTCCTCTTCGGCGGACCGCCGCCGGCTCGATCCGAGAGGAGGAGCACTTCCGTCTGGCGCGGGAGAAGGAGGGGCTCCTGCAGCTCCTCCGCGAGCTCGACTTCGATCGTGCGGTCGGCAAGCTGAGCGAAGAGGAGCACGAGAGGCAGCGCGCCGAGGTGGAGCGCATGGCGATCGAGGTGATGAAGCGCCTCGACGCGGCGGGACGCTTGAGCGGGGACGATCCGGCGGAGTTGCTGATCCGGGTCGAGAGATCGCGCGTGGATCGGGAGGCGGGCCGATGAGACGCGCGCTCCTTGTGGCGGCAGCGATGCTGATCTCGCCCGGGGTCCTGCGGGCCCAGAGCGGGGCGATTCTGGGGCGGGTCTTCACCGCGGAGCACGAGGACTCCGTGGGCCGGGGCTGCAGCGTCGAGCTGATCTACCGGGACGCGAACGGCGAACGGCGGGAGATGAGCCGCACGACGGGAGATGACGGACATTTCCATTTCGCCGATCTCCCTATCGATACGGCGTTGACCTATGTGCTTCGCATCGAGTTTCGCGGGCGCGGCTTCCTCAGCGAGCCGATCCGCTTCCGTCCCGGAGAATCGGAGATCGACTACAACGTGCTTCTGACCGACCAGGAGCCGCCGGAGGGCGCGGTTCCGCCGGGGCATCCCCCGTTGCCCGGCGCGCCGGCGATGGGCGTGCCCGTGCGGCAGGATCCTCTCCATACGATTCTCATCGTGCTCTGGGTCCTGCTCGTCTTCGGGCTCCTCGCTCTCCTGGCCCGCCGCGACGCCCCGCGCGGGCGGAGGGATTCGGTTCCGGCGGCGGCCCGCGCTCTCGCGCGCGACATCGCCGGCCTCGATCGGAGCTTCGCGCAGGGGGCGATCGGCGAGGAGGAGTATCGCAAGGCCCGTGCGGCGCTCTCGCAACGGTTGCGCGTGATGACCGGCGGTTCCACGCGGTAGGGCCGCCCGTGGCTTGCGAGTCGACCGGCGAACGACGAGGCGGGGGGGGGCAGTCCTCGAGGTCTCCGGGCTGCGCAAATCGTACGGGGGCCCCCCCGTTCTGCGAGGCGTCTCGCTCGAGCTCCAATCGGGGGAGGGGCTCATTCTCCTGGGGCCCAATGGGGCCGGCAAGTCGACGTTGCTGCGGATCCTGGCCGGCATCCACCGCGTCGGGAGCGGCACCATTCGGATCGATGGCATGCAGGCCTCCTTCCGCGACGCAGACGTGCGGCGCCGGGTCGGATTCGTCTCGCACGAGACGTTTCTCTACGATGCTCTCACGGCCCGCGAGAATCTCTCTTTCTTCGCGCGTCTCCATGGGATCCGTGAGGCCGGGAGGATCGAGTCCGCGCTCAGGGATGTGGGCCTCGCGCACTTCGCGGATCGTCCGGTCTCGGGCTTCTCCAGGGGCATGGCCCAACGTCTGACCTTGGCGCGGGCGCAGATCCACCGTCCGTCGTTGCTCCTCTTGGACGAACCCTTCACGGGGCTTGATCCGGCGGCAGCCGCCGATCTCGAGTCGAGCCTGCTGGCGTTCCGCCGCGAGGGCGGCGCGTTCATCATGGCGACCCACGACCTCCTCCACGTCGTCGGGGTGGGAAGCCGTCTGCTGGTCCTGCGATCCGGCCGAATCGTTCACGAGGAGGGGCTCGAATCCGCCGATCCGATGAGGCTGGAGGCGATCTATCGCGAGTACGCGGGGGTCGGCATCGGAGGCGGGGACGGATGATCCCCTACCTCGACGCCGTCCTCGCCGTGGTGCGCAAGGATCTCCTGAGCGAGTGGAGAACCCGGGAGGCCGCCGGCTCGATGGCCCTCTTCTCCTTGCTCGTCGTCGTCATCTTCGGCTTCTGCTTCGAGACCCAGCGCATCGACCTCGAGAACCTCGCCCCGGGAATGCTCTGGGTCGCGTTCTCCTTTTCCGGGGTGCTAGGGCTTGGGCACTCGTTCTCATCCGAGCGTGTGCGGGGGAGCCTTCAAGCGCTGGCCCTCGCGCCGGTCGATCGCAGCGCGATCTTCCTGGGCAAGATGATCTCGAATCTCCTCATGCTGCTCTTCGTCGAGGCGCTCACGCTGCCCGTCTTTTCGATCCTTCTCCACGTGCCGCTCCTCGGTTGTCTGCCGGCGCTCGCGGTAGTAGCCTTCCTCGCATCGGTGGGGTTCACGGCGGTCGGGACGCTCCTCTCCGCCCTTGCGGCTTCGAGCCGCATGAGGGAGATGTTGCTTCCGATCCTCCTGTATCCGATCTGGATCCCGATCCTCCTGGCGGCGGTGAGGGCGACGGGCGGAGTTCTCGCCGGCAAGGAGCTCGCGGATGTGGCCGGTTGGATCCGGTTGATCGCGGCTTTCGACCTGATCTTCGTCACGGCGGGTTTGCTGCTGTTCGATCAGATCCTGGAAGAATAGGAGAGGGAGTCGTCGATGCGAGGTTTGGCTTCCGTGTCCAAGGCCCTGGATGTTCTCGCCCTCGTCCTCGTGCTGGCCGCCTTCTGGCTGGTTCTCTACCACGCCCCGACGGAACGCACGATGGGCGACGTCCAGCGGATCTTCTACTTCCACGTCCCTTCGGCCATGATGGCCTTCCTGGGCTTCGCGATCGTCCTGGTCGCGTCGATCGGGTACCTTGCGACTGGGGGCCGAGGGTGGGACTCGACGGCGCAGGCGGGCGCGGAGGTCGGCCTGCTCTTCTGCACCATCACCCTTCTCACGGGACCGGTCTGGGCGCGCTCCGCATGGGGCGTTTGGTGGACTTGGGATGCCCGGCTCTCCACGACGCTGATCCTCTGGCTCATCTACGTGGCCTACCTCGCCTTGCGCGGATACATGGCGGAGGATCTCCGGATGCGCCGTTTCTCGGCGGTGCTGGGAATCATCGGCGCCCTCGATGTGCCGATCGTCTACTTCAGCGTCCGGTGGTGGAGGACGCAGCATCCGACCACCTTCATCATGGAGAGAGAAGGGCTGCACCCCGCGATGGCGGAGACGCTTCGCGTCTCGATGATCGCGGTCCTCCTGCTCTTCGTCGCCCTCCTCCTGAAACGCCTGATGCTCGAGAGAATCCGACTGACCGCGGAGGAGTTGCGGGGCGAGATCGAGACGCTCGAGATGGAGCCGCCAATGGGACCTGCGGACGCGGGAGGTGCGCGTTGAATCGCTGGCTGAAGTTGTTTGTCTTCTCGGCCGTTCTGTCGCTGGGGCTACTCGGGACCGCGCGTGAGGCACCCGCGCAGACGGAGCCGCAGGGCCGGCCCGCGGAGGCGGAGCGGAGGATCGCGCAGAGCCGGTTTCGCTACCTCATGCTCGGCTACGGCACGATCTGGGTTGCCCTGGGCGTTTATCTCTTCAGTTTGAATCGTCGAATCGGGAGCGCGCGCGGCGAGATCGAGTCGTTGCAGGCCCGGCTCGAAGGTCTGAGCCGACGGCAGGGGCGCTAATGGATATCGCCGTGGCGGCGGAGCCGGCGGATCCATCGTCGGGCGCCCGAGGCGATGCGGGGACCGAGGCCGCGGGCGCGCGCGGCGTCGAGAGCCAGGTACAGGTCGCGGACGGTGTGGGTCAGGCGACGATCCCGATCCTCCAGGCGGCGAAGGGTCCGCTCATCCTCGATCAGGAGCTTCCGGCCGGTGTGGATTGAATTGTACAGCCCCAGGAGCGCCTCGAGGGATGCTCGAGTCAGCTCGAGACGCTGCGCGCGGCCGGTCTCGACGTACCAGGTCTCGCTGCGCTCATCGAAGGAGAGAAGGTACCCGTTTTCCGCGCCGTTTCGTTCCATGAAGGACAAGCTCTCCGATCGCTCCCGCTGCCTGCTCGCTATGACCGCGGCCGCGCTCGCCTTCGCGCTCGCCGCGCCGGTCCGGGGGGCGGAGACGGTCTCCTATCCGTCCCCGGACGGTTTCCGAATCACCGCTGATTACTATCGGCCCGCGGAACCGTCGGCTCTAGCGATTCTGATCCTCCCGGATCCCACGGAGGGAAGGCTGGCGTGGACGGCGATCGCCGATTCGCTCGCGAGGCGAGGTCCCCACGTGCTCGTCGCCGATCTCCGGGGGACGGGACAGAGCGTGATGCAGAACGGGATTCGGCGGGACCGGGCGCGATTCTCGAGCCGGGAGGCGCAGGCCGCCGGGCTGGACGCTGAGGCGGGCCTGCGGTATCTTCGCGACTTGCGTGCCACCTCCATCCGCGCCGCGGCCGTCGTCGGCTCCGGCGTCGCGTGCGAGGCGATCGTGCGCGCGTCACGCATGTGGGTCGATCGAACGGCGCGGGTCGCTCTCTCGCCCGTGCCCGGTGGTTCGGATCTCGGATCCGTCGAGTGGAAAGATCCGCTGCTCCTGATCGCCGGCAACAAGGATGTTCTCGGCATCGAGGTCTCGGCCTCGGTGGATTGGGGTCAATCGGGGAGGGAACTCTGGCTCATCGATGGAATCGGTCGCGGAGTCGATCTGCTCCGGATCCGTCCCGACCTTGTGACGACTCTCAAGAACTGGATCGAACGGTCTCTCGGGCGTCCCTCGTCCTCCTGACGATCCTCGCCGCGCTGGTGGTCGCGCCGCCGGCCGGTTCGCAGGACGACGCCGCGACGCTCCTCCGCGACGCGCGCGAGAGCATTGACGCAGGCCGCCTGCGCGACGCGCTCGCCCCGTTGAACCGCGCCCGGCTCGCCGGCGGGGATCCGTCGGTCCACCTCCTGTCGACGCTCTGGCAACGCCGCTGCGAGAGCGCGATGCCCGACTCCTTCATCTGGGACTGGGCGGTTCTGCCCAGCGACGACTTCGGCATCCCCGAGGGGCTGGGCGAGCTGCGTGTCGGGTTCGCGTGGCTGCTCCGCGAGGAGATCCAGGCCGCGGGAGAGGCCTCGGTCGCTCCGTTTCCTCGCGTCCTGAGGGCGATCGAACGCACGCAGCCCTCCTCTGGCATCCCGATCCGGCCGGAAGCCGCGCGCCACTCGATCCAGACGACCGAAGGGATCAAGTCGCGGCTCGCGATGCTTCCCGGTCCGACGGGCAAGCCGCTCTACACGGGTCCCCTCGACGGGTCGAGCGACCCGAAGCTGGCCGAAGCGGTTCGCGCGTTCCAGTCGACGGCGGGATTGAACGCCACCGGCGTGATCGATGCCCAGACCATCCGGCTCATCGCGGAGAAGACGGAGCAGCGGCTGCTCGAGGCGCCCGCGGAGGTGGATCCCTCGACGATTCCCGCCCTCGCCGCGGAGGTTCCGGCGCGACGGATCCTGCGATCGAGCCTGCGGCTCCGCGAGGGGATCTTCTTCTTCGAGGCGTTCGCGCAGAACGCGGCAGGCGCGATGATCCTGGGCCCCGTGAGCGCCGGCGGCGCGCTCGAGGACGCCCCGGCAATCGCCCGCTCCGCCATCAGGACCCTCCTCGACCGCAGAGAGGCGCGCAGGGGCGAGAGCCCGAGCCTCGGAGATCTCGCGGAGATGGGGCGCATCGAGCTGCTTCTCGCTCGCGGGGATCACCGGCTCTCCCTCCAGCGGATCGAGTCGCTCGCCGAACGCAGTCCGGGGTGGAGCGGGATCGGAGTCCTGCGGGAAATCCAGCTCGCGACCCCGGATCGAGTCGCCGGGTGGGAAGAGTCCTGGGAGGCGCGCCTGCGCCTGATCGGATCGCTGCGCGAGGAGGAGATCCTCGAGACGACCCTGGGCAACGTGAGCGATCTGCCCCGGCGGGGCGTCTCGGCGCCCGACAGCAGGCGCGGCCCGGTGACGATTCTCGGCGACCAGGGGCGCATTCGCGTCGAGGGGAATCTCCCGTGAGGCGCCGTCTCCGTCCTGCTTCGCTCATTGCCGCCTACCTGGGCGGAGTCCTGGCGGCCTCCACAGCCGGGGGAGAGACGGCCTCGCTTCGTTCGATCGGGGCGGGCGCGCGATTCGATTCGTGGACGATCGAGCGGGCGGAGGAGACGACGACTCTCTCCCAGTGGCTCGTGCCGCTGGAGGCGCGAGTCGACATGGCCACGCGGGCATCGCTTTTCGGCGGGATCGAGATTCGAGGGGCCGACCTCGACGCGGCCGACAACGCCTCCGCGGCCGATCCGGCGGGGGGCTGGGTCGAGCTCGAGGCCAGACCGGCGCCCGGCTGGCTTCTCGCGATGGGCGGATCCTTCCCGATGAGATCGAACTCACTCGATCTGGAGGAGGCGAGGCTCGTCTCGTGGCTGGAGGAGACGGGTCTGCAGCTGCCCGCCTCGGGCGTGGCGTTTGCCCCAGCGATGGAGATCCGCGCCGCGCGAGAAATCCGCGTCGGGGGCGAGGGAAAGGCGGCGATCGCGGGCGCTTGGATCCATCGAGCCTCCTACATTCTCTTCGAGGACGAGGCGACCTTCAATCCGGGCAGCCGTTACCGGATCGCCGGCGCCTACGGGACGATTCTCGAGGGGGGACGCCTCCAGGCGACCGCGGCCTATACGCGAGAGGGGCTCTCTCAGCTGGAGGAGGAGTCCAGGTTTCGGGAGGGCGATCGCCTGCGGATCGGCCTTCGTTGGGTGCGTCCCGGCGCGGCGGAGTGGGATCTGCGCCTCGGCGGCCTCCTTCAGGCGGACGGCGAGGGGAGCGATGGGTGGGAGGCTCCTGCGGGCGGAACGGTCTTTAGCGGTCGAACTTCGATCGCCGGCGGTGAGGACTGGCGCTGGATCGCCGCGCTCGAGGCTTGGCGCTCCGGCGGGTTCGACGATCTGCTGGGCGATCTCGTCGCGTTTCGTCCGGAGGCCGGCATCGAGCGCCGATCGGGCGATCACGGCTTCACGCTCACGGCCGCTCCCGCGTTCGGGTTCGGGGAGGACGAGCTGACCCTGAGGGGATTCGGGATCCGGGCCGGCTGGGAGATGCGTCGATGAAGAGGCTCGCCCAGCGCTGGCCCCTCGCGTTCGCCGTCGCGATCTTGATGTCGTGCTCGGCGGAGCGGGTGGGGGATCCAGGTGCGGGCAGCATCCTGGTGCGCTTCGAGACCGAAGGCTCGACCGCGGGCAAGCGCAGGCCCGCCGTCCGGCCGGACACGCTGCGGGTCGAGGTGCGGCGCGGCGGGAGCCGGATCGCCTCCGCCTCCGCCGCTGTCGCCGATTCGGGACATGTCTCGATCGACCTCTCCTGCCCGCCGGGCAAGGATCTGGATCTCTACCTCGCCGCGGACGGCCGGGATTGGAACGGGCGGGGCGCGGTCTATCACGGCAGCTCGCATGGAATCGAGGTGCAGCGGGGACGGACCACCGAAGTCTTCATCCTGCTGCGAGCCAGCCAGCCGGACGCCCCATCGGTCGAAGGCGAAGCGGGGGGGCTGAACTATTCCGTTCACTGGAAGAGGGTGGAGGAAGCCAGCGGATACGAGCTGCGCGAGCGAATCGGCGATACTCTCCAGGACTTTGCGACCGCCGACACGTTCCGGCTCTTCCAGCCCTGGGAAGCGAAAGGAAGCGCCCGGATCAGCTCCCGGGAAGCGGGCGGCTCCGGTGAAGTCGCGGCGCCGGTCCATGGCCGCAGAAGCTTCCAGGTTCGGGCGCATGTGCCGATGGGATGGACTCTCTTTGGCGACACGGCCTCGGTTCTGCTCGACAGCTGGTTCGACCTTCCCTTCGTGGGGAGTGTGACGCCCGCCGACAGCATGACGGGCGTGCGCGACATCGCCGAGATCCGTCTTCAGTTCGACCGGCCGATGGACTTCGCGGGAGCGCCGGATAGCCTGATCGGCCTGCGGGAACTCCCCTTCGGCCCGGAGGTGGAGTGCGCGCGTCACCCCGATGAAACGGGCATGGAGTTCGCCCTCACTCCGCTCGAGCCGCTGAGCCGCGGCGAGTGGTATCGCGTGCGGGTCTCCACAGGTTTGAAGGATCTCGAGGGACGTCCCATCGACCAGGATGGCGCGGCCGGGGGCCTGCAGGCTTTCGTTTCCGATTTCCGGGTGGAGGAATACGACCCCCTGCGCCCGGTCTCGATCGATCCCGCCGGCGGCTCCCAGGGAATCAGCGTGACGGCCACGATTCGCGTCCAGTGCGACCGACCGGTGCTCCGGTCCTCCGTGACGGCCGAGACCTTCGTGCTCTCCGACTCGGCCGGGCCGATCGTGGGCGCGCGCTCATTCTCCGATTCCGACCGGCAACTCGTCTTCACGCCGGCGGCGCCCATGCGCTTCGATCTGGAGCATACGGTCCGGTTGACCTCGGGGATCCTGGATGCGGAGAGAGGGGAGCCGCTCGACGCGGATCCCGTCGCCCCCGGCCTGCAGGACTTCGTCTCCCACTTCTGGACCGAGATCCAGCCGCGCGGCGCGCGCGTGACCGAGACGGTCCCGGCCGCGAACGAGCAGCTCCACCCGGTCTGGGTGAGTCCGGAGGTTCAGTTCGACCGCGCGATCGATCCCGCGACGGTCGACCCTTCCGCGACCATGAGCATCCAGGTTCTGCGCGGCTCCAGTTACTTCAATCTGAGCGGGCGGTGGACCGCCTCCGCCGACGAGACGCGATACACCTTCATCCCGAGTCGGTACCTGGACCGCGACACCGTGCACCGGATCGTCGTCTCGGCAGGGCCAGACGGGATCCTCGACCGCGAGGGCATACCATTCGACCAGGATCCGCGGGCTTCCGGCTACCAGGACTTCGTCGCGGACTTCCGGACAGAGCACAACATCCATGTCGTCGAGGTCACGCCCCTCGATGGCGCAACGAATGTCTCGTGGGATGTCTCGGTGCGCGTTCGATTCGACAAGGCCGTCCAGGCCGAGTCGGTGGTCGACACGACGCTGTTCCTGCTCCTGGCCGATCTGCCGATCCCCGCGAACCGCTCGGTTTCGGCGGACGGCAAGGAGGCGACCCTGACGCCCATCTCGCCTCTGCAGAGCTATCGAGAGTACCGGCTGCGCGCCACCTCCGGGATCCGCTCGACCCGCGGCGGAGCCCTTGATCAGGACTCCCTCACGGCAGGACACCAGGGATTCTCGAGCCGGTTCACCACGGTGCCCGAGCGCGTCGCTCCGAGCGTCGTCGAGGTCCGGCCTCCCGATCATGCGAAGGACGCGCCCGTCGACGGGGTCGTCCAGGTCTTCTTCAGCGAACCGGTCCGCCCGGGTCACGTCGTTCAGTATCTGCATGTCTCGAGGGACAGCCTGGGGTTGTCGAATCTCGCGGGGAGCGTCGTCGTGACGGCGGATTCCCTACGCGGGACCTTCACGCCGGACGAACCCTTCGCCTTCAAGATGACCTACTTCGTCCATGTCGATCCCTGGGTCCTCGACGCCATCGGCAATCGATTCGATCAGGACCCGGACACGCCGGGGAATCAGCCGTTCCGGAGCCGGTTCACCACGGAGAACGAGAAGATCCCGCCGCAAGTGGCCGCAGTCGATCCCGCCGACGGTTTCATCGGGGCGCCTGTGGCTGGGCCGGTGCGGATCGATTTCACCGAGTCGATGGACCGCTTGAGCCTCCCGGGAGCCGTGCGGATCCTCCTCGATGAGACCGCAATCGATGGGGATCTCAGCTACGCCGACAGCGATCGCAGCGCGATTTGGTCCCCAATCGTTCCGCTCCGGTACGACCGGATCTACACCGTGCGCGTCGACACGACCGCCGTCGATCTGGCGGGCAACCGCCTCGACATGGAGCCGGGCACGCCGCGCCCCGATCCATTCGAGTCGAGCTTCACCACGGAGGCCGACACGATCGGTCCCCGCGTGGAGAGCGTCTATCCCGCCGACGGCTCCACCGGGGTCGAGATCGGGATCGTCGCGCGCCTGCGCTTCAGCGAGCCGATCGACCCCTCGAGCGTGAGCCCCGCGTCGATCACGCTGGCCGACAGCCTGGGGATCGCGGTCGATGCGGTCCGGATCGTGGATGAGGATTCGCAGGGCGTGGCGATCTCGCCCGAAGGCCCGCTGCAGTACGAGACCCTCTACCGGATCACGGTTTACCCGACCCTGGCCGACACGAGCGGCAACGGGTACGACGACGATCCACTGGCGGAGGGAGACCAGCCCTTCGTCTCGGACTTCCGGACGCAGACCGAGACGATCCCGCCCGAGGTGATCGCCCTGCTGCTCGATGGGGATCCGCTGGTCTCGGTCGAAACCGACGTCCGCGCGGTGTTCTCCGAGCCGATCGATCCCGAATCGATCGACGCCGACTCCTTCCGCCTCCTGCGGAACGGAATCGCCGTCGTCTCGCAGCTCGCCGTCGCCGCATCGGGCGACACCGCGATCCTCTCGCCCCTCGCGCCTCTGGAGTACGCGACGAACTATCAGGTCCGGATCGAGGGGGTTCGGGACCGAAGGGGAAACATCCAGGACGAGGACCCCAACCTGCCGGGGGACCAGGGCTTCCTCGAGGAGTTCACGACCGAGGGGGACACCGAGGCGCCTCGCGTTGTGCGGACCGTTCCGGCCGACGGCGCGAGCGGCGTCGACCCGCAGACTCCCCTGCGGATGGTCTTCAGCGAGCCGATGGACACGACGAGCTTCTCGCCTTCCGACCCCGGGCTCTTCAGGAACGATGCCTGGGTCCCCGCCGTTCGAACGGCGCAGGCCGGCGACACCGCCTTCTCATTCGTCGCCGACGAGGACCTCGAGCCGGGAGCGACCTACGAGTGGCGGGCCGGGCCGCTGCTTGCCGATCGCAACGGCAATCCGACCGGCGTCGAGTTCACCGCGACCTTCGAGGTGGGGCAACGGCCGATCGCCGAGGCCGGGGATGGAGTCTGCTCGTTCGGAGATTCCGCTCGGGTGGAGTTTGACGCATCCGCATCACATGATCCGGACGGCCAGATCGTGCGGGTCTACTGGGACTGGGGGGACGGCGCGCGCGACACGCTCGATGTCCCTGCGGGATTGACTCCGGTTCACGTCTTTCCATGCACCGACGATGCCGGCTGCGACGGACTCGACAACGACGGCGACGGCTCTGGCGACGAGGAGGGAGCCGATGGATGCGACGAGAGCTATCGTGTGCGGATGACCGTCGAGGATGCCGATGGCCTGCGGTCATCGGACAGCACGGGAGTCGCCTTCTGCGCATTCCGGGCGCAAACCTCGGAGCCGCCGGATGGCGCCACGATGGTCGACACGCTGACGACGATCGCGATCCGCTTCTCCCGGCCCGTGGACCCCGTGAGCGTCGACTCCACGTCGGTGTGGGTCGAACCGAGTGGAGGAACGGCGATCGAGTGCATGATTCTCTTCGAAGACGAGGATCGGGTCGTGCGGCTCGTTCCTGATGCGCCGCTCGCGCCGGATACGCTCTACACGATTCGCGCCACGGGCGAGGTGCTCTCCCCGGACGGCGCCCGGCTCGACCAGTTTCCATGCGTCGTCGGATTCCAGCCGTTCCAGTCGCAGTTCCGAACGACTCCGTCCGGTGCCCCCCTGCCTCGCCCCGGCCCGGGCAGGACGCGGCCGTTCCAGTCCTACTGAGGAATCCGGGATCGCGGCGCGGCTCCTCGAATGAAGAGGTCCGGGGCGCGCACGGCGCCCCGGACCGCGGAGTCGGTCACGTTACTTCAGAATCACCATCTTCTTGTTGGAGACGTAGGAGCCTGCGCTCATCTGCGTCCAGAAGACGCCCGATCCGACACGATGGCCGGAGTCGTTGGTGCCGTCCCAGTCGACGACGTGGAGGCCAGCATCGCGCTTGCCGTCGACGAGGGTCCGGACGAGTCGTCCGTTGACGTCGTAGACCAGGAGCCGGACGGCTTCGGGCTGCGCCAAGCTGAAACGGATCGAGGTCCTCGGGTTGAATGGGTTCGGCTCATTCTGGAATAGGCGGTTCACCATGAGGCTGCCCGGCTCATCCGCGTCGCTCGGCAGGTTCCAGGTGCCCTGGCAAGCGGCCAGGGTCTCGACGTCGATCAGCTTGGGGATTCCGGCGTAGCCGGAAGCGCCGTGGCCCCATTTCATCGCCGCGCCGAGCTCGCCGATGCAGGCCCCGATGATCTCCGAGGCGTCGGTCGGACAGTAGTCCTCCCCCGGCCCGGATCCGCGGCGGGCCATGTGATGCCAGCTCACGCCATCCAGGACGGAACGGTAGTTGCCGTTCGTCGATAGGTCCTCGTTCGTGATCTGAGCATATGCGGCCGTCTTCGAGCCATCCTCCGCATCGTAGTAGCGGTTCCCCGATCCCGTCCCCGCCTGATCGTAGACGTTGAATCCATAGACGTTTGGGCAGTAGTTGCCGTACGCGTCGACGGCGATCTCGGCGTCGAAGGCGCCGCCTCCCACAGGCAGCCAGCGCACGCAGTACGAAGAGCTGGTGGGGGAGCAGTCGGGATCTTGAGAGATCCCGTTGAACGCGTCGCAGAACAGCATCGCCCCCAGTATGTTATTGAGGAAACTCTGCGCATGGCCGGTGGTCCACGTTGGGTTCTCCATCAGCTCGCCGACCTTGTCGCCGTTGGCGATGAACGCTTGCCGGTTGAGGTTGGCGCCACAGAGGGGCGAGATGAGCCACTGCTCGAAGAGCTGGTAATCCAGGTCCTCGGTGGCCGCGTTGAAGAGCCCGTAGTTGACCACGATCGTTCGATAACCCAGGATCTGATTGAGGGTCATTCCATTGTTGCTCCATGCGATGCTTCCACGCGCGAAGGGGACGTTGTAGTTCGTCGAGGCGTCCGTGTAGTCGTAACGGTCCCAGTTGCGATCGAACGGGATCCGGCATCCCTCTTCGAGCGCGCATGGGTCCGCCCCGTTCAGGATCGTATTGAGCGCGTTTTCCACGACGAGCTGAGCGATCCCTCGATCGTAGGCGTCGATGTACAGCGTCGCCGGATGGAAGGCGCAGAAGTTGAATCCGGCGCCGCCGCAGTTCGGCACATTGGCCGTTCGCACCCCTGGGAGAATCTCGAACTCGAGGAAGCCGCCTCCTGAAGTGTCGGGGAAGTAATAGAGGAGATTCGGCGTGCTCGCGAAGTTCGAGGTGATGAAGTACTCGATGCGAGTGCCGGGATAGAGGCAATCATCCCAGATCATCTCGTTCTCCGGATGACCTTCGGAGACGAAGTCATCGTCGTCCTCGCGGAAGCTCGAGATGAACCTGTTGCGATGGATGGCAAAGCCGGCCTGGTTCGAGTCCATCCAACCGAATGTGAAGTGCGGCCGGTGAGGCCGATCAATCAACTTGCCGTCCGCGACGCGGTCCTTCCATGTCTTGTAGCGGCTGACGGCGCCGCCCTCCTTGTCGGCGTTGAACGGTGAGCGCTTTGCCACCCGCCACCAAAGCCGTGCCTCCCATCGCGTGTTGGGATCGCTCGTCGGCAACGGTCCCACGACGATGAGGCTGTCGCCGCTGCGTTCGGGCTTGGTCAGGTCGTCCATGTAGATGTCGCGCGTCGTGTTCGCGGGGCCCGGGACGCGGACATTGAACAGGGCGGATCCCGTAGGGTCGGATTCCAGGTAGCTTCCCGCGTCCTGGAAGGTCCGGCCATTATCAGCCTGGATGATGGGGGCAAAACGGCCGGCAGTCACACCGACGACGAAATTGTCGTACAGCGGTGTGAAGTTCGTCACCCCGCTGCAGTTCTCGATCTCGAAGGCTTCGCAGTCGCCCAGCAGCTCAATGATCGCTTTGACCATCCGGACCGTGGAAGGGACCGGGACGCCAGGTATGTCGAGCGAGGTTCCGCCGACCCGCTCCCTGTAGCAGACAGGATCCGCTCCCACGTACCAGAAATCGTCCTGACCCACCCGCTCGGACCAGATCGTCGCTCCGGTCTCTTCGCACGTGAACGGGTAGTAGCGCCAGCCGGGGCGGTAGAGCACGCCGTTATCCAGGGGGAGCTCGGCGTACATATCGTACTCCAGGAAGATCGTTTTCACATCCGTCGTGCCGGTGTCCACAATCGGGCTTTCGATCCAGTTCCACTGACCCACGGGATGAACTCCCGCGTCGCACGCCTCCTGGTGCATCTCGATCACGTTCGACTCGAGTCTGCAGGCGCACGGATCGAGGATCGTGTAGCAATTGACATCCACTACGCTGCTGTATTCTCCGACTGGATCGCAGAGGCCCGGCGTCCAGTTCTCGAGCCCGGTCTCAAAGCTGTACGTTTTGTTCTCCCCGCCGCCGACCACTGTGATGTCGTCCACCCCGAAGGGACCCCAGCGGGTCGCGTACTGGCAATCCTCGTCCGACCATGCGACATCGGCGATGTACTCGATGACGATGGTGTAGGCGGCAGCGCCTTCGAACTCGGCCTCCGCGATGACGCGGGTATAGGTCGCCGGAAGATCGAATCGTCCGATCGAGTCGGTGAAGCCGCCCACGAAGGCGAGGTTGTTATCGCAGGTGTTGGGCGGATAGGGGTTCAACATCAGCTCCGAGGTGTCGGGCCGACGGAGGAAGATCTGCGTGCCGTCCCAACAGGGTTCGCTCTGCTGGAAGTACTTGAAGCTCAGGGTGACCGAGCCGCTCCCATTATAGGTGAGAGTCTCGGACGTGACTCGCTGGCACCAGTCGTTCCCGTAGCCCGCCCCGCACTGCCAGCAGAGGTCGTCGGATTGCTCTCTGTCCCCTCCAATCCAGAGCGAACGGGCGCCCGATATGATCGGCGCCTCGACACCCTCGCCCAAGTCGAGGGTGTTGTCGATGACTCGGAAGAAAGTGAACTCGTTGGCTGTCAGGTCCTTCGACGTCCAGCCCGCTCCGTTATGAATCAGAGGGGGCGGCGGATCGAACGGACCGTTTCCGCGATCGAAGGTCCAACGCACCGCCTCTTCGTCGTTCAGCGCGGAGCGCGCGTAGTACTCTCCGCCGATGATCTGATAGTCGCCGTACCACACCGTGTCCGCGCGGAGACCTCTCTCCGCTATCTCGTGGTGCGGCTCTCTCGCCAGGTCCGCTGGAACCTGGGCCCGCTGCATCGTGAACGGCAGCTCCCCCCGGCCGGCGCCAACCGCCGACGACACGTCGAGCACCAGAAGCAGCGCGAGGATGAGATACGAGGATCTCATGGCATGCCTCCCGTCTCCGTGCTCTTCCGCTTTGGGGTCCTGGACCGCGACGGAAACCGGAGCCCGCTACGGCAGTGAGTTCTACCGTCATGCGGCGTCGCAGTCCGACTAAGAGAGGGGACCGCCACGTCCCTTGGCCTTCCCCCCCGTTGTCGAGATCTGGAGGTTGGGGGGCATGTCCGCGGAACGCGAGACGCCTGAGAGCGCCTGAAGAATGCTAGGCGCCGATTCTCACGGTGGTCAAGCGCTCAATTGTTTGAAGCACGCGACACGGCGCCCCGGGGATCCCCCCGGGGCGCCGTTCTGGGTCGCGCTGCTATTTAGAACTAGACAGAATGGAACGACCGGCTCGCGATTCGTAAAGTCGTGCCGTCCTTGGAGGGGCGGTCGACGGAGGTGGCGGGCGAGCCGCCACCTCGAACCGCGGGTTAGCACCTTGCGGCGCCAGAGCC
>JAXDAY010000035.1:0-94997 GCA_034679345.1 Candidatus Eiseniibacteriota bacterium
ATACGATGGGGGCGACGCGGATCTCCACGGTCATCAAGATCGGCACGCGCACGGATCGCGATCAGACGATGGAGGACAAGATCCGAAGCGTGGAGTCGAAGCTCTGAAGGCGACGAAGTCCACCCCGGCCCTGAGCGTCGTCTCGCCGACGACGATGGCGGACGACGAATCGAGCGTCTGTGCGCCGAGCGGCACCTCCTAGAAGAAGATGCCCCCCGCACCCGCCGGCGTGGTCTTCCTCGGCGCGAGCTTGAGAGGAAGCGGCTGTTGCGCCGGCGCCGCGCTAGCCGCGAACAGCTGAAAACCGGCATACCGGTGAACCCGATATCGTGGGTTCGAATCCCACCCTGCCCGCTTCATCCTCCAGGTGGCCTGCGGAACCGCATCGTTCCCGAGTCCACCGGCAGGTCGAGGTAGAGATCGCCGCCCTTCAGGAAGTAGCGGGTGGCGCGGCCGAGGTCCCGCGCGTACCGGTTCGACAGCGAGCCCGGGGGACACGCGACCTTGGTGAGCGCCAGGGGACCGAACGTGAGCCGGCGGTCGGCGGTCACCGCATACGGGGCGGAGCCGCGGTTACAGTCGGCGCGCACCGCGATCCGGCCGGCGGTGTCGAAGCGAACCGTGTACCGCTCGGGCGCATCGACGGTCACGCTGTCCACTGGCGTCGTTAGGCTCACCCACTGCCAGGCGACCCCCGCCACATCCGGCGGCATGACCGAATCCGGCGCCGCCACAAACGACGGCTGCGCCGCCGGCGGGACGCGTGGGGCGCCCGTCTGCGCGCACCCGGCGAGCACGCCCGCGATGAGGGCCACCCGGACGACCATCGGCGGCTGACGATGCATGCAACCTCCTCGTGAACGCGGCGGCGGCCGCGGGACGGCGACGTGGTGCTCATCCGGAAGAGCCGGCAGCGCGTGACCCTCGACGGCGCCGTGTGCCGATGAGACATTTCAAGCCCCCCCTCAGGCACCAATCCGGCACCCTCACGATCGCGCTTGACCGAGTATAGAGGGGCTCCGCCTCGGGCTTCCAGGTGATTCGCACATCGCCCCACGCTCTTGAGTCGATCCCCGTGCTCTCCTGAAAGCGGAACATCCCCTCCCTCAAGCCTCTCCTCCCTACCGGAGACTCCGATCGGGCAGACTCCGCCCCTCTGACCCGCGCAAGCACGCACGGATCGCCCGCTCGCGTGCGATCTCCTCTCGCGAACTCCCACACCTCCCGCCATCCTCCCGTCACGGCGGCGGTTCACTCCCGCCCAGACCTCCGCTTGACATTGAAACACCACTCCAGTCTCCTAAGGATCATGAGAGATCGTCTTGTACCCTGCTTCCTTGCGATCCTCGTACTCACAAGGTGTCTCTTTCTCCTGGCGGGACTCGACCCCGCTGAGGAGCGCCTGATGACTACTTTGGACCCGGCCGGACGCGGTTGGCCAGTAGGCCCAGAACGCCCACTCTACGACCGCGAGGAGCTCTATGCAGGAACTGCTGCGGAAGCGATTCGTCTCAACACAGGCATCCCCTTGTCCGCGTTTAGGTACATGCCGTATGCCAGCGGTAGTTTACTCGTCTCGCTGGCTGCGGTTCCCTGCTATGCGCTGCTAGGGCCAACCTATCTAGCCTTCAAGATCATTCCGCTGCTAGTCACCATCTCAGGGGGTCTCGTCTGGCTGCTGTTAGTGCGCCACTGGTTCGGCAGACGGATGGCTCTTTCATTTGGCCTTCTCTACATACTCGCGCCTGCCGTTCTTGTTCGGACAGCGTTGATAGCCAAAGGTGACCATCCCGAGGCGATGATGCTCATCGGCTTGTCGCTGCTACTTGCCACCCAAGCAACGAAGAGGACAGAAAGTCCATCAGCACCTTTCTGGGCTGCGGCAACGGGGCTCGTGGTTGGCCTCGGCGTGTACGTGACATACTCGACAGTGCCGGTTACTGCTGGCGTGCTGACAGCCGGCCTAATCCTGACTCAGGCTCGCCCGAGGATCCTTTGGCTAGCCGGAGTGATCGGCCTTGCAGTAGGGCTCATACCTTGGGTTACTACGATGGCACTGACTCACGGCGCGGCACTTCGCGTATATGGCAGAGCGCTTGGTTCGACCCTTCCAATTACGATCGCCCTCGAGCGTTTCGGTGGTCTGCTGACGCGAGGATTCGCCGCCGGATACGACCTGCCGGGCGGTCTCCCTGTCCGAGTCTTGGCGGCCTATACATGGTTGGTAACCGTCCTCTTCGGATGGGTTCTGCTACTCAGAAGCTCCCGCAAGTCACGGGCAGTCCTACTCCTGATGGCAGGCACTGCGTCGCATTTCATTGCGTTTGGCTTCACCGCTCCCGACGCGAGTTCCCGATATCTGATTCCCGGATATCCATTGCTTCTGATAGCTGCTGCATATCCACTCAGCACACCCGCCACTCGCCAGTCCCGTGCATTCTCGTGGAAACGGATTCCGTGCGTACTTGCACTTCTCTTCGGGTTGGCCTCTCAGGCAACCGTGGTGGGCGCGTCGTCGTATCCGTCCATTCATTCCGCCATGAAAGGAACGGATTGGCCTCTATTTGGCGAGGTGCTCGGGCAGAAGCTGACTCCCGAAGGAATCGATCTCTTTCCAGTAGAGTTGCGTGGTTATCTTTACCGAGGCCAGGGGGAGTGGGCCTACCTGGTGGTCAGCCAGGACGAATGGCCCAAGATGGCCGCCCGCGCAGGACCTGACTCGGCAAGTTTCTGGGAGGGAATCGGGGTTGCATGGCTGGGGAGATGGCGACCCGGCCTCATCGGAGCCCGGCTTCGCGCCATGCCAGCGGAGCGACAGCGGGCTGTGCTCGACGGCATGGCACTCCACCTGGATAATGCCCTGGCTCCGCTTGTCGTCCGCGCGCCCCAGCTTGTTCAGCCTCTCATGAGCGAACTCAGTGCGCTGGAGCACCCTGGCATAACCTCTTCCTTCGCAAGAACGCTCGGCGTGCTATCAACCCAAGGAGTGATCCTCCCAGAGGATGCAATACATCTCGGCGAAGGTATCATTGGAACCAGCGACAGACTTCGCGGGTTGGGCTGGGCCTTGTACCGGGGGGGGGGCAAGTCCTCCGTTGGAATGCGGCTCTGGCAATCCCCAAGTCGACTCCAGTCGTCAGAATCGCGACTTCTTCCTGACAATTCCGCCCCCGTCGCCTTCTTCGAGGGAATGGCATCGGCCTTCTCCTGGGATCTCTCCCGTCGAAGTGATCGATCACTTGTGGACCCTCTGACAGGCATTGCTCCCCTGATGACGGAGATCAGCTCTCTGACGGATGGTCTCGATTCCGTTCGCGCAGCGACTTTCTATCTGAATGCCGGTTCGGTCCTAGCGACGATTGCCTCGGGACCTACGACTCAACTAGGCGACCAAATCGCGCGACAAGTTAACCGAGTACCGTCACAGTATCGCATTCCCTTTCTCGAGGGCCTTGGGCAATGACACCGCACGCGTTGCCCGCGCTAGCACACGTTCGCCCTGTCCAGACTGCTGAGAGATGCATCTCCCTTGACGCGGATCGCTCTTGGTTGTCACGGCCGCAGAGGTGCCTTGGGATTGACCCCGTCTTCTTGTCCACTAGCGGATGCAAAGCGCCCGGGTCCCCCGCGGACGGGCTACCGCAGCGAATCGCCGAGCACGTGCTGCCGTGCCACGAAGTGGTGCACGCGATGGGCGCTGTGCGGATCTCCACCGTCGTCAAGCTCGGCACCCGCACCGACCGCGATCAGACGATGGAGGACAAGATCCGGAGCGTGGAGTCGAAGCTCTGAAGGAGACCGCCAGGAGCGCGAGGGATTAGATCTCCAGCGCTCGCATCGGCTCGAGAATGAACGGCTCCCAGGAAGGTCTGCGCTGACCGAGTGGGATCGTCAAGCAGGGGGACCAGGTCGGCTCGCGGGGTTCACGGATCAGCCGGACGCCCGCTTCCGCGAGCGTCCGGTTCGATTTTCGCCGGTTGCATCGCACGCAGGAGAGAACGCAGTTCGTCCAGTTCGTCCGCCCCCCCTTCGAGCGCGGCACGATGTGATCGACGGTGAGCTCCTCGATCGGGGGCCGGGCTCCACAGTACTGGCAGGTGAGCCGGTCGCGCCGGTAGACGTTCCTTCGGGAGAAGCTGACCCTGCGTCGCGGGATTCCCTCGTAGAGGCTCAAGAGCAGGATCTCGGGCGGCCGGATCCGATACCGCTCGGTCCGCACGCATGGCTCGCCATCGGCCGGCGGGACGCTCGCCCAGGACTCGAAATCGTGCAGCGTCGAGTCGACGGGATGAACCGCCCGGGCGGCTTCCCGGTACATCAGACAAAGAGCGACGCGGACCGGCGTCGTGCCGACTGCGGTCCAGTGTCGGTTGAGGACGAGCGCGCGCTCCTCTAGGATCGCCGAGGGCTTGACCATAAGTAGGCATGACGATAGCAAAGCGCGCCCGGGGGCACCAAGGGGGATCTGCCCCCTCCTTGACCCTCCCCCGCACCCTGTGACAGACTGCCCCGTACTTCTCGAACCCGCCCCCATTGGGATTCCACGAACCGATCAAGGAGCAGCGCACGGATGAGCCGAGCCGAAGAGATCCGCCGCGATGCGGTCGCGCACTATGCGCAGTGGGACAAGGTCGCCGACATCGTCGACCAGTTCATCGACATGATGCTGAACTACCGCCAGAGCGGCCACCCGGGTGGGTCTCGGTCGAAAGTCCACGCGCTGGTCGCGACCCTTCTCGGAGATGTGATGCGATGGGACCCCCGACATCCGGAGAAGCGCTTCGGCGATCGGTTCGTTCTCGTCGCCGGCCACACCGCTCCTCTGGTCTACGCGACCCTTCCGGTCATGAACGAGGCCCTGCGCGTCAGGTACGCCCAGACCCGGGATCCGCGCTACGCCATCCCCAACGAGGCGCGCCGCGCTCTCTACTGGGAGGACCTCCTCGGCTTCCGCCGCCGCGGCGGGATCGCCGGACACGCCGAGATGGAGGGAAAGACCCTCTTCTTCAAGTTCAACACCGGCCCCTCGGGACACGGCAGCCCCGCTGCCGCGGGAGAGGCGATGGCGCTGAAGCGCGCCGGCGCCGCCGGCGTGCGCGTCTTCGCATTCGAGGGAGAAGGAGGGCTCACCACAGGGGCGTCACACGAGACGAAGAACTCCGCCTGGGGGCTCGGGCTCGACAACCTGGTCTATGTGGTCGACTGGAACGACTTCGGGATCGACGATCACGCCGTCTCGAGCGTCGTGCCGGGCTCTCCGCATGATTGGTTCGCCCCCTACGGCTGGCGCGTTCTCGGCACCGAGCAGGGAAGCGAGTTCGCGAGCGTGCACCCCTTGCTCTTCGAGGCGGTCCACGGCGAGTCGGGCGGAGCCCCGACCGTGGTCTGGATCAAGACCCGCAAGGGGCGCGGCTACCTCAAGTACGACTACAAGAGTCACGGATCCCCCCATGCTCCGGCGAATCACGAGCTCTACTGGGAGACGAAGCGAGAGTTCGCGGAACGCTACGGCGTCGACTTCGCGGGATTCGGACAGGCGGCGCCGAAGGATCCCGCGGAGTTCCGCGCGCAGGTCGAGACGAACTTCCGCAAGGTGGTGGAAGTCCTCCACCGCGATCAGGCCCTCGTCGACTACCTCGCCGACACGCTGGTGCGAATCGGCGACTCCGTCCCGCAGGAGATCTCGGGCTACCGGTTGAATGCGCGCCGCACGCCTGCGCGCGATCCCCGGATCTTGGATGCGCGCTCCTATCCCGAGTCGCTCTGGGCCAAGCCTGGCGAGAAGCAGCCGAACCGCGCGGCCCTCGCGAAGTGGGGCGCGTGGGTGAACGGCTACTCCCGGAAGGAGTACGGCCGCCCCCTCTTCCTCGCGATGTCCGCCGACCTCGCGGGATCGACGAACATATCGGGCTTCGCTGATTCCTGGGACGGGACCCCCGGTTGGGGAAAGTACGACCGGAACGCGAATCCCGAGGGGGCGCTCCTGCCGCAGGAGATCACCGAGTTCGCGAACGCGGGAATCAGCGTCGGGATCGCGAGCGTGAACCTCTCCGACCGGCCGGAGGAGGAGTTCGACGGCTTCTTCAGCGCCTGCTCGACCTACGGGAGCTTCAGCTACCTCAAGTACGGGCCGATGCGGCTCTTCAGCCAGCTCGCGCAGGACTGCCCGCTCAAGGTGGGCAAGGTCCTCTGGGTCGCCGGGCACTCCGGCCCCGAGACGGCCGACGACAGCAGGACCCACTTCGGGGTATTCGCGCCCGGCGTCACGCAACTATTCCCCGACGGGCATGTCGCCGACCTGCACCCGTGGGAATACAACGAGGTGCCGGTCCTCCTCGCCGCCGGACTTTCCTCCTCCGCAGCGATCCTGGCGCTCCACCTGACGCGTCCGGCGATCCCGATTCCCGATCGTGCCGCGCTCGGCATGGCTTCGCACTTCGAAGTGGCGCGCGGCGCGTATCTGATCCGCGACTACGCGCCCGGCAAGAAGCCGATGGGGTGCATCCTCGTGCAGGGGACGATGTCGACCCACAACCTCGTGGCGATCCTGCCCGAGCTGGAGCGCGCGGGGCTGAACGTCAAGATCGTCGCCGCGGTGAGCCCGCAGCTCTTCGCGTCGCAGGATGCCTCCTATCGCGATCGGATCCTCTCCGCCGCGGACCGCCTCGATGCGACCTACATCTCGAACCGCAGCCGCCGTCTCATGCACGACTGGCGCCTCGCGCCGATCGCCCACGAGTACGCGATGACCTCCGACTTCGACGACCGCTGGCGCACCGGCGGGACCGTCGATGAGGTGATCGAGGAGGCGCATCTCTCGCCGGAGTGGCTCCTGAAGGGGATCGAGCGTTTCGCGCGGGAACGCGGAAACCGGCTCGGCCGGATCCGCCGGGCGCTCGACGAGGCGGAGAACCGCTAGGGCCTGAGCCGCTGCGGGCAGGCGCAGGGCCGCGACTCAGCTCGCCGTTCGGGCCTTCTCGACGAGACTTCGCGCTCGATCCAGGTGGCGCGGATGAAGAGCTCCTCGTGGATCGACGAGGAGATGGTGGATCGTGCGCGGCGCGCGCCGCGCATAGTGAACGAGCACGCGCCCCAGGGCTTGCTGGACCCACGGATGGGGTTCGGGGTCGGAGAGCAGCAGCCGAAGGATCGCCAGGGCCCGGGATGCCTGCACGCCGCGCTGCGCGCCCCGTCCCCGCCCTGGGAGCAAGGCGAGCGCGGCCGCCCTGCGGACGAGGGGATTGTGATGCACCGCCCAGCGGGCATGTCGCCGGATCAAGGCGGGATTGCGCGCGATCATCCTCCCCTGAATCCTCGCGAGCCGATCGGCAACCCAAGGATGATCAAGCGTGGAGGCCGCGTGGATCACCATCGCCACGCCCCAGTCCCGCCACACGTCGACCAATCGATCGAGTATCTCGAGAGCGAGCATCCGCTCTTCGTGATAGGAGCCGGCGAGAAGATCACTCAGCACCTCGGCTGCGTGGTCGGGTCTCCCCTGACGGATGAGCGCGGCCGCGGCGCGATGGCCGAGCCGATGAACGGCACGACGGGACACGCCGGCGTGCGCGGCCCCCGCGCCGGAGCGCCGTCTCCTCCGGCCGGCGCGCGGAAAGCAGGAGCGGCGCAGCAATGCGTGGCGCAGATCCGTCGCGTTCCAGGCGACCGCTGAGGGCCGCTCCGGAGGGATGCCTCTTGGATTCATGCCCCGATTCTCGCAGATCCGGGAGTCAAGTTGCCAGAGACTCGCGTCGGCTATCGTTGCGCCGCGGCCTTGCGGAGCCGTTCGAGGTGCTGGCGGAAACCCGCCATGCGCGCTGTGTCGGGATCGGCCGCGATCCCCCGCTCCAGGGCGGGGAGCAGAAGGGGCGAGCCAAGCAGATCGAGCGCCTGGAGGCATGAGGCGCGCACGAGGAAGACCCGATTGGGGTCGGCGAGGATCTCGGCCATGGCTGGGGCGGCCGGCTCGTATCCGATCACACCGAGCCCGTAAGCGGCGAAGAGCTGGACTTGCTCGTTGGGATCGTCGAGCAGGCGGATTCCGATCTCCCCGGCGGCCTGCCCGGGGTGAAACGGCATCGACTCGGCGAGGTCCAGGCGGACCTGGAGCTCCCGATGATCGACCAGATGCCCCATCGACTCCAGCGCCGTGGAGTCCTGATTCACCCGCAGAATCCCCATCGCGCTCAAGACCGTCAACACGTTCTCGTCGTGGAGCTGGCTCCGCAAGTATTCCGCTTCGCTACCTGCTTGGCGCGCGGCGACGAGCTCGCGGTGCTTCAGCGCCGTCTCCCGCACGCATGGGCAGAGACTCCCCGCCGGATCCATGGATAGAGCGCAGGTGACGGGATCCCGGGTGAACTGCGGAATGAAGCGATCGCAAGGAATCGCCGGGCCTTCGAAGAGCGGATAGCCGAGATCGGGGATGTTCCGCCGCTGCTCCTTGATCGCGAAGGAGATGTAGGCGGAGCGATCCTCGCGGATCTGGGTGCCCCGGATGTGCAGGAGCACCGTGTCCCCCGGCGCGACGCCAGCGGCCTTGGAGACCGGCGAGCGGTAGATCACCTCGCCCACCCGAAATAGGGCCGCATGGACCTTGATCGTGTCGCCCGGCTCGTAGAGCCTCACTCCGAGATTCACGCCACTGAAAACATAGTCCACTCGGTCCTGCAGAACCCAAAGCGGCATGTAGATGGCGCTCCCGATGGCCGGCGCCAAGAGGCAGGCGGCCGACAGCAACAGGATGCGGAGAAGTCGCGGCATCATGATCCCCCCAACGGAACAGCCTCCGATCCTTGCGGATCAGAGGCTGCGCCGTCAAGAAACGAACTGCGGTCTACCGGAAGTTGGCCTTCACGGCGCCCCAAGTCGTGGTCTCGGAAGCAACCGGACCGCCCCTGAGCCAGTTGTAGCCCGTGGCGATGACACCGTCAAACTGACCGGTGATGCTGCCGGCGATCTCGAGGGTATTGAAGACGCTCCGATAGGTCCCGGCGTCGTAGAGAACGCCGCCGCTCGAAGGATTCGGCGACTCCTGACGGAAGGCCGTCGCGCCACCGCTGCGCGGCTCGATCGTGTCAGGATAGAAGTCGTTGGCCAAGAAGATGCTGTAGGCATCCAGGGAGTCGTAGTAGCCAGCGAAGATATCCTGGCCCGAGACGTCCATCGAGTAGCCGGTTCCGAACGGGGTGTCCTGGGTAATGGTCCCAGCGCCGATCATGTTGGGGAAGCCATAGGCGGCCCCGTCACCGTAGCCAGCGCCGTAGAGGTAGTCCTGGCCGTTCAGCCAGACGCCGCCACCGGCGTTGAGGTAGTTGCCCACGGTGTTCTCATCGGCGGGCGGGAAGTTCGGACCCCACCAGTTCTCGGTGGTGATCACGAACGTGACCGGGTAGTTGACCGGATCGTAGCCGGCCGGGAAGTTTCCGCCGCCGCTCGGCTCGTCGATCTGGCTCACGACCGCGCCAGCCGCGGTCAGAGCCGCGCTGTACTGCGGAAGCAAGCTGCCAAAACCGGTGTTGGCTTCACGATACTGCAGAAGGAGCACATCGGACTCGCCCCGCAGTTGCGCCCAGCCCTCACCGATCGGGCCATAACCGCCGCTGCCGTCACGACCGTTCGTGAGAGCAAAGGCGCTCGTGGCCGCCAGGAGAAGCGCAAGACCGAAAACGATAGCCTTCATCGCAGAGGATCCTCCTAACGTGGTTGTGTACCGTTCGTCCCAAGAACCTAGGATTCTCGAGACTGCTGTGTCGCCGTCACGGTCTGCAAGCCTTGCCGGCTGACGGTGATCTCGATGCCTCGAGATCCCCGCCCTCGATAGGGTTGAGTCGTGACGCCATCTAGTATACGACTCCAGATGTTGATCGTCAATTCGATTGGCTAATCGATTATTGGGAGACTGATTAGCCGGCCTTGGGATCCCCCAGGCTCCATGCCGGGGGCGAGGAGGCGGAGATGCTTCGATTCAGGGAGCTTGAGGCTCAAAGGGGATTTTCTCCCCGCCTTGGCCGTATGCTCGCCGCTCTCGATGACCTGCGAGAGGAGACCGTGGCGCTCGTGAGCGACCTCGACGCGAGGAGCGTCTCATGGGTCCCCTTCGAAGGGGGCAACAGCATCGGCACGCTCCTCACGCACGTCGCCGAGGCGGAGGCCTTCTGGGTGCTGGAGCGCGTCGGAGGCCGGCCCTTGTCGAGGGAACGCCGGGAGCTCTACCGGATGGACACATACGGGACAGTGAACGCGCCCCAAGCGCCACAGGCGCCCGTCTCGTTCATGCTGAGCCTCCTCGCGGATCTCCGCATCGAGACGCGCGAGATCCTCGCCTCCCTCCGCGACGACGACCTCGAAGGTCGGCGCACATGGGTCGATCCGGCTGATCCCGAGGAGCGCGAGGTCTTCACCGTCGGATGGATCCTCCTCCACCTGCTCGGCCATGAAGCGCATCACCAGGGCCAAATCGCAATGATCCGGAGGATGCTCGGAAACCCGGGTCCCGGAATGCGCGCCTCGACGCGATAGCGATCGAGTCGATCCGGGGCATCCGGCACTGGCGGCGTCTCCCCACTCCCGGTAGACTCCCCCTGTGATCCGGGCGAAACGATCCAACTGGAGTCGATGGATTCCGGCGCTCGTCGGGACCTTCCTCCTTCCGCCGGCCGCGGCTTCCCAGGGGCTATCCGCGCGCGAGTTCCTGACGCGCCTGTCCGAGTCGACGACGCTCGACGAGCGCACAGAGATCTGCAACCGCATCGACGCGCAAAGCGCGCCGCCCCATGTGATCCTCTACTGCCAAGCGCATGGCGCGATCGTAGGCGGGCAGGACACGCTCGCGGCGGGTCTCATGCGCGAAGCGCTTCGCTTGTCGCCTGACTTCGCGATCGGCTGCGTCAGCTTCGCCGACTCCTATGCGGAGCGCGAGAACTGGGAGATGGCTCTGCCCTGGTATCGGCGGGCCCACGCGATCGCGCCCGATCGTCTCGATCCGCTCTACGGCATCGGCCTGTGCTGGCTCCAACGAGGGGAGGCGCAGGGAGAGCCGGCCTACCGCGAGGCGCTCGCCGCCTTCGAGAGGATGACGGAGATCGATCCCACCGGGGTCGACGGGTGGATCAACGTCGCCATGGTCCAGGCGACTCTCGGCCGCCTCGATCAGGCGGAGGCGACCTATCGCAAGGCGCTCCAGATCGCACCGGACGATGTGCAGGTCTACGAGGGGCTCGGCTCGGTCGCCTCGCGCAAGGGCGACGACGAGGCGGCCGAAGAGGCGTGGAAGCGCGCCTATCAGATGGAGCCGAGCTACGCGCCGGTCGTGACCGAGCTGGCCTCCCTCTACGGGCGCCAGGGGCGGATCCAGGAGGCCATCCAGGTTCTCGAGAAGGGCGTGCAGGCCGCGCAGGTCGGGCCCGCGGCGGGACGCCTCCGCAGGGACCTTGGGCTGCTCTGCCTTCTGCAAGAGAGAACCGATCGGGCCCTCGTTCTGCTCGAGGAGGCCGCCGTCCTGCGCCCGGATCCGAGGACCCTTGCCAGCCTGGCGCACGCGCGGTTGCTCAAGGGAGATCTCGAGGGCGGCCTGGGCATGCTCGCCCAGGCGGCGACGGCGGACTCCACGGTCGCGATGCCCTCCGCCTTCGCATGGAACGAATCGATCCGCGAAGGCGCTCCGGCGATCCTGACCCGGCTCGCTTCCCGCGGCCCGGCGGAGCACCCCTCGGGGGCGGCGGCGACCGGGTTCCTGGTGCGCCTCGCCCTACCCGATTGGCAGCTCCCCGAGGGAAGGCTCGAGACGGAAGCGGCGGCGCCGGGCGTCGAGTACGACGTCGCTCCCCTGCCGATCTACCGGGCGCTCGCCTCGTATCCCGAGACCGCCTCCGGAATCGACGGGACGATCCTCGTGCGCGTGAAGATCGACCGGAGAGGAAACGTCACCGACGCGCGCGTCGTCGAGGGCGGCAATCCGGCCCTCGAGTGGGCAGCGCTCGATGCGGCGCGCAACTGGAGATTCCAGCCGGCGACGCGCGACGGGGCCGCGGTCGAATCCGAGGTCACGATCCCCTTTCGCTTCTCATCGGGATCGCGCTAGCTCCGAGCTCCACTCCTCGTAAGCGTCGAGCAGATCCGAAGTCCACCGATCGACCGAGTGCCGATCGCGGGCGCGGTCGCGCAGGCGGCTACCGATCGCCTCGCGCTCCTCGATGTTCGCGAGCAGGCGCCGCAGCGTGGCTGCCATCGCGGCGGAATCTCCCGCCGGAACGCAGAGACGATCCGCCTCCTCGCCGAGGAGCTCCCGGATCCCGGGAAGATCGCTCGCCACGACCGCGCGACCATGGGCCATCGCCTCGAGGATCGAGTAGGGCTGCCCTTCGAATCGGCTGGAGAGGACGAAGAGCGGCGAGCCGCGGAACAGCGGCGAGGGATCGGCCACGTCACCGAGGAAATCGATACGATCGAGGATGCCCAGGCGACCGGCTTCGGCGCGCACCGCAGGCTCGAGCGGCCCCGAACCGGCCCAGATCAATCGACCGCTCCAGCCCTCGCGCTGGAGGATCGCCGCGGCCTTGAGCAAGGTCGATGGATCCTTCTGGCGCCTCATTGCCGAGATGGTGAGGAGATCCTGCGCCGAGGCGGCCGGATGCGCCTCCGCGGGCGCCACGATCCCGTTCGGGATGCAGCGGGCGCGGTCCCTGGGGAGGCCGAGAAGCTCGATCAGGTAAGCGGCGACCGTGACGTGACGCGGCCGGGCGACCGCCTCAGCCAGCCGGCGCACGACCCGCGGCGTCCGCGCCGGATTGTGCCAGTGCATCACACGCAGACAGCGATCCTGCCGCGTGAAAAGCGCGACGGGAAGCAGCGAGGCGCCATGGAAGTGCAGATGGACGATCGCGGGATCGCAGTCGCCGAGGAGTCCCTTCAGATCCGCGATGAACGCGCGGCGCGCGCCCCACGGACGCCGCAGGAGCCGGAGCCGCCAGCCCGCGCGGGTGAGTCGCTCGTGCCATGCGCGGGGAGCCCGCGAGGTGGGCAGTCCGAGCCAAGGCTCGTAGCCCCGGGCGAGGGCGGCGGGCGCCAGATGCTCCAGGTGGACGACGAATGCTCCGGCGGTGTGCGGAGAGAACTCCGCCAGATGAAGCAACGCCCGCTTCGTCGACCTCATGCTGCGATCCTGCAACGGGGGGGAAGCGAAGCGCAAGGGCGGGGGTGGCGGAGAGCGCGGACGCGGGGAGCGCGGATAGTCCGTCTCACCTAGATCAGCGTGATCAGGAGAACTCCCGCCACCGCCAGCGTCGCGGCGAGCGACTTGCGCGCGGTCATCCGCTCCCGGAGGAAGGCGACCGAGAAGATGAGGATGAAGATCGTCGAGGACTGCCCGAGGATGGCGGCGATGCTCGCCAGCGTGTACTTCATTCCCGCGATCCAGAGGATCAGCGCGACGTAGGAGCCCAGGAGAGTCGCCGGGACCATCACCCTCCACGACGAAGAGGGCCGCCATGCGGATAGCATCTCCCGTCGCTTCGGATGGACGAGGGCGTATCCGAGCAAGATGACGGCTGCCGCCGTCTGGCGGTAGGCCGTGGCCCAGAGGACCGGCAGGCGGTTCAATGCGGGTTTCGCGATCACGATCCCCAGGGAGAGAAGGACGATGGCCAGGACCCCTGCGCCGATACCCTCCAGCAGCTGTGCGCGAGTCCGCCCCGAAGGGGGCTGGATCGTGCCCGTCATGAGCAGCCCGCCGCTGACCAGCGCCAAGCCGGCGTAGTCGTTCCATTGCATCCGCTCGCCCACCAGGAGGAAGGCGAAGACCACGACCGTGGGAGCGTAGAGCGTGTCAATGATCGCCACGATCCCGGCGCCGACGAGCTGCAGGGACTTGTGGAACAGCGTGTCGGCCGCCGCGATGCCGACGAGAGCGCTGAGGGCGAGGCGGATCGCGTCTCCGGCGGAAACCGGAGGCAACAGAGCGCCACCCGCCAGGACCACCGTCGCCACCAGCAAAGGCATCGTGAAGGTGACTCGGAAGAGATTGAGAGCGAAGGGGTGAATCGTCTCCACGGACCGCTTGAGCAGCACAACCGCGACCGCCCAGGTGAGAGCGCAGGCGAGGGAGTAGAGCGCGCCCATCGTCTCCGGGTTGTCAGTCATTCCCCCGCTCGATTCGACCGCTCTTCACTCAGAGCAGATCCGAGTACGACTCTGCGATCCGCTCTCCCGCCTGAATCCCGAAGGCCGCGGCGAGCCGATCAATGGTCGCGGAGCAAGCCTCGGCGGGATGCGAACGGTCCACCACGGCCTCGAGCTCGACGAAGTTGCCGAGTCCCTCGACCTCATCGAGGTGAATGCGGACATTGTCGAGCATCCAGAGCTCGCGACGCTTCGCGATCGTCCGCCAGGTCCCGATCGCGCGATCCAGGGCGCGCTTGAGTCCCGTCGGATCGTTGACCGGCACGACGTCGTAATCGCTCTCCCGCGCTCTGGCCTCGTCCGCCCGGCGGTAGAAGATGAGCTCCGCGGTCATCATCGATCCGAACGTCCCGGTCTCCCGCAGCTTCAGCCGCCCCACGGGGACCCGGAAGTAGGTGTCCAGCTGATCGAGGACGCCGTGCGGCTCGGCAGCCAGTTGCCGCGCGATCGCGCGCGCCCGGTTAAGGTCCCGGTAGCTGGCCTTGATCTCGATGTTCTTCATACGAGGCGGGCAGATCAGCGTCCGAGACGCCCCATGAGGATTCCATCCGCGAGGATCGCTCCGACCGGATTCATTCTCCCCTCCTAAACGCCCCCTCCGATCCGTCCGAGCCGCTCAGACCACTGGATCCTCTGCTGCAGGGGCCAAACCTCGCTCGCGCCGTGGGTGGATCCGGAGGCGACGAGGCTCGTTCCGCCGTGCGAGCGACACCAGGTGATCTCGAGGAAGATCGGCTCCGGCGAGTCGAACGAGTAGGCGATTCGCATCCCGGGCTCGGCCACGGCGATCCTCCCCTGCAAGGTCGCTCCGTCGCGCAGGAGGACACGGATCTCCCCGTCCTCGCGCAGATCGATGGTTGCGGACTCGCCGAGCCACGACTTGAGCCCGTTCTCGGTGGTGAGGTGCGCCCAGATCTCTCCCGGCGCGAGATGGAGCGCGCGGCGCAGAATGAACGAACGGCGCCCTCCGCGCGCCTGGTGCTTCAAGTGGAAATCGAGAAGCGCGAGGGTGGATCTCCATCCCGCCGATGCGGCGCGAAACTCATCCTCCCACGACTCACCCATCCCCCATCCCATGTGGCTCAGGCGCACATCGGTGCGCGGCTCGCCCCCATGCGCCGGAGACAAGACGATCTCGGCCTCCGTCGTCGCTTCGAGCGGCGGAACGTCCCATGCGAAGAGGATTCGCCGTCCCGATTCGATCTCTCGAATCCTGCCGCGCTGCTCGCCAAACGCGGTCCACAGAAGAGCGAACGTGTTCCCTTCTCTCAGGGTGAGCTCGGCCCGATCGCAGTACCAACCGACGAGCGAGACCGGATCGGTCAGCGCCTTCCAGACTCGGTCGGCAGGCGCGCCGACAGTCCTCTCGACGACGATTCCTCGGCTCCCCCCCGGCTTCCACGCCCCCGGCGCTCTCTCCAGGACCTCGGCAAGCTTGGCGAAACGGATCTCCCATAGGGCGCGGAGGGCGTCCTTCTCCTCCTCCGGGATCGCGTAGGAGCGCTGTGTCAGAGTCGCGACGCATCCCTCTCCGTCGGGCCAGAAGGAGAGCCCGATCAGGCTCTTTCGCCCCTCCTCCTCCCAGAGAATGCGCATGTGCCTGCCCGGCACGAAGGTCCGGATGAGACCGCGGACCTCCGCGCCGTCCATCATCGTGAGGCGGATCTCCCCGCCGGCGGCGGGATCGGTGAACGCGTCACTGGCAAGCCATGTGGCGATCGCGCTGGGAGCGACCCAGTAGAGATGGGCCCGCTCCCGGCTGGCAGGGAGGTTTGCCTGGACGCGGATGTAGAATGGCTGTTCGCGCCCTCCCCCCTCCTCGAGATGGAATCGCAGGTTCTCAAGCACCTTGTCCCACTCCAGCGCGACCATGTCGAAGCGGGATTGCCACTCGGGCTGGGCGGGGAATCCGCGGTGGCGGAACTTGACCAGGGTCATGCCCACATCATCGTCATCCAGCTCGAAGGATGCGATCGTTTCGCACCCGAGCTTTTCCATGAACCATGAGAGGACCAGACGCCGGTCGTCCTCGATCTCGAGGATCTCTCCCTGGGCGTGGGCCGGCAGGCTCGAGTCCAACCAGTCAATGCGGTAGCTTGCGCCCTTCTGCGGCTTCCAGCGAACCGTGGCATACATCCACCGCGAGAGGGCGGCCGGGTCGAGCAGCGCATGGAAGACTGCGGACCGAGGCGCGGCGACGCGAAGGCAGCGCTCCACCGTCCGGGTCGGCTCGGTCATGCGACCTCCTTTGTTCACGGAACGTCGGCGTTGTACGTGAACGAGCGGACGCGATTGCCGTCGAAGCGGATATAGAGGTCTCTTGTCGAGGTCTTTCCGAAGACCAGGCGCAACTTGTAGTGGACGTAGGTCCACGTGGAATCGCCGTCTTCCACTCCGCGTCGATATGGCCGCCCGTACTGAGCGAGAAGATCGCTCTTCGTCGTCTCGCCGATGCGGATCTCCGTGATCCGCTGTGCCGGAAAGTCCCGTCCTACGGTCGCGCACCCGGAGAGAGAGAGCAGGCATCCCCCGAGCAGGGGGATGATCGAACCCCGCAACTTCCTTGAATCTATCAATTTACGCCTCCTCATGAGGACGGCGGAAGCGTAACAGATCGACTTCCCGAGGGTCAAGCCGCTCGAACCCGGGCCCTCCGCGCGCGGCTTCGGCACTCCGGTCTTCGGGTCCCGTTCTCGGGTGCCGATAGAAGAGGGGTGGGCATGATGAAGCCATTCGCAACCGAATCGACGGACTCGATCTGCTCGACGGGAGACGCCTCGGCCGAGCCGAGACGCCTGCTCGGCATTCGGTCTCCCGTCCGGCGCATCGCGGTCTCGCCCTGCTCGCGATTCCTCGCGGCGGGCATGGCCGACGGATCGGCCCTGGTCTTCGATCTCGAGGCGAATCGCCGCCGGCTCGAGCTGCGTGGGCATCAGAGTCCAGTCGAGTCGATCGACTTCCACCCGCTGGGCGACGCGCTCCTCACCACGGCGAGGGATGGATCGATTCGATGCTGGGACTTCTCCGATGGGCGCTGCCGTCAACTCCTGCAGGCCCATCCGTTCTCGGCAAGCGCGTTCGCACACTCGACCCGGGGCGAGCGCTTCGCGACCGGATCGCTCGACGGCACGATCAAGATCTGGGATTCGCGCCAATGGATCGCGCGCATGACGTTGAAGGGCGCGGAGGCCGCGATCCGCGGCCTCGCATTCAGCCCCGAGGGGACGATTCTGCTGAGCGCTTCGGACGACGGCCAGGTGCGCGCCTGGAGCCTCGCGACCGGATGCTGCATCGACCGGCTGGACGCCCATCGCGGGCCCATCCTCGCATGGGCCACCGGCAGAGATCATCGTCTCGCGGCATCCGCGGGCAAGGACGGCCGCATCCGGATCTGGAACATCGATGAGATCCGCTGCGTCCGGACGATCGGCGGGGCCGCCCGCTCGATCCTCGCCTTGGGCATGAGCGACTCGATGCTCGCCTCGATCGAGACATCGGGTTCCGTCACGGTCCGACCCCTCGGGAACTCCGAGAAGGAGCCACCCTTCACCGCGCACATCCCTCCCCTGAGGGCCGCTGGCGCCGCTGGGGCTTCAATCCTCGCGGGCCGGCCGATCCTGGCCGTCGGCGGACCCGACCGGGCCATCCGTCTCTGGCGCGTCTAGACACTCCGCGACTCCCCTCCACACCTGCTGCGCTCAGCCTCCGTCTATGGCATCATGGCCGCCTGGCGGAGAAGTGGAGGATCGATGAAACGCAGCCTCATCCAGGCGGTCAAGGGAACCCGCGACTTCTATCCGGAGGCGATGGCCCAACGGGTCTGGCTCTACGAGAGGATCCGGGCCGTCTCCCGTCGCTTCGGCTACCAGGAGTATGAGGGGCCGATCCTCGAGCCGATCGCGCTCTATGCAGCGAAGAGCGGCGAAGAGCTGGTGAAGGAGCAGTCGTTCGTCCTGAAGGACCGTGGAGGGGACGATCTGGCCATGCGCCCCGAACTGACGCCGAGCCTGGCCCGGATGATCGCGGGACGGCAGGCGCAGATCCCGCGCCCGATCCGCTGGTGGTCCTATGGCCCCTTCTGGCGCTATGAGCGCCCGCAGAAGGGGCGCACCCGCGAGTTCTTCCAGTGGAACATCGACCTCTTGGGCGCCGACGACCCGCGCGCGGACGCGGAGCTCCTGGCGGTAGCGGCCTCGTTCTTCCGCGAGGCCGGCCTCGTCGGGGACGAGGTCATCCTGCAAGTGAACAACCGGCGTCTCATGGACGGCTGCCTCGCGCGGATCGGAATCGATGGCGAGGCGAAGAAGAGCGCCTTCCGCCTGATCGACAAGCGCGAGAAGCTCTCGCCCCCGGATTGGGCGGCCTATGCGGGCGAGCTCGGGTTCTCCGGGGCGCAGATCGACGAGCTGGGGAAGATCCTCGGAGACCGCGAGCTCTGGCGCGCGTCGGAGGAGCTGGTCCTGCTCTTCGACGTCCTGGAGAGCTACGGCGTGAAGGAGATGGTCCGCTACGAGCCGGCCGTCATCAGAGGGCTGGACTACTACACCGGCACTGTCTTCGAGGCCCGCGATCGCGACGGGGAGTTCCGCGCCATCCTCGGTGGAGGCCGCTACGACAACCTGGTGGCCGACGTCGGCGGCGATCCCCTACCAGGCGTCGGCTTCGCCATGGGGGATGTGGTGATCGGGCTCGTTCTTCAGAAGTACGGCCATCTGCCGAGCCCGCGCCCCGCGCCGGCGCGGGTCCTCGTCACCCTCTTCGACGCGGAGACGGCGGAGGCGGCGATCCGCGCGGCGACCGAGATCCGCGGGGCGGGAATCGAGGTAGAGCTCTACCCCGAGCCGGCGAAGCTCGCCAAGCAGTTCCGCTACGCCGACCAGCTCGGGATTCCCTTCGCCGTCGTCATCGGAACCGACGAGGCGCGGGAGGGGCGCCTCGCCCTGAAGGACCTCGCCTCGGGCGCGCAGACGGGCATGACCCTCGAGGAGGCGATCGCGCGCCTGAGGCGGTGATCGCAAGGCCTAAGCTCGAGGTCCTCCCGGTCGATGACGCGCGCGCGAAGGGAAGCGCGCGATCACGCCGCGCCAGAGCCCTGTCGCACGTAGCGCCGGATCATCCAGGCGACCGTGACGAGGGAGGCGACGAAAAGGAGCAGGAAGATCGCCAGAACGCTCCCCTGCGTGCGCACCTGCATCTCCCCAAACCCCGCGAGCGCGCCGATTCTCAGCTCGCGCGTCCAGCTGCGCACGAGGAGCATGACGAGGATCGTCGCCGTCAGAAGGCCGCTCGACGCCAGAAGGACCCTTCCCGACTCCGGCTTGGCCATCAGGAGCAGAGCCGCCACCAGCGCCAGAAAGACCGCCGCGAACAGGTGAGCCGTGTGCACGACGTTGCCTCCGAGAAACGAGTCGCGGATCGCGGCCGGCTGGGAGAGGAGGAACCAGAAGCCGACAAGGAGCTGAACGAGCGTGGCGCCGGCGAACCAGTTGCGGCCGTACCGAACCGCCCACGAGGAGAATCCCTCCTGGCCCGGGCGGCGGGCGCGCTGTCCGAATGCCACGACGCCGAGGCCCGCCACGGCGAGGGCGGCGACGAAGAAGTGGAGGAAGCGCGGGACAAGGGTCGGTTCGCCGAAGTTCAGCCGCAGGCCTGACCGGTCGGCCAGGTAGAGGTCGCGAAAGCGCTCCGGCGATTCCATCAGCGTGATGTTGTTCGAGTAGATGAAACCGACGATCATCACGAGGACGCTCGCCGCCCACGCGATCCACAGGTACTTCTCCCGGCGCACCGTCTCCGACATCGACATGAAGTAGTGACCGTAGTAGGCGAGGCAGAGGAGGGCGACAATGGAGATCCAGGGGAAGGCGATCAGGATGCTCGAGGTGTAGAAGAAGCGCCCGTACAGCACCTGCAGGAATAGAAGGGGGGCGACTCCCAGGGTGATCGTCGCAGCATTGACGATGGGCAGCGAGCGGAACAGGAGATCGGAGAGCCGGCGGTGATGCGGCACTCCGCTTCTGCCGCGCAGGCCGGAGACGGCGGCGATCACTCCCCCGCCCATGAGGAAGTTCATCGCCACGATGTGGAGGAAGAGGGTCACGAAGGAGAGCACCTGGAACAGCCACACGGGAGCGGGGAGGGGAATCGGATCGATCGGCGGCAGTGTCGGGTTCATCGCGACGCCTCCTGCATCGGCTGGCTCTCCGGCGGAAAACCCCAGAGACCGGCGAGGTAGTGGGCGAGCGCGCCGCGTTCCTCCATCGTCCCGGCGAACGGGGGCATGAAGCCCTTCAGCTCGTCGAGGTGCCTCAGTTGCGCGGAGATGAAGCTCTCGCGCCATCCACGGATCAGCGGCCGGATCGCGTTGTAGCCATCGATCGTGTGGCACGACGCGCACTGGAATCGGAAGATCTCTTCCCCCGCCCGCTTGCGGTTATTCGAAGTCACTTCCGTGACAGCCGACCAGCGCGCCGCCTTCAGGAAACCTGTCTTCGATAGCTCCGCGATCTGCGCCGGCCGGAGGTTGTTCGAGTAGAGGGTGCCGTGGACCACGAACGGCTTGCGAACCGCCTCCCGGACCCATTCGGAGGTGGCGGTGACGCTGAATCCCACGACGAGGAAGAGCGCCGCGAGGGCCGGACTGAACCGCGCGGGCATCCGGTATGCGATCGCCCAGGTGAAGACAAGGATGAAGACCGAGATCAGCAGCGAAGCCAGGAGGAAGATGGACACCGCGGGCGCGCCGCCGAAGGCGACGTGGCGCGCGGACTCGGGCACCGCGAAGAGGTACCACAGCCCGGCGGGGGGCATCAAGGCGAAGCCGGCGAAGACCCACTTCGCGGAGTAACGCACCAGCTTTGCGCGCAAACCCTCTGCTCGAGTCATCGAGGAGGTGAGAAGCGCGTAGAGCCCCGTCAATGAGATCGCGACGCCTGTGCGAAGAAAGAGCGAGGGGAGGTAGCTGGGGTTGAAGAAGCCATGCCAGAAGCTGCCGGTCTCGACCCAGCGCCCGGGGGTCAGCATGAACGCAAGGATCCCGTTGATGACCACCAGGCTCATGTAGGCGGCGACGAAGTAGATCCAGCCGATCTTCAGATGGGTCTTCGGCGCAAGGCGATTCCAGCCGTAGTAGTAGATCATCGCCGCGGCGATCTCGACGAAGAAGAAACACCACTCGATCGCCCATGCCCAAACGAAGTTGTGGATCAAGAGACTCGTCCCCGCCGGATGCGCGAGCCCGATGGCGAACCAAATCCCCACGCCCGTCACGGCACCGAAGACCAGAGTCAGGAGTATGAAAAAACGCGAGTGGCTGCGGGTGTATGCGAGGATCTCGACATCGCCATCGCGCAATCCCTTGCGCTCCGTCAACGCCAGGAAGAGGCCTCCTCCAACGGCGAAGTGGGAGACGAAGACATGGACGATGGCAATGATCGCGATGACGATCCCGCCGCCCAGCAAGGGAACTTCCCAGAACGGATAATCCATTGAGCGCAACCTCCTCGCGTCAAGGGCTCAACCGTTGGAGTCCGCAGGCTGCGGACGCCTCATTAGAATGCCCGCGCACCGGGAAGTCAACGGCGGCGCTCGGTCCCGCGGCGCTCGATCGAGACGGGAACCGCGAGGGTCACTGTGGGGTCGAAGCTTCCGCTTCTTCGATGCACTCCACCAGAAGGTCCACGATCGCCGGGTCGAACTGCGTGCCGACCCGCGCGCGGATCAGGTCGAGAGCCTCTTCGGGGTTGTAGGCGGCGCGATGGGGCCGCTCGTGGATCAAGGCGTCGTAGGCGTTGGCGATCGTGAGGATTCGGGACCCCATCGGAATCCGTTCGCCCCTCAGGCCATCGGGAACTCCGGAGCCGTCCCAATACTCGGCCTGGTGTCGGAGAACCTCGGCGATCCCCTCCTTGGCCCCCATCGGCACGAGCCGCCCCGCCACCTCGCTCGCCTCGCGCTGCCGGAGCTTCCGTTCCGCGGGAGAGAGGACGATCGCCGCGTGGAGAAGCGATTCGTGGCGCTCCACTGCGCCGAGGTTGTGCATGAGGGCGGCCACCCCGACCGTCTCGACCTCGTCCTCCGTGAGTCCGGCGCGCCGCGCGAGGCGGACGCTCCAGTCGCGGACCCGATCCGAGTGGCCCTGCAACCAGGGGTAGCGCGCCTCGAAGGAGGCGAGGAGGGATGTGATCGTCGTCAGCACCGCGCTCTGGGTGCGATCGAAGGCCTCGGCGTTCGCGAGCGCGGTTCCCACGCTGGTGGCCAGCGCTTCGACGAGCCTCAGGTCGAAGCGATCCAGCGGTTCGCGATCGGCCCGCTCACCGACGCAGAGAACAGCGCGGAGGCCCGCGTCTCCCCGAATCCCTACGACCCACAGGATCCCCGCGGCGGAGAGCAGGCCGACTTCCATGCGGCATTCGGGGCGCAGCGCGAGGTCATCGACGGCGATGGCATGCTCGCTCGTCGCGAGAGCCTGCGCCGTCGGCGAGTCGGGACCGAATGCGAGCGTCGCGGGATCGCGCAATCGCAAGCCGCGGTGCACGAGAGGGCGAAGCCCCCCATCCTCGAGCACCAGCAGGGCGACGGCGTCGAAGTCCAGGATCCCCACTGCGGTGAGCACGAAACGGTCGAGCACCTCGCGGATCGACCGGTGCCTGTTGATCTCCTCGATCTTCTCGAGGATCGTGCCCAGACGGGTCAGGTGTCCCTGGAAGTCGGCGCGGATCTCCCTCAGATGATCCCTCTGCCGCTTCACCTCCTCTTCGAGCACATCGGCCTTGATCGCCAGGAGGTCGCGGTCGCGGCTGCGCTCCAGGATCCGCTGCATCTTGAGAAGGAGCTCCCGGGGGGAGAAGGGCTTCGTCAGATAGTCGTCGGCTCCCACCTTGAGCCCCTGCAGGCGACTCTCGGTCGCGGCGTTGCCGGAGATCAGGATGATCGGGAGATTCTGGAACTCCGCTTGCTTCCGGAGCGTTTCGCAGACGTCGATCCCGGACCGCCGCGGCAAGCGCACGTCCAGCACCAGGAAGTCGGGGCGGACCTGCCGCACCGACTCCAGCGCCTCCTCCCCATCGTGCGCGACGAAGACCTTGTAGCCCCGGCCGCCCAGTGTGATCTGAAGTAGCTCCAGGACGCGGGAGTCGTCATCGACGACGAGGACCGAAGGGGGGCGTCCCTCGCGCGTGGATCCAGTGTCGGGCTGCTGCGGCGTGACGCGTTCCATGCGCCCTTCCTCTCAGTCGATGTCGTCGGGGCGACTCATGCGATCGATGATCGACTCCAGCTCCGTCTCCGAGAAAGGAAACATCAGGGAAGGGGCCTCCTGTCCGGGGTACCCCGAGATGCGCGAGCCGACTCGGACCACGGGCACGCCTCTCTCGTCGACGCGTCGCATCAGGGTCTGTTCCGTCTCGCTCTGCTCTCCATTGCCGCTTGCCTCGAGGAAGAAGAGATCCCACCGGCCGAGATCGAGGGAGACGGTCGCGGCTTCCAGACCGGCCGCCTCGCCGACCTGCCAGCCCTTGCTGCGCAGATGCCGGCAGATCGCCACCCGCGCGGGGAGATATCGAACCGCGACGAGAGCCCGCAGGGGCCCATGCCGATCCCGCTTCTCGGCCTCGATCTCCGCGGGCGTCGGCACGGGCGGATTCTCGGTTCCCGACCCGCCGCCGTTCGAGGGGGCATGGGCGAAGGCCTGGAGCATCGGAACGCGCAGCACCTGGATGCTCGCCTCGGGATCGTGCCGCGCGAGCGAACCGAGCGAGCCGATTCCCAGCGCCCTCTCGCAGGCGATCGAGGCCCTCTCGCCCTCGTTCTCGATGACGACGTAGCATTTCTCCTCGCGGGAGACGCCGTGCAGGAGGCGGCCCAGGCTCACCAAGGGGATCCGTCCCCCCTCCATCTCGATCTCTTCGGGAGGATTGGGGGCATCGAGCGTGCCGACTCGGATGACCTGATCCCAGCGGACGCCGACTCGGGTGTCGCCCGATTCGAGGGTCAGCACGGTGACGTCCGGCGGTACCTGTCCCTCAACCTCCTCGCTCGTCTCGGCGCCGCTCTCCACGGAGTCGACGACCTCGATCTCGGAACTCGACGGGCTCGCTTGGGGCTCCGCGACCGGCTCGGGATCCGACACCATCCCGGCGGACGCCGCATCCGGAGCGGATGCCTCCGGGACCGGCGCTTCCGCGACCGGCTCGAGCTCGGCCGTGGGCTCACTGCGCTCGGTTTCGACCGGCTGCGCCGTCGGCATCGGCGGCGCCTCCGGCCGAGGATCCGACGCGGCCCGGGGGTGCTGCTCCTCGAGGGGCTCCAATGGGCCTGCCTCCGCGCCGACCTGCCGCTCGAGCAGCCGGACCAGATCCTCCGTCAACCTCGCGTGGGCTCGCGCGAGCCCCGCGAGATCCCGAAGCAGATCCCAAAGGGTCCTATCCGACCCCTCCTCTCCGGAAGATCGCGCCCCATGCTCATCCATCATCCTGGCATCCCCCCATCGATGCGGCTCGAGTCGTTTCTCGAAGACCCTGCCTTCCGCCGAAACCAATCATGAAGCTCTTCCCGCAGAATGGCTAGATCTGATCGCGCTTCCTTGAAGCGATCGGGTTGCTCGCCGTTTTTCTCCACCGCCCGGCGGACCGCCTCCATCGCGTTCTGGAACAGATGAATCTTCGCTCCCAACTCACCCGGCATTCCGGGAGCGTGCCTGCGCGCCATCTCCAGCTCGAGCGACCAGACGGTCCCGATCCGTTCGAGCTCCCTCAGGGCCTCGCCCACCCTGCTCCGCACGAGACCCGAATCCGGCGGAGCCGCCGCCATTCGCTCATCCAGGTCTCTCAGCCTCTTTTCGACCGATTCGATCCGGTCCCGAAGTCCCGCGACGAGTCGATCGATCGCCTCAGCGAGCCGATGCCCGTCCGCCGAGCCCGGTTCCGGGAGCCGAGACGGCGATGGCTCCTCGCTCGAGGCCGCGGCCACGCGCTCGCGGAGCAGGGCGAGGTCCGACTGAAGGAGGCGATGCTCCCTGAGGGCCTCGGCGCCGGCCCGATTCTGCTGGGTCAAGGTGTGGACTCGAAGGATGAGCCTGCGAAGCTCGGGATCCCCCGCGGTGAGCAGGCTTGCCGGATCGAGTCCGCCGGTCCCCCCATTCCCGCCGTCGGCCACTCGCAGCAGCGTCCGAAGCGGTCGCCTGACGCCGTCGGCGAGGAGCCAACCGAGCCCAAGCGCAATTGCCACCGCGAGCGCGGCCAATCCCGCGCCACCCCACCGGAGCAGTCCCACGCGGAGCTCGTCTCCGGTCGACTCCCGCAGAACGAATTCGACCAGGAGAAAGTAGGTCACGGCGAGCAGAACCGTGGGCAAGAGACAGAATAGAATCGTCTGCGTGCGGATCGAGCGCCCTCGCAGGAGAGGGCGGGGAATGGAGTAGCGATCGTCCAACGGCTCTCTCCAGAAGGCAACTGCACCCTGCACGCGAAGGTGTCACTCCTGTTGCATCGTGCACGCACCTTCGACCGCGGAATCCCACGGTCCGGCCCGCATCGGGCTCGGGCGCCGGATCGAACGAGCGGTGGTTCGAGCTCGGACCGGCCGAAGAGCGCACGGACCCGAAATCGGCGATCCGTTGTGCTCGATGCGAAAGGTCCAGGCCTGCTGCAAGTTCAGTGACCGTGGGGATTCTGCCCCGGAGCCGTCTGAACCCACCCCGTGATCGCAGCTTACTTGGTTCATCGGACGATGGTTGCCGGGATCACGCTTCACCTGGCACGCCCCTTGCACCCACACGTCCCGGAGAGAAGACGATACCACGCCGCGGGCGATGAGTGTCAACCCGATTCTCCCCGCGCGGACGAGCCTGAGAAACCGAGGTCATCATGGAGTCGCGTGCGAACTACATCGAGCTTCCGGCGTCGCGCGGGGATCTGCGTCCCACCTACCACTTCATGATGAAATGCCTGCTCTACTCCCGCATGGAGACGGGTCTTGTATCCAACCAGGATTTCTACGACGAGGACGTCAACGTCTACATCGCCCACCTGCTCGATTCCCTGATCCAACCGGAGCACTTCGAGCGGGCGAAACGATTCCTCTCTGCTTATGACACCGAGGTCTTCCGCAGGCTCGCGAACAGCAAGGATGCGCGCCTGAAGTACACGATCTACAAGACGAACGCCGACTTCCTCCTCATCTCATTGGGAGTCTTCGACAACGCTGAGGCGACCCAGCCCGACGCGTCGCTCCCTCACGCGATCGAGCGTGTGAACCTGCGCCCCACGGAGGAAGCCTCGATCGGCCGTGGCCGCACCTACTACCGGTTCGCCTACACCTACAGCCAGATCGTCAACGGACGGAACTCCGGGATTTCCGAGGTGCTGGAGAAACTGAGCGTCAACTTCGACAAGTATCTGAGAATCCTCTCCCATATGCGCGGGGAGTATCTCGATCTGCTCAAGCGGCTCTCGACCGGAGAGATCTACCACCTCGAGCGCGTGGCGAATGAGGACGAGCGGCGCGAATCGCTACAGGAGAAGCAGGATCAGTTCCTCGATCTCTATCTCGAATGGAAACGGACCGGCGCGGAGAATGTTCGGGAGCGGATGTCCAAGCTGGTCCAGGAGATTCGAAGCCTCGATCCCAGCTTCCACTTTGAGATGCCCTGACGGGAACCCCTCGGCCGACCCCCTTCCTCCCCCCTCCGGCCATACCCCCGGGAGGGGGTCGGCGTCTTCCGCCGGACACGCGGCGACAGCGGGGCGCGGGCGTCTCCGCCTTCAGACCACCTTGTAGTTCGGCGCTTCCTTTGTGATCGTGACATCGTGCGGATGGCTCTCGCGCAGCGCCGCTTCGGTGATCCGGATGAACCGTGTCTTCGTGCGCAGCTCGTCGATCGTCCGCACGCCGCAGTACCCCATTCCGGTCCGCACTCCGCCCACGAGCTGGAAGATCACGGCGCCGACGGGTCCCTTGTACGGAACGCGCCCCTCGATCCCCTCGGCCACCATCTTCGACTCGGCGGCGGTTCCCAGCTGGAAGTAGCGGTCGGCGCTGCCGCGCTGCATCGCTCCAATCGATCCCATGCCGCGGTACGACTTGTAGGAGCGCCCCTGGTAGAGGACCGTCTCTCCAGGGCTCTCCTCGGTGCCGGCCAGGAGGCTGCCGACCATGACGCAGGAGCCTCCCGCGGCGAGCGCCTTCGAGATGTCTCCGCTGTACTTGACGCCGCCATCGGCGACGATCCGGGCGCCGAAGCGATCCGCCTCCTCCGCGCAGTCGAGGATCGCCGTGATTTGAGGCACGCCCGTGCCCGCGACGACGCGCGTCGTGCAGATCGCGCCAGGCCCCATGCCGACTTTGACCACCGACGCTCCGGCCTCGATCAGATCGCGCGTCGCCTCGCGCGTGGCGACATTGCCCGACATCAGGTCGACAGAAGGATACCGCTTGCGGATCTCGGCGGTCATCTTGAGAACGCGCTCCGAATGGCCGTGCGCGCTGTCGAGGACCAGAAGGTCGACCCCCTTGGCGACAAGCGCGTCGGCCCGTTCGAACGTCTCGGCGGAGGTGCCGATCGCGGCCGCCGCGCGGAGCCGCCCCTGCTCGTCGACACAGGCGTTCGGGTACTGGATCTTCTTCAGGATGTCCTTCACGGTGATCAACCCGCAGAGCCGCCCCTTGCCATCAACGACGGGCAGCTTCTCGATCCGGTGCTTGTGGAGGATCTCCTTCGCCTCCTCGAGGGTGGTACCGATCGGGGCAGTGATGAGATTCTCCTTCGTCATCACTTCGCTGATCTTGATCTCGAGGTTGCGGATGAACCTCAAGTCCCTGTTCGTCAGGATTCCGACCAGGATCCCGTCGCGAGTGATCGGCACTCCCGAGACGCGGAACCTCTCCATCACGGCGAGGGCATCCCCTACCGGCAAGTCGGGGGGAAGAGTGACCGGATCGGTGATCATGCCGCTCTCGGAGCGCTTCACCTTCTCGACCTCGGCCGCCTGCTCCTCGATCGAGAGGTTCTTGTGGATCACTCCGAGCCCACCCTCCCGCGCCAAGGCGATGGCGAGTCGGGCTTCGGTCACGGTATCCATCGCCGCGGAGAGGATCGGAATCCCCAGACGCAACCTCGGGGTCAGCGCGACCGAAGTGTCGACCTCGCTTGGAAGGACATCGCTCTTGCCGGGTATGAGGAGGACATCGTCGAAGGTGAGTCCTTCCCCCGCGACGCGATCGTGCATGAAGCCTCCTGATGCGATTAGGAACCCGCCTTGCCGGACTCGAGTCGGATCGTCCGCTTGACTTTCCTCTCCCAGAGGATGCCCTCGTAGGGAGAGAAGTGGTAGTTGACGCCGAAGCGCGCCGTAAGGAACGCGTCGTTGCCTCCGAAGGCCGTAGGGAAGTCGTCCTCGTTCCCCGTGATGAGGTAATGCGACTGCGCCGTCGTCACCAGCGTGACGTGGCGCGTGAGGCGCTTCTCCGTCTCCACGGCGGCGAAGACGCCGGGGCCGAACCCCCTATAGTGGAGTTGCGTCTGCGGGTCGCGGATGCTCTTGCCTGAGAACTTGTAGTTCCAGCGGTAGTATCCGGCTCCTCCCCCGAGCTTCCAGTCGAGCCCCAGGGCGTCGGATATGTGGCGATAGAGCCCGAGGGTTCCCGACATCACCGTGAGGACGGTGTCGCCCTTGTCCTTGTAAGCGTTCCATCCGAATCCGAACTCGCTCACCCCCACCCAGTCGTCGGAGAAGCGGTAGCGGAATGCCGCCTGCAGCGAGGGCCGGATGAGCGCGTCCTTGGATGCGTCCTCGTCGGAGAGGAAGATCATCCCGCCTGCGTTCGCCCCGAAGGAGCCGAAGGATTTCAGGGACTGGAAGACGGTCTTGGGCGGAGGAGGAGGCTCTTCGACGGGACCGCTGGGAGGCGGAGTCTGCGCGAACGCCCCGCCCAGGCACCCCAGCACCGCCGCAACCACCACCACCGCGACCCAGGCGAGCCGCATGATTCAACCCTCCCTAATCGACGGATCTCGTGGACGCCCCGGCGCCGCCAACCCGTCCGACATACCGCATGGGGACTTGGTTGAACGATAAGAGGATGCGCCGAAGGCTGTCAAGACGCCCCTTGACAGCCTCCCAGGCCGCCACCGTAGACTCCTCGATTGTCACCAAGTCGCACGGCGGTGTAGCTCAGTTGGTAGAGCAAGTGAATCATAATCACTGGGTCCGGGGTTCGAGTCCCTGCGCCGCCACATCTCCTCTTTGAACATGACAACGATCCGTCGAACCGAGGGACGCTTCCTCGCGGCCCTCCGCCAGCTCCTGGATCCCGGCGACCGTTCGGGCTTCCTGATCGCCCTATCGGGCGGATGCGATTCCACGGCCCTGCTCTGCCTCGCCCTCGCGACCGCGGGACGTCACGGCCACCGGATCGTCGCGGGACATGTGAATCACGGCGTGCGATCCGATGCCGATTCGGAAGAGTGCCGCCTTCGCGACTTCTGCGTCGCGCGCTCGATCCCCTTTCGGGTCCACCGCCTCGAGCTTGCCTCGACCCTCGGGAGGACTCCTTCGGAGGCCGAGATGCGCGAGGCGCGCTACCGCGCGCTCACCCGTCTCGCGACCAGCGCGGGATGCGCGTGGATCCTCCTCGGCCATCAGCGCGACGACGACGCCGAGACCTTCCTGCTCCACCTCGCGCGGGGAGCCGGACTTCGCGGACTCGCCGGGATCCCCCCGCGACGCGGGAGATTCCTGCGCCCGCTACTGGGATTCTCGCGGGACGAGCTTGCCCGCTACTTGAGCGGGAGCGGCATCGCATGGAGCGAGGATCCCACGAATCTCGACCTCGGCCCTGCGCGCAACCGCGTGCGGCGCGTCATCATCCCCGCTCTGGATCGCGATCTGCGCCCCGGCGCGGCGCGCGCGATCGCGCGGGCGGCGGGCCACCTGCGGCGGGCCCTCGACGCGCTCGAGGCGGAGGCCCGTCGGGCGCTCGAGCGTTCCGCCCAGCCGGCGTCCACGGGGGAGATTCGACTGGATGCCGAGGCGCTTCGATCCTGCTCCGAGGGGCTGGCGGAAATCGTCCTGCAGCTTGCGGTCGCTCGGGTTCGGGGATCGACGAGGGAGATCCCGGCGGCGGTCTGGGGCGGGATGCTCGGAGCCGTTCGCGGGCGTCGATCGGCATTGATCGACATGCCCGGCGGCGGTCGAGTCGAGATCACGCTCCGCGCGATCCTCGTGACGGCGGACTCGAGCCGGATCCCCGGCTCGGTCGAGATTCCCGTAGGCTGGCGATCGGAAGCGCGCTGGCCCGCCGGCGGAGGATTCCGCGCGAGTCGATTACGGCGCGTCGAGGCGGCAGGTCGCATCCAGATCCGGAATCTGACCCGGCTGCAAGCCTTCGCGCCCGAGCTGATCCGTCCCCCGTTCGTCCTCAGGACGCCGCGGGCGGGAGATCGCCTCGTGATCGAGGACGGGACGGGGAGCCGGAGCCTTGCGGATCTCCTATCCGAACGGGGATTGCCTTCGGCGCCGCGCGAGGCCCAACCGGTCCTCGCGGACGCGGAGGGGGTGCTCTGGGCGCCTGGGATTCGCCGGGCGGCTCGTGCGATGATCCGCCCAGGGGCCGAGCGGATCTGGGTGGTCCGCTGGTTCGGGCCGCTGCCCGTCGATCGCGCCCCGAAGGGGGGAATGTCGAAGTGAGCGCGGCGGGGGAGGTGCGGATCGTGGGCGGGACCCGAATCCGGATCGTTCGGACTGCCGAGGAGATCCGCGGCGATGTCGAGCGAATTGCATCCTCGCTTCGCGGCGCCCTCGGCGGCGAGGCTCCGATCTTCATCGGAATCTTGAAGGGGTGTTTCATTCTCCTGGCCGATCTCGTCCGCGCCTATGAGGCCGAGCACGAGATCGAGTTCCTCTCGTTGACGAGGATCAAGAGCTCGCGGAAGGACTCCACGTCGGTCCGCGTTCTCCACGATCTCGGCAGCGATATCCGGGGCCGGCAGGTGATCGTCGTCGAGGGGATCCGAACGAGGGGAACCAAGATCGAATACGTCGACCGGTTCCTGCGCCTCCACGAGCCGGCTGGGATCCGGTACGCCGCCCTCGCGAGGCAGCGGGGCGCGGCGGAGGGGCCGATTCCTTTGGATGCGCTCGGCTTCGAAATAGGCGACCATTACGTCGTCGGGTACGGTCTCGACCTGGAAGAGCAATACCGCGACCTGCCGTTCATCGGCATGATCGAGGGTGCGGCCGCGGCCGGACCCGGTAGATGAAGGGAAGCCCAATGGCGCAGAACGAGTTTGGCACGATGCGGCGCGATCCGGAGAACCCGCGCGGCCCTGGGAATCGCGGAGGGGGTCCGCCCAAGAGGGGAGGCGGCGCGCCGGGAATGGGCGGGCGGCAGTTCAAGACATTCACCATCTGGATCCTCTTCGTGCTGGTCGTCGTCTGGATCGCGCAGTCGTTGTCCGGCGCGCGCGGGAAGGAGTCGGATCTCCCCTACTCCGAGTTCATCGCCCAGATGGAGGCGGGAAACCTCGAGTCGGTCACGTTCATCGAGCAAGAGATCCGCGGCGAGCTCAGACAGAAACTCCCCGCCGATCCGGTGACGAACCGGCCGGAGATGACGAAGTTCCGTGTCCACCTCCCCAGCGACGATCCGGAACTGGCGAAGAGAATCATGGAGACGAATCCGGGGATCGTCATCCGCTCGCGTCCGGCGCCGACGCCGTGGACCAACATCTTCCTCACGCCGATCTTCTATATCGCGATCCTCGCGGTGATCTGGATCCTCTTCATCCGCCAGATGCAGTCGGGCGGATCACAGGCGCTCAAGTTCGGCAAGAGCCGCGCGAAGGTCCTCTCCGAGAATACGGTCAAGGTGACCTTCCGGGACGTCGCCGGCGCCGACGAGGCGAAGGAGGAGCTGCAGGAGATCATCGAGTTCCTGCGCGACCCGAAGAAGTTCCAGGTCCTGGGCGGCAGAATCCCCAAGGGCGCCCTGTTGCTCGGTCCGCCAGGGACGGGAAAAACGCTCCTCGCGAAGGCCGTGGCCGGCGAGGCGGCCGTGCCCTTCTTCAGCATGAGCGGAAGCGATTTCGTCGAGATGTTCGTCGGCGTGGGCGCGTCCCGCGTTCGAGACCTCTTCGATCAGGGCAAGCGAAACGCCCCGTGCATCATCTTCATCGATGAGATCGACGCCGTCGGACGTCACCGAGGCGCCGGCATGGGGGGCGGACACGACGAGCGGGAGCAAACGCTGAACCAGCTCCTGGTCGAGATGGACGGCTTCGAGTCCAACGACGGGGTGATCCTCCTGGCCGCGACGAACCGCCCCGACGTCCTCGACCCGGCCCTCCTGCGCCCGGGACGTTTCGACCGCCAGATCGTGGTCGACCTCCCCGACGTGCGCGGTCGCGAGGGGATCCTCAAGGTCCACATGAAGAACAAGCCGGTGGGCGACGACGTCGACATCTCCTCCCTCGCCCGCGGGACGCCGGGGATGGCGGGGGCCGATCTCGCGAACATGGTGAACGAGGCGGCGCTTCTCGCAGCGCGGCGCAACCAGCGCAAGATCACGATGCGTGACTTCGAGGAGGCCAAGGACAAGGTAATGATGGGCGCGGAGCGCAAGAGCCTCGTGCTGGCCGACGAGGAGAAGCGCACGACCGCCTACCACGAGTCGGGTCATGCCTTGGTCGGATGGCTCGTCCCCGACGCCGATCCGATCCACAAGGTGACGGTGATCCCGCGCGGCCGCGCCCTCGGCGTCACGCACTTCCTGCCGGAAGGGGACAAGTACACCCGCACGCGCGAGTACTTCCTCGCCACGATGACGACGATGATGGGCGGTCGCGCCGCCGAGGAGATCATCTTCGGCAAGATCACGAACGGGGCGGCGAGCGACATCCAGACCGCGACGCACCTCGCGCGCAAGATGGTATGCGAGTGGGGCATGAGCGATCGATTGGGACCGCTGCAATTCGGCAAGAAACAGGACCTGATCTTCCTCGGGCGGGAGATCTCAGAGCAGAAGGACTATAGCGAGCGAACCGCCGAGATCATCGACGAGGAGGTCCATGGCCTCGTCCAGGGGTCGTACGATCGAGCGCGCGGTCTGCTCGAGCAGAACATCGACAGGCTGCACGCATTGGCGGCCGCGCTTCTCGAGCGAGAGATCCTCGACCGCGACGAGATCGACAGGATCATGAACGGAGAGGCCCTCTCACCCCCCTCGGACGACCTCGACCGAACGGCCCCTGCGACGGCTGCCGAGCCGCGCGGTGAGCCGGCGCCCAAGGGCGAGAAGGTGATCACGACCCTGCCGCCCGAGCCGGCCCCGGGGGTCTCGACGCCGTGATTCCCGCCGAGGCGGCTTCGCCGAGTCCCTGGCCGGCCCGGAGGGTTTCGACCTTCCGGGCCGGACCGCATACCTGGGAACTCGGTCGACGCACCCTCGTCCTGGGGATCCTGAACTGCACGCCCGACTCGTTCAGCGACGGCGGGATCTTCACAACCGAGGAGGCGATCACGCGGCGGATCTCCGTGATCGCGGAGGAAGGGGCGGACATCGTCGACATCGGCGGGGAGAGCACGCGCCCCGGGGCGGAGCCGGTCGGCCCGGAGACCGAGTGGGACCGGATCGCCCCCGCGCTGCGAGCGATCCGGCGGCAAGGGATTGCGCTTCCCGCGAGCGTCGACACAATGAAGCCCGAAGTGGCACGGCGTGCGATCGACGAAGGCGCGGTCATCCTGAACGATGTCTCGGGCCTGCGCGGCGGGCCGGCGATGGCGGAGATCGCGGCGCGTCACGGCGCGGCGATGATCCTGATGCATATGCAGGGGGAACCGCGCACCATGCAGGCCGAGCCCCGCTACCACGACCTCATCGCCGAGGTGCGAGGGCACCTCGCGGGAGCGGTGGCGGTGGCGCGCGATGCCGGAGTCCCGGAGGAATCGATCCTCGTCGATCCCGGGATCGGCTTCGGAAAGAATCTGGTCCACAACCTGGAGTTGCTTCGTCGCCTCGCCGCATTCGGAGACCTCGGCGCGGGAGTCCTCGTCGGCACCTCACGGAAGAGCTTTCTCGGCAGGCTCCTCGATCTCCCCGTGGAGGACCGCCTCGAGGCCTCCATCGCCTCCTTCGCAGGATCGGTCCTGGCCGGAGCCCACGCGGTCCGCGCACACGATGTCCGCGCGGCGGTCCGTGCCGTGCGAGTGGCCGACGCGCTGCGGGACTGAAGGGGGCGGTAGCGCCCGCTCCCCCGCTGCGCTACGATCTCATCGCCGACCCATTCCCGGGAGGAACGAGCCTTGCCGTTCAGTGTGCGCCTGATCCTCGACGTCGCCGACGTCCTGATCGTCGCGATCCTCATCTACAGGATCCTGGCCCTCGTGCGCGGGACGCGCGCCGCGCAGATGGTGCTGGGCCTCGCGGCGCTCGCGATCCTCTCGGTCGCCGCCGAATGGCTTCAGCTCTCCTCCCTCAACTGGATCCTCGCGAGTCTGAAGACGGTCTGGGTGATCGGATTCCTGATCCTCTTCCAGCCCGAGCTCCGCAAAGGCCTCGCCCAGTTTGGCGCGAATCCTCTCTTCCGCCAGTTCCTGCGCGTCAGTCAGACGGCGAGCCTCGGGGAGATCCAGAAGGCCTGCGAGGCGATGTCGAAAAAGGGGCTGGGCGCCATCGTCGTCATCGAGCGCAACATGGGTCTGAAGTCGTTCGTGGAGACCGGCACGGCCCTCGAAGCCACCGTCTCGGCCGAGCTGATCGAAACGATCTTCACTCCCCCATCGCCGCTGCACGACGGCGCGATCGTGATCCGCGGCAATCAGGTGGTCGCCGCGGGCTGCATCCTCCCGCTCAGCCAGAGCTCCAAGATCGAGCGCACCCTTGGCACGCGCCACCGCGCGGCCGTCGGCCTCTCGGAGGAGACCGATGCGATTTCGATCGTCGTCTCCGAGGAAACGCGCAGGATCTCGGTCGCCGAACGAGGGGTGCTCCACCGCCTCCCCGATCCAGGTCAGCTACGCAGCGTCCTGGCGGGTCTCTTGAAGGCGGAGGAGACAGCGAGCGACGAACCGGTGATTCCCGTGGCCGATGATGCCGCGCAGCAACTCTCCTCCGGCGGCGGAGCGGCGAGCTGATCGGGGCGCTGGCTCAGATCTCCTCGATCCGGCTGACCAAGATCCCCTTGAAGGAGTCGATCCGATCGAGATAGGCCTTGAGCGGCACCTTCACGACCTTGCCGCCGTCGTAGTATCCCTCCAGGGGACTTCTCGCGGCGTGCACGAGATAGACCGTGCCGGCCTCCCGCACGAGGATGCCGAGATGCTGGATCAGGATCCCTTGCGCGCGAGCCTCCGCCCCCTTGGGCGCCGACTCGTCGAGGACGAAGTAGACGATGTCGCCCGACTGGAGCGCGCTCCAGTTGATCTTCCCCTTCGGGAGAAAGGCGATCGCTCCTGCGGCGAAGCGCTCGTTTCCTGGATCAGGCGCGACCGGGCCGATCGTCGCGGTGACGTCCTTCCCCCAGATCCCGCTCTGGAAGATGTCCTCCGAGTAGTCGAGATGGGCGGGGTGGTCGTATCGGACGCGCCCATCCGGCAGAATCGCATCCTGCACTCCGGCGCCGTAGAAGCGCGTGCCGAAGGCGAACTGCACCGCCTCGCGCGCCGAGGAGGAACGGCCTAGCTCGGTCGTCCGGTAGAGGAAGAGGATGCAATCGGTCTGGAAGTCGTCGCAGAGACGGCCTTCGGTCACATAGCCGCCCGGGTCGAGTCCGAAGAGATAGCGGGTCTTTCCCTCTCGATAGAAGTAGTCGGCCCAGAAGGCGATCTTCTCCCCCAGGGGCTTCTCCTCGATGCCCCGCATCAGCGAGTCGATGCGGGCGCTCGAGAGCACGTGGGAGTTGTCCAAGTTGAATCGGACCATCGTCTCGAATCGCTCGAGGATCGGCTCGGCAACCTCCCCCTCACCCGATGCGAAGCGGATCATGCTCAGAATCCCCAGCGCGAGCGCTAGCCCGCTGATTCGAATGATTCCTTTTCCGGTTCCAATGCGAGCGGCGTGTCTCTGATCCACGAATCCTCCATTGATCGAGTCCATTCTAGTGGATTGGAGATCGTGCGGGTCAAGGAAGGCTGTGACCGTGGGTACATCCGGGGCGGGCAAAGCACGAAGCGAAGCGATCCGCCGGCCGACCCGCCCTTCCCACGAGCCCCGGAACCCCGGCAACTCGGGTGCCCCCCAAGGTGAGCGACTGCGCCTCCAGCCAGCCGTTCACGACCGGTCGGGACCGGTCCGGCGAATCCCTTCGCCCTGGCCCGTATGCAGGAATGCTGCCATCTTCCGCATCGTGGGATGATTCCCGCAATCGACTGAACCGGACTCGTCTTCGAGCGGGCCCCCAGCGATCGCTCCTGAGCGGTGGGACCGAGGTGAAGTCGCCCCCGGCTACAGGCGACCTCGCGGTCAGTCTCCCGGCGCGAGATCGAGCAACTCCGACATACGGCTTGCGTTTCTCGCCGCGCGGCCGGCGTGGCAATTGTTGAAGAAGAGGTACGTGTCGGTCGTCCGAGATCCCAGATCGAGAATCGCATCGATCCACTCGCTCAGCTCGCCGTCCGAGTAATTGTAGTCGTAGCGATCCCCCCCGCCTCTTCCCCACCAGTTGGCGGCGTTCCTGCCGTGGAAGCGAACGTATCCGATCCCATTCGTTTCCCGGACGAGGGGAGGGAAGAGCCCCCGCAGCCGCGGCTCGTCGACGATGCAGAAACCGAGCCCTTCCCGCCGGAGCTCCTCGAATGTCTCCTCCCGCGCCCAGGAATCGTGACGGAACTCCACGAAGACCGGCCGCTCTCCCATTCGCTCGCGCAAGCGGCGGAGGTGGTCGAGATTCGCGGGGGTACGCTGAAAAGCCCAGGGGAATTGCGCCAGCGCGCCGTGGAACTTCCCCGTCTCCTCGAGGGGCGCGATGCAGTCGAGGAATCGACGAAAGTGATCCGGATCGTCGACGCGCTTGTGGGTGACATCCTGGTGGAGTTTCACGATGAAGCGGAATGACTCGGGTGTCTTGCGCTCCATCTGCCGCAATACGACCGGATGAGGGAGACGGTAGTAGGTCGAGTTCACCTCGACCGCGGCAAAGCGCTTGGAGTAATGGACGAGCCGCTCCCCGCGGGGGAGCTCCGGAGGATAGAAGACTTCGCTCCAATCGTCGAAGGAATAGCCGGAGGTGCCGATCCAGATCATCGAATCCTCGCCTCCCTTCGATCGGCCAGCAATGAGGCCCTCCGGAGGGATCGCGCTCCGTAGACGGCGCGCAGCCGGTCGATGGCACGATCGAGGCGATCGAGCCGACCATCATCGAAGAGCTCCGCAGGCCGCCACCCCTCCGGCCGCATGAGTCCCGAGACTGAGACGCCCAACATCCGGATCTCATCATGAACCGACAGCGCATCGAAGAGAAGAGCGACGGTTCGAAAGACCACCTGCGTGGAGTCCGTTGGGTTCTCCAATCTGCGCCGGCGGGATCGTGTGGTGAAGTCCGAACTTCGCACCTTCAGATGAGCAGTGGCGCCGAGCCATCCCTCCGTCCGCAGGTCGCGTCCGACCTCGTCGGAAAGGCCGAGGAGGAGCCTGCCGATCTCTCGCCGGTCGCTCGTGTCCCTCGGAAGAGTGAACTCATGTCCCAGCGACTTCGGTGCCGGAGTGGCATGGTGCGGCACGACGGGACTCGAGTCCTCTCCCCTCGCCGCGTCACGGAGAAGCCTTCCCCAGATCCCGAAGCGACGGAGCATCTCGGCTGCAGGGGCGCGAGAGAGATCGCCGATGGTCACGACTCCGAAATGGGAAAGCGCGCGAACCGTCGCCGGACCGACCCCGTAGAGCTCTCCCACCGGTCGACCAGCGTAGGTCCGGACATACTGCTGGAGGTCGAGCACGGTCACGCCCCCCGGCTTGCCCAGAGGGGAGGCCATCTTCGCGACGAGCTTGTTGTTCCCAATTCCGACGCTGCAGCCCAGACCGAGGCGGTCGCGGATATCACGCTGGATCTCAAGCGCAAGTCTTCTTCCGCCATCCAGGCCGCCCGCGATCCCTGTGACGTCGAGAAAGGCCTCGTCGATGCTCGCCATCTCTACAAGGGGACTGAATCGTAGGAGGGACTTCAGAAGCCTCGCTGAGAGATCAAGGTAGCGGGGTGGGTGACAGGGTAGGAATACCGCCTCCGGGCAGCGCTTACGGGCTTCGCCCAGGGGCATGCCCGACCGGACTCCATAGATCCGGGCTTCGTAGGATGCGCTCGCGACCACGCCGCGATCCACCGGCCGTCCACCGATCACCAATGGCTTGCCCCGGAGACGTGGAGCCGCGAGCACCTCCGCTTGCGCGAAGAACGCGTCCATGTCGACGTGGAGAATTACTCGAAGCGAGGCTGTCATCGACTCCCCTTGCTCTCAGTATACCATACATACGTACGGTATTCAATGAAAAGCCCCGCCCCCCAGCCCCCAGCGGGGCCTGGGTGACCTCGCGCCGGAGCGGTCCTGCTAGAGGTCGGGGAAGAGAGTATCGAGGATCTCGGGAGGCGGCCCCTCGGCCGACCAGTTCGCGATCCCTCCGGAGCCGCGCATCGGCAGCCACTCGGGCCACCGATCGGTCCTTCTCAGGAACGACTGCTCCCAAACCGGTTGTGGGAGATCGAACTCCCTCAAGTCCTGAAGTCCGATGTCCGGCAGAAAAAAGGGGAGGCGGAGGTGGATCGCCGGCAGGTAGGCCATCGCCCCCACGCGCGCGCCCACCGCCTTGGATCCGATCTCGCGCCAGAATGCGAAACCGCTCACCTTATGGACTCCCGCCTTCCGCACGAAGCAGCCTTCCATCGACTCGACTGTGATCAACTCCAGCGAGTCGCCTCGGTCGACGATCTCGCGGTAAAAGACCTGCCCGCAGTAGCTCGACTCGTAGAGAAGCTCGAGGGTGCTGTGCAGCCCCGAGGGATAGACGAACTTGAGCATGAGAGTGCGAGCGTCGTCCAGCCGGACCTCCTCTGAGGTGAGAGTCACTTTCTCCGCAAAGAGATCGTAGCTGCCACGGTAGCCTTCGGAATAGTCGTACTGGAGGCAGAAGCCGCCGAGCCCCGCGCGCCCCATCCGCAAGGTCAAGAACGGGTAGACTCCGGGATTGGCGAAGCGGTGCTGGAAGGCCTCTGCGATGTCGCCTTCCTGGAACGTGTAGACCTTCCCCTCGACCCGGGCGAGCCTGCTGATGTAATCCATCGAGTTCAGCGCGCGCCCCTTGAAACGCCGGAGCGCCTCCCCGCGCGCCTCCTCGGTTCCAGCCTCCCCGAATCGGCCCTCTGAGTAGAGCCGATCGATCTCTCTCAGAGTCTCCACGTTCTTCGCATGGATCCGGGAGCCGACCGACTCCACGTCCGCGGGAGTGAGGCGCGCCAGCGGCACGGGCGGATCCTCTCGACAGAGAACGCACGACATTCGCTCCGGACGGAGCTCGCTTCGCGCCGCCGGCTGAGGCTCGACCGCTGCGGGGCCGGAGGCGGCGCAGACAATCAGGAGGAGACACGCCAGCGCCCGGAGGCGAACACGGCCGATTCGCCTCAAGGCGTCCCAGCAATCCGAGGAAGCCATAGACTCATGTCGGGCCAATAGGTGACCACCATCAATGCGAGGAGCAAGACGAGGAGGAATGGAAGCGCGGCCCGATAGACCTCGGTGACGGGGCGTCCGAACCGGAAGGAGGAAATGAAGAGGTTCAGGCCGAAGGGCGGCGTCAGGAATCCGATCTCGAGGTTTGTGAGGAAGATGATCCCCAGATGGACGAGGTTGACGTCGTACTCGAGGGCGATCGGAATGATCAGCGGCACGACAATCATCGCAGAGAAGATCTCCATCAACGACCCGACGATCAACAGAAGGATGTTCAACGCGAAGAGGAACGAATAGCGGTTGGTGATGAAGCCCCGCACCCAGTCGAGGATCTTTCCCGGGACCTCCGCGTCGATGAGGAAGTTCGTCAGGCCGAAGGCGGCCCCGAGAATCATGAGGATCGCCCCGACCAGGGTCATGCTCTCGGCGGCGATCGCCGGGACCTTTCTCCATGGTATGTCGCGGTAGATCGCGACCTCGACGATGAGCGCGTAGATCGCCGTCACCGTCGCTGCCTCGGTGACCGTCATCTTGCCGCCGTAGATCCCTCCGAGAATGATGAACGGCAACGGCACTTCCCAGGCCGCGGATTTGAGCGAAGGCAGGATGTCCTTCAACCCCTCCCGGAATGGGACCCGGCGCGTCTTCGATTTCCCGCCGCTCTCTCGCATCGCGTAGGCGGAGAGCACCGCGATCAGGAAGATCCCGGGAATGAGCCCGGCCAGGAAGAGCCGGTCGATTTCGGGAGCGGAGCCGGCCGGAAGAACGAGACCACTCACGCTCTGCGACGCCACGTAGCTGTAAAGGATCAAGGGCAGGCTGGGAGGAAACAGGAAACCGAGACTACCCGAGGTGGTGAGCAAACCGAGCGAGTAGCGCTGGTTGAACCCTTCACGCATGAGCGCGGGCATGAGAAGGCCCCCCATCGCGACGATGGTGACCCCGCTTCCTCCGGTGAAGGCGGTGAAGATCGCACAGGCGACCATCGCCACGAGCGCCAGGCTTCCGGGGATCCAGCCGAACATCGAGCTCGTGAGGCGAACGAGACGCTCGGGGGTCTTGCTCTCGGCGAACAGGTACCCCGCGAACGTGAACATCGGGATCGCGATCAGGATCGACGAGGACGCGAGCCGGCTCATCTCGGTGATGACCGCGCTGGAGGAGATACCCTGGCGCAAGAACGCGAAGAGGGCTCCGCCGCCCAGGACGATGAAGAGGGGCGTGCCCAGGAGGGCGATCCCGAGGAGGATCAGGCCGACGATCCAACCGATCACGCCGGACCCTCCACTCGCGCGGGCCAGATGACCTGGATCATGAAGCGATAGGTGAGCAGGATGAAGCCCCAGAGCAGGATCGACTGATTGACCCAGGTGGGGATTCCGAGGAACGGCCGGGTCCCGTGCAGGTACTCCTCTCTGAGGTAGATGTAGGCTCCGTTCGACATCCAGGCGCACACGCCGGCGCAAAGCAGGGAGAGCAGCCTGCCGACACGCTGGCGGGTCCGTTCCGGGAGCATCCGGCGGACCACGTCGACATGGAGGTGTCGCGCGTACGAGGTCGCGACCAACGCCCCCAAGAACGCGATCCACAGGACCAGGGTGCGAACCACAGGATCGAACCAGAGAACTCCGCTGTTGAAGAAGTTGCGCAGGAGCACCTGGGCGAAGGAGAGCAGGAGCATCACTGCGAGGAAGAGGCTGAAGAGGATCCCCTCGCCGGCGCGCGTCCAGCGATCGATCCGATCATCGCCGAAGCGCCGCACGAGAAGGGCATGGATCAGAATGCCGACCGCGACTCCGGCGGCGAGGGTGGCGAGGAACATCGCCCCGGGGTGGAGCCCTTCGAGCGGGAGTTTCGGTTCCGGGGTCACGGGCGATGCGACCCCGATTCCGTGCGCAACCCATCGAGAACTCGAAGCACCGCGTCCAGCGTCTCCCTCGTGTAGAGCTTGCCGACGAGCTTCTCCCGGACCGTGGCGCCGACCTTGGCGAAGGATCCCTTGTCCGCCTCGGCCAGAGGAACGATCTGGATCCCCTTGCCCTTGAGAACCTCGATCGCCTGCGCCCCTTCTCGATCCGTCGCCTCGTTCAGCTTGGCGAAGTATTCGCGCGACGATTCCTTCAGGATCGCCTGGGCAGACGGGCTCAGGGAGTCGAAGATCTTCCTCGTCACGACGACGGCGCCCATCGAGTACGTGACCGGCATGTCGGTCATGGCGGAGACGCGCGTGAACCACTGGAGCGCGATGCAGGCGATGGCCGAGTTGTAGACGCCGTCGATCATCCCCGTCTGCAGCGAGGTCACCACGTCGGTGATCGGCAACGGGACGGGGGAGACGCCAAGCTCCTTCAGAAACGCCTCGGCGAGCGGATCCCCCTCCCAGAGCCACATCCGGAGGCGATGGAGGTCATCGGCCGATCTCACCTGCTCTTTCGTGAAGAGGTAGACGGTTCCCACATCGGACCAACCGAGTAGCTCGAATCCCGCATCCCGCAGCATCCGTTCGAAGGCGGGCCCGAGGGAGTCGCGGACGGCGTGAACCTCCGCCATCGACTCGAAGGTGAAGGGCACCTCCAGCACACGGAGATCGGAGGCGATCTCGCCAAGCCCGACTCCGGTCAGGCCTCCCCCGTGGAGCTGGCCGGCCCGGATCTTCCGCAGGACGACCGCCTCATCCCCCTGCACGCCGCTCGCGTAGAACTTGAGGCCGACCTCGCCGGCGGTCTTCGTGCGGACCTCCGCGTCGAGCTCTTCCATGATCCGCATCCAGGTGGATCCCTCCGGGGCGATGGTGGCGATCTTGATCTCGATCTTCGCCTTTTGCTTCGGACCGGCTGCGATGGCGTCCAATGCGAGCCCCGCCCCCATGGACCAGGCCGCGGCCGCGATCAGGGCCTGGGCGAACCCTCTAGAACCATTCATCCTCATACTCCAGCAGGGTCCTCGCCCTGCGCTTTGCCACCTCGTTCAACAGGCGGTAGTCCGGATCCAGGTCGGCCGGCGCATCCAGGACCTCGTCCAGCGTCTTGCGGAACCCCTCCTGATCGAGCGTCTGCCGGCAGTAGCTCTGCGCGTAGAGCACCTGGAAGAACAGGAGACGCCGGCCCGACGCCTCGAACGCGCTCTCGAACGCTTCCCGCGCCAGCTCGGGATCTCCTCCTAGAAGAACCGGTTTGGTCGCCCACAGGGTCCCCGCGAATGCGTAAGGCATCCCCCGGAAGAAAGTTGGATCGATCTCGAGCACCCGCTCCAGCGCGACCTCGACGATCGGCAGATCGGCGATGGCCGCGGGCTCGTTCATGCTCAGGTTGATCCAGCTGACCCAGTTCGCCAGCGTCCAGAAGAGGAGGGGGACGTCGTCCTTGCCGGCTTCTTGCAGCTCCTCCGCAAACGCGTCGATGTCGAGGTCCGGCCGAAACCAGTCGAGCCGATCGAGCTGTGCGCGCCCCATGGAAAGTCCCTGGAGATAGAGGAGCTTCGCCTGCTCCGGATTCTCCCCTTCCACGAAGCCCATCGCGTAGTAGAAGTAGAGCTGCGCTCCCAGGGTCCAGAGATCGCGATTCTTCGGGGAGCTCTCGCACATGCCCCTCAGGAGCAGGAGGTTTCCCGGCATCCCCTTCTCCACGGTGTCGAGATCCTGGTCGCGGTAGAGGACCTCCACGGTCTTCTCGAGGATGGGGACCATCGTCGAGACCGCCGCGCGACGCGTGATGCCGCAGCCTCCGAGCAGGACGAGGGCGCCGAGGGCCGCGACTGTCGTAACTCCCCTTCGACCGTTCATAGAACGCGGATTCTACGAGAGACGGTCCGTCGGGTCCACTACCGCCCGCGCCGGGACGGGAACCTGGGATGCCCCCGGTGGTTTGCTCCGCGGGAGGGAGGCGCGCCCGCCAGGCGCTTGACGCGCCCGTTCCTTCCTACCTAGATTTCTATTCCGTTGTGGCTTCATTCCCTAGGACAGGAAAGAGTTACGGAGGGGATCGATGATCGAAGTCCGGAATCTGCGCAAGACCTTCGGACCGACCGTAGCCGTGGATGATGTCTCTTTCGATGTGACGAAGGGGGAGGTCCTCGGCTTCCTTGGCCCGAACGGCGCGGGCAAGACCACGACCATGAGAGTACTAACTTGTTATCTTCCAGCCGATTCCGGCAGCGCGAAGGTGGCTGGATACGACACGGCCGATCATCCGATCGAGGTGCGCCGCAGGATCGGCTACCTGCCCGAGAGCGCCCCGCTGTACCTCGACATGGACGTGACGGAGTATCTCTCCTTCGTCGCGGAGATCCGGGGCGTGCCGCCGCCGAGCCGTCGGGCGCGAATCCGAGACATGATCGAGCTGTGCAATCTCGGCAGCGTGCAGCGCCGCCCCGTGGGGGAGCTCTCAAAGGGATTCCGCCAGCGGGTCGGACTCGCCCAGACCCTGATGCACGACCCCGATGTCCTGATTCTGGATGAGCCGACCACCGGGCTCGACCCGAACCAGATCGTGCAGATTCGCGAGCTGATCAAGCAGATCGGCCGGGAGAAGACCGTCATCCTGTCGACCCACATCCTCCAGGAGGTCGAGGCCACCTGCACTCGGGTCCAGATCATCAACGACGGGCGATTGATCGCCCAGGGAACCGTCGACGAGCTCACCCACCTCGCCACCGGGGACGCGCGCGTGGTCGTCCGGGTGAAGGCGCCGCCCGCCGCTGTGGAGCCGAAGATGTCGGCTGTTCCCGGGGTGAAATCCATCCGGCAGATCCAGGCGCCCGCCGACTCCGCGGCCCGCTACGAGCTGGTCGCGTCCTCGTCTGAGGAAGACGCGCTCGAGGAGGCGGTCTTCCGCACGGCGGTCGAGAACGGATGGGTCGTCACCGAGTTGCGGCGCGAAGCGCAGAGTCTCGAGCAAGTCTTCCAGCGGCTCACCAGGGGGGAGGCGTAGATGGAGAGCGTCATTCCGATCTTCAAGAAGGAGTTCCGGGGGTACTTCCAGTCCCCCATCGCATACATCTTCATCACCGTGTTCATGGTCCTGCTTCACGGCCTGCTCTTCTGGGCGACCGGGTTCCTTGTCATCGGGCAGGCGGAGCTGCGGGAGTTCTTCGGCTTGATCTCGATCATGCTGATATTCTTCGTGCCGGCGATCTCGATGCGCCTCTGGTCGGAGGAGATGAAGCTCGGGACGATGGAGCTTCTGATGACTTTCCCGGTCCGCGACTGGGAGGCGGTCGTGGCCAAGTTCCTCGCCGCGCTGGCGATGATTGCCATCGCAATTCTCCTGACGATCCCCCTGCCGATCTCGGTAGGGATCGCCGGGAAGCTCGATCCGGGCCCGGTGATCGGCGGCTATCTCGGCGCGCTCCTGCTCGGGGCGGCCTATCTCGCCATCGGAGCCTGGACTTCGAGCACGACATCGAACCAGATCGTGAGCTTCATTCTGGCGCTCCTGATTCTCCTCGTGGGCAGCCTCGGACTGGACTGGATCCGTCAGTTCAGCCCGTCCTGGATCGCTCCATGGCTCTCCTACCTGTCGCTGCGCGAGCACTTCGACAACATCGCGCGCGGCGTGGTCGACATCCGCGACATCGTCTACTACCTCTCGGTGACCGGCTTCTTCCTGTATCTGAACGTGCGCGCGGTCGAGAGCCGGAAGTGGACCTAGGAGGCAGAGATGGCTGATCGAAAGACAAGTCGCAAATCGATGCGGGGGCTCTACACCGCCACCGTCGTCCTGCTGGTGGCGCTGATTCTCGTGGCTCTGAATCTCGTCGTATCCCGGGTGCTCGCCCGGGTGGACCTGACGCAAGACAAGGAGTTCACGATCTCGAAGGCGACGCGCGAGATCCTGTCGAACCTCGATGACGTCGTGACGATCAAGGTCTACTTCTCCAAGAAGCTTCCGCCGAATCTCGCGATGCTGCGGCGGAACATCGACGACGTCCTGAGGGAATACCAGGCCTATTCCCACGGCAAGGTTCGTGTCGAGTACATCGACCCCTCCGAGAAGCCGGAGGAGGAGCAGAAGCTGCGATTCCTCGGGATCCCCCAAGTCCAGCTCAACGTGCTCGAGAAGGACCAGCTGCAGGTGATCAATGGCTATATGGGGCTTGCGATCCTCTATGCCGATCGGCACCAATCGATCCCGGTGGTGCAGGACGTCTACACTCTGGAGTACGATCTCACCGCCGGCATCCTGCAGGTCCTCTCGACCCAGAAGCGGGTCGTTGGGTATCTGACCGGCATCGGAGAGCCGGAGCTCAGCCGCGATTTCGAACCACTCGGCCGGCTCCTGGCGCAGACCTACGAGGTGCGCCCCGTCGAACTGGATGGGGGACGCCAGAGCGTCCCGCCGGAGATCAACACCCTCTTGATCGCTCGACCCACGTCCGTCTCCGAGCGGATTCAGTGGCAGATCGACCAGTACATAATGCGCGGCGGGCGCGCTCTTTTTCTGGTCGATCCGTTGAAGCTGGACGAACAGATGGGGCTCGCCAACCCGATCCCTCTGGCTTCGGGACTCGACGAGATGCTCTCCCACTATGGAGTCCGAGTCGATCGGGCGATGGTCCAGGACCGGATCTGCGAGAACGCTGGCTTCTCGCAGGGTTATCTGCGGTACTCCGTCTCCTACCCGGCGTGGCCGAAGGTGGCCGGAAACCAGCTTTCGCTGGAGAGCCCGATCACAAGCCGCCTCGAGGCGCTCGTGCTCCCATGGTGCTCGCCCCTCGAGGTGCTCGTTCCGAAAGCGTCCGGCAAGGACACGACGGCTGCGGGCCCGAGGGCTCCGCAGACCGACGTTCGAGCGACAATCCTCGCCCAGTCGTCGCCAGCGGCATGGCTCCAGCGGGGCCGGTATGATCTCAATCCGCCCAATCCGTTCCAGATGCAGCAGGCGCCCAAGGAAGGCCAGACCTATCCGCTGGCCGTCGCGCTCGTCGGGAGGTTTCGATCCTACTTCGACGGCCGGCCGGCGCCGGCGGCGCAGGGAGACACCTTGGGGGCGGCGCCGTCGACGCCTGCGATCGGCATGAGCCCCGAGACCCAGGTGATCGTGATCGGCAACTCCCAGTTCGCGTCGGGGTCGTTTCTCTCGATGTTCCCGGGAAACCAGGAGTTCATCCTGAACACGGTGGATTGGATGACCCTGGGCGACAAGCTCATCTCGATTCGTTCTCGAGGGGCGGTCGACCGACCACTGGGGATCACATCCGCGGGAGCGAAGACGGCCTTCAAGTACGCGAACACCTTCGGCATGGCGATCCTGGTGGCAGTCTTCGGGGTCGTTCGCTTCCAGATGCGCCGAAGGGCGCGCCGCGCCGCGGCCAGCCAGTCCTAGGAGGTAACCGGCATGAGGGGACGCACGATTCTGATCTTGCTGGGCGTGCTCGTGGTTCTCGTGGCCGTCGCCACGCTCTTCGAGACGAACCGCCGGAAGGCGACCCGCGGGGGAGGCAAGCCCTTCTTCAAGGGATTGAAGACCGAGCAGGTCGACGGGATCCGGTTCATCACCGAGGGAGAGGAGACGATCCTCGAGAAGAAAGACGGCGTATGGCTGGTCGCGTCCGAGGGGAACTACCGCGCCGAGCAGAAGCTCGTGCAGGACATCGTCGACAAGCTGCCGCGGTTCATGGCCGATGAGATCGTCTCCACGAACCCCGCGAATCAGAGCCTGTTCCGGGTCGACTCGACGGGCATCGAGGTCTGGGTGGATCAGTCGGGCAAGGAGATCGGCCACTTCTTCATCGGCAAGCCGGGCAGCGACTTCCTCTCGACCTATGTGCGGAGCGCGGCCTCGAACGATGTGATCGTCGTGCCCGAATACCTGCCCAGCCTCTTTCAGCGGGGGGAGACCTGGCGCGAGCGGACGCTGAACGCTTTCGCGCAGGAAGACATCAACCGCTACGAGTACGCCTCGCCCACCCGGGGGAGAGTCGTCGTGGTCAAGCAGGACGACGGCCAGTGGCGCATGGAGGAGCCTGACACGGGTAGAGTCGAACCGAGCCGGCTCTCGGTCGCGCTGCGGACCTTCGCCTCGCTCAAGGCAGATGGATTCGCCGATACGCTGAGCGCCGTCGCCGCCGGCCTGGAACCCGACACCGCCCATGTCAAGGCGGTCACGTCGGATGGACAGGAGCACGCGATCCACATCGGCGCGACAGCGCCGGGGCTGCGATTCTACATCCGCAAGCCGGGAGGCTCTCAGATCTACACGCTGGCGAAGGGGCGGTTGAACTCGCTCATGGTCCGAAAGGAAGCGCTCCTCGGAGGCTCCACGCCGCCGGGCATGTGACGGCAAGGCGTCCGGGCGGCTGAGGGAGGATCAGATCGAGGTCGAGGGGAGCAGCTCCTCTCGGTAGGCGAAGAGGCTGTAGATCCCGCCCGTGTGGACGAAGAGCGCCTCGTCCTCCGGCGGGATCTCTCCGCTTGCCAGGAGGTCCCCGAAGGCGAGAAAGGCCTTGCCCGTGTAGACGGGATCGAGCAAGAGCCCCTCCTCGCGCGCGACCTGGCGGATACGATCGAGGAGCCTCGGGTAGGTTTTCGCGTAGCCTGGCCCCCTGTAGCCCTCGATCACCCGAACGTCGGAGGGATCGATCCCGACGGCGATCCCGAAGCGCTCGGCAAACTCCTGGGCGATCGCAGCGACCCGCCCGCGGAAGTAGGCCTCGTCGTCACAGACCGCGACTCCGCGGATCCGCGCCGGCAGCCCGAGGAGCCGGACGCCGATGAGGAGTCCCGCCAGGGTCCCGGCCGAGCCGGTCGCGGATACGATGTGCCGCACGCGCTCGCCAAAGCCCTGATTCGCGACCTCCTCCAGCATCGAGACGTATCCCCAGGCTCCGAGAGCGTTCGAGCCCCCCTCCGGGATCACATAGGGATGGCGCCCCGACGCCCGCAGACGCTCGGCCTCCGCCTCCATGATCTGCGCGCGCGACGCGTACTGCTCCGGAGTGATGTAGACCGGCCGCGCCCCGACGAGAAGATCGATCAAGACATTCCCGTCGGCGAGAGGCGGGCGATCCCCCCGAAGGAAGAGGACCGAATCGAGGCCCAGGCGTCGCGCCGCCACCGCGGTCGCCCGACAGTGGTTCGACTGGATCCCGCCGCAGGTGATGACGCAGTCGCAGCGGCGCTCGAGCGCCTCGGCGAGGAGGAACTCGAGCTTGCGGACCTTGTTTCCGGAGAGATCGGACCCCGACTCATCGTCCCGCTTGACCCAGACCGGGGCTCCCCCGGAGCGCAGCGCGACGCGCGCGATCGGCGCGATCCTAGTCGGGAAGCAGCCGAGGGAAACGCGAGGCGGGTAGGAGAGCCCCACGCGCGCCTCCCCGCCCTACCGCAGTTTCATGAAGTCGTTGAAGACGACGACGGCGATCAGGGCGAGCAGCAGAACCATCCCGACCTGCTGAACCCAGAGCTTCAGCTTGGTCGAGAGGGGTCGCCGCCTCACCGCCTCGACAAGAATGAGCACGAGGTGCCCCCCGTCGAGGGCGGGGATCGGGAGGATGTTCAAGAACCCGATGTTGACGCTGATCAGCGCGAGGAAGTCGAGGAAGTCCCAGACTCCCTGCCGAGCGTACTCGCCGCTCATCTTCGCGATCCCGACGGGCCCAGAGAGATCGCGCACCGAGGCCTGGAGCGTGACGAGCTTGCCGATCCCCATGGCGGTGAGCCTCAGATAGGTCCATGTGGCGCTCCAACCATAGACGAAGGCTTGGCCTGGCCCGACGCGCTCGTGCAGGACCAACGGCTGGATGCCGATCTTGCCGACCTGCTCGGTCCCCTGCTTCTCGCTTCGAGTGGTGAGGGAGATCTCCTTGCGCTCTTCTCCTCGCATCACCTCGACCGTGACCTCTTGCCCCGGGCTCGCGTAGATCTTGTCGACCAGGTCTTCCCACTTCTCGACCGCGGCGCCGTCGATGGCGACGATCTGATCTCCGCGCTCCAACCCGGCCTGATCCGCCGGCCAACCGGGGACCGGGCGGTCGATCACGGTGCCGATGGGATCCGGCAGCGTCGGGACTCCCCTTACTCCGAAGACGAGCCAGAGAACGAATCCCGCGAGGACGATGTTCATGATCACGCCGGCGCAGATGACCAGCACCTTCTGCCAGCCATTCTTGTTCATGAAGAGATGGGGGTCGCTCGGATCGAAGGATTCGGACGAGTCGAACGACTCGTCGATCATTCCGGCCATCTTCACGTAGCCGCCCAGCGGGAGCCATGAGACCCGATACTCGGTCTCTCCCCGCTGGAAGGAGACGAGCTTCGGACCGAAGCCGATGGAGAAGCGGTCCACACGGATCCCGACCGCTCTCGCCGCCAGGAAGTGGCCGAGCTCGTGGACGAGGATGATCACCCCGACGACGACGATGAACGAGAGAACGTACTCCATCCGGACTCCTCGATTATTGATCTGTTGGCTGCGGGATCCCTGCGGTCAAAAGGGCCGACTCCCCATAGTAGAGGGAAGGCCGGCGCGCCACAAGGGCGCTCCGGCCGCAGTGATCGGCGCAATCAGTCCCTTCGGCCGCCCAGAATCCCCGCTCGAAACAGGAAGTAGAGCAGGGTCAGGACCGCCGTCGCCGCCGCGGCGATGTAGGTCCAGGCCGCAGCCGTGAGCACGCTACGCGCCCCCGCGGCTTCTTCCTCGGTCACCACGATCCCCTCGCTCCGCACCAGGGCGAGCGCTCTGCGCGAGGCATCGATCTCGACGGGGAGAGTGACGAGCTGGAAGAGCACGACGGCGCCGAAGAGAACGATCCCGACGTACAGCAGGCCGGTGACCTGCAGGATGAGCCCGATGATGATCAACGGCCAGGCGAGCTGCGAGCCGATCGACGTGACCGGAACCATCGCGGTGCGAAACTGCAGCGGCAGGTACTTCTGCGCATGCTGGATCGCGTGCCCGGCCTCGTGCGCGGCCACCCCCACCGCCGCGAGGGAGCGCCCGTCGTGAACGTCGGGAGAGAGTCGAAGGACCTGGACCCGCGGATCATAGTGGTCCGAGAGGAATCCGGAGACGCGCTCGACCTTCACGTCGAGCCCCGTGCGGCGCACGATCCGCTCGGCCGCCTCCGCACCAGACAGGCGGGTGCTCAGGGCGACCTGGGAGTAACGGCTGAAAGCTTTCTTGACCCAGATCTGGGCGACGACGGAGAGAATCATCGCCGGGCCGACGAACAGCAGGTACATGGGATCGAACATCATCTCGATGACTCCTTGGTCCCGATTGGATTCCGCGCCGGGTGCCACGCGCCGGACCTGTTGCTGAACACTGGAGCCTCTGGTAGGTTCATGTCGCTGAACGGGAGCGGCCCCACATGTCAAGCTATCAGACCCTGACAGGCCGGACAACAGGTCGGCGGAACCCATGACCGAGCCCGATCGCGTCGATCTGAGCCTGGTGGTGCCCGTCCGCGATGACGCCGGATACGTTCGTCCCGTACTGGAGCGGATTTGCGCCGAGATGGAGCAGCGCCCCACGCGATCATGGGAGATCCTCGTCGTCGACGACGCGAGCGAGGATGAGACGTGTCGCGAGGTCCTCGCCTTCGCGCTGCAGAATCCCCGGGTCCTGCTGCTTCACGATCCGGGAGCGCTGGGATGCGGCTACGCGGCGCGCCACGGCATCCAGCTCTCCCGGGGCGAGCGCATCTGCCTGACAAGCCCCGACCCGGAAATCCCGATCTCCGAGATCCGTCGCATGGACCGCGCCCTGGACGAAGGCCATGACCTCGCGGTCTACTCATTCCGCGCGCGCGACTCGAAGTCGATGCGGCCGGTTCTGATCCGTCGCGAGGTCCTCCGCAGCGCGGTGCGCGCGCCGGTCCGCGCCGTTCGGGGGGATGCCCCGCCCGCCCGCCCGTTCCTCTTCCAGCTCTATCGACGGCGCGCCGCCCTGGAGATCTTCCGACGTCAGAGGATGACGGGGTCGAGTTTCGCGCTGGAGATCCTTTACCTGGCGCGCCGCTATGGGTACTCGGTCGTCGAGATCGGACCCTCCGAGTCGCGCCCGCCGGCTCCGGGCGGGAGATTCCGGGAGCCGGAGTCGGGCGTGCGGGAGCTCCTCCGGATCCGCATTCATCGCCTGCGCGGCGACTATGGTTAGGGCGCGCGTCCCGCGATCGAACCGGATCTTTCACGCCGACAACCTCGAGGTGTTGCCGACGATCGAGGAAGGATCGGTCGATCTGATCTACATCGATCCGCCCTTCAACACAGGGGGACGGCGCACCAAGACACAGATCCGCGTGCGCGCCACGCCCGACGGCGATCGCATGGGCTTCGGCGGCCGCAGGTACGCCACACAGGCCGTCGGAAGGCTCGGTTTCGACGATCTCTTCGACGACTATCTCGCGTTCCTCGAGCCGCGCCTCCGCGAGGCGCGCCGGGTCCTCGCGGAAGACGGCAGCATCTATGTTCATCTCGATCCGAGGGAGGTCCACTACTGCAAAGTGCTCATGGACCGGATATTCGGCCGAGAATCGTTCCTGAACGAGATCATCTGGGCCTATGACTTCGGCGGCCGGTCCCGTCGCTACTGGCCGCGCAAGCACGATGACATCCTGCTCTATGTGAAAGACCCGAAGCGGTACTGCTTCGATGCTGAGTCCTCCGGCCGGATCCCCTACCTGGCGCCGGGTCTCGTCGGGCCGGAGAAAGCGCGTCGCGGCAAGCTTCCCACCGACACCTGGTGGCAGACGATCGTCCCGACGAGCGGGAAAGAGAAAACCGGTTATCCGACCCAGAAGCCCCTTGCCATCCTCCGCAGGATCATCGCGACCTCTTCTCGCGAGGGGGATCATGTCCTCGACTTCTTCGCCGGCAGCGGGACGACCGGGGCGGCCTGTCTCGAGCTGGGGCGGCGCTTCACCTTGATCGACAACAATCCCGCGGCGATCGAGACGATGTCCAAGCGGTTTCGCGGCGAGACCAGCATCGAGTGGATCGCATGACGCGCCCGCCGGCGAAGAGACGCGATCTCCTCCCCTGGCTCATCTTCCTCCTCGCCGCGGGTGAGCGCCTCGCCTTCCTCCTGGGAAGCAGCGATCGGGCCTGGCCCTTCTCGATCTTCTACGAGGGGGACGCGGAGGCGTTCTACGAGTTCGCCCAGGCCATCCTCGCCGGCCGACCCTATGACAACGGGATTCCCTTTCACCCGCCCCTCTTCCCTCTTGCGCTCGCGGGACTGCACGGCCTGCTGGGCGATCCGGTGCCGCACGGCATCCTGCGCGCGATCCTGGCGATCGCATCGGCGATCGTCCCGCTCCTTCTCTTCCTCTCCCTGCGCCGCGCGATCGGCCGGGGCGCCGCGCTCGCCGCCGCGCTCTTGGCCTGCTTCTCCTTCGCGCTGGACGCCCTGGGCACAGCCGCGACGAGCGAGGGGCTCTCCATGATTCTCGTCCTCTGGATGGTCCTGCTCGCCATGGCGGCGAGATTCGACGGCGATGCGCGGCCCAGGAGGCGCGCGGCTCTTCTGGGGCTCCTCACGGGACTCGCGGCCCTCGCCCGGGCGGAGGGCGTGGCGGCGGGGCTTTTGATCTTCGCGGCATGGAGCTGCGTCGGCCGATCGGCGCCATGGAGGAGCCGTGTCGCGCCGTCGCTGTTCTGGGTGGGCGCGCTCGCCCTCGTCCTCGCGCCCTGGACGATCCGCAATGCCGTCTCCCTCTCGGCCTGGAACGAATCGGTAGGCCGCGGGATCGGCGTGGAGCTGCCCCGCTTCGTGCCGATCACATCCTACGGGCCGCTCAACTTCGCCCTCGCCAACCACGACGGCGCCTCGGGAGGATTCTCGCGCGCCCTGCTTCGGTCGAAGAGCGAGGTGGCGGTGCTCGACCTCGCCGACCCGGAGCATGCGCGGCACTTCATCCATGGCGGCGAGATCGGCCTTGCCTGGATCTCCCGCCGACCCGGGGCCTTTCTGCGCCTGGCGGGACGGAAGATCGAGATCGCCTCGCGGGCGCTCGATCTCGGCTGGACGCCGTGGAACCTCCCCCTCGGCCGAAGCGGCACGAGGCTTCCGGTCGATCTCTTCGCTCCCGATCGAAGCGGCCTGCGGTACGCGCAGATCCTCCTCGCTGTCGCGGGCGCCGCGCTTCTCCTGCGCCGGAGCCGGGACCGTTCGACCCTGGCGATTCTGGCCGCGCCGATCGTGGCGCTCCTCGCCGCGAACGTCCTCTTCTTTGGCTATGTCCGACTCGGCGCCCTCGCTCTGCCCTATCTCTTCGCCCTCGAGGGGATCGCCCTCGCCGCCCTGGCCGCCCGGCTCCCGGCGGGCTGGAAGGCCCGGATCGCCGGCCGGTGGGGAGTCGGGATCGCCATCGCGGCGGCGATCGCCATCCTCGCCGTCGCGGCGACCCAGGATCGCAACTACACGGCGAGCGGGACCTCGGATCGTCCGGGCGGGAAGCTGATCCGCGACGCGCCGATCCGCATCGTACCGATCCAGGGGGACTGACAGGAGGAAGACGCCGGCGGCCTCAGGGCCGATGGAGCCAGCCGGGGGGCTCGAGGCCGGCGGCGACGCGCTCGATGTGATCGCGATACCCCGCGATCACGGAGTCATTGGGGGCGAAGGCGACCGCCTGATCGGCGAAACGGCGCGCCGATTCGATGTCCGAGGCGTCGACCGCCTGCCCCGCGCTGAGGCGCGAGGCGTAGCGGCTTTCGAAGGCGCCCGCCAGCGCGAAGAGCGCGAGCGCTCGGCTCCCGCCTTCCCGGGAGGCCCGCGCCAGCGCTTCGATCGCCTCGTCCCAAAGCTCCAGATACGACGCCGAGAGGCCCCAGAAGTAGTCGAGCTCCGGGTCCCGGCGCAGGGACGCAGCGCGCCGGAACGCCTCGTAGGCCTCGCGGTGCTCGCCGAGGCGGAGCGCCGCGTACCCGTAGCCGCTCCACATGTCGGGATCCGAGCCGCGGACAGGGGCGAGCCTGCGATAGATCTGGAGGGCCCCGCCGAAGTCCTCCCGCCTGAGCGCGGTTCTCGACTTCATGTCGAGGGCGAGGATGTTTCTCGGATCGAGCCGCAGCGCCTCGTCGAACTCGGCCTCGGCCTCGTCCAGACGGTCCAGCATGAAGTAGCTCGAGCCCAGCAGCACGCGCGTCCGCGCGTTGTTCGGGTAGATCTCGACGCTCTCCTTGTAGAGCGGGAAGGCCTTCTCGATATCGCCGCGATCGCGGTAGTACTTCGCCAGCTCCTCGGTGGCGTATGCGCGCGGGAAGCGGGCGAAGTCCCCCCGCAGGAGATCGAAGCGGGCGAGAGAGGCCTCCCGGGAGGCGTTCACGGCGAACCAGGGCCAGGCGACGAGAAGGGCGACGAAGGCAGCGTTTCGCAGCGCGCCCGGCCATATCCCACGTCCCGTATCGCGGTCGGCTTCACCCTCCCAGAGGCGCACCGCGAGCCAGCAGAGTCCGGCGATGTGAGGAGCGAAGAGGTCCCAGTCCCTCGAGGATCCGATCTTGCGGTCGAGCAGGACGAAGGCCACGGCGAACGGGACGATCTGGGCCAGCAGGAACGGGACTTCGTCTTCGCGCAGCCGCCGCCGCAACGATCCGAGGCGCGCGACGATCAGAGCGGCCGGCACCGGCACGACGAGCAGGATCCAGTTGAGGAGATCTCTCCAGTGTCGCGGCGAAAGGAGCCCGTGGCTTCCGCTGAGAGGCGCGAGGAGGTTCTTCTGGTTCTTGCTCTCCAGGAACTCGCGACGAAACCACTCCATGTCGTAACCCAAGGCGAGGTGAATCAGGACGCCGAGCAAGGGAAGCGCCAGAGCCGGACCGAGCAGCTCGAGGCGCCCGTGCAGTCCGTGCTGCCGCTTGGGGCCGGGGCGGAAGGCCAGCCAGAGCAAGGCGGGCGCCGCGAGGATCGCCATCGTATGGAAGAAGAGCGCCACGCCGAAGAAGATCCCCGGCAGGAGCGGCCGGGCTTCTCCACGCTCCACCATCGCTCCCGACCAGAGGAAGCCCAGCATCGCCACCGAGAGGGGCCCGTACGATTCGCAGTAGCCGCAGTAGAGGAGCGTGGCCGGCGAGAGGATCCAGAGCAGGAAGATCGTTGCCCTTTCCGGGGAGGGCAGACGGCATCGCCGCAGGAGCAGGAGCGCCACGGCGACTCCGAGGCTGCCGATGAGGATGCTGCCCCACTGATAGATGGAGAACGAGAGGGGAATGTCCTGCGGCCTGCCCGCGCTCTGGAAGACCAGACGGTGAAGGAGGTAGTCCATCGCGTCGTGGGCCCGAAACGAAGAGCCTCGCGCCACCAGTTCGCTCACGAGAACCTGGTCTCCGAGAAGGTGGGTCCTCACGCGGAGAAGATAGAACGCGGCCCCCGCGGCCAACGACGCGACGGCCCAAGACGCGGCTGATCGACCGAGGAGTCCTCCCCCCAAGCCATCGAGCAGGGCGGCGCTCGCGGCGCGGCGCGAGGATGGGATCAGGAGGATGAGCCACCCGGCGATCGCCGCGATGACGGCCAGGGGGGAAAGAAACGAGATCGCGTGGATTCCCCAGGCGCCGGGGACCTGGAGGAATCTCCCCGCGACCGGGAGCAGCCCGATGACCAGAAGCGCGATCGAGCCAGCGCGTCCCACGAAACCCCTCCTCCGGGCAGTCGGCCCCTCGAACATGGTGGGCGAGCGGGCTTGCGGCCACAAGGGGCCGATCAGATCATCCGGCGGTCCCCCAGGGCGACCGCCTCGAGCCTCTGCTCGAACCAGCGGATGTAGCGCCGCTCGCCGCGTTCGCGGAGCCCGAGCGCCTCGCGGGCGGTCCGGTGGAGGATGCGCGGCGCCCCGTCGACCAATCCCCCCTTGGGCGTCACGAAGGCGTCGGGGATCGTGAGATAGACGGGCGCGGCGTCTACGAGCAGCGAATCCCGCGCGAGAGAATAGACGTCGCAGCTTCGCTCCCCCATCGGGACGAGACCCCTCGCCTGAAGAAGATGGACCAGCTCGTGGGCGATCGTCTGATACGAGAGCCCCCTGGGGTTGAGCCAGATCGCCGGCTCCTCGAGGCTCGCGTAGCCGTGCGCCCCGCGGGCGATGCCGATCTTGAGCGATCTCCCCTCGAGCTCCGGAAAGAAGCGCAGCGCGAATCGGACCATTCGGAGGATCCGGGGCCTGGAGGGATGCTCCCGGAGGACTCGGGTCAGGGTCGGTCCCTCGTAACCGGGCGGCGGCGGCTCGGCGACGAAGGAGAGACTGAGCTGAAGCGCCCCCGGAGGGCGCTCCGGTTTGCCTTTCATGAAGCCAGTGTAAGCGATTCCGACCCCCGCCCCGACTTTCTCCATCGCTCCTCCTGATGTCGAGATCCGTCTCCCTCCGGCCGCCCCCTTGAATAGCAATCGCCGGGCCACCCGCGCCCCGCCGCCGCCTGAATCCCCTCTTTGCCGGATACTTCCCCGGGCCTAGGATGATCGCGGTCCGTCGCGCGACGGACGAAACGCTGATCGAGGACGCGCCCGGCTCCCGCCGGGCTTCTTCGCGAGAGGGTTGCGGCGGGCGGGGGCGGGAACGTCGCTTGCAGCGCTTGCGAGAAAGGAACGACAGAGGCATGAGCACAAGCGACGATCCGCGCCATCCCGAGCCGACCCCTGCGGCGATGGGCGCCGATTCCGATCGACTGCCGATCGAGGGGTTCAAGGGAACTCCGGAAGAGATCGAGCAGGAGTGGTTCGACAAAGTCTACACCGGTCGCGGCGACTCGATGCTCCAGCTCACCTGGCGCGCCGTGATCATGGGATCGGTCCTGGGAGGCGTCCTCTCCCTCACGAACCTCTACATCGGTCTCAAGGCGGGCTGGGGGTTCGGCGTCGCGATCACGGCCTGCATCCTCTCCTACGCCATCTGGACCTCCCTCTACAAGATGCGGATCGCGAAGACCCCGATGACCGTGCTCGAGAACAACTGCATGCAATCGACGGCGAGTTCCGCCGGCTACTCGACCGGAGGAACGCTGGTCTCGGCCTTCGCGGCCTACATCCTGCTCAACGAGACGACCATGCCCATCGGTCTTTTGATGGCCTGGGTCTTCTTCTTGGCCGTGCTCGGGGTGACGATGGCGATTCCGATGAAGCGCCAGATGATCAACGTCGAGCAGCTCCGATTCCCCAGTGGGATCGCGGCGGCCGAGACGCTGCACGCGCTGCACTCGACCGGCTCCAGAGGGATGCAGTCGGCGCGGGCGCTCGGATGGGCCGGACTGTTCGGCCTGGTGAGCAAGTTCTGGACGGAGGGGCTCACCCTGATCAGCGCGAAGCTCGAGCCGTTCATGATCGGCAGCTGGGTCACGGCCTTCAACACGAAGGCGTTCGGCGAGGCCTGGATGGGCCGGACGGTGCAGTTCTCCTGGGAGCCGATGTTCATCGCCGCCGGCGCGATCACCGGCATGCGCGTCTGCGCGAGCATGCTTCTGGGGAGCGTCCTCTGCTGGATGGTATTCGCTCCGTGGCTGCAGTCCCAGGGCCTCGTCCCCGCGGCGGGCGGTTATCGCGACATCGTGAGCTGGACGCTCTGGGCCGGCACCGCATGCATGGTCACATCGGGCCTCCTCGCCTTCGGGATGCAGTGGCGCAGCGCGGCGCGCGCCTTCAGCGGTCTCGCCGCGATGTTCCGGGGCTCGAGACGGGACAAGACGAAGACCTCCGTCGAGTCGATCGAGACTCCCGCGTCCTGGTTCGTCGCCGGGCAGTTGCTCGGTTTCGTCGGACTCGCCTACCTGGGCGCGACCACCTTCGGGATGCCCTACTGGCAAACGGCGATCGCCGTCATCCTCTCCTTCGCCCTGGCGCTGGTCGCATGCCGGGTGACGGGCGAAACCGACACGACGCCCGTCGGAGCCATGGGGAAGATCACGCAGCTCACCTTCGGCGCCATCCATCCCGGAAACATGAACGTGAATCTGATGAGCGCCAACGTGACGGCCGCCTGCGCGGGCGGAGCGGCCGATCTGCTGACCGACCTGAAGAGCGGCTACCTGCTCGGCGCGAATCCGAAGAAGCAGTTCATCGCCCAGTTCGCCGGAATCTTCATCGGGACGCTGATCCCGGTTCTCGTCTTCAGCATCCTGGTCCCGAACCCCAGGGTGCTCGGCTCGGATCAGTTTCCCGCCCCCGCGGCGCAGACCTGGAAAGCCGTCGCCGAGGCTCTGAGCCACGGGCTCGCCGCCCTCGAGCCGGTGAAGGTCTGGTGCATCGTGATCGGCGGATTGGTGGGACTCATCCTCCCCATTCTCTCGAGGCTCTTCCCGAAGGGGCAGAGGTGGATCCCCTCGCCCGCCGGCCTCGGACTGGCATGGACGTTCCACTGGTACTACGGGCTGCTCTTCTTCCTCGGCGCGGTCATCGGAACGATCATCGAGCGGAGGGCCCCCAAGTGGGCTGAAGACAACACATTCCCAGTCGCTTCGGGCGTCATCGCCGGCGAGAGTCTCATGGGGGTCGTGATCGTGCTCTGGCAGAACGGCCCGGAGATGATCAAGAAGATCCTCGGGTTCTAGGCCCCTGGAAGATCTGGGCAGGGGAGGGGACACGCGGGGCCCCTCCCCAGCCCCCCTCCGCTTGCCCCCCCTTCGTGCCCTGCGCTATCCTCCTCGGGTCCTCGGAAGGAACGAAATGATCACGACCCATCCCCCGATCCTGCGGATCCTGCGGATTCATCAGATGATCCGCGAGAAGCGCTACCCGAATGTGCCCGGACTGGCGCGCCTCCTCGAGGTCTCTCGCAGGACAGTGCAGCGGGACATCGAGTTTCTGCGTGATCAGATGGGAGCGCCCCTCGCCTTCAACCCCCTCGAGGGCGGCTACGAGTACACCGAGGAAGGCTTCGCCCTTCCCGATGTGCAAATGACCGAAGGAGAGGTGCTCGCGTTGATGGTCGCCGACCGCGCCCTATCGGCGTACCGGGGAACCGAGAGCGAAGGGCTGCTCCGCCAACTCCTGAACAAGGCGATTCTGGCCCTCGGGGAGCGCACGACCGTCTCGCCCCAGACGGTCGCGAAATCCTACTCCTTCCGCCATAGCTCGGCGCCCGCGCGCATCGATTCCGCCGTCTTCGCGATGATCGAGAAGGCGATCCGGGAGCGTTCGACTCTCGAGGTGGTCTACCACACGCAGAGCCGGGGCGAGACGGGCCGGCGCCGGCTCGACCCTTACCACCTGGCCAACGTGGACGGCGACTGGTACCTGCTCGCCTATTGCCACAAGCATCAGTCGACGCGCGTCTTCAAGCCGGCGCGCATCCGGAGCGCGAAAGAGACGGGGCAGACTTATGTTCCCCGCGCGTTCGATCCGGCGGAGTTTCTGCGCACGAAGATCGGCACCATGGGCGGGGACAAGATCTTCGACGCGGTCATCCGGTTCGATCCCACGCTTGCGGGCCACATCCTCGAGCGGGAGTGGGGAGCTGGTTACAAGGTCCAGACCCTGGTCAGCGGCGGCGTCGAGCTGACCTTCCGCAGCGAGAACCCCGACGCCGTCGTCCGTTGGTGCCTGGGTTGGGGCGCCGGGGCGGAGATCGTCTCTCCTCCCTGGGTCCGACGACGGGCGACCCAGATCCTGCATCGGATCGCCAAGCAGTACGTGGCGAAGGTCCGGCCCGTCCGCAAGGCGCCGCGCCGCCACCGCCCCCCGTCCCGCCCTCCGTCCGCCTGAGCGGATCTCCGAGGAAGTAACGCCAGAAGCCGCTGCGGACGGTCCAGCCGGCCAAAGCTCTCAAGATGAAGCCGCATCGAGAAGAAGTCTGGAGGATTCCCATGATCGCCGCGACCCAACTGAAGGTCGGCAACATCGTCAACTACAATGGCGAGCCGCATCGAATCACGAAGGTCCTGCATGTGACCCCGGGCAACTGGCGGGGCATGGTGCAGGCCCAGATGATCAACCTGCGAAACGGCAACCGCTATGAGTATCGCTACCGCTCCGATGAGAAGGTGGAGCTTCTCTCCTTGGAGACCCACCCCCTGAAGTTCATGTACCGGCAGGGCGACGAGTTCCATTTCATGAACACCGAGACCTACGAGCTCATGAGCCTGACGGCGGAAACGCTCGGAGACGTTGTTTACTACTTGGTCGAGGAGTCGGAGGTGGAGGCCCACTACTATGAGGGCAGTCCGGTTTCCGTGGAGGTGCCGACCTTCGTGATCCTGACCGTCGCGGAGACCGAGCCGACTCTGAAGGGAGCCACCGTGAGCGCGTCCCCGAAGCGGGCGGTCACGGAGACAGGACTCGAGATCAAGGTTCCGCAGTTCATCGATGTGGGCGAGAAGGTCCGGATCGACACCAGGGATGGAAGCTTCGTGGAGCGAGCCTGAGCCCTATTCCCAACGTGAGGAACGATTTAGCCATCAATTCGTCCATTTCGCCGTATGCCCTGGGAAACGCGGGCGTATCCCCTGGCGGTCGGTGAACTTAGGGGCTTCACAGGAGCCGCTTCCATAAAGTATTCTAATTGAGCCGCCAACTTCCCCTGACCTGGTACCGGCGGGGGGCCGCAGGTTGTTCTGCATGCAGAGCCAACACATCAGGAGGTTCCAATGCGTCTTGTGTTTGTCTTGTGCCTCATGGCGCTGTGTATGAGCAGCGCCGCCATGGCCGATCCGGCCAACCTCGAGCCGAAGGACTGGAGCTTCGTCCACGGCGAGCCCCGGGAGATCATCCCGGAGCAGGAGCCGAACGACGAGTGCCCGGGTCAGCGGCTGTCTTGCGGCGACGTGATCGAACCGGCGTTCCTGGACCCGGGAAACCTGGACTGGTATCAGTTCGAGGTCGCAGCCGCGGGCACCTGGGTGACGATCGGCGTCGAGGGCTATCAAGGCTCTTCGTGGGACGCCTATCTCGAGCTCTATTCCGATGACTGCGTCACGCTGCTCGCTTCCGACGACGATAGCGGGCCGGGACTCTTCCCCCTGATCGTCAACTACGTCGCCCCGTACGCCGGGCTCTACAACGTCAAGGTGCGCGGCTTCGGCGGATCCAGCAGCGGCGCATACAGGATGTATGTCAACTGCACCGATCCCATTCCCCCGCCCGAGAACGACACGTGCGACACCGCGCTTCCCATCGACCGCTGCACCACCGGGTCGCTCAACGGCGACGTCACCTACGCTACGAACGACTACAGCCCGCCGAGCGGGTGCACCGGCTACTCCGCCAACGGCAAGGACGTCGTCTACTACGTCGACCTGCTCGCCGGCGATCAGGTCAGCCTCGTTTATACCCAGCTTCTGTATGACACCTCGTTCTACGTCGTCACCGACTGCGTGAACATGGACTGCGTCGCGGGCGCGGATGACACCCTGACCGGCGAGCCTGAGGTGATCAACTTCGTCGCGGCGTCCGACGGCCGGTACTACATCATCCTCGACGCTTATGGCACCGACACCGGCGGCGCCTGGACTCTCGACTACAGTATCGACTGCCCGACTCCGCCGACGGAGGAGGCCTGCTGCTTCGACGATGGAACCTGCCAGATGCTGCTCGCCAACCGCTGCACCGAGGCGGGCGGCGAGCCGATGGGCGAGGGGACGACCTGCGACACGGTCAACTGCGAGATCGTTCCCGCCAATCAGACCACTTGGGGCCAGATCAAGAGCGACTACCGCTAGTCCGCTCTCTGACCGGTTCCGGGTCGAACGAGGGCCCCGTCCCCCAATCCGGGACGGGGCTTTCGATTGGACCGGAGGCGGTCCGCGGCCGGGCCGCCGCCGACCGGGTCGCGCGGACCCGAAAATTCAACATATTCGTCGCAGATACAGACAACCGTAAGTCTACCTTCAGGATGGACTTGTGAATGGGCTTTACAAGTGGCCTCGAATGCGGTACTCTTATTCTGCTTGCGAATTTCCCCTGCGCCGGTACCGACAGGGGGCCGCAAGTGTGTTCTGCATGCAGAATCAACACATCAGGAGGTTCACATGCGTCTTGTGTCTGTGCTTTGCCTCATGGCGCTGTGTATCAGCAGCGTCGCCATGGCCGATCCGGCCAACGTAGAGCCGAAGGACTGGTCCTTCAACCTCCAGGGTCGGGAGATCATCCCCGAGCAGGAGCCGAACGACACGTGCCCGGGCCAGCAGATGGCCTGCGGCGACGTGATCGAGCCTGGCTACCTGGACCCGAGCACCTTTGACTGGTTCCAGTTCGAGGTCGCGGTTGCCGGGACCTGGCTCACCATCGGAATCGATAGCTACAATGGGTCCTCGTGGGACTCCTACCTCGAGCTCTACGCCGATGACTGCACCACGATGATCGCTTCCGACGACGACAGCGGCCCGGGTCTCTTCTCCCTCATCTCGAACTTCGTGACGACCTACGCGGGCACCTACAACATCAAGGTGCGTGGCTTCGGCTCCGGCGGTGGCGACTATCGGATGTTCGTCACTTGCTCAGAGCCGATTCCTCCGCCCGAGAACGACACCTGCGACGGCGCGATTCCCATCGAGCCGTGCACGAGCGGCACGATCGTCGGCGACCTGACCTATGCCACCAACGACTACAGCCCGACGAACGGCTGCACCGGGTATTCGGCGAACTCCAAGGACGTCGTCTACCTGCTCGCGGCGACTGCCGGTGACATCATCGATATCACCTACACGACCCCGGAATATGATGGCTCGATCTATATCCTCTCCGACTGCGGCGACATGAACAGCTGCGTGATCGGCGAGGACGATCCCGAGCCCGAGCACTTCGTCTGGAACGTCGGGTCCACCGGAACCTACTACCTGATCGCGGATGGCTACTCCACCAATGCCGGTGGTCCGTTCACGATCGACTTCGTCTGGACCTGCACAGTTCCGCCGACGGAGGAGGCCTGCTGCTTCCCCGACGGCTCCTGCCAGATGTTGCTTGCCGACCGCTGCATCGAGGCGGGTGGCGAGCCGATGGGCGAGGGGACGACCTGCGACACGGTCTACTGCGAGATCGTTCCTGCCAATCAGACGACTTGGGGCCAGATCCGGAGCAACTACCGCTAGTCGCTCAACGAGCTGATCCCGGTTGTTCGAAGCCCCCGTCCCCTCGTGGGACGGGGGCTTCTCGCGTGCCCCCACGCCGCGCAGGCCTCCGCGGATGGCCTCTCTACAACTTGACGAGCTCCACCCGCCGGTTGTTCGACTTCCCCTCCGGCGTGTCGTTCGTGTCAATCGGCGCCGACTCCCCCAGCCCCTTCGCCTCCATGCGCGTCCCGTCGATCTTGTACGCCTCCTGGAGGTAGGTCCTCACGGCGGCGGCGCGGCTCTCGGAGAGCGCCAAGTTGTCGGCGTCGGCCCCGTCGCTGTCGGTGTGGCCCTCGATCGAGAGGCGCAGGGTCGTGTCGTCGGCGAGGAGCTGGCCGATATCGGCGAGCGTCTTGTAGGACTCGGCCTTGATCTTGGCCGATCCGGAGTCGAAGAGGATCCCGTGGGTGACGATCCTCCCCGCGTCGTCGAGCTGCTGGCGGAGGGTCTTGCCGCCTTCCGCGAAGCGGAAGCTGCGCAGGAGCATCGGATTGTCGGCCTCGTCCGTCCAGGGATCCATGTGGATGCGGAATCCCACCGGCGCGAAATCCTCCATGGCCGGCACGTTGGCGATCCGCTCGTTGTCGAGGTAGCACTTCATCGTGGACTTCGTCGCCATGATCCGCATCGTGTGGATGCCCGCGGCGAGACCGGAGGGAAGATCCTTGCTCGCGAGGTACTTGGGCGATCGATACAGCGCGGTGTGGACGTTGTCCTTGAGCTGCAGCTCGGCCAGGGCATTGTCCTCCGCGTCGATCCACTCGATGTAGAACCAGTGCCCTTTGCGCTGGGGACCCTTCGAGTAGAACTCCATCTCAACGGTGTACTTCGGGGGTAGAGGTCCCGGCGCGATCCGGGGACGGATCCTCCCCTCATCCGAGCACATGATGAACTTGTCCTTCCCCTGCTGGACCACCTCGAAGACTCCGTCGTCCAGGCTCCATCGAGAGGGAAACTCCCCCATCTCCTCTGCCGTGAGATCGTCGAAGAAGAGGACCTTGTCGCCCGGGATGAAGTCGTACTTCGTGAAGAGACTCATCTCCTCCGAGGCCGTCGAGGCGGCGGCGGCAGGCGCGGCTTCCTCGGCCGCTTCCCCTGCTGCTTCCTCCTGCGACGCAGGCGCCTCCGTTTCCTTGCCCTCGAGGGTTTCGTCGACCTTCTTGTCGATCTCTTCCTCGGTCTTCTGCTTGAGCTTGTCCTTGAGCTTGCCGAACTGCGCTTCGGCAGGACTGCCCATCAGCGCGAGACCGATGGCGGCGACGAGCACGATCCGCAGGCTCATGAGCATCGTCTCCTTCTCCGTTCCGGCTGGTCCTTCCATCCGCGGTCGCGGGCGCGCATCTGCGCCCCGCCTCGCTCCGCAGGACCCCAGTTTCGTCGAGACACCGCGCGCGCGCAACCTACAAGCGAGGCGGGGGAACGACGTCGCCCGCCGCTCCCCCGCCGTTTCGATCCGTGCTCGGACTCTACCGAACGACCGTCATCGCGCGCGTCAGGGTCTTCCCTTCCGCCGTCATGCGGATCCAGTAGACGCCGGCAGCGGCCGACCGGCCCGCGCCGTCCGTGCCGTCCCAGCGAATCGTGTGGATTCCCGAGGACATCGCGCCCTGCGCGATGGTTCGGACGCGGCGACCCTGGACGTCGAGCAGATCGACGCGCACCTCGCCGCCGCGCGGCAGCGCGAGACGGATCGCCGTCCCCCCGGCCACCGGATTCGGCCGCGCCGGATCGAGGCGGAGCGCGAGTGGAGCGCCCGCTTCCTCTCCGGCATCCGCTGGAACGAGGGGCTCGTCGAAGAAGTTCTCGAGGATGTACATGATGTTGGTCCGCAGATCGACATGGTTCCAGCGGTAGGGCCGGCCGCTCAGGAAGACGAACTGCGCGCCGTCGGGCCGGTAGATTCCGCCTCCCACTGGCTTCCGCCAGACGCCGATCCCACGGTCGGGGTTGTAGTTCTGCTGAGCCTGGTAGATCACGCGGCTGTCGATCTGCCCGAGCAGGGTGCTGAAGGTCGAGCAGAGGCTCTGGGTTCCGATCCGACCGATACTTGTGAGCCCCGTATAGCTCGCGACGCAATCGTAGAGCGTTCCCGACGAGCTCAGCCAGTTGATGCCGAGATAGGCGCGGAACGGCTCGGTGACGAACTGGTCCCCGTTACGCGTCATGAGGATCAGGTTCCCACCCGCCTCGAGGTAACCCATCACGGAGCTGTTCAGCCACGCGCTCAGATCTCCCGCGTAGTTGTTGCCCACCCAGATGATGTTCCGGTAGTGCCCCATGACGTTCGCGGGAAGGGCGCCGTGGCCGAGCGGCTCGGGCAGCGTCGAGGGATAGCCGCCCACCGGCTCCTGGAAGATGTCCCAGAAGTCGATCTCGTAGTCGCCCCAGAACGCCTCATCCTCATAGGCTGTCGTCACCTCGGTCCCGTAAGAGCTCCACTCGATTCCGTTCACGACGAGCACGCCTCGATCGAACGGAGGATTGATGATCGGCTCCTGCACCGTCTTCAGGATCCAATTGTCCGGATCGAGCTGGACCGACACCGGCTCCTGATCGACGTGCAAGAGGAAGTTCTGCTGGGCCTGATCGTTGTGGACGATGAAGGTCTGCTCGCCCGACTCGAAGGAAACCACCATCTGGATCGGCATTTCGAAGATCTGCCAGGACTGGGTTTGCTCGATCGTCAGGTCGATGTCGAATCCGCCCCCGGCGGGGCTCACGACGTAGTCGAACTCGTACTTCGGGTAGTACTCGCCGTAGATCCACTCGTTGAAGAAGTAGTCGAGGTCGAGCCCCGAGACTCCCTCACAGATGTCCCGGAACTCCTCGGTCGTCGCCGAGTCGTACTCATAGGCCGCCCGGTAGGCGGCCAAGGAGGCGAAGAAGTCCTCGTCGCCGAGGAGGCCCCGGAGCATGTGAACGACCCAGGAAGCCTTGTTGTAGGAGAGATTCGAATCGAAGATCCGCCCCCAGTCGTTCAGATCGGGAACGTAGATCGTTCCAGGGCCGTAGAAGGCATTGAACGAGATCTCCTGGTGGTAGGCGTCGATCCCGCCGTTGGCCTCGGCCCAGATCGCCTCGCTCCAGGTGGCGAAGCCCTCGTTGAGCCAGATGTGGTGAAAGTCATCGCAGGTGACCATATCGCCCCACCACTGATGGGCGAGCTCGTGGGCCACCACAGACTCGCCGAAGTATCCCAAGCTCGTGCAGGTCTGGTGCTCCATCCCTCCACCCCAGGGAAACTCGGCGTGACCGTACTTCTCGGTGAGGTAGGGATACTCGCCGAAACGCTCCGCGTAGGCGCCGATCATGTCCTTGACCTTCGCCTGCACTTCGATCACCTGCGGCAGATCCTCCGGGTAGATGAAGAACTTGATCTCCATCGAGTCGGTGGGGGAATAAACGTAGTAGTCGGAGTAGACCGCGTATGGGTAGCTCGCGAGGGAGACGAGATAAGTCGCGATCGGATAGCTCTCGCGCCAGACGTCGACTGCGGTGACCCCATTGTCCGTGTGGGAGACGTGCGTTCCGTTCGATGCGGTGATCATCCCCGTCGGAGCGGTGACCCGGACCCGGACCGAATCGGCCTTGTCGTGCGACCAGTCCTTCGAGGGCCACCAGGTCCGGCCGCCGAACGGTTCGCTCAAGCTCCAGGGGTTCGAGATCCCCCCGATATAGTCCCATCCGAACGCGTCGCCGGGGGCGGGGTTTCCGGAGTAGTGCACGACGACGGAGACGTCCTCGCCGGTGGCATAGGCCCGGTCGAGAGTCACGGTGAGAATGTTCGCTACGTGCGTGTAGGCGGCGGGCGATCCGCCGATGGTCACCTGGCTCACCGTCATCAGGTTGGCCAGGTCAAGGTCGAGCGTGGTGAGAGGCCCGGCGGTGACCGTCGCGCGCGCTTCGACGATCCCGCTCAGGATCTGGTCGTCCGGATTCAGTGTGAGGTCGAGGTCGTAGAACCGGGCGTCGAACGCTTCCTGGTTCGGCGTCTCCCGGAGTCCTGCGCTCTCGAGCGCGCCCAGCCGGGCGTGCGCCGCGGCCTTGTGAAACGCGAGGTAGGGAGCCGTATCGCGCTCGTCGAGGATCTGCTCGGTCCATCCTGCGCGCGTGGCCGGCCACAGGACCGGCTCGGAGAATGCGAGGGACGGCAGCAGGATGGCAATGGAGAGCAGCAGAACAGCCGACCGGAGCGCGAGGAACCGCCCGGTCGAGGTTTCGGCGCAGGGCCGCATCGTGATCCTCCTGGTGGGTGAAGACGAAGTTGCGGGCCCGGCCGACGACCGCCCGGGCCCATCGAATGCGATTCGGATGCGGTGCGGCCTTCCCCCCCGGTGAGCCCACCACGCCTCCACTCATTATTTTACCAGGGGCGCCCGTCCGGCCGAAGGCCGATCTCCTCATCCGAGCGGCCTTGACCGGGCCCCCATTCCCTGGGGATCATCGGGGCCAGGGTCGAACCACCCCGGAAGGAGGTCCCCGATGAGCTTGTTCCGCCGCCCCGCCGGTCCGATTCCCGCCGCTTCACTCATGCTGTGCGTGCTCGTGTTCCTCTGGGCGGGGTGCGCCGGCAAGGGAAACGGATCGAAGTCGGACTCCGCACCGTCGCAAGAATCCGCTCAGGCGACCGATACCCGGGCCGCGGCCCCGGCCGAGACGCCGGCGCCGGCAGCCAAGATGGAGGCTCCAACGATGCCCGAGAACACCGTCACGACCCCCTCGGGTCTCCAGTACGCCGATCTCGTCGTCGGCACCGGCGCTTCGCCCAAAGCCGGCCAGCTCGCCGTCGTCCACTACACCGGATGGCTCACCGACGGGAAGAAGTTCGACAGCTCGGTCGACCGGGGAGAGCCCTTCACCTTCCCCCTCGGCCAGAAGCGTGTCATCGCCGGCTGGGATGAGGGCGTCGCCACGATGAAGGTCGGCGGCAAGCGTCGCCTCACCATTCCGGCCAACCTCGCGTACGGCGAACGCGGCGCGGGAGGGGTCATCCCCGCCAACGCGACACTCATCTTCGACGTCGAGCTGCTCGACATCCGTTGATGCGCGCGGGGCGGACGACTCTCCTTGCGGCCGCCCTTCTGGTCACTCTCGGGGCGCCGGCGTCGTCGGCGCGCGGGATTCTTGTCGCCTGCGCCTCGAGCCTGGGAGATCTGGTGGACACGGCCGCCGCCGCCTTCGCAGACGCCGACTCCTCCTTCGGGATCCGCATCCATCGCGCGGCCTCCAATCTCCTCGCGCGGCAGATCGAGGAGGGAGCGGATGTCGATGTCCTCCTCTCCGCAGATCGTCGGATCCTCGAACGACTCGTGGGGACCGGCGCGATCGCTGCGGGAGGAATCGTCGACATCGCATCGAATCGGATCGTCGCCGTGGTCCCCGCCGATCGCCTGATCCCCGTATCCGGCCCCGAGCGACTCGTTTCCGATGACTTTCGCGCGATCGCTCTCGCCGACACATCGGTCCCGATCGGCTACTACGCGAGCCAGTACCTGCGCCAGGACGGGTTGCTCCATCGGCTCGAGGGAAGAACCGTGCGGGAGGACAATGCCCGCGCCATCCTGGCGGCGGTCGCGTCGGGCGCAGCCGACCTCGGTTTCGTCTACGCGACCGACGCCGCCTCGAGCCGCGCGGTACGCGTCGTCTGGGCATTCCCGGCCGACCGGCTTCCGCGCGTGACCATTGCGGGGGCAGTGCTGGCGCGAAGCCGGGAGCCGGAACGCGCCCGCAGATTCCTCGAGTTCCTCGCGGGCGAGGCCGGCCGACGGATTCTCCAGGAGGCTGGTTTCCTCCCCCCCGGCGATGACCCTCGCTGAAGTCGCGACCACCGCCGCCTTCTCGATCGGCGTGGCGGCCGTCTCGACGGCGGTCAACGTCCTGCCGGGAGTGATCCTCGCCTACTTCCTCGCCCGGGTGCCCTTCCGCGGGAAGAGCCTCGTCGAGGCTTTCGTCGCGCTGCCCCTCGTCGTTCCACCGGTCGCGGTGGGGCTCCTGCTGCTCCTCCTCTTCTCCCGGCGAGGACCCCTGGGCCCTCTGCTCGACGGGCTCGGCATTCCGATCGTCTTCACCTGGAGGGGCGCTGCGATCGCCGCCGCGGTCATGTCGTTCCCTCTCCTGGTTCGCTCCGCGGAACAGGCCTTCGTCGAGGTCCCGGGCCAGCAAGAGGACGTCGCGCGCACTCTGGGCGCGGGACCGATCCGCTGCTTCCTGCGGGTGAGCCTCCCGCTCGCGGGGCGCGGGATCGCCTACGGAATCCTCCTGGCTTTCCTGCGCGCGCTCGGCGAGTTCGGGGCCACGAACCTGCTCGCGGGCAACATCCCGGGACGGACACAGACCCTGAGCCTCGGGATCTACGACGCGGTCCTGAGCTCGAGGGATCGCGACGCGTTCGCGCTCGCGTCCGTCTCGATCCTGTTGAGCCTTGCCGCGGTCCTGCTCGGCGAGCGTTTCCTGCGGGCGCGGAGGCGACGATGACCGGAGCCCCGAACAAGATCCGCGTGGATCACACGGCCGGTGGTTTTCGCCTCCGGATCGACATCGCCTGGACGGCGCGCACCGTGGCCTTGTTCGGCCCCTCCGGGGCCGGCAAGAGCACCCTCCTCGAGATCGCCGCCGGCATCCGCCGCGCGCGGCGCGTCCACGTCCGGCTGGCCGGGCGATTGCTCGAGGACGCGGAGAGCCGAACGCGCGTCGCGATCCACCTGCGGAGGATCGGCTGGGTCCCGCAGGAGGGCACCCTCTTCCCCCATCTCACTGTCGCGCAGAACGTGTCCTTCGGCGCGGGCCGGGCTTGCGACCGCGCGCGGCTCGCCTCGGCCGTCGACATGCTCGAGATCGGGGGGATCATGGATCGACGGCCCGCCGAGCTCTCGGGCGGCGAGAGACAGCGCGTCGCGCTCGCGCGCGCCCTCGCGGCCGCGCCTGCGATCCTCCTGCTCGACGAGCCGCTGGCCTCGCTCGACCTTCCCCTGCGATCGAGAATTCTCCCCTACCTGTTGCGTCTCCGCGACACCGCGCGCCTTCCGATGATCTACGTCACCCACGACGCCTCGGAGGCGCTGGGAATCGCGGAGCACGTCATCGTCCTCGATGGAGGTCGGATCGTCGCCTCCGGATCCCCGGATGCGCTGCTCGGCTCCCCGGCCGCGCTCCGCGTCCTCGACCTCGTCGGTATGGAGAACCGCTTTGTCGTGCGCGCCGTCGACGCCCTGCCTGCGGAAGGGCTCGTGCGGATCACGACGACCCGCGGGCTCTCGCTCCGCGCCGGCGATCGATTCGAATGCGCTCCGGGCTCGACGATCGGCGTGCGCGCCGAGGACATCATAGTCGCCATCGCGCAACCGAACGGGATCTCCGCGCAGAACATCCTCGAGGCGAGATTGCGCGGGATCGCGGAGGCGAGCGGGCGGATCCTCTTGTCGATCGAATGCGCCGAGGAGAGGGTCACCGCGGCGATCACTCCCCACGCCGCCAGCGATCTACGCCTCGAGGCGGGGCAGCGCGTCTGGATCGTGCTCAAGGCGAGCTCGATCCATGCATTGCCGGGCCCCGTTTCCTGAGTCTCCCTCCGATGCCGGAACTCTGGTAGATTGGAGGGGTTCTACCGGCCTGCGTGAGGCACTTCCCCGGCGGCCTGCCGCAGTGATTCACTACAGCCGACAATCGGAGGTGGATGGGATGTCCAAGAGGACGTGGGGAATCCTGGCCGTGGTTGTCGTCATCGCAGCGGTCGCGGTGGTGCTGCTCGGTCTGAAGCCGTTCGGGCGCAAACAGGAGATCGCCTACAGAACCGAAGCCGTGCGGCGTGGGGACGTGAATCTCCAGGTCTCCGCCACCGGAACCCTCGCGGCCGTGACGACCGTCCAGGTCGGCAGCCAGGTGAGCGGCACCATCAGCGCGCTCTATGCGGACTTCAACGATCGGGTCCGCGAGAAACAGGTTCTGGCCCAGCTCGATCCGACCTTCCTCAAGGCGCAGGTCGCCCAGAGCGAGGCCGACCTCGACAGATCGCGAGTCGCGCTTCGTCAGGCCGAGCGAGACCATGCCCGCCAGCTTCCGCTGCGCGAGATGGGACTCGCCTCCCAGGCGGAGATCGATGCGACCGAGACCGCCCTGGACGCGGCGCGCGCGGCGGTGAAGTCCTCCCAGGCGGCCCTCGAACGGTCGCAGACGAACCTTCGCTACGCGACGATCGCATCTCCGATCGACGGCGTCGTGATCTCCCGCGACGTCGACGTGGGGCAGACGGTCGCCGCATCACTCTCCGCGCCGACGCTCTTCACCATCGCGAAGGACCTGACGCAGATGCAGCTCGAGGCCGCGGTGGACGAGGCCGACATCGGGATGATCGCAGTGGGCCAGCAAGTCGACTTCACCGTGGACGCGTTCCCCGAGGAGACGTTCAAGGGGACCGTCCAGCAGGTCCGCCTGGCGCCCCAGATGGTCCAGAATGTCGTGAGCTACACCGTGATCGTCGAGGTCCAGAATCCCGAGGGGAAGCTCCTGCCCGGAATGACGGCGAACGCCACGTTCCTGGTCGATTCCGAGACCGATGTCTTGAAGATCCCCGTGGCCGCGCTCCGCTTCAACCCTGGGCGCGGCAGCGGACGAACGCCCGCCGCGCGTCCCGGAGAAGGCGCGAACCCGAACGGGTTAGGCTCTGGCGGCCCGCCCGCCGCCGCGCGGTCCAGCGTCTTCGTGCTCGATCCGGAGGGAGGCCTGAGGCCGGTGCCGGTCGTCCCGGGGCTGAGCGATGGCACGTTCACCGCGGTCTCGTCCGACTCGCTCCGCGAGGGCGATCTGGTGGTCGTGGGCATGGACGCCTCCAACGGCGCTCAGATGGATCAGGGGACGGTCAATCCGTTCGCTCCGGGTGGAGGCAGAGCACGTGGCGGCCGGCGCTAACGGAGTGGTCATCCGCGCCCTCGACCTCGTGAAGATCTACGGCGAGGGGGACAACCGAGTCGTCGCGCTAAACGGCGTCTCCCTCGACATCGCCGCCGGGGAGATGGTCGCCGTGATGGGCGCGTCTGGAAGCGGCAAGTCGACTCTCATGAACATCCTGGGCTGCCTCGATCGCCCGACCGCCGGCTCCTACGAGATCATGGGCGAGGACGTCTCCCGCATGGCGCGCGACGAGCTGGCCGTCGTGCGAAATCGCAGGATCGGCTTCGTCTTTCAGAACTTCAACCTCCTCTCGCGCACGAGCGCGCTGGAGAACGTGGAACTCCCGATGATCTACGGCGTGGTTCCGGGAAAGCAGATCGCGGAACGGGCGCGTGAATCGTTGCGCCGGGTGGGCCTCGCGGACCGAGCCCATCATTCGCCGAACCAGCTTTCCGGCGGGCAGCAGCAGCGCGTCGCGATCGCCCGGGCGCTCGTCAACGAGCCGGCGCTCCTGCTCGCCGATGAGCCGACGGGAAACCTCGACACCGTCACATCGGTGGAGGTCATGACACTTTTCCAGGAGTTGAACGACGCGGGGATGACGATCCTCCTGATCACCCACGAGCATGACATCGCGCAGTTTGCCAAGCGGGTGCTGGTGCTGCGCGATGGGAAGCTGATCGAGGACCGGCCGGTCACGGATCGCGTGCGCCCCAAACCCAAGGTGGAGGCCTGATGAAGTACTGGCTGCTCGTCCGAGTCGCCCTGCGGGCGATCGCCCGCAACAAGCTGCGCAGCTCACTCACGGTCCTGGGGATCATCATCGGCGTGGCGGCGGTCATCGCCATGGTGGCGATCGGCTCTGGAGCCTCCTCCATGGTGCAGGCGCAGGTCGCGAGTCTGGGCGACAACATCATCAACATCTTCCCAGGCTCGATGCGCGGCCCCGGCGGCGCCCACGGCGGAGCGGGGACCTCCTCGAGCCTCACGGAGGATGATGCCCAGGCGATCCTCGAGCGCGTGCCTCTGGTGACGGCGGTGAGCCCCGTCGCCCAGGCCCGGGCTCAGATCGTCTACGGCGCGCAGAACTGGTCCACCTCGATCTTCGGGGCGGGCGTCGACTATCTGCAGATTCGCAGGTGGGGGATCGCCAAGGGATCGAACTTCAACGACTCGGCCGTGCGGGCCAGCGCCAAGGTCTGCATCATCGGCCACACGATCGCGACGAACCTCTTCGGAGACGCCGATCCCATCGGCAAGCAGATCCGCATCCAGAAGCTCCCGTTCACGGTGATCGGGATCCTCGAGAAGAAGGGGCAGAACACCTGGGGACGGGACCAGGATGACGTGATCATCGCCCCCTACACGACCGTGATGAAGAAGGTGAGCGGGAACACGCGCCTCTCGATGATCCTCGCCTCGGCCGTCTCGATGGCCCGGATCCCCGCGGCGACCGAGAACATCACCGAGCTCCTCCGCGCCCGGCATCGTCTCGCTCCGGGCGTCGATGACGACTTCACCGTTCGAACGCAGCAGGACATCGCCGACATCGCGGGCTCGACGGCCCGGGTGATGCGCGTGCTCCTGGCCGCGATCGCCTCGGTCTCCCTCCTCGTGGGCGGGATCGGGATCATGAACATCATGCTGGTCTCGGTGACCGAACGCACCCGGGAGATCGGCGTGCGCATGGCAGTCGGCGCGAAGGCATGGCACGTCCTGGTCCAGTTTCTCTCCGAGGCGGTCGTCCTGGCGAGTCTGGGCGGGATCGCCGGAATCGCCTTGGGATTCCTCACCGCGCACCTCGTCGCGAGGTTTGCCCGCTGGCCGATCCTGATCTCCGCGGACGCCGTGCTGCTCGCCTTCGTGTTCGCCGCGGGGGTGGGAGTCTTCTTCGGCTTCTGGCCGGCGCGCAAGGCTTCCCAGCTCGATCCGATCGAGGCCCTGCGCTACGAGTAGCGTCGCGCGAGGAACGCTCCGCCACGGGCGACGGCCGTGCCCAGGAAAAGAATGAGGGCGATCACCGCTCCCGAGGGAAGATCCAGGGCATAGGAGACGGCCAGCCCGAGGAGCACGGCGATCACCCCGATTGCCAGCGATGCGATCTGCACGCCGATCAACCTCCTCGACACGAAGAGGGCCATCGCTCCCGGCACGACGAGCAGCGCCGATACAAGGATCGCTCCGACGAGCTTCATCGCCGCGACGACGTTGAGGGCGATCAGCAGAAAGAGGATCATTCGCATCCTCTCAACCGGAACCCCTTCGATCTTCGCCAGATCCTCGTGGAACGTCGCGGATGCGAGGGGACGGAAGAAGAAGAGGGCGCAGCCGATCGTCAGCGATGCTGCAATCACGCTCATGAGGAGATCCCCAGGCAGGACCGCGAGGATGTTGCCGAAGAGATAGCTCATGACATCCTGCGTGTACCGCTTGCGCATTGCGAGGGCGATCACCCCGATCGCCATGGAGGCGGCGAGGAGGATCCCGATCGCGCTATCCTCGGTCAGTTCGCCCCGTCTCGTCCAGATTGCGAGAACCACAGCGAGCAGCCCCGCGAACAGCGCGGCGCCGAGAGAGAGGTTCATCCCCACGAGCAGGGCCAAGGCGGCGCCTCCGAATGCGGCGTGCGAGAGGCCATGGCCGATGAAGGCCATCCTGCGAAGAACGATGAAGGGCGAGAGCAACCCGCAGGAAACGGCGGCGAGCACCCCCGCCAGGAGCGCCCGCTGCAGGAACCCGTACTCGAGGAAGTCGCTCAGCATCCCCTCCGTGTCCTTCTCAGTGCCTGTGATCCAGGAAGAGCGCGTGGACGCCGTAGATCTCCGCAAGCCGACCCTCGGTGATCTCGCTCGGGGATCCGTGGAAGTGCAGCGACCGCGCGATGCAAGCGATCCTCTCCGCGTGAGTCGAGACCACGTTGAAGTCGTGGCTCACCATGATCAGCGAGAGCTCCCGCTTCGAGCGGATCTCGAGAAGCAGGTGGAGGAACGAATCGAGGGCCGCCGCGTCGACTCCGAGAGTCGGCTCATCGAGCAAGAGAAGCCGTGGCTCTCGCACGAGGGCGCGGGCGAGGAAGAGCCGCTGGCGCTCTCCCCCGCTGAGAATCCCAGCCGACTTCGAGGCCAGGTGCGCGATCCCGAGAGCGTCGATCACCCCATCGACGCGGCGACGCGCCTCGTCCGAACCAAGGCGCGAAGGCAGGCCCATCGCCACGACGTCTCTCACCAGCGCGGGGAAGCGGCGATCGAAGCTCGGAGCCTGGGGGAGGTAGCCGACCGCCCGGCTACGCCCGGGAGGCTCGCCCAGGACGCGGATCTCCCCTCGGTCGGCGGCCTCGAGCCCGACGAGCGCGCGAAGGAAAGTCGTCTTGCCTCCGCCGTTTGGGCCGACGATTCCCAGAAACTCCCCCGGCTCGAGGACGAGGTCGATCCCCTCGAGGATCATGACCCCTCCGCGGGAGAGGCTCAGGCCCTGGACCGCGACGCTTGCCTGGCGCATCCGGGGCACGTTCCAAACAGCTCCAGGAGGTGGCTCGTCACTCGGAATCCGTGGCTTCGAAGAGCCTCCTTCTCGAGCGATTCGACCTGGCAGAGATCGAGGATCCCAATCGATCCGCACGAGGTGCACACGAGGTGATGGTGATGGCTTCGTTCGGTCGACTCGTAGCGGCGCAGCCCATCGCCGAACATCACCGGTCGCGCGAGATTCGACTCCACGAAGCGCTCGAGGATTCGATAGACCGTGGCGAGATCGGGAGCCGCCTCGCCCAGGCGGGCGTGGAGGTCCCGGACCGTGGCCGGCGCCTCCGCCGCGCGAAGCGCTTCGTAGACCTGCAGCCGGCCCCGCGTGGCCCGCAGGGAGCGACGGTTCAGCTCATCCCGCACCGTCATCGGACCGACGCTCCGAGCGCGTCCGCGAGCGTCTCCACGTCGTAGCGGAAGAGCTCCTCATAGGTCATCCGGCCGGGCACGCCGCCGAGCGCATCGATCTCGTAGATCGGTATCTTCGCCTCGATCGACACGACCCGCGCGAATCGATCGGAGACCTGCGGCTCGACGAAGGCCGCCCGCGCTCCCGTCGAGCGAATCGTGGCGATGACCTCCTTCAGGTAGCGGGGCGAGGGCTCGCGCCCCGGGAAGGGTTCGAGGACCGCGACCTGCCTCAGCCCGTAGCGGGCCACGAGATGGTTCAGCCCACCGTGATAGGCGATGAACGGGACATCCCGGACGGGACCCAGGGACTCCTCGGCGAATCGATGGAGGCCCTGCAACCGCTCCGTGAATCGCCTCGCCCGCGCCTGGATCGAGTCGTCCGCGGCGGGCCGCAGCGTCGAGAGAGCGGCGCCGATTCGCGCCGTCATCGCGGCCGCCTTGAGGGGATCGAGCCACACATGGGGATCGCCCATGGGCTCATGGTCCGAGTTGGGCGGCTCGGGGGCCGGCAGGTCGCCACCGAGGCGAATCACCTCGACCCTGGAGTTCGCGCCATAGGCAAGTCGCTCGGCCCAGCCGTCCAGGCCCCGGCCGATCGCGAAGAGCATCTCGGCTCGGGCGAGCTCTTGGAGCGACTCCGGACCGACGTCGTACTCATGCGGAGAGGCGCCGGGGGGCAGGAGGACCGATACGGTCGCCAGATCTCCCGCGACCTCCCGGACGAGCGCCGCGGCGGGGGGAATTGTCGCCGCGATGCGCATCGGCTCCCCATCCGACGATGGCGAACCGGCGATCCGCAGCGGCCAGAGCGTCGCCAGCAGGAAGGCTAAGCCATTGAAAAATAGAGCCCAAGACCTCATACCCGGACGGTAATCCAGATGCAAACGATTTGCAATTGATAAGAGAATAGTTTTCTTGTCGACTTTTTCCCGGAACTAGTCCAATCTGCTCGTGTTTTGTGGTTTGTCAGTGGCACGGATCCGATCGATCCAGAGGCCGCCCAGGTATACGAAATGAGCTGGGCTTCCCGGGTTGCGTGCCAGGTGTGGCTGGTGTTAGCTCCTTGCTGATTCGCGGCCCGTCTGGCACCCCGGCTGCCCCGGCTCAGGTTTACCGCCCCGGTGGAGGAGCACTCCGCCGGGGCGGTTTGTTTTCGTCCAGGGCGAGCGGCCCCCAGCGCGGTGTTATCCTGCAACGAGTCCGTGAAGGAGGAGATGTTGATCACGCAGCCGCGGAGGCCGACCCGGGTGGTCCGCGTCGGCCCGCTTCCCATCGGGGGCGGCCACCCCATCCTGATCCAGTCGATGGCCACGGCCGACACGCTCTCGACCGAGGAGGTCGTGGCCGAGGTGGCGCAACTCGCCTCCGCCGGTTGTCCCCTCGTGCGGGTCGCGGTTCCGCACCTCCGAGCCGCCGAGAACCTCCAGAGCATCCACGAAGGGCTCCTCGCGCGCGGGGCCCGGGTCCCGCTCGTGGCGGACATCCACTTCACGCCCGCGGCGGCCTTGGCGGCGGCCGACCACGTCGAGAAGGTCCGGATCAACCCGGGCAACTACGCCGACCGAAAGCGATTCGACGTCCGCGAGTATACCGACTCCGAGTATGCGGCCGAGCTCGCGCGCATTCGCGGGGAGATCGTGCCGCTGATCGAGAAGCTCAAGGCGCGCGGCGTGGCCCTTCGAATCGGCGCCAACCATGGTTCCCTCTCCGATCGAATCCTGAATCGATATGGCGACACTCCCCTGGGGATGGTCGAATCGGCGCTGGAGATCGTCCGGATCTGCCGGGAGCTCGACTACCACGAGATCGTCATCTCGATGAAATCCTCGATTCCATCGGTGATGATCGCCACCAATCGTCTCCTCGTCCTGAAGATGGCGGAGGAGGGAATGGACTATCCGATCCATCTCGGCGTCACCGAGGCGGGAGGGGGAATCGAGGGAAGGATCAAGAGCGCGATCGGGATCGGGACGCTCCTCTTGGAGGGAATCGGCGACACGATTCGCGTCTCCTTGACCGAGGACTCGATCCACGAGGTGGAAGCCTGCCGCGAGCTGCTCGAAGCGGTCGAGAGGGGGCGCGGCCCCTCCCGCCCCTGGACCCCGCCGGATGGCGCCTCGCGCGATCGCCGCAGGACCGGCGTGATTGCGCTGGGAGAGACCCCCCTCGGAGGCGCCTCCCCCATCCGCGTGGAAGCGCGCCTGGAGACCAATCCGTGGACCTCGGGCGTCGATGCCTCGCTCGCGGAGGCTTTCCAGGCGCTGGTTCCCCAGGATCGCTCCGCTCCCCTCGCCATCGCCGAGGCGATCTCGATCTCGGCGCCTCCCGAGTCCAGCGCGGAGGCAGTGTTCGCCTTCCACGAGCGATTCCGGGACCGCCACCCCGGCGTTCCACTCACCCTCGAATGGGATATGCGCCACCCCGGCGAGATCCACCGCTTGGAGCCTTTGCTGCGCTGGACCGACTGCATCGGCGCCCGGATTCCTTGGGGCATCGGCCTCGAGCGGATCGGCCTCTTGGCCCGCCTCGCCAGGCGCCACGCCAAGCCGATTCGATTCCGGCTCGACCCGGAGGATCGAGACGGCGTTTCGACCGCGGCATCGATCGCGCTCGCCTGCTACGAGCAGGGCCGGCCGGAAGTCGCCTTCCTCTTCTCCGCAGGGACCTCCCCATCCATGGCCCGGGCGATCTCCGCCGCCCTCGACGCATGCGCGCAGACCGCCGGGATGCCGGTCCTGATCGAGCTGCCCGAGGATCTGATGGACGCGGCCCTCGTGGCGGGCGGCCTGCTGGTCGACGGGATCGGCGATGGACTCGTGACGACCGCGAGCCACGTCGGCCGCGCCTTCGCCATCCTGCAGGGGTGCCGGCTGCGCCTCACGCGGGCTGAGTTCATCGCGTGTCCGTCCTGCGGCCGCACCCAGTTCGATCTTCAAAGCACGACGCGGCGGATCCAGGAGGCGACCGCGCACCTGAGCGGAGTCAAGATCGCGATCATGGGATGCGTCGTCAACGGTCCCGGGGAAATGGCCGATGCCGATTTCGGGTACGTCGGCAGCGCCCCTGGGAAGATCGATCTCTATGTGGGCAAGACACGGGTGCGACAGGCGATTCCGGAGGAGGAGGCGGTGAACCGGCTGATCGATCTGATCCGAGAGCGCGAGATGTGGTCCGATCCCCCCGGGGACGGCCGATGACGCCGCGCGACCGGATGCTCTTCATCGAGCCGGATGGATCGAACCGCGAGGAGGTCCGGCGTCTCGGCTACCGCTTCATCGATCTGCTCGTCGACGCCGCATCGGAAGCGTCCCATCACATCCCGGTTCCCGAGGAGTTCGGAGGCCGGGACCCGATTCGCTCGCCATATGAGCCCTCCGCCGCGGGGCGTTCCGCGGACGAGCTGCTCGCGACCGTCCGGGAGCGCGTTCTCGACCGCGTCCTCAATCCTGCCCATCCTGGCTATGTCGGGCACATGGATTCTCTCGCCTCCACGGTCGGCATCTTCTCCGACGCCATCGTCTCCGCCTGCAACAACAACATGCTCTCCTACGAGATGTCTCTCGCGTTCACCCGCATGGAGAGGACGATGATGGAGTGGGCGGCGCGCCGCTTCGGACTCGGCGGTCGGGCAAGCGGATACCTCGTGAGCGGCGGGACCCTCGCGAACATCCAGGCGGTCTGGAGCGCCCGCAATGCGATCCTGGCCGATGCGGCCGATCGCGGTCTTGCGGGAGTCGCGGCGCAACCGGTCGTCCTCGCATCCGAGAACGCGCACTATTCGTTCCTCAAGGCCGCCAACTTGCTGGGCCTGGGCCGCAGCGGGCTGCTGCGCGTCGCTCCTCGGGCGGATGGTCGCGTGCGGGCCGCCGACTTCGACGATGCGATCGCGGCGGCGATCCGCTCGGGCCTGCGGCCCTTCTGCCTCGTCGGGATTGCCGGCACGACCGTCACGGGCCAGATCGAGCCGCTCGCCGAGATGGCGGCGGTCGCGCGACGCCACGGACTCTGGTTCCACGTCGACGCCGCCTACGGCGGGAGCCTCGTCCTCTCGGAACACAATCGCGCGCGGCTCGCGGGGATCGAGACGGCGGATTCGATCACATGGAATCCCCAGAAGTGGCTCTATGTCCCCAAGACCTGCGCGTCCTTGCTCTATCGCGACGGGGCCGTGGTCGACGCCACCGTGCGGGAGCGGTTCGTCTACGGGCGGGACGAGGAGTCCGGCGAGCGTCCGAACCTCGGCGAGTTCACGATCCAGGGGACGCGCCGCGTCGATGTCCTGAAGCTCTGGCTCACGCTGGAGCACTTCGGCACCGCCTATCTCGCCGAGCTGATCGACTCCCATCTGGATCGGGCCCGGCGGCTCGCCGAGCGGATCCGCGAGTCCGAGGAGCTGGAGCTGATCGCCGAGCCGGACTTGAGCATCGTCTGCTTCCGCGCGCGCCCGCCTGGGATCGATCCGAACGATGGCGCCGCGATGGACGCGATCCAGGCGCGGGTGCAGCGCGAAGTGGCGAAACGGAGCCACGGCTGGCTGTCGATGCCGCTCCATCGAGGACGAAGGGTCCTGCGGGCTGTGATCCTTCACCCTCGTTGCGACGATGCGGTCCTCGACTCGCTTCTGATGGATGTCCGGGAGGCGGCCCGGCGCCTCTAGGCGCGCCGGACGCTGTCCTGATTCCGAGATGACCGCCTCCAGGGAAAGATCCACCATCCAATCGAAGGTCGCGCGCGCATCCGCGGATCGACGGGGCAGCGCTCTGCTGAGCGTCCTTGTGTGGGTCTATGCGATCGGCGCTCTGTCCTTATCGGCCGCGATCCTGACGCTGGGAGATCGATGGTGGTTCGCCACCCTGCTCCTGTTCAGCCCCAGATGGCTCCTTACGGTCCCCCTGCTCGCGCTCGTTCCGCTCGCGATTTTCTATCGGCGACGGCTCCTCTGGCCCCTGCTCCTGGTGGCCGGGATCCTCCTCGGGCCCGTTCTGAACTTCTCCCTGCCGCTCTCGGCGCTTGGCCGGAGCGACGGTCAACCCCTCCGCGTGCTGACCTGCAATCTGAGCGTGGGTGATGCCGTCGCCTCGGAGCGGATGTTCTCCCTGATCGAGGAAGTCCACCCCGACCTGGTCGCGCTGCAGGAGGCGCCTCGCATCGCGACGAAGTGGCCGGACGGGTGGCACGTGATCGCCGAGGGGGAGCTTCTGATTGCCTCGAGATACCCCCTCGCCCGGCTGGGCCGCGACCGGGCGCTCCAGCTTCCCCACACCTACCCGCGGGGCACGATTCTCCACGGCATCGTCCAGCTTCCGACAGGTCCCCTGACCTTCGTCAACCTGCACCTTCCCAGCCCGCGCCGCGGGCTGGCCGAGCTCCTGGATCGCTCCACTATCCTGGCTCCATCGCGTCGGGGCGCGTTGGAGGTCATCATGGAGCGGCGAAGCACGGTCTCGACGGAGATCATCGAGGAGATCGACGGGATCGGCGGCAACGTCCTCGTGGCGGGTGATCTTAACCTCACCACCGAGAGCGCCATCTACCGCCGCGATTGGGCCCGATACTCGAACGCCTTCTCTCGAGCGGGCCTGGGGCCGGGCTGGACCCTCTGGGCGAAGCTTCAGGGCCTCTCCTTCGGAGTGCGGGTCGACCATATCCTGATGGGAGAGGGCTGGCAGGCGCGCCGCGCATGGGTCGGCCCGGACATCGGCTCGGAGCACCGCCCGCTGGTGACGGATCTTCTCTGGACCAACTAGCCCGCGGCCGCGGCGTTCTCGTAGACACCCAGGTCCTCCTCCGAGAAGAGCACGAATCGGACACGCCGGATGCTGCCAGGGCGATCGAGGAGGAATCGGCGCGCGGTCGCCAGGGCGATTTGCGCCGCGGCCCCGATGGGATACCCATAGGCTCCCGTCGAGATCGAAGGGAAGGCGATCGACTCGAGCTCGCGATCCCGGGCGATCTCGAGAGAGATTCGATACGCCGACTCCAGGAGATCCGCCTCGCCGGCTGTGCCGCCGCGCCAGACCGGACCGACCGCGTGGATGACGTACCGCGCCTTCAGGCGGCCGCCGCCCGTGATCACCGCCGAACCGGTGGGACATCCGCCGATCCGCCGGCACTCCTCCATGATGGAGGGCCCCCCAGCGCGATGGATCGCTCCGTCGACTCCACCCCCGCCGGCGAGCCGGCTGTTTGCGGCATTGACGATCGCGTCGCAATCCTGCTCGGTGACGTCGCCGCGGACGATCTCGATTCTCGCGTTGCCGATGGGAGTTTCGGACATGGCGCGATCAGCGCTTCTCGTTCGCGTCCTTGACGAACCGGTTCAGGACGAAGGAGATCACCGTCATCAGAACCGCGCCCAGCAGGGCGGTGACGAACCCATCGATCTGGAAGTCCTTCACCACGGCGCCCGTCGCCCAGATCAGGACGGCGTTCAGGACGAAGATGAAGAGCCCGAGGGTGAGGATCGTGATCGGAAGGGTCAGGAAGATCAACACCGGGCGGACGATTGCGTTCAGGATCCCAAGAACGAGCGCCGCCAGGCCCAGAGTGATCGCTTTGTCGACGTTGGTCGCTCCGAGAATCGTGATGCCCGGGAGTATGGCGGCGGTGAATCCCAGGGCAAAGAATACGACGATGAACCGAATGAGAAGGCCCGACATGACGCCTCCCTTCCGGCGCCGAGCGCCGGGAGGAGGGTAGCGCAGGGCGGGAACGAGATAACCGACAAACTCCGAGGAACGGCGGCCCCTGGCCGGGACTCTCGCCGGACGCTCAGCCGGTCAGGCCTTGAGTGTCATGATCGATTGTCATGATCGATCGTCATGAGACGATCGCGCCCTTGCCCCTGCCCCCCCTCCCCCGCTACACTTAGATGTGGCCGCTCTCCAGCGGCCCATTCCAACCCATGATCCGCCGCATGCAACGCATCCTGCGCGTCGTCGCGCTCGTCTTCGGGAGCACGTAGCCGTCCTCCCTCCGGATCCATACGCCCCCTAAGTCCTTTCACTGCAATCCGGAAGGAGTCTCGTCATGTTACGCACTCGCATACCGCCCGCCCAAGTCCGTCACACACTCCGGCGGCACATGCTGGCCGACGGCTACGACCAGATCCTGGATCTGGAGAGAAGCCACGGTTCCTGGATCGTCGACGCCCGGGACGGACGGGAGTATGTCGACTTCTTCAGCTTCTACGCCGCCATGCCCCTCGGAATGAACCACCCGAAGCTGGATAACGACGAGGTGATCCGTCACCTCGGGCGCGTGGCCGTCAACAAGCCGACCAACTCGGACATCTATACGACCGTCATGGCCGAGTTCGTCGAGGCCTTCGGCCGCGTGGGGATTCCGGATTCGCTCCCCCATCTCTTCCTTGTCGAAGGGGGAGCCGTGGCCGTCGAGAACCTCCTCAAGATGGCCTTCGACTGGAAGGTGCGCCGCAACTTCAAGAAGGGCTTCACCCACGAGCGCGGGCACAAGATCATTCACTTCCGCGAGTGCTTCCATGGACGGACCGGCTACACCCTCTCGATGACCGACAGCCACGATCCGCGCAAGACGCGCTACTTTCCGAAGTTCGACTGGCCCCGTGTGACGAATCCCAAGATCACATTCCCATTGGGCGAGCGGAATCTGGAGAAGGTGATCGGGTTGGAGAAGCAAGCGGTCCGAGAGATCAAGCAGGCTCTCCTCGAGAATCCCGACGACATCGCCGCCCTGCTGATCGAGCCGATCCAGGCGGAGGGAGGGGACAACCACTTCAGGCCCGAGTTCTTCCAGACCCTCCGGCAGCTCGCTGATGAGAATGACTTCCTCTTCCTCGTCGACGAGGTGCAGACCGGCTTCGGGCTCACCGGAACCTTTTGGGCGCATCCTCAGATGGGCGTCCAGGTCGATGGGCTCGCTTTCGGCAAGAAGATGCAGGTTTGCGGGATCCTGGGCGGCAAGCGCATCGACGACGTGGAGGACCATGTCTTCCGCCTCTCGAGCCGGATCAACTCGACGTGGGGCGGGAATCTCGTCGACATGGCCCGCAGCCGTCTCTACCTCGAGATCTTCGAGGAGGAGAAGATCCTGGATCATGTGCGCGCCGAAGGTACTTACCTCCTCTCGCGGCTTCAGTCGATGGAGCAGGAGCTGGACGGGATCATCTCGAACGTCCGCGGCCGCGGACTCCTCTGCGCGTTCGACCTCCCGGACGGCTCGATCCGCAAGGAGACCCTCAGGGTGGCGCTCGAAGAAGGCGTCTTCACGCTGGGCTGCGGCGACCGCTCGATCCGTTTCCGGCCGGCGCTCAACATGCCGCGCGAGGCGCTCGACGAGGGGCTGGCGCGCCTGACGAAGGCGCTTCGGCGGGTCATGGCAGCCCATCCGAGCCCGAGCCAGGCGAAGGAATGATCGAAGGCTCCCCTTCCGCGCCTGCGACGGAGATCCTGGTCGAGGTGACCCGGGGCCCCGAGATGGAATCGCGCCACCGCGGGGCCCTGGCCGTCGCCGACCCGCAAGGCCGCTTGATCGCCTCCTGCGGGGATCCCGATCTCGCGACCTATGTGCGCTCCGCCGCGAAGCCCTTCCAGGCGCTCGCGCTCTACGAGAGCGCCGCGATGGAGCGCTTCCGCATCACCGAGGAGGAGCTTGCGGTCGTCATCGCCTCGCACAGCGGCGAGCCGCTCCATCTCGATCTCGTGCGCTCGCTGCAGGCGCGCAGCGGAGTGCGCGAGGAATGGCTGCGCTGCGGACCGCAGGCGCCCTTCGATCCGCCTACCCGCCAAGCGATGCAGCGCGCGGGAGAAACGCCCACGGCGATGCACAACAACTGCTCGGGGAAGCACACGGGAATGCTCGCCGCGGCCCTCGCCCTCGGCGCGCCCGTCGATTCGTACCTCGATCCGTCGCACCCGGTGCAGATGGCCAATCGCCGGCGTCTCGCGATCATGACCGGCTTGGAGCCGGAGCAGATCGGGCTCGCCATCGATGGATGCTCGGCCCCCACCTTCCGACTCCCTCTCTCGCGTTTCGCCAGGGCCTTCGCGCGGCTGGCGGCCGCGGGGACCGCCGGAAGCGATGAGATGCTCCCAGGTCTTCGGGCGGCGTGGAAAGCGATGGTCGGCTTCCCGGCGGTCATCGCGGGCACGCGCGAACGCCTTGACACGGCGCTCATGATCGCGGCGCGCGAGGCCGGCATCTCCTTGGTGGCGAAGGCCGGGGCCGAGGGGACCTATGCGATCGGCGCTGTGACTCCCACCGGGCCGATCGGGATCGCTCTGAAGATCGAGGACGGCGGCGAGAGGGCGCGCAACAGCGTCGCCGTCGAGACCTTGGCTCAGCTCGGCCTCCTGCCGCCCGGGATGGCCGACAGGGTCCGCGACTACCACCGGCCCGCCGTCCGGAGCCTCGCCGGAGCGCGTGTGGGAGGGATCGAACCCGTCTTCCGTCTGCGCCTTCACTAGAAGAGGACTTGGGCTATCATCAGATCCGGGCGCGCCCCCGCGTCCTGCCGGGTCGGTAGGGTTCGCACGACTCTCCAGGGTTGGGTAGGAGGACCGATGAAGCTCGCATCCCGGCGGTGGATTGCCTGCATCGGCGCAGGTCTCTCGCTCGTATTCGGTCTCGCGACTCCGGCCACGGCCGATACCGGCAGGCTGGTCGTCCATCTGGAGGCGGTCCAGACCCCGGCATTCCCCCCGACCCTCTCGCTCATCGGCATGGATCGCGCCGAAGCGGCCGTGGTCGGCGCCATCGCGTTCGCGGCCGGCGAAGTTCGATTCGACGATCTCGAACCCGGGATCTATCGCCTGGGGCTGGAAGGGACCGCGGGATCCGCGGCATCGGTCGAGATCGGAATCCCCGCGGGGGGAACAGCCGCCGCAGCCTACGATGTCGATCGGGCAACGCTCCGCGTCCTGCCCTATGAGCCCGACCCGTTCGGGCTGGCCGACGGCCTCGATGCGGCATGGATCGCGGCGCTGCCCGGCGAGGGGACCGAAACGGCCTCGGGGCTCTTCACATCGCCCTCCGCTCCGCGCCCGACCGTTCTCGATGGTGTCGATGTCACGGGCAAAGGCTTCCGGAGGCCGGTCGCGGTGCGCGGCGGATCGATGGTCCGCTCCTATCGCGCGCCCATCGGCGTCGTCTCCGCCGCGAGGGACCGCGCCTCGTTCGAGATCCTTTCCTCCGGAGACGCGCGCTACTCCGACATCGAAGCCGCGACCGGGAGCCTTGGCAGGCACTCGTTCGAAGGCTCGGCGGCTCGGAGCTTCGGCGACATCTCCTGGAAGCCCCGGGCGTTCCTGGCCCTTCGAGGGATGAACTATCTCGATGCGACCGGCAGCATCTTCGAGAACGATCGCCTCCCCCACAACGGGCTCGACGAGCTGGAGCTTCTCGCCCGCGCCGACGCCCGTCCCGGGGCTCGCACGAAGCTCGGTCTCCTGGCCTATGGCGAGGGGACGCGCCGCCACTACTTCCTCGAGCCCTACAGGTACAACCCGAGCCACTCGCCCCGGCAGGACCGCGCGAACTTCCAGGGCGCGATGCGCCTGCAGCACCGGCCGAGCTCCGGCTCGCTGCTGCTCGCAGAGATGGGTTGGCAGAGAACCTATGTCGCGACCGGGGACGGGCGGTACTTCGACGACCTGCGCAAGTACGGCCGCCCCAGCGATGTGAACGACGCGACCGTGGACGGAATGGGGCTCTACTGGCAGGGCGACGACCCGGCGAGCCTCGCCGACGAGGGGCATGTCTACAACTACTTCCGCAAGAACCTCGAGGTGGACGTCACGGGCCGCCTCGAGGTCTGGAAAGATCCCGGGACGCCACGCGCGTTCGGCGCGGGCATCCATGCCCGACGCGGGACCTACCGGAGCTACGAGCATCACAATCCGATCCGGACGCTCTTCGACGTGGGATACACGAACGCGCAGGCGATCGGCTACGGCATCGACGGGACGGAGCACGACGATTCATCCGAGCGATCGCCCGGGACCCCGCTCTCGCTCGCCGCATTCGCCACGACACGGCGGCCCATCGGCGGCGGAGAAATGGAAGCCGGTCTTCGCGCGAGCATCTTTCGCTCCGGGCAGCGGCCTCTGCGCGACTTGAAGGTGCCGCGCTTCGTCGACCCCGAGCGGTTGAACCTGGACGACGAGAAGACGCACGCGACCATCGATCCGCGCCTGGGATTCACCCGATCCCTCGCATCGCGGATTCGCATCTGGACCGCTGCGGGGATCGAGACGCGCGTCCCTCCCTCCGAGGCGCTCTATTACAGCGAGGATTACCTGCTGCGCGTCGCCGAAACGGACGATCCCGCCTTCCGCAACACCATCCTCGGCAATCCCGGCCTGGCATCGGAGCGAGACTGGAGCGTGGCCGCGGCTCTCGGCATCGACCTCGGTCGGTCGCTCCTGCTCCGAGTCGGCGCGGAAGGAAAGCGGACGACGGATGCCATCACCGCCGGCAGCGTCCCCGTGGAGGACGATTCCCTCACCTACTACATGAACGACGGCGACCGGGACCGGATCGGTCTGTTCGCCCGGGCCGACTGGGAACCGTCGCGCTGGTTGGCGCTTCGCGCATCCTATGATCTCTCGCGGACCCGGACGGAGACGAGCGACCCGGTGCTCCTCGACGGCGCCTGGCTCGACCATGATCTCCCTCTGCGCGGGGCCGATATGACCGAAGGTCTGCCTCTCCTTTTCCCGATCAACGACGACGGCATCGGCCGGGACGCCTATCCCTCGCTCTACGACCGGCGACATCTCGCATCGGTCGCGACACGAATCCGCGTGCCCGTCGATCTGCTCGGAGAAGGGGGGAGGATTCTACTCGAGGATCTCGAGATCGGAGCGCTCTTCACCTTCGCTTCGGGAAGGCCGTTCACCTGGGTCCAGTCCTATCCGTTCGGGGAGCTCCTGACGGACGAGTCGCTGCACGAAACCGAGGGGGATGAGCGAAACAGCGGACGCTTGCCGGAGGTCTACCAGCTCAATCTGCGTCTGACGCGCAAGGTCGATCTCTTCGGGGCCGATCTCCTCGCCTGGGCGGAGGTGCTGAACGCGCTCGATCGGGAGAATCCCATCCGCGTCTATCACACGACGGGCGATGCGGAAGATGACGGCTGGCGGGATCCCGATGCGGCCTACGACTTGGCGGCCTACCTCGAGCGGCTCCGGGACCTTCACAACTACTCCGAACCGCGGCTCTTCAGGGTCGGACTGCGCCTGGGCACGAGGATGTAGTCGCAGCGGCGCGCGGAACGTGGGCGGGACGCGCGCGGAAGGCTTGAGTACCGCGCTCCGCGAGATTACTCTTGTCGGCGAGACTCGGACCCCGCCGGGAGACGCGGCGGACCGCTCCGGGTCGCCACCGGGGTCGATGATGACGCGAATGCCTCGAACCGCCGAGACGCGCTTCCGAAGCGTGAATCGGATCCTCCCCTGGGCCCTCATCATTGCGGGGGTTGTCGCCATGAATGACGGATTCGGTCTCACGCCGGCGCGGGGCGCGGTGCGCGCGCCGATCCTCGCCGGATCATGGTATCCGGACGATCCAGCCGAGTTGCGAAGGACTGTCGAGCGCTATCTGGAAGGCGGAACGACCTGGATCCAGCCTCCCGTCGCGCTGATCGTCCCCCACGCGGGGTATGTCTATTCGGGGCCCACCGCCGGCCGGGGATTCGCCGCGGTTCGCGGCCAGAGCTTCGATCGGGTCTTTCTCCTGGGCCCGAGCCATCGCGCGTCGTTCAAGGGCGCCGGCCTCTCGGATGCCCATGCGTGGAAAACGCCCCTCGGAGAGGTCGCCCTGGATCGTGAGACCATCTCCGCGCTCTCCAAGGAGAAGGGCTTCGAGATGACGGCGGCGGCCCACGCGCGGGAACACTCGCTCGAGATCGAGCTGCCGTTCCTGCAGGTCGCCTTGAAGCCGGGTTTCCGCCTGATTCCGATCATGGTGGGGCATATCGACGCGGCGCTCTGCAAGGAGATCGCCACCGCGATCTCGGAGCGGAGAGGCGAGCGCGATCTGATCGTCATCTCCTCCGACTTCACTCATTTCGGACCCGACTACGGCTATGTCCCGTTCCGGGACTCCGTGCCGACGAGGCTTCGCGCGCTGGATGAGGAGGGGATCGGGGCGATCCGCGAGATGTCGCCGGCGAAGTTCGTCGACTTCATCGTTCGCACCGAAGCCACGATCTGCGGGGTTTCGCCGATCCGCATCCTGCTGACGATGCTGGGCGGCCAGGAGATGCGCGTCGAGACCTTGGGCTACGCGCAATCGGGGGAGATCCTGGGCGACTTCACGAACTCCGTGAGCTACGCGGCCATCGCGCTTGGCGCGGGGCGCGCGGAGGAGGCGGCCTCGCCGACCGCGGCAAGGACGCCGGACCCCGTGGATGCGCCGCTGACCGAGCGAGAGCAGGAGTATCTCTTGAGGATCGCGCGAGACGCGATCCTCTCCGCCGTGAGGGGATTGCCGGCCCCGCCCGATGTGCCTCCGGAGGAGTTCGGACCCTATTCGCCGATTCGAGAGACGCGCGGAGTCTTCGTCACCCTCACGGAGAACGATCGGCTTCGCGGATGCATCGGGAGCATCCTCGGCGTGGAGCCGCTCTTCCATGCGGTGATTCGCCAGGCGATCAACGCCGCCACCGAGGACCCGCGGTTCGAGCCGGTCGGCGCGGCCGAGATCGAGAGGATTCACATCGAGATCTCGGTTCTCACTCCCCCGCGTCCGGTCGAGGGGCCCGACGAGATCGTCGTCGGAAAGCACGGCGTCGTCCTCAGGAAAAAAGGACGGCAGGCCGTTTTCCTCCCTCAGGTGGCGACGGAGCAGGGCTGGGATCGAGAGACGATGCTCGCCTCTCTCTGCCGCAAAGCCGGCCTCGGCCCTGACGAATGGAGAAGCGGCGCCGAGTTCGATCTCTTCGAGGCGCAGATCTTCGAGGAGCCCAGGAAGTCGCATTGAGGCGCCGCGGCTTCCTTGCTGCGACGGCCGCGGCGGCGCTCGCGTGGCCCTCGCATGCAGACCCTCGATCGCCCGCCGGAGCGCGCGGGGTCGTCGTGGAAGTGGGCCTCGTCTCGGATCCCCCTGACGATCGGGTCGTTCTCGCGCGGGCGATCGAGGCACTCCTCGGCGAGCCGATCGAGTCGGCCGTCGCCCGGATCGCGGAACCCAAGGATCGAGTCGCCGTCAAGCTGAACGCCCTCGCCGGGCGCCGGCTGGCGCCGCGCGTCTCGATGGTGCGCGCCTTCTGTGATCTTCTCGAGGTCGGCGGAGTCGAGCCGGAGCGGATCATTCTCTTCGATCGCTCTTCGCGCGAGCTCGAACGGGCCGGCTACGCGACGCGCCTGGAAGGCAAGGGCGTCCGATGCTTCGGCACCGACTCCATCAAGGGCGGAGGATACGGTGAGGAGGTGCTGGAGCATCGCTCCATCGGGTCCTGCTTCACGCGGATTCTGACCGATCACGCGAGCGTCCTCGTCAATGTCGGAATCCTCAAGGACCACGATCTCGCCGGGGTCTCCGCGGGCGCGAAGAACCTCTATGGCCTGATCCACAATCCGAACCGTTACCACGCGAACACGTGCGATCCCTACCTGGCGGATCTCCTCGACCACCCGGCGATCCGGCCGAAGCTGCGCCTGACGATCGTCGATGCTTGGGAGGCGCAGTGCCACGGAGGCCCCGCCTTCAACCCCGCCTTCGCGTTTCCGGCGCGGCGGCTCTATCTGTCTCGCGATCCGGTCGCGATCGAGCGCGTCGCGTGGAAGGCGATCGAGGACGAGCGCGCGCGCCGCGGCCTGCCGAGCCTCGAGGAGGAGCGCCGGGCGCCGCACTGGATCGAGTCGGCGGCGGCCCTGGGGCTCGGCGAGGCGGATCTCGATCGGATCGAGATCCGGAGGATCGAGGGATGATCGGCCGCTCACTGGATCGCAGACGATTCCTCGCGCGCTGCGCCGCCGCGGCGGCCGGATGTTGCGCCGTCGACTCCCTTCCCTTCCCGCGAGTCGACTGGGGGAGCGCCAAGGCGGAGGATCTCTTTCGCTTCGAGACGCCCGATGGAGAGATCGGCCTCTCCGATGTGCGGGCGATGCACTGGGATGCGATCTCCGATGGACGCGTGATCTGCCGGCTCTGCCCGCGGGAGTGCCGGGTCGCCGATCGGGAACGGGGCTACTGCGGCGTCCGGGAGAATGCCGGCGGCGTCTACAAGACACTGGTCCATTCGCGCATTTGCGCCGTCCACACCGATCCGGTGGAGAAGAAGCCGCTCTTCCATGTGATGCCGGGGGCGAACGCCTTCTCCCTTGCGACCGCAGGCTGCAACATCCAGTGCCGCTTCTGCCAGAACTGGGAGATCTCGCAGTTCCGGCCGGAGCAGGTGGAGAGCATCCCCGCCCCGCCCGAGCAGGTCGTCGCCGCGGCGCGGCGGGCGGGCGCGCCGTTGATCGCATTCACCTACAGCGAGCCGGTCGTCTTCTACGAGTACATGCTCGACATCGCCAAGGCGGGGAACCCGGCGGGGCTCAAGAGCTTGATGATCAGCAACGGCTACATCCAGGAGAAGCCTCTGCGGGAGCTCCTCCCCCACCTGGGCGCGGTGAAGATCGATTTGAAGGGGTTCACCGAGTCGTTCTATCGGGAGGTCTGCGACGGTGAGCTCGCGCCGGTCTTGAGAACGCTCGAGATATTGAAGGAGACCGGGACCTGGTTCGAGATCGTCGTCCTGGTGATCCCCACGCTGAACGACGATGAGGCGCAGATGAAGGGGCTCTGCGGATGGGTCGCGGAGAGGCTGGGTTCGGAGGTGCCGATTCACTTCACGCGCTTCCATCCCGCTTATCGGATCCAGAACATCCCGTCGACACCGGTGGCGACGCTCGAGAGAGTGCTTTCGTATGCGAGGGAGGCCGGTCTTCGATTCGCGTATCTGGGCAATGTCCCGGGCCATCCCGCGGAGAGCACCTACTGCCCGGGGTGCGGCGCGACGCTGATCCAGCGGACGGGATTCGCGATTTCCTCTAATACGTTACGGGCCGGGCGCTGTTTGGCCTGCGACCGTGCGATCCCAGGAGTCTGGAGCTAGCCAAGATAGGGAGAAAGGCCAGCGCGGCGCCGACGATCGCAAGTCCCTGGGAAGCCAGCAGCAGAACGAGAAGCGCGCCCACGATCCCGCCGATCGCGTCCGCTGCCCAGGCCCTTCGGGTTCCGCTCTCACGGGCGACGATCGGAAAAGGCAAGCCGCAGAAGAGCCCCGCGATGAAGGCGAGAGTCGCGAATGCGAAGGTCGCGACGGCGGCGGGCCCTCCGGGCATGCTCGGCGCCAGCGTGCCGATCGCGAGCGCCGCGACCGCCTGGCCGATGCAGATCGGAACGATGTGCGCCCGCCAGAGCTTCCGTCTTTCCGCAAGATAGGCGCCCAACGCCGAGCCGCCGAGGAATGCGCCGAAGAGGACCCCAAATCCCCCCTGGAGCATGCCGACGCGGCACTGGTAGGCGATCAGTATGACGAGGTCCAGGCCCATCGACGCTGCCCCCGTCGCGACCAGCGCGCCGGTCGCCCGACGTCCGGCGAGAGGCGCGAGCAAGAGCGCGGCGCCGAGAGCCCAGAGGACCGGCGTCACGAGGATCCCATCCAGCCCGCTCATCTGGATCCATCGCGCGAGAGCGGCCGGGAGAGCCGCGGGTTGAGCGTCGCGATTCAGCGATGCGGAGGACAGCTCCGTGATCCGCTCGGCGGGCAGTTCCAGCGCGAGACGCCGCGCCGAGTAGGTCGGCAGAGCGAAGCCGCCGCGGGCGAATCGCGCCGCGATGGAGTCGGGCGCCCAGCTCGCGACCCCCTCCGCCGAGCCGGCGGAAAGGATGAAACGATCGGAGTCGATCGCCGCCGTCGGGCCGATCGTTTCTCGAATCGCCTGAGCGACCCTCCTGCGCCAGATCCGACTCGCCGGAAGCGTGGCGGCCGTTCCCCCGGGCATGAAGGCTACGACGACCCCCGAAGGGCTCAACTTCCGCCCGATCCCGCGGAATGCTTCGGCGGTCCAGAGCCGGTTCGCGGCCAGGCTGACGACGTCTCCCCCGGAAAGCACGATCGCATCCAGATTCCCGTCGAGCCGCGCGATCGAGCGTCGCGGATCCCCGATCACATACTCCACACCCTGCGCCGGCGGGGCGAGGAGAGTGTCCTCGCGCTCGGGCAGGAGGCAGACGACGCGCGTGACACCCGCCCGCCTGAGCGCGGCGGCGACTCCTGGGGAGCCGAAGCCGACCAGCGCCACGGAACCTACCCGCGGAGCCGCGACCAGGATCGTCGCGGCGACTTGCTCCGAGCCGTAGGCGTCGTCGAGCATCTCCGTCGGCGCGCCGTCGCAGAAGAGCCAGCGCTCCCCCTCCCGCTCGACTAAGACGAGCGTGCGCGACGGCGTGATCGCTTGACCGACGACACGCAACCCGGGGTGATGGGTTTGCCATGCGCGGGCGAGGAGCGCGTCGTCGAGTCGTCCCGTCCCTCCGACGGCGGCGAAGAGGATGATGGCCGCGGCGGCCGGGATCCTCATGCGGCCCCGGCCGTTCAGCGCGATCGCGAGGGCGAACGCGCAGGCGAGAATCGTCAGAGGCTCGAGCCGAAGGACGAGAAGGGTCGTCGTGGCGGTCCCCGCGCAGATGGCGCCGGCGGCTTCGGCCGCGTAGGCGCGGCCGGGGGGCCGTCCCGCCGCCGCGGCGGCGAAGAGTCCCGCCGTGCAGAAGGAAGCGGGCAGAAGGACCACGGCGCAGAGGATCAGGATTGCGGCGGGGTGCGGGATCTCTCCCGACACCGCGCCCGGGAGCGGAAGGAAGCGCGCGAGAAGATAAGCCGCGAGCGGCACGACTCCGGCCAGGTGCAGCCGGAGGCGCAAGCGGCGTTCGTACGAACGGAGGAGATGGCGCCAGATGAGACTGCCCAGCGCCGAGCCGAGCAGCCAGAGCGCCAGGACCAGAGTGAGGACGATCTCGTTGCCCATGCCCCGCGCGAGGACTTCGCGCAGGAGGATCGCCTGCGCGGACAGGGAGAGCACCCCAACCGTGAAGGGTGGAAGATCGAGAGAATCGACTCGCACGGACCGCATCTTACCCGCCCGCGGCCTCCGGGGCGAGCGGTGGGCAGGGGGGATCGCGGTTCGCTCGTGAATGGTTTCGCCATGGGCCACCCGGTGCATAGACCCCGGGGCAGCCGAGGCTGTCCCGGGGTCCGGTGGCGCGTGAGTCATCTCGACGGGACTAGACAGAATGGAACGACCGGCTCGCGATTCGTAAAGTCGTGCCGTCCTTGGAGGGGCGGTCGACGGAGGTGGCGGGCGAGCCGCCACCTCGAACCGCGGGTTAGCACCTTGCGGCGCCAGAGCC
>JAXDAY010000036.1:0-9527 GCA_034679345.1 Candidatus Eiseniibacteriota bacterium
CCCTTTTCTTCTCTTTGTGTTGGTGTGGGTGGTGGGTGGGCCCTTCCCCCCGGCCCCGCCCCCCGCTCCATTTGTCGGAGGGGTCGCAGGGCTCGCTCAAAACCCTCCCTGGGCGCGCCTACCGGCGCCGGAGTGAAGAGCCGGGACGTTTCTGCCGATTCTGCTTGAAAGGGCCCCGGAGGGGGGCTTCTGCGGGCGGGAAGGAGGCGGAACCCTCGATGCAGCCGATCATCGACCTGCGAGAGATCGTCAAGGCCTACCGGCGGGGGCTCTTTCAGCGCTCCGTGCCGGCGCTCCGCGGCCTCACGCTGCGTGTGCAACCCGGAGAGGTCTATGCCCTGATCGGCCCAAATGGCGCCGGCAAGACCACCAGCTTCCGCGTGCTCCTGGGTCTCGTCCGCCCCGATTCGGGCACGGGATCGATCCTGGGCCTGCCCCTGGGAGATCCGGAGGCGCGCCGTCGTCTTGGCTTTCTGCCCGAGACGCCCTGCATCTATCCCTACCTGACGGTCGCGGAGTTCCTGCTTCTCGCCGGGAGGCTCTCGGGAGTCGCGGAGCCCCGCCGCGCCGCCTCGCGGGCGATCGAGCGCTTCGAGCTCGAATCGCTTCGGGATCGCCCCCTGCGCAAACTGAGCAAGGGGCAGCTGCAGCGGGTGGGGATCGCCCAGGCGGCTCTCCACGACCCCCCGCTCTTGATCCTCGATGAGCCGATGAGCGGCCTCGATCCGCTCGGCCGCGCTCAGATCCAGGACTGGATCCGTTCGCTGCGCCGCGAGGGGCGGACAGTCCTCTTCGCGAGCCACGTCCTGGCAGACGTCGAAGCCCTCGCGGACCGGGTCGGGATCTTGCGCCGCGGGACGATGGCCCTCGAGGGACCGGCCGAGGAGCTGCTCCGCGGAACGGACTCGGAAACCGAGGTGGAGTTCGCGCTGCCCGAGCCGCAGGAGACGCTGATCGAGGGATTGCCTGCGAGGCTCGAGAGACGACCGGGGGTTCTTGCGGCGCGGGTGGCGAGCGGCGAGGAGACGGAAGTCTCGCGGCTGCTCTCGATGATTCTCGCGCGAGGAGGCACGATCCGATCTGTCTCCCGACGCAGACGCAGTCTCGAGAGTCTCTATGTCGAGTCGATGAGCGACCCACCGCCGCAAGCGACCGCAAGGGAGAAGGCGGCATGAAGCCTCTGACCGCCATCGCATGGAACACCTTTCTCGAAGCGATCCGGGAGCGGGTCCTCTATCTGATGGTGGGCTTCGCCTGCTTCGTCTTCCTCGCCTCGCGGCTTCTTACGCCGCTTGCCCTGGGGGAGGGAAGACGCGTGACGATCGATGTGGGCCTCCTGGGTCTCTCGGTCTTCGGGCTTCTCATCGTCGTCTTCGTGGGGCACGCCCTGGTGCAGCGCGAGATCGAACGGGGAAGCGCGGTCTTCGTCTTCAGCCGGCCCGTTGGACGCGGAGCCTTCGTCGCAGGAAAGTACCTGGGCCTGGCCGCGGTCCTCGCCCTCTCGAACATCGCGATGGGCACGATCCTCATCGGGATCCTCGAGCTGTCGGGCTACCCGTGGGGCGGACCCCTCGTCGGCGCGATCCTGTTGATCCAGCTGCAGGTCTGGATCCTGGGCGCGATCGCCATCCTCTTCGCGAGCCTCTGCTCGCCGATCCTGGCCGGGCTGCTGGCCGTCGCGGCGTGGGTGATCGGCAACGCCGCCGGGAGCTTGGTCTCGCTGGCGGGCATGCTTCCGGAGTCGGGGGCGCACACAGTCCGCGCTCTTCTCTGGCTCGTCCCGCGTCTCGATCTCTTGAACGCGACCGGCGAGGCCATCCACGGCCACGGCATCGAAGCCTCCCGCTGGCTATGGTCGATCGCCTACGCGGCGCTCTACGCCGTGGGATCGCTCTTGCTCGCCCGGATCGCCTTCTCGCGGCGCTCCCTTCTCGGGGGAGGTTGATGCGACGGGCGCTGGTCGCGGCCGTGGCGGCTCTGCTGGCCGCCGGTGCGGCATCGGAGAGGCTCTCCTCCCCCGCGCGCCGGGTGGAGGCGGCCGAAGAGCTGCGCCTCTTCCCCTCGGGCCGATTCCTCGAAACCGCGTCGCTCGGCTTCGTTCACGCCGCGGCCGATTGGACATGGTTGACCGCCGTGCAGTACTACGGCCGCCACCATCTGAGCGATCGGGACTACCCGATGGCCAATCACCTCTTCGAAGTCACCACGCGCCTCGATCCCCGCTTCCGGACGGCCTACATCTTCGGCGGTCTTGTCTTGAGCGAGGATGCGGGCGATCTGGAAGGGGCGCGGCGGCTGTTGGCTTCCGGCGCCCGGGCGAATCCCGGAGACTGGCAGATCGAGTTCCACCGCGGATTCATGGAAACGATGCGCGGCGACCGGCGAATCGGGGCGGCGCAGATGGCGCGGGCCTCGGGGATGGCGGGAGCGGCGCCGTACACGAAGCGCATGGCGGCGCACGCCCTCTCGAAAATCGGGCGAAGAGAGGCTGCGATCCGACTCTGGGAAGAGCTCGCGCGCGACCCCGACGAGGCGATCCGCGCGATTGCCGAGCAACGCTTGGCCGATCTGCGGCAGGCGGAGGCGGGTGCCCAGCGGCGCCGGTAGGAGTTGATGATGGCACATCACTGGACGTCGATCGCGCCGTGGGTCCTGCCCGTGATCGGGGCCGTCGGGCTCTGCCTGGGCAGCTTCCTGAACGTGGTGATTCACCGCCTGCCACGCGGAGAGTCGATCGTGCGCCCACGTTCCCGATGTCCGAGATGCCGAAAGGCGATCGCGGCCTTCGACAACATCCCGGTCCTGAGCTACTTGCTGCTGCGCGGCCGCTGCCGCCACTGCGCCGAACCGATCTCGTGGCGCTACCCCGCTGTGGAGCTTGCCTCGAGCGCGATCGCGCTTTGCAGCGCCCTGCTCTCCGCCGGTCCGCTTCAGGCGCTCGTCCAGATGGCCTTCCTGCTCACGATGTTCACGATCGCCCTGATCGACCTCGACCACCGGATCATCCCCGACGAGATCAGCCTCCCAGGGACGGTCCTCGGGGTCTTGGTCTGCCCCGCCCTCGGGATCTCGCGCTGGGAGGGGATCGTCGGCGCGGCCGCCGGCTTCGGCTTCCTTTTTCTCGTGGCCACGGCCTACCGCCGGTTGCGGGGGATCGAGGGGATGGGGGGAGGCGACCTCAAGCTGGCCGGCATGCTGGGGGCGTTCCTCGGCTGGAAGGGACTCGTCCTGACCCTCGTGCTGGGCTCGCTGGTGGGGGCCGTCGTCGGGATCGGGCTGATCGCCGCCCGCCGGGGAGGCGGCCGAACCGCCCTCCCTTACGGGACTTTCCTCGCCCCGGCGGCGGGCGTCGTGGCGCTGGCGGGCGCGCGCCTGTGGTCCTGGTATGCGGGCCTCTTCGCCTCGAATCCTGGCGGATCCTGGTAAACCTTCCCCCCCGCCCGTCCGATAACAGCATTGCGAGGACCCCCGCGACGGGGGGTGCTCAATCGTGCGCGCGAGCGCCGGGTCAGGAGGTCGAGGTGTTCGGCAAGGCCAAGACGACAATCGGACTCGACATCGGTTCCAGCTCGATCAAGGTCGTGCAGCTCGAGAGCCACGGGGAGGTGACGCGGCTGCTCAAGTACGGCGTGGTCGATCTCGTGCCGGAAGCGATCGTCGAGGGCGAGATCATGGACCGCCAGCTCGTGGTGGAGGCGATCCAGAATCTCCTGGAGAAGTGCGAGATCAAAGAACGGCGCGTCGTCACGGGGATCGCGGGGCGCGGCGTGATCGTCCGCAAGATCACGATGGACCGGCTGGAGGCGAAGGACGCCCGCGAGGCGATCCACTGGGAAGCCGAGCAGTACGTGCCTTACGACATGAGCGACGTCTCCCTCGACTTCGAGATCCTCGATCCGGAGGTGGGGCCGAACCAGATGCAGGTGCTCCTCGTCGCGGCCAAGAAGGAGCTGATCAACACCCACCTCGACCTGATCCGCGACGCCGGGCTGCGCCCGTCGGTCATCGACATCAACTCCTTCGCGGTCCTGAACGCGGCCGAGCTGAACTACGACTTCTTGCGCGACGAGGTCGTCGCGCTCGTCAACGTCGGCGCCGAGCTCACAAACGTCAATATCGTGCGCGGCGGCGTGCCCCTGTATGCCCAGGACCTCGCCATCGGAGGCAACAGCCTCATCGAGAGCATCCAGAAGCGCTACTCCGTCAGCCGGGAGGAGGCGGTCGCGGCCAGCCTCGCCGGCCGCGGTTCGAGCATCGAGGTGCTTCCCGTGGTGCAATCGTTCGGCGATGAGCTGGGGATCGGGATCGAGCGGAGCGTCGCCACCCTGAAGTCGAACGGCGACACCGAGACGATCGGAAGAATCCTCCTCTCGGGCGGGGGTGCCCGAATTGAAGGACTCCCGCAGGTGCTCGCGGAACGCCAGAAGGTCCCTGTCGATGTGATCGATCCCTTGCGCAGGATCGAGTTCGCGCCCGAGGCGTTCGGCGATCAGGACCCCAGAACCGCCGGGCCGCAGCTCACGGTCGGAATCGGACTGGCCCTGAGAAAGGGGCAATCCAAGTGATCCAGATCAATCTCGTCCCATTGGAGGAGCGGGACTCGCAGCCTCGGGCCGGGGTCGCCCTGCCGGGAGGCGGCTTCTGGGTTCCGCTCGTGCTGGCCCTTGCGGTTCTAGTTCCGCTGGTTGGCCTGGGCACCATGCAGCAGTTCAAGATCTCGGGTCTGAAGTCGGACATCGCGCGAGCTGAGGACGAAACGCGTCGGCTCCGCCCGCAGATCGAGCGGATCCAGGCGATCGAGCGGAGTCGTGCGGAGATCCAGCAACGCCTGATCACGGTTCAGGGGCTGGTGCGCGATCGCTATCTCCCGGTCCAGGTGATGGACGAGCTCGCCGTGCAGACTCCGGACCATCTCTGGCTCACCAAGTTCTCCCAGACGGCCACGGGAGAGCTGGAGCTGGAGGGGCTGACGTTCTCGAATCTGCTCGTCGCCGAGCTCATGAACCAGATGGAAGAGTCGGACATCTTCGAGGGGGTCGCGCTTAGCACGGCCGAGCGGGACAAGCTGGGGAACAACAAGCTGGTCCGCTTCGTGCTCACCTCGAAGATCAAGCCCTAGTCGAACGGCCGGGCGAGGAGGGAACCTCCGTGGCGCTCCAACTGCGTGATTCGAAGACTCAGAAGATCATCCTCGTGACGGTCCTCGGGGGAGCTCTTCTGTATGTCTATTTCCTGACCACGCTATTTCCGTTCACGTACAAGGCGGGGGCCGCTGAGCTACAGGAGCTCTCCGGTCGCTACGAGACGCTCAACCGGGACCTGATCAAGGCGAAGCAGACGATTCATTCTCTGGCTTACCTTGAGAAGGAGCACGAGCTGCTCACCTCGCGTTGGGACGCCGCGCAACGTCTCTTGCCGGACACGGACGAGACCGCCTCCCTGCTCCGGGCGATGACGTTGCTGGGGGAGCAGTCGGGAGTGGAGTTCCTCCTGTTCCGGCCGGGCGGCGCTCACCCGCTGCAGTACTACACCGAGTACCCGGTCGAGGTGAAAGTCGCCGGAGGCTATCACGAGGTGGGGGCGTTCCTGGGCGAGGTGGCCAACATGGAGCGGATCGTCACGGTGGGGGGGCTGAAGCTCGAGACCGCCGGCGAGCGCGAGAACGACACCAAGGGATCCGCCGTCGCCGCTTTCACCGCCACCACCTACACGCTCGGCGGAAGCGGAGTGCCTCCCGAGGAAGTGGCTTCGGCCGGAGGCTCGAGCGACAAGTTGGCCGAGGCGAAGGAGATCACGCGCAAGCTCAAGGCGAAGCAGAGGGGAGGATCCAGCAATGAGTAGCTGGAAGCGCGATTCTTCAATTATGGTCGCCGTCCTCGCCTTGGCCCTATCGACGTTCGGATGCGGGCAGAAGTCGCTGGATTCGACCGAGGATGCCAGCACTCCCGCGAAGAACCCTGATCGCACGAAGAGCCGAGCGGAGGAGACGTCGCGTCCGACCGTGGTCCATGCCGGCATGGGCGGGGGGATCCTCCCCGCGGCCGCTTCCGCGGCTTCGGACTCGAGCCAGATGATGGAGGATTTGCTCCTTACGCCCGAGTCTTACTACTACGAGAGCGTCGGGCGTCGCGATCTCTTCGAGTCGCTCGTCTCGGATGACTATCGGGACGCGAATCCGACGCAGAAACCCGCCAGCGCAGAGCTCACGGTCGTGGGAATCCTCTGGGGAGAGCGGGATCGATTTGCCCTGGTGGAGACGGCACAGGGCCGCAGCAGAGTCCTGCGCGAAGGGGACCGCCTTGGTGATGGAACCGTGGTGCGGGTTCTTCCCGACCGCGTGATCATTCATGTGACTGAATACGGGGGGTCGCGGACCGTCACGCTGCCTCTCGTCGAGGGAGGGGGATTCGATGAGAGTCCAAACGCCCGCCGGCGCTAGCTCAATCGCGCTTGCGCTTCTCCTGGCGGCTTTCGGTGCCGGTCTGGCGTGCGCCTACGATCTGACTGGGGCGTCCCTGACCGAGGAGAACGACCGGGCGATCCTCGAGGTCACCGCAAGCGAACCTCCCCGCTACGAGGTGATCCGCTTGAGCGATCCGGATCGAGTGGTGCTCGATCTCATGGACGCCCAGGAGGTGCTCGAGCCGGCGGTTCGTCGGTGCGAGGGCGCAGGGTGGTTGCTGGGAGTCCGGCATTCGCTATGGCGCGATGATCCCAGCGGCCGTGTCGTTCGTTACGTCCTGGAGGCAGGCGGACCGGTCGTGCCGGTCGTCGAGGAGGATGGATGCCTCGTCCGGGTGATCGTGCAGCGGTCGCCCGCAGGCGAGATCGAGCCTCTGCCGGTTCCCCCGGCGCCGGGACAAGAGGAGCTTCCAGCCCAGGCCGACGCGGTGGACGTCAATCCGCCCGAGTCTGCAGCGCTCGAAGCGCCCATCGAGACGGCTCCCTCGCCACTCGAAGCGCCCATCGACACGGCCCCCTCGCTTGGCCACGTCGATCCGGGGCTTCCGATCGAGGCGCAGTTCACCGCGGATCCGGCCCCTTCGGGCGGGCGCGGCGCGCCGATGAATCTTGACGCCCAGGGAGCCGACATCCGCACCGTGCTGCGCTCGATCTCCGAGTTTGGGAAGGTGAACATCGTCCCCGATCGAACCATCGATGGGCCGATCAGCATCCACCTGGTCCAGGTCCCTTGGCGGGACGCGCTCGACATCGTCTGCGCGGCAGCGGCGTTGACGGCGGTGGAGCACGACGACGTGATCCGCGTCGCCGAGCGCAGGACCTTTCTCGAAGAAGAGATCGACGCGGAGTCCGCGGCACGCAAGAAGGAGGAGCTTCTCCCGCTCGAGACCGCGATTCTACCGGTGAAGTACGCCAATGCCGATGAGCTGAAGGAGTCGATCTCCTTCGTGCTGAGCAAGCGCGGAAGCCTCGAGGTCGACGCGAGAACGAACTCGATTCTCATCACGGACATCGCCGATCGCATCGCCCAGATCGCGGCGATGGTCAACCGGCTCGATACGGAGACCATGCAGGTCGAGATTGTCGCCAAGCTCGTGGACGTGGACGTCACCGCGGCGCGGCTCATGGGAATCAGCTGGAATCTTCAAAACCTCCATTCGGATTCGGAACGACTCTCGGGGTCGATCGAGCACAGCTCGCCGATCGAAGGAGCGACGACGGAACTCAAGTTCGGCGTCATCCGGCGCTGGGGGAACATCGATGGGGTCGTGCAGGCCCTTGAGCAAGAGAACAAGGCGAACATCATCTCGAATCCGAGCATCACGACGGTGAACAACCGCAAGGCCAGAATCCTGGTAGGCAAGCAGATCCCGCTGATCACCTTGGATCAGGCGGGGAACCCGATCACCGAACTGAAGAAGGTCGGGATCACGCTGGAAGTGACGCCGTACATCAACTCGGAGAACCGGGTGACGATGGACCTCCATCCCGAGGTGAGCGATCTCTCCTCCCAAGCCACAGTTCAGGGAGGAATCGTCTTTACCACGACCGAGGCGGACACACGGATCATGGTCGCCGACGGCGAGACGGCCGTGATCGGGGGCTTGATCAGCCAGAGCGAGCTTCGGTTCTCGCAAGGGATCCCGATCCTGAAGAGCATTCCCTGGTTGGGGCGGCTCTTCAGTTCGGATGAGCTGCGCAAGACCAACCGCGAGTTGTTGATCTTCGTGACGCCAAGGATCGTGCGCAACATGGCGAGCGCGGAATAGGCTCGAGCCGCCGAGCTCGATTCAAGACCTGCGACGGCCGGCGCCCCCTCGGTAGGGGCGCCGGTTTTGCCTTGCCCCCACCGAGAATGTATCTCTTGCCGTAACATATTCGTTCGATTAGTATTACAGGCGGCCTACGGTACGCGTGGTGGCGTTGGCGCGCACTCGAGGCCCGGCCGCGGCATCGCCTACAAGGGCGCCGCGCGCACGTAAATCGTCGGGGAGGGTCCAAAGAAGGCGGGACGGCCCGATCGGGCGGCCGAGAAGAGCGCGATTCAGGAGGGGATTCGAAAATGAGGAGACATCTGCTGCTGCTGGTCGCCGTGGCCTGCATCTGTGGTCCGGCCATGGCGGCGCGCAACGAGAATGGTGCCATGGTTGTGCATACCAACGACAGTGTGGTGTACACGACCTCAGCCAACTACTGCGCTTCCACTCTGCCCACGGTCTGCGAGGAGCTCAACACCTCGACGAACAAGCCGGTGGAGGAAGCAGAGGCGGTCATCTGGTTCGTCGCCGCCTTCTGGCCCGAGGCGGACCCGGGTGTCACGACGCTCCAGTTTGGTATCGAGCATAACTTGCCCAGCGCTGACTACTTCTCCGACTACAGCGCCTGCGGACCCCAACCGCTCGAGCTTCCGGACGGGGGGTGGCCGTTCTCGGGCGGGAATCCCGAGTTGCCGGGCCAGAGCGGAAACCTGGTCGCATACGGCGAGGCCGTCTACCAGCATGTGTTTCCGTTTTACTGGTTCGCGGCGATCGGCAGCCTGGCCGACACCTACGTCGGCTCCCGCACCTACCCGGCGACGAACGAGGCGAAATTCGTCGACGACGGCAACCCGCCGATCGAGGATTTGTGCTTCAACTTTGGGCGGGTCGAGTGGGGCGCGGCCGGCTACAACCAGTGCCCGCAGCCTCCGATCGCCGACGGGGCTTGCTGCTTCCCCGACGGGCACTGCGAGGTCCTGGAGAGTGGCGACTGCGCGAATGCGGGGGGTGTCTACCAGGGCGACGACACGCTCTGCGATCCGAATCCGTGTCCGCAGCCGCAGGTGGCCTGCTGCTTCGCCGACGGCGCCTGCACGTTCGTGACGGCCGAGCAGTGCGCGCAGGCCGGCGGTACGCCGCAGGGCTACCCGAGCGACTGCGATCCGAATCCGTGTCCGCAACCGTTGGGCGCCTGCTGTCAGCCGGACGGCACTTGCTCGATGACCCTCCAGGTCGACTGCACCGGGTCGTGGCTCGGCTACGGAAGCGACTGCGATCCGAACCCCTGCGAGCAGCCTCTCGGCGCCT
>JAXDAY010000037.1:0-120982 GCA_034679345.1 Candidatus Eiseniibacteriota bacterium
CGGTGAAGGCCGAGCACGCGGTCGAGATGATGCGCATGATCCCGAACTCACAGCTCGCGATCTTCCCGGGCCAGGATCATTTCGTCCTGTACACGAAGCCGGATCTGGTGGTGGGGACGTTCATGGCTTTCTTCGATGAAGGCGGTGGCCGCTAGCGAGCTTCGACCGGAAGCTGCTCTCATCGAGACCGAAGTGCGAAGAACCCTGCGGACGAAGTGGGGGCGCAGCGGGGACCGTTCGCGCTGGGCGTGCGGCCATGGCCACGCGCTGGGATCGGGGTGCGGGCTTCGCACCCCGTCCCTCCTGCTCGATCAGCCTTGTGTCCTGTCCCTTCCCAGCAGCACGATCCTCCGCGAGCCAAGATCCTGGCCGCCGATCTCCAGCTTGAGGAAATAGACGCCCGGCGCGAGGGCTGCGCCGATCGCGTTCATCCCGTCAAAGATGTATTCGTTTGCGCCGGCTGCGCAGACGAGGGAGATCCTGCGGGTTCGGCGTCCCGTCGCGTCGTAGATCTCCAGCGCACCCTCGCAGGCCTTGCCGGACACAAAACGTACGCGAAACCCGGAACATGCCGGGTTCGGGAATGCGCCGAGCAGGCGCATCTGCGCGACGCCCGCCGACTCCTCCTGTTCTTCAGGCACGTCAGCCGGGAGGACCTCGAAGTAGGCTGTCGACGCCAGGCAAAGATCCTGGCCAGTCGGATCGCGGTAGGAGACCGACCAGCCGAGGTCGGGCGCGACCGCGACATCGGGGGTGATTGCGCCTCCAACCACTCCCACGGAGTCGGCGACCGTGCGGATCACATACGCGGAGCCGGTAATGATCTCCGCGACCCGCAAGCCCAGGGCATTCCCCGTTCCCTTCACGAGGTAAGCGCACTCGAGTCGCCCGGACGGCCCCATGGACACCGAGGCCTGCAGTCCCGCATCCGGAGTCGGATCGACAATCGATGCGACCCACGGTCGCGCCGCAAGGCGTGGGTGCGCCATCATCGCGGCGCCGTTGCGCCCGTCGTACTCGCTGAAGCAGAATCCGTCCACCGGGTTGTAGGCGATGTCGCAGCTGGATCCTCGAGAGGGCCCTGGATCGACCGTGATGGGAGCGTCCCAGGTCCCTCCGTCATAGCGCAGGTGCATGAGCGCTCCCCGAGTCTCATCCCGAAACGTGACGCCAAGCACACCCTCAGGCGTCAGGATCGTCGAGAGACCGCGTCCGAGGTCGTCCTCGCTGGCGGTGGCGGGCATGATTGCCCATGGTAGCGCGTGCAGCACAGGATCCAGGTAGATCAAGGCGCCGTTGCCGGCATCATACTCGCTGAACGCAAGACCGATGCCGAGGCGCTCCGTGATGTCGAAGTAGCTACCACGATTCGGACCCGGATCGACGGTGGTCGGGCCCGACCAGGCGCCGCCGTCATAGCGGACGTACTCGAGCGATCCTTGCGTCGCGTTCTTGTAGGAAGCGATGAGGCCGCCGTCCGAGTCTGCAAGGATCTGCAGTTGCTGTCCGCAGTTGTCGGCCGAGGCGGTTGCGGCGCTGATGATCCAGGGAGGCGAGTGCAAGGCCGGGTCGGCGAGAAGCAAGGCGCCGTTGGCCTGGTCATACTCGCTGAAGGCGTAGCCCACGCCGGGGCGGTAGGCGATGTCGAAGTGGAGCCCCCGTCCCGGTCCCGGATCGACGGTGAGGGGCGCGTCCCAGACGCCGCCGACACTGCGAATCATCTGCAGGGCGCCCAGCGTCTCGTTGCGGTAAGCGACGGCAAGCTCGTCCGTAGGCAGGCGTAACACGCTCGCTGCGCGCCCCACATCGCCGGTCTGCGCTACGGTCTCGAAGGTCCAGGTATGCACAGCCTCCGGACCGGCGAACCATTGCGCCCCCTGGTCGGTCCTCCGGTAAGACGCCCGCTTCCGGCCATCATTGGCAACACTGAGGGCGGAGGCCCCGTCGACATAACCGGACGCGTCGATCACCGTGGGGGTCCCCCAGATTCCTGACGCCATCGAAATGAACTTCAATGTGTGATTGTCGTACCGCAGATAGGTGACATGGAGATCCCCGGAGGCGTCGAGTTGAGCGTCGGTGAAGCGACCGACATCCCCTCCTGCATCGATCGTCGTGATGGTCCAGGTCTGCGCGCGAGCCGACGACAGGGGATACCCGATGGCCAACGCGACGAGCAGGCAGACATTCAATATGATCAACCGTCTTGACATGTTCTCACCCCCTTTGGGTTGTATTCCGACGCGTTAGGGGGTGAGGACCGCGTGCTTCAGATCCCCGTTCGTCGTGTCATAGTAGACGATGTGAACGCGGTCGCTCGCGTCGACGAGGATCGAGCTATAGTCTCCCACGTTGCCGGTCACATCGACCGTCGAGATCATCCATGTCGTCGCGTCCCAGCCCTTGGTCGCATACATGAGATTGGCGCCGGTAGCCTCGTAGTAACTGACGTGCATGTTATGCGAAGCGTCAACGGCAACCGATGTGCCCCGTCTTGCATCGTGGGTGGGATCGACGTTCGTGTTGCTCCATACGCCGCTCACAGGATCACGCTTGTAGACATAGACCGTGGCGTCTGTTCTGTTGGCCGCAATGACGGGAACGAGATCGGCCTCGATCGGCACGATCGTGAGATCGACGTACATGTTGCTCTGACCGCCGGTGACCGACTCCGGTCCGAGGATCCACGCCTGGGTCGCCGGGTCGTAGATGCCGTATTTCACGTATGGCGAGGCTTGCCGGGCATAGGCCACGTGGATGTGGTCCTGCGCATCGACGATCGCCTCGAACTTCAAGCCGGTCGGAACGTAGTTGTCGAGCCCCTTGAATTGCCAGCCGCCGGAGCCGCCCCCGTCGGGCACCCACCACGCAAGTTGGAGGGAATTGCTGCTAGAGTTCTTGTAGAAGATATATGGGATGCCGTCCGAGAGCGTCACGATCTGGGAGTCGTAGCCGGTGTCCCCGGCATCATCCACGATCTGGAGATTCCATGTCTCAGCCCGGCCGAGTCCCACCGAGAGGGCGAGGCCAAGGATAGCCAACAGCGCGGTCTTCATGGGTTAACCCTCCTGTTCGTCACGACCTTCCAATCGTGACGCTGAATGACCTAACTGATGAGCGGCCAGCGGCTTGGCGCCGCGGCGCGCCGGTCGTGGCGCGGCCGGACGGCACTGCCATCAGGAGGCGCCGCGTCGGTGGGCGCCGGAGACCAGGATCGAGGGCCCGGTGCCCCCGGACTGACCGGCGGGGCCAGCTTCTGATGTTGGGACGAGGGAGGCCCGTGGAAATCACATTCCAGGACGCGGCACCCCTGACACAGCTCCCGGAACAGCGCTAACCAATGGTGAGTCAACATGATAGCTGACCTCGGAAGGCTGGCCGTCTCCTCTTGTTCTCTGGATCACTTGTAGGTATATTCCTATTTCGGTTCGAGGCGCAACTAGGAGACTGCCATGAACACGCAAGGCGGGATCGTCGAGCAACGGATCGAACGGTTCAAGCACGCCGCGAAGTCGGCGGGAATCAAGCTCACGCACCAGCGGCTCGAGATCTTCCGAGAGATCGCCGGCAGCGTGGAGCACCCGGATGCGGAGACTGTCTATCGAGCCGTCCAGGTCCGTGTGCCGACGGTCTCGCGCGACACGGTCTACCGCACGCTCTGGAAACTCCGAGATCTCGGTCTCGTCACGACGCTCGGCTCCAGGCGGCAGCATGTCCGCTTCGACGCCAATCTCGACCATCACCACCACTACATCTGCACGAGCTGCGGCCTGACGCGCGACTTCGAGAGCGCATCCCTGGATGCGGCGCGGCTGCCCGATGCGGTGAAACGATTCGGAAGCGTGGCGGCAACCCACGTCGAAGTCCGTGGCCTGTGCCGCGCGTGTCAGAAGCCGGAAAGAGAAAGGAGAGCTCGCCATGAGTGAAGGGAGCAAGAGCCCGGGGACGGGGGGAGCGCACGCGCGCATGCCAGGGGGAGGACCGTCGATCCGGGACTGGTGGCCGAACCAGCTGCGGCTCGACATGCTGCATCAGTACTCCGAGAAGTCCAACCCCATGGGGAAGGACTTCAACTACGCCGAGGAGTTCAAGAGCCTGGACCTTGCGGCCGTGAAGAAGGACCTCCAGGCGCTGATGACCGATTCGCAGGAATGGTGGCCGGCGGACTTCGGCCACTACGGGCCGTTGTTCATCCGGATGGCCTGGCACAGCGCCGGCACCTACCGGGTCGCCGACGGCCGGGGCGGCGCCGGGGCTGGCCAGCAACGCTTCGCGCCTCTCAACAGCTGGCCCGACAACGCCAACCTCGACAAGGCCCGGCGTCTCCTCTGGCCGATCAAGAAGAAGTACGGCCGGAAGATCTCCTGGGCCGACCTGATGATCCTCGCGGGCAATGTCGCTCTGGAGTCGATGGGCTTCAAGACCTTCGGCTTCGCAGGCGGGCGGGAGGATGTGTGGGAGCCGGATGATATCTACTGGGGCTCCGAGACCACCTGGCTGGGCGACAAGCGTTACTCCGGCGAGCGGAATCTCGAGAATCCGCTCGCTGCCGTACAGATGGGCTTGATCTATGTCAACCCGGAGGGCCCGAACGGCAACCCGGATCCGGTCGCCGCGGCGAAGGACATCCGCGAGACCTTTGCCCGCATGGCCATGAACGACGAAGAGACCGTCGCGCTCATCGCGGGAGGCCACACGTTCGGGAAGACCCACGGCGCGGGTCCAGCGACCCACGTTGGCCCCGAGCCTGAAGCCGCCGGCATCGAAGAGCAGGGCCTCGGCTGGAGGAGCAGCTTCGGCAGCGGCAAGGGCGGTGACACCATCACGAGCGGCCTGGAGGTCGTCTGGACCACCACGCCGACGAAGTGGAGCAGCAACTTCCTCTGGAATCTGTTCGGGTACGAATGGGAGCTCACGAAGAGCCCGGCGGGCGCGCACCAGTGGATCCCGAAGCACGGCGCGGGCGCCGGAACCGTTCCGGACGCGCATGATCCGTCGAAGCGCCACACGCCGAGCATGCTGACGACCGACTTGTCCCTGCGCTTCGATCCCTCCTACGAGAAGATCTCGAGGCGCTTCATGGAAAATCCCGACCAGTTCGCCGACGCGTTCGCCCGCGCCTGGTTCAAGCTCACGCACCGGGACATGGGCCCCCGCGCGCGCTATCTCGGGCCGGAGGTCCCGGCCGAAGTCCTCATCTGGCAGGACCCGATTCCCGCCGTCGATCACAAGCTGGTGGATGCGCAGGACATCGCCTCCCTCAAGAGCAAGATCCTGGCCTCAGGCCTCACGGTCTCGGATCTGGTCTCGACCGCGTGGGCGTCTGCCTCCACCTTCCGCGGTTCCGACAAGCGCGGGGGGGCGAACGGCGCCCGCATCCGCCTTGCCCCGCAGAAGGACTGGGAGGTCAACCAACCCGCCCGCCTGGCCAAGGCGCTCAAGACCCTGGAGGGGATCCAGAGCGCGTTCAACAGCGCGCAGACCGGCGGCAAGAAGATCTCCCTGGCGGACCTGATCGTGCTTGGGGGTTGCGCGGGCGTCGAGCAGGCGGCGAAGAACGCCGGTCACGATGTTTCGGCGCCGTTCACGCCGGGACGGATGGACGCATCGCAAGAGCAGACGGATGTGGGCTCCTTCGCGGTGCTCGAGCCCATGGCGGACGGTTTCCGCAACTACCTCAAGGCCAAGTACAACGTTCCGGCGGAAGTGCTGCTGATCGACAAGGCGCAGCTGCTGACCCTGACCGCGCCGGAGATGACGGTGCTCCTGGGCGGTATGCGCGTTCTGAACACCAATGCGGGCCAGACCGCGCACGGCGTCTTCACGAATCGGCCCGAGGCGCTGACCCCCGACTTCTTCGTGAACCTGCTCGACATGGGCACGGAGTGGAAGGCGGCATCGGATGCCAAGGACCTGTTCGAGGGATACGATCGCAAGACGGGCAAGTTGAAGTGGACCGCCTCCCGCGTCGATCTGGTCTTCGGCTCGAATTCCCAGCTTCGGGCCCTGGCGGAGGTCTACGCGTGCGAGGACGCGCGGGAGAAGTTCATTCGCGACTTCGTGGCGGTGTGGGACAAGGTCATGAACCTCGACCGCTTCGATCTCCCCAGACGGTAGAAGGGGCGTGCGCGCCGTTCCTCGAGAGGGGGCGGCGCGCGAATCCGCCCGGAAGGAGCTCGACGATGGCGAAGTCTCGACCGCAACTCCTCGCTTGCGTTCTGCTCGCGAGCGTTCCGTTCGTCCTGGCGGCCTGCGGCGGATCGACTCGTTCCCGGGAACCTGACGCGGCGCCGGCGGTCTCGGGGCGCATCGAGTCCGGTCTCCGCGTGCTGACCTTCGATCCGACGGCCACCGGCCAGCGGTTCACGATCTATCGAGGCGACTATGTGAGACCGGAGCTGACCACAGGCGGGGCTTTCACGCTCGAGATCCCCTCGCTGGAGGTCTCGAGGACCTTTCCCGCCCCGGCCGGCGAGTCGCCCTACTTCAAGGTGCCGGATGCCGGTTCGTTCGACTTCCGGATCGGCGCGGCAAGCGGGACGATCGAGGCGATCGAGTACGCGGCGGCGCAGTACCGAGAGGTCAACGCTCAGGAGGCCGCCGGGATGATCGCCAATGTTCATCCGCTGATCCTGGATGTGCGGACCGAGCGAGAGTATGCCGGCGGTCACTTGAAGGACGCCGTGTTGATCCCCGTGCAGGAGTTTCAGCGCCGCATCGGGGAGCTGTCGGCGCACAAGCAGAGGCCGGTCCTCGTCTACTGCGCCACAGGGAACCGCAGCACCGTGGCGGCCAAGATGCTCGTCGATGCCGGCTTCACGCAGGTGGCGAACATCAGGCGTGGAATCGCGGAGTGGAACCGCGCGGGGCTGCCGACGGTCAGGTAGGCGCGCCGCCCGGCGGCGAGGCGCGATCGGGGAGTCGAGCGGGATGATCCACTGCGAACGAGGAGGGGAGGCCGGCGTGATCCTGCGGGGAGTCGTTCTTGCGTTCCTCTTGGTGGGCGCTGTTTCCGGCGCGCGCGCGCGACCCGAGGCGGCGCCGGAGAGCATCGCCGGCAAGATGCGGTGGTTCGCCGACGCCAAGCTCGGGATCTTCATTCACTGGGGCATCTACAGCGTGGACGGGGTCGGCGAGAGCTGGTCTTTCCACAACGGGGAGATCTCCCACGCCCGCTACATGAGGCAACTCGGCAGATTCACCGCCAGCAAGTACGATCCCGCAGCGTGGGCAGATCTGATCCGCCGAAGCGGCGCGCGTTACGCGGTCATCACGACGAAACACCACGACGGGGTGGCCCTCTGGGACACGCGGCTGGCGCCTGGACGGAGCGGTGCGCCCGGCGAGCTTCCGGCGACCCCGCTCTCCGTCGTTCGGCAAACCCCGGCGGGGCGGGCGCTCATCGGGCCGTTCTTCGACGAGCTCGAGCGTCGCGGCCTCAAGTCGGGCGCCTACTTCTCCCTCATCGATTGGAGCGACGAGAACTACCCCGGCTTCAAGCGCGACAGCACACGCTACGTGGCGCAGGACGATCCGGAGAGGTGGCGTCGATTTCTCGACTACTGCCACGGCCAGGTGGAGGAGATCGCCGGCGACCTCGATCCCGATCTCTGGTGGTTCGACGGCGATTGGGAACACAGCGCCGAGGAGTGGGATGCGGCGAGGATCCGCCGCGCGATCCTGGAGAAGAACCCGGACGCGATCATCAATGGGCGGCTGGCGGGCTACGGAGACTATGAGACGCCGGAGCAGAACATCCCCGTGGAGAGGCCGAAGCGCCCTTGGTGGGAGCTATGCATGACCACCGGGGAGTCATGGGGCTGGCAGCCGCAGGATACGACCTACAAGAGCGCGGGCGACATCGTCGCCATCTTCGCCGATGTGATCGGGCTCGGCGGGAATCTCCTGCTGGGGATCGGTCCGATGGAGGACGGCACCATTCCGCCCGGGCAGGTCAAGATCCTGGAGGAGCTGGGCCGCTGGAACGCCAAGCACGCTCGGGCGATCTTCGGCACCCGCGCGGGCCTCCCGATCGGGCATCACTTCGGTCCCAGCACAATGAGCCCCGACAGCACCACGCTCTACCTGTTCTTGCCGCACGGCGTGGGGGGAAGCGTGGAGATCAAGGGGCTGGACAACGCGATTCTCTCCGCGGAGGTGCTCGGGATGGGGATGCCGCTCTCGCATCGCGTCGTGGGAAAGATCAGCTGGAGCAAGGTGCCGGGACTGGTCTTCATCGATGTGCCGGAGGAGGCCGCGGATCCGTGGATGACGGTGCTCGAGGTTCACCTCGATGGGCCGGTGAGACTCTACCGCGGCGCGGGCGGATACTACTGAGCGTCGTCCGCCGCGATGCGGATCGACCCCTTCAGCCGGATGTCCTTCGATGAGGCGCCGATCATGACGCGCACCTCCCCCGGCTCCACGACGGAAGCGAGATCGGAATCGAGCATCGCCAGGGACGCGGGCGGGATGACGAACTCCACGGTGCGCGCCTCTCCGGGGCTCAGGCGCACGCGCTCGAATCCCTTCAGCTCCATGACCGGTCGGGCGACGGAGGCGATTTCGTCCCTCAGGTAAAGCTGGACCACCTCGTCCCCGGCCAAAGTCCCGATGTTTCGAACCGTGCAGCGGACGCGCGCCGTGTCGGCCACGCCCATGACGGGCCTCTCGATGACGAGGTCGTCGTAGGAGAACTCGGTGTAGCTCAGTCCGTATCCGAACGGGAAGAGCGGTTGGCCCGTCAGGTCGAGATAGTCGTCGCCGCGCCCCGTCGGCTTGTGGTTGTAGACGAGGGGAAGCTGCCCCTCCGCCACGGGGAATGTGATGGGGAGCCTGCCGGCGGGATTGGCATCGCCGAAGAGAACGCTCGCCACCGCCTCGCCGCCGGCCTCGCCCGGGTACCAGACGGCGAGGACCGCCGGAACCGCGTCGAGCCAGTCGCTCATGGCGATGGCGCTTCCACCGACCAGCACGACCACGACGGGTTTGCCCGTAGCGGCGACGCGACGGATCAGCTCTTCCTGCCGTCCGGGGAGGCCGAGCTTGGCGCGGTCACGGAACTCCCCCTCCTCGATCCCCGCGACGATGACGGCGAGGTCGCTGCGCGCGGCGAGCTCGACCGCGGCATCCATCTCGCCATCGCGATCGGCCGGCATCCCCGCGTCCCATACCAGGCGCACCCATGCGTTGCCGGTGGGCTCGAAGTAGTCGATGCGAATGTCGTAGAGCCGGTCTCGCTCGAACTCGTAGGGAACGAGGATCGCCCGGCGCGACGCCTTGCGCCAGTTGTCGATGACGCGCGCGCCATCGATGGCGAGCCGGTATCCGTCGTTCGCGTCCAGGCCCACCCGGCAGACGCCCGTGACGGGTCCCCTGATCTTGCCGCTCCAGCGCACCGAGTAGAAGTCGTACGGAAGACGCTTCGGATCGGGGGAGAGAAGCGTCCACTGGAACTGGATCTGCGGATCGATCCGCGTGAAGGCGGGCTCGCCGGAGAGGGTCACGTTGTCGAAGTACTCGCCGAGGAGGCCCGGAATCGCGCTGTCGCCTCTGGCGCACTGGAGGAACTCTGTGGGAACGGTCTCGTACTGCGGATCCAGACGATCGCATCCCCGGGCGTGTCGCACGCGCTCCTCGCCGATTCTGCGGCGGATTCCCTCGAGGATGCTGACCTTCCCGAGGCCGGGCCCGCTGTATCCGCCCAGTCGCGCTTCGGCGGCGTCCGGTCCCAGGACCGCGATCGCGCGCGCGCGGGCGGGATCCAGCGGGAGCGCGCGGTCGTCGTTCTTGAGCAGGACGATCGATTCCTGCGCGGCCCGCATCGCCAGGGCGCGATGCCGCGCGGCTTGATCGGCCCCCGCGCTGTCGGCCGCGGTGACGTAGGGGGCGTCGAAGAGGCCCAGCTCGAACTTGAGGCGCAGGACGCGCGCGACGGCCCGATCGATCGTCTCGGGGGGAATCCGGCCATCGAGGAACGGCGGGAGGAAGAGCTCCGCGTGATCGAAGGAGGTCTGGAAGATGACATCCAGGCCGCCGCGGATGGCGCTGATGGTCGCTTCCGGGTAGTCCGATGCGGTGGAGTGCAGGACGAGCGCGCCGCCGACAGCGCAGGCGTCGGAGATCGTGATCCCGCCGAAGCCCAGATCTTCGCGGAGGAGGTAGTCGTTCAGCCATGCGTTTGCGGTGCAGGGCGAGCCGTCCAGGGAGTTGTAGGCCGTCATCACCGCGCGGGATCCGCCCCGCCGGATGCACTCCGCGAATGGGGGCAGATGGATCTCCCGGAGGAGGCGCTCGCTCCAGTGGATTGGATGGCTGTCGCGGCCGCCGTCGCCTGAGTTCGCGATGAAGTGCTTCGGCGTCGTGACGACGCCGCGCGGCTCGAGGGAGGAGACGAAGGCGACGCCCATCTCCGATGCGAGGTGCGGGTCTTCGCCGTAGGTCTCCTCCACGCGCCCCCAGCGCGGGTCCGCGGCGATGTTGACGACGGGGGAGAGGACCATGCGGACGCCGGCCGCCCGGCACTCCGCCGCGATCGCGCCCGAGACCTCGCGCATGAGATCGGTGTCGAAGCTTGCCGCAAGGCCGATCGCCTGGGGGAAGACGGTGGCGTGCTCGAGCACCAGCCCGTGCAGGGCTTCCGCGAAGGAGATGATGGGGATTCCGAGCCGGGTTCCTTCCACGAAGTGGCGCTGGATGGAGTTGACATGCTCCGCCGGATCCACGCCTTCGGGAGGAACGCCGATCTGGAATCCGAAGGCGCCGTCGGCGTACTTCTCCGGGCCGTCCTCGAGGCTTCCGGCCAGCATGAAGAGCTGCCAGAACTTCTCTCTTGGAGTCATGCGCGCAAGAAGGTCCGCCACGCGGGCGTCCACCGGGAGTCGCGGGTCCTGGTAGGGGTGGGTGGCCGCGGCGCGGCTCGAGGACACGAGGAGGTTGAGGGCCAGGAGGGCGAACAGGAACCGGATCGCGCGATGATGGCTCATGGCTTCGCTCCTATCGGACGACGATCTCGTCGATGAAGATCCATGAGGGTCCGCCGGATCCCTTGTGCCAGGGGGGGCATCGCTTCAAGCTCACGGCCTGGACGCGAACGAACCGGGCGGGGGTGGGGTCGCACCGGAAGTTGAAGGGCGCGATGATGGGGCCCCACCGTTCCGCGGGGACGGTGTTGGCGACCTGGCCGATCGGCCGGAACTCCAAGTCGTCATCGGAGACCGAGCAGCTCACGACGAGCGGCATGAAGACCCACGAGTTGATGTCCTGGAGGAAGTCGGTTTCGACTGCGGAGACGGTCCGCGGCGAGCCGAGATCGATGATCGCGTCGAGATCCTCGCCTTCGAATCCCAGCCAGTGCATGTGGTAGTCGCCCCAGCCCCGGATGCCGTTCGTGAGCGCGGCGGCGTCTCCATTGTGGTACTTGGGGCTTGCCGGGGGCGTCAGCTCCACGGGGCAATGCAGCGCGAGGTGAGGAGAGACGCTCGACTCGAGGAACTCCCGCGTCGAGGCCTCGTATTCGTCGGGGGTGGTGCCGTGCTCCCAGAGGCGGGGGATTTCCGCGCGGCGGCATCGCTCGACGAATGTCGCGAGGAGCGGCTCGAGCCCGGGCCGCACCTTCATCCCCGAGCCGGCGTCCGCAACGAAGGCGCCGCCCTCCGAGGCGCCGAGCATCTTGGCCTGCTCGATCTCGGCGAACTGAAGCGGCAGGCGCGCCGTCTGCACGCGCTCGAGGGTCTCCGGGTCGGCCTCCACTGCTGCCTCGGCGCGATCGAACGCCGCGCGATAGGCGTCCTTCCGGGCGGGGGACAGATAGCCTTCCTTCGACGGCCATGGGTAACCGTAGATGTCCAGTCCCTCGCCGGATGCCGCCAGGGCGTCGTGCATCGTGTCGATGTAGGCGCGGATATGCGGCGCCGCAACCCCGTAATAGCCCCGGAGAAAGTCGTCCATGAGCGAATCGACATCGGCGTACGGATCCCATAGCAGCTTCGCGATCAGGTAGCCGCGCAGCTCGACAAACTCGCCGTGCGGCGTCCCCGTCCCCTGCTCGAAGACTGTGGAAATCCCGTTGCGCACGAAGAGCTGGATGTTCGGCTGCAGCACGCGCAGATTGGGAAACGGGCTCACCAGATTGCGGAACTGGATGACATAGTCCCAGAGGAAGATGTCCTTCGTGAGCCGGGACCAGTCCTGCAGGTCCCGCACGAAGCCGGAGCTGCCTGGATCCTCCGCGATCGGCTTGCTCCGGTCGCATTCGATGCTGCAAAGCATGATGTTCACGTTGGGGCGCGGCCGGAGGCTCTTCGGAGCCGAACGGGTGTACTGGTATGCCAGCGTCGAGATCCGCATCGAGGGGAAGGCGTCGGCGACCCGGTTGACGAAGGCGAGCAGCGATCCCGACGGCGAGCCCTCGGCGGAGTCGATGGCCCTGCAGGCGTCGCATTCGCATGGAGCGTAGGTGTCGTTCTGCGACACGGACCAGAAGGTGGCGGCCGGCTTCTGCCGCATCCGGGCGCGAAGCTCATCGACGACGATGCGAAAGACATCGGGATTCGTGAGGCAGAGCTGGCCGTCGTGCGTGCGATTCCCGTTGATGAGCGAGAAGTACTCCGGGTGTTGCGCGAAGTGCTTTTCGGGCGGCACGAGGGTGCGGAAGGTGTGGACGAAGAGCCCGAAGTCGTCGTTGGTGTCGAGCTTGTGCCAGGCGTCGTAGGCGGGATCGTGGAAGTCCTGCATGCGGAAGACGATGGGAGGGATCTGCGTGTCGTCGATCTCGGGGATCGCGATGCTCTTCGCTCGAGGGATGATCGTGACCGCGGGACTGTACTTCCTGCAGCCGACGTAGGTCTCGAGGAATGTATAACAGGCGTTCTGAAGTCCCTGATCCGTCGCCGCGGTGAGGTAGACGGCCGGTCCCCGCGTGCGGATGCGGAAGCCGTCTTCGCCGATGGTCGAGAGATCGAAATCGGGGTCGCTACACGCTCCGGCCTCGAGGACGATCTGGCGCGAGGAGGGATCGATCGCGCGAGCCACCGGAAGGCGGACTCCGGAGATGGCCTCGATGTATCGGCGGAGAGTGTCCGCGGCGGCCGACGCGCGAGGCGTCTCCATGCCGTGGATACGGATGCTGTACTCGCTGCGTCCCTCCTGGACGAGCTGGATGGAGCCGTGCGCGACGCAGGCCCATAGGGAGAGCGCGACCACCAGCGGGAGCCGCCTGCCACGCAGGGAGAGGCGCGGCACGGCTACTCCGCCGCGAAGCGCCAGGTCCATGCGTGCTCGCAAGGCGGCCGCTCCCGCACCGAGTCCGGAATCCGGAAGACGATGCCTCCGCCGCTCCTCTCCCAGGCCATCGGTTCCTGGACGCCGAGCATCGCGACGGCGCCGCCCTCGGCGGGCGCGAAGGATGGGATGGCGACGAGGGGGGGCGGCGTCGTCTCGCCGGGATCGGCGAGGTAGATGGCGTTCAGCACGCCATCCGGCGAGCGTGTGTAGCAGAGCTTTCCTTCCTTGTAGGGGGAGACGGCCCGTGTCCAGTAGATCGCCTCGCCGTTCACCTTCATCCATGCGCCGAGGGCGGCGAGCCGGTCATAGGCGTCCGGATCCCACTCGCCTTCAGGGCTGGGTCCGATGTTCAGCAGCAGATTGCCTCCCTTGGCGACGATGTCCACCAGAAGGTGGACGAGCTGACGGTCCGGTTTGTAGGTGTCGGTGGCGACATAGCTCCAGGAGGTCGCCATCGGCATGCAGGTCTCCCAGACATAATCCAGGGGGGCCTCGGGGACCTCGTTCTCCGGGGTGCGGTAGTTCTGGTAGCGGCCCGGAACCGCGCGGTCGACGATGATGAGCCCCGGCTGGAGCGCGCGCGCCATCGCGGCGATCCCCGGCATGTCGATGTCCTGGCCGGCGGGGTTCAGGCCCCACCGGGGCGAGGGAGGATTTCGGGGCTGCACCCAGCCGCCGTCGAGCCAGAGGATGTCCATCGGGCCGTAGTTGCTCATGAGCTCACGAATCTGGTTGCGCGTGAAGGTCTTGAACGACTCCCACCTCTCCGGGTACTTCGCGATGGCGTAGTTGGGATTGCGGTCGAGGGGCGGGAAGTAGGGCCACCAGTAGTCCGGGCAGTGCCAGTCGGGCTTCGAGAAGTAGGCGCCCGTGCCGAATCCCTGGTCCCGGAAAGCCTTGAAGATCGCGCCGGCGACATCGCTCCGCGGATGCGCGCTGAAGGGGCACTCATGCGACGTGATCTTGTAGTCGGTCTCCTGGGTGTCGAACATGCAGAAGCCGTCGTGGTGCTTGGTCGTGAAGACGACGTAGCGCATGCCGGCGTTCCACGCGGCCTCGGCCCAATCCTCGGGATCGAAGCGGACGGGATTGAATGTGGTCTTGAGACTCTCGTAGGCCCGTTTGTACTCGAAGTAGTCCTTCGCGTGCTCGCCCCGGCGCTCGCACCACCCCTCGTCCTCCGGGCAGAGGCTCCAGCTCTCCACGATCTGCCACTGGGAATATGTGCCCCAGTGCATGAGAAGGCCGAACTTCTGGTCCTGGAACCACTCGAGTTTCTTCAAAACGAGCGGATCGGTCTCCTCGTCGGTTTCCGGCAGGGCGCGCGAGGGCGCGGAGCCGATCAGAATGAACGCGAACAAGAAGACGGCGAGCAGGATGGGCGTCCGGATCATCGAATCCACCTCCCCCGCCCGGTGGTTCGGCACTCGGTCCCGATCGATCAGGGAGGGTGTCGCGCGCCGGGCGCACTCATGGTCCCGGCGCGGAATATAACCGCTGGCCGGCGATGATACCAGGACAGTCGAGAGGAGGGCACGTCGTGGCGCGGGGATGGGGCCGCTGACTCCGAGCGGGGCGACGAAGGGTGGTGTGACGAAGAGCGGCATGACGAATCGCGACGTGACGAATAGCGGTGGCTCCGCCGTTCCGAGGTGGTATCATCATGGCGCCGGATCGTCAGGCCTCCTCGAGCGGGACGCCGAGCCGGCAGGATCCGGAGAGGAGGTTGCCATGCGATGGCTCGCCTTCGTCGTTCTCCTCGTGTCCTTCCTCCCGGCGGGTGGGCCCGCCCGCGCCATCGATGTGACCCTCGAGTGCTCCGCCGATTTCTACGCGCAAGGAGACACGGTCTTCTTCACATGGACCAACAACACCGACTCGACGATCGTCGCGGCGAATACCCCCCCATACGAGATCTATGACGCCGAGACCAACGCCCAGATCTGCGTCACCAGTCTTCCGATGGAGTACCACCTGGGACCGCACCAGTGGGTCCGGCTCGAGTGGGATCAGCTCGATTGCTGGTGGAATCCCGTGCCCCCTGGGCCGTACATCGCGCGGATCCACTTCGTGATTGGGGTGCCGCCGCCTGAGTTCGTGGTGGAAGACGGCTTCGTCATCCGCGATGCCAGCGCAGTCGACGAGGAAGATCCCCGGCGGGAGAGGGGATCGTGGGGCCGCGTCCGGTCGCTGTTCCGCTAGAATGAAACGGTGTCTGATCTGGAGCGGCCTGTAGTCGACCCCGAGCAGGACCCCATTACGGGGTCAGGTGAACTGGGTCGTCGGATGGACGGAAGGCATCGAGCGAGCAGGACGCTTCGACGTCGGGCCACTCTGATATTCGAGGGTCGAAACCGCATGACCATGTCCCTGGCCTGAGGAACCCGCGGATCGGACTCGATGGGACAATCACGTGCGACATCATCATGGACAGAGCCTGTTATGAGGCGTTGCCGAAGCGGACAATCGATGACTTCAAGTACTACCTGGGGAAAGGGTCCGAGGTGCTCGTCGAGTGAGGCGCCGTGAATGAATCGAGGTAGGTGATCCACACGTTGGACGCTAGCCCGGAGCTTCGATTCCCAGGCGAGCCATCAAGAAGGCCCACTCGTCCGCCACCTGGGCGATTCTGGTCGAGAGGGTGGTGCCTCCGCCGTGGCCCGATTTCCGCTGGACGATGAGGAAGATCGGGCCTCCGCCGGGGTCCGCCGTCTGCATCGCTGCCGCCATCTTGCGCGCATGGAGCGGATCGACGCGGGCGTCGTTCTCGCTGGCCGTAAAAAGGGTCGCCGGATAGCGGACGCCCGAGCGCACGCCGTGGTAGGGGGAATAGCGGTAGAGGTAGACGAAATCCTCCGGCGACTCGGCGCTTCCGGACTCCGGCGCCCAGATGTTCGCCAGACCGAACTTGTGGTACCGGATCATGTCGAGCAGCGGGACCTGACAGACGACCGCGGTCATCAGATCCGGGCGCTGGACCGCGACCGCCCCCACGAGCAGGCCGCCGTTGCTGCCGCCCAGGATGCCCAGCCGTTCGGGGCGCGTGTACCGCTCTGAGCTGAGATACTCGCCCGCGGCGATCATGTCGTCGAAGACGTTTTGCTTCTTCTCCTTCATTCCCGCCTCGTGCCACTTCGCTCCGTACTCCCCGCCGCCGCGGAGATTCGGATAGGCGAGCATCCCGCCCGCCTCCAGCCAGACGAGGGCCGTCGTGGAGAAGTATGGGCGCTGGGAAATATTGAAGCCGCCGTAACCGCTCAACACGACGGGGTTGTCGCCGTCGCGGGCGAGGTCCTTCCTTCGCACCAGGAACATGGAGATCGGAGTCCCGTCCTTCGACGGATACCAGACCTGGTCCACGGTGAAGTTCGAGGTGTCGACCTCGAGGGGGAATCGCTTGTAGATGGACAGCGAGTCCGAGGCCGCGTCGTACCGGTAGGTCTCGGGCGGATGGACGAAGGAGGAGAACGAGACCCAGACATCGGGTTTGGACCAGTATCCGCTCACATAGGCGGAGCCGAGGGCAGGCAGCGGGAGGTCGCGCAGGTAGCGGCCTTCGAGATCGAAGAGCTTGATTCGGGTGTGCGCCTTGGATTCGTAGACGGCGTAGATGATCCCGGCCACTGGGCTGATGTAGGAAAGCTTGCCGTCCGGATCCTCGGGGATCAGCACCTTCCAGTCCGCGCGGGAGGGGCGCGCCGCGTCCGTCGCGAATGTCCGGAGCATCGGGGCGTCCAGGTCCGTGGTGATCAGGAGACGATCCCCCACGATGTCGGCGGAGTACTGCGCGTCCAGGCCCGTCGCCACCGGCGTAGGCGGATCGAACGATCCGGCGGGGCCGATGTAGATCTCGTTCTTCTTGGATTGAGCGCGGTAGTAGACCGCCCAGCGGCCGTCCTCGCTGACGCCGACCCCGTGGTAGTACTCCTTCACCGAGTCGTGGGAGAAGACCTTGCGATCCTCCGACGCGGGGGCGCCGAGTTCGTGGAACCAGGCCGTGGACCAGTACTCCTCTTCCCCTTCCGGGACATCCCCCTTCAGCGGGAAGGCGCTGTAATAGAAGCCCCTGTTGCCGGGGAGCCAGGAGACGCTGCCTTGTCGCTGTCCGCGGAGCGAGTCGGGCAGGAGGCGGCCCGTCGCCACTTCGAGGATCCGGATCACGGGCCGCTCATTGCCCGCGACGGCAACCCCGTAGGCGACATAGCGTCCATCGCGCGAAGGATAGAACCCGCTGAGCTGCTCCTCGGGGGACCACGCGTTCGGATCGAGGAGCAGACGGCCGGGCGCCCCGAGGGAGTCGCGCGTGTAGTAGGAGATCTTCTCCGCGTGCTTCGTCTTCACCCAGTAGAAGACCCGCTTGCCGTCGATGACCTCGTCGGGGACCCCCTCGTCGTCGTACCGCCAGAGCTCGTTGTAGCGGCGGATCAGGTAGTCGCGCTGCGGCAGCGGATCGAGGTATGCGCGACTCCGCGCCTCCTGCAGGTCCATCCAGTTCTGGACCTCAGGCGCGTCGCCGTCCTCGAGCCAGCGGTAGCAGTCGGTCACCGGGACTCCGTGGAGCGTGTCGGTGACGGCGATGCAGGGGCTCGGGGGAGGGGCGGGAATGGTAGGCGGTGGGGGATTCGACGGGGGTGGCGGCGGCGCGGAGCCGGCGGCGAGCGACAGAGCGGACACGAACGCGGAAATCAGAGCTGCTGCCAGGACGCGCATGGATCTTCCTCCCTTCCACCCAGTCCCGCGAGAAGGATAGCGCAAACGGCCGGCTTCGCGCGTGGAATGCAAAGATCTCGGGAGCGACCATGTCGATCGTCGTGATCGGGCCAAGCTTGCCAATCGCCAAAGCCGGCGACCTGGAAAACCAGGGCTGGAGGTGAAGGTCGGGCCCGCGGCCGCCCAGCCGAACGATGGGCAGCCGCGGGACCCTGATTCCCTCACCGAATCAGCACGATCCGGCTCTCGCGCGACTCCGATCCTCTCTGCAGACGGTAGAAATACACGCCGCTCGCGGCCGGACCTCCCTCGTCGTTACGACCGTCCCAATAGGCTCGATAGACACCCGGGCGCAGGAATCCATCGATCAGGGTCCGAACGCGACGACCCGAGGCGTCGAAGATCCTGAGACTCGTGGAACGCTCGGCCCCGCCCGACGGAATCTCCAGGGAGATGGATGAGCCGAGCCGGAAGGGGTTGGGATGAATCGAGTGGATTCGAAGCTCGGACGTGACAGTCGGCCCTTCGACCTCCGCCGGATCGGACAGCACGATGGTGACGTAGGCGTTGTCCGCGCGACCCCGGCTGTCCTGGGCGACGAGGGTCACCGTCCGCACCCAGTCCCCGCTCCCATCTCCGGAATCCGGGGGGGTAGGGAGAACCGCGCAGACCTGGGGGCCGAGACCCAAGGGGTTGCCAAGATCGTCCAACCACCGGAACGTGTATGGGGGATCTCCACCGGTCGCGGTCCCCTCGAGGCAGACCTCCTGCCCGGGCGGGACCGTCGTCCCATCGGGTGGAGAAGTGATCTGAGCCACGACCTGCGGGAAATCGGCGAACGCGAACAAGTCGAGTTGGACCGCGTTGCCGCCGCCCAGGTTGATCTGTGTGTGTAGGACGTAGACGGGAATGATCGCATTCACGTTCACTTCCCACCCTGGTTCGCGATAGGCGAGTTCCCAGCTCAGGACATCAATGCTCTCGACCGGAAGGGGATATGGGTCGGTGATCGCGTCCCAGCCGTACACGCTCAAATCCTGGATCACTTGCTCGACGGGCCGGATCGGGATGGTCGATCCAGGGTGCACGGGTCTCCAACCACCCTCGTAGACTCTCTGGATCTCGCCGCCCTCTCCGAGCGAGACCTTGATCACGCCACCGGCTCCCACAACTGGATACCGAGGGGCCTGGCCGAGCTGTCGTCTGAAGATCACCCGGGTTGCGAGCGGGAAGGTGCTGTCCGCGACAGTCTCCCCAGTGACCTTTCTGGCCTTGCTCTGCCAGAGATAGTCGACGCTCTGGGGAACCGCGTCAGCCGGCCGCCGCTGCCAGCTCGTCAGGACCTGACTCGCTCGGTCAATGGCCGCCTGGTCAAGAAGGAGGTTCGGGGGCTGAGGCCGCGGCGTCAGCCAGGTTTGCGTGTTCTCGTATTGGATCGCACCGCTCGCGACGCTGACACGAAGCTCGTGGACGCCGTCGATCAGGTTGATCTCGCCCGGATCGCCGGGGCCCACCTGGCCGTCGCACAACGCGTTTACTGTCGGACAAATCGTATTCGCCACCTGCCGCACCAACGAGGAGTCGACCTGGACCGGGTCGACAATATAGATCGGCATCTCGTTCACACCCGGCCGTTCCAGCTCCTCGCGAGGGATCGCAACGTCAAAGCCGCGGTCGGCGGCGGCCGGGAAGATCCTCCACTCGCCCGGATGAAGCTCCTCCCGGCTCATTCGCCGGCTGCTGGCGTCCGGATCATCCGGCGCGAGCGCGGATCCTGAGTTCCAGTAGTAGTTCCATGTCCAGCTGTCAGGTGTCACGTCGGCCGCGGCTCCGCTGCCCTCCCCCCAGATATAGTCGTCGTAGAAGTTGTTGCTCTCCAAGCTCATGACCGCGATCTGATTGGCATCGATACCGCGGTCCATCGCGTCGCACCATGCGCTCATGACGTCCTTCGCGCTGTCGCCCCAACCGTCGTCCACCAGGCGATCGCCGAAGGTCTTCCCGTACTTCCAGTCGTTGAGCGCGCTTGCGGTGCCACAGATCATGTGCGCTCCCGCGAAGGCGTTGTCCCATAGGTAGAGCGAGTAGTTCGTCAGACTGCCCCACGAGAGCAGATAGGAGATCGACATCGCCATCCACTCGAGATCGGTATCGCCCCAGCATTGCTGCGCCTCCGATGGATAGCTGTAGCCATCGTCGTGGTCGAGGTCTCCCCACAGGATGCCGGCCACGTCGTCCTTGTCGTATCCGGGATCGTCGATGAAGACCATGTCCATGGCCAGGTACGCCAGGTCCGCGTAGTCGACATGACTCCCGTTCTCGCCGCCCAGATCGTGCCTCTTGATATGCTCCTCGTAGGCGTTCTGATCCCAGTGGTTGGCCCGCAGATCCCAGCTGCTGGGCAATGCGTTCCACACGCCGAGCGCGTCATCGTCGCGGTTGTCCATGTCGTCCGAGGTGCCCGGGTAGTCGTTGCTATAGTCCGAATGGAAGTACCAGCCGGAAACATCGAGCAGCGCGTCCTCGTCGTCCGGGTCGACCTGCGCGGATGTCGCGCTGATTTCCGCCACGAAGACGGGACTTCCCTCGGATGCCAATGAGGGGAGGATGATGCGCAGGCCTCTCGCACGGGCGAAAGCGCCATCCCACTGCACTGTCCCGTCCGCCGGCCTCTCCTCAACCATCTCCCCGAACGTCCGCCACTGGCGGTCCACATCGTAATACTCCACCGTAAGGTCCTTGCGAGAGGCGAGGATCGCCACGCGGTTGAACCAACGGGGCGCGCCCTGAAAGTGGATCGAAAGCGCGTGCGCTCCGCCGTGCATCAGGTGAACCCCCGTGTGCGGGTCTCCATCCAGCAGACGAATCGCTTCCTCCTCGGACAAGGGGCGGTCTGGACCGAACATTCGCGCACGCTCGCATCGGTTCGCAGGGTCCCGATTCGCCTCCCTGATCGCGTCCCGCGGCGGGGCGCCTCCTCCTTCGCCTCCGTGTGCGGGATGGTTGAGCAGCGCGACGGACAGCAGCGCGACGGATAGCAGTGCGACCAGCAACATGGAGACAGACGATCCCCGGAGATCGTGCAGCGATCGCATCTTGGTGCTCCCTCTTGCGGCCGGGGGGAACGTAGAATCTCACTTCCCCCGCTGATAGACCTGGTATGCGGCCATGTCCTCTGATCACGTCCGGACTAAGCTTGAGACTCCCCAACCCGGAGATGTCGGTGCTGTCATCCGTGGTGACCGGGAGAGCCGGGAGGCTCATCCCGCACCCAGAAATGCGGATTCACACCGGCGAACATGCAAATCCACGAAATCGAGGAGTTCGATTCTGCGCCTGTGCCGCTCGCTCCCGAAGAGTTCCGCACGCTCTCTCCGGTCCTCAAGGCGCGAGGAAGTGGACCTGACGGCAGGAGCAGCACCCCTTGGCTCGCAAAGAAAGTGGACCGGGGCCGCCGGCGCCATGACGCCCGATCGACCCCGGTCCGCTGTCCTATGCGTGGGTGAGCCGGGACGGCGATCTCACCTCGTGAAGATCAGCTTTCTCTCATAGACCTGGCCGTCCGGGTCCTGGTAGCGGACGAAGTACACCCCCTTCGGACAGTCGCTGCCGGCGGTGTCCTTCCCATCCCATGAAACCAGATGGCTCCCTGCGTCGAGGAGTTCGTCCACCAAGCTCCGGACCCTTCGTCCCTGGACATCATGGATGGCGACGGAGGCAGGGCCGGCGTGGGAAACCGCGAAGTGGATCCCCGCCTCGAGTCGCGTCGGATTCGGCACGATGTTCGTGATGCCGCCGGGCTGCTCCAGCTCCCACACGGCCGTGGAGGCATCGCCGGTCCCCTCGAGGAGCCCTTCGAAGGAGGGATCCTCCATTCCCTCGTCCTCCCAGTACTCCGGAGGGTTCTCGGGAGCGACCAGCCCGCAGCCGGACGTCAGCCTCAACGAGTAGAATACGGGCGCGTATTGCGAGTTGGACCGGTACACCGCCACGTAGGCGAAGTACGTGTAGTTCGCAAAGTCGAAGATCTGGTACGCCGCCGGGATCGCGACGGCTTGTGTCTGGCAGCTGGCGTTGCCGGGGAAGTTGTTGCTGGAGAAATAGGATACGAGCTGGGTCGCGCAGCAGGCCCCATCGAGATTGCCGATCCGCCAGATGTAGACGGTGATTCTGTTCGTTCCCGGCTGGTTGGCGTCGGGATCGGTGTAGCAGACCTGCAGGCACTCGAACTGGACTGGCAGCCCGTTGTCGTCGGGATTCGTGATGTTGATCCGGCCTTCGATCGTTCCGACGTTTGTCCCGCTGTGCCGAAAGATCGCCCCCGAACCCTGCTGGTACTTGCCTGCGCTCGACTCGTCGACCGTGAGAGTGCTTCCGACCCCCGTCCAGATCGGGTGATTCTGCGCGACGCTCGAGGCCGGGAGGCAGAGGATCGAGGCTACGAGAAGCGATGCGACCCAACCGAACATCGATATACGTTTCATCTCAGCATCCTCCATGCTCAATGTAATGGGTGGTCCCTTGATCTCATCCCTGCTGTCCGGGCGAGCCGAGAGGCTCATCCCGCACCCAGGAATGCGGATCCACACCGGTGAACATGCAAACCCAAGAATCCGAGGAGTCAGTTCTACGGCTGTTCCGCTCGCACCCGAAGGGTGTCTCTCTCGCGCAGAACGGTTTCGCCTTCCAGGTGGCGGCCCTGCTGCAGGAGGAGCTGGTCGAGTCGGGCGAGGAGGCTGGCCAGACTCTGGCGATCGCGATCCGCAACCAGTCGCGCTTGAGCGATGCCCTCGCGGAAGGCGACTTCGGCCTCACTCAACCGGCTCTGGAGGACGAGGCCCTGTCCGAGAAACTCCCAGGCGCTTGCGAGCCGAGCCGGCCTCGGCACCGGAGCATTCCGTAGTGTCTCGATGGCGGCCCGGCTGAAGCGCTCGACTTCCAGAGGCCTGTTCAGGGAGAGATTGACCTCCGCCAGTCGGAGCAGAGTGATCTGGTGCGTTTGGTGCCCTGCCTCGAAGTAGCGCAACTCGAGGTTGTAACAGAGCCGGACGAGGGAATCCGCCTCCTCGAAGCGACCTTGCGCGTGTCGCAACATGCCAATGTTCAGGTAGCAGTCCGCGAGATCGGGGTGATCCTCGCCGAGAGCGCGCCTTCTCAGGGCCAGGGATTCCGCATAGAAGGAGTCCGCTTCCGCGTATTTGCCCTGCTTCTTCAGCACGAGTCCCAGGCCGTTCAGGCTGAAGCCGAGGCTGGGGTGATCGGCAGGTAGGATCCTCCTCCGCAGCGCGAGCGTCTCCCGGACGACCGTCTCGGCCTCGGGATACTTCTGCATCTGCTGGAGCACGGCCGCGAGTCCTCCGAGAAAGCCGGCGAGCTGGATCGAGTCGATCGCGCCTTCGCGCCTCATGAGCCGGTCGATCCCGTCTCTGCAGCTCATTTCGGCTTCGGCAAGGCGGCCCTGTCCCATCTGGGACATTCCGAGGGCGTAGCGCAGGCTCGCGTGGAGGTCGTCGTCCTCTTCGGACTCGTTCGAGTGCCTCGCCATTGTTTCCAGAAGCAGCTTCTCCGCGTCAGGGTGCCTTCCCTGCCTCATCAGGTTGTTCGCGAGATCGATGGCGCTGCCGATCGTCTCTTCCGCGCTTGCTGCGCCAGGAGCCTGCTCGGCCCAGTACTGCGTTGCCTCCTGCAGGTGAGGCTCCGCGGCGTCGTATAGCCCGAGCTCGTAGTAGCTCTTCCCGATCGTCCGCCGGACGGCTGCCTCCACCTGCGGCTCGCCCGCGAGGCTCGCGTCCACATCCGAGGCCGCGCGATCGAGGACCTCGCGGACGGTGATGTCTCTTCTCCCTTCCCCCGGGTCAACGGAGGCAAGCATTCCGTTCAGGAAGGCATTGATGCGGAAAGCCTTTGTCGCCTCCGCCTCGGCGCGGGCCCTCTCCCTTCGCTGCGCGCCGAAGAGGACGGACATCGTGGCGCCGAAGAGGACGAGCAGGAGGAGAATCGATCCCGCCAGGGCCGAGGGGAGCTTGTTCCGATAGATGAGCTTCTTGATCTCATAGGCCGTACTGTGAGGATGCGCGAGAATGGGAAGGCCGTTCAGGTATCGATCCAAGTCTTCGGCGAGCGCGGAAGCGCTCCCGTAACGCCGATCCGGATCCTTGTCGATCGCCTTCAGAACGATCGCCGACAAATCGGAATCGATGCTGCCCTGCGCTGGCGCCGCCTTGATCGGAGGGATGGGATCTTCGAGGGCGATCACGCGGGCGATCTCCCAGACGGGCCGATCCGCCAGATCGTAAGGGAGCTTTCCAGTCGCCAGCAGGTAGAGGACGACGCCGAGGGAATAGACATCGGTGCGCGTGTCCATCCGGCTGGCGTTGCCGGATACTTGTTCGGGGCTCATGTACTCCAGGGTTCCAACCACGAGCCCCTCCTGCGTGAGGTCGGCTCGTGCGTCTCCCTCGTAGGCCTTGGCGATCCCGAAGTCGATCACACGCGGAATCCCGTCCGCATCGCCGACCAGGATGTTGGACGGTTTGAGGTCGCGATGGATGAGCCCCTTACGATGCGCGTGCTCGACAGCCATGCAAATGTCCCGGAAGAGCCGCACGCGCGCGGGAAGCGGGAGGCGATGCCGATCGCAGTACTCGGTGATCGGAGTTCCCCGGATCAGCTCCATGACGAGGTAGGGACGCCCCTCGGTGTCCTCCCCGGCATCGAAGACCTTCGCAATGTTCGGATGGTCCATGAGCGCGAGAGACTGCCGCTCGATTTCGAACCTTTTGAGGAATCGACCCTCGTCGCCCCCTCTCTGATGAAGGAGCTTGATCGCGACTTCGCGATGGAAGGGGTGACTCTGTTCCGCTCGATACACGCAAGCCATTCCCCCGCGGCCTGCGACCTCGAGGACGCGGTAGCGGCCAATCCACTGCGGGAGCTCTTCATCGGAGAGCGAGGAACTCGAGCACGACGGAGGCGGAACGGAAGAGGGAGGCGCGACGTAGGCGAGCCCACCGCCGGTGCGGGCGATGGGGGATTCCCGGTCGTGGTCCGGGTCCAGCAGCTCTTCCACTTCCCTGCGCAGCTCGGGATCATCGCCGCACAGGCGCTGGAGGAGGTTCGGGCGTTCGGACGCCGGGACGGCCTGGACGGCGAGCAGGACATCCCTCACACGGGCGAAGAGTTCAGGGTCCATCTCGACGCGTCGCCATCTCGCGGCCGAGCCACTTGCGAGCGATCGCCCAGTCTCCCGCAACCGTCCGCTCCGACACGCGGAGCGCCTCGGCGATTTCTTTGTGGACCATTCCGGCGAAGATCCGCATCTCCGCGACACGGGCGGCGCGCTCGCTCAGCTTCGCGAGTCGGATCATGGCATCCTCCAGCTCGAGGATGGGCGGGGTGTCGTCGCGCCCTCCCAGGACGTCCTCCTCCAGAGTGATCCGGTCCCAATCCCCGCCCCGCTTGTCCGCCTTCCTGCGTCGCGCCTGGTCCACGAGGACCTGTCTCATCGCGCGTGCCGCTACGGCGAGAAAATGGGCTCTGTCCTGCCACTCGACTGCGGTGCTGTCGACGAGTTTGAGAAAGGCCTCGTGGATCAACTCCGTCGGCTGAAGCAGATGCCCGGAGGGTTCAGATGCCATCAGCAGGTGGGCGAGCCGTCTCAACTCTTCATAAAGCGCGCCGTACACCTGCTCCCAGATCTCAGGCCGCTCGGCTCCAGAGGATCGGAGCTGCTGAAGCAGGCCCGTGACGTGTGAAGATCGCGCGTCAAACATCGCCCCTCCCTGTGGAATGGAGCACTTAGAGGAGGACAGCGGATCATAGGCGATCGCAGGGGGGTGGGCAACAGCGCTGAGTGGCCGGGATGGAGAGTGCAATGATTAATCTGCCGAATATCGGGAGGGCCCGGCGGGGGTCTTGTTTGGGACTTTGAGGCGCAGAAGTGGGGGCTGTAAAGTCGGATGCCTCCTGGTTCACCTTGCCACGCATGTCATCCGGTCGGATCGTGGGGCTCCGCGGTGCACGCTCGCGCCCCGTCCGCGTTGCGCTGCAAGTTCACCACCCCTCTTGCGCATATGTATGCGACGGTCCCCATCGGCGAGCCGCGGCCGAAGAGCGATCGCGTGTCGCAGAATCCAATCCCAGGAGGTTAGCCATGTGCGCGATGATCCTGTTCGGATTCCGAAATATATTCGAGCGCGGCTTCGGTACGGTGCGCAGATCGTCAGCCGTCCGTGCTCGCGTTCTCAAACTCGGCGCCGTAGCGCTCGTCGCGGCGATCGCCGCATCCTGCCTCGGCCTGGCCCGCGACGCGAGCGCCCAGGACTCCACCTGGGTGCCGCTGGACGCATCGCCACCGGGCACACCTGCCGAGGTCGCGGTTCTCCCGCCGTCCGACGGGGACTCGACGCTGATCCGGGTCAACATCCATGGCTTCTGGACCATCGAGTGGACCGGACCCGATCAACGCGTCTACCAGAGGATCGCGGTCCCGGGGATGGCAAGCCTGAACGATCTGGGAAAGCCGGATCTTCCAGCGTTGCGGTTCCAGCTCGCGGTTCCGACGACCGCGCAGACCGTCCAGCTGCAGGCGTTCCGACCTTTGGAGACCCGCCTCCTGGACGTGTCCCTGGTCGCTCCGCAGATCGTGCCGGATCAGGACGACCGCGGTAACTCAGAGCAATTCGTGCTCGATCAGGCCACCTACGGCCTGCAGGGCTTCTGGCCCGCATCGCAAGGGACGGCGAGCGCCGCCGTTCGGCCGATCTTGAGCCGGATCCCGGGGACGGCCGGAGTCTTGATCCCGATGCAATGGAACCCGGCCACCGGCCAGCTGCGGATCTTCAAGCGCGCCACCTGGGTCTACGAGCACGCCGGCAATGACATCGACTTCGCGCCGATGCCGATCGACCGCGCGCTCCTGGCCGAGGACCTGATCGAAAACTGGGACGAGGTCGACGACGCCTTCGACATCGACACGATCAAGTTCCACTCGAATTTCCTCTTCATCTGCCGGGAGGTCGCGCTGGAGACCATCCAACCGCTGATCGACCAGAAGAAGGCCCGCGGGTTCAACACCGAGGTGCGGTTCCTGGACGACATCGGCAACTCCTGCTCCGCCATCCGCGCGGCCATCCAGGACTGGTACAATGGACCCGGCATCTTCTGGCGGTCGGACATGTACTGCCTGCTCGTCGGGGATAACAATGCGATCCCCCTCTGTTCCTCCCCAGCCCTGAACACTGTTTCCGGTTACTGGGGAAGCACCACCCGGACGGACGATCTCTACGCCTCGGTGGACGGGGACGATCTCGAGGAGGAGATCTACCTGGGCCGCCTCTCCTACGACACGGTCCAGAACGACCTGGCGGATCTCGAATCCCAGGTGGATCGGATCTTGGAGTATGAGAACGGATCGGGCTACCTGGACGCCGATCAGGTCGGACTCGTGGCGCATCAGGACGCCTCCTACCAGGCCGCGCACGAGCTGGTCTGGGACTACTTGCCGCTGTTCTCAGACGATCCGCCGTATCTGATCGCGATCTACGGCGCCTATGGCCTCAGAAACGACGACATCAGCAACTCGGTCGAGAACGGCCTCGGGCTTCTCAGCTACCGCGGGGACGCGACGCACTATGGAGGGTCCACGACGCCTTGGGATTCCTGGCTCGAGTGGAACATCTGGGACGATTCCTACGAGGAATCCGACGTGGCCGCTCTGGCCAACGCTCCGCGCACGCCGGTCGTCTGGTCCTTCGCGCCCTGGAACACCACCCTGGAAGACAACCAGACCATCGGGGAGACCTGGATGTCCCAGGGCGAGGACGGAGCAGTCGCGTTCTACGGCTCGACCGACAACGGAGTCGCGATGGAGTCGGACTTCCTGGAGTGGAGCATGTTCTTCGCCGTGTACGCCCACGACTACACGACGATTTCGCATGCCATCGAGTGGTCCGAGAGCGACGTCCTGTCCGGATTCGGCAGCGACACGGCCTGGATGTACCTACTCCTGGGCGATCCCGACCTCAAGGTGCATCGTCGCTGGCTTGTCGATGCCTACGCGATGGACGCGCCACCGTTCCTGCTGAACTCCCCCGGTGAGTTTGCGGTCCGCGTGCGCGACATCTCCGGGGACCCCGTGCCGGGCGTCGTGGTGGCGGCCTGGAAGCCGGGCGCCGGTTCGGACGAGGTGCTCGACAACCGCTACACGCAGACCGACGGGTGGGCTCGGGTGCCGGTGGCGCCGCAGACCGACGGGTGGTTGTACTACACGGTCCGGGATCGATCGGGGTTCTGCGTGTTTGACTCGGTTGAGGTGCGGGACGTCAGCGGGGTCGAGGGCGGGGCGCCGGTGGTCGAGCGCCCGTTGCTCAGCGCGCGCCCGTCAGTCACCTCCGCGATGACGAGGCTCCACCTGCGGCCCGCCGCCTTGGTGGAGGGGGTGATCCGGATCTGGGACGTGAGCGGCCGGCAGGTCCGGACCCTGACGGTGCCGCCGAGCGCCACGGATATCACCTGGGACGGGCGGGACGAGCGCGGACGCAGGCTCCCCGCAGGCGTGTACATGGTCAAGCATGGCCTCGGCCCCGAGGCGCTCGTCACCACGGTTCACATCGTGCCGTAGATGGTCTCGTCTCGTTGGGCGGTCAGGAGCACGTCGAGGAGATCGATGGTTCGCTCCGGCTTCGGCGGGACCAAGACATCTTGAGTTCGAGCAGCCATGGCGGTGCAGGGGGCTTGTCGTTCGAGCCCCGTAAGCCCGGAAGGGACGCTCGAGCTTCCCCGATGCCGGATTGCGCGGCCCTCGGTGAACGGATAAACTTCGGCAGTCAGGCGATGGAGTTCGCCTTGAACCGCCCGGAACGGGCTGATGACTCCTGCCAGTAACCGGTAGGGGTCATTCTGTCTCGGGCCCCCGCCTCTAGGATGGTCACGTCGGAATGGGGGTCTTCGTGGGACGGATGCTCCTCATTGGATTCGCAGGGCTGGTCGGCACGCTGTTACGCTACGGCATCGGCGGCGCACTCACGCGCGTCAAAGTGGGCGCCTCCTTTCCGTATGAGACATTGGTCATCAACGTGGCTGGCTGTCTGGCCATCGGTGCGCTCGCGGGCCTGGCGGAGTCTCGAGGGATTCTCAGCGGGACCAGTCGGGCGGTGGTCTTCATAGGTCTGCTCGGGGGATTCACCACGTTCTCGTCGTTTGGGTACGAAACATTTCAGCTGGTCCGAGCGGGTCAGGTGGTGACCGCCGCCTTCTCTGTCACCCTCCAGATCTTCCTGGGGCTTTCCGCGGTCTGGGCTGGGGACGCAGGCGTCCGCGCGCTATGGGGGAGATGAGATGACACTTCCGGAAGAAGGGTGTCTCCTGAGGGTCTTCATCGGGGAGAGCGACAGACACGACGGAAAGCCGCTGTATGAATGGCTGGTTCTCCAAGCCAGAGGGCAGGGATTAGCGGGAGCGACCGTCCTCCGCGGGATTGAGGGGTTCGGCGCGCACAGCCGGCTCCATACGGCCAAGATCCTGAGGCTGTCGGAGGATATGCCGATCGTGCTGGAGATCGTCGACACCAGAGAAAAGATCGACGCCTTCCTGCCAACAGTGGACGAGTCCGTTGGAGAAGGTCTTGTGACGCTGGAGAAGGTGGCCGTTCGGTTCTACCGGGCTGGGGCTGGATCGGGAAGCTTCGGGCAGTAGCCGAAACGGCTGCCCGAGCCCTCCCTTCTCTCACCCGACGGCACCGTCTGATGGTCGCATCCCGCCGTGGGTGGTCGTCAATACTCGAAGCGGTGGTTGCCTTCCGTCGTCAAGACGCCGGTCGTCGTGGGTCGATACCATCGCTGCAACGGCGAGAACTTCATCGCTCGCTCACGAGAATCGGGATCGACGGGGAAGTCAAGCGCACGTGATCCTCATGCCAGATACGCAGGACAACTGTGGTCTCTCACGCACGCTTGCCTTCGACTCGGAATCGCCAGGGCCGGTCGAGGACTGGCCGAAGCGCAGCGATGCTGGTATCCGCCACCGCCCATGTCAACCGGTTCTCCCGGCACGTGTCTGCCACTGCAAAGGTCGTGTCATCGGGCCTGAGGAACAGCAAGTCCATCTCGTGACTGGAGGCGCCGGGAGCGGGCCGCACTTCATTGCCGTGGAGCCAGAGGAATCGTCCGCGGGTTAGTACGCCCGCCGCAGCGTCACGTCCTTACCCCGTAACGTCAGCGGCCGGTCGACGATGAGGGTGGGGGCCGCGAATGTGTTGTCCGATGCGGCCCTGAAGATGATGGTTGTCCCGTCGGTCACATCGGCCAGGGCCTCCTCGATCCCTCCATACGGATCGTCGGGAGTCCCGTCGCCGGACCCCTCGTTCCCGACGAAACCCACGAACTGCTGGGGGGCGAGGTACTCCACATAGACCTGGCCGTCGGGCCATGATTCATCGATCGAGTACCAGCCATCATCGCCGCCCACGTATCCCCATCCGTTGTTGATGCGGAACTGCCGATCGGGATCGGTCGCCGCGTTGTAGCCGAAGGCGACGAAGCTATGCCCGCTGCCGGCCATCCAGACCGGTCGTAGCCATTGGATCTCCGTCGTGATCCCCTCGGCATCACTTGGCTCCACGCGCGCGTCGAAGTCGTAGCCGAAGTGGCGCGTCGCACCGAAAACACCATTGTCCATCGTGGCCGATGAGCCGTAGACGCCCCACTCCATGCTCATGGAAACCCCCAGGTGGAAGCAGATCTCCGCCACCTCGGCGTCGCCCGGGCTGTCGGGTGGATCCTCATGATCATCCATCAGATCGCTCCACGTGTAGAGGGTGCCGCCGAAGTTGGCGGCCTGCTGCGCGACCCCCGGCGTCAGGTTGTCATAGAGCGTCTGGAGGGTGGCCCTGTAAGTCTCGTTCTCCGCGCTGTCGACGTACGCGGGCTCGAGGGCGCGCTCCCTTCTCACGGACCAGTCCCAGTAGCCATGGACCTTCAGGCGTCCCCCGTATTCGGATGTCCAGCGCAGCCGGTCCGTGGCCCATCCGTTATCGTGGATTCCCGGGTCGAAGGAGAGGGGCGCCTGGAGCCACGCGTCCGAATAGCGGAAGTCGTAGGGCCACTCTCTGCTCCCGTCTCCGATCGGCGGCCACTTCCAGAAGTACATGATCTGCGCCGCGGCCGTCGCCACGCAGCCCACGACGGTGTGCTCATCGGTGTCCGGCGTCAGGATGGGAGTCTGATCGTTGTACGGGGAGTGCTGATCCCACAGGGCCGTGAGACCGAGCACCATCATCATCGGATCCTCGTACCGATCCGATCGATCCATCCGTGCCGGCCTTCGCCCCGCGATCAGGTCCCGCCAGAACTCGACCCGCTCGGCCAACCGCGCCGCCCTTGCCTCCAGGTCGGGCTGCCCGGCCCTCGTCCATTCCCGTTGCCGGCGGGTCACGCCCGCCACGAGGCCCAGCATCCCCGCTTGATCCGTGTTATGACGATCGAAGATGCCGTGCGGGCTGTAGTAGGAGACGGGCAGGAGCTGGTCGTTCGGCCCGCAGAGGCAGTAGCCTCCGCCGCTCAGACGGACGATGTAGACCAGGACGTCTCCCCTCTCGGGATACTGTTCCACGCTCTCCACGACGGCGTCGGGCCGCGCATCCGCCGTCACCAGGCGCACCCATGTCTGCGCCGCCGCGCTCACCTCTTCCGGGAGGAGCTCCCGCGCGGAGGCGGCGCCTTGCGCGGGGTCGATGGCGCCGAGGCCCACGAGGACCAGGACGCCCGTGAAGGTTCTCCGCATCCGGTGCAGGTTCATCGCGCACCTCCTGCTACTGGAGAGCGACCAGCACCAGGACGAGCCCGCGCCCGGCGGAAAGGGACCCCATCGCCTTGCCGAGGACGGCTCCCTGTGCGCGCGAGAAGTCCGTCACCTTCATCGCGTGTCCCGGCGTGGGCGATGTCGTCAGGAGATCTCCGGGCGCGATCGCGGCGTAGGTTGCATCCACCCAGCAGTATACGCGGCCCGTGAGGGCGATCGGATGCTCACCATCCGCCGTGGAGCCCTCCTGCCTCATGACCAGGCCCGCCTTGACGTCGTTGGCGCCGCTCACGATGCCCGCGACGCCGCGATCGTAGGGCTCGTCGGCGACCGCCAGTCGGCCTTCGTGATCCGGGTCGATCGCCACGACCATCCCGGGCGCGACCCCCATCCCTTCGCCGGAAGCTACGTCGAAGGGCTCCGCGATATCGGCGCCGCCGGTCAGCTTGAGAACCTCGCACTGGACCGTGCCGATCACGTCGAGTTTCTCCGCCGGATTGATGGTCCCGATCCCCACGTCGCCGTCGCCCAGGTACAGCTTGCCCCAGGCCTGTCCGGTCCGGTCATAGACCTGAATCAGGCCGGTGTTGTCGGATGGCCTGTAGACCATCTCCATCCCCTCACCCGTGGTGGGGTAGCTGGAGGCGCCGTAGTTCAACCCCTGGATGCGCAACCCATCGCTCACCTCGAAGCGAACCTCGGGGTTGGACATTCCGATGCCCACGTTCGCTTCCGGCCCTCCCACGAACAGGGTCGGGGTCGTCGTGTTGAACCCGATCATCAGCGAGTTTTCAATGTGGTTCTCGAGCCGGTTGCTGGAGTCGATCCCGATGCCGATGACCATGCTGTTCGCCGCGCCCGCCGTGGCGAGCCGTCCCAGCACCGCCGAGTTGTCGCCGTTGGCCATGGCGAACCAACCCAGGGCGGTCGAGGCATAACCGGTCGCATGGGCATCGCGCCCGAATGCCGTCGCGTGGTCGTCGGTCGCCTTGACATTCAACCCCATCGCCGTGGAATAGGTGCCGATACTCTCGGGCGCCCAGTAGAGGCCGGTCGCGTCACGCCCGGCGCGCAAAGACATCTTCGTCTTGTCCCAAAGCAGGCGGCTGCCGGTCGAGGCGCCGTAGAGATTGACGTCGAACCCGCTTCCGTCCGCGCCCGCGTTGAGCGTGCCGCGCACGTCGAGCTTCGTCGTCGGCGTCGTGGTGCCGACGCCGACGTTGCCGGCGTTGTCGACATAGACGACGTCAACTGGATTGCCGTCCGCGGCGTCGAGCGAGTGGTTGTCCCCCGTTCCACCCACGTCGTCCACGCCGTCGGCGAAACCGGCGGGCATGGAGCGGATGTTGACCCAGTCGATGGCGAGCGCGGAGTCGGCGACCATCCCGTGGTAGGCGTATGGAACCGCGGTGATGCGCGTGCGCGGGGCGATCTCGGGGTTGGATCCGACGGTGATCCCCAGCCAGCGCTCCGGGAAGCGAAAGACGGTGTATGTCAGAGGGGCGATCTCCCCGAGGATCACGTTGAAGATCCCCCCGCTGACCACGACGTTCTGGTGGATCTCGGTCCACGCGGAATAGGGCGCGCCCTGGGCCGTGTAGATCTTGAACGTGATGTCGTACGTGCCCTCCAGCGGCACGCCCTGCAGGTCCGTGAGCGCGCCTTGGTAGTTGACGAGCAGAGGCACCTCCGCGGTCGCGCTTCCGGCCGCCAGCGCAAGGAGGGTCACCAACCAGAGTCTGAGCAACCAAGTCATCTCACACCCCCTATTTCACCAGCACCATCTTCTTGACGGCGCGAAAGTCAGCCATGCTCAACCGGCAGAAGTACAAGCCGGCCGCGACACTGCCTCCCCGATCGTCCCGACCGTCCCATGCGACGCGATGGAATCCGGCGACCACCGTCTGCCGGACGAGGGTCCGCACCCGAGCCCCTCGGATGTTGTAGATGCTGAGATCCACGGGACCCGGCCTGGCGCAGGAGAAGGCGATCACCGTCGGCAGCAGGAGCGGATTCGCGAAGCTCTGCTGGAGGCGGTTCGTCAGCACTGGCGGAACGTCGACGCCCGATGGAAGGCCACCATATCCGGCCGCTCCCCAGAATCCGGCGATGTGGTTGACGTCTCCCCCCGTGCCCAACCCGATCGGTTGCGGTTGACCGAGCGTGCCGTTCGACACGATGGCGGTGGTCTGACCCCGCGCCCCCGAAGCGCCGATGACCCCGGCGCGCAGCAGATACGTTGTCCTGTCATCCCCCCTGGCCTCAGTGCTCCACATCAGGGAATCCGTCGCGGAGATCGCGCACAGGAGCGCAAGACAACATGCGGTCAGGCGAAGGCTCTTCTTCATATCGCATCAACTCCCTTTTCGAATCGTCACATTCCGGCCCTCGAGGATGAGCGGCCGATCGACGATGAGCGTGTTGGCCGAAAACGGGTAGTCGCCGCCGGCTTTGAAGATGATTCGGGCTCCATCGGGCGCCTCGATCAGGGCCTCCTCGACGGTCCCGTAGGGATTGCCGGGTGTCCCGTCGCCGGAACCGGCGCCGGAGGTGAACCGCACGACGCCCTCCGGGGCGATCCGCGTGACGTTCTCCTGCTGCTCGTTCCACGGGATCGAATCGCAGGAGTACCAGGCCGCCCAGAATCCCCAGCCGAGCTGCATCAGGAACTGGCGATCCGGATCGGTCGCCTTGTTGTACCCGAGGACGACCCACGCGTGGCCGCCTCCACCATCGCTCTCAGGCTTCTGCCCGCCCAGCACGGCGGGCCGCAGGTACTGGATCTCCTCGGTCAGGGTCGCGATGTCCCGCAGGCTCCACCTGACATCCGTGTCGTAGCGGAAGTACCCCTCGAGCGCCTCGACCAGATCCCGCTGGATCACGTTGTACAGGAAGGAGGCGGAGCCCCAGAGGCCGTACTCCATCCCCGTGGCGATTCCCACGTGGAGGCAGAGCTTCGCGACCTCGACATCGCCGGCGTCCGGAGGCCGGTCGTGGTAATCCAGCAGGAGGCTCCAGTCGTATGTGGTCGCGCCGAAATCGGCGCTGTAGTGATCGGATGCCGGCGTGAGCCGGCCGTACAGGGCGTTGACGGCATCATGCCACTGGCCGTCGGGATCGAGGGCGAGCGCGACCTCGTGGATCGTCTCGTCCCAGTAGCCGTTCATGCGGAGCTTGCCGCCGTCATTGGGCGTCCACTCCAGCCGCCCCGTGAACTTGGACGGAATGGCGGGACACCACGGCATCGGCTCCTCGTCCCAGTCCGTTCGCCATCGGTAGGCGTAGTCGACGCCTGCGCTCCCCTCGCCGCTGACGGGCCAGGTCCAGTAGCGCATGACCTGGGCCCCGGCCGTCGCCACGCAGCCGACCACCGCATGCTCGTCGGGGGGCGTCAGGAGGGGACACTGGTCGTTGTACGGCTCGCCCTGATGCCAGAAGGACGTCAACGGAAGGACCATCGAATCGGGTTCGGCCCTCGGGTCGTCCTCCTCGCGGAGCGGTGGCGGGGGTGTCCGGCCCGCGGCGAGCTCGCTCCAGAACCGGGCCCGGTCATCGAGAACGGAACGGTATCGCTCCACGAGCGGATCGGCGCGCGCCACGGCCGCGCGCATGCCGAGCACCCTGCTGGAGATCTCATCGAGGAAGTACCGCAGCTCCGGGCTCGAGGGATCGTAGGTTCCCTCGAAGACGTAGAGGTACACCGGCAGGACGAGATCGTCCGCGCCCGCGAGGCAAAACCCGCCATGCGACAGCTGAACGATGTAGCCGACGACCTGCTCACCTTCCAGGTACGGCTCCATCGCCTCGACCACCGCATCGGGTCGCTTGTCTCCCGTCACGGTCCGTACCCAGGTTTGCGTCGCGGTCCGGACCTCATCCTCGCTGCGCGGAGCGGCTTGGGGAGCCGGCGGTAGAAGGAGACTGATCAGGAGGGCAAGGGCCGGAAGGGACCACTCGCGCAGGTTCCATGCGTGTCGTGCCATCGTTCTCTCCCGGATTCCGAAAGTCTGTTCAAATGCCCGGGATGCGGGGCGCTCCGCCCCGTACGGGGACCGCTCTAATCCCTGGGTCGCTGGATTCGATGAAAAATCATCAATGATTCGGGTAGTGGGGGAGTGGGGCGGCGTGCGGGGGGCCGCGCCACCCCGGAGCGCTGTCAGGGACGCCGGAGATCGAGGGTCACCGGGCGCGAGTGGGCGATCTCGCCCCCGTCGAGTAGCGCCTGAACCCGCCAGAGAATGGGCCCGGGCAGACGCGGCAGCCGGCCGGGAAGAAGGACCAGCGCGGTGTCGGCTCCCGTCTCGAAGGAGGCGACCTCATCCAGGCCGGCATCGAGGAGCTGCACGCGGTAGCCGGTCGCTTCGGGTACCCCTCGCCAGCGCAGGGAGATGGAGCCGTCCTCGCGCGCCTTCCCGTTCTCGAGCACGAGCAGCTCCGTCGCCGTCGTCGTCGGCTCCATACGGAGACGTCCGGACGGCGTCTCCGGCCCGCGGCCCGGCGCCCAGGTCAGGTAGAGAACGATGACCGTCGCGACCGCCATCGCCGGCACCGCGACCCATCGCCGCCGCAACGTGCGCAACGGCCAGGGCGGCCGGCGCGCGGCGACGATCTTCCTGGCGATCGGCTCGGGACTGATCAACTGCGCGACGAATCTCTCGAGGGTGGCGCGCGCCTCCTCGGGGCGCGAGCCGGGCGTGGGCTGGTTCGACAGGAAGACCTTGAAGGCCTCGACGCGAGCGCTGCAGAGCGGACAGCGGCCGAGGTGCTCCCGTCGCGGATCGTCGGGTTCGAGTTCCAGCAGATCGTCGAGTTCCGTGAGGTCGAAGCAGCGGTCAGCCATTGGAATTCTCTCCTCGGCCCGGGTCCAGGGCGGCAAGTCTGGCCCTCAACTTGCGCCGCGCGTTCTGCAGGACGCTGCGCGCCCCCGTGGCGGTCGCCAGCCCGAGGACCTCGGTGATCGCGTCCACCGACAGCTTGTCGAAGATGCGGAGGCAGAGAGCCTGCTGTTCTCGCTCCGCCAGGGTCTCGCGCATCGCCGTGAGAATCTGCTCCTGCTGCTCCCGACGTTCCAGCTCGCGGTCGGGACCATCGCCCAGGTCCGGCAGGAGATCCAGGTCAACGTCCGCCACTTCCGTCCTCGAGGACCGCCTCAGGCCGCTCACGCACCGGTTGCGCGTGATCGCGAAGAGCCAGGAGGAGAAGCTCGATCGGCCGTCGAAGCCGGGCAGCGCCCGGTAGGCTTCCAGCATGACCTCCTGCGCCAGGTCCAGCGCCCCTTCGTGCTCGCGGATGTAGCGGTAGCACCACTGATAGACATGCCCCTGGTAATTGAGAAGAAGCTCCCCAACCGCCTCGCGGGCATCGCTGCCGCCGGGCTGCTTCCGCGCGCGGAGCAGCAGCGCCTCGTCGCGTCGCTTTCTCTCCTGCGCGTTCCTCATAGACTCAGTCGCATGCGACCCCTGGAAATCACGACGACCCTCGCGATGGTTTTCCGACCGACCTCAGGGTGAAAGCCAGACCGATCAGACACGCGGCCGTGACGCCCCACTTCCAGAGCGGGGGGCGTCGCCGTGGCAGGTCCAGACGCAGGCTCCCATCTCCCACCAGCGTGAATCCCGCCCAGTAGAACGGATGCGATGTGCGCGGATCGCTGCGCAGCGCGCTCTGGGCGCGCTCGATCGCGCCGGCCGCATCCTGTCCATCGGCCAGGGCTTCGTAGAACTCCTCCATGAAGCCTACGGTCACCGCATCGTCCACCGCCCAGAGGGTGGCGAGGACCGTTCGGGCTCCGGCGGCGAGAAAGGCGCTGGCGATACCCTGAACGCCTTCCCCCGAGAGGATCCGCCCGCGAGCGGATTCGCAACCCGAGAGCACCACGAGCCGGGCGGGAAGACTCGCGGCCGCGATCTCGGAGGCGAGCACCCGCCGCGATTCGGTGGCCGGATCGGCGCCACGCAGCTCGATCGCCGACATCCAAGGGGCGCGGTCCTCCGCGGCGGAGTGCATCGCGAAGTGCAGAACGTCGTATGGCGCCATCGCCGCCTGCCAGGCATCCCCGGCGAGACTCCCACGCGGTAGCCCCCGGTCGACGCGCGCGAACCGACGGGCAAGCCAGGCGCCCTCGCGGCTGGTTCCGGGGAGCGAGTCGCCGTCGGTCGAGGATGCCGTCAGAACGAGGATGCCTCCGGCATGACGCGAAGGGGCGGGGCGCGGGCCGCGCAACCTCGCCAGGATCGAGGCCGCCGGGACGGTGCTGACCTTCGCCGGCGTTGATGCATCGACGGCGTCGATCCCCGGCTCGACCGATCTCAGCAGGATTGAGGCCGAGACAAGATTGAGGGCCCCATCCGGGGCGAGGATCACGTGACGCTGCCGGCGGATCAGATCCGCGAAGGGTGCGCACAGGAGCTCGGTCATCGCGCGCGATACCCGCGAGGCCATCGCGCGATCCATCGGATCCTCGGCGTCCATCCGCGGGGGCGAGGAAAGCAGCTCGTGCTGGAGGCGCAGCTTTGCCGCCAGCGCCTCGCCGCCGGGGGCGAACGCAACGCGGCACTCGTTGCGCGTGCACGCGAAAAGGATGGTCTGCTCGGGACCGTGCAAAGCTTCGATCAGAAGCTCGTCGGGCATCAGGACGCGCGACTGCAGTTCATGCAGCGACAAAGGGGCCGCGCTGTCCGGAGGCTCGGCGCCTCCGCCGGGGCCGCGCATCCGCTCGTGGAGCGTGCGGGCCTTGTAGGTCTGGAGGACCATGAATGCCTCGCCGAGTCGCTCCGCGCGCGGATGATCAGGCCCGCGCTCGAGGACCGCCGCCGTGAGCTGGGCGAAGAGGTCGCATGCGACCGCCCCGCGCTGTTCCCGCCATTCCGGGTCGAGCGGCATCCCACGGTCGGTTTCCCATAGCCGCCGCGCTTTCTCCAGATACGCCAGGGCGCTGTCCGGCCGGCTGTCCTCCCTCATCGCCCGCGCCAACAGCGGCAGGGCCTCCAGGCGAAGCTCCGCGAGACCAAGCTCCACGCTGCTCCGATCGACGGGCAGGAGCGCCTCGATCGCATCCGCGTGACGTCCCAGCTCCATCAAACGGCGCGCCATCACGATCCGGAACCGGCATCGCTCGGCGGGCGTGGCCTGGGTCAGGATCCGGTCGGCCCGCGAGCGAAGGACCTCCAGGCCGCCGCGAGAGTCGCCCATCGCCGCGAGCGCGGCGGAGAGCCCGACGAGGGCCTCGCACTCGTGCTTGAGGGAGAGCGCATCGCCCAGACCCAGGGTTTCCCTCTCGAGCTTGGCGGCCAACGGGTAGATCCCCTCCTGGAAATACGCATCGGCTAGGGTCCCGAGTAGACCGGCATCGAGGTCGACGTAACGCTCGCGGCGGCTCATCTCCAGGAGCCGGCCCAATCGTTCCATCGCGGCCTGCGTGCGGCCCAGCATGATCTCGCACACGCCGATGTTGTTGCCGGCGACGATGCTCTCCCGCAAATCGCCTTCATCCTCCATGATCCGCTGAGCCTGCTCAAAGTGCGCGAGCGCCTCGCCGGGATCCCCGAGCGAGTAGAGCAGGGCGCCCAGGTTGTTGTGGCCGAGCGCCTCGGCCCCGCGCATGCCGGCATCGCGCCCGATCTCCACGATCCGCCGGTTGCCCGCGATCGACTCCCGATATGCGCCGAGCTGGGAGAGGGTGATGTTCAGACCGATCAACGCCCAGAGCTCGCCGCGCAGGTCTTCGGACCTCCGGAGCAGATCCGCCGCGCGCTCGTACATGCGCCGGGCTTCGATGGCCTCTCCCTTGTACCGCGCATGATAGGCAAGCCCCATCCAGGCGTACCCCTCGTGCCTGACGTCGCCGCACGCGCGGGAAAGCTCGAGCAGCTCGCGGTACCGCGCGAGTCCCTCCTCCAGGGAGCCCTCCGCATAGAGGGCGACTCCCAGCCACCGCAGGCATGCGCCATGCAGGTCGGTGACTCGAAGCCGCGTCGACAGCTCCAGCGCTTCACGCAGAACCGGCAGGGCGGGCCGCGAGAGATTCAGCGCGGCCCACATCTGTCCTTGCCGCGCCAGGAGATGGAGCAGGAAGAGAGAGTCGGGCGTGGCGCGCGCGCGGGGGATGAAAGCACGGACCAGCGCGTGGGCGGAATCGCGCGCTTCGGCGAGCCATAGCGAGTCCACGCGGGCGATGATCGCTTCCTCGCGGGGTCGCAGCGGAGGGGGAGTGGCATGCGCCGCCGGCGCCGGGCCACCGGCGGCGCAGCAGAGCAGACAGACGAGGGAGAGCGCGCCCCTCAACCAGGGCGGCGAATGGCGATCGATTCGCTGCCCTCCGATGGCCTCGCCGGTGAGAGGTGAGCGGCCCATCCTCGGCTCCTTGGCCGGACCGGGGCGGGCCGGATCGCCCGCCCCGATCACCGATGGCGGTCTAAGTGTACTCCCAGCGGGTGAAGCCGCGGCAGGCGGATTGTGGCCGGGTGGGCTAGGGCGCCTGCGTCCTACGCGCAGGCGCGGCGGGGGCACGGGCGGTGTCCCCTCGATCACCCGAACGAGGCACCCCTCGCACAGGGCGCTTCGAGCGGCGGCGAGGAAGCGAACGACAATAGGCTTCCCCACGGCCCCCGATCCAGCGTATCCTTTCTCGTTCGGCTCTGGGCGGCCGCAATGAAATAGGGGGAACCATGCGGACCAGAACCTCGCTCGAAGGAATAGAGGGCCGCTCTCGCCGCGTTTCATTTTTCTCCGTCATGTCCTGGCATCGCGCTCTGGCCATCCTCTGCGCCGAGCTTGCCTTCGGAGCCGCGCTCGCGAACGCCGACGTCGTGCTGGTCGAGCAGCGGCGCGTGTTGACCACCTTCGCCATGATCGACATCCAGGGCGGAGAGGACCCGTTCTGCAGCGAGCAACGCCAGAGCACGGAACAGGGCGTCTACGACGACACCGAGGAATGCCTGGTGGAGCACGAGGGGAGCCAGGCGTACGGCACTGCCTCGCAGCTCTCCTACGTCACGCCGCAAATGCTCCTCGCAGAGGGCTCGATGCATGCGGAGGCCGAAGTGGTCGCGCCGATCGAGTTCGCCGAGGGCTTCGGCAGCTCCGAGTACGAGGTCGTCTTCTATGTCGATGAGCCGACCGAGGCCCATTTTCAGGCGTCCCTCTTCGGCGAGGGGGACGGCGTTGCGAACCTCGTCTTCCGGGTCCGCAACGGGACCACCCTGATCTACCGCTCGCTCCGGAACGGGTCCGAGAACATCGACCAGGAGTTCCTGCTGGAACCGGGCAACTATCTGCTGCATTTCCAGATCAACGGGTTCGGTCAGGCGATCGGCGGCCAAGGGAGCTTCCCAGCCAACGCGAGCTTCTCGGGATCTCTCCTCTTCCCCGGAGCGGCCTCAGCGCCGGACCGGCTTGCCGATGCGGCGGCGAACGCGCCGCGCGCGTTGCCCAACCCGATGAGGGACAGGACGCGGATCCTTCCGGCCGCGGGTCGAGGCGAGATCTCGATCGTGGATCTCGCCGGACGCGTGATCCGCCGGTACCGCTCGGTGGGGGCCGCGGGCATCGTCTGGGATGCACGGGATGAGAACGGCCGCCTCGTCGCGCCGGGAATCTATCTGGCGAGCGGCGGCGCGGGCCCCGCGGCCAGGATCGTCCTGCTCCGCTAGATCGGCGGTCGAGCCGAGGCGACGTCTTGTTCGCCCGGCCTCGCGATCCGCGCGCGAGGCGTTGCCGTCCCGCAGGCCCGTCGGGCAGTCGTCATACGGGCCTGCGGCGCCCCGGCGCCGTTCGCATGCCCGGTCTGGGCGCCGTTCGCGTTCTTCGCTCATGGCCCCTCCTTTTCCTATACAATGGTTCCGCATTCGGTATCGTCCGGTGGGATCCTTTAGCGATCTTCCTCGCCATTGCGGTGACGAAGAGGCGCGCTCCTGTCTTACGGGCAGACTGACTGAAAGGAGAGATGATGAAAAAGGCCGCGATCCTCGCGCTCGTGTTCGCAATCCTCGTCGCGTACGAAGCACCCTCCGGCGCCCCGGTGGAGGGTACGGTCGCCTCAGCCGATGGGCAGGAGATCCATTACGCGGTCGAGGGATCCGGGGATCCCGCGATCCTCTTCATCCATTGCTGGTGCTGCGACCGCTCGTATTGGGATGACCAGGTCTCCTATTTCTCGAAAGATCACCGCGTCGTGGCGCTCGATCTCGCCGGGCACGGCGCCTCTGGGCTCGGCCGGGCGGAGTGGACCCTTCCCGCGTTCGCGGCCGACGTCGAGGCGGTGGCTACGAAGCTCGACCTGAAGCGCGTGATCCTCGTCGGGCATTCGATGGGAGGGGAAGTGGCGCTCGAAGCGGCGCGCCTCCTCCCCGGCCGAGCGATCGGGATCGTCGGCGTCGACAACTTCCAGGACTTCTCCGAGAAGCCCACGCCCGAGCAGCAGGCCCAGTTTCTCGGCATGTTCCAGGCGAACTTCGCGGCGGCCGCCGATGGATTCGTGCGCGGGATGTTCCCCGCTGACGCGGACTCGGGGCTCGTCGCGAGGATCGCGACGGATATGTCCGAGTGTCCTCCCAAGGTCGCCCTGGGCGCGATGAAGAGCACGCTCGGTTACGATCCGGGGCCGGCGCTCGCCGAGCTCGCGATCCCGATCCGCAACGTCAACTCCGACAAGTGGCCGACGAACGTCGAGGGCAACAAGAAGCTCGCGAAGGACTACGACGCGACCATCATGCCGGGGTACGGGCACTTCCTTCACCGGGAGGCGCCCGCCGAGTTCAACGCCATTCTCGGCCGCGTGATCTCGGAGATCGCGGCGAAGCGATAGGCGGGCTTCACGCCGCGAGCTCGCCGCTCCGGACGGTGGCCGCGTGCCCGCCGAGCCGCGCGCCGAATCGATGCGGCGAGTCGATCGCTCATGAGCCTACTGTGTCATTGCGACGGTGCGTTTCTGCCGCAAGATCTGCAGAGTGGGGAGGCGATGGATGCGATGGGAATGTGGTACCCGTTGGCTGGCAGCCCTCTTGTTGGCTGCAGCGATGTCTTGGGCAGGCTGTTCGGGGGATTCCGGTTCCGGGCCGGATGACGATGACGGAGACGGCGAGGATGGCGTGCCCTCGATCGTCAACGACCTTGCCGTTGCGGGGGTGACGTCGAGTACCGCCACGTTGCGATGGACGGCTCCCCACGGAGGCTCGCCCACGCTCTTGGCGTACGCCTACGACATGCGCCTGTCGCCGGCTGCCATCACGGAGGCAACGTGGGGCGCGGCGATCGAGCTGGATGGCGAGCCCGCGCCGCTGCCGATGGGGATGGAGCAGAAGATGGTGGTCACAGGACTGCCGGCGGATACGACGCTCTACTTCGCCATGAAGAGCCGCAATCAGAGGGGTGTGTCGTCGGCCGTCTCGAACTGCGTGCCGGTTGTCATCCCACCGCTCGTGGAGATCCAGTTTCCCGACTCGAGCCTCGAGTCCATCATCCGGGAGATCCTCGCCAATCCCACCGACCCGCTCTACAGCGCGGACCTCGCGGCGATCACAGCGATCCACGCGGAGGAGAAGGGAATCACCAGTCTTGACGGACTCGAGAACTGCGTCTCGCTCCGGGTACTCAATCTGCGCGGCAACTCCATCGCGAGTCTCGCCCCGCTGACGAATCTCACGCTTCTGAACGTCCTGGGCGTCTCAGACAATCAGCTCACCGACATCCAGGCGCTGGCCGGCATGACAACCATGCAGGAGATCTACATCGGCAGCAATCAGATCGCCGACATCAGTCCCTTGCAGAACATGACCAATCTGAATGTCCTCTACTTGAATGGGAACCCGATTGCCGACCCCGGCCCTCTTGCGACTCTCACGCGCCTGAACCACCTGTTTCTAGGCGGCACCGGGATCGACAATCTGGATCCCCTCGCTGGGCTCGTCTACCTGGCCAACCTCGACGTCGGCTACAACGGGGTCACGGATCTGGCGCCACTTGTCGCCAACCAAGGTCTCGGGAGCGGCGATGAGATCTGGGTTTGGGGAAATCCTCTGACGGAGGTGTCGCGCAACGAGCATATCCCCGCGCTGCGGGCCCGGGGAGCCATTGTGCACGACCAGTAGATGCGGCGGGGTGCGCGGCGATGCGGCCCGACGTCCATCCCGCGGCTGGCTTCCGCCTTCGCCGCCACGACCAGTGGTCCGGGAGTCGTGATGTCACCATACGTCTGCCAAATCAGGAAGATCGGGCCGGACGGCGCGCTTGAGCTTGTATCCGCGGTGCTCGCACCACCGCAGGAACGTCAGCCCCGTCCCGGAACCTTCATACTCCTCCCACTTCGCCAGGAGTAGCATCTGATCACGCAGGAACTCACGCAGGGCCGGCGTGGCCAGATCGGGCCGCATCTGACAGAGACGAGTCAGCTGCTTGATCGCCTCCTCGATGTCGGACACCGGCCCCACCCAGTAGCCCTCGCTCCACATGTGGTGAGAACCGTAGTCCAACGCCCACACGTGCGTCTCCATCAGCAGCGTCCATGCGCGGTCATTCCCGGGGTCAAGCGCGAGCGCCTTCTCGAGGAGCTCCAGGTCACACCCGTAGAACTCGGCGAGCCACAGGACCTCGGGCATGCGCTTCAGCTTCGACGCAGCTTTCAGGTATGGCAGGAGGACTCGACTGCGGATCTGGTCATCGAGGGGGGGTTGCTCCCGTCGCTCGAACGCTCGTTCACAGAGCTCGCGGGCAAAGCGCACCTGCTCCACGTACGTGCACCGTTCGAAGATGCTCATGACCACCCGCAGCTCAGCCCGGGCCTCGGTTGTCCTCTGGTCCCGGTAGAGGTCCATGTAGCTCTGCCAGTAGCGCCGGAGGTCCGCGTCGTACGAGCCCTTCATTGCCTCTTCCCCTCGTCCGCTTCGCAATCTACCAGGACGAGCCAGTCGGAATCGGACTTCCGTGCCGATACGCCCGGCAGACGCATGTGATGGTAGACCAGCCGCACCGGCAGAAGGGTCTCCAGCCCGACCCCGGGTTTCCACCCGATCTCGACGGCCCCGCTCCCCGGTATGTCCAGGTGCTCGGGTACAGACTGCGTGGTACCAGATCAAGCTCCGAAATAGGGGACACTTCCGGGCAACCTGGACCGCAAACCCAAGGAGTGACCCATCGCCAATGGCACCGGTCCCGCGGCGAAAGTCCGGGAGATCCACCGTTGGACCCGCCGTCGGTATTCGACGGAAGAGAAGATAAGCATCGTCCTGGAAGGACTCAAGGGTGACCGACATCCAGGCGCCAGCCGGCATGACAATCATGTTGGAGCGTTCCATTTGAGCGGCCCGGCGTCCATCCCGCCGCTGGCTTCCGCCGCGTGAGGCGTCGCAAGGAGATTGACTCCCCGCGTCCTGCGGCGCATCATCATGTGCGCCGAATCTCGGGAGGCGGAATCGCCGGTATCCGGATCCGCCGAGGGACGGCTTGCGCTTCCCGATATGGAGGCCGCCATGTCCCGAACGAACTACCCTCTCCTGCGGTGCTTTCTTGCCTTGGCGCTCTGGCAGATCACGGCTCTGGTCGCAGCCATGCCCGAACGCGCCGATGCGAATCCGATTCCAGATGGGATGATCTACTTCAATCTTCGTCCGGCGGGCGATCCGGACCAATACTGCGTCACCAACATCACAGAGTGCGGGGAGCTAGTCGCCTCCACGGAAGAAGAAGGGCTCCTCGAGTTCCAGATCTTCGTTGACCCGCAACAGCATTGGTTCGGGGAGATCCCGGTGCCGCGCGTCGGTGTGGATCTGAGTTGGCCGGAGGAGTGGATCCTGGTGGACTACGGCATCTGCCGCGATCCATTCTCCTGGTCGTTCGACACCACGGGTCCGGGACCTCATCGTCTGGAGATCGAGGGGCCCTGCACCGTCCCCGGGCCGATCTTCCTTGCGGCCACGCTCGTCTTCGATGTGCGCGGCTACGGCAGGCTCGACACCGGCGGGTCCGCCGACCTGTGGTACGGCTGCCCGGTCACGGCGGAGGTCTACCCGACGGCGCATTACGCGGAAGCCGGGACGGGATGCGAGTACACCGACCAGCCATGCGTCCAGTGGGATTTTCGTTGCATACCGGAAGTGTCGGACCTGGAGGTCCGTTTGACGGCGCCGGTGGGCGGAACGGCGCACGGCGAGCTCGCGTTCGAAATCAGCGGCTACCCCTATCCGCCGTGCGAGATGACCGTCCACTCCGATGCCGATTGGGCGACCGGTTATGTGACTCTGGAAGGTATGCTCTGGGACGGTCTCCTCCACGTCAACGCGAATGCCATGGGCTTGGACCCCGGCGTTCATCAGTGCGAGTTTCAGATCAGCTACGACGGGGCGTACAACGGCGGTCGCGTCCGGAACGCGCGCTGCCTGCCGGTCATTCTGACCGTCGAGCCCGCCTCCGGCGTCAACGACCGACCCCCGCTGCGCGATCCTTCCGCGGGGATCGTGCTCGCAGGAGCCAGTCCCTCCACCGGAGCGTTCCCATTCTCGTACGACATCGCCGCCCCGACCCATGTCCATTGCGGAGTCTTCGATGCATCGGGGCGGGAGATCGCTGCCCTCCTGGACGAGGTCCAGTCCATGGGCCGCCACCATCTCACCTGGAGCGGGAAGGATGCGGGCGGCGATCCCGCGCCACCCGGGGTCTACTGGCTCCGGCTCTCCCGCGACGGAGCGATTCGGAGCAGTCGAGTCATCGTCGTTCGCTGACGGTTGACGGTCCCCGGCCCCGCCGTGTTTCGTCGCCCTCCTCGTGTGCGCTATCCTCGCGGCGGATGGACACCCTCTACATCGTCGTCCCTCTCCTGCTGATCGGGGTCGTGCTGGCCGCGGTCTGGCTCGAGCGTTGGAGCGTGCCCGTCATCCTGATCGCGCTCGGGCTGGGCATCCTGTTCGGCAGCGACGTGCTGAAACTCTGGCACTTCGACGACGTCGAGCTGGCCAACCAGGTGGCAAACCTGGCCCTGGTCTTCATCCTCTTCCAGGGCGGCTTCGTAACGAAGCGCGAGGACCTGCGCGCGGTCGCCCTTCCGGCGATCGGTCTGGCGACCTGGGGGGTTCTGCTGACCGCGGCTCTCACCTTCGTCTGCCTGCGTTTCGCGCTCGGCTGGCCGTTCCAGATCTCCCTGCTGCTGTCCGTGATCATCTCGTCGACCGACGCGGCGGCCACCTTCTCGATCCTGCGCCGCCAGGCGCTCCCCCGCAAGCTCGCCTCGACGATCGAGATCGAGAGCGCCGCCAACGACCCGATGGCGATCCTCACAACCCTGGTCGTGGTGGAGGCGTTCGCCTCCGGAGCGAACCAGGGCTGGTTGACGGTCCCCCTCTTCCTCTGGAAGTTCATGGCCGGCCCCGCGCTCGGCTTGCTGCTCGCGCGCGCCGCGATCAAGGTCTTCGATCGCCTGAATCCGCAGGATCGGGGCTACTACTATGTCCTGCTGCTCGGGGTCGTGCTGCTCACCTACGGCGCGGCCGAGCTGGTGGGAGCGAGCGGGATGCTCTCGGCGTTCACGGCGGGGCTGGTGATGGGCAACAGCAAGTTTGTCTACCGGCAGGGGGTCGCCAACTTCGCCGCCGCGCTGTCGATGATCGCGAACATCAGCGTCTTCGTGCTGATGGGGGTGCTCGTGTTCCCCAGCCAGTGGGGCGAAATCTGGATCGACGGCGTCCTGCTGTTCGCGGTCCTGACGTTCGTCGCCCGCCCGCTCGCGGTCTGGTTCGGCACCATCGGCATGGGGATTTCGCGTCGCGATCACCACTTCATGAGCTGGGCCGGTTTGCGCGGCGCCGTGCCGATCGTGCTCGCCACCTACCCGATGGCGGCCGGGCTCGAGGTCGGCGAGCGGGTCTTCAATCTCGTCTTCTTCGCAGTCCTGCTGTCGGTCTCGATCCAGGGCTCGACGCTCGGCGGGTTCGCGCGCCGGCTCGGCCTGTCCGAGCCGCAACGACGACCCATGCCCCGCTACGGTCTCGACCTGGTGACGATGGCTCGCAGCGAGCTTGGCCTGATCGTCGTCGACCTGCCGGGCCCGAAAGGTCGTCCCGGCGCGCGGGTGCGCGATCTCGTCTTGCCGCCCGAAGCATTGATCACCCTGATCGCGCGCGGCAACGAGGTCGTCCCCCCGACCGGCAATACGCGGCTGCGCGGCTGGGATCAGGTCACGGTGCTGGCACGCCCGGTCGACGAGGCTCGGGTTCGCAAGGCGCTGCTGGCGCGCTTCGAGAGCGAGGCTCCGGGGGAGGCCGCGGAGCCGGAGCAGGCGCTAACCACCCTCTCGGCCGACGAGCAGGCAGCCATCGAGGCGCTGCGCGGGCACGCGGTGCTGCTCGGCCACGGCCGGGTAGGCAAGATCCTCGCGCGCATGCTGCGGCGAGCGCAAAAACCGTATGTCGTCATCGAGCAGGACGGCCTGATCGTGGAGCGATTGCGCCGGCAGGGGGTGCTGGCGCTGGTCGGCTCGGCCGACTCCTGCGAGGCTCTCGACCGCGCTGGGATCGCCCATGCCCGCATGCTGCTCGTGACCATCGCCAGCGTGATCGCGACGCGGACGGCGATCGCTCACGCCAAGAAGGTCAACCCGGAGATCGACGTGATCACCCGCGTGCACTCCACCGACCAGCGGGATCGCCTCGAGCGCCTGGAGCGCACGCGCACCGTGCACGGCGAGGAGGAGCTCGCCTACGCCATGGCCCGATTGGCCCTGAGCGACTTCGGGCTGACCGAGGAGGAGGCGGAGCGGTGGGTCGCGGACGCCCGCTCGAGCTCCGGCGGAGCCGCGCCGGCACCGGAGCCGGCGGGGTAGCAGCCCCGGGGCGACTCCGCCCGCTCCCCTCCGATCGATGCGTGAAGAACGCATCGGCGCTCATGGGTGAGGAAGAGGAATACGAAGAGGCCAGATCGCGCATACCGTAGCGTCGGAGAAATGGCGATCACGATCTCGCCCGAAGATGAGCATCCCGCCCCCTTGTGGGCATCGTACGTGCCATGTGGGTCGTCATCAGGCATCGGCTGCACGTCGCAGGTCTCACCGCGAGCGGATCGGCGGATTGTCCGGGCTCATCCCATGCTGAAAACGAGGTCAATCCCAGGCTCACTTCATATTGGAACGGACTTGTGCTGGACAAGCCCAAGGTTCGGGACTACCCTCGGTGTGCCAGATCCGGAGTGGGGGCGCTCCCATGAAGACCTCCTTACGTCCTGGGGACCTGTTATCCCACTACCGCATCGTATCCCTCCTGGGTGCCGGCGGCATGGGGGAGGTCTATCTCGCTCGCGATGAAAGCCTGGGCCGGAACGTCGCGCTCAAGATCCTCCCTCCGGCGCTGATGCAGCAGGAGCAGCGGGTCCGTCGCTTCGTTCAGGAGGCGCGATCAGCATCCTCTCTCAGCCACCCGAACATCGTCACGATCCATGAGATCTCACAGGCTGAGATCGAGCGGGAAGATGGCGCGCGCAGCGATCCCATCCACTTCATCGCGATGGAGTTCGTCGCCGGAAGCACACTGCGGAATCTCATCTGCAAGGAGAAGACCGATACTCGCTCGCTGCTCCGGTATCTCGCTCAGGCTGCGGACGGCCTCGCGAAGGCGCATGCCGCCGGTATTGTCCATCGGGACCTGAAGCCCGAGAACATCATGGTCACCGAGGACGGGTATGCGAAGATCCTGGACTTCGGCCTCGCGAAACTGCTTGAGCGCGTAGGGGGATCGGAAGCGGCGACCCGCGCGTCCGAACCCACGAAGGAGATCACTGACGAGGGGATCGTGGTCGGAACGGTGGCCTACATGTCACCGGAGCAGGTCCAGGCGAGGCCTGTCGACCACCGATCGGACGTTTTCTCTTTTGGGTGCATTCTCTACGAGGCCGTCACCCGCGCCCACCCCTTCCGCGCCGACTCATCCATCGAGGTCATGCATCGAATCCTCCACGACGAGCCGGTTCCCATTGCGACAATCAACGCGGAGGTACCGGCCGAGGTACGCCGGCTGATCCGTCGGTGCCTCACGAAGAGCCCCGAGCAGAGACTCCAATCGATGAAGGATCTCGCGATAGAGCTGACCGAGATTGTCGAGGAGTACGATCAGCTCTCGATCTCATCCGGCTCGGGGCCCATGTCGACGCTGCGCGCGCCGCTCGCGGCGAGCCGCCGGAGCCGCGCGTTCCGTGTTGGGCTCGCGGCCGTTGTTGTCATCGGGTCGATCGGAGCGGGCTTCGGCCTCTGGAGCCTCCGGGAGCGCATGCGGCCAGGCCACGGCGCGGCTCCGTTCCAATCGATGAACATCACGCGGCTGTTGAGCGTCGAAAACCTGGTGGATATCGCGCTCTCTCCCGACGGAAGGTACCTGGCGACCGTGATCCGGGAGACGGAAGGCTGGATCCTCCGAGTGAGGCAGATCGCGACGGGGAGCGACGTCCAGGTACTCCCGCCGATGAAGACGGGGATCAGGGGGATTCGCTTCACCCCCGATGGGAATTACATCTACTACGGATGGCGCGATCCCGAGAGGATGAGCTACAGCTGGCTCTGCCGAGTCCCCACGCTCGGGGGTGAACCGCGGAAGTTGATCTTCGACGTGGACACGGCCCCCTCCTTCTCACCCGACGGACAGCAGCTCGCGTTCGCCCGGTGGTCCTTGGTTGGCAGCAAAGCGGCACTCGTGATCGCGGATACGGAAGGTAGAAACGAGCGCAACCTCGCCGTCTGGGATTACCCGGCGGACAACATTCTGGGATCGCCCTCCTGGTCCCCCGACGGGGAGAAGATCGCAGTTGTGCACCAGCGCTTCAACGAACCGGCCGCGCTGGTCGAGGTGGTCGTCGCCGACGGCGGGGTGCGCGCGATCTGTAAACCATCCCAGATGGCATTCTCTGAAGTCGCTTGGATCCCGGATGGGAACGGACTGCTCGGGGTTGCCAGTGCATGGAACAGCCCAGCAAACCAGATCTGGCACGTGTCGCGCAGCGGGAACACAGTGAAGGTCACGAACGACCTGAACGATTACTCAGGGCTCAGCATCACCTCCGATTCGGAGGCGATTGTGGCCGCGCAATACCATCGCCGCAGCACCTTGTGGCTGGCTCCGGCTACCCAGGCGGGGGCGGCGCACCCGATCGCCGGCGAGGCCGAGGAAGAGGGACTCGATGTCGTTCGGGCCTTGCCCTCCGGGAAGATCCTCTACACGGTGTGGCACGGAGCATATGTCGAGGTCTGGTGTTTGGATCCTACCACCGGCCGCCGGATGAGGCTCACGCCGGAGGGATTGGCGGTTTTCAATCTATCCGTCGCCAGGCAGAGCGGGCTGATCGCATTCACAGTATACGGGGATGACGGAATCTTGCACGTCTGGCGGATGGATGCCGACGGCGGAAGCCTCTCACAGGTGACCCGCGGCGCAGGCGAGTGGCTGTACTCGGTCTCACCGGACGGTCAGTCGATCCTCTACATGGACCCTGTGGGGCCGACGCTGTGGAAGATCTCGGCCACAGGTGGCACGGCTGTCAGAGTGCGGGATGGACTCATGCGTTGGGCCTGGTTCAGCCAGGACGGCGACTCTGTCGTATGCGGCGCATACGCGCAGGTCGGAGGGGTCACGCGCGGTCAGATCGTCGTTGCTCCGGCCGAGGGAGGAACTCCAACTCGAACGTACGAGACGCCGCAGGGGTCGGACTTCTGCATGGCCCCGACCGGCGATGCGTTGACCTTCATCCGGAATGTGGACGGGGTTGACAATATCTGGAGGCAGGCGCTCGGTGGTGGTCCAGTGGAGCAGGTCACAAGATTCGAGAACGGGCGTATCTTCAGCCATGATTGGTCCATCGATGGAGGTCAGATCTTCCTTGCACGCGGAAGGGAAACGACCGACGTGGTGCGTATCACTGGGTTTCGCTGATCGTCCAAGCGGCGATGGCGGCACGGAAGTCGAGCCCCAGAGCAACGGGGGACCGATGACTTGGATCACCGAGGGTTCGCCGAGACGGGGCCAGACTAGTCGGGAGAGGTCAATCACTACGCGAACAACCAACTTCCGTCCAAGATCTGGTACCACGACCACGCGTTCGGCCATGAGCGGACTGTACTGGACCCGGATGCCTCGAGCGTGGAGAGCGAGCCGGTCCTAGTTGGCGCTGGACCCGCGTTGTCGCTGGGAAGCGCACAGAATCCGACGGCCGGCTGCCGTGAGCATGGCCAGGGTGAGTCGCACCAGCGCGACTGCCTGGGCATCCCCCGAGATCTGCGGATCGGGGTGGCGGCGGAGTTCGGCGTTGAAGCGCCTCCGGCGAGGATAGTGCCGGAAGATCTCCCGTCAAGTATAGGAGGCCAGGCTGGACTCGGTGAACTCGAGGAGAAGGTCGCTCTTGCCGGACAGGTGAAGATCGACTTACCTATGTCTCACGGCAGGTGGTCTTCCGTTGGGGTTTCTGGACGACTTCGACAGTTTCAAAACCCACCGCGGAATGCCTCTCTGCAATTGCCTACCACGATCAGCCCAAATCTAATAGGACACATCGAGGTGATAGGGAACGACGCAGTCCATTGAGCTCATACGCGACAACCTGAAGATGAGCAGGGATCGAGTGCTTCTCTGCGTGACGAAATGCGAGACCATTGCATGGTATTTCCGCCGCCGCGGGGCGGCTGCCATACTCGCCGTCGCAGCCGCCGGAGCATCTTATCCGCCGACCGGGATTTGTCTACTCCACGCGCACGATGCGCGCTCGCGCCTGTTCCCCTCCGATCTCCGCCCGGACCCAGTAGATCCCGGCCGGAACGCGGCGGCCTCCGCCGTTCGCGCCGTCCCAGACGACGCGCTGCTCGCCCGCGCCACGGATCCCCTCGAACAAGCGGCGGACGAGGCGTCCCTGGAGATCATGGACGGTCACGCGGGCCTCGCCTGCCTCCTTCTGGATCCATGCGATCGTCGCTTCCGATCTGCACGGGTTCGGGCTGCACGAAAGCGATAGCCGGATGGCCCCTGGGTCCTCCTCCGAATCGATCGCCGCAGGGCTCTCCGGAGTTCGCAGGTCCATCTCGGCCGCTCCGTTGCCGGTTGCGTGGAACCAGGGGGTCCGGGGGAAGTACGGATTGCGCGATGCGATCCTCATCCTCCAGCACCAGCCTCGCGGTCCCACCAGCCCCGCGACCATCTCCTCGATCGGGATCGCGCTTCCGATCGAGGGATCTGGGGCGCCGGTGTCATGCGTCGTTCCGGTGACGATCCCTGCGGCGTCGAATCCCTCGCCGAAGCGATCGACCTCCCACTCGAGCCACACCACGCCGCGCCCCGCCGGGGTGCGGCCGAGGGCGCGCAGGCCGAAACCGCTCCACTCGTTGGACAGCCCCAGGAGTCCGATCGGCGCGCTCTGATCCTGCCGCCACTGGTCGGCCAAGCGCGGAAGTCCCCGGCTGCGATTGCCGTAGTAGACGAAGCTCCGGCCTTCAGCGGGCTGACCTTGCGAGTGAGCGGGAGCGCCGACTAGAACGTCGCTGAAGCCGTCACCGTTGACGTCCGCGGAGGCGAGAGCCCAGCCGAAGAACGCGTTCGCCTGCGCGCCACCGATCGTCGCCGCATGGCACTCGACGCCGTCCGGGGATCCTCGCTCCCATGCGACGAGCCCCGCTCTCGCCACCCCCTCCCATTCCGCGTTCGGAGCCGAGACGAGCACGTCGGAGTAGCCATCGCCGTCGACGTCGCCGCCCGGCGCCACCGCGAAGCCGCACTGGTCGCCGTTCTCGACCCCGAGTAACCGCCAGTCGGCGTCATCAGGTCCGCCGGAGTCCACACCGGTCGCCGAGCCGTACCAGCACATCGCGAGGCCGGGACGTTCGGCGGCGAACAGGTACTCCGGCATGCCGACGAGGAAGTCGGCGTAGCCGTCGCCGTTGACGTCTCCGGCGTGAGCGACCGACCAGCCGAAGTGACCACCCTCCTGGTTGCCCTGTCCCAACCAGCCGGCCGTCAGGCTCGGGCCATCGACCTGCCCGTAGTACAGACAGACCATTCCCTCGTCGGTCTCGGGATTGTCGTAGTAGGGAGCGCCGACGGCGACGTCGGAGAAGCCATCGCCATTGACGTCGCCGACGCCGGCGACGCTGAAGCCGAATGCGGCGTTCGCCTCTCCCCCCTCTCGCACCCAGTTGGGCCCCGACGGCGGGCCGCCCGAGCTGCCGCGATAGATCACCGCCGCCCCCTCGCCGGTGAACGTCGCCGTATGCCCGGGCACGCCGATCAGCAGGTCCGCGAACCCGTCGCCGTTGACGTCCCCCGCCCCGGCGACAGCCATGCCGTAGTGGGCGTCGTCCTGCGTGCGCTGTCCCCTCCAGTTGGCATTGGCGGGATTGCCGGGCGGAGGAGGGCCTTCGGGCGTCCCGCGCCAGACGAAGGCGCTGCCGCTGTTCTCGTAGCTCGAGAAGTCGTAATCCGGAGCTCCGATGATGACGTCGTCGTAGCCATCGCCATCGAGATCGCCGGCCCCTGCCACGGCGGCGCCCATTCGCGCGCCCGCCTGGTTCCCCTCCGCGTACCAGTCGGGGATCACGCTCGGTCCGGCGCCATGACCCAGGAAGAGGAACGCGACCCCTTCGTCCGCCTGACCGAGGTCGTACTCCGGGGCGCCGACGAGGAGGTCCTCGCAACCGTCGCCGTTGACGTCGCCGGCGCTGGCGATCGCGTATCCGAAGTGGGACTGATCCTGGTTCGTCTCGATCACCCAGCCGGGCGTCGTGCGCGGACCCTCGCCGCCACCGAGGAACAGGTAGGCGCTTCCCTGATTCTCGAAGTCCCCGTCGTAGAGCGATTCGCCGATCAGAAAGTCGCTGAAGCCGTCGCCGTTGATATCGCCGGCCGTGACCGTCACTTCACCGAAACGGGCCTCCGGCTGCACCCCCTCGACTACCCAGTCCGGGTCGATCGAGATCGCCTGCCGGTTGCCGTAGTAGAGGCCGACCTTGCCGATCCCACCGACCGTCATCGTCTCCGGCTCTCCGACCAGGAAGTCGGCCAGTCCGTCGCCGTTGACGTCGCCGGCGGTCCCCATGCCGTCTCCGGTGTAGGTCGTCGGCAGCTCCCCTTCGCGAGACCAGATCTCCTCGCCGGGACCTTCCGGTCCGCCGGGGTACAGGTAGGCGGTGTTCAGATCCGCGACGAGGATGTCCGCGTAGCCGTCGCCGTTGACGTCTCCCGCGTTGGCGACTGTGATGCCGTAGTAGCTGTGGCTCGAGGCGTCGTGCGTCCACACCGGCGAGGAGCCGAGCCCGGTTGCGGAGCCCATGTAGAGGTACGCCCGGCCGGTTTCGTAGCAGCGCGCCGATCCGACGAGGAGATCCTGGTAGCCGTCGCCGTCGACGTCTCCGGCGGCGCTGATCGCGACGCCGTAGTATCCGCCCGGATCTTCCCCTTCGGTCATCCAGTCAGGGGTGCTGCCGAGACCGGTCGGCGAACCGTGATATACCCAGACGGCGCCAGCGTCGGGAAGAGATCCATCGCGATGATAGTCGCCGATCGCGACGTCGCCGTACCCGTCTCCGTTCACGTCTCCCGCGAAGGCAACGGTGAGGCCGAAGGTGCGAGTCGTATCGGGAGCCCAGGTACGGGCGGTCCACACCGGACCGGTCAGGCCCGACGGCGAGCCGTGGTAGACATAGACCGTGCCGATCGAACCGTCCTCGTGCGGCTGGCGCGGCGCCCCGAGGATCAGGTCGTCGTAGCCGTCGCCGTTCACGTCGCCGGCGGTCGAGACGCTGAAGCCGAAGAAGCTCGAGTCGGCGTCTCCCTCCGCGATCCAGTCGGCCGTCGCGGATGGCCCGCTCTCTCTTCCGAGGAACACTTGAACGCGTCCTTGATTGACTCCCAACGGGCCGTCCCAAGTCCCCTGTCCGATGACGAAGTCGCTGAATCCGTCGCCGTTCACGTCTCCGACGGTGGAGAGTGCCCGGCCGACGGTCGCGCTGCCCTGATCCCCGTGAAGCTCCCAAGCCGGCGTGTCGATCAGCGGGTCGATCGTGATCGGATAGCGCGCTTCGCTGTCGTCGACGAGGATCCGGATCCGGTTGCCGGACAGATCGATTTCGGCGGGAAGGACGCGGCCCCGCGCGTCGAACGCGGCGAGCGCGCCGTAGCGGAGCATCCCCGGACCGCCTGCCTGCCGGAACTCGACGGACGATAAGGTCCCGGACGCGCGCGAGCGCTCGAGCCTCCCTTCGAGCGCGCCGCCGACCGCGCCCTCGATGGAGAGCCGGCCATCGCCGGCCGGGCGCTCGTCGATCGAGAATCCCTGCTCGAGCCCCGATTCGTCGTTCTTGTACCACTCGACCCAGCCGTTCCGCAGGTATTCGACGCGGGCGGCCGTCGGCGCGGGCTCGACGGAAGAGACCGGCGCTGAGCCGCTCTCCCGGCCGAAGCCGGTCGTCGACCAGCTCCATCGCCACGGCGTCGCCTGCTCCCGCCGAGGAGTGATCTCGACTCGGTCGGCATGAAACCAGGTGCGGAACCCTTGCGCCCGGTTGGGGGCCTGCAATCGGCCGTCGGTCGCGGTGGCGCTGTACTCCATCCGCTGGATGGCGGCGGAGGCCGTCGCCCACCAACCAGCCTCGGGACGCGCCGGTCCTTCGGGCGAGGGGGCAGGACCGGCGAGTAGCCAGATCGCCAGAATCGCGATACCGCCGGCAAGCGCAATGGCGGCGGCATGCGAGCGGAGGCGGAAGCGGAAGTGGAAGTGGAAGTGAAAGCAGGACCAGCGGATACGATGCGATTGCGGCATGGTGTTCCTCCCGGACGGACTACGCCTTCCGATTGGTGAGACGCGCCGGCAGGGGAGGAATCACACGCAAGGAGCTGGGGAAATCGCGCGGTTTTCAGGGATCGCGGCCGCTCGGCGGCCCGGAGGATTGCCGTGAGAGCGGATATCAGTGTTTCCATGAGGTCGAGGAGCGTACCATCCGTGGTGGCAAATTCCAGCACGGGCGTGCAGAGGGAGGTGGAGATGCGCAGTGGCAGGTACCTGCTGTTGGCCGTGTGCGTGTTGGCGCCGCTCACGGCATTGGCACAATGGGAGCCGGAAGTCCAGCTCACGGAAGAACCTTCTGAATCCGCGACATGTTTCAACAATGCCCGATGCGTCGCTGCCGCGGACGCCACGATCCATGTCGTGTGGCACGATGGCCGTGATGGCAACACGGAGATCTACTACAAGCGCTCCACGGATGGAGGGACGACGTGGGGAGCCGACACGCGTCTCACGACGGACGTTTCCTGGTCCGAACGGCCCGCGGTGGCGGTCCGGGATTCCGATGTCCATGTGGTCTGGTACGACGGTCGTCTCGGACCGCCCAGGATCTTCTACAAGCATTCCGAGGATGGCGGCACGACATGGGGATCGGACACATGCCTCACGCCCGACACGGGTGTCGGGTACCATCCTTCCGTGGCGATATGCGGCTCGGTCATTCATGTCGCGTGGACCGACATGAGCGCCGGGCCTCAGATCTACTATGCCCGTTCTCTGAACAACGGCGCGACGTGGGAATCGGCGAGGAACATCACGCCGGCCGCTCCGCCCTTGGGCAAGAACCTCGCGGCGATCGCTGTCGCCGATGACATCGTCCATGTGGCCTGGATGGACGCGCGGAGCGGCCCCTGCATCTACTACACGCGCTCGCTCGATTGCGGCGCGACCTGGGAGGTGGACAGAAGCATCACGCCGGTGCCGTCGCAGTTCGCCTCAATCGCGGTTTCTGGGGCCAGTGTCCATGTCGTCTATGCGGACTTCCGCCACGGGGAGGCCACTCCCCAGATCTACTACACGCGCTCGATCGACAACGGAGTGAACTGGGAGACGGAGGTGCCGCTCGCCGAGGCGTTTGCATCTTGGTATCCGTCGGTCGCGGTCGCCGGGCCCCATGTGCATGCCGTCTGGCCCGACAACCGGAACGGCGACATGGCCGAGATCTACTACAAGCATTCTCCGGACGGCGGCGCCAGCTGGGAGACGGATGTACGGCTGACCGACCATCCCGCCGAATCGAGGGAGCCCTCGCTGGCTGTTTCGGCGACCTACGCGTATGCGGTTTGGAGCGACGATCGCGACGAGAACTGGGAGATCTACTGCAAGCGCGGCGCGATCGGCGCTTCAGGATTGGAGGATGAGGAGAATACGGCCGGCCAGGCGCCCCGATTCCTATCGGCGAACCCCAATCCAAGCGCGGGTCCGGTTGCCATCCGGTACGAGTTGATGTCGTCGGCGTCGGTCGTGGTCGAGGTCTTCGATTCGTCCGGCGCCCTCGTGCGCCGCTTGGTGGAGGGACCTCAATCGCCCGGGGCGCATGTGATCCGGTGGGATGGGGAGGACGAAGCGGGGCGCGCGGTGCCCTCGGGGGTCTACATGACCCGGACCACGCTGGACGGGCGGGTGACGAATGGACGAGTGGTTCTGGCGAGGTAGCATGGAGCGACCCGCGAGTCCACACTGAGGCCAGGGAGGCTTCCTTGTCGTCATCCGAAGAAGATGTGGAATCGGCCCTCCGCGCCATCATCGACCGGCACGAGCGCGACGGCGGCTTCTCGGGCGTCTTCCTCGTTGAGGCAGGCGGCCGGACGATCGTCTCGGGCGCGCGCGGTTACGCGCACCTCGGATTCCGGGTGCCCAACCAGCCCGACACGCGCTTCGACACCGCTTCGGTCACGAAGATCTTCACGGCGGCGGCTGTCTTCCGTCTGATCGATCGTGGTCTCCTGAGCCTCGATGATCGCGTGCGCGACATCGTCGATCTCGGTGCTTCTCCCATCCCGCGGGAGGTCACGCTCGGCCATTGTCTGACCCACACCTCGGGGATCGCCGACGACGCGGACGAGGAGGCGGGCGAGAACTACGAGGACATCTGGCGCGATCGTCCCTGCTATGGCGTGCGCTCGACGCGCGACTTCCTCCCCCAATTCGTCATGAAGGAGCCGCGATTCGTCCCCGGCCAAGGCTGCCGGTACAACAATTGCGCCTTCGTCCTCGTCGGCCTGGTCCTGGAGGCGATCACGGGGATGACCTATCGCGAGATCGTGGAGCGCGAGGTCTTTGCCGCCGCCGGCATGGCCCGAACCGGCTTCTTCGCGAAGGACGGGGTGGAGCCTGATCTTGCGGAGGGTTACGCGAAGGCCGGCAAAGACGATCTCCATCCCGCCGGGTTGCGCAAGAACATCTATGCCTATCCGCCGGTCGGATCGCCCGACGCGGGCGCCTACACCACCGTCGACGATCTCCGCCGATATTTCGGCGCCATCGAAGGCCCCGACTACCTCTCTCCCGAGTCGCGCCGGCAGATCCTCTCGCCCGTCGTTCACTATGCGGACCTCAAGATGGGCGGCGAGCGGAGGATGGGGTACTCCCTAGTGCACGACTTCGAACCTTCCGGCCGGAAGCTCCGATATGGCAAGGATGGCGTCAATCCGGGAGTCGCCGCCATCGCGATGCGATATCCCGCCGGGGACGGATTCGTCGCCCTCCTCGCGAACACTGACGCGGATGTCTGGACGATGTGCAGAGAGCTCGCGCGGGCGGCCGGGCTGGATCCGCCTCGGAGCAGGCCCTGATCCGCAAAGCCGAGGAAGAGGATTTCAGCGGAACGGGGCGCGACGATAGGTTAGGGAAGGGAGGAGGGGTTCATGGAGTCGTCCTGGGGCGAAGCCTCGAGGCGCTCCAGATGGCGGAAGGCAAGCGCGCCAACATCGCGCGATGGCTCATGATCGGGTTCGGTGTTGCCTACGCCGTCTGGGGCCTGAAGGCAGCGCACCGGCACAGGAGCGAGCGGCTCCATGGCAGCTCCGTCACCACCTGGGCTCTGATCGTGGTCTTTGTGCTGGGGCCCTGCGAACCGCTGATCCCGCTCATCTTCCTGGCGAGCGGCGGGAGCAACGGGTACGGGAATGTCTATATGACCGGGAGCAGCTCGGGTCGCGTCACCAATTGCTACCTGCACGACAGCTCGAAGTACGGTCTCTACGTCGGGACAGGCGCCACCGTGGAGGTTTCGGGAAACACATACCTGAACAACCTCCAGGGGGATGAGCGCCTGCCTTAGCCTCATGATCAACGACGGGGGCGCGGCCACGATGCCGCGCCCCCGCTCCGCGATCATTCCATTGCCGGCGGATTCCGATCAGCCAAAACCAACCTGGCGATCTCCGAGGGACCGCTGCGAGAGCTCGGCTCGACCCCACTCAGGCGGGAACGCGCCTACCTCTCGGCGCTACCTCTCCCGCACCACGCGCAATGTCATCGCCTTCCTGTTTCCCATCGTTTCAAGCCTCGCGAAATAGACGCCGCTCGCCGCATCGGATCCGCGCTCGACGCGCCCGTCCCATGACACCCGGTACGTCCCCGCCGCGTGCGGCCCTTCGGCCAGCACCGCGACTTCCCGCCCGGCGACGTCGTAGATCGCCACCCGGGCCGTGACGTCGGATGGCAGCGCGTACTCGAGCATGGCCGTGGAGTGGAACGGGTTTCCTCCCGCCAGTGAGAGCCTCGGCGAGCTACCGAACCCCCCGGCCGAACCGTCCGAAGGCTCCACTCCCGCCGACTGTCCCTCGCCGATCCGCAGGTCCCACTCCGTCTCCCCGTTCCCGCTCGGCGAGAACCAGGGGGAAGCCGGGAACCACGGCGAGTCCGTCACCACCCGCGCCCGCCACTGCACCGGATCGCCCGGTGTCAGCCCAGCCACGCTAGCGATCTCGGACCAATGGAGCATGATCCCCTGTCCCGGCACGGGCGCGCCCGCATCGAGCCAATCCGTCCGCGCGATCCCGCTCCCGTCGAACGCCTGACCGCCGCGCTGGACTTCGTATTCGACTCGCATCTTGCCCCGGCCGAACGGGCTTCGCAGGTCCATCGACATCTGGAACGTTCCGAAGCTTCCGGCGCCGAGCGCCACGCGCGTCGACCCGTCCTGCCGAGTCTGCCGGATGCCGCGCAGGACGCCGCCACCCTCGCCGCCGAGATAGAGCGAGATCTCTCCCAGCCCATCGATGTCGTTATGGAGAAGCGGCGCGCCGACCACCACGTCCGCGAACCCGTCGCCATTGACGTCGCCTCCCGCGGCCATTCCCTCGCCGAGAAACGCTCCCCAGTGGTTCGATTCGATCGTCCAGACGGGCGGGTCGCCCGTCGCCACCGGCGCCCGGAAGAGATAGACCTTCCCCTCCATGTTCTCGCCGCTGCTGTAGCCGGGCGCGCTGACGATGAGGTCGCAGAGCCCGTCATTGTCGACGTCGGCTGCCCCGACCTTCGAGCCGAACTCGGCCTGCTGCATGCCGCCGTTCTGGGCCCAGGCGGGGAGCGCCGGCAATCCGCCGTTGGCTGCGAAGAAGACGTAGGCCGCCCCCTCCATGAGCAGCGTGTGCTCATGCCCCGGAGCGCCGACGACCAGGTCGCTGTCACCGTCGCCGTCCAGGTCGCCGAAGGCCATCGAGCGGCCGAAGTCGGAATCCTGGCTCGGACCGGCGCTGAGCCAGTCGGGGGATATTCCGAGCCCGCTCTCCCCGCCGAAGAAGACCGCGACCTTTCCCCCGAGCTCGGGGGCTGCGGCGGCGAAGTCAGCGTAGCCGTCGCCGTTGACATCTCCGCCACCGGCCAGCGCCTCGCCAAGGTTCCCCCAGCTCGGCGCGCCGGAGTACGTCCAGTCTGGGGTCGTGGAGAGTCCGTTCTCCGACCCCTTGTACATATGGATCCGGCCGTTACCGCTCAACTCCGCGGGGGAACCGATCACCACGTCGAGGTAGCCGTCGCCGTCCAGGTCGCCGGCGTTGATGACCGACTTCCCGAACGATGCCACGCTTCCCACGATCTCGAGATCGGCCGCCTCCGGCAGCCCGTCGGCCGACCCGTGATAGACAAAGACGCGCCCGGGCGTCGGTCCCCCCGGCATGCACGGGGCGCCGGCAAGCAGGTCGTCGAAGCCGTCGCCGTTGACGTCGGCCGCCGCGACCGCCCAGCCGAGTCGGTATCCCTGGACCCCGCCGACCTTCGCCCAGTCGAAGACGTCCTCCGGAGCGCCCGGCCGGCCGTAGCTGACGAAGACGAGCCCCTGGTTGTCCACGCCGCTGTCAGTGAGCGGGGCCCCCGCGGCGACGTCGTCGAAGCCGTCGCCGTCGAAGTCGCCGAAGGCAAGCGCGGAGCCCCACTCGGTCTGACTCAGCGGTCCCATGGAGCGCCACGCCGCCATGGGCGGTAGATCTCCTGCGCTGCCGCGGAAGACGAAGACCTCGCCCTCGTCCGCGTGGCCATCGTCGTAGCTGTATGCGCCGGCGATCAGTTCGCCATAGCCATCCCCGTCCACGTCGCCGGCCGCGCCGAGGCTGTTCCCGAGGAAGCAGTACTCCTGTCCGCCTTTCCAGAAGCGCTCCGGCCCGATGCCGGGCCCGGTCGGAGAGCCGTGGAAGACGGCCGCGAGCCCCTCATTCATGTAGTTGTAGGTGTAGGAGGGCGCGCCGATCGCGATGTCGGCATAGCCGTCGCCATTGACGTCGCCGGCAGGGGCGACGCACTGCCCGAGGTTGGCGCCATGCTGCTGGATGGCGTAGTCCCAGGCGACTGTCTCCTCCACCCCGGCGGACGAGCCGTAGTAGAGGAATGCGGCGCCGGCGTCGATCGAGGCGAAGTGGTCGTAGAGGAAGGCGCCGACGACGACATCGCCGTACCCGTCGCCGTTCACGTCCCCGACGCCCGCGACGGAGCCGCCGTAGTGGGCGCCAGCCTGGGTGCCGGGGCTGACCCAGACGGTGGATTGCGCGAGGCCGAAGATGGTGCCCAGGTAGACGTAGGCCGCCCCCTCGCCGTCCTCCCCCATGCCGTACGCGCCAACGATGGCATCGTCTAGCCCGTCGGCATTCACATCGCCGGCCGATGCGACGGCGACACCGAAGAAGCTGTTCGCGACGTTGGGCTCGCGCGTCGTCGAGGGCGACTCTGGTAGCCCCATCGCCGAACCGTAGTAGATGCTGACGCGCCCCTCGTCCGCCTGGCCGTTGTCGTAGTGCGGCGCGCCGATCGCGATGTCGTCATAGCCGTCACCGTTGACGTCGCCCAGACCGGCGATCGCGACGCCGAAGCTGCAGTGGGCTTGATTCCCTTCCGCGGTCCACACGGGCCCGCCGAGGCCGGCCGGGCTTCCGAGGTAGAGCCGGACTTGCCCCTCGTCGACCTCCCCGTCGTCATAGTCGGGAGCGGCGATGAGGACGTCGTCATAGCCGTCGCCGTTGACGTCCCCCGCGCCGGCAACGGCGTCGCCGAGGTGCGCGCCGTTCTGACCGCCGACGACGGACCAGGTCGGCGCGGCTGGGAAGCCCGCGGCTGAGCCGAGGAAGAGAAACGCCCGTCCGCCGTCGGTCCCGAAGCTGTCGTAGAGCGGAGCGCCGACCACGACATCGCTGTACCCGTCTCCGTTGACGTCGCCGACGACCGCGACGTTCTCGCCAAAGGCGGCGCCGATCTGATCGCTGTCGACGGCCCAGTCCGCCCCGATCACGGCGTGCGCCGCTCCGGCGCAGACCCAGGCGAGCATGCCCGCCAGCAGGACCGCCATGACTGCTATTCTCCCTCGAAACATGTTCGTCTCTCCTTATCTTCCCTCTCGGGGAGGCCTCGTCTCTTGGTGGATCGCAGGATCGCGTCCTCTCAAGGGGAACGACGGAAGGCGGGGAAAGCGCACGCGGGTTAGAGGGATGGTCTCGCCTCAGCCTGCCCTTGCGCCGCCTGGGCGGGCCGTAACCTGTTGGGCGCTAGAAACCTCCGGTTCCCACGGACCAGTGGAGGTAGTCGGGCGGAGGACTTGATGGTCACCGCCCGGCGATCTCAGATCTCGCGCTCCCCATCCCCCCGGGCGAGGCAAGGCGCTTCCAACGTCGATTCACGCAGCGCGGCAAAACTGGGATCGAGATCGTCGCTACCGTCTGCTTCCCCCGTAGCAGCCACCCGTGCCATGTCGCGACGGACGGGGCCGGAGCGAGGTTGTGGCGATTTCGTTGTTCACAGTCGGATTAGAGCCGGTGTCCAAGAGTGCTTGCGCTTACCTATAGGACGTCTTTGTATAGATCCCGTCTGCTCGATCAGTGTCCCCGATCTTCAGCGATTCCTCCCATGGCCCGGTTTATCCGCGGGTCGGGACTCCATATCCTGGAACCTGCTCTGAGCGACGCGGACCTTCACGCCACAAGTCCTGATGGACGAATCGATCGAGCGGGGGTATCATAGAACCGCTGTCGATCCTTGCCTTCTCATTCGGAGCGGCGGAATCGGGGCTCATCTTGATTGGCGTCATCGAAGGGGGAAGCCATGGTCTGCCGGCCGCGCACCGTGAACCGCCGACTCCTCGCCACCACGATCCTCATCCTGGTTCCCTTGTTCGCATTCGCCGACGCGCCGTGCGTCAACTACGGATCCTATCTCCACTGGCTGGGAACCGCCGATCTGAATGACTGGTCGTACGACCTGGATGTGGAAGGATCTTACGCTTACGCGGCGCACTACGGCCGGTTGTACATCGCCGACATAAGCGCTCCCGATTCGCCCCAATTCATCTACAACACCCTGAACGACTCACATGGAGTGGATGCTCGGGGGGATCGGCTCTTCACCGCGGGGTACGAATCTGACCTGCGCATCTACGACGTCACCTACCCTCCCGCCCCGATCGTGATCGGGAGCCTCGCTCTGCCCGATAACAGCTACTACGTAACGGTTGATGGTCACTATGCGTACCTGAGCGCGGAGAGGCGTTTTCACATTGTCGACATCTCAGACGAGGCCAACCCGATGCTGGTCTCGACGCTCCCCATCCCGAACAATGCGTGGAAGGCCGTCATCAAGGATGAGTATGCCTACCTGGCCTCGAGTGGGTCGGGGCTCCTGATCGTGAGCATCGCCGACCATGCGAATCCTGAGATCGTCGGAACATTCGGCCGTACCGAACCAACGGGCGCGATTGCCTTGAGAGAACCGTACATTTATCTGTCAGCATTCGGGGACGGCGTGGCGATCATCGATGTCGCCGATCCGTCTGATCCAGTGCTGGTCGGGTCAATTCCCACATTCCCGGCGGATGGATCCGTCTACTCCGTCACGGTGATCGAAACGCTTGCCTATGTGCACTGCTTCCCCGACGACGGAGCGCCAAGCGTGCGGGTTTACGACATCACGAACCCTGTCGCCGCTGCTTCGATCGGTGGGATCTCGCCGGGTGGGCCGGTCGTGGATGCCGGTGGGTTCGCTTGCGTGGGTGCGCCGATGGAGCTGCGGACCTTGGCCACCGCGAATCCCGCATCCCCGCCGATTCTCGGCGGAATCAACCTCGGCTCTGGTGCCGCTGACGACGTGTACCTCGGAGAATCCCATGCCTACGCTGCGGCCTGGTCGAACGGCCTCGTGGTGATCGATTTCAGTGTCCCCGAGAGTCCCGTCATCGCAGGCAGCTACGACACGCCGGGAGAGGCCCAGGGGGTCGTGGTTCAGGACGATCTTGCATACGTTGCGGATGGCCCGTCGGGCCTCGCGATCATCGATGTCTCTTCGCCAGCCACTCCAACACTCGTAGGGAGTTTGGATACCTTCGATGCGAAGGGTGTCGTGGTGTCGGGGCCCTATGCCTACATCGCAGATGGATGGGGTCAATTCAAGGTCGTCCAGGTGAGCGACCCGACCGCGCCGGTTTTGGTCGGAACGTCGGTCGGGATCCCCTACGTCGCCGCGGTCGAGATCTTCGGGCCCTATGTGGTCGCGTCGGAGGTTTACGAGGGCCGGCTGTGCGTCATGGACGTCTCGGTCCCGTCACAGCCTCATGTGGCGGGTTTCCTCTATGCAGCCGGCCTCCGAGACTTCGCCGTCAATGGCCCGATCCTATACGCGGCGGACCAGAATGAAGGCCTTCGAGTCTACGATCTCACCGACCCCCTTCACCCCACCCTTGTCCGCACACTCCCCACGCCGGATCTCCCCGATGGTGTCTCGCTGGACGGCCAGACGCTCTACATCGCCGGCGGCTACATGGGCATCCAGGCGTACGACGTGGTTGACCCGTTCGCTCCGCGTCTCATCGGAAGCGCAGACACGCCCGGTAGGAGTCGCAGGGTCGATGTCGGGGGCGACTACGCGTTCGTCACGCACCAGATCTACGGGTTGAAGATCCTTCCCGCGCACTGCGTCGATCCGGCGGGAGTCTCGGGGAACGTCTGGGATGGCGCCTCCTCCTCGTTGCTCGTCTATCCGAACCCCGTGACCGGCGCGATACGCCTGTCGTTCGTCCTCCCGATCGGGTCGACGGTGGAGCTGGCCATATTCGACGCGGGCGGCCGCCTTATCCAGGACTTGACGGGCGGTTGGAGCGGCCCCGGAGAGCATCGTGTGGTGTGGGAGGGCAGGGACGATGCCGGCCGGCGGGTTTCCAGCGGCGTCTACCAAGCCAGGCTCCGCTATGGAGGGCATTCGGAGAGGCGGACCTTCGTTCTGCTGAGATGACTCCCGCACCCGGTCACCGGCGGGAATCGTCGATTGGATGCCGGGCCAGCCCCTCGGGCCGGCCCAGCCCTGACGATGCTTTCAGGCTTTGCCCCAGCCCGGCAGCGCAGCCGCCCGCTTCACCCACCTCGCCATCTGCGCCTCGTCGAGATCGTCCTCGTGGATGTCGATCCAGCGCGCGTCCTTTCCCGTGCCTCCCGGCGGAACGGGTCGCAGCGACGTGCCTCGGAAGAAGGTCACCTTGACATAGCGGGTGAAGACGTGGAATCCAAGGAACCAGCCTTGGCCCTCGATGCCATAGAACGGCGAGTTCCACCTCACGGCCTTCCGCACGTTGGGCACGTTGCGCACGATGAGCGCATCGAGACGGCGCCCAACGTCACGTTTCCATCCTGGCATGGCCGCGATGTAAGCCTGCACGGGAGCGTCGCCGTCGGCCTTCGCGATCTGAGGGTTGCCGCCCGCGAGGCGGGCTGGTTTCGCGGCCGCCGAGGGGCGCTTGCTCTTGAGGTTCAGCGCAACGGCCGCTCTGATGAGATCCGTGAGAGCTGCTTCGTCGATCTTGTCACCCTCACGGAAATCGATGGCACGCCTGACCTTCCCATCAAGGCTGGAGGTGAACAGACCTGAAGGATCCTCCAGAGATGCTCCTCTGGCGAACGTCAACTTGATGCCATTCCTGTAGGCTTCACCCGTACAGATGATTCCATTGTGGGACCAGACGGGAGTTTCCCACTTCCACTCCTCCACGATCTCCGGGGCCGCGGCCTTGATGATCTCGCGCGCTCTCCGAAGCGTCTTCCCTCGCCAATCGCGTAGCTCCCCAATTCTTCTGTCAATCAGCCTGGATGCTGATTCCGCCATGTTCTTGGTCGCGGCGGGCGTCATCTTGGCCCGCGGCGGGCGCTTCTCCGCGCTCGCCACAACCCGCTCGCGAGTGGGCCTCTTTGCGATCTTCGTCGACCTCTTTGGCGACTGGGTGGTCATTGGGTTCACTCCTGGTCTGCGGCGACTTCGAGACTGAAAGGGCAGCCATGAACAGGCTCTTGAGCGTAACGAACGATTCAATCACAGACCGAGGAACGAGTCCAGCCAGTCAGCGAGCCCGGCGCGAAGCGCAGTCCATTGACCTGCCATGAGTTAGATGAGTTGCCCTCCGCCTGGGGTCCTCCCCCCGGCCGAGAGCGCGGGCCCAGCGCCCACGCCACCCCGGAGCCCCGGACCCGGCGTTCCATGTGCTAGAATCGCTGGACTCCCGAAGCGAGGGGATGGAGCGCACCCGCACGAGGGCTGTCGGAGCGGGATCGTCCTGGATTCGCCTACTGCATGGCCGCTCGAGCCTCGGACCTCCGTCGCCGGGAAGAGGCAACCCTACCGCCCTCGGTCGCGTACTGCAGATGGCCAGGCTCCCCGAGATCGTGCGCGGCCGGACAGGAACTTGGAGACGTATTGAAGATGAAGCGCAAGCAGGTGTGGATCGGCGCCGCGATCGTGATCGTGGCGGGGATTGCCGCGACCGCGGCGTTTCGCGCGCGCGGCGAGAAACCTCTGGAAGTCCAAACGGCCAAGGTCGATCGCGCCAAGATCACTCAGATGGTCAGCGCCACGGGGAAGATCCAGCCCAAAACCAAGGTGGAGATCAGCGCCGACGTCAGCGCGAAGATCACGCAACTGCCGGTGGCTGAGGGGCAGTGGGTGGAGCAGGGGACCTTCCTCGTGGGCTTGGATCGCGAGCGGTACACGGCGGCGGTCGAGAGCGCGGAGGCGAGCGTCCGCTCCGCCGAGGCTTCCGCCGAGCTGGTCCAGCGGACGATGGAGCGAACCGAGAAGGAGTACAGGCGGTCCCAGCAGCTTCAGGCGAGCGGGCTGGAATCACCCGCGGACTTCGAGGTAAAGGAGGCCGCCTATCAGGTCGAGGTGGCCCGCCACAAGGCTGCCCAGGACCAGGTGGCGCAGGCCAAAGCCGCGCTGAAGCAGGCGAGGGATGATCTGTCGAAGACCAGCATCTACGCCCCGATGGCGGGCACCGTGAGCGCGTTGAACAAGGAGCTGGGAGAGATCGCGCTCGGCTCCCAGTTCCAGAAGGACGTGATCATGGTCATCGCCGATCTCTCGGCCATGGAAGCCCAGGTCAATGTGGACGAGAACGACATCGTCTCGATCGCCCTGGGCCAAGAGGCCACGATCGAGGTCGATGCGATGCCCGACACGAATCTACACGGACGGGTCAGCGAGATCTCGAGCAGCGCCAACGTGGCGGCTGCCGGCACGTTGGAGCAGAAGACGGAGTTCGAGGTGAAGATCGCCATCTCCGATGCGCCGGAGACGCTCCGCCCGGGCATGACGGCAAGCGCAGAGATCATCACCAAGACCAACGACAGCGCCCTCTGCGTTCCACTCCAGAGCGTGGCGGTCCGGACGATCGATCAGCTCATGATGAAGGGAGAAAAGCGCGAGGTCGTGGAACAGCGCTTCGACTCGGACGAGGACGGGTTCGTCGAGATCGTCTTCCGGATCGAGAACGGCAAGGCGATCGCGACCCAGGTCAAGACCGGAATCCAGAGCGACGAGCAAATCGAGATCCTCGACGGGCTCACAGAAGGCAACGAGGTCGTCTCCGGCAGCTATCGGGCCATTTCCCGGGATCTGGTGAATGGGGGACCGGTCACCGTGAACAACGAACGAAGAGCCGCGGGTCGGGGAGAGCCGAATGATCAGCGGGCCTTTTGATCCAAGCCCAGGCGCCGGGCTCCTTTCGCTCCGGGACGTGGTCAAGACCTACGTCCTCGGCGCGGAACGCGTCTTTGCCTTGGATGGAATCTCCCTCGACGTCGGCCGCAACGAGTACGTCGCGATCATGGGCCCGTCCGGCTCGGGCAAGTCGACCCTGATGAACCTGATCGGATGTCTGGATGTGCCAACTTCGGGGAGCTACTTCCTCGAAGGGCAGTCGGTCGCCGAGATGACGCAGGCGGAGCTTGCCGAGATTCGAAACCGCCGAATCGGCTTCGTCTTTCAGACGTTCAATCTCCTTCCTCGTGCCAGCGTCCTGTCAAACGTCGAACTGCCTTTGGTCTACGCCGGGGTGGCGAAGGCGGAGCGACGCCGGCGCGCAGAGCAGGTCCTCGATGCGGTCGGTCTGGCCCCCCGCATGCGTCACCGGCCGGGTGAGCTGTCGGGAGGACAGAGGCAGCGGGTGGCCATCGCTCGAGCGCTCGTGACCCGTCCATCCCTCATCCTTGCCGATGAGCCGACGGGCAACCTCGATAGCAGGACCGGAGACGAGATCATGGTCGTGCTCGATCGTCTCCACGACGCGGGCCAGACCATCGTCCTGGTCACCCACGAACCCTACATCGCAGCCCACTCCGAGCGGCTCATTCGCTTGAGGGATGGCAGGATCGAGTCTGATTCCGCCGTGAATCCCCGGACGCCCGGTCGCGACGCCACGTGCGCCCCGCCACAGGTGATTCAGGAAACGAGCGTGTGAGCTCGCTCAGGACCAGCCAATGGTGAGACCCGCATTCGACCTCAGGACATCGTTACGGATCGCCTTCGAGGCGCTCCGAGCCAACAAGGTTCGCGGGGCCTTGACGACTCTCGGAATCATCATCGGAATCGTGGCGGTCGTGCTCACGATGACGGCGGCGAATGGCCTGCGCGACAGGTTCCGGGAGAGCTTCTCGGCGGTGGGCACCGACGTGCTCTACGTCTCTCGCGTTCCATGGGTGACCATGGACGATTTCTTTCTCTACCGGAATCGGCCGAACATCGATCTTCGCGAGGCGCGATCTCTGGAGGAGAACCTGCGGGGGAGGGCCCTGGTCAACCCATCGATCGAGGGACGCCGGGACGTCAAGTACCGCTCGGAGATCATGGAGAGCGTGAGCATCATCGGCACGACCGACAAGCAGACGCGGATGTCCAGCGCCCAGCCTCAGACCGGACGATTTCTGCTCCCCTCGGATTCAGCCTTCAAGAAACGAGTGTGCGTCATCGGCACCGACGTGCGGGATGGGCTGTTCGGGACCGCCGATCCGATCAACAAGTCGATCAAGATCGGCCGCGCCGAGTTCCGCATCATCGGCGTGATGGAGGAACAGGGCGGCAGTTTCCTGGGCGGACCCAACTTCGACCGCCAGATCTTCGTTCCCATCAGCTCCTACCTGAGCGCCTTCAGCGGGGGACATGGGGAGGAGGACGTGAACATCGCGGTCAAGGCTCCGATGCAGGAGTCGATGGCGGATCTGGAGTATGAGGTAATCGGCGAGATGCGAAAGATCCGCAATCTCCGTCCCGTGGAGTCTGATGACTTCGCCGTCAACAAGCTCGACACCCTGGTGGGGACGTTCAACAATGTCATGGGCGTCGTTCTCCTGGTGGGGTTGTTGGTTACGAGCATCTCGCTGTTCGTTGGCGCGATCGGAGTCATGAACATCATGTTCGTCTCGGTCACTGAACGGACACGCGAGATCGGAATCCGCAAGGCCATCGGCGCTACCCGGAGAAGCATTCTCCTCCAGTTCCTCCTCGAATCCGCATCCATCTGTCTGGCCGGAGGGGTGGTCGGGATCGTCCTGGCCTGGATTCTCACTGCGGTCATCAACGCCGTCCTGATGCCCGCGAGCATCTCAATTCCGATCTTGATCGTCGCGGTCATGGTCTCGATCACGGTCGGGGTGTTGGCGGGAGTGGCTCCAGCTTACCGAGGCGCTCGAATGGATCCGATCGAGGCGCTCCGCTATGAATGAACCGATCGTCGACCGGGTGCGCAATGCTCTCCATTGACATCCTCGCCATGTCCTGGGGGGCGCTGATCGCCAACAAGTTGAGATCGATTCTGACTCTCGTGGGCATCATCGCCGGGGTCGCCTCCATCATCGCCGTCATGACGGCGATCTCAGTGGTGCAGAACACCATGGAGAGGGAGATGAGCGTACTGGGCGCGCAAGTCTTCCAGGTGCAGAAATGGCCCGCCGGCGGTTTCAACTCGGACGAGGAGCGAAGGAGGGCGCGAAACCGCCCTCCGATCACATTGCAGCATGTTACTGCGATCCGGGAGCAGGTTCCGACCGTCGATCTCGTCGGAGCCGAGATCTGGGATTTCGGATATAGCGCGGAGTACAAGGGGGAGACGACCAACCCGAACCTTGCGATCGTCGGCGGCACTCCGGAGTACGCGCCGAACAACACCCACCCCGTCGGAATCGGGCGAAATCTAAACGAGATGGACATCCGCAGCGCGCGTAATGTGGCCGTCGTCGGATACGCAATCGGCGAGAGGCTCTTCCCGTTCACCGACCCAATCGGAGAGGTGATCCGCGTCGACGGGCGCAAGTACGAGGTCATCGGCGTGTTCGATGAGAAGAAGTCCGCCTTCGGAGGCAACTTCGACAATTACGTGCTGATTCCCGTGTCCGCCTTCGTCAAGACATACGGCATGGTGAACAGAGAAGGATTCTCCCGTTCGGTCAACATCACGGTACGAGCGAAGAGGCCGGAGTTGATCGAAGACGCCATGGAACAGACGCGTCAAGTGATGCGGCACGCGCGCAAGCTGAGGCCCAACGAGCCGGACAACTTCGACTTCTTCAGCAGCCAGAGTCTGATCACGGAATTCAACAACATGAGCCAGGGGGTCAAGATCGCGGCCTTCATCATCGGCATCATCGCTCTGATGGTCGCCGGCGTCGGAATCATGAACATCATGCTCGTCGCGGTGACGGAACGAACGCGAGAGATCGGGATCCGAAAAGCCCTCGGGGCCAGACCGAGGAGCATTCTGACCCAGTTCCTCCTCGAAGCTGTCATCTTATGCAACATCGGCGGGGTCTTCGGCGTCCTCTTGGGATTCGGTCTGGGAAACGTCCTCACGTTTTTCACTCAGTTCCAGACCAAGGTGCCGCTCGAGTGGGCGGTGATCGGTCTTCTCTTCTGCACGGCGGTGGGGATTGCGTTCGGTCTGCTTCCGGCGATCCGAGCCGCCCGGCTGCATCCGATCGAGGCGCTCCGATACGAGTGACCCGCGGAGGATCGATGCGATCCCGCGGGTCACGAGCATTCGATGAGCGCGGCGGAAGCGGACTTCCAGGAGCCTATTCCGGACGGTAGCTGATCCCCACGGTCAGACCGACGCTCGTGTCGTCCTTCTCGCCCTCGAGGACGATCCCATCGTGCAGATTGATGCTGACGGTGCCCACGAGATCGATCGTCTCGGCTACCGGCGTTTCCACGGAGAGCCCCATGGGGAACATGAGGGCGGTGTCGTCGTCATGCGCGGTCTTCCGATGAGCGACACCGACCCCGAGGAACGGGGCGATCCGGATCGTGTCGAGCGGTACGCGAAAATTGGCGTTCAGTGAACCGCTGTACATCGCATCCTCACCCGCTGGGGTCAGATAGACCGACGGCCCGATGCTGAACTCCTCGGAGACGTACTTCGAGACGGTGAGCCTGAAGACGAATGGAGCGCCCTTGGCCGTTGCGGTGATGATCCCGGGCTCCCACGCGAATCCCCATCCTTCGGCCGCGGCCATGGAAGGAGCCCCCAGGAGGCCGAGGAGTAGGATGAGGATCGGAGCATGAAACGCTGCGGCGGGCCTCGCCCAACCGCGCAGACGATCCGAAGAGCCGGAATCGATCAGGTTACGCATCTGTTCTCCTCCTTGACGAGATCCCCACGATGTGCGCGCCGGACCGCCGGCCATCGACAGGCGGCCGGCGGATGCGGCGCGCGCTCCACCGCCCGCAAGGGACTATATCGGCTCGGGCAGAGCGCGAAAAGCTCTGGAATAAGGGAGCGACCGCGCGCATACGGCGCTCCTCTCCTGGGAGCGTGGCCCGAGAATCACGTGGTGGAATCAGGCCGCCCCGAAGGCCTCAGCGACCTCGCCGGACCGGTCTGACGGAGCGGATCATCTCAAGCGCAGCACGCGCGAGTTGCTCGCCCTCCCGTTTCGTTCCAGGCGCTGGAGATAGATCCCGGAGGGCAAGAGGGCTCCATCCTCGCCGCGACCGTCCCAGGAGATTCGATGCTCGCCCACTCCGAGGCGACAGTCGAGCAGAGTGCGGACGAGCCGTCCCGAGGGATCGAAGACCAGTAGACGCACCGGACCGGCTTCGGTCATCGCGAAGCGGATCCTCGTCGATCGATCGAAGGGGTTCGGGTCGCACCGGAGTGCCGGGGCCGATGCGTCGGCGATGTCACCCTCGACCGCCGAGATGTCCAGGACCTCCTTGATCAGCCAATCATCCGGATCGAGGACCAGATGGTTCGGCGGCGCGGAGACGTGCAGGACGAACGACTGCGTCTGCAGAGAGTCCCAGACGACGAAGTTCTCGGGCCCCTCCTCGGTATAGATGCGCACATCGATCGGCATCTTGAAGTCCGGTCCGATCGATTGCGTCTGCTCGATGTCGAGCGAGACGTCGTAACCGCCTCCCGCCGGCGCCGAGCTCCAGAGTATGCGGTAACGGGGATAGCCCGGGGAGTAGATCCACTCCTGGAAGAACCAGTCGAGGTCCATCCCGGAGGCGGCTTCGAAGGCGTCGCGCAGGTCCTCGGTGACGTTGTTGCCATACCTCAGGTCGGGATCGTTCGTATATCCGTAGCATCCGGAGAAGAACGCGGCGTCGCCGATCACGTGCCGCAGCATATGGAGAACCCACGCGCCCTTGTAGTAGATCGCCCCGTCGAGCGGCGGGTTGATGTTGTAGAGCTGACGCGGGGCATAGGAGAGGATATTCATGCTCTCCATGTATCCATGGTAGTAATCCTCGCCGTAGAGATCCTCGAAGTAGAGCGCCTCGCAGTGTGTGGCGAACCCTTCCTTGGTCCAGGCGTGGCTCCAAAGGCGCATCGTGATCATGTCGCCAACCCACATGTGCGACAGCTCGTGCGCGACGACATAGTCGTTTGCGTTGTCCCCCGTGATCCAGAAGTAGCCCATGCTGGTCGCCGTCTGGTGCTCCATCGCGCCAGGGTGCTGGAACTCCGCGATCGCGTACTTCTCGTCCAGGAATGGATACTCGCCGAAGATGCTTGCGTAGTACTCCATCATCTGGATGTTGTGGCGCCAGTCGATCTCGGCGTCGCCGCGGTCCTCCGGATAGGCGTAGTAGTCGACGTCCATCGTGCTGATTCCATCGAGGGCGGTGTAGACCTCGCTCCAGTGCTCGAAGTTCGTGGTCGCGATGGAGAATAGGTAGGTCGACATCGGGTAATCGTGGGTCCAGTTGTAGGTGGCCGTCCCGTCGCCGTTGTCCACGACCGAAGTGAGCACGCCGTTGGAGACGGTGGAAAGATCGTCGGGGGCGGTCACATGGATCGTGAAGGTCGCCTTGTCCTTCGGATCGTCCTTGCAGGCCCACCAAGCCGGCGCGCCGTAGGGTTCGGAATAGGAGAGCACCATGGGGATGTTCGCCCCATGGACCATCCAGCGAAACGGCATCCCGGAGAAGGAAGGGGTGCCGTGGTAGGCGATCCGCAAGGTGACCGGATCTCCGGGTTGCAGCGCCTGCGGGAGGTTCACTCGAATGACGCCGCTCGCGTGCGAGTAGCTCGCCACCTGGCCGTCCACCTTCACCGAGTCGACCACCATCGGCGAGAAGAGGTCGATAGGCAACACGAGAAGGTTCGCGACCTCGGCCGTGGCATCGACCGTCACGACGCCATAGATGATCCGAGACGGGATGTCGAGGTCCAGATCGACGTCGTAGTGGATGACGTCATACTCGTCGTGCACCGCCCGGATGGGCTCTTCCATCCAGGGCTCGAGGCCCGCCTCGTGCGCCCGGATGAACGCCTCCCGCGACTCCAGCGTCGGGAACGGCGGGGGATCGTCGGGTGCGGCGGCGGCGAGTCCCGCCTGGGATGCCGTGAGGACCGCGATCGTCACGAACGCCAGCAGGCACGGGTGGGCAAGCCCTTGGATCGATCTGGTGGCGGGCTGAGCGAGGTCTCGGCGCATGAGGGACGCTCCTTTCGGAAGCCGGGAAGCTGCGTCGTCTGAATCCGGGCGACATGAGTATAGCAGTCAACACGAATCCTGGCAAACGGTTAGCAATAGTGACCGCCACTTCGCCGCTTCCGTCTCTGTGGCAATTGCCGCTTGTCTGGCTGTGACGCGAAGCCGGAGTCCGCGTCCAACTCGATGGGTTATTGCACGCGCACTTCAGGAGACTGCCAACCTGCGGATCCGAAGGGAGGACCGTCCAATGCGCGCCCATCTCATTCCTGCGATCATCCTTCTCGCGTCGTTCGTGCCGGGGCTTGCGGCTCCATCTCCTGCTCAGCCGCCGGGAGGGACGCAGGCATCCGATCTGGTCCCATCCGATTGGTGGACGGCCGTGACGGAGGACCTATGCGCGCGCGAGTACCATGTCTCCCTCGGAGCCGAGGGTCTGCAGGCGCCCAACCGCGCGCAGAACCTTCGGACTCGTTTCACCCCTGCCGGCATCGAGATCGTCCCCAGAAACTCCGGCCGGGAGTTCGCCTGGAGCTGGACCTGGCAGACCGTCGCGCTCGGCCGTCCATGCGACCTCCGGGCGGTCGAGGAGTCGCCGGCGACCGTGGACGCCTTCCGCGTCGAGTACCGGAGGGACGGCTGGACCGAGTGGTACGAGAACCGGCCTGAAGGAATCGAGCAGGGGTTCACGATCTCGGCTCCGCCGCCCGGATCCGGGCCGCTGCTCCTCCACGGGAAAGTCGGAGGTACCCTGATCCCGCACGAGGACGAGGGAGAAGAGGCGATCGAGTTTGCGGCGTCGAGCTTGGCGAGCGTTCTTCGCTACGACGGACTCAACGTCACCGATGTCCGTGGGGCGCGATTGCCCTCCTCGATGGAGATTGCGGAGGGCGCCGTGATCCTGCGTGTCGAGGATGCGGGGGCTCTCTATCCGATCCTCATCGACCCGATCATCTCTGCCCCGAACTGGACGGGCGAAGGACAACAAGTGGAGGCTCGCTTCGGGCAATGCGTCGCGACTGCCGGCGACGTCGACGGCGACGGCTACAGCGACGTCATCGTGGGGGCGCCGCGTTATGACGCGGGGGAAACGAACGAGGGGAAGGCCTTTCTGTTCCGTGGCTCCGTGGATGGGGTGTCGATGTCCTATGCGTGGTCGGCGGAGGGAAATCAGGGCTACGCGGAGTTCGCTTCCGCGGTCTCGACCGCCGGAGACGTGAATAACGACGGGTACGACGATGTGATCGTCGGCGCGCCGTACTACAGCGGCGGGAGCGCCGACGAGGGGAGGATCTACCTGTACTACGGTTCAGAGGACGGCCTGGAAACCACCGCCGCGTGCACGAAAGAACCCAATGTCGCGGAGACCAGGTTCGGCGCGTCGATCGCCCCGGCCGGCGACGTGAACGGAGATGGGTACGCCGACTTCATCGTCGGGGCCAGCTACTTCACGAACGGCCAGCTCCATGAGGGACGCATCTACGTCTACTACGGCTCCGCGACAATTCCCGGCACGCCCTGGACGGCGGAGCTCAACGAGGAAGCGGCGCAGTTCGGGAGGTGCGTCGCCGGCGCCGGAGATGTCAACGGCGACTCCTATGATGATGTCATCGCGGGGGCCCCGACCTTCAACAACTACGGCCACATCGGCCGCGCCTATGTCTATCACGGATCCGAAACGGGGATCGCGGGGAGCCCATGGATCGCGGGTATGCCGGACTGGGATGGATTCGGGGCGAAGGTCGCCGGCGCCGGTGACGTGAACGGCGACGGCTATGCGGATGTCGCCATCAGCGCGCCCGTGACCTCCGAGGGATTCGACTACAACGGAAAGGTGTATCTCTACTATGGCTCGGAGACCGGCCTCGGCTCGTCCCCGGCATGGGCGCTCGCGGGCGATCAGGAGAGTTGCCACTTCGGCGAAGGGCTTGCGACCGCCGGAGACGTGAATGGCGATGGATACGCCGATCTGATCATCGGAGCCGAGCTGTATGACGATCCCGAAATCGACGAGGGCAAGGCGTTCCTCTTCCTCGGCCGGTGGTTCGGCCTTTCGACGACACCGTACTGGACCGAGGATGGCGGCCAGGCGGGCGCTTCGTTCGGGGTCAGCGTCGGGACCGCCGGGGATGTGAACGGCGATGGGTTCAGCGATCTGATCGTCGGGGCGGACAGCCTCGATGCGGGCCAGGTGAACGAGGGGGGAGCCTTCGTCTACCTCGGCTCGAGCGATGGACCGCAGACCACTCCGGGCTGGGTGACGGAGAGCGGCCAGGCCTATGCGCATTACGGGTATAGCGTCGCGTCCGCGGGGGACGTCAACGGCGATGGATTCGACGATGTGCTGGTCGGCGCCGAAGATTACGACAATGGGCAGATCTACGAAGGGGCGGCGTTCCTCTTTGCCGGATCCCATACGGGACTCTCCGTTTCGCCCGCCTGGTATGCGGAAGGGAATCAGGAAAACGCGCTCCTGGGGGGGTGTGTCGCGTCCGCTGGCGACGTGAACGGCGATGGACTCGGCGACATTCTCATCGGCGCGCGATTGTATGATGGAAGCCTCGCGGACGAGGGATGCGCGTTGCTGTGGTACGGAACGGCCGAGGTGACTCCTCCCGGCAATCCGTCGAACGCGCCTTGGCTCGTGACGGGCGGGCAAGCGGGCGCGAAGCTCGGTTACTCCCTCGCCAAGGCCGGGGACGTCAATGGAGACGGTTTCGGTGATGTGATCGTGGGCGCGCCCAACTACGACAATCCACAGGTGGACGAGGGCGCGGCATTCGTATATCACGGGTCGGCGATGGGGCTGTCGACCGATGCCACCTGGTTTCACGACTGCGACCATGCGGGAGCCCTGTACGGGTCAGCTGTGAGCACGGCGGGAGACTTCAACGGTGACGGCTTCAGCGATGTCATCGTCGGCTCGTATCTCTACGATCACCCGGCCGTGGGTGAAGGGGTCGCATCCGTTTATCTCGGTTCCCGGGCCGGAGTCCTCCCGGGCGCTCCGTACTGGTATGCGGAGGGGAACGAAGAGAATGCCTGGATGGGGTACTCCGTCGCGTGTGCGGGCGATGTGAACGGCGACGGGTACAGCGACGTGATCATTGGCGCTCCCGAACTGGACTGGACCGCCATCGACGGTGGGGCGGTCTGCATCTGGCTTGGCGGTCCGACAGACCCGCCGAACGGCAATCCCGACAATGCGGACTGGATCTCGGGCCGCAACCAATCCGGCGCGGACTTGGGCTGGCACGTGGCCGGCGCGGGGGACGTGAACGGCGACGGGTATAGCGATGTGATGGCGGGCGCTCCCTGGGACGGAGACGATCTGCAGGGCAGGGCGTTCCTGTGGTTCGGGTCTGCCGCTGGGATACCCGGTGGCGCGGCGGCCTGGTACCGGACCGGCACCCAGCACCTCGAAAACTTCGGATTCCGAGTGGCATCCATCGGCGACGTGAACGCGGATGGCTTCGGTGACGTCATGGTCGGCGCACCGAATCACAGCAACGGGCAGATGGAGGAGGGACGAGCCTTCCTCTACTACGGTAACCATAGTCGTGGAGTCTCTCGAAGGACTCAGCAATGGCAGAGCGACTTCAGCGATCCGATCGCGACGTACGGCCAATCGGACAACGAGAGCGCCTTCGGACTGGCCTCCTTCCTGCGGACCCCGGCGGGCAGGGGCTCGGTCCGTCTCGTCTGGGAGGTGAAGCCGTACTTGACGCCCTTTGACGGTGAAGGCGTGGGTCGGGGGGGATGGGCCATGACCGGAGCCCCCTCCGACCCCGCGGGGAGCGGCGCGATCTTCATCACGATTCCGAGTGGGCTGCCGGTCGGACAGCAGCTTCACTGGCGTATGCGCTTCGAGACGAAGAATCCGCTCTTCCCTCGTTCCAAGTGGCTCTACCTGGCCGGGAACGGGGCTGGTGAAGCGGATCTGCGCCTCGCCGGATGGCTTTCCGGAGTGCCTTCTCCGCTGGTCGACACCTCCGTGCGCATCGGGCCGTCCTACCCGAATCCTTTCACCGAGCATGCGACGCTTCGATTCACGCTCCCGGACGAGAGCCCCATTCGCGTGACGATCCACGATGTCGGGGGACGTCTGGTGCGGACCATCGAGCATGGTCTGCGCGCCGCAGGCATCCACACGATCTACTGGGACGGCAGGGATGAGGCGGGCCGGCGGGCGCCGGGTGGAGTCTATCTGGGACGTCTGGCTGCCGACGGCGCGGAGGTCACGACGCGAATCGTGCTGGCGCCGTAGCCGTCGCAAACGGGGTCGCCCCGAATCTCTGGGTTGCGGCAAACTCAAACGGCCCCGGGGGGATCCCCGGGGCCGTTCATGAGAGCCCTTGTTGAGAGGGCAGAAGTCCGGTCTAGCGGTAGAGTGCCTTGATCCCGCCCCAGGTCGTGGTCTCGGTAGGCGTGACGTCCGAGTAGTAGGTGCGGAAGGCGTAGTCGAACGACGGGAACTGCTGGAAGCCCGAATTCGCATACACGCAACCATGGGGATACGGGTTGTTGGTGTCGCCCGCGATTCCCAGAGTCAGGTTGCCATCGAACACAAGGAAGTACTCCGTCGCCGGAGTGATCGGAATAGCGTTCCAGTACACGTCGACCCACTGACCCGCCGTACCCTGGGCGTTTGCCTCGGCCAGCATCGTGCCGCCCTGGTTCGGGAGAGCATCCCACACCGAGATACGAACGTTGTCCGTGCCGCCAACTCCAGCCTGCAGAAGGATGCCCGCGCCCGAGATGTTGTCGTTCGTCTGCTTGAACGACTGGGCGAGGTCCAACTGGGCGAAGGCGGCCATGTACACCGGTCCGCTGGGCTGATTCTGATCAATCGTGTCCGCGGCTGCGGGCATGGCGAGGGCACACATACCAACTGCGACTAGGGCAAACAGGAGCAATTTACGCATAACCCAACCTCCCGTTGGTCAGATCTTGGGTGCAGATTCCCGGTTCGAAGTGGACTGGGCCCTGCTCACCCGCCTACTACGGCCATCCTAGGTCGCTCAACCCCCGAGATCCGGTCACCAATGCGACTCATCTCGCTGCATTGAGGCGCGATCCTAAGCCGGTATCTACTATAGCAGAGGCAGAGGGCGGTGTCCAGGGGCGATCACACCAATTCCGCCCTCGGGGGGAATCCGGGAGGGTCTGGGGAAGGTCACCGGTCCGATATCCCGGTTATGTGACATCTCGTATCTTATATATATACATTGTCTTATGATTCTCCCTCGGCTCGGGTTCCGGGACGGCTCCGGGTCGCCCTCGTGAGCGCCCCGGTCAGCGAGCGAGAACGCTCGCGATTCCCCACAATCAAGGCTGCCGAGGGGAAGTCGTCCGGATGTAGCAGGGGTCATGCGCGTCTGGGCGTGCTACACTGCGGTCATCGGTCGCCAGGCTAAGGCCCGTGGCGTCAAGTGACCTGGACGGTGAACCGAGGGGGCGAGTGCCGCGTCCCCAACTTGCAGCGAGGGCGGCGGTTGCCGCTTTCGAGAGGGGCTCGGGTCCGCACGAACCACGCCAGCGAGGCGAGAGCGAGGCAGGGTGACACCTATGGCGATCAAGGAAGGCGATTCCGTGACCAACACGAAGTGCCCGCATTGGGGCACCGGAGTGGTTCTCTCAGTCAGTGGAGCCTCCGTCGAGGTCCGGTTTCAGGAAGTCGGGGCGAAGCGGTTAAGGCCGGAGGTGCTCGCCGCATCATCCGAAGCGGCGCCCACCTTCGAAAAGAAAGGCGCGAAAGCACGCAGCCGCGTGCGGGCGACAAAGTCTTGAAAGACCTCATCACATATCTCGTCAAGTGCCTCGTAGACCGACCCGACGAGGTCGAGGTCAACGAAATCGTCGGGGAGTCCACGAGCGTCTACGAACTAAGAGTCGGCGAGGGCGAACTGGGCAAGGTGATCGGGAAGCACGGACACACCATCCAAGCCCTGCGGACGATCCTGAATGGCGTAGCGACGAAAGAGAATCGGCGGGCCGTGCTCGAGCTCGTGGAGTAGGGGACCGGCGGGCACTACGCCTCTCGTCCACCTACTCCCCCCCGGGCCTTCGGTCGAGTCCATCAGGCCTGGCGAGCCGTTGCGGAGCTGCCTGGATCCTGCCGCATCGCGCTGATAGCAGGCGAAACGGGAAATCCTGCGGATCGAGCTCTCGCCAAGGAGGGATCATGCAGCGCGGCTTGTCTCTTCTGATCGTCTGGATGTCTCTGGCTGGGATCGCTTTCGCTCAGGGCGTAGGCGAGTCGGTGGATTCAGCAGGCTTCCACATGACCATCATCCCCACGGGAATCCGGCAGCCGGAAGTCCTGAAGGTCAATACGGGCAAGAAGACCTTGATGAAAGACGGGGAGTATGGCGCCGTCTACGAGACGGTCCGCCCGAAGACGGACCACATCCTGCTCGAAATCACGGCGGATCTCTCGGTGGATCCGGGCCCGTATTTCCTCGAAACCTCCATGATCCGCTTGGGCGAGAGGAATCATCCAGTCGGAGACTCGTATGTCCCCATCCATTGGTGTCTGAACCAGGGACTGGAGCCCGCGCCCATCGATTCCACGATCATTGCGAGCCAAGCAGGGTTGATCCTCACGTTCGAGGTGCCCGCTGCGCGCGCGGAGTCTCTCACACTCTGGATTTCCGGCCTCCGCATGGGGAACGTTGCGGAGATCCGGGAGCGGCGCATGCAGAAGGAGCAGATGGAGGCGAAGTAGAACGAGTCGCGTCGGATCCGCCCGCAGAAAGGGAGATTCCCCGAGATGAGCTCTCGGGGAATCTCTTTGATTCGGACGTGCGCGGTCTTCTCGTTTCGACTTACCGATAGAAGCTCTTGATCCGTCCCCACGTGGTGTTCTTGGCCGGCGTGGGTTGACAAGACCCCACTCCGACCTCGAGCACCGTCGCCAGCCAGTTGACGCAGTCGCCGGGCCCGCCGACGAGTGGGATGTCGATTGCCGCCACGTTTGGATCGCCAGTCGTGACGGCCCAGGAATCAGTGTCCCAGCCCAGCTCGGGTTCTGTGCCGCCGGGGGCGTCGGGGTCGCTCGCGTCCCAGTCATCGCGGGTGCCGCTCAGAAGGACGCCGTTCCATAGCTGGTCGTCCGGCGCCGGTCCGTGGATCCCGGTCTGCCCATCGGCACCGATGAAGGTCAGCGTCGCAGAGACGCCGGCTCCGCACGAGACGGGAAGCGGGTTTTCGAACGATTGCCCTGACACGTTCATCAGGTCGTTTCCGTCTGTGATGATGATCTCGCAGGCCGCGGTTTCGTCATTCTGGTAGACGACGACGAGCGACGCGCCCTCGCTCTCGGGAGCGACCGCGAGGCTTCCGCTGTCATCGAGACCGGCGACGGTGTTGGCCCCTGCGACCACGAGTCCCGTCACGTCCGCGAAGAACGGATAAGCTCTCGCCTCCGGCCAGCACGGCGAGGCAGTCACTCCGAGCGAGACGGGAGTCACGGCGGAACCGTTCAGCGTTACCGCGTTAGCCGGCGAATCGTTTCCGATGATCTCCCAGTAGAGCCCAGCCCAGATCACATTGTCCGGCGCGGGCCCAGGAGGCAGAAGGATCACGCCGCCTGTTGTTGGAGGGGCCGGGTCAGCGTTCCGTGTCTGCACGCCTGCGGCCACGACACGCAGGCAGTAGCCCGGTTCGCTGTACAGATGGGCACGGACCGTCTGGCCGCTGAATTCCCTGATTCCGCCAGGGACATCCGTCCGGCCATCGTCGAGAGCGCTGGCATTCGAGACAAGGAGAATGCTCAATCCGAGAAGTAGAGCACGGCCGATTGGCTTCAATAGAAAGATCACAAACTAGTCTCCTTTGCTGTCATCCACGTGCGCCATGCCGGCTTCAGGTCCCCGCCCAACTCCGATCGATCCTTCCTCAATCGTGGCCACTAAGGTCGATCTGCGAATCGGTCCTGGGCAGGGATGCCCTTACGAGATTGGACGCATTATACTCCCCCCCCGTCCCACTCAACAAGCCCGTATGATCCAGTAATGTAAGGCATTATCCTGGAAGCGACTGCGAAGGGGGTGTAGGCTGGGATCGTCGTCCGTGGGAGCGCCCCGCGCTAATTCACCCGAACCGCCGCGCCGCCGGGAGGAAACCATGCCTCAGATCAAGTACGTCGTGGTCGGATGTGGAATGACGGCGCACGCGGCAGCGGATGGGATCCGTTCCGCGGACGCGGACGGGTCCATCGCGCTGCTCGGAGAGGAGCCGGTGGGACCCTATCTCCGCCCGCCGCTCACAAAGGGACTATGGACGGGGCAGGAGGAGGCATCGATCTGGCTTCCTGCTGTCGAGGGGGTCTCCGTCAGGACCGGCGTCCAGGTCGTCGCGATTGACCCAGTGGCGCGCAGCGTGACGCTCAATGGCGGAGAGACGATCGGCTACGAGAAGCTCCTGCTCGCGACCGGCGGCACTCCGCGCCGGCTGCCTTTCGGCGGCGACGGGGTCGTCTATTACAGAACCGTCGCGGACTTCCACCGCGTCCGCGCGCTCCCGGCAGGCAAGCATGTCGCGGTCATCGGCGGAGGCTTCATCGGATCCGAGATCGCGGCCTCCCTCGCGACCGCAGGATACCGCGTCACCCTCATCTTCCCCGAGGAAGGGATCGGAGCCCGCCTGCTCCCGCGGGATCTCTCGGCGCACTTGAACGGCTACTACGCGGAGCGCGGCATCGCCATCCGCCCCGGCGAGAGCGTCACGGGGATTGCGGCGGATGGCGCGGGCTACGCGCTCCACACCGATCGAGCGGAGATCCATGTCGATCTCGTCGTGGCAGGTCTCGGCATCGTCCCGAACGACCGCCTCGCGGCAGAGGCCGGTCTTGCCGTGGACAACGGGGTCATCGTGGACGAGTCGCTTCGAACCTCCGATGCGAGCGTATTCGCGGCTGGCGACGTCGCGCGTTTCCCGAACCCGATCCTCAGCGGCCGGATCCGCGTCGAGCACGAGGACAACGCCAACCGGATGGGACGGGAGGCGGGGCGCGCCATGGCCGGAGCCGATGTCGTTTACCGCCATCTGCCCTCCTTCTACTCGGATCTTTTCGACCTCGGCTACGAGGCGATCGGCTCGCTCGATTCGCGTCTGGATGTCATCGCAGACTGGAAAGAGCCTTACCGCAAGGGGATCGTCTATTACATGGCGGCCGGCCGCGTGCGCGGAGTGCTCACGTGGGGCGTCTTTGGACAGATGGACGCCGCGCGAGAGATCATCGCCGAGGCGGGTCCGCACACCCTCGAGACGCTCCGCGGCAGGATTCCCGCGTAGGGGATCTGTGGAACTGGGGCGGGGCGCCCCGTCGCGGGCCCGAAGATCGCCGCGTCCCGCGACCCGAGTCAGACGAGCCGGTAGATCTCCCGGTGTCCGCCCTCCACCAAGTCCAGGTAGCCCTTCAGGGCCTCCTGGATCTCGGGGCGAGCGCTGAAGCTCGCCGAGTGGCTCTCGAACGCGGCGAGCGATTCGACGTCGGACTCGACGACCACGGTCCAGTAGTCGGCCACCGCATCGACCATGACGCGGCAATTCCGGAAGCCGTCGATCTGCTCCATCGAGGGGATCGTGCGCTTGAACATCTCTGCGATGAGCTTGGCCTTTCCTGGCCTGCAACGAAAGATGTCGCGGATGACGTACATGGTCGAACTCCTTCCTTGCGAATGCTGGCACTTCGGGCGATCCGCCGCTCCTGGAATGTCGTTCGAATCGATTGGCCGATCTGTCTCACTTCGGATCAGTCGGGGCGGATGTTCTGGTTCAGACGAAAGAAGTTCGTCGGGTCGTACTTGCGCTTGAGCTCCTTCAGGCGCTCGTACTTCCCGGCGCCATAGGCCTGGCGGATCCGCTCTTCGCCTTCCTCCATGAGAAAGTTGACGTAGACGCTCGTGTGGTAGGGCCCGAGCGCGGACCAGTAATCTCGCGCCCAACGCCGTTCCGCCTCGAACCCGTCCACGCCCTCGGCGTTGCCGTTGATGTTGAACGTGAAGCCCGCCTGACGCCCGTGAAACGCCGTCTCGTCATCGCCGACGCGCGCAACCGCCCCTCCCATCTGCCAGAGAGCGATGCTCGAAAGCTGGGAAGAGATCTTCAGCCCGTGCTCGACGACGATGTCGATGACCCCGTCGCTCAGCTCCGCGACGTCGCAGGCACGCACGTAGTACCAGCACCCATGCCTGAAGGAAGGATCGAGGAGGGACTGATGAGCCAGGTACGTGGTTGGACCGCACAGGTCGAGGAGAGGGGAACCGAACGACTTCAGGGGCTTGAGGAACCTCTCTCCATCCTCCCGCCGCCCAGAATGACAGGCGATCACGCCGATCACCCGCTCTCCAACCAGTTCAGGGGGAATCATCGGGAGCGCAGGCGCACGCCTCTGGACGACGATCGTCATGAGCTCGTCGGGACAATCCGAAATCCAGTCCCGGTAGAAGCGGAGGACTTGAGGAGCGTCCGCCATCTTCCATAGGATGGGGCCTGCGAAGACCTCGGGTCCGAGCGGGTTCAGCCGGAACTCGAACTCAGTCACGATGCCGAAGTTGCCGCCGCCCCCCCGCACTCCCCAGAAGAGGTCGGCGTTCTCGTCTTCGCTCGCCCTCACGAAATGCCCGTCCGCGGTGACGATGTCGACCGAGAGGAGCTGGTCGATGGTGAGCCCATACTTGCGCATGATCCAGCCGATTCCGCCCCCCAGCGTCAATCCGGCGAGACCGGTGTGCGTGACGATCCCGGCCGGGACGGCCATGGCGAAGGCCTGGGTCGCGCGATCGAGTTCGCCCAGCAGGACCCCGGCTTGCGCCCGCACGGTTCTCCGCTCCGGATCCATTTGGATGCCCTTCATCGGACCGAGATCGATGAGGACTCCGTCGTCGCAGACCGAGAGGCCCGGAAAGCTGTGGCCGCCGCCGCGCACGGCCGTGAGCTGCGACTGCCCGCGGGAGAAGCGAACGGCTTGAAGGACGTCCGGCACGTCTGCGCACCTTGCGATGAGTGCAGGGTGGCGGTCGATCGATCCATTCCAGACCTTGCGGTGCGTCTCATAGCCGGCGTCGTTCGGGAGGATCACCTCGCCCCGGAACCCACGCCGGAGGTCGAGCACCGCGGCAGGGTCGGGGGCGGGCGAGGCGGAGGTTCTTCTCGCGTCCATCGTCAACTTCTCCTTGAGCGGCAACGGGCGAGTGTAGATCGTCCGAGAGCAGTCGGCTCCTCCCAAGTGTCGGCCCTGGCGGTTTCCTGGGGCTCGCTTTTGCGCGAAGCCACGGCCGCAGCCGAATGACGATATGTGAAAGTGATCCCAATCGCGCATCAGTCAGCGAACGCGCGTCCGGAACCGAGCGGTGGGTGGGCGAGGACGCTTGACGCCCCACCCCGGGGGGTGTCATCTTGGAATGCCGCATGTTCCATCCCCCATGACGCCAAAGGGGGGTCCCGCGAGGAGCCGCACTCCAGCCCCTCCCAGGTTTGAAAGGAGTCGACGTGAGATTCTCCATAGATTCCCTGTTGGTTGGACTCGTCGGATTCGTCATCGCAAGTTGCGGCGTCGCGCTCGCGGACGAGACCTGCGAGTCGCCTTACTCGTTGAAGATTCAAGGAAATGAAGAGTTCGTCTACGTCTGGACCGTCGGGGAGGAGGGCGTCGGCGACGGCTCGGACAAGCTCGTCACTGTCGACGTCCGGCCAGGCTCCAAGACGTATGGTCAGGCGATCCATCAGGAGCCGGTCGGCGGGCGCCATGAGGCGCATCACGGCGGATTCACCGATGACCGGAGGCACTTGTGGCTGGCGGGCCTCGACACAAGCCATATCTTCATCTTCGATGTGGCGACGAATCCCGCGAAGCCCAAGCTCGTCAAGACCATCACCGACTTCGTCGCGGCATCTGGCGGCGTAGTCGGACCCCATGGCCTCTACGCGCTTCCCGGTCGCATGATGATCGCGGCCCTGTCGAACAACAAGGACCACGGCGGGCGCACCGCGATGGTCGAGTATAACAACGAAGGGTCCTACATCGCGACGCACTGGATGCCGACCGCCGACGATCCGATGGGCGTCGAGAATGCAGCCTTCGCCGATGGCTTCGGCTACGACCTCCGCGCGCTTCCTCGCCGGAACGTCATGCTCACCTCCTCCTTCACCGGCTGGTCCAACTACATGATGGACTTCGGGCAAGTGGTCCAGGACCCGAACGCCATGAAGGCGTTCGGTCAGACGATGGTGCTCTGGGACCTCCACACAAAGAAGCCCAAGAAGGTCTTTCAGGTGCCTGGCGCCCCTCTGGAGATCCGCTTCGCTTGGGGCGAGGATCACAATTACGCCTTCTCCGCGGCGACGCTCACCTCAAAGCTCTGGCTGGTCTACGAGGACGAGAAGGGCGTGTGGCAGGCCAAGGAGGTGGGGGACATCGGGGATCCAGCCAAGAGCCCGGTGCCGGTCGCGATGAGCATCAGCTCGGACGACAAGTACCTCTTCGTCACCACCTTTGCCGACGGCACTTGCCGTGTATACGACGTGACGGATCCATTCAAGCCGAAGCAAGTGCACGAGAAGGTCATCGGCAAGCAGCTCAACATGGTGTCCCAGAGCTGGGACGGCAAGCGCGTCTATTTCACGAGCTCTGTGCTCTCCAACTGGGACAAGAAAGGAGCCGACAACGAGCAGTACCTGAAGGCCTACAAGTGGGACGGCAGGCAACTGGTCGCAGACTTCAACCTGGACTTCACCGAAGCCAAGCTGGGGAGGCCGCACCTGATGCGGTTCGGCTCCGCGACGCTCTACAACTAGGGAGCGCGTGATGGTCCGGCAAGTTCCGACCTCAAGGCTCCTCAAGCTCACTTTCGGCGTGGTCGTCGTCGGGGCCCTCGCGGCCCCGGCGGCCGCGCAGGTCTCCTTCGAGTACGATTATCCCGCGCCCGACCCGGGCACGTACGAGCTGCCGGCGATCAAGGCGGCGGCGGACGGCCGGGTCATCGAGGCCGATGGGAAGGCGCGGAAGCTCCTCGATCTCACCAAAGACCGGATCACGATTCTCAGTTTCATCTATACGCGCTGCGCGGATCCCCGCGCCTGCCCCTTCGCCACCGGCGTCCTCTATCAGGTCCACGAGGCGACTCAAAGTGATCCGATTCTCGCCAAGAACCTGCAACTGCTGACCTTCAGCTTCGACCCCGAGCACGACACGCCCAAGGTGATGGCTGAGTACGGGGAGGCCCTCCGGCCCAGCGGCAAAGGATCGGAGTGGAGGTTCCTGACGACTGCGGGTATGAAGGATCTCCAACCGATCCTCGATGCCTACGGACAACGAGTGGACCGGAAGCGAAACGCCGACGACGCCCTGGGGCCCTTCAATCACACGGTCCGCGTCTATCTGATCGACCGTGAGCAGAGGATCCGCAACATCTACAGCTTCGGGTTGATGGATCCGCGGCTCTTGCTCGCGGACGTGCGGACCCTTCTGCTGGAGGAGGGGATTCAGACGGCGGCCAGATGATCTTTCCGCGACTCCTGATCCCCGCGGCGGGTTGGATCGTCCTCGCGACCATCGCTGCCGCCTTGGTCAGGGGCGAGGACGCCGGGCCGGATCGATTGGCCCTCGAGCGCCTCGCCTCTCCGCCGCTGGGATTGCCTCCCGTGCCGGTCCCGGCCGACAATCCAGCCACCAAGGAGAAGATCGCGCTCGGCCGGAAGTTGTTCTTCGATCGCCGGCTCTCGTTCAACAACACGATGTCGTGCGGCCTGTGCCATATCCCGGAGCAGGGGTTCACCAACAACGAGCTGGCGACACCCGTGGGCGTCGAGGGTCGGAGCCTTCGGCGAAACGCCCCGACGATCCTGAATGCGGGCTACTCGAAGTCGATGTTTCATGACGGCCGCGACACCTCACTGGAAACCCAGACCATCAACCCCCTGCTCGCGCGCGACGAGATGGCGAATCCATCCATGGGCTGGATCCTCTCGAAGATCCGAGAACTGGGCGATTACGACGGGATGTTCGAGAGCGCCTTCGGCGGCGGGCCGACGACCGATCGCATCGGGATGGCCATCGCGAGCTGGGAACGCACGATGCTTGCCGGCGACTCACCCTTCGATCGCTGGTACTACGGCGGGGAGGAGGACGCTCTGGATGCGCAAGCCGAGAGGGGCTTCGAACTCTTCACGGGCAGGGCCGGATGCCAGAGCTGCCACGACATCGGGCCGGCGGACGCGTTGTTCACCGATGGTCTGTTCCATGACACCGGGATCGGCTACCACGGCGACCGGGAAGATGACGGTCCCGTACCGGTGGAGGTCGCTCCTGGCCAAGTGATTCAGATGAGCCGTGAGCTTGTCCGCAGCATTTCCGAGCCGCGCCCCCACGATCTGGGGCGCTTTGAGGTGACGCTGGAGCCCGCGGACAAGTGGTGCTTCAAGACGCCGAGCCTGCGGAACGTCGCGCTCACGGCTCCGTACATGCATGATGGATCCCTCAAGACGCTCGAGGATGTCGTGCGATTCTACGATCGCGGCGGAGTCTCGCATCCAGGCCTCGACTCTCTGATCAAGCCTTTGTCCCTGACGGAGGACGAAATCGGAGCCCTCGTCGCCTTCCTGGAGAGCTTGACGGGCTCGAACATCGCGCTCCTGCAAGCGGATGCTCGGAGCGTGAAGGTGGGCAGCTGATCCGCTTCCGGGGATAGGAGAGATCGGTCTCAGGCACCCCTGCGGAGCTGGTATGCTCTTCCGACGGAGTGACGCGCGCGGGCGGGTTCCTTCAATCGGATCGCGTGACCAGAGCGTCGGCGGATTCGACCGACGGGTCCGTGGGGGGCGATCAGCATGGGACTTCCGGCGTCTTGCGGGCGATTGATCGTCGCGGGGCTGTTGGCGACCGCTCCCGTTTCCGCGGGCGGCGAGAGATCGACGCCTGCAGGTGATCCGCAGGATCCCGAGCCGAGGGAGCTTCGGATCGCGGTGTGCCAAATACTCTGCGTCGACGGCGATCTTCAAGGAAACCTCCAGCGCATCGAAGCCGCCCTGGAGGAAGCTGCAGCGCGGCAGGCGCAGATCGCCTGCTTCCCCGAATCGGCGATCCTGGGTTGGGTCAATCCCGACGCTCATGCCCTCGCCGATTCCATCCCCGGCCCGACAACGGATCGCCTGGGCGCGATGGCCCGCCGGCACGGGATGATGATCTGCATCGGACTGGACGAGAAGAGCGGGGGGCATCTGTACGACGCGGCGGTTCTCATCGGAGCCGACGGTGCCGTGCTCCTCAAGCAACGAAAGATCGACAACCTCGCTCATCTGAAGCTGATGGATCCGCCGTACGCCGATGGCCGGCCTGCGGACCTGCGGGTCGTCGATACGCCGCTCGGGCGGATCGGCATCGCCATCTGCGCCGACGCGTACGATGAGGCGATCGTGCGGAGGATCGGCGCGGCCGCGCCCGATCTGCTCCTGGCCACCTTCGCGTGGGCGGCGGAAGCGGATCGCTGGCCGCGCCACGGAGAGGTTCTCGCGAGGATCGTGGCGCGGGCCGCGCAGCAGGCCCGTTGCCCAGTGATCGGCACCAACCGCGTGGGCAGGATCGCCCATGGACCGTGGGCGGGCAGGATCTACGGGGGGCAAAGCGTCGCGGCCGACGCTCGCGGCAACATTCTCGTGACGCTCCGAGACCGAGACGACGAGGTGCGCGTGCTGCAGGTGACGATCGGAAGCCGTGGCGGATGACCGCTCCGACGATGGCGGGCATTCCCCGCGGTCTCCATGCCTCCTCCACGGCTGCCCCGGGCGGATCGGCTGGCCTTTCCAAGTGTCACGGCGTAGACTCCTGCGCGTGAGAACCCGGCAGGGCGAACGTCAGCCGACCCCCGACTCCCAAGCCATCGTTCTCGGAGCGAGAGGAATCGGCCAGCGGGCCCAGCCGTCCGCCCGAAAGGACGGCAGCGGTGGCTTCAACCAGGAGGTCCAGATGCAACGGGTTTCATGCGCAATCGTCCTTCTCCTGATCATTGTCGCCGCATCCTGGGCGGCCGCGCCCGTGAACCGGCTCGAGTTCAGGCCTTCGCCCGGGTTCGAGGGGGGTGCGGCGCCCGGCGGCGACCGATCCTGGCCGCAGCCGACACGCGAGATGATCGCGACGCCGATCTTCGCGGATCTGACTGGGGATGAGATCCCGGAGGTCATCGCGGGCGACGATCGCTATGTTTACTCGTTCGCGTTGGACGGCACCCTCCTCTGGTCGCGGGACATCGGGAATATCCAGATGCACGCCGCCGTGGCGGATGTGGACGACGACGGCTTCGCGGAGGTCGCGATCGCCTCGACCCTCCCGACAGCGCGCCTCTGGGTCCTGGATGGGATGACCGGCAACCCGGAGGATGGTTGGCCCGTCGCGGTTCCGTTCATGACGATCACCAATCTCACCTGCCCGGTCATCGTCGATCTGAATGGCGACGGCTCCCTGGACGTCGGAACGGCCGGCGAGAGGGGAGTCTTCTTCTATGATCGAAACGGAGCGCCGCTCCCGGGCTGGCCCTTCCTCTGGAACGTGCCGATCAACAACCCGCAGTGGTCGGCTCCCGCCGTGGGCGACGTCGATGGCGACGAGTCGCTGGAGGTGGCGGTAGGCAACGTCTGCTATCCCGACTGGGGCGTCTACCTGATCCGGGCGGACGGCACCTTGATGACGGGATGGCCGAAGGTGATCAAGCCGGTCTACTCCTCTCCGGCGCTCGCCGACCTCGATGGGGACGAGACCCTCGAGGTGATCGCGCAAGAGGGAGATCCGGGGTCCCAGGGCTCCCGGCTCTGGGTCTGGCATCCCGACGGAACGGTCATGACCGGATGGCCGAAGTCGATCGCCTCGGAAGGCAACTCGTCCCGGTGTAGTCCCGCGGTCGCGGACGTGCAGGGAGATGGGACCCTCGAGATCGTAACTGTCACGGGCGACGCGAAGCTCCACATCTTGCTCCCGAGCGGTCTCGAGCTGCCGGGTTATCCGAGAACGATCGCGGGCGTTCAGCAGATCTCCTCTCCCTCGGTCGCTGACGTGAATGACGACGGCAACCAGGAAATATTCCTGACCTACTGGCTCGCCTCCGCGCAATACGTCTCGGGATGGGACCTTGCGGGGAACGTCTTGCCGGGTTTCCCGAAGTCGCTGTACAGCCCGAGCGACCTGAACGCGCATTCCTCGACCCACATCATGGACGCCGATGATGACGGCGTCTTCGAGATGGTCGTCGCGGGGAGCGACATGAACGGGCATGGGCTGGTGCATCTCTTCGAGATCGATGGGAGCGTCGCGAGCCCCAACGCGCGAATGGACTGGCCTAAGATCCGGCAGAACGTGCCGAATCATGGCCGCTATGTCGGACTGGACCCCGCCGAGGTGGCGGAGGGATCCGGCTTGCGCCCATTGCCCCTGGGAGTCTCGCCGAACCCGATTCTCGGCCATGGTCTCATCACCCTGCGCCCGCCCGAGGGCCGACTCGGAGCTGTGACGGTCTGCGATCCCGCCGGGCGGCGGATCGGCTTCCGGGTCCTCGCGGGTGACGAGGCGATTCCGGTGCGTGAGCTCCTTGGGGGAGAAGCGAGACGGGGAATCTACTTCATCCGTTGGGAGTCCTCGCCCGGGGGAGGGTCGCACGAGTCTCGCATCGTCGTCAGCGGGGATTGATCTTCGATCGCATCCTTGATATTGGCGGTAGTCCTTGGTTTCATCGGCTGGGTGTGTGGGTCGCTGCCTGGTCAGAGCCAGGCGCGCTTACTTGGAGGAGGAGGCGGACATGAAGGTTCTGGTATTCGGGGGGAATGGGAAGATGGGGGCGGCGGTGGCCTTCGACCTGCTCAAGGACGACGCCGTTGAGACGGTTGGACTCGTGGCGCGCCGACAGGATGCGCTCGAGCGGACCAAAGCGTGGCTCAAGAGCGACCGGGTGCAGATCCATAGCCACGACATCATGGACAAGGCAGGGACCCAGCGCCTCATGAAGCAGTACGACGTCGGCGTGAACACGTTGCCCAACCGCAAGACGAGCTACAAGGTCGTTCATGCGGCGGTCGAGTGCGGATTCCACCTCGCCGACATGCTCGAAGAATACCATTTCCGGCCGGATCTCTATGAGCTGGAGGGATTGGAGCTGCCCCCGGGCACGACGCTGGAGCAGTACGGCGACTGGCTGCATGAGACGGCGATGAAGAACGGCGTCTGTTTCCTGGACGGAATCGGCTTCGCCCCGGGCTTGAGCAACCTCACCTGCGGGGACGCGATCCGCAAGCTCGATCAGGTGGATTCCGTGATTGCCCGCGTCGGCGGCATTCCCCGGAAGGACGTCGCCGCGAAGAAGCCGCTTCGTTACATGATCACATGGGCCTTCGACCATGTGCTCCGCGAGTACATGGTCAAGCTCTTCGTGCGCCAGGATGGGAAGACCGTCGAAGTCGACGCCGGCACAGGACGGGAGAGCTTCCGGTTCGACAAGCTCGGCAAGGACGAATCGCTCGAATGCTCGATCACGCCCGGCATGCCGAGCTTCATCTACACACGGCCAACGCTGAAGGAGTTCGCCGAGAAGACGGTGCGCTGGCCCGGTCACTGGGCCGGTATTGACACCCTCAAGGAGTGCGGCCTTCTCGGCATCGAGCCGGTCGACCACAATGGGACGAAGGTCGTTCCGCGCGAGCTGCTGCTCTCCCTCATCGAGCCCAAGCTCAAGGGCCGGCCCGGCGAGACGGACGTCTGCGTGATGTACTGCACGGTCACGGGCGTCAAGGACGGAAAGAAGACGCGCATCTCGCACTGGATGTGGGACGAGGCGGATCCGAGGACCGGGATCTCCGCGATGGGACGCGTGACCGGCTTCCCGGCGGCGATGAGCGCGGTCTTGATCGGCAAGGGGCTCATCAAGGAGCGTGGCATCGTGGCGCCCGAAGACGCCATCTACGGTCCGCTCTACACGCAGTTCATCGCCGATCTGAAGAAGCGCGACATCCACATTCTCGAGACGGTCGAGACGCTGTAGCGCACGCTGGGGCCACGGCCGTCCGCCGTCCGGATGGCCGTGGACGTCCCTCGCAGCGATCGGGCCGCGCGGTTCAGGAAACCCGCTTGCCGCACGCGAGTGCCCGCCTCAGCGGGGTGGGCGACCATCCCGCGTGAGCCGAAAACCGAGGGGGTGTCAGATGCGGGTGTTCCTGACGGGAGGGTCTGGATTCATCGGCGGTCACGTCGTGAAGCGAATCGCCGAGGCCGGTCACGCGTGCGTCTGCCTGGTCCGATCGGAACCTTCATCCGACGCGCCGGGGTGTGGAATCCAGTATGTCCGCGGGGATCTTCTGGACAGGCGGGCGCTGCGAGAGGGAATGGCCGGCTGCGATTGCGTCATCCACCTCGCGGCCGCGTACTCCTTCTGGAGGGCCGATCGTCGCGAGTATCGCCGGGTCAATGTCGATGGCACAAGATGCGTCATGGAATGCGCGCTCGATGGTGACGTCTCGAAGGTCCTCCATGCGAGCACATTGGCGACCTATGGCCACCGGGACGAGCGTCCGGTCACGGAGGAGACGCCCGTGGGCCCGGTTCGCTTCAGCGAGTACGCGCGCAGCAAGTACGAAGGGGAACGAATCGCCTGGGCTCTTCGCGAGGAAAGGGGGCTGCCCCTGGTGGTGCTCTATCCTGGCGGGGTCCTGGGCCCCTTCGATCCCAAGCCGACCGGGGAATACATCCAGGCGCTGATCCGCGGCCGCATGCCCGTCCGGGTCCTGGAGAATGCAGTGTTTCCATTCGTCCACGTGGCGGATGTCGCCGAGGCGATCGTTCGCGCCGCGGAGCGCAACGACAATCTCGGCGCCAAGTACTTCCTGGTCGCTGAGAACCTGACGTTCGGGCAGATCAATCGCATGGTCCAGGAGGTCTCGAAGGCCCCACTCCCAACGCTGCGACTGCCCGCCTCGCTCGTTGTGGCGACCGCGGCGTTTCTGACCCTGGTCGCCGACATCGTGAAAAAGCCGCCCGCATGGGGAATGGCCACTGATCAGGTGGCGACCATGCGCACGGACACGATCTTCAGCGGAGCGAAGGCGGAGCGCGAGCTGGGATTCCGCTACACGCCGATCCGGCGGGCGATCGAGGAGTCGGTCGCCTCCTGCATGCCTGGATCGAGACTGCCCGGACCCTGATCGCGACGGCGATGCGGACCCCTCGCAAAGGTTCGCGTTGCCCCTCGTCCTTCGCCGTGCTACAGCTCTGCCGACGCCATGAGGCGAGCGGGCGACAAGGAGAAGGGGTGGGGAGGATGAAGCAGAACGAGATTCGTCTGGAGGATCTGGACACCGGGGACTTCATCGCTGAGAAGACGAGGGAACTCGCATCGATCGTAGGCCAAGGGACCGCGGTGAACGCGCTCTCGGGAGGCGTGGATTCCTCCGCCGTCACGATGCTCGCGCACCGGGCGCTGGGCGACCGCGTGAAAACCTACTTCGTCGAGAACGGGATCATGCGCGAAGGGGAGGCTCGGCGGGTCATCTCCATCTTCGCGAATCTCGGCGTGCCGGTCGAGCTCGTGGACGCCACCGGCGCCTTCTTCTCCGCTCTGCGGGGTGTGACCGATCCCGAACGGAAGCGGCAAGCGATCACCGATACCTTCTATAAGAACGTCCTTGCCCGGCTCGTCCGCGACAGCGGCGCCAAGCACCTCCTTCAGGGGACGAACTACACCGACGTGGAGGAGACGGTGGCCGGAATCAAGCGGCAACACAATATCCTCGAGCAGCTCGGGATCGACACGCAGAAGGAATACGGATACAAGGTCCTCGAGCCGCTGGTCGAGCTCCGCAAGCCCGGGGTTCGGCTCGTTGCGAAGGCCCTGGGGCTTCCGGAAGAGATCTACGCGCGGCCGCCGTTTCCGGGGCCCGCGCTCGCGACGAGGGTGGTCGGCGAGGTCACCCCCGAGCGTGTGACGATCGTGCGAAGAGCCACGACGATCGTGGAAGAGCTATTGGCCGGCACGCCCGCATTCCAGTACCTCGCGATCCTTCACGAGGATCGGGTCACCGGAATCAGAAACGGAAGGCGGGAGTTCGGCTGGCAGATCGAGGTGCGCTGCTTCGACAGCGAGGACGCGGTGACGGCGGCGCCGACGCGTCTGCCCTACGAGATCCTGGAGCGGCTGGGAGAGCGGATCCCCGCCGAGATCCCGGGCGTGGTCAGCGTGACCTATAACGTGACCCGCAAGCCGCCGAGCACCATCGAGGCGATCTAGTCCTGCGAGCGCGCGGCAGCCGCGGCCGGCAGCCGGCGGTGATGCGTTGTGCCTTCGGAAGTGCTATAATCCCTCCGGTCAAAAGGCCCCTGACGTTATGCGTTCTGGGCGCACGCTCGTAGAGCTTGAACAGGAGGTCCGCCGTGTTCGCCACGTTCTCGTCAAGCGTCTTTCGTCCGCTGTCACCGACTCGCCTTGCCTGGGTCGTCATCGCCCTCACCGTGCTCTGCAGCCCTTCGATCGCTTCCTGGTCCGATGACCCCGCGGTCAACCTAGCCATTGCCGACGGCGCCGGCGAGGATGTCGTGCCGAAGATCGCCGGAATGCCGGACGGCGGATGCTACGTCGGCTGGTTCGACAACAGCACGGGGAACTACAACGTGCGCCTGCAGCGCCTCGCTCCGGATGGGACGGAGCAGTGGTCCCACAACGGAATCGTCGTGAGCGCTCAACCGCAGGAGTCGTGGATCACCGACTGGGACCTGATCTGCGACGCGCAGGGCAACTGCGTCCTCACCTTCTCGGACATCCGAAGCGGGAATCTGGACGTGCAAGCCTACAAGATCACGCCGGCGGGCGATTTCGCCTGGGGGGAGAACGGCATCAATCTGTCACAGGATGCCGCATGGGAGCCAACGCCGGCTGTGTGCCAGGCTTCCGACGGAGACTATGTCTTCGCGTGGGGCCGCTTCCCCGATGGAGCTTCGGGCATGATGGTGATGCAGCGTCTGGCCCCCGATGGCACCCCTCGTCTCCAGGTCGGCGGGAAGCCCGTCGTCGTCGTGGCCAACGAGAGCCCGGGATTCCCGGACCTCGTTCCCTCGCTTGACGGCGATGTCATCCTCATGTGGGTGCGCGACATCAGCTCCTACATGTCGCCGCGGCACATCCGGGTGCAGCGATTCGATCCGGCCGGAGATCCTGTGTGGCCGACTTACACGGCCATCTACGATGCGGCGGCCGTCCCCATGGGATACGCGCCGGAGATCCAGGCCGACGGCATTGGTGGGTGCGTCTGCGGGTGGCACAGCGCCCCGGTCAGCATGTTCAGCTCCTATGTCCAGCGGATCAGCGCCGATGGCGCCGAGTACTATGCGCACAACGGCGTGCTGGTCTCAACGGATGCGACCCGGCACCACATCGATCCGGCGACCGCCTTCGATCCAGCATCCGGCGAGTTCCTCGTCTTCTGGAACGAGCGCAATTCGTACCAGTCCGAATGGGGGATCTACGGCCAGAGGATCTCGGCGGACGGAGCGCGGCTCTGGGGGACTTCGGGGCTCGTCATCCAGCCGGTGAATACGGTGTACAAGTCATATCCCCGGACGGCGCCGCTCGGGGATGGCGCGGTCTGCTTGTTCACCGACACAGACTCTGACCGGCTCATTGCCTATCGCCTGGATGCGACGGGCGCAAACGTATGGGCCGAAGTGCCGGTCCTGGTCGCGACGACGCCGAGCTCCAAGTCGCGCTTTCCCTTGTTCCAGGACGCCGGCGGGGTGATCCGGATCATCTGGGAGGATACGCGAAACGGAACGCCCGACGTCTACGGCCAGAACCTGAATCCCGACGGAACGCTGGGCATGGATCCTGGCGCGGTGCAGGATCTCACCGTGATGTCCGAAACGTCGCGCATCTGCCCCAATCCCTTCCGAGGCTCCACGCAGATCGAGATCGTCTCGCCGATGCTCCGCGCCGGGACGATCCGCATCGTGGCTCTTGACGGAAGGATTGTACGGGAGGCGGCGATCGGAGCGCCTGGGGCGGCGCGGGCGACGTGGCGGTGGGACGGTCTCGACGGGTCAGGGCGGGAGGTTCCCGCCGGAGTCTATGCATACCGCTTCATCGCCGGCGGAAGGGCGCTCGCGTCGGGGAAAGTCGTTCTGGTGAGATAGATCCGCTGTCACGGTTCTACGCGGGGTCGGAGGATCCTTCCTTGGTGCACCACCAGGAACGTCGCCTCCATCCGCGTGATGTCCTCCAGGGGATTGGCATCCACGACCAGCAGGTCGGCCGGGCGGCCGGGGGCGATCGCGCCCCACCGGTCGTCGACGCCCAGCCACTGGGCTGGGTAGAGTGTGGCACCGCGGAGAATCTCCGCCTCCGGCACGCCCGCTTCCTTCATCAGGCGCATCTCCGTGAAGGTCGCCGCGGGATCCCCTCCGTCCTGGCCCACCAGCATCTTCACCTCGTAGGCGGCGAACTGCCGCACGATGTGCTGGCTGATCGCCACCATCCCGCCTACCATGGTCCGGATCATCTGTAGCGCCGGCGCGCTGAGTGAATCCGCGCCCATCTGCTTCCTCGACTCCTCGATCGCCATCTCCTCGGCGCCTTCGAGGACAAAGAGCGTCGGGCAGAGATAGGCCCGCTTCTCCTTCATCTTCTCCGCCAGCCCGCGCAAGCGGTCCTCCGAGATCGATTCGACGCCAAGTCCCGCCGCCTTGATCGCGAATCCCATCTTGCCCATCTCCCCGGGGCCGACGACGAGCAGGGAGTCGTGCTCTCTCCGAAGGTCGTCTCTCAGAACGACCGGCCAGGGAGCCTTCGCGTGCTCGATGCTCATGACCCCGAGGTCGAGGGCGACGTCCATCGGCAGCGCGTGGAACAGGGGTCCGCCGGGATCGTGCACGACGCGCAGGGAGAGGCGGCGGGCCTCCTCCAGCATGTAGCGGCAGACGGCGGAGTCCTGCTTGTTGAAGGTCTTGATCATGCAGGCGCCCTGCGATGCCAGAGCGGGGAGGATCGAGTCCACATCGGCCATCGAGTCGATCGCCACCGTGAATCCGGGAAGATTCTCATTGAAGCGGCCCCAGGTCAGGGGGCTGTGCTCCAGCATCGGTCCCGAGTAGAAGATCTCGGGCCCGAGCATCTCGCCTGAGGCGATCTGCTCCTCCAATGAGCTGAGGACGTCGGCTGGACCGCCAACATCTCGGACGTGGGTGATTCCCCTGAGAACGAATCCTTCCAGCGCCGAGCGCAGGCTATCGCCTTGCGCATTGACCAGGTGCGACAAGTGAGTGTGGGAATCGAAGAGACCGGGGATCGCGTATCTTCCAGCGCAGTCGATCGTCTCGGCGTCCGAGGGCGGATCGAGATCGTCTTCCAGAGCGGCGATGTTGCCATCGACGATCAGGAGATCCTGCGCCTCGGACATCGCCCCCGCCGCGGCGTCGAAAAGATGGATGTTTCGCAGGAGGATCGGTTCTCGAGTCGCGGAACCCGCCTCCGCCTCCTCGATCGGGGTCCCCAGGCTCCCGATTGGATTGCCACTCATGATGCCCAGCAGGATGACGAACGAGCTGACGGCCGACTTGTTCATGATTCCTCCAGTGCCCGAGGGCGACGAGATCGCCTGGGTGATCCTAGTTCAAGGCAACGAACCTGGCGAGCCGTCTTGCTGGGGGGGGGGCGGGGGAGTATCATGGAGAACGCCATGAGATGCCCTCGCATCGTCTTCCAGATGGCGTGCCTCGCCTGCGTACTTTCAGGGGATACTCGTGCCGAGGGAGATTGGCGGTCCCTCGGCCCGGGAGTCGGTTACGCGCCCGAGGCGTTCTTCGTTTCGGAGAACGCGGTCTATGTGGGCCTCGTCGAGGAGGATTTGACCACCGGTCTCGGGCTCTTCCGATACCGTTTCGACACGGAGCAATGGGACCTCTTCGCGTGGGGCGGATTCCGCATCCTCGGGATCGCGGTTTGGGGAGAGGCCGACCGGAATATCCTCATCAGCCGGTACGGGGACCGTGGGAACGCTGATGTCCTGCGTTCCACGGACGGCGGATCGAACTGGGTCACGACCTATCACCGAGACTACTGGGAGATCGTTGGTCTCACCCAGGCGCCCACAGACACGGCCCGCGTTCTCATGCACCACCCGAAGATGTACTCGAGCGACGGAGGATGGTCCTGGAACGCTCCGGGGGGGAGCGTCCCATGGGGTGAAACGCGCGACATGACCTTCAATCCCTCGGACGCGCAAGTCGCCTACTTCACGAGCGCCTCGGAGATCGAGGTCGACATGATCTGCAAGTCAACCGACGGTGGAGCGTACTGGCGCTACTCTCTCATCGACGGCTGGGTCCACTCTGGGATCGAGGTTGAGCGGCAGCAGACGAATCGCGTCCTGTGCGGGACAACAGGCGATCTGGTGCATGTCTCGACCGATGCCGGAGAGACCTGGTCCATGCGGGATGCGCCGTTTCGCGCCTGGGTCCCCGATTGCCCTCCCTGGTCGACGCGCAGTCTCTTCGTGCTGGGGACGACGCTTGATGAGTCCTCCTACGACGTGTGGCGTACTGGGGACCTGGCCGAGTCGTGGCAGCCATGCGGCGAGGGTCTCCCAGCCGCTCCAGGCGAGCTCTGGATCTGGTCACAGCTCTTCATCGAGTCGCATCCGACGCAGCCGATTCTCTATGCCGCTCTGAAGGGCGCGGGAGTCTGGATGTGGGATCTCTCTGCATCGGCGATCCTCTCACCCGAGGGCTCGACGACCCCGCGCATCGAGCTGCTCCTCTACCCCAATCCGGCGGCCGAGGGCTTCCGCTGCGCCGTTCGAATTCCGGAATCGGCCCCCGTGACTCTTGCTCTCCATGATGCCCGGGGACGGCTCGTTCAGAAGCTCCGAGAGGGTTTCCTCGTCGCTGGAGATCATGTGTTCACCTGGCGCGCCGGCCAGGGCACGGAACGCCGACTCGCGAACGGGACCTACTACGTGCGGCTTGACGCGGGGCCGGCCAGGGAAACGCGGAGCCTCGTCATTCTCAGGTGAGCCCAACGGCCCGACTCCGACCGGGAGGGCGATCGAGCGGAGAGAGGGCGGCCCCCTTGGGAGCCGCCCTCAGCGATGGTGGCTCTGATCTCGTGGTGGAAGCGCCTAGCGGTAAAGCGCCTTCACCCGGCCCCAGGTGGCCGGCTCGGTGGGCGTCGAATCTTCATAGGTCAGAGTGAGATCGTCGATCATCGCGCGCGGCATCGAGTATTCATCTCCGTAGGTCGCGTAGAGATGAAGCTGCGTGAATGCCGGGCCGCTCACGGAAAGCTGCGTGGCCGCAGGATTGTCGCGCGGTTCGACGTCGCTGATGACGAAGGATGTTTCCGCGACGACCTGCCCGCCGGCAATCGCATCCAGGTGGAACTCGATTCCTCCCCAGACGCCGTTCTCGTAGTAGCCGAGGTCCAGAGTCGCCTCGACGACGGGCGCATCGAGATCCATCGTGACCGTCGAGAGAGGCCCGATCGTCAGATTGTCTCCCGGGACGTAGGCGATCCCAAAGGTGAGGGAGTTCACCGGGCTTCCGTAGCTTGGGAAATCGACATAGAAGAGCCCGGCGTTCTCGACGATGAACTCGTCATCGGGCTGCGGATCGAAGGTCGTCCCGTCCGGGAAGACACCGGATACGTTGTTCAGGTCGTGATACGTCACGCCCATGTGGGTGAGCGGATCGCCCTGGGATCCTTCGGTGAGATCCTCGTAGTCGATGACGATCGTTGTGGCCAGAACCGCCGGCGCCGACAGGAGAACGGCGACGATGGCGAGACCCGTGGCGAGTGAGAGCTTCATGAGACACTTCCTCCCTAGATCTTGAATGACTTGGCGCGGTTGTCGGGGACCTGACTCGGGAATCGCGCGGCTGGAGCACGCTGCGGCCCGGAATCGGGTGATGCCTCGAAGCGCGGGCGTCTGCCTCAAGGGCCAAAGGGCATCTGAAGAGGTTCCTTCATACGCCCATCGGAGGTCAAGAGCCTGTTTTCTCGAACTTTCTCAGCGTGTACGATGCGTCGTTCGCCGGGAGGGCGGACTGATTCTGTTACTGGCCGGTCCTGGGAGGAACTCATGCCGGAAGTCACGCTGGATGCGGTCGTCAACCAGATCCTCGCGATTCTGCGAGAGGGGTTCGAGGGACCACCCGAGAAGTGGAGCTACTTCGTCGATGGCGGTCCGGATGCCGGATACTTGGGGACGCTAGGAAAGCTGACCTCGGTCGAGGTCTCGCGTCCGATCGGCGGGAGCACGATCGCCGCTCATGTCCATCACATGATCTTCTCGCTCGAGGCGGGATCCGCCTGGATCCGAGGAGATCACAGCCCGCGCAACTGGAGTGAGAGCTGGAAGATCGCGACCGTGGACGACAGGGAATGGCCGGAGCTCTGCGCCCGAATCCAGGCCGGCTACATGGATCTCCGCAAGGCGATCGAGTCGCATGGCCGTACGGACGAGGATTCGATCGGCGGGGCGATCGGGGCGCTCGCCCATGCCGCTTATCATCTCGGGGCGATTCGCCAGAAGGTGATCATAGCGCGCCAGATGTGAGGACCGAGGCGCGGGCCGAAGTGCGCGTGCGTCCCAGAGGGAGCGATTCGACCGCATCCGATAGCCTATAATCATCGAGTGACCGGCGGCTGGGAGACCTTGAGCTCTGCCGGTTCGCCCGCTGGCCGATGGAGTCGCTTCATGTCGACGTCGTTTGGCCCCTCGATCCGGATCCAGTCTGTCGCGCTCGCCGCGATTCTCAGTCTCGCTCTGAGCATGGAGGCGGCCGCCGGGTCGGCCGGGCATCGGCTCGATCGGTGGAAGATCGACCGGGCGGCGGAGATCGCCCGCTCGGGCTCTCCGAACGAGGCCGCGCCCCCCATCCCTCCGACGAACTACGAGGCGGAGCACTACGAGATTCGCCTCGAGATCGATTTCGCCACCCAAACGATCGCAGGCGAGGTGGACATCACCGCGCGCTCCCTCTGGGCGCAGCTCACTCGGATCGACGTCGATCTGCGGCAGAACATGACCGTCGTCTCCGTCAAGCGGGGATCGATCCCGCTCTCCTTCACGCACGCTGACGACCGTGTGCGCATCGACCTCGACCGGGTCTTTGCCTACGGCGAGATTCTCACGATCACCATCGCCTACTCCGGGGCGCCGCTTCCCGAGGGATTCGGGTGTTTTCGCTTCGCCACGCACGCGGGTACGCCGGTCGCCTCGACCCTGAGCGAGCCGTGGTACGCGCGCAATTGGTGGCCGTGCAAGGAGGATCCCGCCGACAAGGCGACGGTAGGGCTCGAGGTCACTGTGCCGGTGGCGATGACCGCCGTCTCGAACGGCTCTCTCGAATCGAACGTGGCGCACGGACTGACGCGGACGCTCACCTGGCGCAGCGGCTACCCCATCGCGACTTACCTGGTCTGTGTCGCCGCGACGAACTACGCGACATTCGAGGACATCTATGTCGGAGCCCTTGGCGATTCGATGCCGGTGGAGTTCTACGCCTATCCGGAGGACCTTGCGGAGTGCCAGGCCGCGTGGGCGCAGGAGGTCGAGAAGCTCGAGTTCTTCCGCACGATTTTCGGCGAGTACCCCTTCCTGGGGGAGAAGTACGGGATCGTCGAGCAGATCCGCGGCGGGATCGAGCACCAGACGATCACGGGGTTGCCGCCCGACGGGCTGGGCGGATCCACGCTTCTTTCCCACGAGCTCTCCCACCAGTGGTGGGGGGACATGGTCACCTGCGCGACCTGGCACGACATCTGGTTGAACGAGGGTTTTGCCACCTTCTCGTCCGCCCTCTGGCTCGAGCACGAGACTCCGGGGGGCTACGCGCAGTTCATGAGCGAGGCGGAGGAGCGCGCGCGCTCCGAGGCCCCCGTCTACCGCACGCAGATCGATGACATCGGCGACATCTTCAATGCCGCCGTCTACGAGCGGGCGGCGTGGGCGCTGCACATGCTGCGCGGGGTCGTGGGCGACTCTGTCTTCTATGGGGCTTTGCGCGACTACCGCGACGCATACGCCTATCGGAGCGCTACGACGGCCGACTACCAGGTGATCGTGGAGGAGCGCGCAGGCGTCTCACTCACGTGGTTCTTCGACGAATGGATCTACGGCGTCGGCGAGCCTGACTATGAGTACTCCTGGCACGCGGTGCCACCCGACCGTCTTCTTCTCCACATCGATCAAGTCCAGGTGGGACAGATCTTCCGCATGCCGGTTCCCGTCTTGATCCACGGACTGGAGGGCTCCCACCGCTTCGTCCTCGACGATTCACTGCGATCTCAGACCTTCTTGCTCGATGTCGGTGAGGTCGTCACGGGAGTCGAGCTCGATCCCGACAACTGGATTCTGGACACGCACCGGGAGGCGCCGTTCCCGGCATCGGCGGAGGAGTCGATCGGCGGTGAAAGGGGAGCCGTCGGGCTGCGTGTCGCACCCTCGCCGGGGCGCGGTCCGATCCGAATCGCGTTGACCATGCCCCCGGGGCCCGATCGTCGCCTCCGTGTCGCGGTCCACGACGCGACCGGCCGCAGACTTGCAGTGCTGGCCGATCGAATCTTCGTCCCCGGCGAGCACGCGCTCGTCTGGGAGGGACCGCTCGCACGCGGCGTCTACTTCGTCCGCGCCGTTGGGCCGACCGGGGGCGTCGCTTCCTCGGCGCGCGTCGTCGTCGATTGAGGCTTGCAGTTCAGCCGTCCGGCGCCCTAAGGGCCGATCCGCACCAGTCGTACGACTGCGCCTCCCTGTGTCGTGACGAGCCTCGCGAAGTAGACGCCGGATCGGACGCGACCGCCGCGGTCGTCATGTCCGTCCCAGGACCAGACATTGAGGCCAGGGTGCGCGGCGATCACGATCGGTCCTCGCACCCGCCTCCCCGCCGGATCCAGGACCTCGAGGCGCACCTCCCCATCGGCGCTGGCGGGGGAGAGATAGAGGTCGATCTCGGTTGACGAACGGAACGGATTGGGCGCCGCCGAAGCGATCATCGAGAGGGATGCGCTCTCGGAGCGCCGCTCGTCCGCGCCGGAGACGCCGCCCCGCAGGAGCGCGCCTTGGATGATTCCCTTGTCATCGGTGGTTTGCTGGAGGAAGACCAGCGCCCGGATGTGGGATAGGTTCCAGTCCGATGCCGTCGGGATCGAGACGCTGACTGACTCGACATCGCCTGGCAACGTCAGCGTGATCGGCTCATAGATGATCCCGCGCGCCACACGGGGGAAGATCTCATTCCAGGCGAGGACGGAGTCCTCGACCACGCACATCGTCGCGTGGAGGTCGTGGAGAGGCGTCAACGCATCGAGGCGGAAGGCGGCTTCGATGTGGATCTCCGTCTCGTAGGCGAGGAATCGGCCCGTGATCTCGACGGGGCTCACGCCCCCCGTCTCGGCGAGTCGTTCCTCCACGAGAGTGCGCAGGGACTGGTAGCTCCCGACGCAATCATCGATTCCGATGTGCGTCCGGCTCCCGTCGACCCGCACATAGGGGTACTCGCTCAAGCCGTACCAGGCAGCCCGGACCCCCGCTTCGGGAAGATAGAGCGGGTCGTAATCGGCCCAATGCTCATCGAACCAGAACAGCCGATCCGTCCCGTATTCGGCCTCGAGCATCTCCAACCCGCACCGGGTCTGGTAGCAGGGTTGTCAGCCGAAATAGTCGGCGAAGTGCTCCAGGACGATGAGCTTCGGCACGCTGGCGGCCGCGACGCCCGCCGTCAGGACGAGGAGAAGAAGGATCGGCGCGGACCGCAATGCCCTGCGAAGCATGGGTCCCCCTTTCCGCCGGGCGGGGTGCCGGATAGACCCGGGACCGCGGCGGCGAGATTATACCACGGCGGGCCGCGACCGGGTTAGCGCTTCAGCGGGGGATCGAGAACTCGAGAGTGTCAGTCCAACCGCACCAGCTTGACCGACTCAATCCTCCCGGCAGCCTCCATGCGAAGGAAGTACGCGCCTGCCGGAAGCTGCCGCCCCGCGCGATCGCGACCGTCCCATGTCCATTCGCGGAGACCGGCCGCCTCGACCCGATCCGCAAGCCGCCTCAGGAGTCTCCCGTTCATGTCGAAGACGTCAAGCCTCACTCGGCCTGGCTCGAAGAGGACGACGCGGATTCGGGCGTTCGAAACGAACGGGTTCGGGCGAAGCTCCAGGAACACCCCCGGCCCTTGGGGGGATTCCCCGACGGCCATCGCCGGGGGGATCTCCACCCCGATGACCGCATCGACCTCCGTCCCGCCTGCGATGGGAGCGAGCTCGGCTCGAACATAGATCCAGCCGTTCGTGTGGAGATCCAGACCCGGTCCAATGACCGGGCTCGCCGCGAAGTCCGTGAGAATCCATTCAGGGATCTCATCGCCGGTGGCATCGAGCGAATCCCCGAGCGACAGGACGCGCCGCGAGTCTCCCAGCTGCGGTCCTGATCCCAGGAAGAGATGCTCCTCGGCCGAGAAGCCCCAGATGTGGGCCACTTCGTCGTTGTTGTTGACGGATGCCGCCCGCAACGCCGCTCCGGCTCCGAGGGTGATCCCATCGAGGGTGTCCCCCTCCCGGAGGACGATCTCGCTGTTCCATGCAACAAACTCGTCGGTCTCGACCGCTCCGTCGGTGTCGCCCGTGAAGATATAGCTGCCGAAGTTGTTCACGGAGACGATATCGAACGTGGACCAGTTGTCTCCCTGCCCGGTCGGTTGCCCCTCCTGCGCGACGAAGCCTCCGTCGAGATACACGTGATTGCTCGCCGCGACATCCATGTCGAGCACTTGGATGTGATGCGCGCCGTTGTCGGAGAGCGAGTAGCTGAAGTTGCCCGCCGCGGTCGAGATGGTCTTGCCCTCGATCACATCGCCACCGCCCAGCACGCGCGCGATCGTGCCGGGATCAGTGGGATCGGAAGCTCTCAGGAGGTGGCGGTTCGTCGAGCTCCCGCCCGGCGTCGTCGCGGTTCCGCAGATCCAAAAGGCCGTGCCGTCGGGGAGCATCTGCGGGCGGCTGTTGAATGTGACGTAGAGCTCCGGGTCGGGCGGGAAGGCGTCGCCTTCGACCAGGAGGGGTCCGCCGTGAGTGAAGACCGCGTCTCCTCCGTCGACCGATGGGCTGTAGATGAAGCCGCCCGTGTCGCTCACACCCATCGTGCTCTCGCCTCCTGTCAGGACGAGAGGTAGAGCATCTCCGGAGAAGAAGATCGGTCCGCCGTCATACCAGATGAATCGCTCCGTGCTCTCGAGGGCGCCGACGAATCCGACCCGCCCGTTGCCATCGGTGAATGGAGATTGCACGCCCGAGACGATCGAGCTTCCCAGGGGATCCCCGACCTTGACGACAATCTCGATCGGGACCCTGCGCGCGGCCGCCTGCTGGCCCGCGGCGAGGAGCGAAAGGCAGGCCAGCGCTAGGAGCGCGATTCCCCTCTTCAGATGACTCATGGCGTCCTCCTTCCGTCTCGCTGGTTGGGCCCGGGCGCACGCCGGACTCTTCGAGCGGGAGAGGAGCGTAACAGAAGGGGGGTCGGCGCGCCAGCCTTTGGGAGTATGCTGTTCGGTCGCTCGGAACCGAGCGGCGATCCGCGCCTTGGGGCGCGCGATCCGGAAACGGAGCCGGCCGCGGGCGCCCGGCCATGGAGGACTGAATTTGAGACTGCTGTACCGCTATCTCCGGGGGTACTGGAAGCTGGTGGCGCTGGCCCTCGTCCTCGCCGCCATCAATCAGGTCTTCTCGCTCCTGGATCCGGCGATCTTCCGCCACGTGGTCGACCGCTACGCCACCCAGTACCAGAAGTACACCGCCGGCGAGTTCGCGCGCGGGGTCGGGTTCCTCCTCCTGCTCGCCGTCGGCGCCGCGTTCGTCAGCCGTGTCGCCAAGAACTTCCAGGACTACTTCATCAATGTGGTGGTCCAGAGGCTGGGCGCGCGCATGTACGCCGACGGCATCAGCCACTCCCTCACGCTCCCGTACGCCATCTTCGAGGATCAGCGCAGCGGGGAGACGCTGGGGCGGCTTCAGAAGGTGCGTTCCGACGTCGAGAAGCTCATCGGCGCCTCGATCAACATCGTCTTCACGACCCTGGTCGGAGTCGTCTTCGTCGTCATCTACGCCTTCTCCGTGCACTGGCTCATCGTCCCGGCCTACCTGGCCGCGATTCCGATCCTCGGGGTGTTGAGCTCGCTTCTGAGCCGGAGGATCAAGACGATCCAGAAGTCCATCGTCGCCCAGACCACGGCGTTGGCCGGCTCCACGACCGAGAGTCTGAGGAACATCGAGGTGGTCAAGAGCCTCGGTCTAGCGCGCCAGGAGGTCGAGCGCCTGAACGGAACGAATGAGCGCATCCTCGATCTGGAGCTTCGCAAAGTGCGCTACATCCGAGGTCTCTCCTTCATCCAGGGCACTTCGGTCAACGCGCTGCGCACCTCGGTCCTCTTCCTGATGCTCTGGCTGATCTTCCGAGGGGAGATCACGGTCGGGCAGTTCTTTTCGATGATGATCTACTCCTTCTTCATCTTCAGCCCCCTCCAGGAGCTTGGGAACGTGATCAACACCTACCGCGAGGCCGAAGTGTCGCTGCGAAACTTCAGCGAAATCCTGGCCACGGCTCCGGAGCCGAGGCCCGATCGGCCACGCGATCTGGGCCGGATCCGTCGTCTGGAGTTCGATCGCGTCGGATACGCCCACGCCGCGTCCATGCGCCCCGCCGTCTCCGATGTGAGCTTCACCATGCAGCAGGGGGAGACCGTAGCCTTCGTGGGTCCCTCGGGATCCGGCAAGACGACTCTGGTGAAGCTCCTCGTCGGTCTCTACCGGCCGAGCGAGGGAGCGATCCTCTACAATGGGATCTCCCAAACCCAGATCGATATGGATCAGCTTCGCAGCCAGCTGGGTCTGGTGACGCAGGAGACGCAGCTCTTCTCCGGAACGATTCGCGAGAACCTGCTCTTCGTCAATCCGGCGGCGAGCGATGAGGATATCCAAGAGGCCCTGAATCGGGCGGCTTGTCAGAGCCTGCTCGCGCGCGCGAACAAGGGGCTCGACACCATCATCGGTGAGGGGGGAGTGAAGGTCTCGGGCGGGGAACGGCAACGTCTGGCGATCGCGCGGGCGCTCTTGCGCCGCCCGCATCTCTTGATCTTCGACGAGGCGACCTCGGCGCTCGACTCGCTCACCGAGGACGAGATCGCCCGCACGATCCGCGACGTCTCATCGCGTCATGACCGGATGACGGTCTTGATCGCGCACCGGCTCTCGACGGTCATGCATGCCGATCGGATCCATGTGCTCGAACGAGGACGCATGATCGAGAGTGGGAGGCACGAAGACCTGCTCGCCGAGAAGGGACTCTACTACGCCATGTGGCGCCAGCAGGTGGGAGAGGAGCCCGAGACGCTCGAGGCGTCGCTCGCGGATTGATCTTGGAGCCGGAGCGTTCCACCCCCTCGGCCCTCCGCACCCCCCATTTCAGATACTTGTAGGAAATCCTAAGCACTTGCCAGCAGTCATTTAGGAACCCCTCCCGGCGAGAGGCCCGTATCGTGACGGCATCACCTGGAAGGGGGTTTTCGATGCGACGAATGGATCTCTACTCAACGATGCACAAGGGCCTGCGTGCCGCGATGTTCGATGCGGCACAGGCGATCGCCCGCACCGAGTTCGGCGAGGCCGGGCCGACCGGCCACGCAGTGGCGGCCGCGCGCCGCCTGCTCGCCTTCCTCGATGCGCATGCGGCCGCTGAGGACCGCGTGTTGATGCCGGAACTGGAGCGCCTGGGTCCCACGGTGTTCGCCGATCTACAGGCCGACCACAGTCGGATCGGCGGCCTGCAGATGGACATCACGCGGGACCTCGACCGGCTCGCCGCCGCCGCCGGAGAGGAACGAATCGCCCTCGGTCAGCGCCTCCACGAGAAGATGAACCGCCTGATCAGCGAGCACCTGCTTCACATGCACCGCGAGGAGACGACGGCCAACCGGTTGCTCTGGGCGCATCGCACCGACGAGGAGCTGACGGTCCTGCAGCGGCGGATCATCGGACCGATCCCGGCCGACCAGCTGGTGGAGTGGGCGGAAATCCTGATCCCCGCGATCAATCCTCAAGAGCGGGCGGGCTTCCTCGCCGGGCTGCGGGCCAAGGTGAGCCCGGCGGAGTTCACGAGGCTGGCGGCGCTCGCCGGCGCCTCCGTCCCGCAACTCGATGGCAGCGCCGTGTCGACGCGGGTGGAGGGCTGATCATGCGGAGTCGCGCGTCGAGAGCCGCGGGGCGCCGGGGGATTGCGCTTACGATCCTCCTTCTCCTCTCGGCATCCTCGATCGCGGCGGCGGGAACCTCGCTCCCGGGAAGAGCCGGATCTCCGATCACCCAGCCCCCCGAACGGCTCAGCGAGACGGGTCTCTACGCGGAACCCGCGCGAAAGACCATCAGGCCGGAGAATCTCCCCTTCGAGCCGCAGTACCCGCTCTGGAGCGACGGCGCGGCGAAGCGCCGATGGATCCACTTGCCGCCGGGAAGCTATGTCGACGCCTCCGAGCCGGACCAGTGGAAGTTCCCGGTCGGGACGAAGCTCTGGAAAGAGTTCCGCTTCGGCCGCGCAGTCGAGACGCGCTACATGGAGCTCGCTCCAGACAACGAGTGGATCTACGCCACCTACGCCTGGAGCGAGGACGGTTCGGACGCCCTCTTGGTTCCGGCGCAGGGTCTGCGAGGCGCCGCAGAGATCCGCCCCGGGATCCGTCACGACATCCCAGGCCACTATGACTGCCTCGCCTGCCACGAAGGCCAGCCGAGTCGCGTCCTGGGCTTCAGCGCGCTCCAGCTCTCATCGGACCGCGATCCCTTGGCGCCCCACGCGGTCGAACCCGCTCCTGATGCGATCGATCTGGACGGTCTGATCGAACGTGGCCTCGTGAAGAACCTGCCCGAACGATTCACCCGTCTCGCGCCGCGCATCGAGGCCCCGACTGCGCGGGCGCGCGCCGCTTTGGGCTACCTGCACGGCAACTGCGGAGGGTGCCACAACAGGAGCGGACCGCTCGCCGAGATGGAGTTCTCGCTCGCAGTCGAGCTCGCGGACTCGAGCGGCGCCGTCTCGCACGCCCTGTCCACCGCGGTCGGCCGCGCCAGCCGATTCCGGCCGCCGGGGAAAGCACCGGATTCGACGCTGCCCCGGATCTCACCCGGCGATGTGAGCCGCAGCGTGCTCGTCGATCGAATCCGTTCCCGCCAAAGCTCCGTTCAGATGCCGCCTCTCGGGACCCGCATCCCCGATGAGGAGGCGATCGATCTCATCACCGCCTGGATTCGCGAGGACCTGCCCGCCCGGGGCATCGCGCATCTGAGGCATCCAGCCCAATCGATGGAGGAGAAACCATGAAGACGTCGAGTTGCCTGATTGTGGATCGTATGAACCGCCGCCGAGTCAACCATCTGGCCGCAGCCCTCCTGTTGCTGGCCGGGATGGTCCTCGGCACGGCACACCCGCGCGAGGCGGTCGCCTCGATTCCCGGGGCGGTGATCTACGCGCTTCCTGCCGCCAACGAAGATGCGGGCGCATCCCCGGCCGTCGAGAGGGGGCGCTACCTCGTCACGGCAATGGGATGTCACGACTGCCACACTCCCTGGAAGATGGGAGCAAATGGCCCGGAGCCCGACATGAGCCGCATGCTCTCGGGTCATCCGCAGGATGTGAGGATCGAGGCGGGGGTCGGAACGAGCGGACCATGGATGGCGACGGTGAGCGGCACGTTCACTGCGTGGTCGGGTCCGTGGGGCGTGAGCTTCACGGCCAACCTGACCCCGGACGCGGAGACCGGGATCGGGAAGTGGACGGAGCAGGACTTCGTCGCGACGGTCCGCTCCGGACGCCATCTCGGCCGGGGCCGTCCTCTTCTTCCACCGATGCCGTCTCCGAACGTGGCGGCGCTCAACGACGATGATCTGCACGCCGTCTTCGCGTATCTGAGAACCATCCCCGCCGTGAAGAACCGCGTTCCCGAGCCGATCCCGCCGGGACCGGGCCCGGCGCCTTCCCCGGGGAAGTAGCCTCGTTCGCCCAACCCGCCAGCTTAGGGATGCGCGCCGAAGTTCCTCCGAAGCAGGAAGTTAGGCGCGCATCTTCGTGCGGGCGGTACTCGTGGCTTCCTCGACCGGCCTTCCTCGCCCGACGCCACTAGGCATCGACCCCTCGAAGGTCTACCATCAAGCGTTTGGCCAAATGAGGGGGACCCAGCGTTGGAGATCACCTCCGACATCGTCGATTTCATCGAGTCCGGCGTTTCGATTCTCGTGGGCACCGCCTCCGATCGCTTGATGCCGAGCTGTTGCAGAGCCATGGGAGCCCGCGTCGACGTGGCGACCTCGGAGTTGATCGTCTTTGTCCCCGCAGCGACTTCCGCGCAGACATTGAACGACCTGGAACACGGCGGACGGGTCGCGGTCTGTTTCGGTCGCCCGACCGATCATCGGTCGCTTCAGCTGAAGGGAAGCCTGCGGGGGATCGAGTCGGCGGAGGAGTCGGATCGGCAGACGATCCATCGGTGTCGTCTCGCGCTCGCCGAGGCGTGGGGGGAGATCGGCATCCCGCCCCGTATCACTCTGCGAATGGCGCACTGGCCATCGCACAGGATTCGAATCGCCATCGATTCGATGTTCAACCAGACTCCGGGTCCAGGAGCTGGAGCGTCCCTCGGTGTCTAGCCTGGCCCGACCGCAAGCCGGCATCGCGCTCAAGGACCTGGGCCCCTGCTTCCAGGGGATCGTGCCTGCCATCATCGCCACCTGCGGGCTCGACGGTGAGCCAAACGTCACTTACCTATCTCAGGTGTACTACGTCGATGAACGGCACGTCGCGCTCTCATGCCAGTTCTTCAACAAGACCCGGCGCAACGTCGAGGAGAATCCCTATGCGTCTGTTCTCCTCTATCATCCGGTGACTTTCGAGGCGTGGAGTCTTCGTCTCCACTACATCCGATCCGAATACGAAGGTCCGCTCTTCGACACCATGGCGCTCCGAATCCAGGTGATCGCCTCGCATACCGGGATGGCGGGAGTCTTCCGGCTGCTCTCCGCGGATGTCTACGAGGTCCTATCGGTCGAGCCGCTGGATGGATTCCTGCTGCCGCCCGATCCTGTCCTCGACGCCGTGACGCCGGCGTTGCCTTCAGGTCCGCTGACGGAGATTCGGGGTGTCCAGGTGATCTCGGAGCGGATCGCGCGGGCCAGCGACCTCGACGGACTCCTTTCGGATGCGCTGACCACCCTCGACGAGTTGCTCGGGTTTTCGCACTCCATGGTCCTCATCCTCGAGGAGGCCTGTGGGCGCCTTGTGGCGATCGCGACGCGCGGGTACGGCGCGAATGGAATCGGGGGCGAGGTCGAGATCGGCAACGGGATCATCGGGACCGTCGCTCAGCATCGCCAGATGATCCGCGTGGCGGGCGTCGGAAGCGAGCTGCGATACGGGCGGGCGATCCGCGGCCGGGTGAGGGAGACCGGGAACGGGGATCGCCTCTCCCCGGAGATTCCGCTCCCAGGACTGCCCGATGCGCAGGCGCAGCTTGCTCTGCCCCTACTCGTTGAAGATCGCTTGATCGGGGTTCTGGCCGTGGAGAGCCGCGATCCGCTCTGCTTCGACGAATGGGACGAGGCGTTTCTCCAGATCATCGGCAACCAGATCGCGATGGGGCTGGATCGCATGCAGTCGATGGACGAGGATCCGGACGAGCTCGTCTCCAGGCGGAAGGCATCCCATCGACCTGCGCGCGCCGAGTCGAGATCCCGCGGGATGACCGGCCCGCGTCCGGCGTCCCAGAGGCGGACTCGGACCTTCGTCTACTATCCGGCGGACGACTGCGTCTTCGTCGATGACGAATACTTGATCCGCAATCTGCCTGGCCGGATCCTCTGGAAGATCCTCGGTCTCCATCAGCGTGAGGCGCGCGCCGAGTTCTCCAACCGCGAGCTCCGCCTCGATCCCACGCTCGGGTTGCCGCCGATCAAGGACAACCTGGAGAGCCGGTTGATCCTCTTGCGGAAGCGACTCGCGGAGAAATGCCCCGAGGTGAGGATGGTCCCGGTGGCGAGGGGGCGATTCGCGCTGGAGGCGGACTGCATGATCGAGCTGGTCGAGAAGCCGAACGCATGACGGAAATGGGCGCGGGCCCCGGGTATGAACCCGGCGGCCCGCCGCCATCATCGATGCAGCCTGCAGACTAGTTGTCCGTTCCCTGATCGACCCAATCGGAGAGGATCAGGATCTCCTCGTCGACCATGCAGTTCGTGGTGCACCCCAGCGGCATGCGATCCCCGAAGGGAGGCTCGGGGCCGACCTTCTGGACCAGAATGCTCTCGGCGGCGTTTCGGACGATCACGACCGGCGTATGATCGCTGTCGCTCGTCAGAAGCTGCGCCTTCGTCTCCAGATTGAGGTTTGCCGACGGGAAGCTCCCGCTGTGGCAGCCAAGGCACCCCTTCTCCTCGAAGAGCGGGCGAACGTCGTTCGTGAACGTGATCCGCCGCGGCGCTACGGAAAAGAAGAAGCCCTCGCTGATCTCCTCGCCGAACTGCACGACCACGGGGCCGTCAACCGCCCCCTGCGGGACCCAGACGCGGATGCTCGTCTCGCTCCAGACGGTCACGGTGGTCGGGATCCGTCCCTGAGCCCCCTGGAAGGTGACAATTGGGTCCAGTGTCTCGCTGCGGAATCCTGTGCCCCAGATGGTGATGATGTCGCCCACCGTCGTCCGCGGCGGCTCGAGCCGCGTGATCACGACCGGCTCGGCCGCCTGAAGCACCTTGAATGGGAAGCCGTTGCTCGTCCGGTCGTTGATCGTCACCGTGACGACGCCGATCCCGGGGGCGGCGAGATCCCCGACGCTTGCCTCGATTTCGGTATCGCTCCAGCTCGATATGGCTGCCGGAGCCCCGCCGATTCGGACCTGCCCGCCGGCCCCTAGGGTGGTGAAGTTGCGGCCGGAGATCACGACGCCGGCTCCGACGAAGGCGCTGTCTGGGATGACCGCGTCGATGATGGGGTCGACAGGAGCGAGCAGCGTGAAGGGAACCGGGTCGCTCTCGAGGTCGCGGGCGACAACCGTGACGTTCCCCGTCTGCGCGTCCTCCGGCACGACGGCCTGGATTACGGTGTCGGCCCAGGAGACCGTCGTCGCCTCGGCCGCGCCGAAGTAGACTTTGCTGTCCTTCTTGCTGACGCCGAAGAGTCTTCCCTCGAAGCGGATGGTTCCGCCCGTCTCACTCTCAGTTGGTTCGATGCGCTCGATCTCAGGCGGCAGATTCCCGGCCTCGTAGGGGATCTTGTTGCTCGTCTCGCCGTCGACGACGAGACTCAACTCGCCTGTAGTCGCGCCGTCGGGAACAACGGCAAGGATCTTGGTCTCGGACCAGGTCAGGCTCTGGGCGGACTGCCCCCCGAAATAGAGCTGGCTCGAACCCCGCGTGGCGCCAAACTTCTCCCCGCGCACGTGGGCGGTCGTCCCGGCGACGACGGTGTCCGGGCGGATGGACGCGAGGACCGGCGGATCCGATCCCGGGGTCGTCGTCTTGCCCTTGTCGTCGGAGCAGCCCGCGCCTGCGATCACGCAGATTGCGAGGACGGCAAGGGCCGTCAGCGCTGGGCGCTGATAGCGCTTCATATGACTTCCTCCAAGTGATGGTCAATGGGTCGGCGGCCGAGGACGAGCCCTCTCGCGAGGAGTTCGAACGGCCTCAGGGTTCTGCCGCAACAGAACGGAACACTCTATCCGAGCGGTGCGACGATTGGAAGAGAATCCGAGGGTCCAGGCGAGCGCAGACGCGATCTTCTTCGCCTCGAACGTCTTGGCTGCTCCTGCGCTCTACCCCGTGAGAGTCTTCAGGAAGGCGATCGTCCGCGACCACGCGAGGCTGGCTGCCGCCTGGTCGTAGCGCGCCGGGGATGTGTCGTTGTTGAAGGCGTGGTTCACGGCTTCGTACACGTGCAGCGTGTATTTCTTGCCCGCCTTCTTGAGAGCCGCCTCGAATGCGGGGATGCCCGCGTTGATCCGGTCGTCGAGTCCGGCGTAGTGCAGGAGGAGGGGCGCTCGAATCTTCTCGACGCGACCCGGGTCCGGCTGGCGGCCGTAGTAGACCACGCCGGCGTCGAGCTGAGGGGATGACACGGCGAGCTCGCCCACCATTCCTCCGCCCCAGCAGAAGCCGACGGCGCCGACCTTGCCGTTGCCGTGCTCGTGCTCTGCGAGATAGGCGACAGCCTCGACCAGGTCCTGCACGGTCTTCTCGGGGTCGAGCTTGCCGATCAGCGCGCGCGCCGAATCCTCGTCCGCCGGGGTTCCGCCGGATGGAGAGAGCAAATCGGGCGCCATGGCGAGGAAGCCTTCGAGCGCGACGCGTCGCGCGACGTCCTCGATATGCGCGTTGAGGCCCCGATTCTCGTGGATGACGATCACTGCCGGCTGCCGAGGGGCGCCTCCCTTCAAGCGCGCGAGGTAGGCGCGCACCTCGCCAGCCGCGCCCGGATACGCGATCCGGCCGATCTCGAGTCGTGGATCCTCCGGAGGAACCTGAACGGCGCGGGCCGTGCGCGACTCGAGAAGCGGTAGGACGGCGAGCGCGGCGGCCATGCTCCCGGTCAGTTTCGCAAGCTTCTCCAGGAACAGGCGCCGATCGAGCGTCTTGTGCGTGTATTCGTCGTACAGCGCGATGATCTGCTGGTCCATGACTTCCTCGATTCTGTTGGAGCCGAATCGCCGGCGCGGCCGTTACCGGAAGGCTAGCGGGCGCGGTCGGGCTTGTCGATGGGTCCTGGGGTGGTTCAGCGCTTGGTCGAAGCGAGGCCCATCCGGGAGTAACCTGGGAACTCGCGGCTGATCCGGCGCGCGAGGGGAGGCAGGCCTTGCATGAGTGCGTGTTCGAGCCGATCGGCGTGGTGCGATCGCCCGACCGGCCGAACCCGCTCGGGCTCCATCGCGTACGCGTGCTCGCAATCCGGGAGGGGAGCTCGGAGATCGGTCCGATCGAGGTGATCGACGGCACGCCGGTGATCGACATCAAGCCGGTCGTCGAGGAGTCCGACGACTCCTAGCGGGCCAGCGTGGCGGTTGCCGGTGGACCGCCCGGCTCCCGGTTGAGCGGAAGACAGCACGAAAGCCCACGATCCGCTCGTGATGGCCGGACGTGGTTCAGGGCCGGGGCTCTCTCGTCCGGAGTCGGACTCCGATCAGTTCTCGACGACGAAGGAGATCTTCCCGTTGATTCGATAGCTCACGATCTTGTTCTTGACGACGACGGCGGTCATGTTTTCCACATAGAAGTGCTTGATGTTCTCGACCGTCTTGGCTGCGTCGGTCACTGCCTTCTGGGCTGCCTCATCCCACCCCTTGGGAGACTCCGCGATCACCTCGATCACCTTGACGATGCTCACCTTCCGCTCCTTTCCACGCTGCGGCGATTCTCGCGCCGCACGCCGCGCCCGGTTGCCTCCGGCACCGTATCGAGCGATGCCGCCGGCAGAGGGTCTCCGCCTTCCATAGGAATCCAGTCTACCCTACATCGCATCGGTATTCAGTCGAAATGGCCGAATCTTGGGCGGACCGGAACGCTAGGGCGAATCCTCGACGTGCGAGTCGTCGCCTTCGGTCAACCTCAGCGCATCCTCGAGGGGCAACGCGCGCCCCGCCGTCCAAAGCGCGAGGAAGCGATCCTCGCCGAGCCGTTTTCGCAGATCGCGCATCCGGCTGTCCCACATTCCGCGCTCGCCCTCGCCGATCGGAAGCGCCATCGATTCGTGGAGAGCCTCCGCCGCGCCGAGAAGCCGCGCGGCGCGCTCGTTTTCTTCGGCACGATGGGCGACCGCGCCCAGTGTCGTGAGAACCGCGAGCAGCGTCACCCGCTCACCCGCTTCGCGCGCGAGGTGCAGAGCCTCGAGGGCGCGCATGCGCGCGGCATCGAGATTGCCTTCGATGAGATCGATCTCCGCCAGCGCCGAGAGCGATGCGGCGAGCTGGCGCCGCTGGCCGATCCGACGAAGGACTGCGATCCCTTCCTCCGCCAGTCGCCGCGCGCGGCCCGTCTCCCCGAGCTGCAGGAGGCTGTATGCCAGGTTGCGGGCCGCGACGGCGAGATTCGGCTCGTCTCCGATCTCGAGAAGCAGCGCCATCGCCCGTTCGTAGTGTGGGATCGCCTGCGCGTGGTTTCCGAGCCGTCCTTCGAGGACGCCGATGTTGCAGGCGAGCGTCGCCATTGCGTGTCTCTGTCCGTTCGCCTCGTGCAGATTGAAGGCTTCCGTCAGATAGTCACGGGAGCGCTCGGGCTCTCCGCGAAGATCAGCGAGGAACCCGAGCACGCTGAGCGCCGATCCCCTCCACACGACATCGTCGGACAGACGCAGAAACTCGAGGCCTTCCTCCGCGAGCCGGCGCGCGCCGTCCAGATCGCCAGTGGGCCAGAGAAGGCTCGAGGCGGCGACGAGCGCCCGCCCGCGGGCGGGGTTCCCGAGTCGCGCGCGGGCGAGCTGGGCGGCCAGGTGCATGTAGCCCTCGCGGTAACGCTCCCGGCGAAACCAGTAGCGACGCATCTGCACGCAGAGATCGATCCCCACATCGGGATCGCGGTCCGGGGCGATGGACCGCTCGAGCGTCCAAGCCAGAGCGCCGCGCACGTTGTCGGCTTCCGCGTCCAGGCGCGCGATTGCCGCCGCCTCTTCACCTCCGAGGATCCGTGCGGAGGTCTCGCGGACAAGCCGCAGGCAGTCGTCCAGGTGCAAGTCGCGGCGGATCTCCTCCTCGCCAGCCTCGCGCAGGCGCTCGCGCGCGAAGGCCCGCACCATCTCGAGCATCCGATACCGAGGCGGCGCAGCATCCGGATCGAACTGGATGAGCGACCGGCGGAGGAGGCTCTCGAGGCGATCGAGGACCACCTGGGCATCAGTGTCGTTCCCGCGAATCCCGTCGGCTCCGTCGCCGCAGACGATCTCGGCCGCCTCGAGCGTCCAGCCACCTGCGAAGACCGAGGCGCGCGCGAGGCAGCGTTGCTCATCGGGTTCGAGGAGACGATAGCTCCAGTCGATCGAGGCGAGGAGCGTCTGTTGTCGCGGCAGGACGGCGCTGTCGCGCGAGGCGAGCAAACGGAAGCTCTCCTCGAGTCGCTCGGCGATCTGTTCCAGCGCGAGCGCGCCCGTGCGGGCCGCGGCCAGCTCGATCGCCAACGGGATGCCATCCAGACGTCGGACGATGCGGGCGATCGCGGGCGCGGCCTCGGCCGTGACGGCGAATCCGGGCCGCTGCCGGCAAGCGCGATCGACGAACAGACGAACCGCCTCCGAGTCGAGGATCTCGAGGCCGTCGAGCCGGCCCGGCGCGGTGGGAGGGGGCACCGGGAGGGAGGGCACACGCAGGGTCCGCTCGCCGGGCATGCCGAGCGGCTCGCGGCTCGTCGCGAGGATGCGGAGCCGCGGCGCGCTCGCCAGCAGCGTCTCGCTCAGTTCCCGCACGGCATGGATCAGATGTTCGCAGTTGTCGAATACGATCAGCAGACTGCGCTCGCGCACGAACTCGACGAGCTGCTGGAGCGCCGGGCTCTGTTTCGACTCCGGGACGCCAAGGTCATGGGCGGCCGTTTGCGCGACGAGCGCGGGGTCCTCGAGCGCGGCGAGATCGACCCACCATGAGCCGTCCCGGAGGGAACCGGCCGCCTCCTCGGCGGCGCGATGCGCGAGGCGAGTCTTGCCGCATCCGCCCGAACCGGTGAGCGTGACCAGGCCCGGATCGAGGAGGAGCCGGCGCAGCTCCATGACTTCCTCGCGGCGGCCGACGAAGCGGGTCGGGAAATGGGGGAGATTGTGGGCGGTCGCCTCCCCTGCCTCGACCTCCTCCGTTCGATCGTCATCGCCGTTCGCCGAGGGGACCGCGCGGAAGTGGGCCGCAAGCTCTCGCGCATCGGCGGGACGATCCCCTGGGTCGCGGGCCAGGCAGCGATCGATCGCTCGCGCGATCGCCGAGGGAAGATCCGGCCGCGAATCGCGGACGGGGAGAATCTCTCCGCGCCTGTGCTTCTCGACCAGCTCGGCCCAGCTCGATGCCTGGATCGGGTGGCGTCCGGTCGCCAGCCGGTAGAGCACGCATCCAATAGCATAGAGATCGGATGCGCGCGAGGGCGGATCGCCCGCGATCAGCTCGGGCGCCATCACGATTGGAGTTCCCTGGGGGCTTGCGCCGAGAGAAGTGCTGTCGCGGTCGATGCGCACGCCCGCGCCGAAGTCCATGAGGATCGTGCGACCGTCGGATTGACGCATCGCGTTCGCGGTCTTGATGTCGCCGTGGATGAGCCGTGCCTCGTGGACGGCGTCGAGCGCCGCGCAGAGGTCGAGCCCGATTCGCGCGACTTCCCCGGCGGGCAGCGGGCCCTCGCGGGCCAGAATCGCCTCGAGCGTCTCGCCGCGGATGAAGTCGGTCCACATCCCCACCCGTCCGTCGTGGACTTCGACGCCGTGCACTGTCAGGACGTTCGGGTGGCGCACCCTCGCCAGGCGCCGGGCCTCCTCGAGGTGGACCTGGAAGGCCGCTTCGTCGACCTCTCCCGTGAATCGCCGGAGTTTCAGGGCGACCTCGCGGTGCAAGACCGTGTCGAAGGCGCGGAACACCTCGCCGAATCCTCCCTCGCCGAGCTTCCCGAGGACGCGCAGCGGTCCCCATTCGAAGGGGAGCGACTGATCCTCGCCGTCCGAGCGTCCGGAAGTTGCCG
>JAXDAY010000038.1:0-3955 GCA_034679345.1 Candidatus Eiseniibacteriota bacterium
GAACGTCCCCACCACCAGATCCGGCTTCGTGTACAGGACGAAATGATCCTGGCCCGGGAAGATCGCGAGCTGTGAGTTCGGGATCATGCGCATCATCTCGACCGCGTGCTCGGCCTTCACCGCGTCACGGTCGCCCTGCATGATGAGAGTCGGCGCCTTGATCGACCTCACGTCCGCCTCGGAGTAGCCCGGAAAGTCCATGCCCAGGCTCTTGATCTTCGCGACCAGCATGGGCCATCGCGACTTGTCGGGCGCCACCCGGCCATAGGGCTCCTTGAGGATGGGCGGGGCGAAGTCATCCGGCAGAGCCTGGAACTGCTCGAAGGTGGCCGCATCGTACGTCTGGACGAGACGCCCGTACGCGGGACTGCCCACTCTTATGTGTAAAACGGCCGGTGGTCACCGCGGCACTCGGCCTTCAAAGACGATGGCAAAGCGGGTGAGGGCGCGGGACCAGTCCCGTTTCTTTCGACGAGAGGCGGACAGAATAGGTGGTCGCTACAGGTTATTGGACGCTACAAGCGACAGAACGTCGGCTCCGACACCCCAATCTTCCGGCAGATCCCGCCCACCGGGATCCCCGCCTCCGCCTGCCGCGGAGCCGTGACGATCTGCTCCTCCGTGAATCGCTGCTTCATGGTCCCCCCTCCAGGGTTGGGACCGAGTCCTAGCTCACTCGTGAGAGCCCCGCCGGACCAAGATCCGGGGAGCAGACCAGGACAGGGCTCTTCGACGCCGACGTCTGGGACTGTGAGTGGACGAGGTGGCGGGCGAAGGTCGTGACGGGGCGATTCGCGCGCCAGGCGGCCGTCCGATAAGACCGACGCGCCGTGGCTCGGATCACCTCCGCCCTGCGCGGCCGGAGCCATCTTCCAGAGCGTGACGATAGACCCGTGCGAACTCCCTGAGCGGCTCCGCGTGCGGGGGGGCGATCTCGGCGTGGATCGGCGCCGAGCCGTCCGCCGGCATCGCCTTCAGGTGGCCGGCCGACACCGGCTCCATGTCCTGCACGCTGACCCCGACCATGGCCGTCCCTTCCGCCACGCATACGCAGGTGATCGTTTCATCGCGGTAGATCGAGACCAGCGTGCCGGTCAGCTCGACCACGCCCTCCGCTGTCGACGCCCGCAGGCGGACGCCAGGGAAGAGCGGCCCGGTCAAGATCCGTAAATCGCCCCGCTCGACGCGACATTCCAGGTTTCGGCGGAACCAACGCCCCGGCGTCGGGGGCAAGGTCGCGCGCGTGCCGGGGGCCAGCTCGAGCAGCATCACGCCGGGTGCGCGCAAGACCAGAGTCGCCTCATCCGATACCTCGATGACGGAACCACCGCGCAGATTGCGCGCCAAATCCCTGGCATCGGCTGAAGAGAATGACCGGCCATCGATCTGAATCGTCCCTCCGTCTGACAGAGCGAGCGGCGACCAGGCCGGCCCACGGTTCAAACCGAACACCAGAACGACTGCCGCGGCGGCGGCGGCAGGCAGGAGGAGCCGGCGCGGCAGCCAGGAGACGAGAGGGCGCGGCAACCCGACGTTCGAGCGCGGGGGGACTCCGGGCGAGGCTGTCGCAGCGCCCGGAGATCCTGCGAGGTCGCCCGCGGCGAAGTCGCGCCTCAGCCGTTCGCGGAACGCCGGGTCGGATCGCTCCTCAGGCAGCGCGCGAATCGCGGAGCGGATGTCGGCCTCGCTCGGCCGGCTTCCTGATTCCCGCCGATTCCTCATGGCCAACGCCCTTCCAGCATCTTCCGCAGCAGCGCGAGCGCTCTGGAATATCGTTTGCGGACTGCCGCGTGACTGCAGCCCACGACTTGCGCGATCTCCTCGTGACTCATGTCCCTGTAGTCGTGCAGAATCACGATGGCGCGCTGGTCCGCTGGAAGTTCCAGCAGTGCGCTTGCCAGCACCCGCTCCCGTTCGTGGCGATTCCGATCCGCCTCCGGACCGCCGTCGGAGCTGGCCAGCGAATCCCGAAGCAAAGGTTCCTGATCCAGCGAGCGCGTCATGCGCGTCAACTTATGGGCACGCGACCGCCAGACCTCCCGGCACACATTATAGGTGATGGCTGTCAGCCAGGGGCCCGGGTCCCTCGAAGGATCGAGCTGATGGGCCGCGCGGTACACGTTCAGGAACACGTCCTGCGACGCGTCTTCCGCCGCGCAACGATCCCCGAGCAGGCGGTAGGCGAGGTTGTAGATCCGGTCGAAATGGACATCGAACAGCCCCGCCAGCGCCGCCTGGTCCCGACGGCGCACTCGCTCCAGCAACTCGGAAGAGAGTGCTCCGGACGGCCGCTGTCGTGTCCTCCCCGGCGCCGGAGAGGAGGGCGACGGCGCCGAGCGGTCGCCTGATTGTCCGTGCTCATTCATCCATATGAGTTCCGACGCGGCCATGTGACCACCGTCTCGTGCCGGCTTCACGCGCGTCCGATTGTCACACTCCTCGGCGGCGCTGCATAGAGTGGAGTCCGCCGGTAGGAACCGTTACCTCGGGCATGCTCCCTTGGACGCGTGACCGTTTGTGAACGGACTCCGGAGGCTATCACGGCCGTACGAGGAAGTCGAAGACTTCCGCGTTTTCAAGAGAGCGAGCAGGCTTGACAGCGTCGGCCGTTCGCGGCGCGGCGCTTGGAAGGAGATCTCGAAATGAAATCCACTCGAACGCGGCCACTGGCCACCGCCCTGGCTTTCGCCCTCGGACTTCTCGCCATCGCCGCGCCGTCTTTTGCCGGGGAGGGACCTCCGCACGGGATGATCTATGCGCACGACCAGATCTATCGGACGGTGGCGACCCCGACCGATCTGCCGGACCACGGGCCGTTCGACACGATCTACGTGCTCGGCGGCGACCTGGCAAGCGTCTCCGATGCTGCGCCCGGAGACCCTGAGTACAATGGTGGCCGCTGGGAAGTCCGCATGGTTACGTTCGTGAACATCGAACCCACCCAGTTCACCAACGCGGAGCAGGTTCTCGCCGCCGCACAGGCGGGGGACATCGAGATCGGCGACGTCGTCCGCCGTTTCGTCTGCACGCTCAATCGCGTTCCGTAAGTGCCTGCAGGCCGAGGGAGCGGTCCACTGCGGGGGCGCTCCCTCCGGTCTCCCTCGACGGCTGTCCCTTCCATGAATCCCATCCGGTTGGCACGAGCTGGCCAAAAGGACCTCCGTCCCCGACGACAAGATACCGCGCACTCAATAGTGACTCCCGCCAGCCCGACCAGAACCGCGAGAACAGGACCCACAGGAGACGATCCGTCCTTCCCAGGAGCGGCCTCTTGACAGTCCGTTGCAGAACCGAGAGCTGGCGGCGAAGGGCGAGGTTCTCGATCGCCTGGGCCCGTTGCGATCTGAATGCAGACATCAGGCTGCGGACGCGCACGAATCGGAGAGCTGGACCATCTCCCCGTTCCGGTACACGAAGGGGACGAGTTGGCTCTCCGCGTTGACGCTCATGCCCACCACCACGCCGTCCGCGTGCCCGAGGACGTTCACGCCGAGAAGATCCGTGCGGCATGTGCCGGGCGGCGTGCCGATGAAGACGATGCTGTCACCGTCGGCGAAGAAGCGCTCGTCGTGGTCGCCGAGGTACGAGTAGCCCGCGACGAGGGAGGCGGGGTGATGTACCAGTCTGTGTGTCAGACCCGTAGCCGGGGGCAGGTGCGGATTGAACCGCCCGAGGATTTCCGTCGTCCGCCGCTCCTCGATCGGCGCAGGAGGAGAGCGCCCCAGCCGGGGCGAGTAGGACTCGCCCGCAGGCTTCTGAGCACCTCGGTGTCGATGAGAGCAGCTTCCGGTCGAAGCTCGCTAGCGGCCACCGCCTTCATCGAAGAAGGCCATGAACGTCCCCACCACCAGATCCGGCTTCGTGTACAGGACGAAATGATCCTGGCCCGGGAAGATCGCGAGCTGTGAGTTCGGGATCATGCGCATCATCTCGACCGCGTGCTCGGCCTTCACCG